>JAFADF010000044.1:0-2968 GCA_023425145.1 Actinomycetes bacterium | reverse complement strand
CTTCCACCCCAGCCCATGGCGCCAATCACGTTTTTGTTGTCCATCAGACGGTATGTTCCGGCAACAACATCATTCCACAGCACGCCTGTGAAAGTCGTAGCGTTGAGGTCATATTCAGAACCTTTTCCGAATGCGACACCGACTATCGTGTAGTCGCCATAGAGACTGGTAAGGGTTGTCTCGTAAATCGAATCGCCAGTTGGCCCGGTAGCGACAGATGTGCTGAGCTGCGTGCCATTTGTCTTTACATATTCAGCATAGCCGGACTCTCCTAGCGACTTGAGCCTGGACTCGTAGTCGGAAGTTTTCTCCGAAAGATAGTAGACGGAAGAAGTCGCATTGTTGACTGCGAATCTTACTGCCACGTCACAATCAGGGTCGTAACTCTCGCCAAGCTCGCAGGAATTGACGAAGATAAAAGGATTGGAATCATTGCCAGGCTCGGAGCCCTCTTTTTCGCCGCAAGCACTAATTGCGGCAACCGAAAGGACGGCCAGCAACCCATAAATATATTTTTTCATATTTTTCATGTATAAATTTCTTTAATGGCTACCAAATAAAATCTGAAGAACTTTGAGTCGGCTTCTGCGGTGTCTTATTGTTCACAAGGGCCTTATTGTAGTTCCCTTCAGACTGAACGATGCAAAGGTCCATCCAGTCTGGGTAAAGGCTTCCGTTGCTTGCGGTGTAAACATCGCTGTTCCATTTATAGGCATCCGGGTGGTTGGTATTCGCATAAGCGCGGATGACTTTCTTGTTGAGGCGCTTGATGTCGAAGGTTGCGAAACCTTCGCCCCAAAGCTCAACCCTGCGCTGCCACCAAACCTCGTTCTGGAAAGGTTTGGCGTAATCGCTGTCATAGCTTTCGGAATGCTGGCCATATTCGAAATTCGGATCGCGCAGCTTTGCGAAAGCAGTCAAGAGCTGCTTGCCTCTTGCCTCATCCTGCATGCCGGCAGCCTCTGCTTCTATCAGCATCATCTCTTCAACTCGCATCATAGGGACTGCCACCACATAAGCGGCAAGCTGGTTTGCATGTTCTCCATTCTTCGGGCGGAACTTGACCTCGAGACCGCCTACTACTTTGGAGTTCGTCTCGCTTCCAGTGGCAAGAATACCCTCTGGAACGTCGGAATAAGCAGACAGGGCTTCCACTTTAGCATCAGCTGTCGACAACTGATCTATCGCAAAGTCAATGAAGCATTTCTTCCTGAAGTCAGTGGCAGGAATCGTTTCATAGAGGTGACGGTCTATGCGCTTCGGAGCTCCGTAATTAGCAGCATAGCCCATTTCTGATTCACGAACTTCGAGAATCATGTGCGTGCCCCAGGAACCATCGCCATCATTTATCTGAATATTCGGATCCGTGTCTTTGAAACGGCATGCGAACATCCATGCATCATTAGGAGTGTTGAATCCATCCTTCCTGGAAGTGTACTGAGCCTCAGTCATTGCCGTATATCCGTTCTGAGCCTGCTTAGCATATTTCTCTGCATTCGCCCAGTCTTCCATGGTCAGGTAAGCTCTAGCTTTCAGGCCATAAACCACTGAAAGGTCAGGAGTATAAACGTCTGACCTCTTGTAGTCAGCGAGATAGGTTTCTGCTTTATCCAGGTCTGAGATGATGAATGACCACATTTCCTCATTGGTTGCCCGAGGGTTGTCCATCAAATCTGTCAATGTCGTCGCCTCCCTAACAATCGGGACGGTGACGGAAGACTTGTCCCTGCCATAAGAAGACATTCCGAACATTCTTGCGATGTCCATGTAAAACATGGCGCGCATTGCGTATGCTATACCTGCGCCAGCAACCTTGTCAGCCTCAGGATTCTCGCCCGCAAGGGAAATCACGGTATTGCAGCTTTTTATCCATCCATAATAGTAAGTCCAAGGAATCTGGCAGTCTCTGTAACGAGGTCCCAATCCGGTCCCGCATGCATACCATGTGGAGTACCAGTCATTGCCATCTTCCTGAGCTATGTCCTGCCCCATTACGTCTCTCTGAAGGAAGAATGATGGGTAGCCATAGTCCCAAGGATATTTATCGTCTACGCCACCGTAAGTGAATTGCCCGCATAGCGTGTTGGTTATCGAGCTTACGAAGTTATCGAACGACCCCGGTGCGCTGGATGCCTGTTCCTTTGTCACATAATTTGACTGCGGTTCTATCTCTTTTATGCAGCCGACGGCCAAAAGCATGACGGCAAGGGCGATTAAAAATGTTCTAATTGTATTTTTCATATAATTCTTCTCCTATAATTTAGTTTAGAATGTGATCTGCACTCCTCCCATGATTGTCCTAACAGGAGAATACACCGACGTGTACTCGTTTGCAGCATAAGAATAGCGTGGATCGAGTCCCTTCCTTGCAGACCAGAAGTAGAGATTTTCTCCTGCCACGTATACTCTAAGGTTGCTCATCTTGATTTTCTTGATAAGCATCTTAGGGAATGAGTAGCCAATGGTGAAGGACTGGAAGTTCAGATAGCTTGCATTCGTGAGCCAGCGATCCGAGCGAGCCGCAGTGTACTGGTCTCCATAGAAAGAGCGAGGAATGCTGCTTTCGTTATTGTTGACGGTCCAGGACTTCAATATGTCTTTGTGAATCGCTCCTCCCGCATTTGTAGCAGTTTCGATGTTCCTCATCAGGACAGCATAGTTAGTATCATAAATGTGTCCGCCTATCTGATAATCGAAAGTAGCCGAGAGGTCGAATCCGCGCCAGGTGAATGAGGTTCCGAAGCCTCCGAATACATCCGGCATAGAGCTTCCCTGCTCGTAATATGTAGCCTTTGAGAAATCAGTAGTGGTGTAGTCGTGATTCTTGCCTGGCCGGTTGCTGGCCATGTTTCCGCTGGCATCGAGAAGGTCCGGGTTACTGTCACACCAGTACAGAGCCTCTCCTTTCTCGTTCACTCCCGCATATTCTGCGATAAGGTAGTTATACACGTGACCGCCCTCTCTGAAC
>JAFADF010000031.1:0-13311 GCA_023425145.1 Actinomycetes bacterium | reverse complement strand
CCCATCCAGAGAGCCGGGACGGGGAGACCGTTCGAAGAACCTAAAGGAAGACCCGAACCGCACCCGACCGCACCCAACCGTCAAACCCAGCCACGAAGTTCGAGAATGGTCTCCCCGACCCGGCGACAACACCCGGGCCGCCAAACCCGGTGACCAGGCCGGACAGAAATGGAACCGTCCCCGCGAATCGTGCTGACCAGGGCGGACCGAAATGGAACCGTCCCCATCCAGAGAGCCGGGACGGGGAGACCGTTCGAAGAACCTAAAGGAAGACCCGAACCGCACCCGACCGCACCCAAACGTCGAACCCAGCCACGAAGTTCGAGAATGGTCTCCCCGACCCGGCGACAACACCCGGGCCGCCAAACCCGGTGACCAGGGCGGACGGAAATGGAACCGTCCCCGGGGTCAGGCGCCGTAGGTGACCGAGAGGTAGTCGGGGTGGCGCTGGATCCAGCCCTTGATGAACGGGCAGACCGGGAGCGCCTTGCGAGTGCCCTGGTCGCGGAGTTGATCGAGGGCGAAGCGGGCCAACGCCGAGCCGACGCCATTGCCTTCGAAGGCCGGATCGACCTCGGTGTGGGTGAAGACGACCAGCTCGTCGGTCAGCTGATACTCCGCGAATCCGGCCAGCTTCCCGTCCAGGTGCGCCTCGAAACGCTGCAGTTCGGCATTGTCGGTGACCACGGGCTCGCTCATCGGACCACCTCGTGCTCCACGATCGCCAGGGCTCCGGACGGACAGCGTCCGACCACGGCGCGCAACTCGTCGGCCGCCACGTCGGAAGTGGCGAGTCCCGGGTCGATCCACGGCTTGCGCCCGGTGTCGAACACGCTCGGCATCCCGTGGACGCATTCGGCCGCATGCTGACAGACCGCTCCATCGAAGGAGACATCCACGATCGGTCCGAAGTAGGTCTTTCTGGCCACCTTCTCCACCCTTCTGGTCGCTGGTGTCGAACATCGGCAACAACACCGAGGCCGGCGATTTCACTCCCGTCCTGCTGAGCCTAGGGGCGACGGAGCCAAGCGGGCACCCCGGCGTCCATCCATCGCCGCGACGGTCCGCTCACAGAGAAGGGGACAGTCCCCTTTCCTGTGAGCCGTGGACGAAAAAGGAACCGTCCCCGTCTTGTCCCACCGGCGACCTTGGACGAAAAAGGAACCGTCCCCGTCTTGTCCCGGCGGGAGCGATCTTGGGACGTAACAGGAACCGTCCCCTTTCGTCCCGGCGGAGGGCTGGGGCCTAGGTCAGGTCGGCGAGCTGGGCGATACCGGTCAGGGCAGCCACCGCGGCCCGGACGATCGGAACGGCGACCACGGCGCCGCTGCCTTCGCCCAGGCGCATCGACAGATCGACCAGCGGACGCAGCCCGAGCCGATCCAGCGCCAGCGCCTGGCCGGGCTCGGTGGAGCGATGTCCGGCCCACAGCCAGGCCTTGGTGCCGGGCGCGTAATCCTCGGCCACCAGCGCCTCGGCGGCGGCGATCGCCCCGTCCACCAGCACCGGGACGCCACGTCGGGCAGCCCCACTGATGAAGCCCACCGAGGCCGCGAAGTCGGCTGCCCCCAGCGCGGCCAGCCGCTGCACCGGATCGGCCACCCGCTGGCCGGCCCGAGCCAGTGCGGCGTCGATCAGCGCGGTCTTGTGGGCCAGGGTGCCGTCGTCGATCCCGGTGCCCCGTCCGGTCACCGCGGACGCGCTCAGTCCCAAGCTGGCCGCGATCAGCGCGGCCGAGATGGTGGTGTTGCCGATCCCCAGGTCGCCGGCGATCAGCAGCTGCGCCCCGTCGGCGATCTGCTCGGCGGCGATCTGGTCACCGGCGGCCAGCGCCTGCTCGACCTCTTCGATGCTCAGCGCGTCGGTCAGCTGGATCGCCCCGGACGAGGCACGCACCTTGAACCGGGAGACCTCGGCCGGCAGGTCGGGGAAGTCCGTGGCCACGCCCAGGTCGTAGACGGCGACCCGGACGCCATTGGCCGCGGCCAGCGCCGACACCCCGGCGTGACCACCGGCGATGCCGTACACCATGGCCACCGTGATCGCCGACGGGTAGGCCGACACCTGATCGGCGGCGACGCCGTGGTCGCCGGCGAACACCACCACCCGCACGTCGTCCAGCTGGCGCGGCGGACATACTCCCTGGCAGGCGGCCACCCAGGCGGCCAGGCTCTCCAGGTCGCCGAGGGCGCCCAGCGGTTTGGCCTGGCCGTCGCTGAGCTGGCGGGCGGCGGCGTAGGCGGCATTGCTCGGCGCCTGGACGGGGGTGCGGACGATCGGACTCATCGGGTTCTCCTTGGTTGGTTGGCTGGTACGAATGGCGTCCGGACGGGGCGTCCGGCTGATCGTGGGAGGATGCCGCGGTGGCAGGAATCCTGGTGGCGGGCACATCGTCGGACGCGGGCAAGTCGCTGATCGTGGCCGGGCTGTGCCGGGCATTCGCCCGCCGCGGGCTGAAGGTGGCCCCGTTCAAGGCGCAGAACATGTCCAACAACTCGATGGTCTGCCCGGACGGTTCCGAGATCGGACGGGCCCAGTACCTGCAGGCCCAGGCCGCCGGCGTCGAACCGTCCGCGCTGCTGAATCCGGTGCTGCTCAAGCCGGGCACCGACCGCCAGGCTTTCGTGGTACTGCGTGGTCAGCCGGGCGGCGTCCTGGAAGCCGGCGAGTACGCGACCGGACGCACCCAGCTGGCCCAGGCCGCCTACGACTGCTACACCGAACTCGAGGCCGAGTACGACCTGGTGATCGCCGAGGGGGCCGGGTCCCCCGCCGAGATCAACCTGCGCGCGGGCGACTACGTGAACTTCGGGCTGGCTAGCCGATTCGGGCTGCCCGTGGTGCTGGTCGGAGACATCGACCGCGGCGGCGTCCTGGCCTCGATCTATGGACATTGGGCGATCGTGGACGATGCCGACCGCAGCCTGCTGGCTGGCTATCTGATCAACAAGTTCCGCGGCGACCAGTCGGTGCTCGATCCGGGGCTGGTCGAGCTGACCGCGCGCACCGGGCTGCCCTGCTTCGGCGTGGTGCCCTGGCTCGACCAGGTCTGGCTGGATTCTGAGGACGCGCTGGCCTTCGCCAAGTGGCCCCGCCAGCCCGGACGGGCCGGCACCCTGCGGGTGGCCGCGATCCGGTTCCCGCGAATCTCGAATGCCACCGACCTGGACGCGCTGGCCGCCGAGCCGGGCCTGGACGTCTTCGTCACCGCGAACCCGTCCGAGGTGGCCACTGCCGATCTGGTGGTGCTGCCCGGCAGCCGCAGCACGCTGGCCGACCTGGACTGGCTGCGCCGCCTCGGTCTGGCCGACGCCCTGGTGGCGCGGGCTGCGGCCGGTGGCCCGATCCTGGGTATCTGCGGCGGCTACCAGATGCTCACCGAGCTGATCGACGACCCGATCGAGTCCGCGCGCGGCACCGAGCCGGGGCTCGGCCTGCTGCCTGCTCGGGTCCGGTTCAGCGCCGAGAAGCAGCTGGGCCGCCCGTCCGGAAGCTGGCAGGGCCACCCGGTGACCGGCTACGAGATCCACCACGGTGTGGTCGAGACCACCGGCGGCGAGGCCTTCCTGGACGGGGTGCGGGTCGGCAACATCTGGGGGACGATCTGGCACGGCGCGTTCGAGAACGACGACTTCCGTCGGGCCTGGCTGACCGAGTTGGCCGCGACCGTCGGCTCGGACTGGCAGCCGGCCGCCGATCAGCCCGGCTACGCCGAACGCCGCACCCAGATGCTCGATCACCTGGCCGACGCCCTCGAAGAGCACGCCGACCTGGGCGCCCTGCTGCACCTGGCGCGCCGCTGAGGCTCCGGCCAGCGGCATCGACTCACTCCCGCCCGCGCAGGGCAGCCACCAGACCGCTCACCTCGGTGATCCCGGACGCAGCCAGCCCCAGCGCGCCCGCAACCTGATGGACGATCGGGCGGCGCAGCCGGGCGGCCGCGACCAGTGCAGCATCGGACAGCAGCTCTGCCGGCTCGCCGCAGTGCACCCGTCCGTCCACCAGCACGGCCGCGGTATCGGCCCACCACAAGGCGAAATCCACCTCATGCGTGGCCACCACCACGGTGGTGTGGTCGGCCAGCAAGGCTTCAAGGGCGGCCACCAGCTCGTCCACCCCCTGCGGGTCGAGGCCGGCGGTCGGCTCGTCCAGCAACAGCACGCACGGCCGCATGGCCAGCGCTCCGGCGATGGCCACCCGCTTGCGCTGCCCGAAGGACAGCTCATGGATCGGGCGATCGGCCAGGTCCTCGATCGACAGCACGGCCAGCGCGTGCCCGACTCGCTCCCGCACCTCGGCCTCGGACAAGCCGAGATTCAGCGGGCCGAACGAGACGTCGCGAAACACGTCGGCGGCGAACAGCTGATCGTCGGGGTTCTGGGCGACCAGCTGGACGACCTGGCGGTGCGCCCGCAGCCCGGCCCGGCCGTAGTCGATCCGGACGTCATCCACCCGCACTTCGCCGGAACCGGGACGCACCGCGCCGGACAGCGTCCGCAACAAGGTGGTCTTGCCCGAACCGTTGGCCCCGAGCAGCGCCATCCTGCCGCCGCGCGGGACGGTCAGGTCGGCGCCGTCGAGCACGCTGCGGCCATCGAAGCCGACCCGCAGGCCGTGCCCGGACAACTGCCGATGACTCATCGCAGCACCTGCCAACCCCAGGCCAGCGCGGCGATCAGGGCCACCGTCGCGATGCTCGCGATCAGGAAGCCGGACGATCGCCGCCGGGGCGGTTCGAGGGTGCGCAGCGCATCGACGTAGCCGCGTCCGGCTAGACCGTCCTCGAGCCGTCGGGCCCGCTCCCAGGAGCGCACGAACAGCGCGGCTACCCCCATCGAGGCCGACCGCATCGCCGCGCCCCGGGTGGCGTAACCGAGCCGGGCCTCTTGGGCGGCGTGGACCGCCCCGGCGCTCTCCAGCAGCCCGAAGCTGAACCGGTAGACCAGGGCGGCGATCTCGATCAGCGGATCGGGAACCCGCAGCCGGCGCAACCCGGACAGCAGGTCGATCATCGGGGTCGAGCAGGCCAGGGTGAACATGGCCAGCGTCGCGGCCAAGGCCCGAACAGCCAACTGGCTGGCCGTGGCCACACCGGCGTCGGTCACCTCCAGCCGCAGCCCGGCATCCCAGCGGACGCTCACTGCCACGGTGGCCACTCCGATCAGGATCGAGAGCAGCGGCAGCCAGCCGATCCGGACCAGCCGCGTCCCGCCCACCCGGATCGGACCCAGCAACAGCCCCAGGCTGACCGCCGCCACCGCGGCACCACCGGGTATCGGCGGCAGGCAGATCGCCGCCAGCAGCAGACCCAGACAGAGCACGCCCTTGTCCCGCACCGAGCGCGCCCGCCAGGGGCTGGACCACGCAGCGTGGTCCAGCGCCAGGCCGTGCGACATCAGGGCGTGGGTTCGGTGGCCGCAGCCAGCGCCGCCCGCTCACCGCGGCGGCGACCCCACAGGCCGCCGATGGCAAAGCCGAGGACGGTCCCGCCGATCGCAGCCTGCAGCGCGAACAGGCCGGACTCCACCTCGCCCGACTCGGGCCTGAAGAATGGCTCGAACCACGGCTGGTAGTCCGGGTTCGCCTCCTGAATGGTGCTCGTGGCGACCGAGTCGGTGCCGGCGAAACGCTCGTCCGGGTTGGTGTGCAGCCCACCGACGACGAAGCTGACCCCGAAGATGATCACCAGAGCGGCGATCAGGGCGATGGTGGTCCAGGTCTTCTTGCTCATCTCAGGCCACCGCTTCCTTCGCCACGCCGAAGACGCCAAGCCGGCGCAACTCGGGGGCGGCAACGTCGGTCAGCAGTCGGAACACCAGGACGCCAAGAATGCCCTCGGCGATCGCCAGCGGCACCTGCGAGATGGCGAAGACGCCGGCGAACTTGGCCACCGAGCCGGCCAGCCCGGACACCGGATCCGGGAACGCCAGCCCGAGTTGGACGCTGGTGACCAAGTAGGTGGACAGGTCGGCGAAGGCCAGCGCCAGGAACACCCCGACATTGCGATGCCAGCCCAGCCGGTTCGACAGCTTCCAGAAGGCGTAACCCACCCACGGCCCGGCGATGCCCATGCTGAACACGTTCGCGCCCAGCGTGGTGATCCCGCCGTGGGCCAGCAGCAGCGCCTGGAAGATCAGCACGATGGTGGACAGAAAGGCCATCACCGGTGGACGGAACAGCACCGCCCCCAGCCCGGTGCCGGTCGGGTGTGAGGAGCTGCCGGTGACCGAGGGCAGCTTGATCGAGGACAACACGAAAGTGAAGGCGCCGGCGGCGGCCAGCAGCAGCCGCGACTCGGGATGCTCTTTGGCTTGGGCGATGACTTTTCGGGCCCCATGAAAGACGAACGGGGCGGAGACTGCGTACCAAAGGACGCAGTGAGCAACGGGTAGGAATCCCTCGGCGATGTGCATCAGCGAGTTCCCTTCTAGGTGACGTGGCCTAAGGAACGTTCCGTCCACGCGCGTATCTGACTCCCCCATCGCTGAGGTCACAGTGGCCCGACCGTCCCGGATTCACACCGGGTTCCGTTCGTGGACGACTCCGCCATCCTGGCATGGTTCGCGCTGACTACGCACGATTGCCCAGTTCTGGGACGGGCACGAGCCGGTTCAGTCCTTCGTGCCGGCCCAACTGGTCACGGTGCGCAGCGGACGAAAGCCGGTGAAGCGTCCGATCGGCTCGGCCAGCTCGACCCCGATCCGGGACAGTTCGCCGCCGTGCTCGCGGTAGGCCTGGGCCAGCACGGCCTCGGTCTCGGCGGTGACCCCGTGGGCGACGAGGCGTCCGCCGGACGCGAGCCGCCGCCAGCCGTGTTCGAGGGTCTCGGCGGTGACTCCGCCGCCGATGAAGACCGCGGACGGCGTGGGCAGGGCGTCCAGTTCGTCGTCGATCGCGGCCACCCGGACGTCCACCTGCCCGACCACGCCCAACCAGACGGCGTTGGCGCCGATCCGTTCGGCCCGCTCGGCGTCGCGTTCGATGGCGATGGCCCGGTTGGTCGGGTGCAGCCGGCACCACTCGATGCTGATCGAGCCGGTGCCGGCGCCCAGATCCCAGAGCAGTTCGCCGGCCCGCGGGGCCAGCATGGCCAGGGCGTAGGCGCGGACCGCGCGTTTGGTGAGCAGCCCGTCGGTGGCGAACTCCTCGTCGGGGAGCCCGGCGCTGAGCTGGCGGCGGTCGGCGGGCTGGTCGTCCATGGCGAGCACCCTAACCGGGATCGGGCACAATCAGGGGCCATGAACAGCCCTTGCGAGGATCCCGATGCCCTCCGGTGAGCCGACCGCGGTGCCCTCCGATGGGCTGACCACGCGGCAGCGGCGGCAGCGTCCGGCCCTGATCGTGAACACCGGCGAAGGCAAGGGCAAGACCACGGCGGCGATGGGGCTGGCCCTGCGCGGGTGGCATCAGGGCTGGTCAATCGGGGTTTTCCAGTTCATCAAGTCGGGTCGCTGGGTGACTGGGGAGCGGGCAGCGCTGGAAGCTCTCGGGGCCGAGCACTCCCGCACCGGCGTCGGCGGGCAGGTGGAGTGGTTCGCCAGCGGGGCCGGACGCAGCTGGGTCCGCAAGCCCGACGAGCTCGGCGAGCAGGCCGAAGCCGCCCGTCACTCCTGGGCCGAGGTGTCGGCCCGACTGGCCGCCGAACGCCACCAGCTGTACGTGCTGGACGAGTTCACCTACCCGCTGACCTGGGGCTGGCTGGATCTGGCCGAGGTGGTGGCCACGCTGCGGGATCGTCCGGGCACTCAGCATGTGGTGATCACCGGACGCAACGCGCCGGACGAGCTGTGCGAGCTCGCCACAACAGTCACCGAGATGACCAAACGCAAGCACCCCTTCGATGCGGGCCAGAAGGGGCAGGCGGGGATCGAATGGTGAGCATTCCGCGGCTGGTGATCGCCGCCGCCAACTCCTCAGCCGGCAAGACCACCATCTCCACCGGCCTGATGGCCGCGCTGCGGGCTGCCGGGCGTGAGGTGGCCGGGTTCAAGGTGGGCCCGGACTTCATCGACCCCGGCTACCACAGCCTGGCGACGGGGCGTCCCGGACGCAACCTCGACCCGGTGCTGACCAGCGAAGAGCTGGTGCCCCGACTATTCGTCCACGGCGCGCTGACCCCGCGTCCGGCCGAGATTGCCCTTGTCGAGGGCGTCATGGGGCTGTTCGACGGCCAGCTCGGCCGCGACGGCTTCGGGTCTGCGGCCCACGTCGCGAAGCTGTTGGACGCCCCGGTGCTGCTGGTGGTGGACGGGGCCGCGTCGTCGCGGACCGCGGCTGCCGCCGCGCTGGGCCTGGCCGCCTTCGACCCGGAGCTGCGGGTGGGCGGGGTGATCCTGAATCGGGTCGGCAGCACCCGGCATGCCGACGAGCTGTGCGCGGTCTTTGCGCAAGCCGGTTGGCCGGTGCTCGGGGCGGTGCCGCGCAGTGCGGCGATCAGTGCGCCGTCGCGGCATCTGGGTCTGGTTCCGGCCGCCGAGCGGGACGAGTCGACGGCCACCATCGAGGCGTTGGCTGCACACCTCGCCGCCCATGTCGAGCTGGACGCGGTGCTGGCGTTGGCGGCGTCGGCGCCGGAGTTGGCGGTTGCGCCGTGGCGTCCGACGGACGTGGTGTCGCCGGTTTCTGGGCGTCCGCGGATCGCGGTGCTGGCCGGGCGCGCGTTCACCTTCCGCTACCCCGAGACCACTGAGCTGCTGGCCGCTGCGGGTTGCGAGGTGGTCGAGGTGGATCCGCTGAGCGATCCTCAACTGCCGGACGATGTGGCCGGGCTGTACATCGGCGGCGGCTTCCCGGAGATGCATGCGGTCGAGCTGAGCGGCAATGCCGCGTTGCGGGCGTCGATCGCGGACGCCGTCGCGTCCGGGCTGCCGACGGTGGCCGAATGCGCCGGCCAGCTGTACCTGGCCGAGCAGCTGGACGGGCATCCGATGGTCGGTGCGCTGCCCGCGTCCGCCCGGATGACGCCGCGGCTGACCCTGGGCTATCGGGACGCGGTCGCGCCTGCCGACACCCTGCTGGCTCCCGGCGGAGCGAGGGTTGTCGGGCATGAGTTTCACCGGACTCAGACGTCTCCGGCCAGCGGGGACACCGCGGCCTGGAGCTGGTCCGGCGCCGGCGAGGGCTTCTCCCTTGACCCGTCCGGCAGCGGACGGCCGAGCCTGCACGCGTCCTACCTGCACCTGCATTGGGCCGGCCATCCCGCCGTGGCGCAGCGGTTCGCTGAAGCCGCATCCCGTTTTGCCACGTCCGTTCGACAAGCTCAAGGATCTCGCAGATCGCGGGTTGACGGGATCGATCTGCACCACCACGGCGACCACGACCTCGCTCCGGGGCTGATCGACCTGGCCGTGAACGTGATGCTGCCCGGTCCGCCGACGTGGTTGGCCGAGGTGCTGGCCGACGCCATGACCAGCCTAGGCGGCTATCCGGACGCGACCGAGGCCCGAGCCGCAATCGCCGCCGCGCACGGGGTGCCGCCACAGATGGTGCTGCCGACCGCTGGCGGTGCGGAAGGCTTCGCTCTGATCGCCCGGACGCTCACCGCAGCCCATCCGCTGGTGGTGCATCCGCAGTTCACCGAGCCGGAGGCCGCACTCCGGGCGGCCGGGCACGCGGTCCAGCGCTGGCTGCTGCCGCTGCGGCCGTCCACCCCGCCACTGGCCGACCTGCCGACCTGGGCGGACGCGGTCTTTGTCGGCAACCCGACCAACCCCACCGGCTGGCTGCACACGCGGGCCGACCTGCTCGCCGCCGGCGCCGGACGACTGCTGGTCGTCGATGAGGCCTTCATGGACGCCACCGACGAAGCCGAATCCCTGATCAGCTCGGAGATGCCCGGCCTGCTGGTACTGCGCTCGCTGTCGAAGACCTGGGGGCTGGCCGGACTGCGGGTCGGCTACGTGGTCGGCGACCCGGCGCTGATCGTCCGGCTGGAGCAGGCCCAGCCGTCCTGGCCGATCTCGGCCCCGGTGGCCGCGGCCATGGTCGCCACCAGCACGGACGCCGCCCGCGCCGAGGCGTCCGCCCGCTATGCCGAGCTGGCCGCCCATCGGGCTCATCTGGTGTCGTCCCTTGCCGCAGCTGGTTTCCCGACGCTCACCTCGGACGCCCCGTTCGTGCTGATCGACACCGCCCCCTGCGGTCCGGACTCGGTGCGTCCAGCACTGGCCCGGGCCGGTTTCGCGGTGCGCCGCGGTGAGTCCTTCCCCGGACTGGGCCCGACCTGGATTCGGGTCAAGGTGCCCGTCCCCGAGGTTGCCGACGCCTTCGTCGCCGCCCTCAGCGCGCTCGTCCGCGACTGACCCGTGTCTCACCACCCGCCTATCACCCCGCGCTACCCGTCCATCACCCCGCACTACCCGTCCCTCGACCGCGCTACCCATACACCGGTAGCACCGCAACGAACCGGTAGCGCGGCCCCAGCAAGACCCCGACTGGGGCGGACGGACGGGCTCGCGATAGCGTGACCCGATGCGTGAACTGCTGCTGATCGGGATCGGAGCCGGTGACCCGGATTGGCTCACCCTGCAGGCCGTCAGCGCCATCGGACGCCTGGACGTGCTGTTCGTGGTGGTCAAGGGCGACGAACTGGACGACCTGGTCCAGGCTCGGCGCGCAGTGATCGCCCGACATCGCAGCACCCCGCTCCGCATCGTCGAACTGGCCGACCCGCCGCGTCCCTGGCGCAGCGCCCCGGACTACGACCAGGCGGTGGCTCGCTGGCGATCCGAGCGGCTGGCCCAATGGAGCGAGGCGGTCGGCGCCGCGCTCGGCGAGGGCGAGGTCGGCGGCTTCCTGGTCTGGGGCGACCCCGGCCTGTACGAGAGCACGCTGGCGATCTGCACCGAGCTGGTCGCGGCCGCCGCGAACCCGATCACCCTCGCGGTGATTCCCGGGATCAGTAGCGCTTTCGCGCTGGCCGCCCGGCACCGCATCCCGCTCAACCGGCAGGGACGAGCCGTCCAACTCAGCCCGGCCCGGCTGCTGCGTTCCGGCATGCCGGACGGGGTTGACGACGTCGTGGTGATGCTCGACCAGCATCAGGTCTTCGCCAGCATTGACCCGACCGGCCTCGAGCTGCACTGGGGCGCCTACCTGGGCACGCCGGACGAGATCCTGATCGCCGGCCCGCTCGCCGAGGTACGCGACGACGTGCTCCGAGCACGCAACCAGGCCATCGCGGCCAAGGGCTGGGTGTTCGACACCTACCTGCTGCGCCGGGTCTGAGCCAGCCACCGCTGCGCCTCAGCCACGGACGCCACCGCGGCCACCCCGTCCGGGGCCGGCGGACGGCGGACCATCACCACGGCCACGCCGAGTTCGGCGGCGGCGTCCAGCTTGGCCGTAGTCGGCCCGCCGGAGTCCTTGGCGACCAGCACCTCGATCCGATGCTCGCGCAGCAGCGCCAATTCGTCGGCGAGCGCGAACGGGCCGCGGCCACGGACCAGCAGCCAGCCGTCCGGGAGCGTGAAACCGGGCGGCTCGATGGCGCGAGCCACCACCAGGCCGGGTCGCCAGCCGTCGAAGGCGGCCAGCGACTGCCGCCCAACGGCCAACAGGATTCGGGTGCCCAACTCCTCGGCACACACCTGGGCCGCGGCCAGGTCGTCGACCCAGTGCCAGCCGGACGCATCGTCCCGCGTGGCCCAGCTCGGTCGCTCCAGCCGCACCAGCGGGACGCGCATCGCCGCGCACGCCACCGCGGCGTTGCCGCTGATCCGGGCTGCGAACGGGTGGGTGGCATCGATCACGGCGTCGATGTGGTGCGCGCGCAGGTAGTCGGCCAGCCCGTCCGCGCCGCTGAAGCCGCCAAATCGGACCTCCCCGACCACCGGGCCGGGTGCCGACAGGGCTCCGGCCAGAGAGACGATCACCTCGTCCTCGTCCAGCTTTGCGGCCAGTTCGCGGGCCTCGGCGGTGCCGCCGAGCAGCAGCACTCTCATCGCAGCCGGCCTCGGTGCAGCAGCGCGGCCAATCCGGCGCTGACGAGCACCGATCCGGCCGAGACCGCCAGTGCCAGCCGATTCGCCCGGACCAGATCGGACGGCGTCGGAGCCGCCCCGAAGCCGAGCTCACCGCGATCCTCGACCACTCCGCCGTAGCTGTTACGTCCGCCGATCCGCACCCCGAGGGCTCCGGCGAAACCGGCCTCGACCACTCCGCCGTTCGGGCTGGGGTGCGCCCCGGACTGTTCGACGATGGCCCGGACGGCCTGGCGTGGATCTCCGCCGACCACCGGCGCTGCGGCCACCGCGAGCGCCCCGGCCAGCCGGGCCGGCAGCCAGTTGGCCAGATCGTCCAGCTTCGCTGCGGCCCAGCCGAAGTGGGAGTAGCGGGCGTTGCGGTAGCCGACCATCGCGTCCAGGGTGTTGATGGCCCGGTAGGCCAACAGCCCGGGGATGCCGGCCACGGCCCCCCAGAACAGCGGCGCCACCACAGCATCGGAGGTGTTCTCGGCCACCGACTCCAGCGCGGCCCGGGCCACGCCGTCGGCGTCCAGCGACTGCGGATCGCGGCTGACGAGGTGACTGACCTGCTCCCGAGCGGCGTCCAGATCAGCAGCGGCCAAGTGGGCGGCGACCGCCTCGGTCTCACGGGCCAGCGACCGTCCGCCGAGCACCGTCCAGGTGGCCAATGCGGTCAGGCAGACCCGGGCAACCGGACGCCGCGAGCCCGCGCTCAACACCACTCCCAGCCCGGCGACGGTACCGACCAGGACGGCCTCGTGGACGACCCCGTTGGCTCGTCGATCGGCGTAGGAGACCGTCTCAAATGCGCTTGCCAGATGGCCAAAGCCGGCAACTGGATGGCCACGCCGCGGATCGCCGATCGCCTGGTCGGCCAGCCAGCCGAGCACCAGCCCGGCGGCGGTCAGCACACCCGTCCGCGCCATCTCCACCCCTTCACTCTCGCCCAATGTCTTCCCCAGATCGTGGTACCGGCGAACGAGGAAGCCGGGTCGGGGAGACCGTTCGAAGAACCTAAAGCAAAACCCAAACCCCGCCCGACCGCACCCAGCCACAGGACCGGACACGGAGTTCGAGAATGGTCTCCCCGAACCGGCGACAACAGCGCCGCCACCGAACACCCCCACCCAGACGGAAGCAGTCGGCGAATCGTGGACGGTAATGGAACCGTCCCCACCAGAAAACAGGAACCGTCCCCGACAGACCAACAGAGCCGGGTCGGGGAGACCGTTCGAAGAACCTAAAGGAAAACCCGCACCCCACCCAGCAGCAGCCGACCGCCGAACCCAGCCACGGAGTTCGAGAATGGTCTCCCCGACCCGGCGACACGCATCAGTCAACCCGT
>JAFADF010000068.1:0-3953 GCA_023425145.1 Actinomycetes bacterium | reverse complement strand
GCACACCAGTGATCATATTGCTCTAAATAGCCACTTACAAAATTACCTGCAAAGTAGCCAATTACAGGCATTAGAAATTGGAAAAAGCCAAAACAAAAAGCCATGGTAAATGCATAGATAAACTTTTTAGATAGCTTATATGGGTGATTACCATAAATTACAGAGCAAACAAATGCATCCACTGATAAAGATAATGCTATTGCTAAAGATTCATATAGATTCATAATTATTTTGCTTCGATAGGTTTGCCGTCATCACCTATTTGCATGGTTTTAGCTTCCCCAAGATTCTCATCATTAGACTCATCCTTTGCCATAATAGGTTTACCGTCATCCCCAATGGAGGCAGCACCACCACCTGGGGTAAACACTTTTATATCAGTAGGAGTCTCTTTTTCAGAGTCTTTAGCTACATCTTTTGGAAGATTTGTTTCAAGAGGAGGCTCAAGATTTGATAAACCGTCGTTTGTTTTCTTTGGTCTTAAAGTATAATCTTTAGGAGCTGCATCGGATGGCTCACGAGTTAAATAATCAGGAAGCAAAGCAACTTGGCCTCGGTGATTTTTAGCTAAATTATTTAAGTAAGTGCAGTCTTTTAAGATTTTATCTGACAAATCAAAAAAGCCTTCTAATTGCACATCGTAAACTCTTGGCTTGTAGGATTGACCTTGTAAAAGAGCGATATTTAAAACAGCACCTTCTGATAACTGTAAGTAAATATCGGAGATCTTTTTATCCTGAGATTTGGTAAAAGGTGCAAAGATAATTCTTGAGGGTGGTACTACTTGACCACGTAAGGAGTATTCTTGACCATTATCAACTAAGAATCTTGCAAAGACAAAACCTTTTAATTGATCGTTAATGGTGACATCTAAAGCAGGAACTGACAACTCAAAAGTTGGAGTTGAGCTTTGATATAAACAGCCAACCTTAAAATCATAGCGATTAGTTATCGACTTTACGACTTTAAATACCGCTTGACGATGCTTAATCTTTCTGTCGATTTGTAAGATTTTAGAAGGAGAGCCGTGAGTAAAAGAGTTATCGGCACTGTCTAACAAGCGCCAAATATAGGCTGATGAAACTGACCAGCCAGAATGGACTACCGCAGTAGCCTTATTAGTCATAAGGCTTACTGCGATTAAAGTTGTAACTAAAAGAGTATTTCTTAAATTCATATACTCATTTTAGTACAAGATACGGCATTTTAAAGTGCCTTCGATTTGTTTTAGTAAAGGAACTACCTTCTCTGGTGCGTTTGAATGAATATCCATTACTACGTAACCAATATCTGCAGTAGTCTGCAAGTATTGAGCAGCAACGTTAATATCATTCTTTTCAAAGATCTCGTTGATTTGACGCATGATGCCAGGTACATTCTTGTGAATGTGTAATAAACGAGATACATCCTCACGAATTGCAGGTAGTGCAACTTCAGGGAAGTTTACAGCTGTTAAGGTAGAGCCGTTATCTGAATATAAAGCTAACTTCTCAGCAACTTCAGTACCGATATTACGTTGAGCTTCCTCAGTACCAGCACCGATATGTGGAGTTAGGATTACATTGTCAAACTCACGTAGTGGAGTTACAAATTCCTCACCATTTTTAGAAGGCTCTTTTGGATATACATCCACAGCAGCACCTGCTAACTTGCCAGAGCGTAAAGCATCAGCTAGAGCATCAATGTCAACTACAGTACCACGAGATGCGTTGATGAAACGAGCATGATCTTTCATCTTAGCAAATTGCTCTTTGCCAATCATACCCTTTGTTAAAGGAGTCTCTGGTACGTGTAGAGTTACGATATCAGACTTCTCTAGTAACTCATCTAAGGTAGCTACTTGCTTTGCGTTACCTAAAACCATCTTATTCTCTGTATCGTAGAAGATTACAGATAAACCTAAAGCTTCAGCTAGAATGCCAACCTGAGTACCGATGTGACCATAGCCTACGATACCTAGAGTCTTACCACGAGCCTCATGACAGCCTGTAGCAGCCTTATTCCAACCACCACGGTGTAATAAAGCGTTACGAGCTGGAATATCACGTAGTAACTGTAAGTACTCACCGGTTACTAATTCAGCAACAGAACGAGTATTTGAGAATGGTGCATTAAATACAGGGATACCAAACTCTGCTGCAGCCTTTAAATCTACTTGGTTAGTACCGATACAGAAGCAACCAATACCAATTAATTTCTTTGCGTGAGCAAGCACTTCACGGGTTAAATGGGTACGGGAGCGAATTCCGATAAAATGAACGTTCTCAATTTTATCTAGTAACTCTTGACCGTCTAGAGCTTTCTTTAAATACTCAACACTGGTGTAACCAGCCTTGTTTAAAGAATCTACAGCACTAGGATCAACACCTTCTAGTAATAAGATCTTAATCTTAGATTTTTCTAAAGATAATGAAGGATGCATGTTAACCTCTTAAATGCTTACAAATTAAAATGCCCAAACATAATGCTTGGGCATAAACAAAATTACTTAGCTTTGGCTCTGCGCTCAAGCACAGCGTCATTTAATATCTTGCAGATCTCTTCAGTGTCCTGCATACCAATACATGCATCAGTAATTGACTGACCATATACTAGATTGCGCAAGTCTTTTGGAAGATCCTGTCTTCCTTCAACTAGATTTGACTCTAGCATTAAGCCAAAGATACGATTCTCACCACCAGCAATTTGAGCTGCTACGTCTTTAGATACATCAACCTGACGCTTAAATTGCTTATTAGAATTTGAATGAGAAGCATCAATCATAACCATAGGCTTTAGTTTAGCTTTCTCTAAAGCTTGGCAGGTTGCCTCAACATCCTTAGCGCTATAGTTTGGCTCATGACCACCACGTAAAATTACGTGACAATCCTCGTTGCCCTTAGTATGAACAATAGCTACATGACCCATTTTGCTTACAGACATGAAGGTATGCTCATTCTCAGCTGCGATAGTTGCATCAATAGCAATCTTTACAGAACCATCAGTTGCATTCTTAAAGCCGATTGGGCAAGATAAACCAGATGCTAATTGACGGTGTAACTGAGACTCAGTGGTACGAGCTCCGATGGCGCCCCAAGAAATAAAGTCGTCAATATATTGAACTGTAATAGGATCTAAGAACTCGGTAGCTGCTGGCATACCTAGGCTATTGATCTCACATAATAAGCTACGAGCAATACGTAATCCGCTGTTAATATCATGAGAATCATCTAATCTTGGATCGTTGATTAGACCTTTCCAACCTACAGTAGTACGTGGCTTTTCAAAGTATACACGCATGATGATTACAAGCTGATCTTCATACTTCTTACGTAACTTCATTAACTGATTTGCGTAATCAATAGCAGCTTGGGTATCATGCACAGAGCATGGACCTGTAATCACAACTAAACGATCATCAAGACCGTTAAAGATGTTGTGGATCTCACGACGGGTCTTGGAAACTAACTTATTGGTAAACTCAGTTGCTGGGAATTTCTCAATTACAGCAATTGGTGGAAGCACTTGATACATATCACTAATTCTCGTATCTACAATACCATGCCCCGCTTCATTAGGCGGAGTAAGGTTCAAATTCTTGTCTATAGTCATTTTAAAAACCGCCTAATTAATTGTATGAATAAAATCGCCAATAATAGTTAAATGAGGTTGCAGCATTCTGCAACATACTAAAAAGATTCAAAACCTTAGTCCTCATTAAATTTAATAAACTATTATTCACAATCTCACCTAATAAAAGTTTTAAAACTATAAAAAATAAAGAGCAAATACCTTACTTGTTTACTCTTTACCGCTCATATGAGCTTACACAAAAACAAAAGTCTTACCTAAAAGTAAGACAACTTAAAGCAAATCATTTCTTTGTTTATTTGCTGAGTACGATTGTAACACATTTTGTGCACAATGCAATTTGTAGGAGCACCTTACCACTAGTGTGCAAGGGCTATTTAGTT
>JAFADF010000062.1:0-4014 GCA_023425145.1 Actinomycetes bacterium | reverse complement strand
ATCGAGGCTAAAGGGACAGGCGGATATACATGGAGCGGCCTCCTTTTCGAGACAGCAGTTCCTGATCCTGCTTTTCATTTCATCCATCAAATCACTCCATTGGTTCCAGATAACCAAACTCCGTGAGCATTTCTTTTGCGCGGATATAGGTGGCTCTCATAATTTCAGGACATTTAACCGCCTTCTCATATGGGTCACAGCGTGTGATATCTACACAGTTGGCTGAGCCGTACTTTTCACAAAGCTCATGCTGAAACCAGTCCACCATCTCCTTCGTCATCTCTGTGTTTCTCTCGTCAAAGAGGGCGAGCATGCAGACTGCGCCTGTGAGCGCACCACAGGCAAGGCCACTGTGCATCCCATTGCAGAGAGCACGCGCAGCCTTAACGAATTGTTCATTATTTTCACCGCGCAGTCTCAAACCAAGCTCTATTATTATGCTGGAACAGCAGAGACCTTCCACCTTCAACTGGTACATCAGTTTCAGCTCGTCTTCCATCATTGACACCTCGCACGGGGAAATTTAATTCTATAGCTATAGCGAAATTATAATCTAAACAACTGAATTTATACCTATGATTAGACCTGCTGCCGTAAAACGAATAGCCCCGGCGGGGACAGCGGCGTACATCAGCACGCCGGAGCCACAGCCGGGGCCGTTTATGGCTTAGAAGAATTTTTCCGAGGTGCTGCCGCCCAGCGAACGGAAGAAATCCGGCTCACCCTCGTACTTGACGGGATTTGCCTTGATATCCTCAAGCTCTTCGTATAGATCTGAACCGAGGAAGTATTTTGCCGGAACTTCCGGCTTCCTGCCCGCTGCGATAGCATCAAGCCCGGCTTTCACCTTTGCCGGCGTCGCGGGAATCTCATGTATACGCACACCGCAGGCATTATAGATAGCGTTGAGAACCGCCACGTGACCGGAGGACTGGAAAGCCTCCGAGGCTCCGGAGGAACCAAAGGGGCCGACTTCGTCCGGCCGCTCGTAATGGATCACGTTGATCACATCGGGGATATCCTTAATATAAGGAACGCCGCAGGAGGCAATATTCGTATGTCTCTTCACGTCCTCGTAAATTTCGCTCAGCGCGAAACCGATACTGTGTGAGATGCCACCGAAAGCCTGGCCGTTGACCGCCGCGAGGTTGCCGACTTTACCAACGTCGTCGACGCAGGTGAAGCGCACTACCGTAGTCTTGCCGGTAGCGGTATCGACCTCCACCTCCGCGAGGTTTAGACAATAGGTGTAAGAGGGGCTCGGGTCGCCGATACCGGTGTTAGGATCGAGACGGCATAGCCCGTCGACGCTCGTGCATGACCAACTGCCGGTGTACTTCGTGGGAATTCCTTCAGATTTCATCTCATCGTAAGTACGATAGGTACCGTCCGGCTTTTTCATCGCGTTGATGAGCTGCTCCGCCGCCGCCATTGTAGCTTTGCCGCTCATGTAGTGCGTACGGCTCGCGCCAGACATGCCGCTGTCAGGGCAGAGCTTCGTATCGTTTTGCACAAGCTTTATCATATCGGGTGTCACGCCTAGAGGTTTCAGCGCCTCAAGCGTGAGCATCAGCGAACCAATGTCTCCGCCCTGTCCCAACTCCTGATAGGTGTCGTATTTCGTGAATGTCTCGTCGGGATTGAGTTCAATAGCGGCGGAGGCCTTGTCCGTGCCGCCTTCGGTCACGTTAAATCCACCCCAGGCAAGGCCAACGCCGCGACGTTTTTCGGGAGTATCGTTGGCCTTCGCTTCAGCAACGGCCTTTTCATAGTAGGGCTTCATTATCTTCATCATCTCTTCCATCGGGTACTGGCGGAAGGGATAGCTGTTGATGTTCGTATCGCCGGGACGTCCAATGTTGCGCCAGCGAAATTCAAATGGATCAATGCCGGCCCTTTCAGCTAGCATATCCATCAGGGCTTCGCTGAGTGTGTATGCCTGTGGTGAGCCGTAGCTGCGATAGGCGGTACCAAAGTTATGGTTGGTGTTCGCCACGCGGCAAAGACCAGCGACATTCGGTATCGTATAAGGGAAGAAGGCAAAACGAGCCTGCTTTGTAAAGCAGTCGTCTCCGCCCCAAGAATAGGCTCCGTGATCAAGTCCGAAATCAAATTCGGCGGCGATGATCTTGCCGTTATCGTCACAGGCCAGGCGTCCGTTCGAATGACAGGGGCAGCGCTTGCCTGAGAAGTGCTGATGTTCCTCGTAGCTCATCGAAAGGGCTATAGGGGCCTGCATTACGACGGCCGCTGCACCTGCAAGGCAAAGGTCGCCGGCGTTCGTTGACCAACCGAAGCTGGCTCCCGTTGGATTCATCATTACGCGCAGTTTAGAGGTAGGCACGCCAAGGCAGTTTCCGATACGGCTGATGGATGAATATACTCCCTGCGATTTGCATTGGAAGGTCAGGTAGCCGTCTTCGTCAAAGTAAGCCTGTACAGAATCGCCCTCAATCGAAAGGTGAGGCTCACGTGACGAGTAGAAGCTGCCCTCTACACTGTAAGGAGCCTCTTCAATGACCTCCGCCACCTTTGAGGGTTCATCCAGTCCAACGCCCTTAAGAACGGGCTGTTTGCAGAAAATATTCGGGGTGTCCTCATGGATACGCATCGCGTCGGGCATGGCGGCCTCCAGGAAGTTGAGATATTCGGGAAGTTTTTCAATCTCCACTTTAACCTTCGCCGCCGCCGCGCGCGCATGCTCCTTGGTGTCAGCCACCGCCAGAGCTACTACGTCGCCGTAACGGTATATCTTATCCTCAGCGAGGACCTTGCGGCTTGGAATTCTGACCGTGCTGCGCTCGTGGAAGTTGGCCTCGGCCATTACATTGCTGCCGCCAGCGGCCTTGAGATCCGCGGCGGTGATTATCTTCGCGACGCCGGGCATCTTCTCCGCCTCTTCTTTATCTATCCTGAGTATCTTGGCATGGTGGGCTAGCCGCGGCTGCACCATCGCCACATGATACGTTTCACTCGGCATCTTGAGCTCCTGATCGTCACCATAATCCGCAAGACCGCAGACCTTCGCGAGCGATGTCGGACGCACTAAGGGCTTGCCGTAGTATTCCTTATCTTCTGGAAGCTTGACCTTTATATCTTCAATCGTTGCCTCGCCGCGAACGACCTTCGCCGCATCCATCACTGCATCGACAATCTGTTTATACCCTGTACAGCGGCAGACATTTTTATGCTTCTGGAACCATTCGCGTACATCTTCTCGCGTCGGGTTGTTGTTTTTCAACAGCAACGCGTAGGTCGAGACTATGAAGCCCGGTGTGCAGAAGCCGCATTGTACCGCACCGTTGTTCATAAAAGCGACCTGCACAGGATGCAGGTTGGTCGGGGTGCCGATACCCTCAACCGTCACAACTTCGCTGTATTCGTCAATGCGCGCCATCTTGCGCGCGCATGATCGCACAAGCTCTCCGTTCAGAAGTACCGTACACGAGCCACAGACGCCAATGCCACAACCAACCTTGACGCTTGTGAGCCCAAGACGCCTCAGTACATCGGCTAAAGAGTCCTTAACCGGATCGCAGGCAAACATACGGTTAGCTCCATTGATATTCAGCCACATCTTTTTAAATGCCATTCAGATCGCACCTATCCTCTCTTCTCTCCTCAATAATGTCCAACTGAAACTAAAACATCCGCCATCGGCCATAATCTTCATTTTAAAGAGGGGCGCCCGCCCTCAAAAAGCTGAAAGAACGGGCGCCCTGCATGGCCGCTGTCTATATAAAACTTTAAAAAACTATCTCCAGTACGCCTCATTAAAGAAGCAGAACTCCATGCCGAGCCCCTTCTCCACCGCGCGGTCGTAAAGCGTTTTACCCCATGCGATATCATGAAGCGGCATACCGCCCGTTACGAACATGATAATCTCATCATCGCTGGTACGCCCTTTGTCAAGACCGTTCACCACATCGCCAAGGTTACGGATATTCTTCTGATCATATTTTCCAGCCTGAATGGCAAGAAGCAGATGGAACGAAGGCGCAACGACTGACACGG
>JAFADF010000026.1:0-89484 GCA_023425145.1 Actinomycetes bacterium | reverse complement strand
TCCCGGATCTGCTGATCCGGGACGCCCTCTCTCATACCGGGTGGCCGAAAGGAGGCCCCGCTTTACCCATTCGGAGCCTTGACTCACCACCGGGCCGTAGCTTCCACTTGAGCTATCGGAGTCGCTGATTGGCGGGGGCCGATCGGGAGGTTCTACGAATGTCGTTCCAGGTGGACGTCAGGCACTTGCCACCACAGCACGCTGCCGTGATCGAGGTGCAGGCACATCCCTCACACATGGTCTCGGTGGTGAAGTCCGGCTACGCCGAGCTGGGTGCCGCCATCACCCGGGCCGGGGTCTCCTTCGCCGGCCCGTCCTTCTTCGTGATGGAGCAGATCTTCGACGATGATCAGCCCGCGAAGATTCAGCTCGGCTTCCCGGTCGCGGTGCCGTTTCCAGCCGACGGGGACGTCCGCTGTACCGAGCTGCCCGCCTGCGACGTGGCCACGACGATCCACCGCGGCCCCTACGATGAGGCCGGCCCGGCCTACCGTGCCATCGAGGACTGGATCAGCGCGCACGGCTATGTGTCCATCGGCTACCCGCGCGAGGTCTACCTGATCTCACCGGCCGACACCATGGACCCTCTGGAGTACATCACCGAGATCCAGATCCCGATCGCGCACCGCTGAGCACCTGACCTCCTGCTGCCCCGCAGGAAAGGGGACAGTCCCCCTTTCTGCGGGGTGCACGCGAGGACTCAGCGGCTCTGCTTGACTCTCCGGTGAGGGGAGACTGCAGGATCCTCGGTAGGAGGCAGCGATGGCCAACGTGGTGCAGATCGGACGGTTCGCGCAGGCGACCCGATTGTCGATCCGGACCCTTCGCCACTACGCGGATGCCGGGTTGCTGGTGCCGGCCTGGGTGGATCCCGATACCGGCTATCGGTACTACAGCTATGACCAGGTCGGCACCGCCGAGCTGATCCGGCTGCTCCGTCAGGTGCAGATGTCGCTGGCCGAGATCGGGCAGGTGCTGGCCGCGTCCGACCGGACGGCGGTGGTCGCGCTGCTGCAACGCCATGAAACCCGGCTGGCCGACGACCTGCAACGACAGCAGCGTGCGCTGGCCTACCTGCATCGCCTGATCGAACAGGAAGGAACCGTTGTGAACTACCACGTCACCCTCAAGCAGCTGCCGGCCGGGCATGCCGCGCTGCTGCGCACCGAAGCGACGGCCTCGAGCGTCACTCAGAAGATCCAGGACGGGTACGGCCAGCTGGCCGCAGCGATCTCGGCCGGCCAGGTGGCCTTCGCCGGGCCGCCCTTCCTGTCGATGAGCGAGCCCTTCGACGACGAGACGCCGACCCCGTTCGAACTCGGCTTCCCGGTCAGCGGACCGTTCCCGGCATGGGGCGATGTGCAGTCGATCGAGCTGCCGGCCTGGACGGTCGCCAGCACCGTCCATCACGGACCGTACGAGGAGGAGGGCCCGGCCTACGCCGCCGTGCAGGCCTGGATCCAGGAGCATGGCCACACCCCGATCGGGGCACCGCGGGAGGTCTATCTGGTCTCCCCCGGCGACGTCGCAGACCCCTCGGAGTACGTGACCGAGATCCAGTTCCCGGTGGCGCCGGCGGAGTGATCCACGCCTCGTCGCAACGATTCCGGAGGCCTCGGACAAGGGCATAGGCTCGGGACCATGAAGCACCGCTATCTCGGCAACTCCGGACTCAAGATCTCCGAAATCTGCTACGGCAACTGGATCACCCACGGCTCCCAGATCGAGAACGAGACCGCCACCACGTGCGTCCACGCCGCCCTCGAGGCCGGCATCACCAGCTTCGACACCGCGGACGTCTACGCCAACACCGTGGCCGAGTCGGTGCTCGGCGCCGCACTGGCCGGGCAGCGCCGCGAGTCGCTGGAGATCTTCACCAAGGTCTACTGGCCGACCGGCCCGATGGGCCCCAACGATTGCGGGCTGTCCCGCAAGCACATCATGGAGTCGATCAACGGCTCGCTGAAGCGGCTGGGCACCGACTACGTCGACCTGTACCAGGCCCATCGCTGGGACTACGAGACCCCGCTGGAAGAGACCATGCAGGCCTTCGCCGATGTTGTGCGGGCCGGCAAGGCGCTGTACATCGGCGTCTCGGAGTGGAGTGCCGACCAGATCCGGGCCGGCCACGCGATGGCCAAGGAGCTCGGCTTCCAGCTGGTCTCCAACCAGCCGCAGTACTCGATGCTGTGGCGGGTGATCGAGGATCAGGTGGTGCCGACCTCCGAGGAGTTGGGCGTCTCGCAGGTCTGCTGGTCGCCGGTGGCCCAGGGCGTCCTGACCGGCAAGTACCTGCCAGGCCAGCCGGTCCCCGAGGGATCCCGGGCCACCGACGTCAACGGCGGCGCCAACTTCATCAAGCGACTGATGGAGACCCCAACCCTGGAGGCCGTGCAGCGGCTGCGTCCGATCGCCGACGAGCTCGGCATCACCATGGCGCAGCTGGCAGTGGCCTGGGTGCTGCAGAACCCGAACGTGGGTTGCGCGATCATCGGCGCCTCCCGTCCGGAGCAGATCGCCGAGAACGTGGCCGCCTCCGGCGTGGAGATCCCCGAAGAGCTGATGACCCGGATCGACGAGGCGCTGGGCGATGTCGTCGTCCGCGACCCGGCGCTGACCGAGCAGAACACGCCGAAGACCCGCCCGTGCTGAGCTTCCTGGACGCGGTTGCCGCACACCCCGACCTGGAGCTGCACTCGCTGCTCGTGCTGAAGTCCGGACGCACTCTGGTCGAGCACTATTGGACGCCCTGGCAGGCCGAGGATCGTCCGCTGGTCTACTCGGTCTCCAAGACCCTGACCGCCAGCGCGATCGGCCTGGCCATCGGCGAGGGTCGGTTGCAGCTGGACGATCCGGTGGTGGCGCTGCTGCCCGAGGCCGACCCCGGCGACCCGCTGGTCAGCCAGATCACCGTGCATCACCTGCTGTCGATGTCGACCGGCCACGACCAGGACACCATCGATGCGGCCATCGGGTTCCCGGAGGCGGAGTGGGCGAGCCGGCTGCTGGCCGTCCGTCCGCAGACCCCGGTGGGCTCCCGGCACGTCTACAACAACGGGGCCTCGTTCCTGCTCGGTGAGATCGTCCGTCGGGTTACCGGTGAGGACTTGGTCGAGTACCTGCGTCCGCGGCTGACCGGCCCACTGGGCATCGAGCTGGCCTGGGACACCGATCGGGCCGGGCGGGCACTGGGCTGGAGCGGCGCCCACCTGCGGGTGGCCGACCTGGCCAAGATCGGCGAACTGTTGCGCTGCGACGGCGTCTGGAACGGCGTCCGGCTGCTGCCCGAGGGTTGGGTGGCTCGGGCCACGTCCCGGCAGATCCCGACCGTCGATCCGACCCGGGAATGGAACCTTGGCTACGGCTATCAGTGCTGGATGAGCCGGGAAGGCTTCCGACTGGACGGTGCTTTCGGCCAGTTCTCGCTGGTGATTCCGGAGCGGGAACTGGTGATCGCGATCACCTCGGCGCAGTCGTTCACCCAGGAGCTGCTGGATCTGGTCTGGGATCTACTGATCCCCGAACTGCCCAGTGAGCCCACTCCGGTCGGGCACGCCGCCCTGCCGGTGCCGGCCGATGCCGAGGTGGGTAGCGAGTGGACGGCCGACGGCCCGGCCACTCTTGGCACCTGGCCGACCCGCGAGGAGCAGCAGAACCTGCCGGAGCTGACCAGACTCTGGGCCCGTCGGGACGGAGCCGGCTACCGGCTCGGCTTCACCCATGGTGGGGTCGCAGCGGAGGTGACCGCCGAGCCGGGCTCGTGGCAGCGCCAGGAGCTGGTGCTGGGCGAGACCCGGATCCCGGTCGCGGTCGCGGCCGGGAGCGATCCGTCCGGGGCGCTGGAGGTGCGGATCGCGTTCATCGAGACTCCGCACTCGCTGCGGCTGCGGCTGGACGAGTCCGGGAGCGCCGCTCAGACCTGGACGGTCTCGCCGTTGCACACCGCCGACCTCACCCTGCTGCGGGTCTACTGAGCACCTCCCGCAGGAAAGGGGACTGTCCCCTTTTCTGCGGCGCGGGGCCGGGGCGCGACGCCTCGGCTAGGGGGTCGACGGCTGAGTCTTGGCGACGTACAGCCAGGCAGAGACCCCGGAGGCCAGCTCGACCAGCACCCGGTGGTAGTCGGCCGACTCGTAGGTGTCGGTGGCGACAAGCTCGTCCGGGGTCAGGGCGTAGCGGGTGCCCAGGACGCGATCCTCACGGTTGCCGCTGTGCCGGGCCACCGGATGCTCCGCGATCCCGGAGACCGCGACCACCTCAGGATTGCTGACGGCCAGGTATTCGGTCCGGTAGCCGGGCAGCTCGTCGGCGACGCCGTCCAGCAGGCGTCCGTAGCTCGCCCGCTGCACCTCCGGCAGCTGCAAGGTGCCGTAGGAGAAGACCCATTCGATCGTGCTCATCGGTTCCCCCTGGCGAGCTGGACGAAGTTGCGCAGCAGCAGATGCTGCCGCCCGTCGACCGGACTGGCCTTGGCCTGCGCGACCAGGGCCGCGTACTCGTCCGGGGCGAAGTAGCCGGCGTTGGCATAGATCCTCATTCGGGCGGCCAGATCGTCCGCGTCGAGTTCGGGATGGAACTGGGTGGCATAGACGTGCCGTCCGATCCGGATGAGCTGCAGCGGGCCGGCCGAGCCCTCACCCAGCACTTCCACCCCGGACGGAGCGGTGGCGCAGCCCTCCTTGTGGGCGACGAAGGCGTGGAAGCTGTCGCCGACTCCGGCCAACAGCGGATCCGCCAGCCCGGCCGCAGTCAGGCGGATCTCGGCTGCACTCACCGGCTCGCCGTGGGCAGTGGAGACCGTCCCGCCCAGCGCGTCGACGATGATCCCGATGCCGTAACACATGCCCAGGAACGGGACGTCGGCCGCCACCACCCGGGCCAACAACTGCCCGAGCTCGGCCTCGACCCGCAGCTGCACCGGCGACTTGTCGATGTCGGAGACGTTGAAGGAGCTCCCGCCGAGCAGAATGCCGGCGTAGTCGTCCAGCGCGATGGACGGCATCGGCGCCGCTTCCAGCCGCAGGTGCTGGAGTTCCTCGGGACGCAGCCCGGCATGCCTCAGCACGGCCTGGTACTCGTCCGCGGCGGCCTGATCGTGGTCGCGGGTGGCGATCAGCAGGAAGGGCTTCATTCGGCTCAGGCTAGTCGGCGAACGGCGTCCGGCTACCGGTCTCGGCCAGCAGCAGCTGCAGGGCGGCGTGCGGGCTGCCGGTGGCCAGCTGCCGCTGGTAGCTGACGCCACGCTCGGCCAGCTCCCAGACGAAGTGCAGCTCGGCGGTGCAGTCGAGGTCCTTGGCGACCGATTCGAGCCGCTCGAGCCACAAGGCCAGACCCTGGCGCATCGGGATTGGATTCTCATGCCGCGGCGTGATCACCTCGGCGTCCAGGCCATAGCGGGCCGCACGCCACTTGTTCTCCTTGACCAGCCACGGTGGCAGCGCCTCGAAGGTGTGGTCGGCGATGTAGCTGCGCGAGGTGAACTCGACGAAGCACTGGGTGAGGGCTGCGATCGCGCCGAGCTCACCCAGGGTGGGCACCGAGTCGGCCACCCGGTTCTCGACGGTGCCGAACTTCGGGGACGGCCGGACGTCCCAGCGGATCTCGTCGGGCAGGCTGATCATCCCGCTGCGCAGCAGGTCTTCGGCGTAGTCCTCGAAGGCCGCCCAATCCTGCATCGGGTAGGGCAGCCCGTTGGTGGCCAGCTGCTGGAACAGCATCGTCCGCTGGGAGGCGTAGCCGGAGTCGGCGCCCTCCCAGTAGGGCGAGGAGCAGCTGATCGCCAGCAGGTACGGGTAGAACCGGGCCAGGCCCGCAGTGATCGGCAGCGCCTTGTTCCGATGGTCGACACCAATGTGGACGTGCGTCCCACAGATCGCCATTTGGCTGCCCCAGTAGGCATTTCGCTCGGCCACCCGCTGGTAGCGGGCACCGGGGGTGATCGGCTGGGCTGCCGCGATGCTGAACGGGTGGGTGCCCGAGCCGAGCAGCCCGACACCGAGCTCCGCCGCCGCGGCGGACGCCTGGGCGAGCTGTTCGGCTAGATCGTCCACGGCGTCGGCGACCCGCAGATGGACGCCGCTGGTCAGCTCGACCATGGTTTGCAGGTACTCGCCGCGGATCTGCTCCTGCGGGCCGCCCTGGCAGGCTTCGACGACCTGCTGACCGGCCGGGGCGAGTTCGCCGGAGGACAGGTCGACCAATCCGAGCTCCCACTCGATGCCCACGCTCGACTGTCGGGATGGGGCAAAGCTGATCTGCATCGGCCGACTCCTCTCGGGGTGTCGCCGAGTCTAAGCGCGCCAGCCACGGATCCGAACGGGTTCTGCTGTGTGCGTCACACAATTGACCCCGATGGCCAAGGCGCTATCGCCGCAGAAAAGGGGACTGTCCCCTCTCCTGCGGGGCCGCTTCTGAGTGGGATCGCTAGACGACCAGAAGCACCTTGCCGATGTTGTCGCCGGACTCCAGCTGGCGGTGGGCCTGGGCCACCTCGTCCAGAGCGAACCGGGTCTCCGGTGCCGGACGGATCGCGCCGGAGCTGACCAGCGGCCAGACCCGCTCGGCGACGGCGGCGCAGATCGCAGCCTTCTGAGCGGTCGGACGGAAGCGCAGGCTGGTCGCGGTCACCGTGGCCCGCTTGCTGAGCAGTCGGTTCAGGTCGAGGGTGCCCTTGCGACCGCCTTGCAGACCGATCACGACCAGCCGTCCATCGACGGCCAGCGAGGCGACATTGGCCTCCAGGTACTTGGCACCCATGACGTCCAGGATGACGTCGACACCCCTGCCCCCGGTGGCCTCGGCCACCGCCGCCGCCCAGTCGTCGTGGTAGTCGATGGCATGGTCAGCGCCGAACTCGCGGCACAGGTCAAGCTTGGCCCGGGAGCCGGCCGTGGTGATCACCGTGACACCCAGCGCCTTGGCGTACTGAATCGCAAAGCTGCCGATGCCGCCGGTGCCGCCGTGGATCAGCACGGTCTCGCCGGCTGCCAGATGGACGTGGTCGAAGTTGGACACCACAGTGGCCGCGACCTCGATCAGGCCGGCCGCCGTGATCAGGTCGATCCCAGCCGGCGGAGTGATCACCTGCCCGGACGGCACTGCGACGTACTCGGCGTAGCCGCCGCCGGCCAGCAGCGCCACACAGGGGTCGCCGGGCGCCCACCCGTCCACCTCGTTGGCTACGGCCGCGATGGTGCCCGAGACCTCCAGGCCGATCACCTCGCTGGTGCCGGCCGGCGGCGGGTAGTAGCCCTGTCGCTGCAGCAGATCGGCCCGATTCACCCCGGCGGCGGCCACCTTCACCAGCACCTCACCCGGCCTCAGCTCAGGGGTTGGCGCCTCGGTGATCGTCAGGTTCTCCGGCCCGCCCGGGGCGGTCACACTCACAACTCGCATGAGCCAAGCCTGTCACGTCCGTCCCAACCCACGCGTCGGACGCCTCCGCCCCGGCGCAGTCCTGGCCGAACGTCACGACCGGGGTAGCGGCGTTCGGCGAAAGCGAGGCGTCCCGATAAGCTGTCCTGGCTTGGCGAGGTCGCATAGTGGACTAGTGCAGCCGCCTTGAAAGCGGCCGAGCTGAAAGGCTCCGTGGGTTCGAATCCCACCCTCGCCGCCAGCAGTTCGTACGAAATGGGGACGGTTCCATTTCGTACCACCCCTCGTCAGCGGGCTGCGCGACGAATTTCGGAACCGTCCCCTGTGTCCCAAACGAAGAGGGACGGCTCCGTGTGGAACCGTCCCTCTTCGTCTCGGTAGGAGCTACTTGTTCGGGTGGTAAGCGCACTCGTCGTTCAGGTTGGCGCTCTTCTGCTTGGCCGTCGAGGTGGCCGTCGGCGAGCTGGACGGGCTCGCACTGCCGGTCGGGCTGGACGTGCTGCTGCCGGTCGGCGACGCGGTCGCAGTCGAACTCGGCGCACTCGCCGCGCTCGCATCGGCCTCATCCAGCGTTTTCTGGACCAGCTTGTGCACCAGCTTCCAATCCGGATCCCAGGTCTTGAAGCCGACATCCTGGTTGAGCAGGATGCTGCGGATCGGCTTGCCCTTCATGTTCAGCGCCAGGTCGGCCAATGCCGGCAGAAGCTTGCTGGGCACGTCGGTGCTGACCGTCTTGGTGGCCGCCGAAATCAACGACTGGTACTTGGTCAGGATCGTGGCCGGGTCAGCCTGCTGAATGACCGCATTGATGACGCAGCGCTGCCGAGACATCCGCTTGTAGTCGGTGGTGTGGTACCGGCCACGGGCGAACCACAAGGCCTGACGCCCGGTCAGGTGCTGGTTCGGGCCAATCTCTAGCCAGTCGTACGGCTTGACCTCAGGGTGAGTGCCATTGGGGTTCTTGCCGCCCATCGGCACCCGGTCGTTGATGTTGACGGTGATCCCGCCGATGGCGTTGATGATGTCCTTGAAGCCGTCCATGTTGACCAGGACGTAGTAGTCCATCTTCAGCCCCAGCGCCTCACCCACCGAGAGCTTCATGGCGTCCGTGGACAGGCTGGACGGATTGCCGAGCACGTCCTTGGGAACCAGGTGCGGCACGTTGTTGTAGATGGCGTTGAGCGCGTACTCCTGGTTGAGCGGGTTCGACCCGTCGTAGAAGCCGTTCGGGAAGTACTTGTAGAGCTTGGAGTCCTTCGGGAAAGGCATCTTCGCGGTCTGCCGCGGCAGGTTGAACATGGAGACTGCGCCGGTGTGGGTGTCCACCGACAGCACGCTGACGCTGTCGGGACGGATGCCGAGCTTGATGTCACGGCCAGTGCCGGAGTCACCGCCCAGGATCAAGATGTTGAGCCGATCCTTGTCCTTCCACGGATCGACCGCATCGACGGTCGGCGTCGTGGTGCTGGTCTGGTTGAAGACCACCAGACCGTCCGCCGTGGTCACCGCAAAGTTGGCGCCCATCGCCATCGGCGCCGCAACCGCGAAGGAGAGGACGCCGACCACAGCGGCCCCGGCGGCCCGCTGGCCCCAGGACGCCGGGCGCGGACGCAGCACAAGGTGAGTGGCCCCGACGCTGATCACCCAGAGCACCGCGATCACCAGCAGCGCAATCGCTCCACCGCGCAGGAACCCCGGATCGACAGCGAAGGAGAGCAGCAGCTTCCGGTTGGTGACGGCCAGGCCGGCCACCCCGCCGACGACGATCACCCAGGCGGCGATCAGCAACGAACCGATGATCCGACGTCCGCCACGAACCAGGCCGAGACCGGGGATGACCGCACCGGCCACCGTCCAGCCCAGGGAGGCACCGAAACTGCGGTCATCAGAGATGCGCCGGGCAGCGCCGCCAGACTCGAATGCAGATGGGGACGTCTCGTCCGCGATGCGCCGAGGTTGCGGCGAACCGTCCGGGAGAGGTCCGTTGTCGGAGGTCATCGGGTATTCGTCCTTGCGTGAGTTGGGCCAGATAAAGGCTACCGGCCCGGCCAAGGGCTTCCGACCTGACCGTGGAGGCGGGACAGGACGTCCCCTTTTGCTCGGTGTGCCGACCCCCTTGTAGGCTGAGCGCGGTCTTGGAGGTGTCGCCTAGTCCGGTCTATGGCGCCCGCCTGCTAAGCGGGTTTCGGGCTTAAACCCGATCCGGGGTTCAAATCCCCGCACCTCCGCCATGACTTGGGCAAACGTCCCTTCCGATCACTCGGGAGGGACGTTTCGCCTTCTACCGACGAGTCATGCAGGCGTCTCTCCGAGGTTGTCCAGTGCCGGAGTCAGTCCTGACGCAGTGCTCCGAAGGAACCGGCCTTGCGAACGAGCTCAGCACGGGTGGACGCCTGGAACTTGTCGCGCAGCACGGCTACCTGCTTGCGCAAGGTGTTGACCGAGACGTGCAAGTCTCGGGCCAGATCCGGGATCGAGGCATCCCCGGCCAGCAGCGGCAGCAACACCGCCTCGCGATCGGTCAGCTGCACCAGGGAAGCCCGGGCGCTGGCACCCACGGTCATCGAAAGCCGCTCGACAAGTTCGGCAAAGCGCTCCGCGGTCTCCGGATCGTCCGCCAATGAGCTTGCCAACTCGAGCACTGCCGTTCGCGCCGCCTGTGGCAGCGTGGCAAAGGACAGATAGCTGCGGTCGAGCAGAAGCCGACGGACGGCGAGAACCGTGTCGCTGGCAATGTCGCTGGTAATGCTGCCGTCCAGGACCGTGGCGGCTCCCTTGATCACCAGCAGCTGAAGTCGATCCGACTGCACCAGATCCGGGTCCGGCAAGGCCAGATCCATCGCTCGCACCGCGGGGCCAAAGCGGCCGGCCCACAGCAGCGTGCGGGCGAGAGGCAGCACACGCAGCCGCTCCTGAATCGAGTCCGTCGACGCGATCGCAGCCTCGAAGGCACCCAATTGGCACAGCAAGAAGGAACGCGCTCGGCCCAGCATCAGGCCGCCCATGGGCTCGTCCTGCTCCCGTGCACCGACCGGCTGTTCCGCGATGGCGGAGAGCAACCGATTCAGGCCTTGGGAGGCGGTACCCCAGATCCCTGTGCACATCGCCTCCAGGCCCGCGCGCGACGCCCAGGAACCTGCGACACCGGCCAGCTCTGTGCTCACTTCGGCGAGGGCTCGCTGAGCGCCAGCCTCGTCCAGGACCTGCAGACACTCGCGGCCGCGGGCCAGAGCCGCCATCACAGCAGCCATCTGACTCAGGCTTCCGAAACGATGGTCCGCGGGCGGACGCATAGAGCCCTGCGGCAGGTCGTCCGGCTCGCTCACCAGTCCGCCCAGGCTGCGGGCGAGCGACTCGATTGCCCAGGCAAAGCGTCGAGCGCCCGCGTCTCCACCCAAGACGCCACCCCAGTGCGCCTCCGCCACCGCCCCACGGAGATCGGCCCGCATGATCGCCAACCGTCCCGACATCAGCCGAAGCAAGGCATGCACCTGCGGCCGCGGCGGCCGGCCCGCCCGGGACCGGGCGTCCACGAAGGCATCCAGTTCGAGCTTCGTGCGCCAGGCGGCTTCCAGCGGCCCACCGGAGGGAGGCAGATAGCGTTCACCGACCATCCGCAAGACTCCCGCCAGCACTGCGGTGTCGGTGTCCTCTCGCGTGGCCCAGTCCGCATGCAGCATCGCCGAGTCGAGAAGGATGCGATCCAGGAAGGCCGCGGTCCGACGAGACCGCGGAAGCACCGTCTCGGCTTCGGCCACCGCGGACATCCAGGTGAGGAGCGGGGCCGTCCGACGAGCCACCGCCGGAAGGTCGGCGTACAGCGGAAGGAGTTCATGCGGAACCTGGGCGGCCGGTTCGATGCACCCCAGCCACAGGGCTTCCAGAGTCTCCCACCGTGCGGAGTGCCGCGCCCAGGTGATGAAGGCCGTCACCGCCCGCCAGTCATCGCTGGGTTGGCACGCCGCGATTGCTCTCGCTCGCGACTCCGGGTCGTCCAGTAGGCGATGCACCGCAGATTCCAGTCTCGACACCCACTCAGGGCTCACCCGAACGGTCGCCGGAACCTCCGAAGCACCGACGATCATCACCTCGTGCTGCGTTGCCCATTCGACAAACCACGGCCACCCCGGATCGACCGCCTCGAAGGCGGTCTGCAGCCGTCGAAAGACGGACTCATCGACCTCAGGCCAGAACACGACCAGCGGGAGCCAACCGGGCGCACCGCCAGGTAGGCCGACCTCGCCACCCAATGGGTCGTCGGCACCGACAACCTGCAGATACGAGTGCATTGGCGCTCCCCGGGGTGAGAGGACGAGTGGGCGGTCTCGTCAAGGCCGTGTGTAGCGATTGTCCACCCTGACGCGAGTGGTCGGCAGTGGTATGCCGCTCATTGCGGCAGGGGCGTCGGCCCGAATAGCGCCACCGATCACAGACGGCAGAGAGCCGGGACCAGAGGGGGTCTGGTCCCGGCTGAGGCCTGCCAGCCTGGCGGCTGCTGGCCATTCGTCCGGATCGCCCGATATCGGGGGGTGATGATCAGCGGCCGATCCCTCAGGCCGCTGGGCCGGGTACTCCGAACTAACGCTCCGAATGGGGCGCTAGCTCCACTGTGGCAACCAATCCGCCGCTTGTCGCTCGCTGTGAGCCCGCGACCAGCGCTTTCACCCTGAATACCCTCCTGGTCCACCCCCCGGCGCCACCGCGGGGGAGGGTCCGTTCGCAATACGATCGAGGGAGGTTGTCCGCCCAAGATGCAACCTGGAGGTTCCGCATGGAGACCACCCTCGAAGGACTGTCGAGACGCCAGCGACAATCGGCCTGGGTCGCAACCCTGGTCGCGACGGCCCCTGGACTGGCCCTGGCCTGGTGGATGTCCGCCAATCCCGTCCAGTTCGGCCACCTGCTAGGCGCATCAATTGCGCTGCTGATCGCGGGCGTGATTCTGCTTACTCAGTCGCGAACGAGGGCTCTCGGAATCGGCCTGATCATCGGCTTTGCCACCTGCTACTACACCGCGATCACGCCTGGGCTGGTCGCGGCCATCGTGCGGCTGTTCTAGGACCGCGGACGGACGGGCAGCTCAGCGATCAGCGGTCGGGAAGCGCGAGCCACTGCGACCAGCTGAGATCGCGACCGACGTAGCGCACGCTCTGCCACGGCCAATCGGCGGTGATCCAGCGGGGAACCAGAGCGTCCAGCTCAGCCTCCAGCGTCGAGCCCAGATGCTCCTCACGCACCCACCAGGACACCTCAGCTTCAGCCCCGGCCTTCTCCGCCGGATCGAGGTAGACGCAGCCGATCAGCTCGGACTCCGCTTCGTCGAACAGCGCGTAGTTGAACGACAGGTGAGCGGCAATCTCGTCCTCATGGTGCTGCAGGTCCTCGCGATCCTGCTCCAGCGTCATCGTGGCCGGCGGCCACCCCCAGGCCTGGCCGTAGATCGTCCACAGACGCTCCCGCGAACCCATCACGGCGGGGAAGTCGAGCTCGGCATCGGCGGCCCGGATCGGCCGCAGGTGATGCTGCGCGCCGACCGCGACCCGCAGCGGGTGGACGAAACTGTCGGGCAACCACGTCACGTTGCGATCCTCTCATTCTGCGACCGAGCCTCTGCCCGACCAGATCCTTCCGCGTGAGCGCAGCGGACGTCCCCACGAAGCGCCCTCATGGCTGCGGCGTTTGCTGGTAGACCACACCCAGCCAGCGTCCGTCGCGCCTCTCGTAGGTGGTGGTGACCAGGACCGAGCACTCCTGCCCGTCCCGGTCGTAGATGGCACGGTAGCCGACCACGCCGGCGTCCTCCCCGATCACGCGCACCGTCGTGTCTTCGATGCGCAACGCGGTGAACGGCGCACGGTCGCCGGCCATGGATGCCAGGACGCCCCGCTTGTCCAAGACCCCTGTGGGCAGGATCGCGCGCGCGTCATCGGCGAGGTAGTCGGTGTAGAAGGCGCGATCGTTGAGTGCAGAGGCGGCCAGTGCCCGATCCTTCAGCGCTCGGAGCTCGGATTCGATCTGCGCGACGGTCGGCCGCGTCGAGGGCGGCGATGCCGCCGCGAACTCGTGGCCAAGATCTACGTCGACCAGTACGTGCCGCGGATCGGAGCCGAGCTGGGGCCGTCCGGCTGGTTCGTCGGCTCTGCCTAGTCCGCCGTGAGCAGCCTGCTCAGCCTGGCCACGACCCCCGCCAATGAGCGTCCGGACACGTCCCCGGGTATCCTGAAAGCCTCAGCGGAGCAGTTCGCGCCAGGCACGGCACCCCCGATCGGCGACAGGACAGGCTCCGATCCGCTGACGTCAGGAATCGTTTGAGTATCTCGACCCCCACCGCCATCGGGGCTGCGCCGACGGGTGCCGCGACCGGGCCGGGCCGAACCAGCCTGGGTTGGGTGCCTCGCCAACATGGCGCCTGGGCAATGCTGGTCGTGCCGTCACTCGTGGGGACGCGGCTCGCTCACTCACTGGGCACGCTCGGCTGGGCGACAGCCACACTGATCGCCACCTGGCTGGTTGGCTACTTCGCTTTCGGCGCTCTCAGCGGCTGGCTGAAGGCCCGGCCGGCCCGCCGGCCGCGCTGGCAGCCGGCCCTGTTCACCTACTCGGCTGCGACGGCCGCTCTCGGCCTCCTCACCGTGGCCCTGGCCGGCCCGACGGCCCTGAGTTGGCTGGTCGCCTTCATCCCTCTGGTCCTGGTGGCGCTGATCGCCACCGCGCGACACCGGGAACGTTCCCTGGCCAGCGGCCTGGCTACGGTGGCCGCGGCCTGCCTGATGCTGCCGGTCGCCGCAGCGCCGTCTCCTACCGCACTCACCGGGTCCCCGCTGGTCCCGCTGGTGGCCGGCCTGACCGCGGCGATGTTCGGCTACTTCGGCGGCACGGTCTTGCATGTGAAGTCGCTGATCCGCGGACGGACCCAGCGCCGCTGGGCGATCGCGTCACTGTTCTGGCACCTGATCGCCCTGGTCATCGCGGGGATGCTGGTTGGGGTGGCCGGCTGGGCCTGGCCGTTGCTGTTCACCGTCGCGCTGGCCCGGGCAGTCGTCCTACTCGTCCTCAACCAGTCTCGCCGGCTGCCGGCGCTGACCATCGGCATGGTCGAACTCGTCCTCAGCGCCTTGCTGCTGGGCCTGGCTCTGCTGAGCGTCTGAGTCGAGTACGACTCACGACCGCCTCCGTGATCGAGTTGTGACCACCCGGATCACCAGGGACCCCTTGACAGCCACCGACCCGGTGGCGTTAACTCCTGTCGAACCGGTTCGACAGGAAGCGCGAACGCAGACCAAAGGGGGTGTGCCATGGTGACGATTGGCGACGTTGCACGACGCGCCGGCGTCTCCCGCAGCACGGTCTCCTACGTCCTGTCCGGGAAACGAGCCATCTCGGTGGCCACCCAACACCGAATTCAGGAAGCCATCGAAGAACTCGGCTTCACTCCGAATGCCGGAGCCAGAGCACTGGCCACCTCGCAAACCATGGTGCTGGGCCTGCTCCTGCAGTTCCACGCTGACGAATTCGCACCGGCCATGCTGCAGTACGTCCTTCCGGTCTCGGAGACGGCGCGAGCCCACGGCTACGACATCCTGATGGTCACCGACGCCGACGGCCCCCGGACCATCCACCGGATCGGCGACTCGAACATGGTGGACGGCTTCGTCCTGCTCGACGTCACCGCCGACGACCCCCGGGTGCCCTCCCTGCGTGAGGTGCACCAGCCCGGCGTGCTGATCGGACTGCCCCGGGACACCCACGAGGTGGACGCCATCGACCTCGACTTCACCGAGGCCGCCCGGATCCTCGTCGATCACCTGCACGAACGGGGCCATCGCGAGATCGTCCTGGTCACTCCGCCGCACCACGTCGTCGAACGTGGCGGCTCCTATGTGTGGCGGTTCCGGGATGCGGCCATCGAGCGGGCTGCCCGCTACGGCATCCGCATCCACGCCCACTACGGCGAAGCCCAGGGTTCTGCGGTGCGCCGCTCAATGAACCAGATCCTCGACACCTGGCCGGACGCCACCGCACTGATGGTGCACAACGACGCCACCATCGCAGCTCTGCCGACGATCCTCCACGAGCGCGGCATCCGGGTCCCCGATGACCTCAGCGTCGTCTCGCTCTACTCCCGAGACTTTGGCGAAGAGTTCTCCTTGCCCTTCACCGCCGTCGAATCTGCAGCCTATGAGTTGGGCCACACGGCAGTGTCCCGGCTCATCGAACGCATCCAGCGCGGACGCGAGTCCGTGCCACCACAAGTGCAGCTGATTGCCCCCGCGATCACCGACCGCGGCAGCACCCGGAACCTGCTCCCTTCCTAACCACCCACACACAGATCTCGGCAGAGCGGCCGTTGTCTGGCCGTCGAACCGGTTCGAATTACCCAGATTGACCAGGAAACACAACAAGATTCAGAGAGGAACCTGCAAGTGTTCACCACAAATCGCGCCCTCCGCTTCGCCGGAGTCGCCGCTGCCGTGACCATGGTCACGGCGCTCGCCGCCTGCAGCGGCACCCCGGCGCCGAGCGCCAGCTCGTCCGGCAGCGCCAGCCAGCCCGCCTCCAGCGCCCCGGCCGCACTGACCAACATCGCCGTCTGGGATCCGTACCCGCAGCACGACGCCAACTCCGACTGGGCCAAGTACGTCCAGTCCTGCGCACCGGCCGGCACCACGGTCACCCGCACCTCCAGCGCCACCTCGGACCTGCTGAACAGCCTGACCACCGCGGTCAAGGAAGACAACGCACCCGATGTGGTCATGCTCGACAACCCGGCCGTCCCGGACGCGGCCAGCGCAGGCCTGCTGGCTCCGGCCACCGACGTCGGCATGGACACCTCCGGCTTCGACGCCAACCTGGCCGGCCCCGGCACGGTTGACGGCGTCACCTACGGCGTCCCGATCGGCGCAAACACCCTCGGCCTGTACTACAACGCCGACATCCTGAAGAAGGCCGGCGTCGACCCGGCGTCCATCACCAGCTGGGACGCCCTGAATGCGGCTCTGGCCAAGGCCACCGCCTCCGGCGCCAAGGGCATCACCTTCGCCGGCATCGCCGGTGAGGAAGGTGTCTTCCAGTTCGAGCCCTGGTTCTGGGGCGCTGGCGCCACCCTCAAGGATCCGGGTTCGGCTGAGGCCATCTCGGCCGGTGAGCTGGTCTCCAACTGGATCGCCAAGGGCTACGCCCCGAAGTCGGCGATCACCGACAACCAGTCGGCGTCCTGGGATCTCTTCCTGACCGGCAAGTACGCCTTCGCTGAGAACGGTTCCTGGTTCGCCAAGGCCGCCACCCAGCAGAAGTTCAAGGCCGCCATGATCCCGATCCCGAGCAAGGCCGGTGGCGCTGCCGGCGTCCCGACCGGTGGCGAGTTCGTCCTGGCACCGATCCACAAGGACAACGCGGCCGCTCACTACGCCGCAGCCAAGCAGATCATCGACTGCCTGGTCAGCAAGGACAACCAGGTGAAGACCGGCGACCAGCTCGGCTACTTCGCCGCCAAGAAGGATCTGCGGGCAGCCCAGATTGCCTCCGACCCGATGTGGAAGCCGTGGGCCGCAGCCATCGAGAGCGCCCAGGGTCGCACCACCGACCTTGGCCCTGCCTACACCCAGACCTCTGCAGCCATCTCGACTGCTCTGCAGGCCTCGCTGAACGCGTCCGGTGACGCCGCCGCGATCAAGAAGGCCTTCGAGCAAGCCGCAGTGGACGCGAAGGGCTGATCACCTCGGGAGCGGCCGACTGCCCAGACTCCAGTCGGCCGCTCCCACCTTCGCCGGACGATTCCGGCGAACTCCACCCAACCTCCCCGCACGTTCACGACGATTGGTTCATGACGTTGAGCACCCAGCACTCAGCCGCTCGGCTGCCGCTGAAGCCCGCAGCCAGGCGCACTGGATCGGCCGGCTCGCCGGACGCGCACCGGCGGCGGATCCGTCCGACCACCTGGGCCGGCTTGGCCTTCATCGCGCCGATGGCGATCTACTTCTGCGTGTTCTACGTCTATCCGTTGTTCGAGAACGTCTCGATGAGCCTGCACCGGTTCACTCGAGCCACCTTCGTCACCGGGGCAGCTCCCTTCGTCGGCTTCGACATCTACAAAGAGGTCACCAGCTCACCGCTGTTCACCCCCACGGTCGTGCAGACGGCGATCTTCGTGATCGTCTCGCTGGTCTTCCAGTACTCGATCGGACTCGGACTGGCCGTCTTCTTCCGGCGCCACTTCCCGCTGTCCGAAGTGCTGCGGGCCCTGTTCCTGGTGCCCTGGCTGCTGCCGATCATCGTCTCGGCGACCACCTGGCAATGGATGATGGACGCCGAGAACGGCATCATCAACCGCTTCCTCGGAGTCTTCGGAATGGACCCGATCTGGTGGCTGAACAACGATCACTCGCTGTGGGCCGTGGTCATCGCCAACATCTGGCTGGGCATCCCGTTCAACCTGGTGATCTTGTACTCCGGCCTGCAGAACATCTCCGCAGACCTCTATGAGGCAGCCGCCATCGACGGGGCCAGCGCCTGGCGCCAGTTCTGGTCGATCACCTTCCCGCTCCTTAAACCGGTCAGCGCGATCACCTTGCTGCTCGGCTTCGTCTACACCCTGAAGGTCGTCGACATCATCTGGATCATGAGCATGGGCACCGGGAGCTCCCAGACCCTGGCCACCTGGGCCTATGCCATGGCCTTCGGCAAGGGCTCGTCCTCGGTGATCAGATACTCCCAGGCCGCCGTGGTCGGCACCGTCCTGCTCATCGTGGCGCTGCTCATGGGCTTCGTCTACCTGTTCGTCCAGCGCCGCCAGGAGGAGCGATGAATCCCGTCCATCGTGCCTGGTGGAAGACCGTCATCGGGGTCGTCCTGACCGCTGTGATGCTGTTCCCGCTCTACTGGATGATCAACGTCTCCTTCACTCAGCGCAGTGCGATCCGCGATGCCGACCTGTTCCCGATGGCATTCACGCTGGAGAACTACCAGGTGGTGCTGTCCAGCCAGCTGCCGTACTTGGGGACGTCGGTCCTGATCGGCCTGGGCACCGTCGTCGTCACCTTGGTGATCTCGGCTCCGGCGGCCTACGCACTGTCGAAGCTGACCGTCCCCGGTCATCGAGTGATCAACTTCCTGCTGATCGTCGCGCAGATGATCCCGGCCGTGGTGATGGCCTTGGGCTTCTACACGATCTACTCCAACCTCGGGGTGCTGAACTCGGTGTACGGCCTGATCCTGGCCGACTCCACGATCGCCGTGCCGTTCGGAGTGATGCTGTTCTCGGCCTTCATGGCCAGCATCCCCAAGGAACTGCTCGAAGCCGCCGAGATCGACGGAGCCTCCTACTGGCGGACGTTCCGCTCGGTTGTCCTACCGGTGTCGCGGAACTCGGCGGTCACCGTCGGCCTATTCGCCTTCTTGTGGGCGTGGTCGGACTTCCTGTTCGCCTCGACCCTGAACCGTGAGGGCGGCAATCTGCGCCCGATCACCATGGGTCTGTATGACTTCATCGGCTCCCAGAACCAGGAATGGGGACCGCTGATGGCCGCAGCGGTGGTCGCCTCGATTCCTACCGCCATCCTGCTGATCGTCGCTCAGCGCTATGTGGCCGCCGGGATCACCGCCGGCGCCGTCAAGGACTGACCGCCCACCACCCGTCCATCCCCGCCCCGCCGCACCTCGGCCTCGCATCACCGCCTTCGTCCTTAGGAACCAGATGTCCGTACTCGGCGAGCCCGCCAACCTCACCTTCGACCTGCGCGAGATTCCGTTCAGCACGCGCGGATCGTGGCTGAACCTCTCCCCGGTGACTGCCCTGCACACCCGCACCGATGCCGTGCATCTGGTCTCGCACCGCAACGGCATGCACGCTGTGCTTCGGCTCGACCCTCTCCGCGACGGCGACATCGTCGCGACGTCGTGGACGGCCAGCCCGTCGGTGTTCAGCTGGCAGGCCGGCCAGGGGATCATCGAAGCGAGCTTCGAGACCACCGATGCGATCCGGCTGCGCGGCGTCGGGCTCGGACTGCGGCTCAGCGACGCCGCCGGGGGGCTGACCCCGTTCACCGGCACCTACCTGTTCGTCGACCCTCTGGACGACGCGCCCACCTTCACCTCGTATGAGACCGGACGCCGCTATCGGGTGACCAGCCGGCTCGGCTCCGTCGAAGCCCACGGAGCCGAAGCGCTCGGGGTGGCCTCCCGGACGGTGGCGCTCGGCGGCGACGGCCTGCCCTGGGAGGCCACCGTGGAGGAGATCGGCACCGCGGCGGTGCCGATCTCCTCTGCGGCCAGCTTCGATGAGGTGGCGTCCGCCCAGGCGTCCGCTTTCGCCGGGTTCGTCGATGCCATCGCGCCGTGGCGGGACGCGCGGACGCCGGCCGCCGCCCTGGCCGCCTACGTGCTGTGGTCGGCCACGGTCGCCCCCGAGGGGTTCATGCAGCGGGAGTCGGTGCTGATGTCGAAGCACTGGATGGACAAGCTGTGGAGCTGGGATCACTGCTTCAACGCGCTGGCCATTGCCCCCGGCCTGACCGGGCTGGCCGTCGACCAGTTCCTGGCCCCCTTCGACCACCAGGACGCCTCGGGCGCGCTGCCCGACTCGATCACCCATTCCGAGGTGCTCCGCAACTACGTGAAGCCACCGATCCACGGGTGGACACTGCGCCGGCTGCGGGCCACCGCCGAGCGTCCGCTCTCCCGTCCGGAGCTGGAGGAGATCCACGATCGGCTGACCGCTTGGACCCGGTTCTGGCTGGACTACCGGCGCCGCCCAGGGCACGCGCTGCCCTACTACCAGCACGGCAACGACTCCGGCTGGGACAACTCGACAACCTTCGACCGCGATCGGCTGATCGAGGCGCCTGACCTGGCCGGCTTCCTGGCTCTGCAGGTGGAGGTGCTGGCCGAGTTGTCGGCCGAACTCGGCCGTCCGGCACAGGAATGGACGGAGGCCCGCGACGAGCTGATCGCCGCGATGCTCGGCCAGCTGTGGACCGGGGAGGAGTTCGTTGCGATCGGGGCGTTGTCCGGACAGCGGTCGACCTCGTCCAGCCTGCTGAACCTGCTGCCGTTGGTGCTGGGTGAGCGGCTGCCCGCCGAGGTGTGTTCGTCGATGGTGGCCCACCTGCTCGACCACCTGACCGACCATGGCCCGGCCACCGAGCCGGTCACCTCACCGCACTACGAGTCGGACGGCTACTGGCGCGGCCCGATCTGGGCGCCGTCCACCGCGCTGATCGAGGACGGTCTACGCGCGTCCGGATTCACCGAGGTGGCCGACATCGTCAACGCCCGCTTCCGGGCCTTGTGTGAGCAGTCCGGCTTCGCCGAGAACTTCGATGCGGTCAGCGGGGCCGGCCTGCGCGACCGGGCCTACACCTGGACGGCTGCGGTCTACCTGATGTTCGCCGCCGACTTCGTCCGCCGCGCCGGCTGACCCCCCGACAAACGGGGACGGTTCCATTACCGTCCAGCCCGGCCCAACGGGGACGGTTCCAATAGCATCCACGGGGTCGAGCAGGCGGACGAAAAAGGAACCGTCCCCATCTTCTGCGGAGGACGGTTCGGTCGGCTGCCTAGTCGGCGACGACTACAGCCCGCAACACAGTGGGACGGTCCGCGCACACTCGGATCCGGTGCGCGTCCGCCGCACCCTCGACCTCGATGCGGACCTCGCCTTCGGCGACGACCGCGGTGATGTCGCCGGGCGGCGCGCTGATCGAGTACTCGACCATGCCGCCGGCGGGCATTTGCACCGCGGCCTCCAGAGCCGTATCCGGGTTCTGGCCGCCGGAGAAGTCGAAGTCATCGGGCCACCGCACCTCGACCCCCGGTGAAGCCAGCGCGAAGGCGGGTGCCGGCAGCCTCAGCGGCGGCTTGCGCATCAGAGTGTGGAACAGCGGACGGTTGAGTTGCTCGGGACGGGTCAGCAGCCGGTCCTCCAACTCGGCCAACGCCTGCGCCGCCCGAGCCCGGTCGTCGGCTGAACTGCGGCCGGACTCGAAACCGGTGAAGGCCGCCCAGTCCGTCGGCGGCTGGATCGCACACAGCGAGGTGGCTCGACCGATGGTCTTGTACGGCCAGATGCACCAGGAGATGTCGAGCCGCTCGTAGAGCGCGACCGCAGCGGCGTTCCAATCCAGCGTGTTCTCGCCGCCCTCCCCCATGTAGAGCGGGACGTCCAGGCGTCCGGCCACCTCCAGGAAGTGGCTCAAGCTGCCCAGATCCGGACGCGACCAGTACTTGTGGAACTGCAGCGCAGAGTTGTCGTCCAGGCGGCTGGTGAACCCCGAGAAGTCGGTCGCCCAGCGCGTCCCCTCGTACATCAGCAAGTGGTGCTGGTCGACCTCCCGCACGGCTGCGGTCAGCTCTCGGTAGAGCCCCATCAGGTCGTCGCCGAAGTCGTCGGCCCAGTGATAGGGCAGCGGCTCGTTGAGCAGGTCATAGGCCAGCACCGTCGTCGACTGCGCGTAGCGTTCGGCGATGGCCCGCCACAGCCGCACGGTGAGCCGTCTCCAGTGCGGGTCGAGGAAGAGCTCCGGGAGCCCCGCGGAGTCGTCGATGTTGGAGCCGGTCTGGCCGCCCGGTGCGGCGTGCAGATCGAGCACCACGCCGAGCCCGTGCCGGGCACAGACGTCGATGAAGCGATCGAGATGGACGAAGCCGTCCTCGATCAGGGTGCCGTCCACCCTGATCAACAACCGCCAACTCAGCGGCAGCCGGACGTGATCGAAGCCGGCCCCGGCGAGCTCGGCCAGGTCGACGTCGCTGACGTACTCGCGGCGCCAGCGATCCCAGAACTGGGCGGCACGAGCGCTGCCGAGGACGGCGGCCACGAGGCCTTCGATCTGGCGTGGCGCCGTGGCCGTGGCCGGCAGGCCCCACATGTAGCCCTCGGGGACCAGCCAGTTGCCCAGCCCGATCCCGCGAAGCTGCCGTGGTCCGTCGTCGTCGACGAAGCGCCCGTCGACGCAGGTGAGGTAACCGGTCATTTGATCCCCGACATCGTAAAACCGGCCACAATGTGCCGCTGGGCAAGGAAGAACAGCACGATGATCGGCAGCGTCATCAACGCCGCTCCGGCCATCTGCACTGTGGGGTCGGTCGTGATCTGCTTGTTGAGCAGGGACAGCCCGACCGAGAGCGTATAGGTGCGTTGGCTGGACGAGAGGATCAGCGGCCACAGGAAGCTGTTCCAGGACGCGATCACCGTCAGCAGCCCCTGGACGATCAGAATCGGCCGCGAGATCGGCAGCGCGATCGCGAAGAAGATCCGCAGTTCCGAGGCCCCGTCGATGCGGGCCGCCTCGAGAAGTGAATCGGGAATGGTGATCATGAACTGGCGGAACAGGAAGACGCCGAACGCGCTCACCAGGGTCGGCAGCGCGATCCCGACCAGGTTGTTGGTGAGGCCGGCGGCGTTGACCACCAGGTAGGTCGGGATCATGGTGACCTGGGCCGGAATCATCATCGTCATCAGCACAGCGAAGAAGCCCCAGCCCAGCGCTCGTCCCTTGAACTTGGCGAAGCCGTACCCAGCCATGGCGGTGAGCAGCAGGCCGACCAGCCCCAGAGCGACCAGGGCGACGGTGTTGAGCGTGTAGTGCAGGAAGTCCAGCTCGGTGAACAGCTTCACGTAGGCCGCGAACGTCCATTGGGAGGGCAGCAGCTGCGGCGGGTAGCTGACCGCCTCGGCGCGCGTCTTCACCGAGTTCGCCACCATCCAGACGAAGGGCAGCGCGCAAATCAGGGCGCCCAGGGTCAACGGCACCGCGATGAGGACCGTCCCCGCTCGCTCCCGAGCCTTGCGGCGACTCTTGGTGCTAGTCATTGGCCCTCCTCAGCCGGAGTTGGATCAGGGTCACCGCGGCGATCGTGACCAGAAGGACGATCGAACCAGCACTCGCATAGCCGAACTCGTTGAGCCGGAAGCCACGCTTGAACAAGAACAACGACAGCGAGGTCGTCGCCCCCACCGGCCCGCCGTCGGTCAGCACGAACGGCTCGTCGAAGAACTGCAGCCAGCCGATCAGGGTGGTCATCACCACGAAGCCGAGGGCGAAGCGGATCTGCGGCAAGACCACGTGGAGGTAGCGACGTACCGGGCCGGCTCCGTCCAGGGCGGCCGCCTCGAGCTGATCGTCCGGCACCCCTTGGAGGGCAGCCAGCAGAATGATCGAGTTCAGCCCGATCGCCCTCCAGACGGCGACCATCCCAACGGCGATCTGTGCCGAGGTGGGGTCGGAGAGCCAGTTGACTGCCGGCAGGCCGACGAGGTCGAGCAGCCAGTTGAAGAGGCCGAACTGGCCGTTGAACATGTACTTCCAGATCACCGAAATGGCCACCAGGGCGGTGACCGCCGGCAGGAAGTAGAGGGTCCGCAGCAGCCGGTAGAACCGGCCACCGCTGCGGTTCAGGCCGGTGGCCACGGCCAGGGCCAGCACGGTGATCAGCGGAACACCGACCACCACATAGCCGGCCGTCAAGGCGAAGGCGGACCAGAACTCCGGATCGGCGGCGAGGGTGAGGTAGTTCTCGGCTCCGACCAGCCGGATCGTCTCCGGATGGGCCAACCCGCCGATGTCCAAGTCGGTGAAGCTCACCGCCGCGGCCACCAGGATCGGCATCAGGCCGAAGATCGCCACCAGCACCAGCGCGGGAAGCGCAAAGCCCCACCCCGCCCAGCGGCTGGTCGGCTGGCGTCGGCTCCCGGCGCGGACCGGACGTCGGCGCGCGAAGTGCCTCGGCTGGCCGGCCTTGGCACCGGCTGGGACGGGTGGGTTTTGCATGGTGATTCCTGTGAAGGGTGGTCCGGCTCTCCGCCTAGGGGATGGAGAGCCGGACCGGGAGCGGGGTCAGTTACCGGCGTTGATGGTGGCCACCTTGTCGGCCAGAGCCTTCAAGGTCGAGGCCTTATCGGCGCCGGAGACCGCAATCTTGTTCAGCGCGGTGAGGATCTCGCTGCTGGCGGCGTCCCACTTGGTGCTGACCGGCAGCAGCCGGGCGTCCTTCAGCTGTTCGGCGTAGACCTTGACCAGCGGGTCACCGCTGAGCTTGGCGTCCTGGTAGGCGGCGGTGGCAGCAGGCAGGTCACCGTTGCTGGTGTACCAGGAGACCTGCGTTGCCGGATCGGCCAGGTAGTTCAGCAGCATCAGAGCGCCGACCTTGTTGGTGGTGTTCTTCCAGACGCCGAGGTTGGAGCCGGCGTACAGCGAGGTCCCGCTGGCATCGGTCGGGACGGTGGCCACACTCCACTTGCCGTCCAGATCGGGGGCCTGTTCGGCCACGGCCTTGGCCAGGTACGGGCCGGAGACCAGCATGGCGACCGAGCCGCTGATGAAGCCGGTGGTCTGGTCGAAGTCGGACGCGGTCGGCACCGAACCATCGGCGTACAGACCCAGGTAGTGATCGGCGGCCTTGGTGAAGGCGCTACTGGTGACGTCGACCTTGCCGTCGGTCATGATCTCGCCACCGGCCTGCCAGGTGTAGGTCACCGGCAGCGGAGCGTCCCACTGCGGGATGTAGTAGCCGTAGCGCTTGGTGGCCTTGTCGGTCAGCTTCTTGGCGTCGGCGCGAAGCTCGTCCCAGGTCTTCGGCGGGGCGGAGATGCCGGCTGCGCTGAGCAGGTCGGATCGGTAGAACAGCACCCGGGTGTCGGCGATCCACGGCACCGAGTAGACCCCACCGGACGGGTTCAGCGCCTTATTGGCCACAGCACTGGGGAAGTTGGATTCGGCGAGGTTCGGGTAGGCGGCCAGGTCGGCCGACACGTCGGCTAGAGCGTCCCCCTTGAGGAAGCTGGCCAGCTGCGACAGTCCGATCTGGGTCACGTCCGGGCCCTTGCCGGAGGCGACGGCGCTGGTCAGCCGGTCATTGACACTGTCCCACGGGATCGCTTCGACGGTGAGGTCGATCCCGGTCTGGGTTTCGAACGGTGTGATCAGCTGCTCGAACTTGGTGGCCGAGTCGCCCATCACCCAGACGGTGAGCGTCTTTCCGTAGGCGGCCGCGCTACTGCTCGCGGACGTGCTCCCCGACGGGGTGGACGACGCCGTGGAGCCCGCGGCGCAGCCGGCCGACGTGGCCAGGATGAGTGTCGCCACAAGAGCAGTTGCGGCCCTGCGTGAGTGCATCATTGCTTCTCCTTGTCTTCTTGCTGCTGTGGTCAGGAAACTGACTTGGCCGACCCGGCGGCGATCTCCTCGATGAACCGGGCCAGCGGAATGAGGGCTGCTCCGACAGCGGTGGTGTCGCCGCCGAAGCTGGTGGGGACGATCTGGAGGGTCTTCGTGCTGGGACCGAAGGCGTGGGACTTCACGGCCGCGTCCAGCTCGGCGCCGAAGTAGTGCATCAACCTCAGCCCGACCCAGCCGGAGATGAACACTCGCTCCGGGTTGAGCAGGGTGATCACATTGCCGAGCGAGATGCCCAGCCGCTGCAGGGCATCGGTGATCACCCCGGAGGCGATCGGATCGCCGTCGCGCGCGGCCTCACACAGTGCGGTGATCCGATCCCAGCCGGATCCCGTCTGGTCGGGTCCGCCGGCGGCGTGCCACTGTCCCAGGAGCGCCTCTGCGCCCACCAAGGACTCCAGGCAGCCGCGGGATCCGCAGCGGCACAAGGGGCCGGTCGGCTCGACCGTGGTGTGTCCCCACTGACCGGCCATCCCGTTGCTGCCCCGGACGAGCTCACCGTTCATCACCGCACCGAGGCCCACCCAGCGCCCCAGGTGCGCCACGGTGAAGTGGGAGCGGGCGTCGTCCCGGTTGAGTCGCTGCTCGGCCAAGGCGGTGACGCTGGTCGCGTTCTCGGCGTACACCGGGATCTCGGCATCCAGCAGCACCGAGACCGGCGTCGGCTTCCAGCCCAGGCTCGGCGCGTACACGATCGGGCCGCCGCCATCGGCCGGCGTCTCGACGGTGCCCGGCACGGCCAGGCCGATCCCGTTCACCCGTCCGGGGTGACGGGAGACGATCTCGTCCACAGCGTCGCGCAGCAGGGCGCCGACCAGGGCCGGATCGGACCGGCCGTCGCGCAACTCCCTGCTGGCGGACTCACGCAGAGTCATCGACAGATCGAAGAGTTCCACAGCGACGTCCCGCTCGCCGACTTCGGCACCGATGAACAGCGCCGCCTCCGCGTTCGGCTTGAGCAGGGTCACCGGGCGTCCGCGGGTGGCCCGGGTGCCCTCTTCCACCACCAAGCCGTCGGCAACCAGGTCGTCGACGATGTTGGTGATACCGCCGGAGGACAGCTCCAGCCGACGGCCGAGGACCGTCCGGCTCATCGAGCCGGAGTACACCAGTTGCTCCAACACCCGGGCACGATTCGCACGCCTCAGATGCTCGACGGTGGCAGCCATGACACCCTTTCCTCACGATGTGAGGGAACTATATTCACGTCGTAAGGAAAGCGTCAAGGGTTTCGTCAGGTCGTGGTCCGGACGGCCTCAGCCCGCAGCTCACCTGGGACGAAAGGGGACGGTTCCATTACCGTCCAGGACCCACACAGCGGGGACGGTTCCAATACCGTCCACGAAGTCGGGCGGCGGACGAAAAAGGAACCGTCCCCGCCGACCCGGACTGGGCCGCAGAAAGGGGGACTGTCCCCTTCTCTGCGAGGACGGCTCGCTGCCGAGACCGCTGGCTAGGCCGAGGCGACGACCCGGAAGCGATGGACGAGCTGGTCGGCGCGACGCGAACTGTGTCCGACCCGGAGCTCGAACTCACCGGGCTCGACCACCCGCTGCCCGCGAGCGTTGACGATCGTCAGCGCGGACGCCGGGATCTCCAACTCCACCCGGACGCTGGCGCCCGGAGCCACCTCGACCTGGGTGAAGGCCTTCAGTTCCTGGTCGGCCCAGGTCGCGCTGGTCACCAGATCGCTGACATAGGCCTGGACGGTCTCCAGCGCCGGCCGGCCGCCGCTGTTCGACACCGTGACGCCGAAGCGCAGCACCTCGTCAGCAGCCAGTTCGGCAGACTCCAGCGCGAGCTCTGAGTAGCTGAGCGTCGTGTAGGACAGGCCCTCACCGAAGGCGAACAGCGGATCCTGGGTCAGATCGGCGTACCGATCGCCGTGCTGGCCGCGGATCTGGTTGTAGTAGATCGGCTGCTGACCGACGTGCCGGGCGAACGAGATCGGCAGCCGTCCGCTGGGCTCGATCAGGCCGAGGATGAGCTCGGCGATCGCCCGTCCGCCACGCATCCCGGGGTTGAACGCCTCAATGATCGCGGCCGCCTGCAGCGCGGACGCCGGCAGCGTGCTGGGCTTGCCCTGCACCAGCACCACCACAGTCGGGGTGCCGGTGGCCACCACCGCGTCGAGCAGCGCCACCTGGCCGCCCTGCAGGTCGAGGGTGGCCGTCGAGCAGGTCTCCCCGGTCAGCGCCACGGTGTCGCCCAGCACCACCACGGCCAGGTCGGACGCACTCGCGGCAGCCACGGCCTCGGCGATCAGCGCCTCATCGGGGGCAGCGGCCACGAAGATCGGCGGACGCGGCTGTCCGTCGGCGAAGGTGGCGCCGGCCGGGTCGGGCAGCAGGTCGCCGATCTCGGCGCCCCGCGCATAGCTGACCTGACCGTCCGGGCCGACCAGCTGCCGGAACCCGTCCAGAACGGTGTCGATCATCTCTCGCGGCTGACCGTCGGGCAGCCACGGCACCTGGCCGGAGTTGCCGGCCCAGTCACCGAGCACGGCTTGCGGGTCGTCCGCGTTCGGGCCGATCACCGCGATCCGCGGGGCAGCACCGGCGTCCGGGGTGAAGGGCAGCGTGCCGTCGTTGCGGAGCAGGACCAGGCTGCGCCGGGCGATCTGCAGATTCAGCTCGGCCCGCTCGGGGCTGCCGATCCCGCTCTGACGAGCCAGATCAGGGTGCCGCGGGTCCTCGAACAGGCCCAGCCGGAATTTGGTCCGCAGCACTCGGCGGACGGCCTCGTCGATCTCAGCCTCGGTGACCAGCCCGCGAGCGACCGCCTCCTGCGCGCCCTCGAAGAAGGACGGCGTGGTCATCACCACGTCGTTGCCGGCCCGGATGGCCACGGCGGCCGCCTCGGCGATGTCGGCACAGATCTGTTGCTCCCAAACCATCCGTCCGACGTTGTCCCAGTCGGTGACCAGCAGCCCGTCGAAACCCCATTCGTCCTTGAGAACGTCGTTGAGCAGCCAGCGATTCGCGGTGATCGGGACGCCGTCCATCGACTGGTAGCCGATCATCACCGTGCCGACGCCGCCGCGCACCGCAGCCTCGAACGGCGGCAGGAACCAGGAGCGCAGCTTGCGCGGGGTCAGGTCGGCCTCGCTGGCGTCCCGGCCGCCCTGAGTCTCGGAGTAGCCGGCGAAGTGCTTGGCGCAGGCCAGTACCGCCTCCGGGTCGGTCAGTCCGTCGCCCTGGTAGCCGCGCACCATGGCTTCACCGAGCACCGACAGCAGGTGCGGGTCTTCGCCGAAGGTCTCGTTCACCCGTCCCCAGCGCAGGTCGCGGCTGATGCACAGCACCGGCGAGAACGTCCAGTGCATGCCGGTGGCGGCCATCTCCGAGGCGGTGATCCGCGCCGACTCCTCAACCAGGGACGCGTCCCAGGAGCAGGCCATCGCCAGCTGAGTACCGAAGATGGTGGCGCCCGGCCAGAACGAGTGGCCGTGGATGCCGTCGTCGGCGACCAGTAGCGGGATCGCCAGCCGCTGCTCGGCGGCCATCCGATGCGCGACGGGAAGCAGCTCCGGCGAGGTGTGCAGGATCGAGCCGGCATGCCGGGCCACGATCGCATCTTCGAGGTCTTCGCGAGCATCGAGCATCAGCATCTGGCCGACCTTCTCGGCCAGGGTGAGGCGGTCCAGCAGGTCGTCGATGCGCTCCTCGAGCGGCAGGTTCGGATCCCGGAAGTCGGTCATCGCAGTCCCATCTCAGCGTTGTCCACGGGACGCTATCACTCGAGCAAGAACACGCTCTCATCCGTGGTCCGAACGTATGGAGTGCGATCGCGAGCTGGTACCGATCAGTCTCAGATTCGACCCAACCGGACCGATACCGGCGGGGTAGATTCAAGTGTGGAACGGGCGAAGCAGACTTCGACCTTGCCGGGCATGGACTCGTCCAACCCGGCCCCCGACCTGCGCACGGTCGACGGGTTCACCGCCTGGGTTGAGCCGCACTGGGCGTCGATGGCCTACCTGGCTGCGCGCTCCGGCACCGACGGCGAGGACATCCTGCAGGAGGCGCTGGCTGCCGCCTGGCGCAAGCGGGCTCAGTTCGATCCCTCCCGGGGCACCGCCCGAAACTGGCTGCTGGCGATCACTGCCGACCAGCGCTGGAAGGCCCGTCGCGCCGCAGCCCGACTGTTCACCAACCGCAGCCCCCAGCAGCCCGTCCCGCTCCCGTCGGACGTCGACCGTACCGCCCGGCTCGACATGGAGCGGGCCGTCGGCCGGCTGCCGTCCCGGCAACGGCTGGCCGTCGAGCTGCACTACTACCTCGATCTGCCGATCGCCGACGTGGCGCAGGTGATGCGCTGTGCGGAGGGAACCGTGAAGTCGACCCTCTCGGACGCACGAGCTCGGCTGCGCACCCTTCTCGGAGAGGAGTACCTGTGATGGATGTTGAGGAACTGCTGCGGGCCACCGGCCAGGAGTGGCAGGCGCCACCGGTCCCACCTCTCGATGCCGAGCGAGCCCTGGCTCGGCAGGCGCAACGGCGCCACGCCCGTGTGGCAGTCGCCACCACTGCTGCCGTCCTGATTGCCGGCGCAGTGGGCTTCGCGAGCTGGCCCAAAGGGATCCCGGCTACGCCGGTCATCGCCACCCCGACGGTCGCCGTGACGTCGGTAACCGCACCAGTTGGCGAGAGCCCGACCTCGGCGCCAGCGGACCATGTCACCCAGTCGCCCAACGAGCCCACCTTGGGTGGGCCGGTCTGGCGAACCGTGGACGAGCTGACCCGGCGGGCTCAGACCACGGCAGCGGCCCATGGATACGGCGCTACCAGGATCAGCGCCGAAGCCGTCCTCACCGACCTGGACAAGGCCGAGCAGCTCCTCGACATCGGCCACTCCGAGCCGGTCGTCGACAATGTGGTCTGGGTGATCCAGCTGCGCGGCACGTTCATTTGTCGCGACTGCTCGTGGCCGTCCGGCGGGTCCGCTCCTCGTGGCACGGCGATGCACCTGGTGATCCCGGCGAAGTACCTGCTCGCCGCCGACCACGACGCGGCCGGCAACGTTTTCGGGATCAGCGACACCCCCGTCGACCTGAGCCGGCTGGGCACCGTCCTCGAGCTCGATCTCGGCCAGTTCGCCGTGCCGCAGCTCGACGAAGCCGTCCCGCAAACGGGGCCTTCATCGAGTGGACGGTAATGGAACCGTCCCCGCCTCCATCGAGTGGACGGTAATGGAACCGTCCCCGACTCAGGGGTCGAGGGGACGGGCGGCCTCGACAACGTGATCCAGGGCGTAGCGGACGCCGACGTCGACGACCACTTCGCGGCGGACGATCTCCGAGGTGAGCAGTCGGAGGTCGAGCCCCGTGAGCAGTTCGGCGATCTGGCCGGCCGAACTCAGCAGATCCGGGTTGGCCGGTCCACCGAAGCCGGAGTCGAGATTGCGGACGTCCACGCCGACCACCAGCAGGTGGCCGTCCGCGGCCAGGCCCGGGACCAGCCGGGTGAGCAGCCGCCGGCTCTGCGGCCACTCCAACTCCAGGTAGCTCACCAGGATCAGCCGATAGCGCTCCGGCTCGGGGCGATAGCTCAGCAGGTCGCAGGAGATCGCCTCAACCGGGACGTCCAGCAATGCGGCCTCGGCGGACAGTCGGCTCACCGCCACGGCATCCGCGGACGCCACAGTGACCTGCCAGCCGCGTCCGGCCAGCCACAGCGCGTCCGCCGCGTCACCGGAACCGAGCACCAGGGCCCGTCCGGGACGCAGTCGCGAACCCGCTGCGGCGGCCAGACTGCTGGCTCCAGGAGCCCAGGCCGGGCTGGCATCGCGTTGCGACCAGCCGACGGTGTCGGGCACCCGGAACCACCTCCTCGCAGCCGAGGCTAGGCCCGGTTTCGGGACGATTTGGCACCTGCAACCAAGCCGTCCCTAACCTGTAACCATGTCGTCCCTTTTCGACCCGATTCAGCTGCGCGAGCTGACCATCAAGAACCGGCTCTTCCTGGCCCCGATGTGCCAATACCAGTGCGAAGGACGCGATGGCGTCCCCACCGATTGGCACCTGGTGCACTACGGCGCCCGGGCCACCGGCGGCTTCGGCCTGATCATCGCCGAGGCTACCGGCGTGCTCCCCGAAGGCCGGATCACGCCCTGGTGCACCGGCTTGTGGAACACCACCCAGCAGGATGCCTGGGCGCGGATCGTCGACTTCGTGCACAGCCAGGGCGCGGCCATGGCCGTCCAGTTGCAGCACTCCGGACGCAAGGGCTCCACCTACCGCGACTTCGGCGCTGATGGGAAGTCCGGTACGGTCCCGGTCACCGACGGCGGCTGGCCGACCATCGCCCCCTCGCCGATCGCCTTCCCGGGTCTGGCAGAGCCTCGCGAAGCCACCACCGAAGACCTGGCCGAGGTCGTTGCCGCCTTCGCTGCCGCCGCACAACGGGCCGATGCGGCCGGCTTCGATGCCGTCGAACTACATGCAGCCCACGGCTACCTGCTGCACCAGTTCCTCTCGCCGCTGTCCAACCAGCGCACCGACTCCTACGGCGGCCCGCTGGCCAATCGGGCTCGGCTGCTGCTCGAGGTCGCCGACGCGGTTCGCGCAGTCTGGCCGGCCGACAAGCCGCTGCTGGTTCGGATCTCGGCCACCGACTGGGTTGATGGCGGCTTCACCACTGACGAGGCCGCCGAGGTGGCCCGGATGCTGGCCGAGCACGGGGTTGACTTCGTCGACGTCTCCACCGGCGGCAATGTGCCGGCCCAGATCCCGCTCGGCCCCGGCTACCAGGTTCGTGCGGCCAAGGCCGTCCGCGCCGGTGGGCTGCCGGTCAGTGCCGTCGGCCTGATCACCGACCCGGCCCAGGCGCAGGCGATCCTCGACTCCGGCGACGTGGACGTGATCGCGCTGGCCCGAGTGGCGCTGCGCGAGCCGGCCTGGCCGCAGCGGGCCGCGGCCCAACTCGGCCAGGCAGACCGGCTGGCCTACCCGCCGTCCTACCTGCGCGGCCGCTGGCCCGACCTCAGCTGAGCCACCCCAACCAGGCGTGAGGGTGCGGCCGGGCTCCGGCCCCACCATGGACGTCCGCTATTCGGCTGCGGCCTTCACTCGGGCGATCCGATCCCGCAGCTCGGCCAGCTGACCGGTCAGCTCGGCCGGCAGCTTGTCGCCAAACTGGCTGAAGTACGCCTCGGTCAGGGTGGCCTCCTCGGCCCAGGCGTCCGGATCGAGGCGGAACAGCTCGGCCAGGTCGGCGGCCGGTAGTCGCAGCCCGTCCAGGTTCAGGTCCTCGGGCCGCGGCAGCCGTCCACTGATCGCGGCGATCGCGCCGACCTCACCACTGACTCGGCGCAGCGCCCATTCGATCGGACGGGAGTTGTCGCCGAAGCCCGGCCACAGCCAATGCCCGTCGGCGGCCTTGCGGAACCAGTTCACCTGGAAGATTCGCGGCGGGTTGGTCAGCCCCTTGCCGACGCTGAGCCAGTGTGCCCAGTAGTCGCCCATGTTGTAGCCGCAGAACGGCAGCATCGCGAACGGGTCGCGGCGCAGCGCGCCGACCGTGCCCTCGGCGGCGGCGGTCTGCTCGCTGGAGACCGTGGCGCCCACGAAGACGCCGTGCTCCCAGCTGTACGACTCGCTGATCAGCGGGACGTTGCTGGCCCGCCGGCCACCGAACAGGATCACGTCGATCGGGACGCCCTCAGGCGTCTCCCAATCCGGCGAGATGGTCTCGGCCTGGTCGGCGGTGACCGTGAACCGGCTGTTCGGGTGGGCGGCCGGACGTCCGAAGTCCGGCGACCACTCGCGTCCCTCCCAGTCGATCAGGTGGGCCGGCGGGTTCTTGGTCAGGCCCTCCCACCAGACGTCCCCGTCATCGGTGAGGGCGACATTGGTGAAGATCACGTCGTGGCTGAGCGCGTGCAGAGCCACCGGATTGGTGCCCTCGCTGGTGCCCGGCGCCACCCCGAAGAAGCCGCGCTCGGGGTTGATGGCGTACAGCCGTCCGTCCGGCCCCGGACGCATCCAGGCGATGTCGTCGCCGACCGTCTCCACCTTCCAGCCCGGAATGGTCGGACGCAGCATGGCCAGATTCGTCTTGCCGCAGGCCGACGGGAACGCCGCGGCCAGGTGGTACTCCCGGCCGGCCGGGCTGGTCATCCGCAGGATCAGCATGTGCTCGGCCAGCCAGCCCTCGTCGCGTCCGATCACCGAGGCGATCCGCAGTGCGAAGCACTTCTTGCTGAGCAGCGCGTTGCCGCCGTAGCCCGAGCCGTAGGACCAGATCTCGCGGGTCTCGGGGAAGTGGGTGATGTACTTGGTGTCGTTGCACGGCCAGGGGACGTCCGGGCGGTGATTGCCGTAGGCGTCGATCAGCGGATAGCCGACAGAGTGGACGGCCGGCACCCAGTACTCACCTGCGGTGATCTGGGCCATGGCGTCCGCGCCCATCCGGGTCATCATCCGCATGTTCAGCACGACATAGGCCGAATCGGTGATCTCCACGCCCAGCCGGGCCAACGGGCTGCCGACCGGCCCCATCGAGAACGGGACCACATACATCGTCCGGCCGCGCATCGAGCCGGCGAACAGGCCGGCCAGGGTGGCTCGCATCTGATTCGGCTCGGCCCAGTTGTTCGTCGGGCCGGCGTCCAGCGGGTTCTCCGAGCAGATGTAGGTACAGGCCTCGATCCGGGCCACGTCGTCGGGCTCGGAGCGGGCCAGGAAGCTGTCCGGGCGCAACGCCGGGTTCAGCCGGATGAAGGTCCCGGACGCCACCAGCTGCGATTCCAGCGTCGTGCGCTCCTCCATCGAGCCGTCACACCAGTGGATGGCGTCCGGCTGGGTGAGCGCAGCGACTCCGGCAACCCAATCACGCAGCGCAGGCTGGACGTCAGCCGGGGCGGGATGAGTGATGACTGCTGGTTCTACTGCCATACGTCCTCCTTGGACGAGTGTTCTTCGTCGAACAGTTCCATCCTGCCCCGCTTTGGCCCACGCGGGTGCTTCGGAGTCTTGCGTCCACCAACTGACCGGTCAAACTCATTGGGTAGGACTGCTGGCCCGATTCGAGGCTCAGTTGGACGCACTCAGCCGGGTCGAGTAGGGTAGAGGACGCTTTCCTGCGCTCGTGGCTCAATGGATAGAGCATCTGACTACGGATCAGAAGGTTGGGGGTTCGAGTCCCTCCGAGCGCGCAGATGGTGTCAGTTCTACTGGCCGCAGCCCGGGTCGTCGACCTGGGCTGTTCTGTTGCAGGGCACCGGGCTGGGTGCACCGATAGCACCGACTCCAACGGGACGCAGTGTCTAGGCTGGGAGCAGGCCGGGAGCGACCGGCGACCCATCACCCCAGGATCACAGATGCGCAGCGAACCCCGCCCGCACGACTCCAGCCGACGCTTCGATCGGCTCTACATCCGGCCGGCCGCATCGTGGCGGACGCCCACCTTCGTCCGGTTCGTCCACTACTCCGGACGAGCGATGCTGCGCTACGGAGTCGCCATCGCCATTCCGGCTGGGGCGCTGATCGTGGGGATCCTCCTCGGGCCCCAAAAGGGCTGGGGTGCGGTGCCGGTGGTGGCAATGATCGGCTCCGTGATCTGGCTGGCCGTGCTGCAAATCGGCTCCACCAGCGGAGAGCTGACCAACCCCGATCTCGGACAGCTGGCCCTCTCTGCAGCCAAGGCGATGGGTATCTCGAACGAGTTCGAGAGCTGGCGGGTGCAAGGGGCACCGGCCGAACGGCTGGGCACCGAGCTGCATCGGCTCAACTCCGGGTTGGCCGCGCTGGGCGTGCCTCCGGACGTCCCTCGCGAGCAGGTCGAGCGGGATTGGCTGGTCGCCCACGTCTCACCGGAGTTCGTTGGCTACCTGGCGAACACCACCCTGGCGAACTCGGGTGCTGAGCCGGCCGCCATCGAGGTCGAAGATTTCAGTGCCGGCGATCCGTGGCCGACCCTGGAGAACCGCAACCGGCAATGGCCGGTCCTCGGCGAAGCGGACGATCCGGGATCACCGCAATAGCGGACACGCAGAGTGGGCCCGGACGCACCGTCCGAGCCCACTCTGAATGACGCGTGAATGCCTAGCCAACAACCTTCTGGTAGGCGCCGTCGACCAGCTTGTAGTAGGTGATGGTCTTGGCCGACGAGCTCCACATGGCGATGTTGTAGCCCTTGTCGGCCACCACCGCATCGGAGAACTCCACGACGAAATCGCCCGGCAGCGCGGCGATCGCCCCGCTGTAGGAGGTCTTCGGCGCCATGAACCACTTCATGATCGAGTAGCTCGGGCTCACCGAGGCCAAGCCCTGCGCCTTGGTCAGGCCGAACAGACCCTTGGCCATGTTCGGGTCGCTCACCGACAGGTAGGTGGACGACGGGTAGCCCGACATGTAGATCTCCGGGTTGAAGAAGAGGATCAGTTCGGCGGCGACCGAGGAGTCGATGTCGGTGATCTTGAGCGTCTTCAGCTGCGCGGCCTTGCTCGGGTAGAACATGGTCGGCGTGGCCGGGTGGCCCTTGTAGTAGTAGTCGAATGCCGTCCCGTAGTACTTCATGGTGAATCCGGCGTAGTCGGCGAAGGATGCCTCGTTCTCCAGCCGCGTCCCGAGGAACATCATCACGTCCCGGTTCGCCGCAGTGGACTTGGCGAAGTAGGCGTCATTGAACCGGTACAGCGCCTTGAACTGGCCCAGATCGGTGTCGCCGGCAGCCTTGATGGCGGTCAGCCGTCCACTGATCGACAAGGTGGTCACCTTGGAGTCGCTGGCGACTGCACCGGCGAAGGCGTTGCTGTCGCCGGCCGAGGTGAGTAGGGACGGACGCGTCAGCCACCACTTCGCCGCCGACTCGCTCTTCACAGCAGCCCAGATGTAGTTCTGCGCCGCGGTCACGCTGAGCGAGCGAAGCACCTTGCCATTGGTGTAGGCGTAGTCCTTGGCCGCCTGCCACTCCGAGACCAGCCGGGTCTGAGTGGCGGTGGGGTCGCTGGCATAGGTGGCCGCGAACTTCTGGTAGGAGAAGCCGCCGTCGGACAGCAGGTTGATCGTGTAGTTGGCGGCCGGGATCTTGTTGGCGTACAGCAGCGACTGCACCATCTGGACGTGGTAGTCGTTCACGTACAGGTGGAAGACCGAATCCGGGTTCAGCGCCCGCAGATCCTTCAGGTAGGCCTTCAGCGGAGCCAGCCCAGAGTTGAGGGCCGAGCCGCTGACCGGATCGGAGTACTGCTTCTTGCTCAGGTAGGGCACCGCGTGGATGCCGGTCGGCAGGTGCGCCCAGTCCCACTGATTGGCCCGGGCCAGCTGGGCGATCACCGGGACGGCGTTGCCGGTGCCCCGGATCGAGCCGCTGCCCCACAGCGAGGTGGTCAGCATGGTCACCGGCATCGTCCCGGACAGCGGAGCGATGATGTACTGGCTGGAGGTCACCGGAAGGGTCGTGGACGCGATCTTCTTGACGGTGCTCCTGCCGTTGCGGAACTCGGCGGTGATCGTCCACTTGCCGTAGTCACCGACGTCAAAGGTGAAGGTGCCGTCAGAGTTGACCGCCGACAGCGCCTTCTTGACGGTGACGGTCCGAGTGGTCGTCGAGCCGTACTTCAGCTTCGCGGTCAACGAGACATCGGTGGCCCATACTCCGGCCAACGACTCCAGATCAGTCAGACTCACCTTCACCGACGTGGTCTCGTCCACCTGGCTGAGGCTGAGCCCCCAGTTCGGAGCCACGGTCAGCCGGAACTGCTGCGCCTTGGAGGTGTTGTGGCTCCACACCTGGAGTGCGGCTCCGTTCTTGGCCTTGCCGCCGCGGACGTCCAGCCAGCGGTCGGTGCCGATCGCGCTCTGGAGGTTGTACAGCCCGCCGGCCAGGCTCACCCGCTTCCACTTCTGTGCCGTCGTGGTGTTGCAGGTGTTCTGCTGGACGATCGCGCCGCGGGCCGTGCTGGCGCCCTTGACCTCCAAGCACTTGGTCGACTTGGTGTTGATCACCGCACACCAACCCGAGCCGTCGCAATCGGTGAAGGTGAACTCCTGGGCGGCACTGCCATTGGCCGTGTAGGTCTGCGCTGCGGCCCGGTCGGTGATCGAACCGCCCTTGATGTCGACGGCCTGGTTGAGTCCAGCCAGCGACTGGATGACCACCGGCTCCTCGGCGGGCGCCGCGGCCGCTGGCAGGGCCGGCAGCATCGGCAAGCCCAAACTCAACAACAAGGCGGCGGCAAGTGACGAACGCTTCATTGCAAATGCCCACTTTCACAAGGGTGAGTACTAGTGCCCACAATACGCACAGCAATCACTCAGCGGGCCCCTGGCAAGCGGCTCCCGACTTGTCAGTTAGCGGACAACTAGGCCTTTCGGTCCACTCCGGACGGAGCCGGAGGGGTGTCGCAGCTAGGACTTCGGCTCTGCGTCCGGCTCCTGCTCGACGGACGGCCCGGCCTCGTCCTCAGCGGTGAGGTCCGCGTCCGGAAGGTCCGGTGCCGGCTCGTCGCTGGTGGCGTCCGGCTCGACCGAGGCTGCGGCGTCGCTCGACTTGGGGGCCAGCGGAGCTTTGATCCCCGACATCAAGGCGATCAGCACGAGCGCAATGGTCGACGCGTTGAACCACTGCGTGCCACCCCACCCCAGACCGAGCACGGTCAGGTAGAAGGCCCCGAAGATGCCGAGCGCAGTCAGCCGTACCCGCAACTGATCGCTCTTGAAGAAGGCGAACGCCACCCCGATCAGGCCGAGGGCACCAATCACCCAAACAGCCAGCTCCAGTGGCGACATGGCACTCCTCCTCGACAGTGTGGAAGAAGGCTACTCGCCGCGGCGATGGTCGCCGTCCAGGACGGCCGGCAAATGAGTCGCTTCGTCGATCCGACCGCTCCGCGGCTCGCAGCGCCGTCCACCCCGTGCCGTCCTAGGCTGAGCTCAGCCGCAATCGGCCGGGCACAAGGAGGAGCAATGGCGTCGGGACCAACCGTCAGCCCCACGACGGACGCAACCGGACTGGCCGAGGTGTACCGCTGGCTGCACGCCCACCCGGAGCTGTCCGATCAGGAGGTGGAGACCGCCGAGCTGATCGCCACTTCGCTGGCCTCACTCGGCTATGAGGTGCACACCGGGGTGGGCGGCATCGGAGTGGTCGGACTGCTCCGGCGCGGCGATGGACCCACCGTGCTGGTCCGGGCCGACATCGATGCGCTGCCGGTGGCCGAGGACACCGGGCTGCCCTACGCCAGCACCGCCCGGGGAATCGATCCGGACGGTCGCGACGTGCCCGTGATGCACGCCTGCGGCCACGACATGCACATCACCTGTCTGCTCGGCGCCGCCGGCCAGCTGGCTGCCGACCCGTCCTGGACGGGCACCCTGATGCTGGTGGCTCAGCCGGCCGAGGAGCTCGGCACCGGAGCCCGGGCCATGATCGCGGACGGGTTGTACGAACGCTTCGGACGCCCGGACGTCGTGCTGGGCCAGCACGTCGCCCCGCTGCCGGCCGGCTTCATCGGCCTGCACCCCGGCCCGGCCTATGCCAGCACCGACTGGCTGAAGGTCACCCTCTTCGGCAAAGGCGGGCACGGATCGCGTCCGGAAGCCTGCGTGGACCCGATCGTGATGGCGGCCGCCATCGTGCTGCGGCTGCAGACGATCGTCTCTCGTGAGGTGGCCGGCGGCGATTCGGCCGTGGTGACCGTCGGCACCCTGCATGCCGGGACGAAGATGAACATCATTCCGGACACCGCCGAGCTCGAGGTCAACGTCCGCTCCTATGACCCGCACGTCCGGGATCGGGTGGTAGCCGCCGTCGAGCGGATCATCAAGGCCGAGGCCGCGGCGTCCGGTGCCCCGCGGGAGCCGCAGATCGTCTACGCCGCCTCACTGCCCTACCTGTACAACGACCCGGCCGGCTCGGCTCGCACCGGTGACGCGCTGCGCGCAGTGGTCGGCGAGCGGCTGATCGACCCGGGCGCAGTCACCGGCAGCGAAGACGTCGGCTTGTTCGCCACCGAGGCCGGAGTGCCGTGCGTCTACTGGCTGCTCGGTGGCGCCGAGCCGTCCGTCTTCGCCGGGGCGGCAACCCCGGCCGACATGATCCGGATCATGGCCGGCATTCCGTCCAACCACTCCTCGGGCTATGCGCCGGCCATCGAGCCGACGATCAGCATCGGGGTGTCCGCGCTTGTCGTCGCCGCGAAGGAGTGGCTCGGCTGAACCGGACGGCCCCGCGGACGAACCAGCTGCGGGAGCCACGACGCCGGTCAGGCCAGCGACGCCTCGAAGGCGGCCAGCCGGGCCAGGAAGTCGGCGGGACGAACCAGCTGCGGGTAGTGGCCCACCCCGTCCCAGGTCTCGACGACCGCGGTCGGGATCCGGTCGGCCAGCCAGGCCGGGTAATCCGGGCCCAGGTCGAAGCCGTTCAGCGCCAGATAGGGAACGTCGATCCCGCTGGTCATCGCGGCCACCGCGGCGGCGAGCTCTTCGGCCGAGTTGTCCAGCATGATCCCCCAGATGCCCAGCACCACCGACTGGTCGTAGCGGCGCAGCTCACTGAGCCGCTGCCAGCCGGCGTCGTCCACCTGGCCGCGCAGGGAGTCGAACAGGGCGTCCATCACCATCGGGAAGGCCTCGCCGCGCAGCAGCTCGGCCTGCTGCAGCAGCCCGGCCTGCATCGGGCCCAGGTTCAGCGTCTGGTCGATGTTCACCACACCGCGGGTCTCGAACGCTGAGGCATACGCGGTGACCACCGTGCCGCCCAGCGAGTGACCGACGATCAGCGGCGGCTCGTCCACCAGCGGCGCAATGTCGGCGGCCAGCTCGGCCACGTCATAGGAGTCGGCGAGGGGCGACTCACCGTGACCACGCAGATCGACCCGGAGCACCCGATGGGTGGCGGCCAGGTCGGCTGTGATCGGATCCCAGGAATGCCGATTCTCGGTGATCCCGTGAACCAGGACCAGCAGCGGGCCGGAGCCCTGAACATCATGTGCGAGTTCGACCGTCATGCGCGGAATCTAGCAGCGCATCCCGTAGCCAGAACGGGGCATCACCTGTGAATCGCACACCGGTGGGTGCAGGACGTCCGTCCACCCCTTTAGCGCCCGTAGACCCGCTCTCACCGGGGTCAGGCCAGGGCGTCCGGGAGGACGGCCAGCGGCACCGAGCCGAGGTTCAGCGCCTTGGTGTGCCAGGTCTTCAGGTCGAAGGACGCACCCGCGGCCTGCCGCGCCTGCTCGCGGGCCTGCTCCCACAGCCGCTGCCCGATCTTGTAGGACGGAGCTTGGCCCGGCCAGCCCAGGTAGCGGTTCAGCTCGAAGCGCAGGAAGGCGTGATCCATGTTCACGTTGGCCTTCAACAGCTCCCACGCCTTCTCCGCGTTCCAGATGCCGCCACCCCAGCGTTCGGGTGCCTTCATCCGGCAGTGCACGCCGATGTCGACGACCACCCGGGCGGCCCGCATCCGCTGCCCGTCGATCAGGCCCAGCCGGTCGGCCGGATCATCCATGAAGCCGAACTCCTGCATCAGCCGCTCGGCGTAGAGCGCCCAGCCCTCGCCATGCCCTGAGCTCCAGCTGATCAGCCGGCGCCAGTCGTTGAGCTGGTCGCGGTTGGCCACGGCCTGGGCGATCTGCAGGTGATGCCCGGGGACGCCCTCGTGATAGACCGTCGTCTTCTCCCGCCACGGCGCGAATGTGGTGACCCCCGGCGGCACCGACCACCACATCCGTCCGGGACGGCTGAAGTCTTCGCTGGGGCCGGTGTAGTAGATGCCACCGTTCTCGGTCGGCGCGATCCGGCACTCGATCTTGCGCAGCGGCTCGGCGATGTCGAAATGGACGCCGTCCAGGGCGGCGATCGCCTCGTCGGCGGTGCGCTGCATCCACTCCTGCAATGCCTTGGTGCCGTGCAGTTGCTGGGCCGGGTCATTGTCGAGCACGGCGACCGCATCGGCCATGGTGGCTCCGGGGCCGGCCAGCTGCTCGATGATCTCCTGCTGCTCGGCGGCCATTCGCTCCAGCTCGTCCAGGCCCCAGGCGTAGGTCTCATCGAGATCCACCTCAGCACCCACGAACTCATGCGACCACAAGGCATAACGCTCCCGGCCGACGGCGTCGTCGGCCGGTGCCAGCGGACGCAGCTCGTCGCTGAGGAACTCGACGAGCTCCCCGTAGGCGGCCGCCGCGGCCCGTCCGGCAACCTCGAGGTCGTGAGCGAGCGGCCCCTCGGCCGGCGAACCGTCGGGGGTGGCCCCGGCCAGGAAAGTCACGAAGAACGAGGACGCCGGGTCGGCCAGCTCGGCGGCCTGCTTGATCCCCTCGTCCACCTGCAGCTGCGCCGACACCAGGCCGCGCCGGGCACCCTCCCGCAGCGAGGCGATGTAGCCGCGAATCGCCTCGGGCACCAACCGAACCCGGGAGGCCACATTGGCCCAGTCCTGGGTGGTGGCGGTCGGCATCAGGTCGAGCACGTCCCGCAAGCCCTGCAGTGGCGAGGCGATCACATTCAGGTCGGCCAGCAGGTCGCCGGTCTCGTCCAGCCGCAGGTGCAGGGCAAGCCGGTCGGCAAGGGCAGCCTTGGTCACCTGGTCGGTCTGATCGGTCACCGGGGCGGCGGCCAACTCGGCGAGCGTCCGCTTGCTCAACGCGGCGACCTCGCTCAGACCGTCCGGCGAAAGGTCGGGCAGTTGGTGATCATGGCCGGCGATCCCGGCCTCGGTGGCCAAGATCGGGTTCAGCTCCGCAAGGGCGGCTGTGTAGTTATTGGCGATGACATCGATCGGCGTCAGTTGGCGTACAGTCACATTTGCGACCATAGCCGCCAGGAGACTCAATGACCCAGATCTGGGCCCATCGGGGCGCACGTCATGACGCACCCGAGAACACCCTTGCCGCCTTCGCGCTCGCCATCGAGCAGAAGGCGGACGGCGTCGAATTCGACGTCCAGTTGACCGAGGACGGCGTCCCGATCGTCATCCACGATGAGACCGTCGATCGCACCACGGACGGACGCGGCTGGATCCGCGACCTGAGCATGGCCAAGATCAGCAAGCTGCAGGCGTCCGCCGGGATGAAGGGCTTCAAGAAGGCCAAGATCCCGACTCTGGCCGAGACTCTCGACCTGCTCGCCCCAACCAAGCTCCGGGTCAACATCGAGCTGAAGAACGACGCCGTCGACTACCCCGAACTCGAAGAGAAGGTGCTCGAGGCGCTGTCCGGCTACAAGTTCGGCGACCGGGTGGTGCTGTCCTCGTTCAGCGAGGAGTCGGTGGCCAAGCTGTCCGGGATGACCAAGTTCGAGCTGGCCTACATCATCTCCGACTCGTCCCTGCTGCTGAAGCCGTGGAAGCGGACGACTCAGCTGGGTGCCTCGGCGCTGCATCCGTCCCGTCGGCGGGTCAACGATCGGCTGGTGAAGAAGGCGGCCGACGCCGGCATCAAGGTGCGTCCGTGGGTGGTGAACAACCCCAAGCGGATCAAGGAGATGCTCGAGTTCGGAGTGGACGCGATCTTCACCGACCGCCCGGAAGTGGCTCGCGGCGTCCGTCGCAAGTTCGTCGGCTGAGCACCACCTGACCTCCGCAGATAAGGGGACTGTCCCCTTTTCTGCGGGGAATCGCCGCGCTGAGTGAGGACGATGCCGCACGGCGGACTCAGTGCAGCAGCGCCCGGCTCAGCCCACGTAAGGTGGATCGGCCACCGGCCATCAGCAACATCAACGGCGCGGGCATGCCCTGGCGCAGCAGCCGGAGCAGCCGCTCCCTGCGGAAGGTGAGGCCCTGGCTGGCCAGGATCAGATCCGGCTCGCTGATGGCCCGCACGGCCCGGCGCAGGTCGCGCACCGCAGCCAGCCGCAGCCGAGGCTGCAGCCGCTCGGAACGCTCCAGGTGACTCAGCCCGATGGCCATCATCGACCGGTGCACCTTCGGTAGATAGTGCCGCTCCGGCCCGTCGCTCACCAGGGCGGCGACCTTCTGGTAGGCCGCCAGGTAGTGCAGCTGACGAGCATCACCGATCTGGGTCAGCGAACCGCTGACCTCGCGACGCCAGAAGTAGCCGACGGTGCTCGAGTTCACCACCGAGCCGGCCGCCAGAAAGGCCCGCCAGGTCCATTCGCGGTCCTCGGCGGTGTGCAGTTCCTCGTCGAAGTAGAGCTCGTTGGCTTCCAGGAAGTCCCGGCGCACCACGTTCAGCCAGGGCTGCGGCAGATCCACGGCCGCGGTCTGGTCGACCGGCATCAGCAGCTCCCGGGGATGCAGCGGGACGTCCTGGCGCGGCACCGGCTGCCGCCGGACCGCGGTCTTGCCTCCGGTGACCTCGAAGTAGCCCACCCGCACCAGGTCGGCACCGTGCCGCAGCGCCTGATCGGCCAGCTTCGCGAAATAGCCCTCAGCGACCCAGTCGTCGGCGTCCATTAAGGCGAGGTAGTGGCCCCTCGCCTGCCGGATCCCGCTGTTGCGTGCCGCGGACGGACCCTGAGCGCTGGCGTGACGGAGGACGCGCACCTCGGCGAACTCCGCAGCCAGGCCGTCCAGCAGTTCGCTGCTGCCGTCGGTCGAGCCGTCATCGACGATCAGCCACTCGAGATCGTCCCGGCGATTGCTGAGGATGCTGGCCTTCAGCCCGGCGAAGTAGTTGCCGATGTTGTGGGCGGGAATCACGACGCTGAGCGCGAGTTCGTCCGACTGCAGCACGATCGGACGATCCGGCGCCGGCGGCATCGGGGCCGGAGCAGGGCTGCTGGTCGGCTCCTCGTCGGCCCGGAACAGTCCGAGCCGGCGCAGGTCGGCGTCCGGCAGATAGCGGGTGAACTCGGCACGGCGCTGTTCGGACAGCCCGTACAGGTGCGCGGCCACAGTGGCCCGGAACCGCCAGCGTCCCGCCGGATCCTTGGCGAAGCTGAGCAGGTCCAGCAGCATTTCCAGCTCGGCGGTGCTGAACCGGGCCGGCCTGGGGGTCAGTTCACCGGTCAGTCCGATCGTGGGCAACAGCGCATCGCAGATCGCCACCGGGATCCGGTTTCCGTCGGTCTCGGGAAGCCGCTTGAGCAGCTCGCGAGTACCGACGGCCACCGCTGCGGCGCCGAGCCGGCGAGCGCCGACCAGCCCCGTGGAGAACGCGCTGAACACCGTCACCTGGGCGCGCTGCTCGCCACTAAGGCTGAGCAGCCAGGACTCCAGCGAGCGGCTCCCGACGAACGGCCGCACCCGGGGATCCGCCAGCAGTTCGCCCAGGTCCGCGGCGTGGGCCGGGTGCGCCTTGACCAGAACCCGCTGTGCACCCGAGGCGAGCGCTGCCGCCACCATCCGCCGGTTCACGGCCAGTTCCCGCGCCCTGCTCAGCAGGCCGAGGTGCGCCAGGTATTGCAGCAGGACGACGGCGGTCGGCCCGCTGACCTGATCCTCGGCGGCGGCCGATCGGCCGGCCATGGTGAAGGCTTCGACGGCCTCGATCGGGTACGGCTGGTCGGTGATCCCCTCGGCGTGGTCGAGCAGCCGCGGACTGATCCCGTCCAGCAGGTCGCGGTAGTGCATCGCGGTGACCCGGCCGGTCAGGCTCACATCCAGCGGACGCCCGCCGTAGGTCATCAGCCCGTCGGAGTACAGCTGGAGTTCGGCGGACGGGAACAGTGCGGCCAGCGCCGCGGCCGGTGGCACCTGGATCGACTCCAGGACGAGCCGCGCGACCTCTCGTCCGGACGGCACCACGGCCTCGGCGAAGAGCTTGGCTTCTGCGGTGCCGGGAAGGCAGGTCCAGCCTTGGGCTCGGGCCGGCCAGATCAGCTCATTCCAGTCGACGACCTCGGCGAACTCGTCCAGGTAGCCCAGCCGCTGCTCGGGTGGGAACGACGGCTGCACCTCGTAGCTGTGGCTGGTGTCGGCTGCGACCAGGATCCGATCGGCCACCGGGATCTGCAACCGGTCGGCGATGGCCAGGCACATGGCCAAGCCGTGTTCTCTGGTCGCCAGGAAGATGGTCGGACCGCCCGAAGGTTTCGGGAGGCCGAGGCCCTCCGAGTCGTGGTCCCGTCGCTGTACTGACATCGCTGTCGAGCGTATCGACCGCCGCATCGGGCACCTAGCATCGGCTGAACATCCGGGGTGATCTGGGTGAACTCTCCGCCATGGAATCTGGCGTGACCAGCTAGCTTGCGTCACAAGGTAGCTGGTCATACCATGTTGGGCATGGACAAGGAACAGGAGGGCTGGGGCTCCCAGCTGCGCAAGGGCGTCGTCGAGCTGGCCGTCCTCGGCCTGCTCGCCCGCGAGCCGCGCTACGGCTCCCAGCTGGTGGACGACCTGGCGGCCCAGCCCGAGTTGGCCATCACCGCCGGCACCGTTTATCCGCTCGTCGCCCGGCTGGCCCGGGCCGGCCTGATCAGCGCGAGCTGGCAGGAGTCGCCGGTCGGGCCGCCGCGCAAGTACTACGCACTAACTCCGGCCGGCCAGGACGCCCTGGCCGCCATGGCGGCCACCTTCGCCAAGGTGGCCGCCGCCATTCGCACGATCGTGGAGGTCGAGAAGTGATCACGTCATTGGAGGAACTGCAGCCCAAGACACTGGCTGCGCTGAACGCCCGGCTCGACGCGCTGACCGCGCCGGTTGCTGCGGAAGATCGCGCCGACGTGCGCGAGGCACTGGCCGCCCACTTCGCCGATCACCTGGATGCCTCGGCCAGCCCGGCCGATGTCTCGGCCGTGGCCGCCACCCTCGGCGAGGCCGAAGCCGAAGAACCCGGACGCTTCGGCGTCCCGCTCGATCTGACCCCGCCGACCGGGGAGAAGATGGCCCGGGCCTGGTGGAACCCGCGTGATGAGCGCCTGCTCGTCCCCCGGGTTTTCGGGCTGGGCTGGACGCTGAACTTCGGCGCGGTCGCCGTGAAGCTCGGCCTGATCGAGCCGGACGCCGAGGACGAGCCGTTCGAGAGCACCCCGGCCCCGGCCTTCCGGACTGCCGCCCTGGTGCCGGCCGCATTGTCCGCAGCGGTCGTCGCCCACTACGTCGTCCGCGGGCCCGGCTTGCCCGACCAGCTGCCCAACCAGATGGACGCCGCCGGTCGCGGCGTGGATCCCATCCCGAAGGCGGCAGCCGCAGCCATCGACATCGCCATCGCCGCCATCCCGACTGCCTGGGCCGGGGGACTCGTGGCCTCCGGCAAGGGCGGTCCGCGCACCGCCGGCGCCATCGCCGCCGCCACCACGGCGGCCTCAATCTCTGCCTGGCTCACCGTGTGGCGAACCGCAGCAACCGATGGAAAGGCCCGCCCCTGGGCCGGCCCCCTGGTGCTGGCCGCCGCCTGGCTGCCGGCCGGAGCAGTGCTGTTCGGCCTGGCCAGGGCCGGGCGCACCGCAGAACGAGCTCGTGATCTCGGAGGAAAGAAGTGAGTGTGGACGTTGCGACCTCCCGTTGGCGGAGCGTCGCGTGGAAGCGTGTTGCCCAGTACTACGCGATCGCCTTCGGCGGCGCCGTCGTGATCGGCCTCGGCCTGGTGGGCCTCAGTCGGCTCCTGCCGCCGTCGCTGCAGATGCTCACCCAGCTGGTCACGGCGGTGCTCTACATGCCGTTGCCCATCGTGGCAGGACTGATCGTCGAGCGGCTCAATGGCCGCCACTACCTGATTGCCGAGTTGCGGCACGGCTTCTTTCGGGCCTACGGACGCAGTGCCGGCTATGCCATCTCGACCATGGTGGTCATCCTGGCCCTCGGCTTCGCCGTGGCCTGGGTTGCTGGGGCCACGGGTCTGCCCGGGGCCGGTCATCTGGTCACCAGTGATGCAGAACTGCGGCAGCGACTGATGGAGATCACTCCGGGAGTGACGGCAAGCACCTCGCTCCCGTCGGCGGCCATGGTGGCCATTCCCGGGCTGATCCAGGGCCTCATTGCCGGGCTGACCATCAACGGATTGTTCGCCTTCGGTGAGGAGTACGGCTGGCGCGGTGTGCTGGCCGAACAGCTGCGTCCGCTCGGTGTCCTGCGATCGAACCTGGTGATCGGGGTGCTCTGGGGTCTGTGGCACGCGCCGATCATCATCGGCATGGGTCACAACTACGGAAGCCAGTGGGCCCTGGGAGTGCCGATGATGGTGGCCTGGACGGTCCCGCTCAGCTTCCTACTGACCTGGGTCCGGGCACGGGCGAAGTCGGTATTGGCCCCAGCCATCTTGCACGGCGCCTACAACGGGACGATCGGCATCTTCGCTCTGCTGATCATCGGCGGGAACTTGTTCATCGCACTGCCGATGGGCTGGCTGCTCGTGCTGGTGCTGACCATCCTGGCGATCATCGCCTGGCGGTTCCCACCGGTCCCGGCCGCCACTCAGGCAGCGACCGTCTAGCGACCAGCGAGGTCGTCGCCGAGCAGCCAGGCGGCGACCTCGCGAACCGCCCCGTGTCCACCGGCTGCCGTGGTCGTCCAGGCGGCCGCCTGCTTCACCGCCGGGTGGGCGTTGGCCACGGCCACCGGCCAGCCGACAACCTGCAGGCAGCCCAGATCGTTCAGATCGTTGCCCACATAGGCCACCTGGGCCAGGTCGACGCCGAGCCGTCCGCACCAGGCGCGCAGCTCGGACACCTTGTCCTGGGTGGCATGGACGCACTCGACGCGCAGCTTGGCGGCCCGAGCCGTGACCACAGAGTTCACCTCGGTGGACAGGAACAGGATCGGCAGCCCGGCGTCCCGCAGTGCGGCGATGCCCATCCCGTCGCCACGATGGACGGCGACCTGCTCGGTGCCGTCCGCGGTGATCCAGACCCGATCGTCGGTCTGGGTTCCGTCGAAGTCGAGGACGACAGCCTGCACCGCACCGGCCGGCGGGATCGGACGTTCGGTCTCGATCAGGCCGGCGATGGCCCGGGCCAGGGCCAGATCGTCCGGCTCGTCGATCTCGAGAACCCGCGCCGGATCGGTGGGCACGGCCTGCACCGTCCCGAAGAAGCGATGGCCGGCGGCCAGGAAGCCTTCTGTGCGCATGGCGTAGGCGGCGCCGGTCTCCAGATACTCCACCGGACGCTCCTGGCGCCGCGGGCGGGTGCGGTGATCGTGATTGACCCCGTAGGCCGAGCCGTCCTCGCGCCAGACGAAGCCGTGGAAGGCGGCCGCGGTGAACGCCGAATCGGCGCCGCGCTCCTGGATGGCCGCCACCACCTCGTCCACTTCGGTGGCCGTGATGAACGGGCTGGTGCACTGGACCAGCAACAACACCTCGGGCAGCCGGTCGGCGTAGCGGGTCTCCAGGACGTGTCGCAGTGCGGCCTCGCTGGAGGCGGTGTCGTTGGCCAGCTCGGCCGGGCGGCGGACCACGATGGCTCCAGCCTGCACGGCAGTGGCGGCGATGCCGTCGTCGTCGGTGGAGACCACCACCTCGCTCACGCGTCCGGCGGCCAGGCAGGCCCGGATCGCCCGGACCACCAGCGGCACTCCGGCCACCGGGGCCAGGTTCTTGCCGGGGACGCCCTTGGAGCCGCCGCGGGCCGGGATCACGGCCACCACCAGCGGAGACGTCGCGTTCAGGTCGTCGCTCATCAGGCTCCTAGTCGCCTCAAGGCCGGGGCAACCACCCCGTAGCCATTCCGATAGATCCAGCGCGCCAGCCGGCGCAGTACGCGTGCGCCGATGCCGCGGTGCCGCACTGGCACCGGCCGTCCGGCCTCGTCCAGCCCGTTCTCGGCCAGCAGCCGCTTGCGGTAGACCGCGCTGCGCTGCGCAGTGAAGAAGGGCTGCAGCGCGGGCAGCTCGCTCCCCCGCAGGTCGCCGACCCGGGCCACCAGCGCCCCCGGCTCCAACCCGGCCAGGCCACGATCAATGGCCCACTCCGGGTCAGCCAGCGGACGAGCGCCGTCGGCCAATTCGTCGAAGGAGACGTAGCAGCCCGACCCGGCGAAGAAGTGGTTGCCCATCTCCTCGCGGATGCCCAGGTCGGTCAGGATCCCGGTGGGCAAGCCGCGGTGGATCGCCTCGACTGCGGCCGTGCTGGACATGGTGATCAGAACGGCCGAGCGATCCAGAGCGTCCGACATCGGCCCGGCGATCACCGAGAAGTTCGCCGGCAACTCGTCATTGCGAGCCTCGACGAGACGCTGATAGGGATGCGGCTCGGGGTGGGTGAGCCGCTCCTTGGCCACCCCACGCACCTTCAGCAGTACCGGCTGCTCGGGGTGGCGTCGAGCGTGCTCGATCAGCCGGGTGACGATGTAGTTGCGATCGGCCTTGGTGGCCGGGACGTCCGGCTGCGCGGCGAAGGTGAGCGCCCCGACGCCATCAGTTCCGGCCGACGGAGCGGGCGAACCGAGGAACGGCAGCGGCTCGGTGACCACGGCGGACGGGTCGAAGCCGGCCGCGGTGAGCAGCCCGGTGAAAGCCCGGGCATCGGCCGGGCTGTTGGCCACGATGACGTCCGAGCCGGCCCGGTGGTAGAGGCCTTCAACCAGGCGCTCGTAGATGATGCCGACGTAGCCGGACACCAGGATCGGCCGCTTCGGTTCGGTCCACTGCCCTGCCATCGCCTGCAGCACGGCCTGCACTCCCGAGCCGGGCAGGCCGATGATCAGCACATCGCACGGGTTCTCGGCCAGGACGACCGGCAGCTCGGCGAGCTGCACCGTCCGAACCCGGGACGGATCCGCGCCGGCCTCAATCAGCTGACGCTCGGACGGGCGCGCCGATGTCTCGCGCAGATAGAGATCAGGAGGAGTGGCGGTGAGCTGCTTCGCGGTCGCCAAGACCCATTTCCACCGGCTGTCGGTGTCGGCGATCACGGCGACCTTGACACCATCCAGAAGGCTGGACTGCAGCATGAGGGGACGATAGCAGGAGCCAGAACACCGCCCAGCCGCCGGAACCGAGGGCGTCCATGCCACATCAGACCCTCCGGCGCGCCGGATCGCAGAGACGAAAGCCCCTCACCGGGTACCGCCGACCGGCCGCGAAATGCTGTACTGGGGCTGCGTCCAGGTTGCCCCGACCATCACCAGGACGCAGCCCTACCGCAGTGCCTGCCAGCCCCCGACAGAAGCAGAGCGATCATGACCCGGCCCCCCGGATTCGTCCTTCGACTCCAGCTTGCCGCTGCCCTCGCCGTCGCCACGGCCACCCTCGGCCTGCCGCCCGTGTTCAGCCCGACGGTGGCGTCCGCCACGACCGGATGCACCTGGACGCCGCTGACCAGCAGCGACAAGGTCCGCTACCGGGTGCCGTCAATGGTGCAGGGCGCGGACGGCCGGCTGTTCGTCTTCGCCGAGCGCCGCAACGACAATGCCGACAACGACGACGAGGGCAACTTCGACATCACCATGACCACCTCCAGCGACGGCGGCTGCACCTGGAGCACGCCGCGGGTGGTCGCCGATTTCGGCTCGTCCCGGGTCTCCAATCCGGTGCCGGTGTACGTGCCATCGGTGGGCAAGGTGCTCCTGGTCACCACGGTGAAGGCGCAGGACTCCCGCTCGTCGAGCGGCTACTACTCCTACCTGCATCAGCAGTGGATCAGTGCCGACGGTCAGGAGGTCACTCCGCTGGCCGAGGGACGGTTCACCGCCACCAACCACTGGCCGGGGATGACCGGGGTCGGCCACGGCCTGGTGCTCAGCCAGGGCGAGCATGCCGGACGGATCGTGTTGGCGCTGGGCAGCACCCGTTCCGACGGTAAGCGGGTGCCGCGCTCGCTGGTCAGCGACGACAACGGCCAGACCTGGAGCGTGGGCTGGGAGCAGGCCTCTCCGGGCAAGCTGAAGCTGATCGAGGGCACCGTGACCGAGCTGACCGACGGGTCGCTGCTGGCCAGCTACCGGGACAAGGGCGACGGTTCGCCCGCACCGGGCGCGAACCGGGTGAGCGCACGATCCACCGACGCCGGGTCGTCGCTGTCGACGAGCTTCACTGCGATGAGTGGGGTAAAGACCGTCCCCACCGGCGGCAGCCTGCTGCAGCTCACCGGGGCCAGCAATCTGCTGCTGCTGTCCAGCCCGTCGAACATCTCCGGGAAGCTCACCCAGCGCAAGGGGATGCGCATCTTCGTCAGCTCCGACCAGGCCCGATCCTGGAAGAAGGGCCTGGCCATCGGCGGATCCAACGATCCGGCCTATTACTCGGATTTGGTCCAGATGGACGATTCGCGGGTCGGCCTGGTCTATGAAAGCGGCTACGGCAGCGGCAAGACGTACTGGCACAAGATCGCGTTCACCACCGTCTCGATCACCGCGCTGGAGCAGTCGCTGCTGCCGACGGTGACCAAGAAGAAGAGCCCATCGGTGGCCGGCACCATGAAGGTCGGCAAGACCGTGACGGCGCAGCCCGGCACCTGGTCGCCGACGGCCACAGTGACCAGTTACCAGTGGTTGCGCAACGGCAAGCCGCTCACCGGCCAGACCCGTAGCAGCTACCGGCTGGCCAAGGCGGACAAGGGCAAGAAGATCTCGGTCCGGATCCGGCTGGCCAGGCCCGGCTACCAGAATGCGTCCGCGACCTCGTCCGGCCGCCGGGTGAAGTGAGCGATCCGGCGCCATCGCGTTACCCGGGCTCGGCCGCGGCTGGCTACCCTGATCGGCATGGACAGCCCCTGGCAGCCTGAGCGCTGGCACCCGGTGGACGGATTCGAGTTCACCGACATCACCTACCACCGCAGCGTCGACGTGCCCGCGGTCCGGATCGCGTTCAACCGTCCGGAAGTGCGCAACGCCTTTCGTCCGCAGACCGTGGACGAGCTGTACACCGCCCTCGATCACGCCCGGCGCAGCGCGGACGTCGGCTGCGTTCTGCTCACCGGTAATGGACCCAGCCCGAAGGACGGCGGCTGGGCGTTCTGCTCCGGCGGCGACCAGCGGATCCGCGGACGCTCCGGCTACCAGTACGCCGACGGCGACACCGCCGACACCGTCGATGCTCGCCGCGCAGCCGCCGAGGGCGGACGACTGCACATCCTGGAGGTGCAGCGGCTGATCCGGTTCATGCCCAAGGTGGTGATTGCCCTGGTCAACGGCTGGGCGGCCGGTGGCGGACACTCGCTGCACGTGGTGTGCGACCTGACCATCGCCTCGGCTGAACAGGCCCGGTTCAAGCAGACAGACGCCGATGTCGGCTCCTTCGACGCCGGCTTCGGGTCGGCCTATCTGGCTCGTCAGGTGGGTCAGAAGGTGGCCCGGGAGATCTTCTTCCTGGGTGAGACCTACGACGCTCAGCGGGCCTACCAGATGGGCACCGTGAACAAGGTCGTCCCGCACGCCCAACTGGAGGCCGAGGGCCTGGATTGGGCGGCCAAGATCTGTGCCAAGAGCCCGACCGCGCAACGCATGCTCAAGTTCGCCTTCAACGCCATCGACGACGGCCTGATCGGCCAGCAAGTGTTCGCCGGCGAGACCACCCGGTTGGCCTATATGACCGACGAGGCCGTCGAAGGCCGTGACTCGTTCCTGGAGAAGCGCCCGCCGGACTGGTCGAACTTCCCCTACTACTACTGAGCTCCGGCGAGCGCAGGGCGAGTCTGATCTCTGCTCCGGCCGAGGACGCTGTCGTCCTGCGAGGGCGGCGGACGTCGGCCACGACTGACGAGCCGAGTTTCGCGCCGAATCCACCATCGGTGACGCTGGCGTTCCAGGGTGATTCCGGCGACCCGGCACCGCGGGCAGGCGTCCGAGTTGAGGACACCGATAGTCTCGGCATCAGCTCGCCCACCACGCACGAAAGCGGGATTGCCCCATGGATCTTCTGGTCGTCGGGTCAGGTCTGTACGGCCTCACCATCGCCGAGCGGGCCGCGACCCAGTTGGGTCTCAAGGTCACCATCATCGACCGCCGCGACCACCTGGGCGGCAACGCCTACTCCCAGGTCGAGCCCGAGACCGGAATCGAATACCACCGCTACGGCGCCCATCTGTTCCACACCTCGAACGAGGTGGTGTGGGACTACGTGAACCAGTTCACGAGCTTCACCGACTACGTCCATCGCGTGTACACCACTCATCGTGGCGAAGTGTTCCCGATGCCGGTCAACCTGGGCACGATCAACCAGTTCTTCCGGTCCGCCTACACGCCGGACCAGGCGCGCGCACTGATCGCCGAGCAGGCTGCCGAACTCGGCGGCAAGGAGCCGTCCAACTTCGTCGAGAAGGGGATTTCGCTGATCGGCCGGCCGCTGTACGAGGCCTTCTTCATGAACTACACGGCCAAGCAGTGGCAGACCGATCCGGCCGAACTGGGCCCGGAGATCATCTCGCGCCTGCCCGTCCGCTTCACCTACGACAATCGCTACTTCTCCGACAAGTACGAGGGCCTGCCGACCGACGGTTACGGCCCGTGGCTGGAGCGGATGGCCGACCACCCCAACATCGAGGTGCGGCTCGGCACCGACTTCTTCGACGAGGGCCAGCCTCTGAACAAGGCGGCGACCGTCGGCCAGGTGCCGGTCGTGTTCACCGGCCCGATCGACCGCTACTTCGCCGACCAACTCGGCTCGCTGTCCTGGCGGACGCTGGACTTCGAACTCGAGGTGCAGCCGACCCCCGACTTCCAGGGCACCCCGGTGATGAACTACTCCGACCTGGACGTCCCGTACACCCGGATTCACGAGTTCCGGCACTTCCATCCCGAGCGGGCCTACACCAGCCCGAAGACGGTGATCATGAAGGAGTACTCGCGCTTTGCCGGCCCCGGCGACGAGCCGTATTACCCGGTGAACACCGCCGCCGACCGCGAGAAGCTGCTCGGCTATCGCCAGCTCACCGAGGCCGAGCCCGAGGTGCTGTTCGGCGGACGACTGGGCACCTATCAATACCTCGACATGCACATGGCGATCGCCTCTGCACTGAGCCGCTTCGACTCCGTCGTGCGGGGCTGGTTCGGCACCGCGAACTGAGCGGACGAGCCGGCGCGGCAGAGGCGAGCACGACCGCCCACGCCGGCTCTGATCGCGGGCGCGGTGCCGACGCGTCGCCAGCCACACCTAGGCTGGCCGACGTGTTCGCTCGTCTGAAGCCCCAGCCCGCCCTCGACCGCACCGATCTGCTGCCACCGGCGGTGATCGCCGCCGTCCGCGAGTACGTCCCCGAGGCCTTGGTGTTCGAGATCGACCCGGCTCATTCCGACACCGAGACTCTGTGTCAGGTCTACGACCTGCCAATGGACGTGATGGGCAACGCCGTACTGGTCTCCGGGCGCCGGGACGGCACCGAACGCCGGGCCTGCTGCCTGACTCTGGCGCATCGCCGAGTGGACGTGAACGGCCTGGTCAAGCGGCGATTGGACGTCCGCAAGGCCTCGTTTGCGCCGATGGAGGTCGCGGTCGCCGAGTCGGGGATGGAGTACGGCGGGATCACCCCGGTCGGGCTGCCACTGGACTGGCCGATCTGGCTGGATGCCGCCGTCGCCGATTCGGCGTCGGTGTGCATCGGGGCCGGCATTCGGGCCGCGAAACTCATCCTGCCTGGGCCGTCGCTGTTGAAGCTGCCGGGTGCCGAGCGGATCGAGGGGCTCGCTCGCGAGGTGTGAGCCGACTCAGCCGTGATTCACTCGACCGGCTTGGCCACCCGGCTCTCCAGGCCGATGAACTCGCGGAATGCCTGCGCGCCGGCGACTCGGATCGGCTCGCCACGGACGAACCGGGCCGGGGTCAGCAGCCATTGCTGCGAGTCATGCCACTCCTCGGCACGCCGGGTCTTTCGCATCAGGCCGTTCGGCTGATAGCCGACCTTGCGGCTGACCGCGTTCGAGGCCGGGTTGTCGGCGAAGGCCGCCGAGGTGATCTCCTCGGCGTCCAGGTAGTCGAAGACGAAAGCGCAGATCGCCTGCCGCATCTTGGTGCCGATCCCCTGGCCGTGGTGAGCCCGGCCCAGCCAGGAGCCGGTTTCACCAGTCCGGGTGATCAGGTAGTTCTCGGTGGAGATCCCCTGGCAGCCGACGACGATTCCCTCGTACTCAACGGCCAGATCGAGCGTCCACTTCTCCTGCGACCAGGACGAGCGAACTCCCCACTGGTATTGGACGTAGTTGGCCGGCAGCCGGTCCGGCGGCGCGTCCGTCCAGGGGACGTAGAAGGGCATCCGATCGGGATCGTGAACCCCGGCCAGGGCCAGCTCGATCAGGGCCGGCTGCACGTCGTCGGTGATCGGACGCAGCACCAGCGGACCGGCTTCGATCCGCAGCCCGAACGGTGGCCAGATCTCGGAAAGCTCCATGCTCCAACCCTAGGCCCAGGACCGAGAGCCCCTCAGCAAGCTCCCGGACCCGCCGACTCGCAACAAAACGGGGACGGTTCCTGTTACGTCCCAAGGTTCCCGCAGCGAGAGGGTTGGGACGTAACAGGAACCGTCCCCTTGTGTCCCAAGCTCGCTACCGAGCCGAGAGAAGCCTCATGGATTGGCCCTACTGGGCCAATCCATACAGCCGGTCACCGGCGTCGCCGAGGCCGGGGACGATGTAGCCGACCTCATTGAGCCGCTCGTCCAGGGCCGCGCAGACCAGAGTGCACGGGACGCCGATTGGGTCGACGAGCTCGCGCATCCGCTCGACCCCCTCCGGCGCAGCGATCAGGCAGATGCAGGTGATGTGATCGGCGCCGCGGTCCACCAGGAACTGGACGGTGCCGCCCAGCGATCCACCGGTGGCCAGCATCGGGTCGAGCACGTAGCACTGCCGTCCGGACAGATCCTTCGGCAGCCGCTCGGCGTAGGTGAACGGCTGCAGGGTCTCCTCGTCGCGGACCATGCCGACGAAGCCGACCTCCGCGGTCGGCATCAGCCGCATCATGCCTTCCAGCATGCCCAGGCCGGCGCGCAGGATCGGCACCACCAGCGGCCGCGGACGGGTGAGCTCCACGCCCGTGGTGACAGTGATCGGAGTCTTGACCTGGACGGGCTCGACGCGCACCTCACGGGTGGCCTCGTAGGCGAGCAGGGTGACCAGCTCTTCGACGAGCTGGCGGAAGGTGGCGCTGGCGGTGTTTTCGTCCCGCAGCAGGGTGATCTTGGCCGTAACCAACGGATGTTCGATGACGCGAAGTTCCACGGGCACAACCTTCCCACACCCGGCCGGACGGATTTGCGATGCCCGGACTGTGCCAGCGCTCCGGTTATCTGCGACCATGGAAGTCCTCGTAGGGCCAAGGCGAAGGAGGCTGGGGTGAGCACGTCGGACGAGTTGGAGTTCGAACTGCCCAACCGTGGCGATGACCGTCCCGGGCTGGATGACCTCGATGAGGTGGTCGTTGACGACGACCTCGATGAGGACGAGGAGGACGACGTCGATGACGAGGATTACCCCGACGACGCCACCGAGGACGACATCGACCTGGTGATCGCGCTGTACCGCGAGGACGGTCAGGCCGTGGCGCTCCCGCTGGAGTTCGACCTGGCCAACGATCTGGAGGCGCTGATCACTCAGCTGCGCCGGATGCCCGGCGACGGGGGAGCACTGGCCCTGGTCTCGATCGCCTCGGAGGTGTTCGTGATCGTCCGGGTGCGCGGCAAGCACGTCCAGGTGCTCTGCTCCGACATCGTGGCGGCCAACGATTGGCCGCTGGCAAGGGACGTCGTGGACTTCCTGGGTGCCGAGCTGCCCGACGAGGATTCCGAGGACGACGGCTTCCCGGTCGGCGATCTGGACATCCTGGCCGACCTGGGCCTGCACGACTTCGAACTCGAAGCCCTCGCCGAGGACTACGAGGAGGATTCGGCCACTCTGGTCGAGCAGATCGCGACCCGGATCAAGTTCGGCCCGGAGTTCACCAAGGCGCTGGTCACCTTCGAGTGAACCGCTGGCAGCCCGCCATGTTGCGGGCCCTCGAGCTCGCCGCGGACGCCCCGGCGCACGGCGACGTACCGGTCGGTGCGGTGGTTCTCGACGCCTCTGGTGAGGTGATCGCCTCGGGCGTCAACGAGCGCGAGCTGACCGGCGACCCGACGGCGCACGCCGAAGTGGTCGCCCTGCGCCGGGCGGCGGACGCCCTGGGCAGCTGGCGGCTGGATGGCTGCACTCTGGTGGTCACCCTGGAGCCGTGCACGATGTGCGCCGGGGCCATCGTGGCGTCCCGGGTCGAGCGGCTGGTCTTCGGAGCCTTCGACGAGAAGGCTGGTGCGGTGTCGTCCCTGTGGGATGTGATTCGCGATCCACGGCTGAACCATCGGGTCGAGGTGGTCACCGGGATCGAGGCCGATGCCAGCGGACGGCTGCTGCGCGCATTCTTCGAGCAGCATCGCTGACCGGCCGGTCCGCCCGACCAGGAACGATGCGCGTCCGCGCCGACTGCAGCGATTGGATCACCCGGCACCTGGCTGGCTAGACTCTCCCGCGGTGGCGTGTCTGAGCGGCCGAAAGAGCGCGCCTCGAAAGCGCGTGAGGGGCAACCCTCCGAGGGTTCAAATCCCTCCGCCACCGCCAATGGGTCCTAGACCTCCGGAAGCCGGCGAACCTCCTGGTTCGTCGGCTTTCTGCTTCCCCTGGGGACGGTTCCATTTCGTACCACCCCTCATCAGACGGCTTCTGGACCGAAATAGGAACCGTCCCCACGTCCCCGGGCTTCTGGACCGAAATAGGAACCGTCCCCAGGTCCCGGGGTGAATCCAAGAGGCGGACATCCCAGACGCAGGCGTCCGACAGCCGGAGCCGTCGGACGAATCTGGGTCGGTTCGATCAATCCCCGGCGCGGACGCCGTTGCGCCGCTAGCCTGCCGACATCCCACAGGAAGTCGGGCGAGGACGATGGGGCTCAGTCTGATGGACATGGTGATCGGCGCCTGGGCGGTGTTCCAGGTGATCTTCCCGTTCTTGGTACTCGGGCTGCTGATCAGCATCCACCTACGGCTCAAGGACGTGGAGAAGCTGCAGTCGGGACGTTCCGCCAGCTGATGAAGCGGGACCGCCAGCACAAGCAGAGCGCATAGCCACCGCCTCGGCGGCCGCTCAGCGGGTCAGGGACGAGGGATCTCGATCCGCTCGCGACGTCCGCGGACGGTCAGGTTGATCACCAGCCGCCGCCACTGCCGGGGCAGCCGTGGACGAATCCGCCACCCCTCGGCGGTCAGCTCGAAGCCCGCGAAACCGAACACCACGGCCTGCCACAGGCCGCCGGCGGCCGCGCCGTGGATGCCGTCATCGGCATTGCCCCGGACGTCGGCCAGATCCGTCCGCGCCGCCTGCAGGAAGTGGAGGTAGGCCAGCTCGACCTCACCGACCCGGGCGGCCACGGCCGCACTGATCGCCGGCCCGAGGCTGGAGCCGTACTCATGATCGGTGCGCAGATCGTAGAAGTCCTGGTTGGCTCGCAGTTGCTCGGCGCTGAACTGGTCGGGCAGCAGATGGGCCAGCATCAGCACGTCCGGCTGCTTGATGGCCCGGGTCCGCTGAATCTCCTCGAAGCCGAGCAGCCGCTGCCACGAGACCGTCCGGCCCGGCGCCTGCACCTCGGGCGGCAACTCGTCCAGGTCGAAGTAGCCGGCGAACTGCTCGAACAGCCCACTCTCCGGCTCGAACGGGACGTACAGGGCCGCGGCCACCTCCAGCCACAGCGCCAACTCGGACGCATTCAGTCCCAGCTCGGCCGACAGCCGCGCCCAATGCTGGGGCTGATGCTCGGCCAGCCAGGCGGCCAGCGCCCCGGCCGCGTGCAGGTGCCAGGAGGCGAGTTGGTTGGTGAAGGCGTTGTCATCGACGACTTCGTGATACTCGTCCGGGCCGATCACCCCGCGCAGGTGGTAGTGCCCGTCCGGCTCGGCCACAGCGGCCGAAGCCCAGAACTGGGCACCGGACAGAATCAGCTCGGCCCCGTAGTCGAGCAGGAACTGCTGATCGTTGGTGGCCTGCCAGTGCTGCCAGACCGCGTAGCCGACATCGGCGGTGACGTGCAGTTCGCGATCGCCGCTGAGCACCGGCACCAGCGCACCGGGACGATCCGGATTCGGGATCCAGCGCGGGGTCACCTCGTCGCCGGTGGAGGCCGCCTCCCAGGGGAACTGAGCGCCACGGCGTCCGGCCTCGGCGGCCTTGCGCCGGGCCCCGTCCAGGCCGTGCCAGCGGTAGCGCAGCATGCCGGCGGCCAGCTCCGGCTGGGTGAAGCTGAACATCGGCAACATGAAGATCTCGGTGTCCCAGAAGACGTGGTGCCGATACCCCAGACCGCTCAGCGTCTTGGCGCCGATGCTGGCCCGGTCGGTGAACCGGGGTGCGGCGATGTTCAGTTGGAACAGAGCGAACCGGATCGCGAGTTGGGCCTCCGGATCGCCGTCAATCTCGATGTCGCAGGCAGCCCAGATCTCCGCCCAGGCCGCGTCGCTGGCTGCCCGCAACCCGGCCCAGCCGAGCCGGACGGCCTCGCCGGCCTGTTCTCGAGCCACCGGAAGCGGAGCGGACGCCTCGAGGTCCGACACCAGCGCCACGTACTTGGTCAGCACCAGCCGCTCGCCTGCTGCCAGCGACACCCGGTACTCCAGGCTCGGCGCGTCCGGCTCGTCCGCCCTAGTCGCGGCGATCGGGCCGGACGGGCCCAGACAGCGCACCTCGGCCACCACGGCCAGGCCGATGCCACTACTGCGCGTCCGGGTGGACAACTCGACCCGCTCGGCCTCGACCTGCTGACCGGTCACCTCCCAGTGGACCAGTCCGGCATTGTCGACGGCGGCGGACAGCCCGCTGCGCAGCCACAAGACCACCGGGGCCAGCGCCTGGACCTCCAGCTGGATCGCGGCTAGGCCCGGCTGGCCGGCCACGATGAACCGTTGCCAGCTCAGTGCCAGGTCGGCCTGCTCCGGCCCGTGCCAGTGGTAGCTGCGGGACAGCACGCCGGTGCGCAGATCGAGGCTGCGCTGGTAGTCATCAACGTCTCCGGTGTCCAGCCGAACCGGACGATCCCCGGCCCACAGCTGTACGCCCCACCAGCGCGGCAGCGCGGCCAGCTCCTCGCCGAAGACCGGCAGCTGATCCCAGATCCGGTGCGCGAAGCCGGCCGTCCGTTCGCCGGGGAAGCCCTCTTCGAAGCCGCCGCGCAGGCAGTGCTGGCCGTTGCCGATGGTGAAGACCGTCTCGCTGTGATGCTGGCTGGACGCGTCGAAGCCGGTCTCGGACACCGTCCAGGGGTGCTCCGTTGCGCCCATCCTGCCTCCCGCGAGTTCTCGTGGAGTGTCGGTAGCGCCGAGGCTACCCCCGCCGCCCGTGCTCGAACAGAGTCGCTCTGGCCGCCCGCAGCCTCCTCGCTAGGCCGAACGCGGCAGCGCGTCCGCCCCGGCCAGGCCACGGGCTGCGGCGATGCCGGTGTACTCGGCGGCCACCCGATAGGCCTGAACCTGTTCGGCCGGAATCGCGAAACGCAGCGGGGTGCCCTCGTCCAGAACCACGCCGACTCCACAGCGTTCGGCCCAGGACAGCAGGTCGACACCGAGCTGGGACCGCAGCCGGGCAGCCCGCACCTCACCCAACCAGCCGGCCCGCTCGGGGCGTCCGGCTTGGCTGAACGCGTACGCCCAGGTGCGCTGCTGATCGTCGGTGCGCAGCAACGGGGCCCGTCCACCGCGATCGCCCGGCCCGGTCAGCAGGAAGACTGGACGCAACCCGAGCGCGGTGCCCAGCTGGAACCGATGCCACGGCAGTGGGCCGGCGATCGCCAACCAGCTCAGCGCGGCGCGAACAGTGGTGGTGTGGTTCATCGGAACTCTCCCTTGCTGAGCGGGCCCGCAGGAAAGGGGACAGTCCCCTTTTTCTGCGGCGTGGTCGTCGGGCTCATCGGTGCTCTCCTTTGGTGAAGGACGGCAACGGCAACTGCAGGCTGATCTGGTCGGAGGTGGCCGGACGGCCATGAATGAGCGGAACGCGGCTGGTGATCGTGGCCAGGTCGGGCCCCTGGTCGTCCAGCGCGATCCGCAGCTCATCGACGAGCTGGTATTCACGTCCACGGACACTGAGTACCCCGCCGAGGCCCTCGACAAGCTGCAACCGCAGCTCGTCGGCGGTCAGTTCGGCCCGGACCCGGGAGCCAGCCAGCCGGAAGCCGAACCGCAGCGCCGGCCAGCCGACCGGCAGCCGAGGGTCGAGGCTGATCCGTCCGCCGTAGTCGCGCAGGCCGCCGAAGCCGTAGACGAGGGCATTCCAGACCCCGCCAGCCGAGGCGATGTGGACGCCGTCGCGAGTGTTGTGATGCAGGTCGGCCAGGTCGACGTAGCTGCCGTCGGCGAACAGCTCCAGGGCCCGCCGCTGATAGCCCACCTCGGCGGCCACGATCGCCTGTACCGCGGCTGACAAGGTGGAATCGCCGGTGGTGATCGGGTCGTAGTACTCGAAGATGGCCCGCCGCTCGGCCGCGCTGAGCTCGTCCCCGGCCAGGAAGGCGGCCAGCACGGCGTCGGCCTGCTTGAGCACCTGGTGCCGGTAGATCACCAGCGGGTGGTAGTGCAGCAGCAGCGGATGCTGGTCGTCGGGCGTCCCGGCCAGGTCCCAGACCGCGCGGGTCAGGAAGTCGTCGTCCTGGGCGTGCACGGCATAGCCCTCGTGGTACGGAATCACCATGGCGTCAGCTGCGGCCAGCCAGCTGGCCACCTCGGCATCGCTGAGCGCCAGCTCGGCGGCCAGCTGCGTCCACCGCTGCGGATCGGACGCCTTGAGCCGCGCGGCAGCATCGGCAGCGACCCGCAGATGCTTGCGGGCCATCAGGTTGGTGTAGAGGTTGTTGTTGACCACCGTGCTGTACTCGTCCGGCCCGGTCACTGAATGCAGGTGGAAGCCGCCCTCGTGGAAGAAGCCGAGATCCGCCCAGAGCCGGGCTGTCTCGGCCAACACCACGAAGGCTTCGCCGGTCAGGAAGGCGGCGTCGGCGTTGACCGCGGCGTAGCGCGCCAGCGCATCGGCCACGTCGGCATTGATGTGATACTGGGCGGTGCCGGCCGCGTAGTAGGCGCTGGCCTCGTCGCCATTGATGGTTCGCCACGGGAACAGGGCGCCGCGCTGGGCGAGTTCACGGGCCCGATACCGGGCCGGCTCGAGCAGGCCGAGGCGGAACCGGAGCATCTGGCGGGCCAGTTCGGGATTGGTGTGGGCGAAGAACGGGACCAGATAGATCTCGGTATCCCAGAAGTAGTGACCTTCGTAGCCGGAGCCGGTGACGCCTTTGGCGCCGATGCCGCGTCCGTCGGCCCGTCCGGCGGCCTGGGCGAGCTGGAACAGGCACCAGCGGACGGCCTGCTGCAGCTCAGGCTGGCCGGGCAGCTCGATGTCGGCATCGGCCCAGAAGCCGGTCAACCATTGCGCCTGCTCGGCCAGCAGGACGTCCACGCCGGCGGCCTGTGCCTGGTCAAGGTCGGCCGCGGCCCGCGCGGCCAGGTCGGTGACCGGGACACCGACCTGGCCGTCGTGGTAACTCAGCCACTTCACCAGCCGGAGCCGCTCTCCTGCTGCGGCGTTGACCCGCCAGGTCCGGACGGCGTGGTCGGCGCTGACAGCACCGTCCACCTCGATCGGACTGGACGCGTCGAACTGGTGGGCGACGCCAACGGCCAGACCGAGACCGGAGTTGGCGGTGCGCCAGCCGAGTGACCAGCGGTTGCCGGCCTCCTCGATGAGTTCAGTGATCAGGACCCGGTGACCGAAGCCGCCGGCCCGGCGCGGGTCGAAGCCGGCCCCTTCGGTGACCGCCGGCATGCCGTCGGCCCGGTAGCGCAGTTCGGAGGTGATCACCACCTCGGCCGGGGCGTCCACCTCGATCTCGTAGACGACCTGGGCGAGGTGTGGACGGGTGAAGCTGACCAGCCGTGAGGAGTGCAGCCGGACCGTGGTGCCGGACGCCGTCCGCCAGGTCAGGTGGCGCTCCAGGACGCCGGTGCGGAAGTCGAGGACTCGGGAGTAGCCGGACGCATCGGCCGGGTCGAACGCCTGCCCGTCCACGCTGAGCCGGACCGGGGTGGCGTCGGGCACGTTGATGATGGTCTGGCCGGTGGTGGCGAAGCCGTAGGCGGCTTCGGCGTGCTTGATCGGCCAGGTCTCGTGGAAACCGTTGACGAAGCAGCCGGGCGCCTCGACGGCGGTGCCTTCCTCTTCGGCGCCGCGCAGCCCGAGGTAACCGTTGCCGACGGCGAAGATGGTCTCGCGGTGGCCCAGCTCGGTGGTCTGGTAGCGCACCTCGCCCAGCCCCCAGGCCAGCAGCGGAAAGCGGGCACGGTCGAGCCGGTCTTCGGCTCTCGCGCTCCGCTGCGCGCCTGTTGCCACCGCACCCTCCGGGCAGGTCACCCGGCAGCGCCGGGCCGATCAGCATTTGATCGATCAAACTCTGCGGTGCTCGACACCCCTCCGAATGAGATGAATGGGGTCGCCGCTGGTTTGATCGATCAAAGTAAAGCACAATCGTCGCTCGGAGGTCACTGATGGGCAAGGCCAAAGCCGGCAAGCGGGCGACGCTGGCGTCGCTGGGCGAACAACTCGGGTTGTCACGGCAGACGATCTCAAACGTCCTGAACAATCCCGACGTGGTCAGCGAGGAGACGCGGACCCGAGTGCTGGCCGCGATCGAGGCCAGCGGCTACCGTCCGTCCGCTGCCGCCCGGGCACTGCGGACGAAGCGGTCGATGATGCTGGCGCTGCGGCTCTACCCGTCCGGTGACGGCATCGAGGGTGCCCTGATGGACCGGTTCACCCACGCGGTCACTGAGGCCGCGCAAGCTCAGGGTTATCGGATCGCCCTGTTCTGCGCCGACGACATGGGCAGCGAGGCCGACACCTTGGTCGAGCTGCACGAGGAGGCGCAGATCGATGCGGCGATCATCTCCGACACCTACCCCCACGACCCGCGGCCCGGAGCGCTGTGGGAGGCCGGGCTGCCGTTCTCGGCCTTCGGGCGGCAGTGGGAGCGACCTGAGGCGCCGCACTCCTGGGTCGACGTGGACGGACGCGCCGGCGTCCGGGCCGCCGTCGATCACCTGGTCAGCGCCGGACATCGGCGGATCGGCTACCTGGGGCCGCGAGTCGGCGGAGCGAGCGAGGATCGCCGACTGGGCTGCCAGGAGGCGCTGGCGGCCTGCGTACCGCCGGTCATCGGCGACGAGGAGCTGACCTCGGTCGACACCCCGAAGGCCGGGGCTGCGGCCGCGTCCATCCTGCAGGAGCGAGGGGCCACCGCGGTGGTCTGCGGCAGTGACGCCATGGCCATGGGGGCGCTGTCGGTGTTCGGGCACCGGGACGGCCATGCGCCGATCGTCGGCTTCGACGACACTCCGGTGGCCCGGGCCATGGGCCTGTCCAGCGTGGCTCAGCCGGTCGAGGAGGCCGCCCGCCTGGCCGTCGAACTGGCCTTGGCCGCTGTGGCCGGCGAGCCGTCCCGTCGCTTGCTGATCCAGCCCGAGCTGGTCGTCCGCCGCCTCGAGGCCTTCGCCCGCTGACCCGGGGACGGTTCCATTACCGCCCACCCAAGCCAGCCCCACTCCCGGGGACGGTTCCATTACCGTCCACCCTTGTCAGCCGCTCACCCCGCCCCGCGGGACACAACGGGGACGGTTCCTGTTACGTCCCAGCCCCACCCGACGCCACCCGGCCGGCGGCCCTCGGCGGACGCGTCCGCCCAGAAAGGGCCTCGGGGCGAGGTGGGCCTGTGAACAGCAGCTTCACTAGTCCGTTCGTAGCAATACTGAGCCGCAACGAACAGTCGTTCAGTCGTCGTGACCAGCGGTGAACGAAAGTGCGGACGACACTTCTTTTCGGCACCCGGCGAACCGGGCAGAGTTGGAGGCAGCCCACCCGCACCGTCTCAAAGGAGAGCACCTGTGAAGAAACTCATCAACGACCCCGCGAACGTGGTCGCCGAAACCCTGTCCGGCTTCCAGGCAGCACATGCCGATCTGGTCACCGTCCATTTCGATCCTGACTACGTCGTTCGCGCCGATGCCCCGGTCAAGGGCAAGGTCGGCCTGGTGTCGGGTGGTGGCTCCGGCCACGAGCCGCTGCATGCCGGCTACGTGGGCAAGGGAATGCTCGACGCCGCCGTTCCCGGCGCCGTCTTCACCTCCCCCACTCCTGATCCGATCTTCGAGGCCACCAAGGCCGTCGACGGCGGCGCGGGCGTGCTGCACATTGTGAAGAACTACACCGGCGACGTCCTCAACTTCGAGACCGCAGCCGAGATGGCCGACATGGAGGGCATCACCGTCAAGGCCATCGTGGTCAACGACGATGTCGCCGTCGAGGACTCCACCTGGACCGCCGGACGCCGTGGCGTGGCCGGAACCGTCCTGGTTGAGAAGATCGCCGGTGCTGCCGCCGAGCGCGGCGACGACCTGGACGCCGTCCTGGCCGTGGCCGAGAAGGTGAACGCCAACGTGCGTTCGATGGGCGTCGCGCTCACCGCTTGCACCGTCCCGCACGCCGGCAAGCCGTCGTTCGACCTCGGCGAGGACGAGATCGAGATCGGTATCGGCATTCACGGCGAGCCCGGACGCCACCGCATCCCGATGGCCCCGGCCGACTCGATCACCGACCAGCTGGTCGACCCGATCCTGGCCGACCTCAAGCCGGCTGCCGGCACCGAGGTTCTGCTGTTCGTCAACGGCATGGGTGGCACCCCCGAGGCCGAGCTGTACATCGTGTACAACCACGCTCGGGCCCGCCTCGAGGCCGCTGGCCTGAAGGTCACCCGCTCCCTGGTCGGCAACTACATCACCAGCCTCGAGATGCAGGGCTGCTCGGTGACCGTGCTGGCACTGGACGCCGAGATGACCGCTCTGTGGGATGCTCCGGTGCTCACCCCGGCATTCCGCCGCGGCGTGTGAGGATTGCCGAGTGACGGACAACCTTTCCCTGGCTTGGGCGCTCGCGTGGATTCGCGGCGCCCAAGCCACGCTCGAAGAACATCGCATGGAGCTGATCGACCTTGACCGGGAGATCGGCGACGGCGATCACGGCGAGAACATGTCGCGCGGCTTCAAAGCCGTCGTGGCCAAGCTCGACGACAGCATCCCGGACGTCCAAGGCGTACTCAAGGTGGTGGCATCGACCCTGATGTCCACCGTCGGCGGTGCGGCCGGGCCGTTGTACGGGACCGCGTTCATGCGGGCAGCCAAGGCAGCCGATAGCGATCTGGATTCCGAAAAGGTGGTCGCCATGATTGCGGCCGCCCTGGAGGGCATCGTCGCTCGCGGCAAGGCCACCACCGGTGAGAAGACCATGGTGGACGCCTGGACTCCGGCTCTGGAAGCGGCCACGGCCGCCAAGGATTCCGGGGCGACACCTGCTGCGGTCCTCCGGGCGGCGGCGGACGCTGCTGCGGCTGGCGCCGAGGCGACGATCCCGATGCGGGCCACCAAGGGTCGCGCGTCCTACTTGGGCGAGCGCTCGATCGGCCACAAGGATCCCGGCTCGACGTCGACGGCTTACCTGCTCGACGAGGCGGCGAAGGCAGCCGGGGCATGAGCACCGTCGGTCTGGTGATCGTCTCGCATTCGGCCAAGCTGGCCGACGGGGTCGTCGAACTCGCCTCGCAGATGGCACGTGACGTGCAGCTGCGGGCGGCCGGCGGCACCGACGACGGACGCATCGGCACCTCGTTCGACAAGGTGTCGGCTGCGATCGCCGAGTTGCGTGAGGCGGGGCTGGACGTGGCGATCCTCACCGATCTCGGTTCGGCCACGATGACCGTGGATTCGGTGCTGGAGTTCCTCGACGAGGACGAGACCGCCCACGTGAAGTTCAGTGACGGACCTCTGGTCGAAGGCGCGGTGTCCGCTGCGGTGACAGCCCAGGTCGGTGGCGACCTGGACGCCGTGGTGGCCGCCGGACGAGCCCGGGAGCTGTTCGCGTAGTACCTCGGACGGGCCGGTTCCGCAGCTGCCGCGGGGCCGGCTCGTCCGCATCTCCATACCCGGCGAGCGTCGGCCGACCCTGGCCCGATACCCTGGCCCAAAGAAAGGAGCCGCGTGCAACTGGATCAAGTCTTGTTGCTTGGTTCTGCACTGCTGCTCGCATCCATCGGCGCGGCCCGGCTGGGTAGCCGATTCGGGCTCCCCTCGCTGCTGCTCTTCTTGGGTCTCGGCGTCACCGTCGGTGCGCTCGGACTGAACTTCAATGACGCCGGGCTGGCCCATTCGCTGGGCTTCGCCGCGCTGGTGCTGATCCTCGGTGAAGGCGGCTTCACCACCCGCTGGTCGGAGATCAAGTCGGCGCTACCCAGCGCGATTCTGCTGGCCACGCTCGGCGTCGGCGTCTCGGTGGGGCTGATGGCGCTGTTCGCCCATTACGTGCTCGGCCTGGACCCGACCAGCGCCATCCTGCTGGGTGCGATCACCTCGCCGACCGACGCGGCCGCCATCTTCTCTGTGCTGCGCCGGGTGCCGCTGCCGTCGAAGCTGCGGGCCACCCTGGAGGCCGAGTCCGGCTTCAACGACGCCCCGATCGTGTTGCTGGTGGCCACCGCGACGAGTTGGACGCTCGGAGGTGGCACCGACGAAGGACCGGTCTGGATGGTCGGGCTGATCCTGGTCGAGTTGCTCGGCGGTCTGGCCGTCGGGGTGGTGATGGGCTGGCTGGGCGTCCGCGCCTTGAAGACGGTGGCCCTGCCGGCGGCCGGCCTCTACCCGCTGGCCGCGATGGGCTGGGCGGTGCTCTCCTACGGGCTGGGCAGCTTGGCCCATGTGTCCGGTTTCGCCGCCGTCTACGTCACCGCGCTGATCCTCGGCAACGGCCAGCTGCCGCACCGACACGCCACCCGCTCGTTCGCCGAGGGGATCGGCTGGGTGGCCCAGATCGGGCTGTTCGTGATGCTGGGCGTCCTGGCCGATCCGTTCAAGGTGCCGCTCGGCATCGACCTGATCGGGGTGGCCGCCGGGGCCTTCCTGACTCTGATCGCCCGACCGATCTCGGTCTTCTTCTGCCTGGTCTGGTTCAAGGTGCCCTGGCGGGAGCAGGCGTTCATCTCCTGGGCCGGGCTGCGCGGAGCCGTCCCGATCATCATGGCCACCGTGCCGCTGGCCGCCGGCGCCCCGGGCGCGGAGACCCTGTTCGACCTGGTGTTCGCGTTCGTGGTGGTGTTCACGCTGCTCCAGGCGCCGACGCTGCCCTGGGTGGCCAAGGTGCTGCGGGTGTCGAAGGGGGACGATGCCACCGACGTCGAGTTCGAGTTCGCACCGCTGGACACGATCAAAGCCGACATGCTGCAGGTGCACGTCCCGCCGGGCTCGCGGCTGCACGGGGTGACGATTCGCGAGCTGCGGCTGCCCCGAAACTCGGTGGTCTCGCTGATCATCCGCGACAGTGAGCCGTTCGCTCCGGGGCCGGATCAGATCGTCCGCACCGGGGACGATCTGCTGGTGGTCACCAATGGCAAGGATCGACCGACGGTGGAGAAGCGGCTGCGCAGCATCGCTTCGGGGGGACGTCTGGCCCGCTGGCAAGCCGGCGGCTAACCCCGCGCGGAGCTCCGCCGAGAGCCTCACCGAGCAGAGCCGCTCACCGGCTCACGGCTACTTCTTCTTGGTCGACTTCGCGGTGGGTGATGTCGACGTCGACGGCGAGTCGGACGGGATGCTCACGTCGGTGGCCTCATCGCTCGCGGCCGCCTTCGGCGACGGCAAGCACAGCGAGCCCTTCACCGGCACGCTGGTCTTCGGGTCGTTCAACTGCTCGAACTTGGCGCCCAGGATCACGTCGACGACGTGACTGGTGCGTCCGTCACCCTCGGCCGTCGAGCCGGGGAAGAACTGCTGGACGAGCTTCACCTCGGGGTCATCGGCGGAGTTGCCGACCACCACGATGCCGGTCAGTCGCCGGTCGGAGTTGTTGTAGTCGGGCACCTGGAAGTGCCAGGCCAACAGGTAGGTGCGGGCATCCTTGGCCAACCGCGGGATGACGCTGGCGTTGTAGGTACGAACGGTCACCCGATCCGGGGTGAGCTCGGTGCCGACATCGGTCATCACACAGGTGTCAGCCGCCTTGGTCAGCGGGATGTTGTAGGTGTTGTAGCCCCACCAGGCGCCGTAGCCCAGGATCGCGAGCAGAACCAGAAGCGTGATCGGAGTCTTGACGACCCGAATGACCTTCCTCACCGGAACTCCCGCCTGGTTGGTGCTGAGGTGGCCGCCGACGCGGCGTCGTCCAGATTACTGGAGAACCAAGACCCGGGCGTGCACTGTGGTTCGCTGCTGCAGCGCGGCTCTCAAGGCCCGATGCAGCCCGTCCTCGAGGTAGAGCTCACCTTGGTAGGCGACGACGTGCGCGAACAGGTCGCCGTAGAAGGTCGAGTCGTCCTCGAGCAGTGACTCCAGGTCGAGGTTGCGTTTGGTGGTGACCAGATCCGACAGCTGGATCTGCTGCGGTGCGATCGCCGCCCACTGCTTCTGCAGGTACCCGTGTTCGGGATAGGGACGGCCTTCGCCAACGCGCTTGAAGATCACAGCTTCAGTCTAGGCCGGACGCCTCGGCACTCGGCCTGCGACCGACCGTCCGCTCAGCGACCGGTGCCGGCGTAGACGACGGCCTGCTCGGACGAGTCCAGCCCGAACGCGGTGTGACCGGCCCGGACGGCGACGTCGACCTGGTCGATGTCGACCACGACCGAGATCCGGATCTCGGAGGTGGAGATCATCCCGATGTTGACCCCGGCCTCGGCCAGCGCCCGGAAGAACTTGGCGGTGACGCCCGGGTGCGAGCGCATCCCGACGCCGACCACGGAGACCTTGCCGACCTGGTCGTTGTAGACGACCTTGGCGAAGCCGATCCGCTCCTGCACGGCCTCCAGCGCGGCGATCGCCTTGGCGCCGTCGGACTGAGCCAGGGTGAAGGTGATGTCGGTGGCCTGCTCCTGGGTGCGGGACACGTTCTGCACGATCATGTCGATGTTGATGTCGGCATCGGCGATGGTGGTGAAGATGTCGGCCGCCTCGCCGACGCGGTCGGGAACCCCGACGATGGTGATCTTCGCCTCGCTGCGGTCGTGGGCGATTCCGGTGATCAGCGGCTGTTCCATGCCAAGTTCCTCATAGTTGATGTCTTTCACCCAGGTGCCCGGCTTGTCCGAGAAGGACGAGCGGACGTGTACCGCCACGTTCTCCCGGCGGGCGTACTCCACACAGCGCAGGTGCAGGATCTTGGCGCCGTTGGCGGCCAGTTCGAGCATGTCCTCGTAGCAGACCTCGGGGATCCGCTGGGCTCCGGGGACGATCCGCGGGTCGGCGGTGAAGACGCCGTCCACGTCGGAGTAGATCTCGCAGTGGTCGGCCTTCAGCGCTGCGGCCAGCGCCACCGCGGTGGTGTCGGACGCGCCGCGTCCGAGCGTGGTGATGTCCTTGGTGGTCTGCGAGACGCCCTGGAAGCCGGCCACGATGACCACGTCCCCGTCGGCCAGGGCGGTGACGATCCGGCCGGGGGTGATGTCGATGATTCGGGCGTCGCCGTGGGTGCCGGTGGTGATCACGCCGGCCTGCGAGCCGGTGAACGAGCGGGCTTCGGCGCCCAGGTCGTTGATCGCCATCGCCAGCAGCGCCGCGCTCATCCGCTCACCGGCGGTGAGCAGCATGTCGAGTTCGCGGGGACGCGGGTTCGGCGAAACCTGCTGGGCCAGATCCATCAGGTCGTCGGTGGTGTCGCCCATCGCCGAGATGACCACGACGACCTCGTTGCCGGCGTTCTTGGTCGCGACGATCCGTCCGGCGACGCGCTTGATGCTCTCGGCGTCTGCCACCGAGGAGCCGCCGAACTTCTGTACCACCCGCACTTGGTCTGCCTCCACAACGGGGACGGTTCCATTACCGTCCATCCTTGCCCGCGCGATCACTGGGGACGGTTCCATCACCGTCCATCGGCACTCCGCGAGCCGCGTCTACTCTGCCAGAGGTGGACGGCGCTGCCTACCCGTAGCTCCGCTGCCGGACACCGAGGCGGCGCACCCCCGAGCGTCCCTGGCTCGGGCTCAGGGTCGGACAGTGGCAACTCCCGATAGTGACGCGTTGGCCGCCGACCTAGCCTTGAGTCATGTCCGCTCAAGAGCCCACGCAGATCCGCCCCGAAGACAACACCTGGGGTGAGACGCGTTGGGAGCAGCCTGACTTCAGCTCCGCACCGAGCCAGCCCCCTTATGTCCAGGGGCAGCTGGTTGGCATTCGGCCGTTCCAGGTGGCACCGCCGTCGGAGGCCGAGCGGGTGGTTGCGCTGATTCGTACCTGGGTGTGGCCGGTGTTCCTGGTGGCCGCGCTGATCACCGGCAACTGGGCGTCGATGTTCGTGACGACCCTGGTGGTGGCGATCATCAGTGGCCACGTGCTCAAGCGGATGCGCCGGGAGCGCTTGTCGACCTACGTCCAATGACCCATCCCCCACTGGCAGCCGACCGCTTTAGGATTGACGCGTGAGCCAACCCCCATCGGACGAGCAGCAGTGGCAGCAGCCTGTCTGGGACGCGACACCTTCCGATCCGATCGCCGACCCGCCTCGCTCTGACCAGGGCATGGCACCGGTGTCCGGCGAGATCCTGGTGCCGGCTCGTCGGGTGCCGCCGTCGGCGCTCGAGTCGACGCTGACCGTCGTGGTCTCGGCGGTCTGGCCGGTGGCTATCCTCGCCGCGATCCTCGGCTACGGCAGCTGGCTGCTGAACATCGGAGCGGCCATCGTGCTGAGCTCGGTGATCGGCGCCATCAACGGCGAACTGGCCAAGCGGCGCAAAGCCGGCTGAGCAGTAGCCCCGGCGAGAGCTGTGCTGCGCACCCGTCCATTTGGCGGGAATTACCGCTGGGGGGTTGCCTGGACGCGTCCATCGGGCAAGGTTGGGAGGACCCCGACACGAAGGAGTCGTCATGACCGCACGGTTGGTTCCGTACCTCAACTTCCCGGGTAACACCCGTGAGGCGCTGACCTTCTACCAATCGGTGTTCGGAGGAGAGCTCCTCTTCAACACCTTCGCCGACTTCGGAGTCACCGAGATGCCGGCGGACGGCATCATGCACGCCGAACTGAACGGCGAAGAGCTGTCGGTGGCCGCGTCCGACGCGATGCCCGGGGACGAGTCGAGCTGGGGCACCCCCCGGATCTATCTGGCCGTGATGGGCGACGAGTTCGGCAAGCTCGAGGGCTGGTTCACTGCGCTCGCCGAGGGTGGCGAGGTCGTGGTGGCGCTGGAGCGGCAGGTCTGGAACGACGTCTACGGCCAGGTGCGGGATCGCTTCGGGCTGGAGTGGATGTTCAACATTTCGGCACCGGCCTGATCGGGGGCACGCTCAGCGCGTTTTTCGGGCGTCCGCTTTTTGTCCGTTGGGACGTGATTTTGCAGCAAAACCCCAAGTGGGATGGCGTTTGAAGGTCCAGCAGGAGATAATCCTGTCAATCACCTTTGAGGAGCCCCCATCGTGAAGACTTCTGCCCGCCTGGGCATTTCGGTTGTGCTCGCTGCCCTGGTGGCACCGATCGTGCTCAGCGGCTGCACCAGTGCAGCCTCGGTGGCCACGTCAGCGGCGAGCACCTCGGCCAGCGCGCCGGCGCCTGCGTCGGCCAGCCCGTCCGCTTCGCCTTCGGAATCGTCCAGTTCGCTGCTCAGCCCCGAGCAGGCCCTGGACATGTACGTGAAGGCCGAGCAGTCCCAGATCGATCAGGTGCTGGAGCAGAACAAGGGCTCCTTCAAGAGCCTGAAGATCACCAGCGAGGCCCCGGGCACGACGATCTTCGAGTTCACCATGGCCAAGAAGATGGATCTCAAGGCCGCCAAGAAGTACTTCGACAGCATGATCCCGACCTTCGACGACCTGCTGAAGAAGCAGGGCTGGGACGCCATGACGAAGATCGGCGTCGTCGAGCCCAAGGTGCGCTACATCTACCTGAACCCGGACGGCACCTCGCTCTGGAAGCACACCTTCGAGCCGAAGGCCTGACCGCAGCCGCCGGACCCAGCCCCGGCACCCCTCCCCATCGGGAGGATCACGAGCAGAACACAGGTGGCACCCGCACCCCTGTCCCCACCAGGCCTCAGTGGCCCGCGATCGGGACGGACGTCGGGTGCCATCTGTGTTGTCGGCCCCCGACTGGCGAGTTGTACGGCGCGCGCATCGGCCGCGACTCGGAGCTGTGGACGGGGTGCCGCCACCACGGACGCAACCGCCGACCCACCAACCTGCCTGCGGCGGCCAGCGGCCAGATCACGGCCAATCAGCGCGCAAACCGTACGACATTGCCCGAAACCCACCCGGCTGCGACTAGGGGTTCGGCACGTATGCCCTAGTCAGCGCCACTCGGGAGATATCCACAAGTCGAGAACTTCCCCTGCCGCAGCACCAGCCCATCGCCTACGATCACCGAATCGCCGTCGGTGCACTGGCTACCACCCCGGTCCGTCCACCCGGCGAGAGGGGGACGGCCATGGCCGGATCAGCGGGGGTTGCGCAGCGTCCACGCCGCAATGTGCGCTGGATCGCGGCCGGCGTCCTGGCCATCTGCCTGGGGACGCTCGGATCGGCCCTGCTGTATGGAAACCTCTCGCATGCCGAGGCCGTCCTGATCGTGCAGCGTACGGTGTACCGCGACCAGGTCATCACCGCGACTGACCTGGGCGTCACCTCGGCGGTCCCGGCCCCTGGGGTGGCAATGGTTGCCGCAGACCGGCTGGCTGAGGTGATCGGACGCACCGCGCGCACCGACCTCGCCGCTGGGACGCTTCTGCATCCGGAAGGCTTTGGGGAGCCGCTGGTCGGAGGCGGGCAGGTGTTGATTGGTCTACGCCTGCCCGCCGGCCGATTGCCGTCGATGCCACTGCCACCGGGAACCGCAGTCCTGCTGGTGCCGGTCACTCGTGACGCCGGCCAGGTGCCGGACGGGCCGTCCATCGCAGCCCGAGTGGCCACCGCCGCCCAGAAGCTGCCCGACGGTGCCGCCGTGTTGGACGTCTCTGTCGGCCAAGCCGAGGCCGAACGGGTGGCCAAGCTGGCCGCCGCCGATCAGTTGTCGCTGCTGCGGGTTGCGGAGACCGGCCAATGAGTGTCTTCCTGCTGACCAGCGCCGGCCACTCGCCAGGAGTGACCACGCTGGCCGTCGCCCTGGCCACCAACTCGATCGGACCGGCGCTCCTGGTTGATGCCAACCCCGAGCCGGATCAGTCGGTGCTGGCCGGCTATCTGCAGGGCATCGATCCGGGCGGACGGGGGCTGGGCGGGCTGCTCCAGGCGCATCGCGAGCGGCGTCCGCTGGAGAACGAGCTGGCCGGGATGACGGTCAGCCTGGGTGAGCCCGGCCACGATTTCCTGCCCGGCTTCTCCAGCCCCGGAATGGCCGGCCTGTTCGGCCCGGCTTGGCCCGATCTGGCCGCCGCGCTGGCCAGCGAGTCGGGCCTGGTGGTGGTCGATTGCGGACGGATCGGCGCCGCCGGGCTACCGGCAGCGCTGGTGAAGGTGGCCACCGGGGTGTTGGTGGTCACCGGGAGTCGGCTGGTCGATCTGGCCGCACTGCGGCTGTATCTGCCGGAGGTTGTCGAGGCGGCCGCGCCGGAACGGGTCGGGCTGGTGGTGGTCGGCCCTGGACGTCCGTACGGCTCTGGTGAGATTGCAGCCCGGTTCGGGGTGCCGGTGTGGGCCAAGATCGCCTGGCGGCCGGCTGAGGCCGAGGTCTTCGCTGCCGGCGAGCCGCCGCCGCGCCGGCTGGCGGCCGGCGCCTTCCTGACCGATGTGCGCGGCCTGTCGGCCACCTTGGCCGAGCGGACCGAAGGTCATCGCCGCCTGATCGGGGTGCCCTCGTGAGGCGGCTGGCCGAGGTCGAGTTGATGGGCTCCGAGCCGGAGCTGCGCACCGCCTTCCGTGCCGACGAGTTGGTCGCCGCCGAGCGCGACCCGTCCGGCATCGACTGGCAGCTGGTGGTTGCGCTGCGACGCAAGGCGTCCGAGCTGATCAGCACAACCATCGCCGAGACGCCGGGGCCACTCAGTGACGTTGATCGACGGCTGCTGGGCCGCTCGATCGTCCGCTCGGTGGTCCGGCAACACACCGAAGGGCTGGCCGAGACCGGGGCTGCGCTGTGGCCGGTGGAGACCGAGTACGCCTACGCGTCCGCCCTGGAGAACGCGATCTTCGGCTACGGGCGGCTGCAGCCGCTGTTCGAGATCCCCGACGCCGAGAACATCGAGATCCACGGCTACGACTCGGTGGTGGTCCAGTACGGGGACGGACGCCGAGAGTCGCGTCCGCCGGTGGCCGACAGCGACGCCGAACTGGTCGAGGCCATCCGCTTCCTGGGCGAAACGGTCAGCCCGGCCCGCCCCTTCGATGACGCCCATCCGATGATGACCCTGGCGCTGGGAGATCGCTTCCGTCTGCATGCGATCGGCTTCGGGCTGAGCTATCGGCCCTCGATCACCATCCGCCAGCACATGTTGACCGAGATCACTCTGGCCAGGCTCGCCGCCACCGGAATGATGCCCGAGGAGGTGGCCCGGCTGCTGCACTCGGCGGTGCTGGCTCGCAAGTCGATGGTGATCTCCGGCGACCAGGGTGCCGGCAAGACCACACTGCTGCGCGCGCTGATCGCGGCCATCCCCGACAACGAGCGGTTCGGGACGCTGGAGACCGACTATGAACTGCTCACCCACCTGCAGCCGAACCGGCGCAACATGCTGGCCCTGCAAGCGCGAGTCGGCATGGGAGAGGTCGCGGACGGGCGCAGGCTCGGCGAGTTCACCGTGGCCGATCTGATTCCCGAAGCGCTGCGCCAGAACCTGTCCCGACTGATCGTCGGCGAGGTCCGTGGCGGCGAAGCCGGCGCGATGTTCGAAGCCATGACCGCCGGCGCAGGCACGTTGTCCACGACCCACTCCCACTCGGCCGCGTCCACGATCGACAGATTGGCGGCGCGCGTCGCCCAGGGCGGGGTGTTGACGATCGAGGAGGCCTACCGGCAGATCGCACATCACATCGCGCTGCTGATCCATGTCCGGCTGGTCGACGACACCTGGCGCGGCGGCACTCGCACCCGTAGCGTCGCCGAGATCCGGCAGCTCACCGGCGGCGTGGAAGGCGGACGCCCGGTCACCGAAGTGGTCTACACCGCTGATAATGCCGGCACGTCCCGGTTCACTCCCGGCGCGCAGTTGCTCGCCGAGCTGGCCCCATTCTCGGACGTCTGGCGGTCATGATGGACACCGCGATCGCCGCCCTCTCCGGCCTGCTGATCGGCGCCGGTGTGCTGCTTGTGGTGGCCGGGTTCCGAACGTCCCCGGACGCATCGAGCCACCCCCGGCGCTCTCGGCTTCCTCGAAGCTGGCAAGGCCCGGCAGCCCGAAGGCGCGCGATCCAACTCGGCCTGGCTCTGGCTGCCGGCGTCGCGGCGTCCGCGTGGACCAGCCTGCCGATGCTGGCCGTGATCGTCCCGGCCGCGGCATTCGGGCTGCCAGTCCTGCTGTCGACCCCGGCCAATCGGGACGCCGAGCTGCTCGAAGCCCTCGATCGCTGGGTTCGCAATCTGGCCGCGCTGCTGCCCACGGGGCGGTCGATCACCGATGCCATCCGTGTCTCCGCACGGCAGTCGGCTGAGCCACTGGGTGCCCAACTGCGGCTGTTGGTGGCGCGCCTCGATGATCGCTGGACGATGGAGCAAGCGCTCACCGCGATGGCTGATGCTCTGGACAGCGCCGACGCGGACGCCATTCTGGCCGCGCTCATGCTGGCCGCGGAGCGGGGCGGAACCGGCGCCACCGCCACCCTGAATGCATTGGCCGACACCGTCCAGGACCGGCTTCGCGCGCTTCGCGAGATCGAGGCCGAACGGGCCAAGCCGCGCATCGTCGTCCGCCAAGTGACGATCTTCACGGTGGCCGCTCTGGCGCTGGCCCTGGTCTTCGGCGGCTCCTTCTTCGCGCCCTTCGCCAGCCTGCCCGGCCAGGCGCTGCTGACGGCGCTGGTGGTGGCCTACCTCGGTTCGCTGCTGTTCCTGCGCCGAATGGCGCTGCCTCGTCCGCGGCAGCGGATCTTGAGGAGGGCGACATGAACCTCGCTCTCGCCGCCGGGCTGGCCGGCGGCTGCATCGGACTCGGCTTGTGGGCGCTGGTCGGTGCGCTTGCGCTGCCCTTCCGGCCCCGTCTGGCCGATGCGCTCGACTTGCTCGACGGCCAGCTGCCGGCACCCGAACAGACCAGCGGCGTCGGGCTGGACCGGCTCGGATCGTGGGTGCGGATCAGACTCCGCCGCCCGGTCACCGAGGCCACCAGCCGTCGACTGCGCCTGATCGGACGTTCGGTCGACCGTCACTACGCCACCAAGGCCCTGTGGGCGGTGGCCGGCCTCACCCTGCCGTGGGTAGCGAACCTGCTTGTCGGAGCAGGGACGCGGGCGCTGATCTGGCCGACGGCGGCAACCGTGGCTCTCGGTGCCGCCGGCTTCTTCGTCCCCGACCTCCTGCTGCGCGGACGTGAGTCGGCCAGCACCGCCGACAACACCGAGGCGCTGCTGACCTTCTTCGATCTAGTGACCTTGGAGCGGCTGGCCAACAGGTCCAGCAGCCAGGCTCTGCGCTCGGCCGCTCTGGTCAGCGATGTGGCCGTCTTCGCATCCGTCCGGGACGCTCTGGAGCGGGCCCGGCTCGAGCAGCGCCAGCCCTATCCGGATCTGCACCGCTTGGCCGATGACCTCCACCTGCCCGCGCTGGCGGACTTGGCCGACGTGCTCGCCTTGGAAGACTCCGGAGCCTCGCTGGCGGAGTCGCTGCGAGCTCGCGTCCGAGAACTCCGCGACGCCCACCTGACAACAGCCAAGATCGCGGCCTCGTCGCTGTCGGAGCGGATGACCTTCTTCATGGTGATTCCGTCGATGGTCTTCGCCCTGTTCTTCCTGCTGCCCCCGATTCTCCGGCTGCTGGCCGGCTGACCTCATCCGAGAGGAGTCCCCATGAAAACCGTCCACGAGCTGATCGGACGCCTGGTCGCGCTGCGACACGACGAGCGCGGCCTGTCCCAGTCGACCGAGACCGCGATCTACGTCGGAGTGGCTGCGGTCGTCGCGCTCAGCATCGGCGCTTTCGTCACCGCCTATGTGAATCAGCACCTGCCCCAGCCATGAACCAGCGCGGGGTGACCGAGTCGGTGCAGTGGGCCATCCTGATGCCTGCCCTGCTGATGCTGATCCTCGGCCTGGTTCAGACCGGCATCTGGCTGCATGGACGCGCCGTGGCCGCTGCGGCGGCCGCCACCATCGCCGATCTGCGGGTGCCGGGCGACGATCCGTCCGCCGCTGAGGATGCCGGACGCCGGGTCGCCGCCAGCGGTGGCCTGACCGACGTCGGAGTCGAGGTGGGAGTTGAGCAGGGACTGGTGGTGGTGACGGTCACCGGCCGTCCGCTGTCGTTCCTGGATTTCGGCCTCACCCAGATTCGGGAGCGAGCCGTCCTGCCCGCCGAGGTCGTCCGGTGACCAGGAACCAGCGCGGCTCGGCGGCTATCGAGTTCACCTTGCTGGTGCCGGTGCTCGTGCTGCTGTTCAGCCTCCTGGTGGGCGGCGGACGAGTGTGGCTGGCCCGCAACAGCGTCGAGGCGATGGCCGGCGCCGCGGCCCGCGCCGCCTCCTTCGAACGTGACCCCGGCGCGGCCGATGCCGCGGCACGACGGCTGGTGAACGCCCAGGCAAGTGTGAGCGGGCTGCGTTGCGTCCAGCTGATCGTCGAGGTCGACGCCGCCGCGCTGCAACTGCCGGCCGGCACTCCGGGCAGCCTCCTGACCCACGTCACCTGCAGTGTGCCGCTGGCCGACATCTTGGTGCCCGGCTGGCCCGGCGAACTGACGGTCACCGCTGCGGGCAGTGCCGTCGTCGATCGCTATCGAGGGAGAAAGTGATGCGTTGGCTCCGTGGTCTGGGCTCAGCAGGGCTGCTCGCCCTGATCATCTTCGGCGCACCGGCGGCTCTGCTCAGCTGGGGACGCTACCCCCGGCTCAGCCTGAACGGGCTGCTCGGCCCTGACGACGGCTCGCTGCTGTTCGGGCTGATCACCGCGGTCGGCTGGCTGGCCTGGGCGGTGTTCGCCCTGGCCACCGCCTTGGAGCTGGTCCGGCTGTTGGCCGGGCGTCCGCTCGTCCGACTGCCTGGGATTGCCGTGGTTCAGCAGCTCAGCGCCGGACTGCTGCTGGCCGTGCTGGCCCTGGCCGCGACCGCCAGCGCTCCCCGCGCACCGTCGGCGATTGCCGCCGTGGCCGGGACCGCGCAGAACCCGAGCCCCCTTGCTGCTGAGCCGGAGGACGCGGTGGTCGCGGCCTCCGCACCGACGCCCGCAGCACCCGGCTATCGGGTGCTGCCCGGGGACGATCTGTGGTCGGTCAGCCAGGCACTGCTCGGTGACGGACGGCGCTGGCGAGAACTGGCCGCGGCCAACCCGAGCCTGCTGGCCGACCCCGTCCAGGAGCTCCGACCCGGGAGCCAGCTGGCCGTGCCGGCCGGCGTTGTTCTCACCGATGGCCCGCCGGCTGTGCCGGTAGCGGAGGCGTCCGCGGCCAGCCCGCGGCACGCCGAGCAGGTCACTGTGGAGCGGGGCGACACCTTGTCCGAGCTCGCCCTCGAGCATCTGGGCCGGGCGTCCCGCTGGCCACAGATCGCCGAGGCCAACCGGGAGCTGATCTCCGATCCGGACCACATCGAGATCGGGTGGCGGCTGAACATCCCGGGCGCGGAACCGTCCGCCGAGCAGGTGGACGAGACGGCTGGGCGCCGGTCGACCGTAGGCCCCACGGACCCGATCCGGCTCGACCCACCGACCGCCCGCAGCTCCGATTCACTAACCACTGCAGTCGCGCCGCCAGCAGCCGAGAGCACCGCGCTTCCAGCGACGCCGCCCACCGACGCACCGTCGCCGAGCCCAGCGGCCCAGCTCGAGGCGGTCGCGCCAAGCTCGTCCCCGATCGGCCTGGTCGGACCGGTCGGCACGGTCGCGGCAGCGGTGATCATCGGCACCGTCGAGACCCGGCGGGCACTGCGGCTGCGGGAGCGTCCGCGCGGCCGGCGACTGATCGATGCCGACCCGGCGGCAGCCCGGCTCCGGGTGGCGCTGGGCGCAGTGCAACGTCCCGACCGGGTGCTGGCCCTCGATCGGGCGCTGCGCCACCTCGGCCAGCGGCTGGCGGCAGCAGGCCGTCCGCTGCCGGCGCTGTCCCGGATCGAGCTGGACGATCGCGCGCTCGCCTTCGAGTGGGCCCAGCCCGCCGGCGACCCGCTGGACGGTTTCGGCGGCGACCCCGACTGCTGGCAGATCGCGGTAGCCAAGGCCATCGAGCTCGGGCCGTCCGACCACCCCTGCCCCTACCCCTGCCTGGTCAGCGTCGGTACCGCCGCGGACGGACGGACGATCCTGGTCAACGCCGAACAATCCCGGCTGCTTGGCGTGGCTGCCGACGACGCCGAGCTGGCCGGAGCGTCGCTGCTGGCCATGGGCATCGAGCTGGCCTGCGCCCCGTGGAGCGCCGAGACCCGGGTGCTGGCCGCCGGCACCGGCAGCGAGCTGTTGGCGCTGTCCGGTGGTGAACGGGTGCGACGGCTCAGCGACCCGCATCATGCGATCAGCGACCTCGTGGCCCACGCCACCCAGCGGCGAAAGGCCTTGTCGAAGCTGAGTTTTGGGGAGCTCCGGCTCGACCCGGATCGCGCGGACGCGGTCGCTCCGCTGGTCCTGATCCTCGGCGATGAGCCGAGCCCGATCGAGCTGGCCCGGCTGGAGCATGCGCTGGAGGGCGAGCCGTGCGGAGTGGTGGTGCTGCTGCCGACCACGTCCGGTGAGGCCGCAACCTGGCAGGTACATCGCACTGCCGGCTCACTGGCGGGACGGCTGGACGGGCTGGCCGCCGGCCTGACCCCGCACACGGTGCCGTCCACCATCGCCAAAGACCTGGCCGGCCTGCTGGTCGATGCCGACTCCTCGGCCACCGAGCCGGCCTGGTGGGCCGGCGATGGGTCGGCCAACATCCGTCCGCTCCCCACGAGAGTCGAGGAAGCCGTGGACATCGTCCGAGTCATCTCCGATACCGAGCCGCGACTGCTGCTGATCGGCCCGGCCGAGCTGGTCGGGGCCCGCGGCGAGGAGCCCAGCCGAGCCCGCCAGCAACTGATCGAGCTGTGCGCCTGGATCCTCGAGCACCCGCGCAGCACCGCCACCCAGATGGCGGCCAGCCTGGGCATCGCCGAGGGCACGCGTCGCTCGAACCTGAGCCGCCTGCGAGCGTGGCTCGGCAGCACGGCTGAGGGGGACGCCTACCTGCCCGACGCCTACGCCGGACGGATCGAGCTGCATGCCGGCATCACCTCGGACTGGCAGCAGCTGCAGACCCTGCTCGCCGCCGGCCTCGACCGGCTGCCCGAGACGTCCCTGGTGGCCGCGCTGGAGCTCGTCCGTGGCGCTCCGCTGGCCGATGCGGCTCCGGGACAGTGGCATTGGGCTGAGGAGTTGCGCACCGACATCGCCAGCGCGCTGCGCGACACCGCGCTGGTGCTCACCGAACGCGCCCTGGCCCGCCGCGACTTCGACCTAGCCCGCTGGGCGGCTGCTCGCGCGCTGACTGTCGCCCCCGCCGACGAGCTGCTGATGGCCGCCCGGATCCGCACCGAGCACCTGGCCGGCGCCACCAGCGAAGTGAACCGCCTGGTCACCCAGGTCACTCGGCAAGCCCGGCAGCTCGGCGTCGACTTACTCCCGGAGACCGTCGAGCTGTGTCAGCAGGTGATCGAGGGCGCCGTCCGCGCCCGTCGCGCCTGAGCTGATGCGCTTGGCGGCCATTTCCGCCAGGCCACTGTCGTCGTCGATCCCCTCGTGACGCGAATTGCGCGCTCGATCGCCACATCAGCGCGTTTTGACCCTCGCAACCGCATCGAGCGCGCACATCACGTCGGCCAGGGCGATCCGCGACCCTGCGGTACCCGCGCGACGGCCACGTCCCATGGGCAAAGGAGTCCACTGGACAACCCGCCCTCCCATTTTGCTAAGGTTCCTGTTGCGTAAAAAAGTAAGGGGAGCCTTACCTAAGCATCGGAGACCGCGTTGTTCCTCGGTTCGTTCCTGATCGGCCTGCGGGAAGGCCTGGAGGCCGCCCTGATCGTCGGGATCCTGGTGGCCTACCTAATCCGCCGCGAGCGACGGGACGCCCTGCCCCGCCTCTGGTGGGGAGTGGCCGCCGCCATCACCGTTTCGGCCGCCCTCGGTGCCGCCTTCACCTTCGGCAGCTACACGCTCAGCTTCGAAGCCCAAGAGATCGTCGGCGGCATCATGTCGCTGCTGGCCGTGGCCATGGTCACCTGGATGGTCTTCTGGATGATGGCCACCGGCCACCGGATCAAGGCCGAGCTCGAATCCGGTGCCGCCCAGGCCCTGGCTGTCGGCACCGGCGCCGCGATCGCCTGGATCGCGTTCCTGTCGGTCGGCCGCGAAGGTCTGGAGACCACTTTGATGCTGTGGGGTTGGGCGCTCCAGCCCGAAGCGCTGCTCGGCGCTCTGGCCGGGATCGCGGCTGCCGTCGTCCTGGGCTACCTCGCCTACCGAGGCCTGGCCAAGATCAGCTACGCCGCCTTCTTCCAGTGGACCGGCGCCTTCCTGATCGTGGTCGCCGCCGGCATCCTGGCCTACGGCATCCACGATCTGCAGGAAGCTGCCGTCCTGCCCGGCCCGTTCTCCGGCCACCCGATCACCCCCACCGATCTGCGCACCGGCGAAGTCCTCACCGGCCTCACCGACGGTCCGTTCTGGATGGCGTCCTTCCCGTTCGGCTGGGCCTTCGACATCAGCGCCACCATCGACCCCAGCGGAGCCCTCGCCGCCCTGGCCAAGGGGACGATCGGGCTCACCCCGCAGATGAGCTGGATCGAGGTCATCGCCTGGATCACCTACCTGGCCATCGTCCTGCCGAAGTTCCTGCGTCGGGTCCGCGAGCAGCGCCGCGCCCGCCGGACGCCCACCGCCAAGCCCACTCCCGTCGAATCCGCCCCGGCCCCGGCCGGACGTGCCGCCTGACCGGCACGCCTGAAAGGAAACCACCTTGCTGAACCGCTCATCGCTGGCTGCCCTGATCACGTCCGGCGCCCTGCTGCTGACCGGCTGCGTGGCCAAACCGGCCGCCCAGTCGAGCTCGTCCGCCGGCGCCGGGGTGCTCACCGTCACCTCCACCGACGACGCGTGCACGGTGTCGTCCGCCACCACCGGCAGCGGCAACACGACCTTCGCGATCACCAACGCCGGCTCCCGGACCACCGAGTTCTACCTGATGGCCAGCGATCGGCTGCGGGTCGTGGCCGAGAAGGAAAACATTGCGCCGGGCTCGACCAGTGAGCTGTCGGTGGCCCTGCAGCCGGGCAGCTACTTCACGGCCTGCAAGCCGGGTATGCGCGGCGAGAACGTCGGCGAGGCCGCCTTCACCGTCACCGGTGAGGCGCTGGCTGTGGCCGGGGAGGACGCCGAGCTGTTCAGCAAAGTGGTCACTGACTACGTGAACTTCGTGAAGAACGAGGTCTCCGAGCTGCAGCCCAAGGTGGAGAAGTTCGCCAAAGCCTACGCCGACGGCGACGACGAGACCGCGCGTAGCCTGTACGCGTCCACCCGAGTGAACTACGAGCGGATCGAGCCGATCGCCGAGGCCCTGGGCTCGCTGGATCCGCGGATCGACTACCGCGAGATCGACTACCTGGCCGAGGCGAAGGCGCTGGCCGCCGACGACCCGACGTTCACCAGCTGGCTGGGCTTCCACCGGATCGAGAAGGATCTGTGGGTGCCGGCCAAGGACGCCGTCCAGCCCGACGGCAGCTCGGCCTGGGACGGCTGGAGCCCGTCCACCCCGGCCCAGCGCAAGGAGGTGGCCGATGCCCTGGTCGCCGATGTGGCCAAGCTGTACGACACCGTCCATGCCGCCGACTTCGTGACCACCCAGGGCGTCGACATCGCGACCGTCTCCAACGGTGCGTCCGGGCTGCTCGAGGAGATCGCCGTCGGCAAGGTGACCGGCGAGGAGGACTGGTGGTCGCACACCGACCTGTACGACTTCCAGGCCAACCTGGAAGGCTCCCGGATCGCCTTCGACCTGGTGGCCCCGATCGCCGAGCGCAAGGGCGCTGACGGCAAGGCTCTGGTCACCCAGATCGGTGGCGAGTTCGACAAGCTGGCCGCCCTGCTGGCCCAGTACGGCAGCCTCAAGGACGGCTTTGTGAGCTACGACAAGGTGAATCGCAAGCAGCAGAAGGAACTCGTCGATCAGATCGACGCCACCCGGACGCCGCTGTCGAAGCTGACCAACGCCGTGCTGGGCATCGCCTGATGACCGAGCCGACCGGCGCCGGGCAGCCCGAGGCCCCGACGAGCGTGGAGGCAACTGACCCCACAACAGCCGAGCCGGAGCCGCGCAAGGGCATGTCCCGGCGCGGGCTGTTCGGCCTGGGCGGCGGCCTCGGCCTGGCCGCCGGCGCGCTCGCCGGTGGCTTCGGCGGGGCGGCGCTGGCGCCCAAGACGTCCGGTGGCCATTTGGAGTACGGCTTCTACGGCGAGCACCAGGCCGGAATCGCCACCCCGGCACAGGATCGGCTGCACTTCGCCGCCTTCGACGTGCGCTCGGACGCCAGCCGGGACGACCTGATTGCCCTGCTGAAGGACTGGACGTATGCGGCCAGCCGGATGGTGATCGGCGCGGACGTCTCCGCCCGCGGCGCCTTCGACGGCGGCCCCTACCTGCCCCCGGACGACACCGGCGAGGCGGCCGGGCTGGATGCCGCCGGGCTGACCATCACCTTCGGCTTCGGCTCGTCGCTGTTCCGCGATGCGGCCGGCAAGGACCGGTTCGGGCTGGCCAGCCAGCTGCCACCGGACTTCACGCCGCTGCCGAAGATGGCCAACGACTTCATCTCACCGGAGCGCTCCGGCGGGGATCTGTGCGTCCAGGCGTGCGCGAATGACCCGCAGGTGGCCGTCCATGCGATCCGGAATCTGACCCGGATCGCGTTCGGCCGGGCCACGCTGCGCTGGTCGCAGCTCGGGTTCGGACGCACCTCGTCCACCTCGTCGGCGCAGACCACTCCGCGCAACCTGTTCGGCCAGAAGGACGGCACCCGCAACCTCAAGGCCGAGCAGCCCGCGCGGCTGGCCGAGCATGTCTGGATCTCCGACGGCCCGGCCTGGGCGCATGGCGGGTCGTACCTTGTCGCGCGGCGAATCGCGATGACCATCGAGGTCTGGGACGGGCTGCAGCTGTCGGAGCAGGATCGGGTGCTGGGCCGGGAGAAGAAGTCCGGAGCGCCGCTGTCGGGTGGCACCGAGTTCACCGATCCGGACTTCGCCAAGACCGGAGCGAATGGGCGTCCGCTGATCGATCCGCGCTCGCACGTGGCCCGGGCCGCCCCGGAGAACAACGGCGGCATCGCCATGCTGCGGCGCGGCTACAACTACGTCGACGGCAACGACGACACCGGACGGCTGGACGCCGGCCTGTTCTTCATCGGCTTCGTGAAGGCGCCCGAGCGGTTCGCCACGGTGCACACCAACATGGCCCGCGACGACATGTTCTCGGAGTACCTGAAGACCACCTCATCGTCGGTCTTCCTGGTGCCCCCCGGCGTCCGCGACGGCCAATACGTCGGCCAGTCCCTCTTCGACGCCTGATCTCCGGGACGGTTCCATTTCCGTCCACCCTTCTCAGCGCGAGACCTGGGGACGGTTCCATTTCCGTCCACCGAAGCTAGCCAGCACCCCGGGACAAAACGGGGACGGTTCCTGTTTCGTCCCAAGCCACCCAACGATCCGCCCGGGACGGCCCGCAGCACGCCCAACCAGTAGCCAGCCGGTGCGCGCGGATCGTTCGAAGAACGTATCCCTGAACCCCAAGCCCCCACCCAAGCCAAAGCCGGACACCCAACCCGACCACGGAGGTCGAGAACGATCCGCCCAGGACGGCGCTCCGCCAGCTGTGCCCGTCGAAGCCCATAGCGTCCCTTCGACAAGCTCAGGGACCGAAGCCAAGCCACGGCAAGCCAGCCGGCGCGGGCGGATCGTTCGAAGACCGTATCCCTGAACCCCAAGCCGCCACCCAGGCCGAACCCGGACACCCGACCCGACCACGGAGGTCGAGAACGATCCGCCCGAGTCGGCCCCAGAGGTCCCATCGAGGACCTCAGGGACCGACAGGCTCAGCCCGCGAAGTCGATGTCGGTGTACTTCATCGACGAGCGAGGGCCGGCCATCAGTGGCGCGACCGCGTCCCGCCAGGCGGCGTAGTGGTCGGTGAGCTTGTGGTCCGCGGCGGCCTGCTCGTCCCGGTACGCCTCGATCAGGACGAAGCGGGACGGATCCCCCAGCTCCTGAATCGCATCGAATCGGACAACGCCCGGCTCGAGCCGCGAGCCGGCGGCGTTGGCCTTCGTCGCCTCGATGAAGGCGTCCACCCCATCGGGGACGACCTGGACTTGCACCTGCACGATCAGCATGGCTCCATTCAACCCCCTTGTCAGCTGCCGCAACCAGGGATTTGCCAGCGGAGCCGGAGAGTGCGAGCATGGAAGGCTGCCCATTCGCCGAGTAGAGGAATCATGTCACCCAGTCAGCAAGCCACCACGTTGCTTGCGAACCGTCCGTTCGTGCTGCTGCTCGCCGGCCGCACCACGTCGATGCTGGGCATGGCGTTCTCACCGGTGGCGCTCGCGTTCGGCCTGCTGCAGCTGCCCGACGGCGGCCCGGCCACCCTGTCCATCGTGCTGGCCGCCCAGACGGTGCCGATGGTGATCTTCATGCTGGTCGGTGGCGTGGTGGCCGACCGCTACCCGCGTCGGCTGGTGCTGCTCACCGGGGAACTGTTGGCCGCGCTCGGCTGGGGTGCGATCGGCGTCATGCTGCTGACCGGCTACGCCCCGATCGTCCTGCTCAGCCTGGCTGCCGCGTTGGCCGGCATGTCCAGCGCCCTGATCTACCCCGCGCTGAGCGGCATCATTCCCGACCTGGTCAACGAGGACATGCTGCAGCCGGCCAACTCCTGGCTGGCCATGGGCGCCTCCGTCGCTCGGCTGGCCGGCCTTGTCGCGGCCGGCGCTGTCGTCGTGTGGCTCGGAGGCGGTTGGGCCATGGTCACCGCCGGCAGCCTGTTCGCGCTCGCCGGACTGCTGATGATGCGTCTCCCCGCGGTGACCGGCACCCTGGCCGGCGCGGAGGATCACCCGATTCGACAACTGATCGAAGGGTGGGGGGAGTTCAAGTCCCGGCAGTGGCTGTGGGTCTGTGTCGTCCAGTGGTCGATGCTGATCCTCGCCCTGCAGGCCGCGCACGGCGTCCTCGGACCCGTGGTGGCCGAACAGGAGCTCGGCGGTGCCGCGGCGTGGACGACCATCCTGGCCGGCGAGGCGGTCGGCGCCATGATCGGGGTGGCCATCTCCCTGGTCTGGCATCCGCATCGTCCGATTCTGGTCGGGACGCTGCTCACCGGAACCGCCGCCCTGCCGCCGATCCTGCTCGCGGTGTCGGCGCCGCTGTGGGTGGTCACCGCGGCCATGGGGCTGCAGGGCATCGGCTTCGAGCTATTCGGCGTGCTCTGGCTGACCACCATGCAGAACGAGGTGCCGCCGGAGGCGTTGTCGCGGGTGGCGTCCTATGACGCGCTCGGCTCGCTGATGCTCGGCCCGGTCGGGTTGCTGCTGGCCGGTCCGGCCACGCTGGCCTTCGGCGTCCACCTGCCGCTGCTGGTCACCGGCCTGCTGGCTTTCGCCACGATGAGCTTCGCTTTGGCCTTCCCGGAGGTGCGCCAGCTGCGTTCGCGGCTCGCCTCGGCGGTCGCGGACGATGCTGTGGCGCTGCCCTCGGTTCCGCTGACCACCGACCCGCTGATCGCGGACTAGCCGGCTGCGACCGGCCGGGCCGGGTCAGCAATTGACCCCTCGGCGTGGACGGCGCTGAGCGCTACTCTGGTTCGACGCCGCGGTCGCGGCGTTCCCCGACCCCGCGAAAGCTGGCGCCCATGCTGACGAGCGAGCCGAGCCGCCCGCCCGAAGCGCTGGCCAGCTGGATCCGCGAGGTCGCCAACTCCCAGGATCCACGGGTCACCCCGACCACGCCGGTGGTGCCGCTGATCACCCGCGGTCTGCCCACTCGTCCAGTCGCCCCGGAGCCGGCCCAGGTCTACATCTGCGCAGGCGTCATCGTGAAGCTGCACGGGCGGTTCACCGACCGCGGACGGCTCAGCCGTCGCCTGCACTGCATCGGTGGCCCGGACATCGACCGGCTGTGGATCCAGCCATTGATCTACCGCCCGATCGACGCCCCGAATGGACGTCTGGCTACGGTTTGGCCCCGGGTGACGGTGCTGGCCAGCATCGACCACCCGCCGTGGACCGATGCCGGACGGTTGTTGGCGAAGCTGCACTCGATGCCGGTCGCCGACGATCCGCCCCGCCTGGGCGGACACAGTCGGCTGGCCCGGACGATTCGCTGGCTCAAAGACGAGGGTCCGACCGAGCTGGCCTGGCTGGCCGAGCTGGGCGAGTCGCTGGCCGAGCGGCTGGCCGAGCCGGCCGCGGCCACCCTGGCCCATGGCGACTTCCACCTGGGCCAGCTGGGCCATACCCCGTTGCGGCGCAGCTGGAAGCTGCTTGATGTGGACGACTTCGGGGTCGGTGATCCGGCCTGGGATCTGTCCCGCGCGGCCGGTTTCAACGCCGCCGGGTTGCTCCCCGACCAGGATTGGGACGAGTTCGTCGCCGCCTACCGCGAGGCCGGTGGTCCGGCGATTCCGGCCGACGGTGACCCGTGGCCGAATCTGTTGCTGCCCACCCAGGCGTCCCTGGTGATTGCGGCGGCCCAGCAGCTGCGGTCCGGACACGACTCATCAGCAACCTTCGCCCTACTCGACGCCTGCCAGCGGCTCAGCCAGCGCTGAGCGTCGGGATCGCTGGACGGTAATGGAACCGTCCCCACCAACTGCGCTGACCAGCGCTGGACGGAAATGGAACCGTCCCCGACCAACTGCGCTGACCAGGCTGGACGGAATTGGAACCGTCCCCACCAACTGCGCTGAGCGGGCTGGACGGTAATGGAACCGTCCCCATTCGTCTCGTGGGACGTAACAGGAACCGTCCCCTTTCGTCCCGGAGGACGCAGTGGCGGGGGGGGGGGGGGCCCG
>JAFADF010000010.1:0-2693 GCA_023425145.1 Actinomycetes bacterium | reverse complement strand
TCATTTTAACTGTTCCTGTTGGACCATTTCTCTGTTTAGCTATTATACATTCTGCTATATTTTTTTCATCTGATTCTTTATTATAATATTCATCTCTATAAAGGAACATAACAACGTCAGCATCCTGTTCTATAGATCCAGATTCTCTAAGATCCGATAACATAGGTCTATGATCTGCCCTTTGCTCTGGAGCACGAGATAACTGCGATAATGCAATAACAGGACATTCCATTTCCTTTGCTAAAGCTTTTATAGAACGTGAAATTTCTGATACTTCTTGTTGTCTACTTTCACTACCACTACCACTCATAAGTTGAAGGTAGTCTATTAAGATCATATCTATTCCATGTTCTAACTTAATTCTTCTACACTTAGATCTCATCTCCATCACCGTAACCCCTGGTGTATCATCAATAAAAATCTTAGATGCCCCAAGTGGACCTGCTGATCTAACAATATTATCCCAATCAGAATCTTTTAAATCACCATTTCTGAAGGATACCATACTTATATTTGCTTCTGCACAAAGTAATTTTTGCACTAACTGTTCCTTTGACATTTCTAAAGAAAATATTACTACGCTTTTTCCACATCTAAGTGCTGCATGTTGAGCAAGGTTTAATGCAAAAGTTGTCTTACCCATAGACGGTCTTGCAGCTATAAGTACCATATCACCTTTTTGAAATCCTGATGTTTTTGAGTTCAAATCAATAAATGGTGTTTCTATACCAGTAACATCACTCTTATTATTAAAAACTTGTTCTAATTGTTCTATACTTCTAGATAAAACTGAAGATACTCTTTCAAAATCACTTTTAACCTTATTTTCAGATATATCAAAGATTTTCTTTTCAGCTCTATCCATAACTTCATCTACTTCGTTCTGCTTAGTATAACTTTCTTCAATTATTTCATTAGCAGATCTAATAAGTCTTCTAAGTATTGCTTTATCTTTTACAATCTTTATATATGAGTCAACATTCATTGTTGTAGCCAGCATACTTGTAAGAGAAGCAATATAGGATATTCCCCCTACTGCCTCTAACTTACCTGCTGATCTTAGATGCTCAATTAAAGTTATTTCATCTACTGGAATATCCTTCATAAATAATTCCATGATTGTTGAAAAAATTATTTTATGTGCTTCCTTATAAAAATCTTCAGGAGATAATTCTTCTCCAGCTTCTGCTATAACTGTTTTATCATCCATCATAGCACCCAATACAGACATCTCTGCATCTATATTTTGTGGGAGAACCCTAACTGTTTCTTCCATCTTATCACCCCTAGTGTTTTAACGCTTCTTTAAGCACATCTTCTATTGTATCCACTGATACTACTTCTATATCAGTTAATTCATATGGAACATCTTTAATATTGTCTTTAGGTACTAAGACTTTTCTTATTCCTCTTCTTCTAGCTCCATAAATCTTTTCAAATACTCCACCAACAGGTTTAACTTTACCTCTAAGTGATATTTCTCCTGTTATTGCTACATCTCCTCTAATTTCTTTATTTGTAATAGATGATATTATAGCCAATGTTATTGCTGCTCCTGCTGATGGTCCATCTATATTTCCGCCTCCAACAACATTTACATGAACATCATAATCACTTAAGTCTACACCACAAACTTTTCTTATAACAGATGTTGCATTAAACACTGAATCTTTAGCCATAGATCCAGCAGTTTCATTGAATCGGATTCTTCCTTTTCCTTTTTCATTAGCCTTAAACGTAACAGCTTCTATTTCTAATGTAGAACCCATATAGCCAGCTACACCAAGACCATAAACTTTTCCTACTTCACCTTGGTTTAACTCCTCTATATGTTCATAAGGTGTTAATCTATTTATAGATATTACTTCTTCTATATCTTTTAATGTTATTTCTAAATCATCTTTAAGTCCCTTATTTTTATACACTACACTAGAATACACATCAGAAAGTATATTTATAGCTTTTCTACCTTCAACAGTATATTTAGAAATTTCTTCTGCTACCCCATCTTCAAGGCTAACCCCTAGTTTTTTGCTAGCCTCTTCAACAATTTTAACTATATCCGTTGCTGTAAGTGGTTCAAAATATACTTCTGTACATCTAGATCTTAATGCTGGATTAATATCTTTTGGTTCTCTTGTAGTTGCTCCTATTAAAACAAAATCCGCTGGAGCACCATTATCAAATAAATATTTTATATATTTAGGAACTGTTTCATCATCTGGATCATAGTAAGCTGATGAGAATTCCACCTTTTTATCTTCTAAAACTTTTAATAACTTATTTTGAAGTGTAGAATCTAACTCTCCAATTTCATCTATGAAAAGTATTCCTCCATGAGCTTCTGTTACTAAACCTGGCTTTGGTTCCGGTATACCTGTTTCAGCTAAATCCCTCTTACTTCCTTGATATATAGGATCATGAACAGATCCTAAAAGTGGATTAGTTATTTCTCTTGGGTCCCATCTTAAAGTTGTTCCATCAACTTCTACAAATTTAGAATCATCATCATAAGGTGTATATTCTAATTTTTTTGCTTCTTCTAAAGCAAGTCTTGCAGCAGAAGTTTTTCCTACTCCCGGTGGTCCATAAAGTATAATATGCTGAGTATATGGATATGCAATTTTAGAAATTAATGATTTAATAGCTCTATCTTGACCTATTATCTCACTAAAACTATGTGGTCTTAAATG
>JAFADF010000066.1:0-3856 GCA_023425145.1 Actinomycetes bacterium | reverse complement strand
CGGCGCGCGTCATCCGCACCATACAGAGGCGCTGGCATGGTTTTCTCCTGTTGATTATTTAGCTAACTTTTTCCAGATCGATGAAACGTATTTGGCTTGGTGAATGGCATCATCAAGAGCGTTGTGGCGAGTTCCTTTGAATGGCATATCTCGCTTAGGGTCGAATCCTATTACCTTTCCAAGCTCGACGATTGTTCTTACGTCGCGGTCATTCCACCACTGCCATGGAACTGGCTGCCCTGTCAGCGAATAACTGTTTCGGAGAATAACGCAGTCAAATGATGCTCCATTCCCCCAAACCTGAACGAATTTGTGGTTAGCGTTCTTTATGATGAATTCAGATAACCATGAAAGAGCCGTTGAAATCTCCTGAGTGTTGCTGGTTAGCGATTTTCTGGCTTCTTCACTCTGTTCCAGCCACCATAAAATCGTTGAAGCGTCAGGACGCGCTCGATATCGCATTGATGATTCAAGCGAGATATTTACCGAGAACTCTTCTCCTGTTTCTCCGGTATTCGGGTCAAAGAATACCGCCCCAATAGAAATAACTGGCGCGTATGGCCCGTTGCCCATTGTTTCAAGGTCAACCATCAAGTGATTCATGTAAGTCCTTAAATTGCGTGAATAGCGTGACGAGGGAAGGGGAGAGTTACTGGTTCCTCGTCTGGGTAGATAGGTTTGTTATGTTTGTGCCACTCGACATGACATGACTTGCAGAGCCACATCACATCGGTTGGTTTGCTGTAGTCGCAGTGGTGCGCCTGTGGTTTACATTCTGATCCGCAGCACTCACATTGTGGTGGTCGGATTAGCTTACCGTCGCGCAAAAAATTACCCACAATGATGTGGGCTTTTCTTTTCCATGGGTTGCTCTGAATGAACCGCTTTTTGGCTGCGTTACACCGTTCTCTTCCGCGTTCCGATGATTGATATTCTCTCCTTGCTGATACTCGATGTGGCAATCCAGCGCGTTCTTTGTCGTATTCAGCCAGGCAAGCCCGGCAAGCGGCAGTTAATCCATCTCTGGATGCTCTTCTGATTTGAAAGTCCCTTTCTTCCTTCTGTTGATGGCATCTTGAGCAGATTTTCATATTCAGCTCCTAGAACGGAATATCCGAATCGTCGAAGTTCATAGGTGGTTCGCTGTGATTCCCCTGCTGCTGAGATTGCTGTCTTTGTTGCTGACCGTTATTTCGCTGAGGTGAAGACTGTTCATTGCCTCCTTGCTTGCCACCAAGCATTTGCATGGTTCCACCAACGCCCACGATGACTTCGGTAGTGAACCTATCCTGTCCGCTTTGATCCTGCCATTTTCTTGTCCGTAATTTGCCTTCAAGATAAACCTCAGAGCCTTTTCGCAGATATTCGCTGGCAATTTCTGCCAGTTTCCCGCTCATTACCACACGGTGCCACTCCGTCTGCTCCTTTTGCTCTCCAGTTTGCTTATCACGCCATTGTTCTGACGTAGCAACTGTAAGGTTTGCAAATGCCGTTCCTGATGGTGAATATCTGATTTCTGGATCATGCCCAAGGCGACCAATAATGATCACCTTATTTACGCCTCTACTTCCCATTTATGCCGCCTGTTTTAGTTCGTTAACTCTGATGTTCATTACCTGAACGCATTTAGCCTGCGCCTCCTCGTTGCCAGCCATTAATTGCCAGTCACGCTGATAACGCTCGATGAGTTTTTTCTTGTCAGTTTCTGTTGACGCATAATCGCTGAAGTCTTTCAGGATTTGTTCGCAGTCAACCGATGGAGATTTCTGGTTGGTATTTTCTGGTGATGGTTTGTTATCTGATGCTGGGATTGCCCAGCCCGGCAGCGATGGAGGGAGCCAGTAAAATCCTGTTCCATCCTTCAGTTTTGCCCTGTGCCACCCCTGCTTTTTATCGAGAGATGTTTGTGCGAAACCTTCCTCAAGGTTATACAGATACCGACCGATTCCCCACTGAACGGCAGCGCGCTTCATTGCACCGGAACGACCACCTTTGACGGCTTCTACCTGCGTGTTTTCAGCAGCATCCCATTTGGTTACCCATTCGGAATCAATCTTTATTGATATGCCGCATTCAACGCCGCCGTTGTTGGGAATATCGCGGTATTCATTGCGCCATCCTGCTTTGCCGCAAACATCGTCCAGGCGTTTCATGATTGCCCGGTTCGTGACATAAGCCAGCACCATAGCCCACACCTTGCCATCGCGTGTTTTACCGCTTTGCTGTATTCGCCATTCGATATCTTCAGGGCTGAATGGCTCATCGAATTTGTTCAAATCCATAATTCACCTCAGAATGGACACGGCCCAAGGAAATAACGCTGATTTAATACTTCGACTCGGGACAAATTAAGGCATACCCGCATTCCTTCGCGGTCGCCATTATGGCGATACCAGAGAGCTTTCTGCGTGTACATGCGTCTCTGTAACTTGCTCTCCTTCACTGTGGTTGCAAGTGACATGAATATCTCCTTCGTTACCGATTAAATCTTTCATCCGACGAATGAATTCTTCGTCTGACCAGTTATCTGTAAAACTCATTTCCTGCGATACCACGGAAGGTTGATAGCTGATTTCATCGCTTTATTTGCTTCAAGCCACATTTTGGAATCACCAATAAATCTGGCTATTACTGCTTTGTTTTGTGCTGCACGAAGCATCTGGTGATTGATGGCTATTTCATTGCGCATAATAAGACCTCAACTCTTTTCCATCCGTCACGTAATTTACGGGTGATTCGTTCAAGTAAAGATTCATTTAGTTGGAAGGCACCCATGCGAGCGCCTCCCGCGATTGCGTAAATCATGGGTGGTTCCTTATGTTGGTTTTATTAGTAGGTTATTTTTGTTGCGAATACTTCGCCTTTTACGATGGCTGTTATGATATTTTTAGCAACATCTTCTGATGCGCCAACCTTGATAAGGTCAGCAAGTATTTTGTTATTTACTTCTTTCCGGTGAGCTTTATCCTTTGCTCTACGCTCTTCTTCGTCCTTGATTCTTTTTTCTTCTGCTATTCTGGCTTGCTCTTTTGCTTCAGCCTCGCGCCGGATTCGTTCAGCCTCCTCCTGTGCTTTTCGGCGTTCTGCTTCAATTGCCGCCTGCTTTTCTCTTTCAGCTCGTTCTGCTGCCTCTTTTGCTTCGCGCTGTGCTCGTTGCTCGGCTTCAATGCGTTCACGCTCTGCACGTTCCGCTGCGGCCTTAGCTTCTGCTTCTCGCCTTGCTGCTGCTTCAATTTCGGCTTTTGCCTTTGCTTCGGCTTCTGCTCTGGCTTTCTCTTCAGCTTCTCTTTTTAAGCGTTCTTCATGCTCTCGCTTTTCCTGCTCCGCTTTGAGTCTTGCCTCTTCTCTTTGGCGGTCAAATTCGCGATCCATCAAAATCGCTATTTCATGGTCAGACTCAATTTGCTTTGCGAGAGCTTCAGCTGCTGCCTTAGCTTCTTCTTCGGCTTTAATCCGCGCCTGTTCTTCCTCATAATCAGTAAGAGGCTGGCGCGCCTTGGCTTTCAGCTCATCAAGGCGATCACGCACTGTCTTGCGGTTGGCATCAATTAGCTTTGGAATTTCCTTCAGTTCAGCAACAAGGTCTTTGCCAAGACCATCGAGATATGTTTTCGTCTGCGCAACTTTATACGCCAGAGAAGCGATCTCCTTTCTGCCCTTTGCCGTTGTGATATCAGGCACAAAGGACATAACTTCACGTTCAACCTTTTGAAGGATTTCTTCAATCTGGTCGGCAGACTGAAATACAGTCATTGCATTTGCTTTTTCAATAACAACTAAGTCTGTTACTTCACTCATATATCCTCCATCAAAAAAATCGCCCTCACACTGGAGGGCAAAGAAGATTTCCAATAAT
>JAFADF010000043.1:0-8562 GCA_023425145.1 Actinomycetes bacterium | reverse complement strand
CATGAGCATGTCCGGTGGAGAACGACAAAGAGTATTTATAGCCATGGCCTTAGCTCAGAAAAGTAAAATATTATTTTTAGACGAACCTACTACATATCTAGATATTTATCATCAAATAGAGTTATTGGAGCTAATAAAGGAATTAAAGGAAGAAGATGGATTAACTATAGTGATGGTATTGCATGATATAAATCAAGCATTAACATATAGTGATAATATTATGGTTATGAAAAATGGTCAGCTTATTAAAATAGGCAAAGCAAGTGAAGTAATAAGTATGAATTTATTAAATGATGTTTATAATATAGGTGGATTCTTAAGTAATCAAAAAGATAATGTGTACTTTGTACCAATGAAAAAAGAAAAGAATTGCGGTTAGCGCAATTCTTTTTATTATTTTCACAAGATTTAATATTCTCTTTAATTATAGAAGCTATATCTACCATTGCTTGAGATTTTCTTATATCTAGAGAGTGCTTAAATAAATTATTCATATGTACATATTCTTATAAATTAATATATAAATAATCATATAATAATTGTGATATAATAACAAATATGAAAAATTGTACAAAGGTTAGGGGAGTGTTATAAATATGAAAAATGAACTAGAGATAAAAAGAAAAGATGGGATTATTGTTAAGGGAAAATTTAAGTTTTTAGAAGAAAAAGATATTGATGATATAATGAATCTTCAAAAAACAGTGATTGATGCATTGGAAAATAAGGAGTTATTTGCAGCTTCAGAAAAAGAAGAGTTTTTAGAATATATAAAAGTAGTTGGTAAAATAATAGGTTGCTATGAAAGTGAAAATGATGAGCTTATAGCCATGGGGGTATATGGAAAGCTAGGAATTAGAAAAAATAATTATGGTTATGATTTAGAGCTTAATGAAGAGGAATTATTAGATGTAGGACAAATTGAATCAACAGTGGTGGCCCCTGAATATAGAGGAAATTCATTACAAAAGAAAATATGTAATGAACTAGAAAAAATATCAATAGCTAATAATGATAAATTATTATGTGCTACTGTTTCACCATATAATAAGTATAGTTTAAATAGTTTTTTAGAGCTTGGTTATAAAATTGAAAAGGACAAGTTAAAATATGGTGGTTTAAGAAGATACGTTGTAGTTAAAAAATTAATTTAGATCAATATATTTAAAAGGCTGTAACTTTTATGTTGCAGCCTTCTTGTATATTATGTTATTTTTGGTTGAAATATGAATTTGGATAAAGTATACTTTGTATTGTTAGCAATAATACAAAAGGGGATGTGAAAAATGATTTTAAAATTAGATATGTCAAGCAATGTGCCTATATATGTTCAATTAAGAAATGAAATTGTTATGGGAATAGGGCGAGGAGATTTAGAAAAAGGGGAAAAGCTTCCTACAGTAAGACAGATGGCAGAGGATATAGGCATTAATATGATGACTGTAACTAAAGCTTATAACATATTAAAAAATGAAGGTTTTATAGAAATAGATAGAAGGCATGGAGCAAGAGTAAGTCCTATTTTTGATAATTCAATAGAATTCAAAGAAAAAATAGAAAGCCAACTTGAAATTCTTATAGCAGAATCAGGAGTAAAAGGAATTAATAAAGAGGATTTTATGAAGCTGTGCGAGTCGATATATAATACAATGAATGGTTTACAAATTGAAAGATGTAGGAGATAATTATGAGTTTTATAATGTTATTTACATCGTTAATAGTTTTAGTAATTTTATATTATGAAGCAAAGGGGGCATCAAAGCCTAATAAAAATGTTATTTTAGGAATAATGATTCCTCCCTTAGAGCTAAAAAATGTTGAAGTAACTAGTATAACAAAAGAGTTTATGAAAAAGATTAAAATATTATTCTTAATATCATTGGTAGTATTTATTCCTTTTATATTTTTAGATACAGCATTATTAATGATAGGATGGTTATTGTGGTTTGGAATTGTTTATTTTCTTTATTATAAAATAATTTGTAAATATAATAATAAATTAAAAGAAGTTAAAAGAAATAATAATTGGTTATTACCTAATAAACAATTGTTAAATATTGATACAGAGCTTACTAAAGCAAAAGATAAAATGCCGGTATCTAAATGGTGGTTTGCCTTAGCTATGGTTATTGGTACTATACCTTTAGTTTTATATAAAATAAATAATAATGAATTATTTAGCACAGCTGCAATATATAGTGGAACAGCAATTACAGGCACAATTATTCTTTTTATAATATATATGACTTATGTTAAAGGAAGAACTATAGTATATTGTGATGAAAGTGATATAAATATTGCTTGTAATAGAATATATAAAAGAACTTGGAGTATAATTTATGTTGTTTTAGCAATGGTTCAAAGTATTACTAATACTTTAATTTATCTATTTATGCTATTGCCTAGAGCTAATGAAAGTTTTGTTTTAATAGCAATTATTTTGCCTGTTTTATTAGTGGCTTTTGGTATGATTTATGGAAATAATAAAATAGTACAAGCACAAAATAAGCTTATTTCTAGAGCAAAAAATCCTATATATGTAGATAGTGATGATTATTGAATCAATGGAGTATTTTATAAAAATCCATATGATACAAGAGTAGTTGTAGAACCTAGAATAGGAACAAAATCTGTTTATAATTTGGCAACTAAAAAAGGAAAATTTATAACATATGGTGGTAATATATTTGCAGTAGTTAGTTTAATTCTTGTATTATTGATGATTCTTTTTTTTGAGTTTTATGGATTTAATATGAGTATTGATAATAAAATTCTAAAAATTAATGCACCTTTATATGGAGTAGAATTTAATATAAATGATATTGAGGAAGTTAATTTAGTGGATAATATAAAGATAAAAGTAAGAACAAATGGAATAGGAATGGATGAATATTCAGTAGGTAATTTTAATGTTGAGGGTTATGGAAAATGTAAGCTATATATCTATAATTATGTATCTCCATATATATTAATTAAAGTAAATGGAGAATTTATATTTATTAATGCTGAAACTAAAGAAGAAACATATAATTATTTTAATGATTTAGAAAAACTTATTAATTAAAGATATTTTAATAAATAAGAAAATTACAAAGGTAAAAGCATCTAAATAGTAATTTAGATGCTTTTACCTTTTAAATAGTTATGGTACTATATAGTGTAAGCTTTATAACATTATGTAAAATAATATTTGAAGGAGAGAAATAATGAATAAAAGAAAAATAAACTGGCAAAAGATATTTAGTATATTTGTATTATTTTCATTATCAGCAAGTATAGTGTTTCTTATAATAGCTATGATATTAGCTCCAGTTAATAATATTGATGGTGAGCCATTTACTCGTGTGAAAAGTGACTATGTTTTAATGTTAGTTCAATGTATATTAGGTGTAGTTGCAATGCTAATGCCTAGTTTTCTAAAAAAAGAAGCTAAGGTTAGAGATACCATCAAGTATGATGTTTTTATATACAATATTTTTATATTGTGCTATTTACTTAGGAGAAGTTAAAAGTTTTTATTATGAAGTTCCTCATTGGGATACAATATTGCATACATTTAGTGGCGCTATGTTAGGTGCACTAGGGTTCTTATTTGTAACATTATTAAATAAAAATGAAAAAGTGCAAATGAATTTAAGTCCTTTATTTGTAGTTGATTTTTCATTTTGCTTTGCAGTAACATTAGGTGTTTTTTGGGAAATATACGAATTTACTTTTGATGGAATATTAGGACTTAATATGCAAAAGTTTGCCTTGGAAAATGGTGAATTACTTTTAGGTAGAGTAGCACTTACAGATACAATGAAAGACTTAATTGTTGATTGTTTAGGTGCATTTATAATGTTTATTATAGGATATATTTCATTAAAATATAAAAAAGGCTGGATAGAAAAATTACAATTAAAAATTGATAGAAAATGATGGGTAACCATCATTTTTTTTATGTTAATAAAAAGTATATTATGTTAAGGTGATGTTAATTAAGGTTAATAGTTCTTCATAAATATATATTTACCTAAAAAATATAATATAATACAAAATATAACAAACTTATATTATGTGTTTAGGGGGAAATAAAGTGATAAATAGAAGTAAGAAAATAACGGCAACAGCTTTAACAGTAATGATGGTAGCTGGACTTGGTCAAAATGTATTTGCAGCTGAAAATGATGGATGGACAGAAGCAAATAAAACAGAAGCAGCACTTAATGGAAGATGGGAAGCTTGGTGTGAGGAATGGGAAAGTATAAAAAATGATTGGACACAGCTTTCAATAACACCAGGAAAAAGTGCAACTGAATTAAACTTTGCATGGTACTCAAAAGCAGATGAAAAAAATCCAGTAGTAAAAATAAGTAAAAGTTCTGATATGAGTGATGCTATTGAATTTACAGGAAGTCAATCTTCTGCAGTTCCAGACTATTTGTCTAATAAGGTATCCGTAAGTGGATTAGAGGAAAATACTACATATTATTATACTTATGGAACTAATGGAGCTTATAGTGAAGTAGTAGAAATAAAAACTCAAAGTACAGATAGTTTTGGATTCTTTTTAGTAGGAGATCCTCAAATAGGCTCATCATTAAATAACACAGCTTCTGGAGAAACAAAAGAAATGGGACAAGATAAAGCTGTAAGAAATGATACTTTTAACTGGAATAATACAATTAATAAGGCTTTAAGTATTATGCCAGATGCAAGTTTTATAATTTCAGCAGGTGACCAAGTTTCTATAAGAAATAAAAAAGCAACAACAGAAGAAGCCTTAGTATATACAGAAAATGAAATAGAATATGCAGGATATTTAAGTCCAAGAGCATTAAAGTCATTACCAGTAGCAACAACTTTAGGTAATCATGATGCTGTTAGTGGAAATTATTCATATCATTTTAATAATCCAAATGCCAGTGAGTTAGGTTCTACAGTTGGTGGAGGAGATTACTACTATAGTTATGGAAACACTTTATTTATTATGTTGAATACGAATAACACTAATATAGCAGAACATGAACAATTAATAAATGAGGCGATAGCAAGTCATAGTGATGCAACATGGAAGGTTGTAACATTACATCAAGATATATATGGATCAGGTGAACATTCAAATGAGCCAGAAATAGTAGAACTTAGATATAATTTAGTTCCTATATTTGAAAAAAATGATATAGATATTGTATTAACAGGTCATGATCATACTTATGCAAGATCTAAAATATTAAAAGGTGGAACATTGGATGAGGGAACTTTCTTAACAGAGGATGAATATGATGAATTCTTTGAAGCTGAATTTGAAAGTGGTTATGAAAATTTAGTGGAGGATGAAAAATATTTAAACTATTTAAAGAGCATTGAAGATGAGTATGCAGTAGTAACAGATTTGGATATTCAATCAGGAAAGATAGTTGATCCAGATGGAATACTTTATATTACAGCAAATTCTGCATCAGGAAGTAAGTATTATGATAACGTACCAAGACAACAAGCTTATATTGCAAACAGATGGCAAGAAGATGTGCCAACATTTTCTACAATAAATGTTGATGAAGTAAGTTTAACAATAAGCACATATAGAACTGATGATATGACAAAGATAGATGAAACTTGTACAATAGTAAAATCATTAGATAAGTCAAACTTAGAAGATTTAATAGCTAAAGCTAATGAGAAAAATAAAGATGAATTTACAGTTTCATCATGGAGTGTTTTTGAAGCAGCATTAACAAATGCAGTAGCAGTATGCAGTAAAGGTGATGCAACTTCTGATATAATATCACAAGCATATACAGATTTAAATACAGCTATGAACTCTTTATTATTAAAAGGAAATGTTGAAGAATTAAATAAAACAATTGAAGAAGCAGAAAAGATAGTAAATGAAGCCATAATTGGAACTGAAGATGGAGAGTATCCTGAAAATGCAAAAACAGATTTACAATTAGCTATAGAAGAGGCTAAAGCAGTATCAGTTTCAGATGATAGCAGTCAAAGTGATATAGATGAAGCAGTTGAAAATTTAACTTTAGCAATAAAAGCATTTGAGTCAAAAGTTGTTAAAAATAATGAAGCGACAGTTGATAGTAGTAATGGAGAAAACAACAATCAAAATAATACAAATACAATAACAACATCAAAACCTAATAATAGTAAAATTGATAAAGTTAATACTGGAGATAATAGTACAAGTTATTTAGTAGTATGTGCAGCAGTAGCTTCCATTTTGTTAGTAGTATTAAATGTAAGAAAAAGAAGAGAAAGAGTAAAAGTAGAAAATTAATTTTATAGATAGTTATATGCAGGGATAAGAATTTCTTATTCCTGTATTTAAATATTATATGAAGATTGGAGATAAAAATGATATTAAAGTTACTTAATGAAAGAGCAGGTATAAGAAGAGTACTAATTTTATTATTAGGAATTATATTTTTTATATTTTTATATTCTTTTAATAAAATTGACAAAGTTCAATTAACTAATAAACAAGGAATAAGCTATGAAAAGGGAAAGGTTGTTGAAATTATAGAAGATAATCTTCAAGAAGATGGATCAAGAATAGGATATCAGAAGGTTAAAATTAAGATGCTAAGTGGCGAGCTTAAAGGAGAAGTACTAGAGGGAACAAGTTTTTCAGGATATCTTTATGGTGCAGACTGTAAAGTAAATATGAAGGTTATAGTAAATATAAGTACATCCAATGAAGTATCTGTAGTATCTGTTTACAGTTATTATAGAGCTCCCATTATATATGTATTTGTAGGATTATTTTTATTAATGCTTTGGGTTATTGGAGGAAAAAAAGGATTAAAATCAGTTATAGGTCTTATATTTACATTTATATGTATTATGTATTTATTATTACCTATGATATACAAAGGATATTCGCCATTCTTATCAGCAGTAATAGTAGTTATATTAGTAACTTTAGTATCACTTTATTTAATAGATGGAATTACTAAAAAAACAATATCAGCAATGGTTGGAACGGTAATTGGAGTAGTTATAGCAGGAGTTTTTGCAGCTGGATTTGGATATTTTGCTAAAATATCAGGATATAATGTTAAGGAAGTTGAAGAACTTGTATTTGTTGCAAATAATACAAATTTAAGTGTAGGATCCATTCTTTTTGCAGGAATATTAATTTCATCTTTAGGAGCTGTAATGGATGTGAGTATGTCTATAGCATCAACTATTAATGAAATATATGAACATAATCCTAACCTTTCTAAAAAGGAACTTTTTAAATCAGGAATTAATGTGGGAAAAGATATGATGGGAACTATGTCTAATACATTGATTTTAGCTTTTACAGGAGGATCACTTAATACACTTATATTAAATTATTCATATTCAATGAAGTATAATCAAATTATAAATATGTATGAAATAGGAATTGAAATAATGCAAGGGGTATCAGGTAGTATTGCCATAGTGCTAACAGTACCTTTAGTATCATTTATATCATCAAGATTATTAAGTTATAAAGTGGTGAAATAATGAAAAATATTAAAAAAATAATAAATATAATTCTTATAGCTATAATAGTATTTTCATTAAGCAAAGTAGCAGTAAAAGAATATAACTATTATAAGGATAATAAAAACCATGAAGCTATTATGTTTTTTAAGCCTGTAGTAAGTGATATGTCAGAAAAAAGTAATGAAGATAGTAGTATAAAAAATATAAATGAAGATTATATTTTCTGGATTAATATTCCTGATACAGAAATAGATTATCCTGTGGTACAGGGAGATGATAATGAGTATTATTTAAATAATAATTTTTATAAGGAAGAAAGTATAAGTGGAACAATTTTTTTAGATAGCAGTAATAACATTAATGATAAAAATTTAATTTTATATGGCCATAATATGAGAAATGGAAGTATGTTTAATAATATTAATTATTTTAAAAATGAAGAGAGTTTTAAGGATGGGATTATAAAACTTATAATGGATAATAAGGAATACGTTTATGAAATATTTTCAGTTTTCATTGTTAATGGAGATGAAAATAGTATAAAAAATAAGTTTAATAGTGATGATGAATATTATGAGTATATATACTATTTAAAAGAAAAGTCAATGTTTAATAAAGAAGTTGAAAATAGTGATTTTTCAAAAATTATAACACTATATACCTGCAGTTATGAGTATGATGATGCAAGAACTATAGTATGTGGAACTCTCATAAATTAGAAAAAGTAAAGATGCTGTATTAAAATATATTTTGATACAGCATCTTTATTTTTGTATAAGAAAAAACACTCATTGGAAAACTAATATAAGAGTTAATGTTTTAGTGAGGTTACTATGAGTAAATTTAAATGGGAAAAAATTTTAAATAAAAAAAGAATAAGGGATTATAAGGCTAATAAAAAAGGTTCTGATTGTAGAGATGAATTTGAAAATGATTATGATAGAATTTTATTTAGTGCATCATTTAGAAGACTTCAAGATAAAGCACAAGTATTTCCCTTAGAAAAGCTTGACTTCGTAAGAACCAGGCTTACTCATTCATTAGAAGTTTCATCTATAGGAAAGTCATTAGGTATTAGTATAGGTAGTA
>JAFADF010000014.1:0-3084 GCA_023425145.1 Actinomycetes bacterium | reverse complement strand
CACCTAGAGTACTTTTTCCTATAACTTTGTCCCATTTTCCGATTTCTCTATCTAACAAAGATGTTGTTTCTTTTATCTTAAACACTTCTGTAACAGGAGAATTGTCTTCTTGTGATAATGCGAAACTAATAAATCTAATATATTTTAGTAAAGTTCCAACACGAGAGCGAGTTCTAGTAAATTTAAATAGGTCAGATAATAATTCATCAGTAATATGATTTTTTGTATAGCCAGGTAAAATTCCGTAACCAGCTAACCATAATCTAAGAGTAAAGGTTACACTTTCTTTTTTAAAATTTTCTTTTAGTTTTTTATTATCACAATCATATGTTGTAAAGCTATCGTAATATCTTTCAAACAACTCATCAAATACTTTAAAATTTTCAATTGTGTCTAAAGGAAAAGCATTAAGTCTTAGAGGGTTAGAGATATTTTTGTAAAAATCTAAGTCTATTCTTCTGTATAATGCTAATAATCTTGAATATCTACCCTCTGATTTATCTAGATTATCTAGATTAACAAAATCTTCTATTTTACTGTCTATCCAATCATTTCTAAATGCTTTAGTATATAGAGCATCAAATTCTGTTCTACTAAAGTTTCTTTGGGTATTAAGCTGTATTTTAACTTCGTTATATATTGCATAATCTTGGCGGAAAAAACTTTCTTCATTAACTTTAATATTTTGATTATTTATTGCTAATACATTATTAAGCATTTAACTCAACTCCTAACATTAAATCCTTGTTTTCAAGACAATTACTAACCATAATACTTATGTTCTCTTCTGTTAACCCCAATTCTGTTAATCTTTTTATAATTAAAGAGATTAAATTCATCTTATTATCAATGGATGGAGCATCAAATGAAAAATCAACACATTGTTGAAGATTTTTTAATTCTAATATTTGATTTGATAATATATTAATGGCTTGACTTATTTCATTCTTAGTCATAATAAAATTGCTACATCCCCAACAAGCATACCATTTAGAACAATTTTCTTTAGAAAAACAATACCCAGATTCTGTTCGTTTACCGTATTTATGGAAAAATTCATCAAGTTTCATCTCAGTTGAAAATGCATATAACATTTCATCAAGAGGTGTATCAGGAGATGTCAATAGATGAACTAATTTTAAGTAAAACTTTCCAGTTATCTCATGGTTTTCAAACTTTTCAACTACTCTAAATAGAAGAGTTTTTTTTGATGCAGGACTACGAGTGTACTGGTTTATCATTTTTTGAGTTTGACCTCTATGTCCTGCGGCCGTTTTAGCAACTTCAACATCTCCTGTTATAAAAATAATATGTGTTAGTAAATAATGTCTAAAACTATGGGCACTAGCTCTTATTTCAATATCGTCATAATAACTTTCCTTGATTTTACTTAATACGTGTTTATTGAAAAATCCATAAACTAAATTTGTCTCAAGAATCCAAGGTTCATGTGGTAATTGAAATAAATGTGTATATGTATTCTTATTTCTAGGATTATAAATAGGTTTTAAATTTAATTTAGAGTTATAATCTTGAATTTCTCTTATTGCATCAACACCTATCTTATCTAAAATTGGAAATTGACCATATTTATTACCAGCTTTATCTGCTAATTCAGAGTATATTCCAAATGTATTTGGAGCATTTGGCATAGGTTTTAAAGCATCTTCTACTCCTAGATTTAGAATGTAATTCATTCTAGCTGGGCAACTAGAAATAATAAGCCAATAATTTTTACATAAAAATTCTATATCGTTAGTAGGCTCAAATGATATTAATAATTTTACAATTTCTTGTGCTAATGAGGCTTCAGAAAAAGATAAACCCTCTGATTCCTCAGATATTTTTTTGCTCATTCTTGAATAACTACTCCAAAATGTACTACAGAAACTAAGTTCTTTTGGAAAAAACTCTTCCTTTAAATAGTGCTCAATAAATGCTTTAATTTTAGGAATATAGGAAGCAATAGTGCTAGGAACTACATCTCTTTGTATGCCTATATATTCAATAAGTTCTTCAAAAGTAGATGCATCAAAAGTAGAGAAGTCTTCAAGCCCTACATCATCTATAAAATTTAAAAGGTATTTAAGAGGGGTTGTTACATTTTTAATATAACTATCACTAGATGAAACCTTTAGTGATTCATAGTAATTAGAAAATACTTCTCCAAATTTTTCATGATTAAATAAATACTCCCAATTGGGGGAAGAACTCCTTCTAAGAAGTTTTCTATTGGATACTCCTAATTTCATTCTAAGATTAGATACTCCTACAGGTGTAAATGATTTATCTTTATTAAATTCTATAAATTCATCTATCTCATCATCTGTAATATCTTTAAAATTTTTTCTATATAAGATACAAGCCATAGCTACTCTTTGAATCTTAACAGCTCTAGTTAATGATTGTATTTCCTTAAAGTCTTCCTCTGTCATGAGTCCTAATTTAATGCAGAATGTTTTAAAATAGAGGTTTCTACCTTTTGATATAAAATAATCAAAGATTGTTTGTCTGTACTCTTTAATGTCCCATACATTACATTCTTTAACCCAATATAGAATATAGACTAGTTCGCTAGTACAATAATAATTTATTGTTTCTTTGTTGGATTCTAACCAATCTTTTGGTGTAGGGTATTTATTATAAAAATCACTCATTACTTTTCTAAAACCCCATTTAAAATATTCTCTCTTTTCGTTAGCAAAATATCTATAAAGAGGTTCTTCATTAATCCATTTTAATTCCACTTGCTATATCCCTCATTTCTTTAAACTTGTTATATATGTTTAATGCTTCTTCTTCGCCACTATTTTCTAATGTTTTAACTTTAATAAAGTGATAGTATCTTTCGATTGTAACCTTAACCTCACTATGACCTAAAAATTTACTTATATCATAGATAGAATGTTTTCCTTCAGTTATTAAGTGCGTAGCATAAAAATGCCTGATTTCATGTGGAGAAAATCTAGTTAAATCAATCCCTGTATCCTTTTTTAGTTTTTTGGCTAAATCCGAGAATCTTTTACGTATAGAATTACCGCTTAAACATTGACCTCTGTATTCATGATTGTTACCTTTACATAC
>JAFADF010000033.1:0-15248 GCA_023425145.1 Actinomycetes bacterium | reverse complement strand
CGGGCGTCCCGGACCAGCAGATCGGGGACGCCCTCTCGTCTGACAGGTCAGGCCTCGCTGGCCTCCGCGGCGGTGTCCGCTGCAGGCGTCTCGACCGGGCTGGCCGCCGAGGTCGGAATCGGAGCGAGCTCGATCTCGTCCAGCTCAGCCAGCGGCGAAGACACCGTGCCACCGAGGGTGGCCAGCATCTGCCGGACGTTGGCCAGCTGGGCGTTGATCGCATCCCGACGACCGGTGGCCGCCTGGAGTTCGCGCTCGGACTCGCGACGGATCTTCAGCGCGGCCAGTCGGGCTGCCTCGACGTGCTGGATGGCCTCTTCGCGAGCGGCCTTGATCGTGGACTCGGCCTGTACCTTGGCCTCGGCCAGGGCACGGTCGCCCTCCATCTCCAGCGCCACCTGGCGCTCCTGGGCCCGGCTGATGGCCTGCTCGTTGGCGGCCATCTGGGCGGCGAACTCCTCGGCGGCCTTGTCCCGGCGCTCGGCCAGCGAACGCTCGAACTCGGCGGCAGCGGCGGCGGCACGGGCCCGCTGGTGCTCGTAGACGGCCTCGGCCTCCTCGCGGCGGGCCACGGCCTCACGGTCGGCGTAGTCGACGATCTCGTCGGCCTGCCGCTTGGCGGCCTCGACGATCCGGGCAGCTTCGGTGTCAGCCTTGCTGACCACGTCGCGGGCGTAGCGGTCGGCTGCGCTCTTGGTCTGGTTGGCGGCCTCCTCGGCCTCGGCGGTGAGCCGCTCGGCCTCGGCCTTGGCGCGGGTCTTCAGCTCGTCCGCCTCGTCCTCGGCCAGGGCCAGCATCCGGCCGATCCGGGCGCCCAGGTCGTTGAAGCTCGGCTGGTCGGACGGCTGGTTCTGCTCGACCGCGGCGAGCCGGGTGCGGTAGCCGCTCAGCTGCTCCTCCAGCTGGGCCACCGTGGCCTGCAGCTTGGTGGCCTCGATGGCGCTGTCTGCCGCCTCCGAGCGGGCTTGGTCACGGGCCTTGGCCAAATCACCAATGGCGCGGTCGACCTCGGTCGGATCGTAGCCGCGCAGCACCGTCTTGAATCCGGGGATCTGGATCATTTCTGTTCTTCCATTCCTTGCTGGTTCGCTGCTGCGGGTCGTTCGGCGGCAAGCGCCTCAATGACCCCGGATAGGTGCCCTAGTTGGGCGGTGATGTCTTCTCGTCTCTTGGCCAACACCGAGACCTCGGCGCGGGCTCGCTCCATCTGAGCTCGCGCCTCCGCGCGGACGGCATCCGCATCGGCACGTGCTTGGTTTAGCAGATCAACCGCCTCGCGGCGGATCTCTCCAGCTTTTTCATAGGTATCACGCTGGAGTCGTTCCAAATCGTTGGTGGTCCGCTCCCGAATGAGTCGGGCGCCACTCTCGGCTTCCTCCACCCGTAGCCGGGCCCGCTCCAGCTGGGCGGTGACCTCGGCGTTGGTGTTGCGCAGTTCGCGCTCGGACTCGTCCTTCGCGCGCTGGACGATGCTCTCCGCCTCGATCTTGGCCGACTCCAGGACGGCCTTGGCCTTGGCTTCGATCTCGGTGGCAGTCGCCTTGGCTGCGGCGATGGCGGCGGCATTGCGATGCTCGGTGGTGGTGGCCGCGATCTGCGCCTTCTCCCGGATGTCGCGGACGTGTGCAGCGACCTTGTCCCGCTCGGTGCGCTTGATGTTCTCCACCTCGGCGGCGACGCTCTGATGCATCTCGGCCGCCTCTTCCTTCACCCGGGCGGCTTCGGCGTTGGCGGCGGCCAGCAGCCCGTCGGCATAACGGCGGGCCTCATCGATGAGGCGCTCACGCTCAGCCTGGGCGGCGCTCACTTCGGCCAGCGCGGTCTGCTTCAACTCAGCCAGTTCGGCGTCGGAGGCGGCCCGCTGCTGGGCCAGCTCGGTCTCCACGTCGATCCGGTGCTGATCCAACTCGGCGGTGGTGGTCTCGGCCAGCTCGGTCAGCTCCTTGGCCAGCCGGTCGCGCCGCTGTGCTTCCTCGGCGGCCAACACCTGCTGCCGGCTCTCCACTTGGGCGTCCAGCTCGGCCAGCTTGGCCTCTGCGGTGTGCTGGGCGTCGATGGTGGCCGCGGTGGCCTCTTCGAGCATCTGCTCGGACTTGTGCCGGGCCTCTGCGACCAGCTGGTCGGCCTCTTCCCGGGCGGCGGCCAGCATCTCGGCCGCGGTGTGCTCGGCGGTCTGGGTGATCATGGTGGCCTGCTCGGTCGCGTCCGACAGCAGGCTCATGGCGTCCCGGCGGGATTCCTCCAGCCGGGAGTTCGCGGTGGCGATCGCCGTGGCGACGTCCGCCTCTCGCTCGGCGATCTCGCCGTTCAGCTGCTCAAGCACTCCACGCTGGGCGAGGATCTCGGCCCGAATCTGGTCAGCCTCGGCCTGGGCTTCGATCCGCAACTGATCGGCCAGGTTCTGCGCATGGGTGAGGATTTCGGTGGCGTGCCGGGTGAGGTCACTGCCGGCCTGCTGATCGCCAGGGACGGCAGAAGAGTCGGACACAGACAAATGTTCCCGATAATCCCTTGTCGGGGCAACCCGCCACCCACCTTTTGACAAGAGTCTCTGAGGTTGCGGTCCAGCCTTATCCGCCGGAATTCCGGGGCCTGGGAGCCCCGGTAGAGTTTGCCGGGTGCAGTACGTCTCCACACGGTCGTCCGACGACAGCGCCGAGTTCGGCTTCAGCGACATCCTGCTTGCCGGGTTGGCCGCGGACGGAGGTCTGTTCGTCCCGGCGCACTACCCGCGGCTGAGCGCCGCAGAGCTCGCCGACTGGCGGACGATTCTGCAGGTCGAGGGCTATGCCGCGCTGGCCCACGCGGTGCTGTCGAGGTTCATCACCGACATCGACACCGACGTGCTGCGGACGCTGTGTGAGCGGGCCTACAACGACCAGGTTTTCGCCACCGCCGACATCGTTCCGGTTTCCGAGCTGGACGGCGGATTGTGGCTGGGTCATCTTTCCGACGGGCCGACTGCTGCATTCAAAGATCTGGCGATGCAATTGTTGGGCCAGTTCTTCGAGTATGAACTCGGGCGGCGCGGCACCCAGTTGAACATCCTGGGCGCGACCAGTGGCGACACCGGCTCGGCCGCCGAGCACGCCATGCTCGGTCGGCACGGGATTCGGGTCTTCATGCTCACCCCGGCCGGCCGGATGACGCCCTTCCAGCAGGCCCAGATGTTCAGCCTGGACGACCCGGGCATCATCAACATCGCCGTCGATGGGGTCTTCGACGACTGCCAGGATCTGGTCAAGACAGTCGCCGGCGATCTGGAGTTCAAGCAGCGCTATGCCCTGGGCGCGGTGAACTCGATCAACTGGGCCCGGCTGGTGGCCCAAGTCGTCTACTACGTGGCCTGCTGGCTGCGGGTGACCACCGCCGACGATCAGCAGGTCGACTTCTGTGTGCCGACCGGCAACTTCGGCAACATCTGCGCCGGCCATGTGGCCCGGATGATCGGCATTCCGATCAACACCTTGGTGCTGGCCACCAACGAGAACAACGTGCTGGACGAGTTCTTCCGCACCGGCGTCTACCGGGTGCGCAGTTCGGCCGAGACCGCGGCCACCTCCAGCCCCAGCATGGACATCTCCAAGGCGTCCAACTTCGAGCGGTTCGTCTTCGACCTGCTCGGACGCGATGGCGTCCGGGTCCGCCGGCTCTTCGGCGAGGAGTTGGCGAAGAAGGGCTTCTTCGACCTGTCCGGCACCCCGGAGTTCGCCGAGCTGCGCTCTCGCTACGGCTTCGTCTCCGGATCCTCGACCCATGCCGACCGGGTGGCCCAGATCCGAGAGCTGTACGCCCGCGACGGGGTGCTGATCGACCCGCACACCGCGGACGCGGTGAAGGTGGCCCGCGAGCACGTCCAGCCGGGGATCCCGATGATCGTGCTGGAGACCGCCCTGCCGGTGAAGTTCGCCGAGACCATCGTCGAGGCCATCGGGGTGACCCCGGAGCGTCCGGCCCGGTTCGTCGGCATCGAGGAGCTGCCGCGTACGGTGGTCGCCTTGCCCAATGACCCGGACGCTTTGAAGCGGCTGATCGTCGAGCGGGCCGAGCCGGCCTCGGACCCGGTTCGCTGAAGCCTCGGTGGACTAGGCTCACCGACGTGAAGGTGGACGAGCTGCGGCTGCTCTATGCGCCCGTGGTGGTGACCAGCTGCGAGTGGCGGACGATCGGACTGGCCGACCCCGATCAGCTGGCCGACCAGGTGTTCGCCATCGCCGAGCGGCAGCCGGATCCGGACCTGCACGATCTGTATCGGATCATCGAACGGGTCGCGCTGGAGGCGTTCGCCCGGCATGCCGATCAGACCGGCCTGCTGGCTCGGCTGGCGTCGCTGGGTCGTGGCTTCGACGCTCCGGAGGAGTTGCGCAACATGCTGGCCGCCCTGAGCCGGTTGCGTCAGTCGGATCGGGATCTGCTGCAGCGCCGGCATTGGGACAGCCTCGATCTGCTGGAGTTGGCCGAGTCGCTGCGGACGTCCCCGGATCAGGCCCGGATCCTGCTGGCCCGGGCCGAGGAGCGCTTCCTCGGCAAGGCGCGGCGCTTCAACCGCGAACTGGCATCGACGGATGTGGCCACGGTCGTCATCTCGCTCAAGCCCGGCGAGCGGCGTCGCTACCCGTAACCGGTTCAGCCCAACAGCAGGTACAGCACCGGCATGGCGATGATCGCCACCAGCACGCTCACTGAGTTGGCGAAGCTGGCCAGTTCGACATCGAGGTCGGCCTCGGCGCAGAAGCCGGGCATCATGGCTGCGATCGGAGCGAACAGCAGCATCACCACGACCACTCGGGCTTCGGCCGGCAGCGGCAGCAGGAACCAGACGCCGATCGCCACCACCAGCCCGAACAGGTAGCGGCGAGCCAGCAGGCCAGCCGCGTTCAGGTACTTGGCTCGGCTCAGGTGCAGATCCAGGCCGATCCCGATCATCAGCATGGCCAGGAACGGGTTCGCTGCGCCCACCGTCGAGGTGAACACGATCAGCTGGTCGGGCAGCCGCAGGTTGAGCAGCTGCATGAGCAGCAGGATCAGGTAGGTCATGAAGACCGGATTGGTGCCGACCTTGCGCAGCAGCGCGCCGGTCCGCAGCCGTCCGGACGGGTGTACCAGTGACATCCCCCAGCCGTAGGCCACTCCGGCACTGGCCACGGCGGTGCCGATGTCGAACAGTGAGGAGTAGACCATGGCGTGCGGGCCGATCAGGCCGGACAGGTACGGGGTGGCGAAGGCTCCGATGTTGTAGCTGCCCGAGTTGAACACGGCGAAGGCCTGATCCTGGCGGCTGCGCCGTCGGTTCTGCAGGTAGCCGATCACTTGCAGGGCGACGTTCAGCGTCAGGCCGAGCAGCGCCAGGCCGAGCAGCGCGAACTCGACGTGGAAGGTGTTGAAGCTGGTGAACAGCGCGCACGGCAGGGTCACGCCCAGCACGATCTTGGAGAACTTGCTGAAGTCGGACGTACTCACCCAGCCCCGTCGCTTGATCAGCTGACCGATGCCGATGATGGCAACCAGGGTCAGCGCGCGAAGCAGGGCGTCCAGCACGTCCGCACGCTACCGCCTCGGCCCGCAGGAAAGCGGACTGTCCCCTTTTCTGCGGGAGGCACCAGGCCGCCACGATTCCATGCTGACCCGCCTATCCCGCTCTTCCCACTCGTCCCCCCTGTCCCGGGGACGGTTCCATTACCGTCCACCCTGCTCACTCCGATTCCTGGGGACGGTTCCATTACCGTCCACCCTGCTCACACCGATTCACGGGGACGGTTCCATTACCGTCCAGCGACTCGTCCGTCCCATTCCCGCTACCGGAAGCAACCCTCGCTGCCGAGATTCCGGTAGCGGGAGTTCCATTCGGTAGCGCGGGCCGGGTCGAGAACGGGGACGGGCCTAACCTTGCAGGGTGGACCTCAAAGACATGCGGATCAGCTACGAGCGCGACGAACTGGACGAGGCGGCAGCCGGCAATGCGCCGTTGGAACTGTTCGAGCGCTGGATGGCCCAGGCCATCGCGGCCAGGGTGCCCGAGCCGAACGCCATGACCCTGGCCACCGTCGGTGCGGACGGGCAGCCGTCCACCCGGATCGTGCTGGTGAAGAGCTGCGACGCCTCCGGGGTGGTCTTCTACACCAACTACGACAGCCGCAAGGGACGTGAGCTGGCCGGCAACCCGAAGGCCGCGCTGCAGTTCCACTGGGTGGAGTTGCAGCGGGTGATCCGGATCGAGGGGACGGTCGAGCTCACCTCCGCCGAAGAGTCCGACGCCTACTTCGCCTCCCGCCCGATCGATTCGCGGATCGGCGCGTGGGCGTCCCCACAGAGCCAGGTGATCGCCAATCGTGGCGTCCTGGTGGCCAACGTAGCCAAGGTGACCGCCAGCCAGGGGCTGAAGCCGGCGCGTCCGCCGCATTGGGGCGGCTACCGGCTGGTGCCGCACACCTGGGAGTTCTGGCAGGGCCGCAAGTCGCGCCTCCATGACCGGATCCGGTTCACCCGGCAGCCCGACGGGTGGCTCAAGGAGCGGCTCGCGCCCTAGTCGGAAGCACGCTCCGGGCCGCCCAGCCGGCCCGGACGGGTCGGCCGGCTGCGGTGGCGGCTACTCCGCAGCAGCGGCTTCGCCGCGTCGCCGGACCGCTTCGACGAAGCGAACGACGTCCGGCCCCAGCCGCTTGGGCAGCGGCACCGCGCTCTTGTCGCGGACAAGCAGGTAATGCCGCGGCCCCTCGACCACCTGGACGGGTAGTGGCACCGCCACCTCGGCTGCCGCGGTGCGACAGTGCAGCCCGGCCGCGTCGAGCCGCACCTGGCGCCAGTCGCCCTCGCTGGCCAGCTGGGTCAGCCCCAGCTGCTCGAACGCCCGCTCGGCGATTTCGTGGCTTCTCCCCCGAGAGGTGTGTCGGGAGTAGGCCGTGGCCGGAATCGCGGCCAGCACGCCGAGCAGCAGCGCCCACTCCCAGCGGAACTGCGCGATGAACGCCGCAGCCAATGTGAACACCGTGGCCGCGATCACCAGGGTCAGCAGGGTGGACGGCATCATCCGGGAAGCCCGCTGCTGCAGCGCCGCGACCAGCGCCAGCTGGGTGTCCCGCAGGTCGCTGGGGGTCAGCGTGTAGGTGATCAGCTGATCCTCGTCCGGCGCCACGGGCTGGTAGGCCTCGACCGGCTGCGACGGGTCGGCCAGCATCCGGGTCGTGCAGGCGGCCAGCCAGGCCACCTGGTCGGGGTCGGCCCGGCGCGGCAGCAGCAGCGTCTCGGCGTCGGTGATGATGAAGATCGAGTCCTTGCTCTGGGCGACCTCACGCACGTGCGCCCACGGCACCTGGCGGCGTTGCCAGGACGCCATCAGCTGCAACCCATGCTGATCGGACCAAATCCGGGTCAGGGTGCCCTTGGGTTGGCCGGCCACCGTCCGCTTCAGGGAGCGGACGACCAGGGCCCGCGCCCAGCGCTGTCGTAGCTCCGGACGCAGCTGGTCGGTCGTCAGCCAGATCAGGGCGCCGGCCACGGCGGCCGATCCGATCGGGAAGGCCGGGAAGCGAGTGGCCAGTTGCCCGGTGTTGGCCAGGACCGCCACGGCGATGGCCGCAACGAGGCCGGCGGCGGCAGCGGAGCCGATCAGCAGCACCGTCCACACCAGCCAGCCGCGGGCGGCGATTCGTCCGCTGCGTTCGGCGACGAACAGCGCCAAATCGAGTCGATCGGACTTGGTCGGGGTGAACTCAAGCACGGGGCGAGCCTAGTGGCGTTCGGGACGTGGACGTGCCGGTATACAGCCCCCGACCTAGTGAAACCATCGACCGGTGACTACGCCGACTGCCTTTGAGATCGCTTCCCGCTTCGCCGCTGTGAAGAGCTCCCCGGTACGCGACATTCAGGCCGTCATCGCGCGCCCGGACGTAATTACCTTCGCCGGCGGCATCCCGGATGCGTCCCTGTTCGAGCGGGCCGATTTCGCGGCCGCCTTCGACTACGTGCTGACCCATCAGGCCAAGCGAGCGCTGCAGTACGCGGGCACTCCCGGTGAGCCGGAGCTGCTCGAGCAGCTGGCCCTGCGGAGCAGTCGCCAGCTGCCGACCCGTCCCGACCAGCTGCAGGTGACCAGCGGCTCCCAGGAGGCGATCTTCCTGGTCGGCCAGGTGCTGCTGAACGCCGGCGACGTGATCCTGGTCGAGGAGCCGACCTACATGGCTGCGGTTCAGGCCTTCACCCTGAGCGGGGCCCGGCTGATCGCGGTGCCGACCGACGACCACGGCGTCCTGCCGGACGCGCTGGCTGAGGCGATCGCCACTCACCACCCCAAGTTCGTCTATCTGATCCCGACCTTCCAGAACCCGAGCGGACGGACGATGCCGGCCCAGCGTCGAGCCGAGGTGGCCGAGGTGCTGCTGCGGACTCGGACGCCGCTGATCGAGGACGACCCGTACGGCGAGCTGCGCTTTGAGGGCGAAGCGATCCCGCCGATCGCCTCGCTGCCGGGGATGTCGGCGCAGACCATCTTGTTCCAGACGGCGTCGAAGGTGATGGCTCCGGGCGTCCGGATCGGCTGGTTGCGGGCCGAGGGTCCGATCCTGCGCGCGATCGAGATCGCCAAGCAAGCGATCGGGCTGCACTCGGCGGTGACCGACCAGCTCGCGGTGGCCCGCTACCTGGCCACCTGCGACTTGGATGCCCACATCGCCAAGGTCAATGCCGTCTACCGGGAACGCCGGGACGCGATGGCCGAGAGCCTGGCCACCGTGTTGCCGGCCGGGGCCACCGTCACCCGTCCTGAGGGCGGCATGTTCTTGTGGGCCCGGCTGGGCGGCGACGTGGACACCACCGCGATGCTGCCGACCGCGGTCGAGGCCGGAGTCGCCTATGTGCCGGGCCGGGCGTTCCTGCTCGCCGACCCCGACGACACCACGATGCGGCTGTCGTATGTGACCAACTCGCCCGAGGTGATCGCCGAAGGGGTCAGCCGGCTGGCGAAGGTCTTCGGCTGGGTCTGAGCTGCTAGAAGCCGAGGACGTCCAGTTCGCCGAGCCGGCGACGCAGTGTGTCGGCGTCGTCGGTCCAGGCGCTGACGATCCCATGCAGGCCGGCGCTGCGAGCGGCTTCGATGTTCTCCGGCAGGTCGTCGATCATCACGGCCTCGGCCGGCGCGACGCCCAGGCGTCCGACGATCTCGGTGAAGAAGGCCGGATCGGGCTTGGCGAGGCCCAGTTCGAAGGAGTAGCAGAGCTCGTCGAAGTGGTCGGCGTAGGGCAGGTTCTGTTGCATCCATGAGCCCCGATAGGGCTGCTGGTTGGTGGCCAGCGCCGTCTTCAGTCCGGCGGCCCTGGCCTCCGTGACCACTTCGAGCATCTGTGGGCGCGGGTCGATCTGGCACCAGACGGCGATCAGGTCGTCGGCGCTGATTGGCAGCTCGAAGCGTTGGATCAGCGGCTCGATCACGTCGCGCAACTCGACCTGCCCGGTCATCGTCTTGGCCTCCTCGGCCAGCAGGTCCCGGACGAAGCCCGGACGTCCCCTGCTGAGCGCGGTGAACGCCTGGATGGCGCCCGGGCGGGGGAACTGCAGCACTCCGTCCGCGTCGAACAGCAGGGCACGGATCACTGGCCGGTCCTCGCGGGCCGGCCGAACCGGAGCCGAACTCACTGATCGAGCGAGCGGGCAGCGCCCTTGTCGGCGGACAGTGCCAGCGAGGCGTACACCTTCAACGCGGTGCTCACTTGGCGGTCGCGGTTCTTCGGCTTCCAGCCTTCAGCGTCGCGGACGGCCCGGCGCGCGGCCAGGGTTTCGTCGTCGACCAGCAGATTCATGCTGCGCTCGGGGATCGAGATCTCGATGATGTCGCCGTCCTCGACCAGGCCGATGGTGCCGCCGGAGGCTGCCTCGGGCGAGACGTGGCCGATCGACAGCCCCGACGAGCCGCCGGAGAAGCGTCCGTCGGTGATCAGCGCGCACTTCTGACCCAGGCCCAGCCCCTTGATGTAGGAGGTCGGGTAGAGCATCTCCTGCATGCCGGGGCCGCCCTTGGGGCCCTCGTAGCGGACGATCACCACGTCGCCGGGCTGGACCCGCTTGCTCAAGATGGCCTCGACGGCCTCCTCCTGGGATTCGGTGACCACGGCCGGGCCACGGAACGTCCACACCGACTCGGGAACGCCAGCGGTCTTCACGATGGCGCCGTCCACGGCCAGGTTGCCCTTCAGGATGGCCAGGCCGCCGTCGACGGTGTACGGGTGCGCGACGTCACGGATGCAGCCGGTTTCGGAGTCGGTGTCCAGCGATTCCCAGCGGGCCGTGGAGCTGAACGCCTCGGTGGTGCGCACCCCTCCCGGGGCGGCGTGGAACAACTCGATGGCTTCGGGTAACGCCGAACCGCCGCGCAGATCCCAGTTGGCCAGCCAGGCGTCCAGCGAGGGTGAATGGACGGCATGGACGTTGCGGTCGAGCAGCCCGCCGCGATCCAGTTCGCCGATGATGGCGGCGATCCCGCCGGCCCGGTGGACGTCCTCCATGTAGTAGTTGGTGGTGTTCGGAGCCACCTTGCAGATGCAGGGAGTGATCCGGGACAGCGCGTCGATGTCGTCGGAGTCGAAGTCGACCCCGGCCTCATGGGCGGCGGCCAGCAGGTGCAGGACGGTGTTGGTGGAGCCGCCCATGGCGATGTCGACCCGCATCGCGTTGGCGAACGCCTCGCGGGTGGCGATCGCCTTCGGCAGGACGGATTCGTCGTCGTCCTCGTAGTAGCGCTTGGCCAGCTCGACGACCAGCTTGCCGGCATTCAGGAACAGGTCCTTGCGGGCGGAGGCGGTGGCGAGCGTCGAGCCGTTGCCGGGCAGGGCCAGGCCGATCACCTCGAGCAGGCAGTTCATCGAGTTCGCGGTGAACATGCCCGAACACGAGCCGCAGGTCGGGCAGGCGTTGGCCTCGATGGTGTGCATCTGATCATCGGTGACGGTCTCGTCCACGGCCTTGTACATGGCGTCGATCAGGTCGAGCCGGGTGGTGGCCACACCGTCGAAGACGTGCGCCTTGCCGGCCTCCATCGGGCCGCCGGAGACGAAAACGGTCGGGATGTTCAGCCGTAGCGCGGCCAGCAGCATGCCCGGGGTGATCTTGTCGCAGTTGGAGATGCAGACCAGGGCGTCCGCCTTGTGCGAGTTCACCATGAACTCCACCGAGTCGGCGATCAGTTCGCGGCTGGGCAGCGAGTAGAGCATGCCGTCGTGGCCCATGGCGATGCCGTCGTCGATGGCGATGGTGTTGAACTCGCGTCCCACACCTCCGGCTTCGGCGATGGCGCCGGCGACCAGCTGGCCCATGTCCTTGAGGTGGACGTGCCCGGGGACGAACTGGGTGAACGAGTTCGCAATGGCCACAATCGGCTTGCCGAAGTCGGATTCGACAAGGCCGGTCGCACGCCACAGGGCGCGGGCTCCGGCCATGTTGCGGCCGTGGGTGGTGGTGCGGGAACGCAGTGCGGGCATGACTACCTCATTTCGATGCTCGTCAAGAGTAGTTCGCCCGGCTCAAGCCGGGGACCCCCATCTCGTCCGCTTGGGACGAACGGGGACGGTTCTTGTTACGTCCCATACCCGCCGAGCGGGACGAATGGGGATGGTTCCTGTTACGTCCCGGGGCCGCCGAGCGTTTAGTCCCACCTGTCACGGGGCGGTTCCTGCGAGTCGTCGCTGACGAGGGTGGACGGTATTGGAACCGTCCCCTTTCGTCGCGGGCTACAGGTTCAGCGTTCCGGAGATGATCGGACGGACGCGTCCGCCGATCCAGATGGCGGTGCCGTCATCGTGGACGAAGATCTCGCCGCGGCGTCCTAGTTGCGACCCCTGCGTTGCGACGTAATCCAACGGCACGGCGCCACGGGCCCGCAGCCACTGCGCGACCGAGGCGTTCAGGCTGCCGGTGACCGGGTCCTCCCAGGCACCGACCTGGCCGCGCACCTCGTAGGCGAATCGGCCGGAGTCGCGTCCGATCAGGCCGAGATGCTCCAACGCACCGAGCCTGCTGGTGTCGAACCGAACCTCCCGCACCGTCTCGGCATCGGCGAGCTCGATCATCATCCACGGCGGTCCGTTGTCGCCCCACTCGTGGGCGACCCATTGGCTGCGCGGAATCCCGATCACTGCTTCGGCAGTGGCGATGGACGCCTCGTCCAGCGGTCCGGTACGCCGTCGCGGCGGCGCGGCGAAGGCCACGTGGTCGCCGTCGGTCCGCAGTTGCACCAGCCCGACTCCGCACTCCTGCACCAACTGGCCCGCGGCTTTCGGGACGCCGCCGGCCGCCAACCAGGCGAAACCGCTACCCAGCGTCGGGTGCCCGGCGAAGGGCAACTCGTTGTCGATGGTGAAGATCCGCACCCGGTAGTCGGCCTCAGCCGTGGTCGGCGGCAGCAGGAACACGGTCTCGGACAGGTTCGTCCAGGCCGCGAACTCGGCCATCTGGGCGTCGCTCAGCCCATCGCCGTCCACCACGACGGCCAGCGGGTTGCCGAAGCCGTCCGCCTCCGGGCCGAAGACGTCGACCTGGGTGAAGCGGCGCTGCATCAGTCGCCCAGCCCCGTCCGCAGCTTGCGGGCGGTCAGGATCCACTCGTGATCAGGTGGGACGAGCTTGAGCTGGCCGGCCACTTCCTCCAGCGGGACGAGCTCGGTGTCCTCGCCGCGGGCGGCCACCATGACGCCGAAGTTGCCCTTGCTGACCGCGTGCGCCGCGGCCGTCCCGATCCGGGAACCCAGCAGCCGGTCGGCCGCACATGGCGTCCCGCCGCGCTGGACGTAGCCGAGGATCGACACCCGCGACTCCAAGCCGGTGGCCGCCTCGAGCTCACGGGCCAGCTTGAAGGTGTGCTCGCGCTGGGAGTCCTCGACATTGGCCAGATGCACCTTGGCAGCGCGGGCGGCCTCCGGTGTCGAGGCCGACTTCACCAGCAGCCGGGCCGCCTCCAGGTCGGCGGTGTCGTGCAGATCGCGAGCGCCCTCGGCCACGGCCACCACCGAGAAGGTGGAGCCGTGCTGCAGCCGGGCCTTGATCGTCTCGGCCACGCTGTCCACCGAGTAGGGGATCTCGGGCAGCAGGACGATGTCGGCGCCGCCGGCGATCCCGGCACCCAGGGCCAGCCAGCCGGCCCGATGGCCCATGATCTCGGTCAGGATGATCCGGTGGTGGCTGTGCGCCGTCGAGTGCAGCCGGTCGATGGCCTCGGTGGCGATCTCCATGGCCGTGGCGAAGCCGAAGGTCGTATCAGTACGGGCGATGTCGTTGTCGATGGTCTTGGGCAGGTGAATCACGTTCGCGCCGGCCTCGACTAGCCGCAGCGCGTTCTTGGCCGTCCCTCCGCCGCCGAGCATCACCAGGGCGTCCAGGCCGTCCACGGCCAGGTTCTCCATCACTTGCGGACGCATGTCGCGGACCTCTCCGTCCACGACCATCTTGTGCACCTTGTCCCGGCTGGTGCCCAGGATCGTGCCGCCGACGGTGAGGATGCCGGACAGTGCACTCGAGTCGAGCTGGATGAACCGGTTCTCGACGAGCCCGCGGATGCCGTCCCGGAAGCCGACCAGCTCCCAGCCGTTGCTGATGGCCGCCTTGCCGAAGCCGCGGATGGCGGCGTTCAGGCCGGGGCTGTCGCCGCCGGCGGTCAGAATCCCGATTCTCTTCGTCGCTTCAGCCATGGCGGTCCCTTCGATTCGACTAGGCCTCAGGCTAGCGGCAGGTCCTTGCGATGATGCCGGGGGAGGGTGCTTTGCTAGTTGTGACGAACAACCGAATGGAGCCCCGGATGTCCCACCCCACGCGCCGGACGCTGCTGGCCGCAGCACTGTTCCTCGCCCTGGCCGGCTGTGCAGTCACCCCGCCGAACGCCAGCCAAACGCCACTGGCTACGCCATCGATCACGTCGGTCAGTCCGAGCCCGGTGGCCTCGACGCCGCAGGAGAGCCCGACGCCGAGTTCCACGCCGAGTGCGTCCAATACCGTCGAGCTGGCCGGGAACGGCCTGGGCGGCTTCACTTTCGGGACGGCGGAGAAGACCGTCGCACAACTGCTGACCCAACGCCTCGGAGCCCCGGACGAGCGGACCGAGGGCGTGCTGTGTGAGCTGAACGACGCCGCCCCGTGGGCGGCCACCGTCACCTATGGCGGGCTGTGGGTGCAGTATCAGGCGAAGACCGCCTCGAAGAAGGCGCCGCGGACGCTGACGGCGTGGGGCTTCCAGCTGGCCGAGTCGTTCCAGGCTCCGCTGGTGATGGCCAATGACGTCCCGCTGGATCTGAACTTCGCTGAGTTGAAGAAGCAGTTCCCCACCGGCAAGCTCACCGACTCCGAGCTGGGTGACGGCGGCAAGATCTTCACCCTCGCCGACGGGCTGACCTTCATCGGGTCCGGCGATCGGCCCGACATGGTGATGGCGGGGCCGGTCTCCTACTGCGACTGATCCGAGCTAGGTTCAGCGCGGATCAGTTCTGCTTGGTGCGAGCTGAGTTCTGCTTGGTGCGAGCTCAGCTCAGCGCGACCTCAGCTCAGGGCGAGCGCCAGGTCGTCCCCGGAGGCGACGAAGCCGACCCGCAGCAGGTAGCTGCGGACGTCCGCTGACGGGCTCTGGGCGACGATCGTGCGGGCGCCGGCGTCGGTGAACGCCTTCGTGCCGCGCCGGTACAGCCAGGTGCCGATTCGGGAGTCGCGGTAGGCGCTCATCACGTAGTCGAGCCGGAGGTGCAGGGTGTCGTCGTCCCGGCTGCCCACGAAGACGCCGGCCGGCAGGCCGTTGCGGATCAGCAGCAGCACCAGATCGTCGGTTGCCGGTCCGGTGAACTCGGGGTGGAAGTGCGCGATGTCAGCGGCGTGCGAGCGCAGAAAATCCTGCAGGAAGGGTGCGTCAGCCGCGATCGGGACGGCGCCCAGGTCGCGGTGCGCGCTGAACTCCTTGCGCAGGAACCAGACGTTGATGGCCGCCACGGCGGTGTTGGTGATGATCACCGGGATCGAGCCGAGTGCGACGCCGTAGCCGACGAACACCACCGAGCCGACCAGCGAGACGATGCGTAGCCGGACCACCGAGGTCATCGCCAGTGAGGCGACCACCAGCGCCGAGGCCAGGTACCCGATCAGATCCACCCATGTGAAACCCATCGGCCCAGCCTAGGCCACCGGTACGAAATGGGGACGGTTCCTTTTTCGTCCGGCCTTGTCGGTGGGGTTGGTGGGGACGGTTCCTTTTTCGTCCGGCCTTGTCGGTGGGGTTGGTGGGGACGGTTC
>JAFADF010000024.1:0-2694 GCA_023425145.1 Actinomycetes bacterium | reverse complement strand
CAGCAGTAATGCACTCTTATGCATTATATAAAATAAAAATTATGATAGCTGATTTATTAGTGCTTTATTTGTTGTAATAATAATTATTTAGCATTCAAATTATAGAATTTCAATGATTATTTAATTTTAGGGTTTACCAATACTTAATTATTTAAATAGTACGATTTTCATATTTATCTAGTAGTAACATCTATACGGTATTAAGTTTACAAGTAATATTTTACCTTATTTTGGAAGTTTTATCAAATTGTAAAAATTATTATTAAAAGCCATATTTGCTTCATATGGGTCTATATTTTTTATTTCTGCAATTCTCTTTATTATATACTCAATATAATCAGATTTATTCCTTTTTCCTCTATTAGGTTCTGGTGCCATGTAAGGACAATCTGTTTCAACTAACATCCTATCTAATGGTATTTCTTTGGCTACTTCAACAACTTTTTTAGCATTCTTAAAAGTAACTACACCAGTAAAACCTATATAATATCCAAGCCTTATACATTCTTTTGCAAACTCTACACTTCCAGAGAAACAATGTACAACACCAGTTACTTCTGGAAATTCCTTTATTATTTCAAGTGTATCCTGATGTGCATCTCTATCATGTATTACTACAGGCATGTTTAACTCTTTTGCTAAATTCATGTGCTTTCTAAAAATTTCTTTCTGTACTTCCTTAGGCGGATTTTCATCCCAATAATAATCTAATCCTATTTCTCCAATAGCAACTATCTTTTTATTATTCTTTATATATTCTTTAATTTCATGTAAGGTATCTTCTTTCATTTCATTTGCATTCTCTGGATGTATTCCTAATGCTCCATATATAAAATCATATTTCTTAGTTAGTTCATCAGTTGTTTTTAAACTATCGTATGAAGCCGCACAATTTAATACTTGGATTACACCATTTTCTCTAATTTCTTTTAAAACGGTATCTCTATCTTCATCAAAGGATTCATCATCATAGTGGGCATGACTATCTATTATTTTAAACACTTTTTCCATAAAAAATTCACTCCTTATGTTTTTTATATTTTATATATTGTTAATATTTATTGTCACTTGTTTGTCATATTTGTATATTATATTTAAATTGTAAAGTAGTTAAAGCATTATTATTTACCCCTTAACCATTTTAAATAGATGGTTATTTGTAAGACATCTTATTCCCCTAAATAAGATGTCTTATGTTTTTATTCTAATATTTTTTATTTTTTAATAACTCAATTTCTTCATTAATCTTTTCTTTATCTATTCTTTTAAAAAGAATTTTGAATTTATCTATTTTATTTACCTTAACATCTATAGGCATCCATACTTTATTTTTTATATTTAAAAAACTACGTATGTTTTCTGCTGTAAAAGGCATAAATGGTTCTAATAAATTAGATAAATTTGCAATTATATAAAGACATATGTATATTGTTGCCTTACATTTTTCCTTATTTTCTTTTATAGTTATCCATGGTTTTTCATCATCAAAAAACTTATTTGTTTCTTTTACCATAGACATGATATCATTTAAAGCACTATTAAATTTTCCTTCTTCTATTTTGTCCCCTACATCACAATATAAATTAAATAATTTATCTTTAAATTTCTGTGGCAATTCAGCTTTAGGAATTTCACCATTAAAATTATTAGCAATAAACATCAAAACTCTATTAACAAAATTCCCTAATAATCCAACTAAATCTGAATTATTAGAATTTATAAATCCTCTCCATTTAAAATCCGAATCTTTAGTTTCAGGTCCATTTAATATTAGATAATATCTAATTGAATCTGCATTATATTTCTCTAAGATATAATGTGGCCAGATAGCCCAGTTCTTAACTGCAGAAAAATTTTTTCCTTCAAGTTTTAGATATTCACTAGATATTTCCCTTATTTTAGGATTTTTAATGCCTATTCCTGATAAAATCGCAGGGAATATTACTGTATGAAATGGAATATTATCTTTTCCGTGTACAAAATATATTCTGCTATCTTCACCATTCCAATATTCATTATAATCTTCTTTTCTTTCTTCTAAACATTGCATGCTGGCAGTTAAATACCCCATTAAAGCTTCTATCCACACATATATTTTTTTATCTTTATATCCCTCTAAAGGTACATCGATTCCCCAATTAAAATCTCTTGTTACTACTCTATCTCTTAATCCTTCATCAAGATATCTCTTCGTTATCTTTTGTGCATTTTCTCTCCAGCCAATTTGCTTTATAAAAATTCTTCTCACATCATTTTCTAATTTAGATAAAGCAAAAAATAAATGTTTAGTTTCTTTTATTACAGGTTCAGACTTACAAAACAGACATCTTTTCTCCAACAAATCATCACTTTCAAATATTTCTGAACACTCATCACATTGATCACCAATAGCATGACCACCACATGATGGACACTTTCCTTCAATGTATCTATCCAATAAGTATTGATTGCAGTGTGTACAATAAGTTTGCTCTATGTTCTTTTCATAAATATAACCCTTGTGAAATAATTCTAATATAAATTCTTGAACTTTTTTTGAATGATATTCAGTATGAGTCTGAGTAAATATATCAAATGAAAAACCTAATCTTTTAAAACAATCTTTAAATTTATCATGATATTTCTTTATAGTTTCCTCTGGTGAAATTCCTTCTTCTTTAGCTTTTATTGTGACTGGAGTACCATGTGAATCAC
>JAFADF010000029.1:0-2945 GCA_023425145.1 Actinomycetes bacterium | reverse complement strand
TTCTGGCCAACGGGAAGCAGCTGCCCCGGGAACCGGAGCTGGCGGCCTACGTTCGGGCGGCGGCGCCGAAGACTGTGGGCGTGGTGCTGGGCACCAACACCCGGCCGGGCAATGTGATCCTGGGGGAGAAGTACCGGACGCTGTGGGGAGAGAGCTGTCTCATGGACACCCTCTGCGGCCTGACCTTCAAGCTGTCGGTGCCGTCGTTCTATCAGGTGAACCGGGATCAGGCGGAGGTGCTGTACGGCAAGGCGCTGGAGTTCGCCGGCCTGACGGGGACAGAGACGGTGCTGGATCTGTACTGCGGTACAGGAACCATCACGCTTTGCATGGCCGGTAAGGCCAAAAAGGTCATCGGGGCGGAGATCGTTCCGGCGGCCATCCGGGACGCGGAGGAGAACGCCGTCCGGAACCATATCGGGAACGCGGAGTTTTTCTGCGGCGACGCGGCGGACATCGCGGCGAAGCTGGAGAAGGACGGTCTTCGGCCGGACGTCATCACCGTGGACCCGCCCAGAAAGGGCCTGGCGCCGGAGGTCATCGCCTCCGTGGCGGCCATGGGGCCGTCGCGGGTGGTGTACGTCTCCTGCGATCCCGCCACGCTGGGCCGGGACGTGAAGATCTTCGCCGGTCTGGGGTATCAGGCCGTCCGCGCCGCGGCAGTGGACATGTTCCCCGGGACGAAGCATGTGGAGACGGTTGTCTTGCTTTCCAAGGGTGAGATCGACTCGAAAAAGGTTCGGGTTGAGTTCTCTTTGGAAGATATGGATATGTCTGATTTTCAAGATAAGGCAACCTACACACAGATTAAAGACTATGTGTTGGAGCATACCGGGCTAAAGGTATCTAACCTGTATATTTCACAGATTAAGAGAAAGTGCGGGTTGGAAGTCGGTAAAAACTACAACTTGGCTAAATCCGAGGATTCCAGACAGCCCCAGTGTCCGCCTGAAAAAGAGAACGCAATCCGAGAAGCAATGAAATATTTTGGGATGATTTAATCCCGTATTTTGGAGGTTCTTATGGATAAGGTGATTTCTTGTGAGTTCAATATGGATACCGCCTGTGTGGAGCTTTGCTTCGCTGACGGCAGCATGATTGCCATTGACTGCACCGCCGTTGAAAACGAGGTTGCAGACAATATGCATCAGAGGTCTGAGCTGGACTGGCTGATTTACAACGACCCGTTAGCCTATGCGGATTTAATCCTCAACGGCGATGCGGAAACCTACTTGAAAACCGTAACAGAATATAAACCTTTGGATTGATTGCCAAAGATAAAGCAAGCCGCCTGTGCGGGCATGAGAAATGCTCGTACAGGCGGTTTTTTGGGTAGTGGATGTTGGCATAGAATTAGATTTTTAATTACTTGACCGAATCGGTTATCGGTGCTATACTATGAATAACCGAATCGGTCACTTGAAAGGAGAAATTAAATGGACAAATTTTTTGCACTAAGCGAGGAAAAGCAAATTACCATCATCAATGCGGCACTCCAGTGCTTTGGTAAGTTTGGATATGATAAGGCTTCTGTCAACGATATTGCTGTAACGGCGCATATTTCAAAGGCATCCGTATTTCAGTACTTTGGCAGCAAAAAACAACTGTATACCTACCTGTTGGAATATTGTATGAAAATCATTATGCCTTCGTTTGACCAAACGATACTTGATTCAGAAACCGATCTGTTTAACCGCATTCTGGTTTCCAGCAAGATGAAAATGGCTGCAATGAAAACACACCCGTTTATTACTCAATTTATGGCAAGTGTTTGGGAAGAGGCTTCTCCTGAAGTCAATGACCTACTTGCTTCATTAAAGATGGAAGCAGGGAATTTCAGAAATGAAATGGTTTTACGAGAGGATGATTCCTTAAAGTTCAAAAATCCCGAAGATGCTCAACCTGTTTACAATATGCTTTTAGTGATGGCGGAGGGGTATGCAGCCCGTTATCGTAACGCAGCCGTTTTTGATTTTGAAACAGTTATGAATGAATTTGAAAAAACCATTTCAATTCTAAAAAACAATTTCTATAAGGAGGAATATTTAAAATGAGTGAATACGCTATTGTATTGAACCAACTGACCAAGCACTATGGGAAACACAGAGGTATCAGCAACCTCAATCTCACAGTTAATCAGGGCGAGTTCTTTGGCTTCATTGGCCCAAACGGTGCGGGTAAGTCCACCACCATCCGCACTCTGATGGGTCTGATCCGTCCCAGCGGTGGCAACGCTTCTATTTTCGGTTTAGACTGCCAGAGTCAGGCAAGTGTCATTGCCAGAGATGTGGGCTACCTCCCCAGCGGGAACAGCTATTATGAAAACATGAAGGTGCGGGAACTACTGCAATACACCGCCGACCTGTACGCCATGAACTGTGAAACGAAAATGTATGAGCTTTCCGAACGGCTCAATTTGGATTTGTCCCGGAAGATTGCAGACCTGTCTCTGGGCAACAAGAAAAAGGTGGGCATCGTGTCTGCCATTATGACTTCCCCTAAGCTGCTGATTATGGATGAACCTACCAGCGGCTTAGACCCGCTGATCCAGCAGGCATTCTATGATATTCTGAAGGAGGAGAACAACCGGGGCACCACAATTTTCTTCTCCTCCCATGTACTCAGCGAGGTACAGAAGCTGTGTGACCGGGTGGCAATCTTAAAAGAGGGTAAGCTCATGAGCATCCAGTCTATCAGAGAGCTACGGGAAAGCGGTTATAAAAAGGTCAGCCTTACCACCAAAACACCGATTTCCAGTGATTTCTGGGAGCTGCCTGGTATTGCGAATTTCGCTGAGACCCCGGACAAGACCTCTGTTTCCTTTATGTATAACGGCAATATCACAGCAATCATTGATAAACTTCACCTGCTGCATTTGGACGATGTGCTTTTGGAAGAGCCCTCTTTGGAGGAAATCTTCATGCACTACTATGAGTAAGGAGGTG
>JAFADF010000052.1:0-3110 GCA_023425145.1 Actinomycetes bacterium | reverse complement strand
CTGTTTTCTCTACCGCCATGTCTACACGCGCGCCAACGCGCAGATAGAGGATTCGCGCGTGGAACATGTGCTCACGGCGCTCTTTTGCGCGCGCATGGATAAAAACGGCGGTTCCGCCCAGGAGGCGGTTGACATGATATCTGGTATGACCGACCGCTACGCTCTTCATCTCTTCCAGAAGACCTTCGTGCCGAGCCCCTGGCCGGAGCCGAAAAATATAATATAAAACAAAGACCGGAGCGTCAAAACCCCGGCCTTCGTTTTTTGTATTTATTTGCGGTAACATCTGTCTTTATTCGATAATATTATACTTTCGAAGCAATTCCTGATACTTTGCCTCCATATCCGTCTGCTGACTCGGGTCTTTCTTATAAGGGTCGGAAGATGAGCTCGGCAGCTTTACCGGCTCTTTCTCTGCAGCCTTCTTTTGTGGTATCGGCGCGGAATCCGTCTGCCCCGAATTGTCCTGCGGCTGTGTGTGGTCCTCCCCCGCGAGCTTCATCGCATACTTATTGGAGGTTGCCTCGTCATCGATAGGCGCAAGCAGAAGCTGCGGGGCGTTATCATCCGCGCGGGCCGCCGAGAGCGAGCCCCCGTGCCACGGGCATACGGAGGTCGGAGCGCGCCCCTGCGCCATCAGCAGCGTCGTCGCTGGACAGCCCTCCGCCGCGATAAATCCAGTCGTTTTGCAGACCCTTACAGCCTCTACCTCCGCGTCGCCGGGAATGGAGAAGGACGAGGGGAGATTCATCTTTGTGACCGCGTAAGAGACGAATTCCTTCCACACCGGCAGCGCCGCTACCGCGCCGGTAGACCTGCCGCCCAGCGGCTTATGGTTGTCGTTGCCGATATATACGACCACGACAAGTCCCGGGACTCCGCCGACGAACCAGGCGTCCGTCCAGTCGTTTGTCGTACCGGTCTTGCCGAAGGTCTCGTAATTTGGGATCTTGGCTCTCGCGCCGGTTCCCCATCCTGTGACCTGCTCAAGCATGGAACGTAGCGAGACGGCCGTAGTGGGGGAGATCGCGCTCGTCAGCTTTGGGCCGTTCTGTTCCAGAGACTCCCCGCGCTGTGAGAGGATCTCCTTCACGGCGTAGGGCTCAACCTTATAACCGTTATTTGCAAAGGTAGAATAGGCGACAGACATCTCAAGCGGCGTTACGCTCGCCGTGCCGAGAGCCACCGAAAGATCGTCCGGCAGATAGGGGGTCGTGATACCGATGCGGCGCGCAAGGTCGGCGATACGCCCTACGCCGTCTATCTGCGCAAGACGCACCGCGGAGGTGTTGATCGATTTTGCGAGTGCGGTAAGCAGCGTTATCTCGCCGTCGTACTTATTGGAGGTATAGTTGCTCGGCGACCAGCCGTTAGGAAAAAGCAGCGGCGCGTCGAGTATATGGTCCACACCGCGGTAGCCCTGCTCAAGCGCCGTCGCGTAGACGATTGGTTTAAAAGACGAGCCGGGCTGGCGGTAGGCCTGTGTCGCGCGGTTAAACTTGCTCTTATCGAAATCACGGCCTCCCACCATAGCGAGGATCTCTCCCGTATTCGGGTCCAACGCGATAAGCGCCCCCTCATGCGGCATCTTTGAGACGATCTCCTCCGCCTTCTTCTGAAGGTCGATGTCAAGCGTCGTGTGAACCTTTAAGCCGCCGCGGTATATCTTATCGGTACCATAATGGGGCAGCAGCTGCTTAAAGAGGATGTACGAAACAAAATAGGGCGCCCCCTCAAGAGATATAGAGTTGGTCCGCGCCGTGCGTTTGGCGAGAGCAGGTTTCTTGTTCAGATAGGAATCATAGTCGTCCTTTGAAATCCAATCAAGGTCCAGCATTCGGCGCATGACGTAGGCTTTTCTCGTCTGCGAGCTCTTTCCGCTTCTAAAGGGAGAATATTTCTCCGGCGCAGCTACGAGCCCCGCTAAAATCGCCGACTCGTCTATCGTGAGGTTTTTAGGCGCTTTGGCGAAATAGGTCTTTGCCGCCGCCTCCACTCCGTAGGCGCCGTGTCCCATATATATGGTGTTCAAATACATCTCAAGCAGCTGATCCTTGGTGTATATCCTTTCAAGACGGAGCGCCAAAACAGCCTCTTTCGCCTTACGGATGATAGTCTTCTCATTAGAGAGGAACAAATTTCTCGCCAGCTGCTGCGTTATCGTACTTGCGCCCTGCTTTGCCCCCATATGGAAAATGTCTACGACTATCGCGCGGACAATCGCAACCGGCCTGATGCCGGAGTGATCGTAAAAAGAATCGTCCTCCGCCGCCAATATCGCCTTGACCATCCAGGGAGAGATCGCATCGAGCTTTACCCAGGTCCTGTTTTCCTGGAAAAGCTGCGTTACAACCTTCCCATTGCGGTCATATATAGTCGTTGCGAGACTTGGTTGATGGTCAAGCATATCCTGATAAGAGGGCAGCGTATTCGTGATGTCCTTCAGGAAAAATATCATCGCCACCGCGACCACCGCGCCGATAACGGCGGCCAGCAGAAGCAGCGAGGAAAATATGGAAAAGACAAAGGACTTCTTTTTCTTGGTCTTATGTTCCAGCGAAAAGTCCTTGTCATTACGTGTTGCATACGACATTATTTATTTACCTCCGAAGTCAATCGTACATACAACGGCATTATATCATATATCGAAATTTTTCCAGCCGTGTCGCGATATATTTGACACCTGTATCATAGACTGTCTCGTGTTGGCTAGGCCCCTTAATTATATGGGGAGATAATGGAGCTACACATCACCATTATGGGGGACTTGGATATGGCGGCGGACAAATAAGCCGGAGCTGAAAGAGATACGAAATTTTTAAAAATAGGGGGTTGCAATTTTTAGCAATCCGTAATATACTACCTCCTGTCGCCGATACGAGGCACCACGAAATCGGAAACGGCGGCGCGAACCATGTCAATAGAATACAGTGCATAAGGAATAAAAAGAATTGTTTATAGCAATTCCAGCGAGAGAGCGCTAGGAATCAAACGGAGAGTTTGATCCTGGCTCAGGACGAACGCTGGCGGCGTGCCTAACACATGCAAGTCGAACGAAATTACGAAGAAAGCTTGCTTTAATCGTAATTTAGTGGCGGACGGGTGAGTAA
>JAFADF010000035.1:0-174192 GCA_023425145.1 Actinomycetes bacterium | reverse complement strand
TGCTTGCTGTGCGTCGACAGGTCGAAGTCGGTGCGGTTGGCGACACCCTCGAGCTCGCCCCACGGGTTGCCGGTGAAGCCGAACTTGTACTCGACGTCGACGGTCCGCTTGGAGTAGTGGGACAGCTTCTCCTTGGGGTGCTCGTACAGCCGCAGGTTCTCCGGGTCGATGCCGAGCTCGACGTACCAGTTGAAACGCTGGTCGATCCAGTACTGGTGCCACTCTTCGTCCTCACCCGGCTTGACGAAGAACTCCATCTCCATCTGCTCGAACTCGCGGGTGCGGAAGATGAAGTTGCCCGGGGTGATCTCGTTGCGGAAGCTCTTGCCGACCTGGCCGATGCCGAACGGGATCTTCTGCCGGGAGGTGTTCTCGACGTTCTTGTAGTTCACGAAGATGCCCTGGGCGGTCTCCGGGCGCAGGTAGTGCAGGCCGGACTCGTCCTCGATCACGCCGAGGTAGGTCTTCAGCATCATGTTGAAGTCGCGGGGCTCGGTGAACTGACCGAGGTTGCCGCACTCGGGGCAGTTGATCTCGGCCAGGCTCTCGGGCTTGCGGCCCTTCTTGAACTCGAAGGCCTCTTCCAGCTGATCGGAGCGGAACCGCTTGTGGCAGGACAGGCACTCGGTCAGCGGATCGGAGAAGACGCCCACGTGACCCGAGGCCACCCACACCTGCTTGGGCAAGATGATGGACGAGTCGAGGCCGACCACGTCGTCGCGGCCCTGGACCACCGCACGCCACCACTGGCGCTTGATGTTCTCCTTGAGTTCGACGCCGTAGGGGCCGTAGTCCCAGGCCGCCCGGGTTCCGCCGTAGATCTCACCGCAGGGGTAAACAAAGCCCCTGCGCTTGGTCAGACTGATCACATTCTCCAAGCGGCTGGCCACTGGGCACTCCTCGTCGTCGCGACATGCTGCCCGGCTGGCAGCCGGTCTAGCCTAGCGTCCCGCGAGGCTGGTTCAGGCCGACCTGAGCAGGCTCGTCGTAGGCGCTGGGTTCGTCGATGGCCAGCGAGAGCAGCGGGATCAGCACGAGCTTGGCCTCGGTGCCGTTGAAGGCTCGCCGATAGGAGCCGACGTCGACCCAGGTGCTGACCAGCGCCCACAGCTCGGGCTCGTCCAGGTTCTGCACGAGTTCAGCCGATCGGCACCCGGCGGACGCGCGGAATCGCTCGGCGGCCGCCGTCGCGGCATCGACAAAGCCGCCGACCGCGGACGGGACCCGGAACCTGCTCACCACCAGCACGACGCGAGCCTAGCCTGCAGCCCTCGGTTTGACCGAGCACCGATCCATAACTGATAATCATTTTCATGAAGATCACTCAGGGTGCCCGGATCGCCGGGCTGGCCAGCGCCTTGGTCCTCCTTGCCGGCTGCGCCAACGGCACACCGTCCGCCACCACGTCCGCCGCTTCCTCGGGCAGCGCAGCTGCCCCCACCGCCACGCTGAAGCTCACCGTCGCCGCGTACCCACTGGAGTTCCTGGCCCAGCGAATCGCCGGCGACACCGCCACCGTGACCAACCTGACCGCCCCCGGCGCCGAGCCGCACGACCTCGAGCTCACCGCCAAGCAGTTGGCCGATCTGGGATCCTCCGACGCCCTGATTTACATCAGCGGCTTCCAAGCCGCAGTGGACGAGGCCCTGCAGGCTGCCCCGCCGAAGCTGGCCATCGACGCCTCTACCGGCATTTCGCTGCTTGACCCGGCCGCCGCCGAGGAAGGCGAAGCTCCCAAGCCCGGCGCCCACGACCCGCACATCTGGCTGTCGCCGGCGAACATGGTCACGATGGCCCACACCATCGACACCGCGCTCAGCCAGGCCCACCCCGAGTTGGCCGCGACGCTGAACGCCAACACCGACAAGCTGGTCGCCGACCTGAAGAGCCTCAGCGACTCTTACACCAGCGGCCTGGCCACCTGTCAGCGCAAGGACTTCGTGACCAGCCACGCCGCCTTCGCCTATCTGGCCCGCGACTACGGGCTGACCCAGATTCCGATTGCCGGGATCGATGCCACCGAGGAGCCGACCGCTGCCCGGATCGCCGAGGTGCAGAAGCTGGCCAAGCAGTCCGGGGTGACTACGATCTTCTTCGAGACTCTGGTCTCGCCCGCGGTCGCCAAGTCGATCGTCGGCGACCTGGGGCTGAAGTCGGCGGTACTGGATCCGATCGAGGGCATCACCGCCACCTCGGCCGGCACCAACTACCTTGAAGTGATGCAGTCCAACCTGAAGGCGCTACAGGAGGCGAACGGATGCAGCTAGACCAGCCAGACTCGGTGATCAAGACCGAGTCGCTGCTGGTCGAGTTGGGTGGCTTGCCTATCCTGCGCGAGGTGTCAGTGGCGGTCGGCTCGGGAGAGCTGACCGCCCTGATGGGCGGCAACGGCTCGGGAAAAACCACTCTGGTCCGGGCCTTGCTCGGACTGATCCCCCACCAGCGCGGCACGATCACTCTGTTCGGCACCCCGCTGGAGGACTTCCGTGACTGGCATCGGGTCGGCTACGTCCCGCAGCGCGGTGCGGTGGTGATCAAGCAGGCCACCGTCGGTGAGGTGGTGGCCTCCGGCCGGCTGGCGCGGCGCCGGGCCTTTCGGCCGCTGAGCAGCCACGATCACGCGCAAATCGAGGCCGCATTGTCCGAGGTCGGCCTCCTTGACCGGGCGACCAGCCCCTTCAACGAACTCTCCGGTGGGCAGCAGCAACGCGTCCTGATCGCACGTGCCCTGGCCACCGACGCCGAGCTTCTGGTGATGGATGAGCCGTTCGCCGGCGTCGATCTCCGCGTCCAGGACGAGCTGGCCGCCCTGATCGGGCGCCTCAACGCGGCCGGCACCACCGTCTTGGTGGTGCTGCACGAGACCGGGGCCCTCGGACCGCTCCTGACTAACTCGATCGTGCTGCGGGAGGGACGCGTCGTGCACACCGGCACCCCACCACAGCACGCCACACCGCATCACGAGCCGCCGCAACCGGGGCGTCCCCGGCTGATGACCGGCATCGGCGAGGGAGCGATCTGATGGACATTCTGACTCTCGTCTTCATTCAGCGAGCCCTGATCGCCGCCGTTCTGGCCGGCGTCACCTCACCGGCCATCGGCAGCTACATCGTGCAGCGCCGACTCAGCCTGCTCGGCGATGGCCTGGGCCACGTCGCCATCGCCGGTGTCGGCCTGGCACTGGCCACCGGGACGGCGCCGCTACCGATCGCGGTGATCACCGCGATCCTCGGCGCCATCGTGATCGAGCTCCTGCGCGAGTCCGGTAAGGCCAGTGCGGACGTGGCCATGGCCATCCTGTTCTATGGCGGCCTAGCCACCGGCGTCCTGCTGGCCGGGCTGGTCGGGCAAGGAACCGGCAATCTGGGCAACTACCTGTTCGGATCCCTGCTGACGGTCAGCCCGTCAGACCTGTGGCTGATCCTCACCCTGGCAATCTTGGTCTTGGCGGCGTCAATCGGATTGATGCCGCAGCTGTTCGCCGTGTGCACCGATGAGGCTTTCGCCAAGGTGCTCGGCCTGCGCGTGCGGCGCTACAACCTGCTGATCGTGATCCTGGCGGCGATCACGGTCACCGTCTCGATGCGCACCGTCGGCCTGCTGATGGTGTCGGCGCTGATGGTGGTCCCGGTGGCGACGGCCAACAATCTCCTGGTCGGCTTCCGCAAGTCCTTCACGCTGGCCCTGGGCCTGGGAGTCGTGGCCGCCGTCGGCGGCGTGATCGGGTCCTACTACTTCAATGCCGCGCCGGGATCGCTGATCGTCGTGATCACCATCATCGGCTTCATCATCAGCGTGCCGCTGGGTAACTGGCTGCGTTCGCGGCGAGCCGCCCCTGTCATCGAGAGCGTCGATCCCGAACCGCTGCCCCACGAGGCCACCCAGCCGCATCAAAGCCACATCCATGGGCCCGGCTGCGGACACCTCGCGCTCACTCATGGTGACCACACCGACTATGTGCACGACGGACATCGCCACGCTCCCCACGGAGACCACTATGACGAGCACTAACACTCCACCGCGGCGAACCCGGCAGCGTGCTGCCGTCGGCACCATCATGGCCACTCTGGACGAGTTCCGGACCGCCCAGGAGGTGCACGCCATCTTGCGCGAGCGCGACCAGGCAGTGGGCCTGGCCACCGTCTATCGGACGTTGCAGCAGATGGCTGAGGCCGGGCAGGTGGACTGCATCCGCACCCAGGACGGCCAGTCGGCCTACCGGGCCTGCTCGACCGGGCATCACCACCATCTGACCTGCCGCTACTGCGGCAAGACCGTCGAGATCACCCCTCCGGACTTCGAGGACTGGACCCGTCAGGTCGCCGCCGCCCATCAGTTCACCGAGATCCAGCACGAGCTGGAGCTCTTCGGACGCTGTGCAGCCTGCGCCGCCGCGACCTCCTGACCGCATCTGAACACACAGAAGGGGCCGACTCTGACGAGCCGGCCCCTTGGGTGTGCGGTGCTGTTACTTGCTCTCAGCCTTCTCAGCGACCGGCTTCTTGGTGAAGGCCCGCTGAATGGTGCCGATGAAGCTGGGCTTGCCCTGCTTCTTGCTGACCACATCGAAGGCCACGGCGCCCAGCAGAACCAGGCCCTTGATGATCTGGATCCAGTTCGAGTCCACGCTCATGTTGGCCAGGCCCAGGTTGAGCACGCCCATCACCAGACCACCGACCATGGATCCGACCACGGTACCGACGCCACCGGAGACGGCCGCGCCACCGATGAACACCGAGGCGATGGCGTCCAGCTCGAAGTTCACGCCGTCCTTCGGGTTGGCCGCATTCAGATAGGCGGTGAATACCATGCCCGCCACGGCAGCCAGCACCGAGTTGTTCAGCATCACCAGGAAGTCCACCTTGCGGGTGTTCACACCGGTCAGCCCAGCAGCGTTGCGGTTGCCACCGGTGGCGTAGATGTGCCGGCCGAACACCGTCCGCTGGGTGAGGAAGCTGTACAGAATCACCAGTGCGAACAGAATCAGACCAACCACCGGAATGCCCTTGTAGGAGGCGAGCAGCAAGGCGAACACGATGATCACGGCGCTGACCAGGACGAGCTTGACCACCATGGCGATCAGCGGCTGCACCGGCAGACCGTGCTTGCGGATCTCGTTGCGGCGGCGCAGTTCCATCCAGACCAGGACGGCGATGGCGATGGCGGCCAGAAGCAGCGTCGGGTTGTGGTAGTTCGTGTAGGGCCCGAAGTTCGGGATATACCCGTTGGCAATCTTCTGGAAGTCCTCGGGGACCGGCACCGACTCGGCGTTCAGGATCATCAGGTCCAGGCCGCGGAACAGCATCATGCCGGCCAGGGTGACGATGAAGGCCGGGATGCCCACAAAGGCCACCCAGTAGCCCTGCCAGGCGCCGACCAGCGCACCGATCACCAGACCGAGCAGAATGGCGAGCGGCCAGGGCAGGTCGGCCACCTTCATGATGGTGGCCACCGAGGCACCGACGAAGGCACACACCGATCCGACCGACAGGTCGATGTGGCCGAGGATGATCACCATCACCATGCCGATGGCCAGGATCAGCACATAGCCGTTCTGGACCAGCAGTGAGGTGACGTTACGCGGCTGAAGGAACAGTCCGTCGGTCCGGACCTGGAAGAACAGGATCAGGGCGGCCAGGGCGATCATCATTCCGTACTGACGGAGATTGCCCGCGAACCCTCGGCGGAGTTGCGAGAAGAGGCTCTCCCTCTGGACCTCCGGCGCCGCCGGTTCCGACAAGTTGGTAGCCATGTCAATCAGCCTTTCGTTGAGTCATGTAACGCATGAGAAGCTCCTGGTCAGCGGCCTCTCGGGGAACGTCGGCGGTGATCACACCAGCCGAGAGCGTGTAGATCCGGTCGCAGATGCCCAGGAGCTCCGGCAACTCGGAGGAGATCACCAGGCAGCCCTTGCCCTGATCGGCCAGCTGATTGATGATCTCGTAGATCTCGTACTTGGCACCGACGTCGATTCCTCGAGTCGGCTCGTCGAGAATCAGGACCTCCGGCTCGGTGAACATCCACTTCGCCAGGACGACCTTCTGCTGGTTGCCACCCGACAGCCGGCTGACCCCCTCGTCGATGGTCGGCGTCTTGATCCGCAGTGCCCGGTGGTAGCGGGTGGCGGCGTTGATCTCCTCATTCTCGTCGACCACGCCGTTGCGGGAGATCCGGCTGATGCCGGCCGAGCTGATCGAAGCCCGGACCGTGTCGAGCAGGTTGAGGCCGAGCATCTTGCGATCCTCGGTGACATAGGCCAACCCCGACGCGATCGCATCCTTCACCGAGTGAAGGGTCAGCTCCTTGCCGTGCAGGTAGGCAGAACCAGACACCTTCTGCCCCCAGGACTGGCCGAACACCGACCGCGCGAACTCGGTGCGCCCGGCACCCATCAGCCCGGCCAGACCGACGATCTCGCCGGCATTGATGGTCAGCGACGCCCCCTTGACCACCATGCGCTGGGTGTCGGACGGATGCGCCACGGTCCAGTCACGGATCTCGAGCAGCGGAGCGCCGATCTTCGGCTCGTGCTCGGGGTAGCGGTGGCTGAGGTCTCGTCCGACCATTCCCCGAATGATCCGGTCCTCGTCCACTCCGCCCTCGGAGACATCCAGGGTCTCGATGGTGTGGCCGTCGCGGATGATCGTGATCGAGTCGGAGATCCGCTCGATCTCGTTGAGCTTGTGGCTGATCATGATGCAGGTGATGCCCCGAGCCTGGAGGCCCTTGAGCAGGCCCAGCAGGTGATCGGAGTCACGGTCGTTCAAAGCGGCGGTCGGCTCATCGAGGATCAGGAGCTTGACGTCCTTGGCCAGCGCCTTGGCGATCTCCACCAACTGCTGCTTGCCGACGCCGATGTTCTTGATCTGGATGTTCGGATCCTCGTCCAGGCCGACGTGCGCCAGGATCTCCTTCGCCTTGACCGTGGCCTCGAGCCAGTCGATCACTCCGCCGTGGTGGGCGACCTCATTGCCGAGGAAGAGGTTCTCGGTGATCGTCAGTTCCGGAATGAGAGCAAGTTCCTGGTGAATAATGGCGATACCAGCGTGCTCCGACTCACGGATGTTTCGGAAAGTGACCTCCTTGCCGTCAAAGTAGATCTGCCCGTGGTAGGTGCCGTGCGGATGAACTCCGGACAGCACTTTCATCAGCGTGGACTTTCCAGCCCCGTTCTCTCCGCAAATGCTGTGGATCTCACCGCGCTCAACTTCCAGATTCACGTCCGAGAGAGCAACTACCCCGGGGAATTCCTTGGTGATCGAGCGCATCGAGAGGATGGTATCTGTCATTTTCTAGATTCCTTGCAGCGCGCTTGGTGGGCCGACGAGCGACCAGTTGGCAGTGCAGCGGTGGGCCCGTGAAAACCACGAGCCCACCGCAGACTCACCTCATTAGCCGTTCAGGTCGGCCTCGGTGTAGTAGTTCGCCTTGAGCAGCACGTCCTTGATGTTGGACTTGTTGACGCTCACCGGATCCAGCAGCTCGGTCGGGACGACCTTGACGCCGTTGTCGTAGGACTTGGTGTCGTTGACGGTCACGGTGGCACCGGAGGTGATCTCGCCGATCATCTTGACGGTGGCCTTGGCCAGCTCACGGGTGTCCTTGAAGATGGTCGAGTACTGCTCGCCCTTGAGGATCATCTTGACGCTCTCCAGCTCGGCATCCTGGCCGGTGACGACCGGGAGCTTCTTGTCGGCAGTGCCGTAGCCGCTGCCCTTGAGAGCGGCGATGATGCCGCGGGAGATGCCGTCGTACGGAGCCAGAACGCCGTTGACGTCCTTGTCGGAGTACGACTTGGTGAGCAGGTTCTCCATGCGCTTCTTGGCAACCGCGGCGTCCCAACGCAGGGTGGCGACGGTCTTGAAGTCGGTCTCACCGGAGACGATCTTGATGGTGCCGTCGTCGATCTTCGGCTGCAGCACGCTCATGGCGCCGTTGAAGAAGAAGGTCGCGTTGTTGTCGTCGGGGGAACCGGCGAACAGCTCGACGTTCCACGGGGACTTCACGCCGGAGGCCTGCAGACCCTCGAGGAGCGACTCGCCCTGCTGCACGCCGACCTTGAAGTTGTCGAAGGTGGTGTAGTAGTCAACGGCGTCGGTCTCGCGGAGCAGACGGTCGTAGGCGATCACCGGGATCTTGGCTTCCTTCGCCTCGGCCAGGCCGCCCTTGAGGGCAACACCGTCGATGGAAGCAACGACCAGGACCTTCACGCCCTTGGTGACCATGCTGCTGAGCTGGGTGACCTGGGTCGGGATGTCGTCATTGGCGTACTGGAGCTCGACGGTGTAGCCGTCAGCCTCCAGCTGCTGCTTGATGAAGTCGCCATCCTTGATCCAGCGCTCGGAGGTCTTGGTCGGCATCAGAACGCCGATCGTGCCCTTCTCTACCGGGGCGCTGGCGCTGGAGCTGCCGCTCGCGCTCGGGGCGGCCGACGTCGTAGCGGTGGACTGACCACAGGCGGTCAGCGTCAGGGCCAGGGACGCCACGGCTGCGAATGCAACCAGTTTGCGCATTGCTGCTCTCTTTCTTGATCCACCCCCATCGGTGGATCTGTCGGGAGTACTTGCTGGCTCCGGGAAGCCCCCGGAACCAGCGGCTATGAAGTTGTATCGACGACTTGCTCAGAAGCCCAGAGCGAGTCGGTAGTACGCGTTGTTCCAGCGCAGTTCCTTGAGGAACTGGCCGGTCTTGGTGTCCTCGCCGATCAGGGCCAACTCGGTCCCGAGCATTTCGGCTAGGTCTGTGAGGTGCTCGGCGGTGAGCGCGGTGGACAGCACCGTGTGGTGCGGGCCGCCGGCCGACAGCCAGCATTCGGTGGAGGTGGAGAAGTCGGGCTTGGCCTTCCAGACCGCCCGGCCGACCGGAAGCTTCGGCATCTCCGCAAGCGGACGAACCACGGTGATCTCATTGGCGACCAGCCGGAATCGGTCGCCCAGGTCGGACATGCCCAGCACGACACCCTCGCCGGGGGCCGCGTCGAACACCATCCGGACCGGGTCTTCGCGTCCGCCGATACCCAGCGGATGAATCTCGATCCGCGGCTTGCCTTCGGCGATCAGCGGCGAGACCTCGAGCATGTGCGCACCGAGGCTGAGCTCCTGACCGGGCACCAGGTGGTAGGTGTAGTCCTCCATGAACGAGGTGCCACCGGGCAGCCCGTCGGCCATGGTCATCAGGGTGCGTCCGAGCACGGCGGTCTTCCAGTCGCCCTCGCCGGCGAAGCCGATGCCCTCGCCCATCAACCGCTGGACGCCCAGGCCGGGCAGCTGACGCAGCGCGCCGAGATCCTCGAAGTTGCTGGTGAACGCGCGGTAACCGCCGTCCACCACGAACCGGCGCAGGGCCAGCTCGATCTTGGCTCCGTAGCGCAGCGACTCGTGCCGATCGCCACCGGGGAGCAACTCGGGAGCGACGTCATAGAGGTCGGCGTACTCGGCGATCAGCGGATCCACCTCGGCCTCGGTGACGGCGTCGACCACGGCGGCCAGGTCGTTGACCCCGTAGGTATTGACCGAAACCCCGAAGCGACGCTCGGCCTCGACCTTGTCGCCCTCGGTGACCGCGACATTGCGCATGTTGTCGCCGAAACGCACCAGCTTCAGCGTGGCCAGGTCGGCCCGGGCCAGTGCCGCGCGAGCCCAGATGCCGATCCGCTCAACGACCTTCGGGTTGGAGATGTGGCCGGAGACGGTCTTGCGGGGCACCCCCAGCCGGGTGGCGATGAACGCGAACTCACGGTCGCCGTGCGCGGCCTGGTTCAGGTTCATGAAGTCCATGTCGATGCTGGCCCAGGGCAGCTCGACGTTGGCTTGGGTGTGCAGGTGCAGGAACGGCTTGCGCAGCGCGTCCATGCCGGTGATCCACATCTTGGCCGGGGAGAAGGTGTGCATCCAGGCGATCACGCCGACGCAGTCGTCGTCGGCATTGGCGTCGAGCATCACTCGGCGAATCGCGCTGGCGTCGGTGAGCAGCGGCTTGGCCACGATCTCCACCGGCAGGCCGGCTGCCGCCAGCGTGTTGGAGATCTGCGCCGACTGGTCACGCACCTGCAACAGGACATCGTCGCCATAAAGGCCCTGGCTGCCAGTCAAGAACCAGATCTGCTTGCTCATTTAGAACTCCCCTGTCCGTAGACGTTTTGGTATCGGTCAAAGAGCCGGTCGATGTCTGCCTGGGCAAGGGGCACCGGCTCCCCCAGTTGCCGGGAAAGGTGGACGGTCCGAGCCACGTCCTCGACCATCACGGCGGCCTTCACGGCGTCTCGCGCGTCGGTCCCGATGGTGAACGGGCCGTGGTTGGCCATCAGCACGGCACGCGACCGGCTGGCCTGGAGAGTCTCGACGATGCCGCGCCCGATCGAGTCGTCACCGATCAGAGCGAACGGACCCACCGGGATCTCTCCGCCGAACTCGTCAGCGATCATGGTGAGCACGCACGGGATCGGCTCGCGGCGTGCCGCCCAGGCGGTGGCGTAGTCGGAGTGGGTGTGGACGACCCCGCCGACGGAGGGCATGTGCTTGTAGACGTAGGCATGGGCAGCAGTGTCGGAGGACGGGCTGCGGGTGCCCTCGACCAGGTTGGCGTCGAAGTCGCACACCACCATCGCTTCGGGGGTCAACTCGTCGTAAGAAACCCCGGAAGGCTTGATCACCAATAGGTCGGCACCGGGAACTCGGGCTGACACATTGCCGGCCGTCCAGACCACCAGGCCATTACGCGGCAGTTCGGCGTGTAATGCGGCAACTGTGGACTTCAACTCGTCCACGACAGCGCGCAATTCGGCCGGAATCTGGGGCATCAAAATCCTCCACGTACTGTTTCTTGCCGGCTCGATGAGCCGATCCATCCAACGGTGCTCAGAGCAGCCACTCTGCTGAATCCCCTACGTCCTCAACGAGAGACCACGTCGTCCCACACCGGGATGTTATCGGTACCACGGAGGTTGTCCAGTCCCCTCGGGGTCACAGTTTGGTATCGATAACATCGGCACTGCCGGAGCACCCGCTCAATCAGCGGACGACGTGAGCAAGGGTGCGCAGACTGCGCTCAAGGTGCCAGTCCACGAAGGCCGCGACCAGTCCAGCACCAACCCGTGCCGTAGTCACAGCCACATCTGCAGTGGCAGGCCAGTCTCCGGTGAGCAGGGCCTGAAGGTAGCCCAAGACCTCCGGACGCAGCTGTGCCGCACCCGGCGGGCGACAGCTGCGACACGCCGCACCGCCCAGCGCAGGAGCGAACCAGTCGTGCGGTCCCGGCTCGCCACAGCGCGCGCAATCACTCAGGCTGGGCGCATAGCCGGCCAGGGCCGCAGCCCGCAGCAGATAGGAGTCCATGATCATCTCCGGCGGTCGTGGCCCGTCCGAGGTTCCCGCGGTCAGCGCTTGCAGGGCGCCCACCAGCAGCCGGTACTGACGCACGCTGGGCAGCCCCTCCTCCACGACCAGCCGGTCGGCCGACTCGACAATCACCTGACCAACGGTGTAGCTGCGATAGTCGCGTCCCATCGGCTCGGCGTAGGGATGCAGGGTGACCGCCTGGGTGATCACATCCAGCGACCGGCCGGTGGCGAACTGCAGATCGACGTGGCTGCACGGCTCAAGCCGTCCGCCGAACTTCGAGGAGGTGCGCCGCACCCCACGGGCCACCGCACGCACCTTCCCGTGCTCCTTGGAGAGCATGGTGATGATCCGGTCGGCCTCGCCCAGTTTGTGGGTCCGCAGGACGACCGCCTCATCCCGATAGGTCGGCACCGCTCCATTGTCACCCAGGCCACCTGAGCATCCGACCATGCCGCACCGGGATAACCCGTGTTACCGCTAGCACCAACCCGCCGTCGCCTGCCATGATTGGCGCGTGGCTCCGGCGGAGGTCGCGGGCCGATGAAGGAGGATCAACGATGATCGACGCAGCTGCTGTCGCAGCCATCCGCAACGCAGACACCGCACTGGGCATCGAGTTCGGCTCGACCAGGATCAAGGCCGTCCTGGTTGGCCCGGACAATCAGCCATTGGCGGTCGGCGCGCATGACTGGGAGAACCAGTTCGTCGATCGGATCTGGACCTACTCCACGCAGGCCATCTGGGACGGGCTGGCCGACTGCTTCGCCAGCCTGGCCGCAGACGTCCGGCAGCGCCACGGCGTCGAGTTGACCACCATCGGCAGCATCGGCATCTCGGCCATGATGCATGGCTACCTGCCTTTCGATGCCGATGGCACGCTGCTGGTCCCCTTCCGGACCTGGCGGAACACGATCACCGAAGCGGCCAGCGCTGAACTGACCGCGCTGTTCGGCTACAACATCCCGCAGCGCTGGAGCATCGCGCACCTGTACCAGGCCATCCTCAATGGCGAGGAGCATGTCGGGAAGGTCGCCCACTTCACGACGCTGGCCGGCTACGTCCACACCGCACTGACCGGCGAGCGCGTGCTCGGCGTCGGCGACGCGTCCGGGATGCTGCCCATCGACATCAACACCGGCGGCTTCGACACCGCCATGATCGCCAAGTTCGACGCCCTGGTCGCCGATCGGGTGTCCTGGAAGCTGGCCGACCTGCTGCCCGATGTCCTGCCCGCCGGCGCGGTCGCCGGACACCTCACCGAGGCGGGAGCTCGGTTGCTCGACCCCTCCGGGACGCTTCAGGCGGGCGCCGTGGCAGCGCCGCCGGAGGGCGACGCCGGCACCGGAATGGTCGCCACCAACTCAGTGGCCAAGCGCACCGGCAACGTCAGCGCCGGGACGTCCATCTTCGCCATGGTGGTCCTGGAGAAGGAGCTTCGCGAGCAGCACTCCGAGCTTGACCTGGTCACCACGCCGGCCGGCGATCTGGTGGCCATGGTGCACTGCAACAACGGGGCCAGCGAGCTGAACTCCTGGGTGGGCCTGTTCGCCGAGTTCGCGCAGGCGCTCGGCGCGAACGCCGACAGCAACCAGATCTTCGAGACGCTGTTCCGCTCGGCACTGTCCGGCGACGCCGACGGCGGTGGCCTGTTGGCCTACAACTACCTGTCCGGCGAGCACATCACCGGCTTCGCCGAGGGCCGTCCGCTGTTCACCCGGACCCCGGACAGCTCGTTCACTCTGGCCAACTTCATGCGCACCCAGCTGTTCGCCGCCTTGGGCAGCCTCAGCATCGGTATGGAGGTACTGCGCGGCGAAGGCGTCGAGATCGACACGATGTTCGCCCACGGCGGCCTGTTCAAGACCAAGGGGGTCGGCCAGCAGATCTTGGCCGCTGCGCTGAACACTTCGGTGTCGGTCGGTGAGATCGCCGGCGAGGGTGGGGCGTGGGGCATCGCCGTCCTGGCCGCCTATGCCCGCGACAACGACGGCACGATCAGCCTGGACGACTACCTCAGTGGACGGGTGTTCGCCGACGCTCCGCTGGAGACCGTCCAGCCTGATCCGGCTGACGTGGCCGGCTTCGCGGCCTTCCGCGAGCGCTTCGTGGCCGGCCTGCCGATCGAGGCTGCCGCAGTCGCGCACAGCTAGTCGGCCCGCTTTCCCCCGAACTGCGCAGCCTCGCATTAGTCTTGCGCAATGAGGACCATCGCGACGCTGAAGGTTGCCCCGCTCTGCCTGGGTGGCAACGTCTTCGGCTGGACCGCTGACCGGGAGTCGTCAGAACGGATCCTGGATGCTTTTGTCGACGGCGGCGGCAACTTCGTCGACACGGCCGACGTCTACTCGGCGTGGGTTCCCGGGCACAGCGGAGGCGAATCCGAACGCGTCATCGGTGGCTGGCTGCAGCGACGTGGCAGCGCCAAGCGTCCAATGATCGCCACCAAGGTGGCCAAGCACCCGATCCACCGCGGGCTACGTCCGGCCAACCTGAAGATCTGCCTGGACGGCTCTCGGCGACGGCTGGGCCTGGACACCATCGACCTCTACTACGCCCATGAGGACGACCCGCACGTGCCGGTCGCCGAGTGGGTGAGCGCCTTCGACCAGATGATTCGCGACGGAGCCATCCGGCACTACGGGTTGTCCAACTTCACCACCGAGCGGGTCAGTGAAGTACTCGCCGTCGCCGAGGCCGAAGGCCTGGCCAAGCCGGTCGCTCTCCAGCCGGAGTACAACCTGGTGCACCGCGCCGAGGTCGAAGCCTCCGGCATGGCCGAGCTCGCAACGGCCCAGCACCTGGCCGTCGTTCCCTACTTCAGCCTGGCCGCCGGCTTCCTGACCGGGAAGTACAGCCGGGACGAGCAGCCGCACGGCCCGCGTGCAGCCCGGGTCAAGCACTACGCCACCGAAGCCGGGTTCGCCGTGGTGGACGTCCTCAACGAACTGGGCGAAGAGCTCGGCGTCGAGCCGGCCACCATCGCACTGGCCTGGCTGCGCCAGCAGCCCGCCGTGGTCGCGCCGATCGCCAGCGCCAGCTCGGTGGAACAGGTGGCGCCGCTGCTGGCCGCCATGGAGCTCAAGCTCAGCCGCGCTCAGGCGAACCGCCTCACCAGGGCTTCGGCCGCGTTCGCCCAGTAACGCAAGGGTGGCCCGCCGGCCGAAGCCGACGAGCCACCGTGATCATCGCCGGGGACTCAGCTGGCGACGGCGCCCTCGATCTCGGTCGCGCCACCGGCGTGGGCAACGCTGATCTTGCGCGGCTTGGCCTCCTCCGCCACCGGAATCCTCAGGCTGAGCACGCCATCGGCATACTGAGCCTCGATCTTGTCCAGGGCGACGCCGTAGCCAAGGGTGAGTTGGCGGGCGAAGGTGCCGGCCGGACGCTCCCGGACCAGCCACTTCTGCGAGTCGGTGATCTCGACCTTGCGCTCGGCGCGCACGGTCAGGGTGCGGTCGTCGACGTCCACGTCGATCGAGGCGGGGTCGACGCCGGGCAGGTCGATCCTGGTGACGAACACATCGCCGTCGCGGTACAGATCCATCGGCATCGCGGTGCTGGTGGGCGTGCGTGCGGCGTCGGCGAACCAGCGATCCATCTCCCGGAAGGGGTCGAATGCTCGGGCCATTGTGGTACTCCTGTCGTCTAGCGGTTAGCACTCGCACTATCTGAGTGCTAATGCCAGTGTGCACCCGACCCGAGCCCGAATCAAGGACTTGAGCCTGCAAGACTCAAGTCTGTTCGCGGAGGGAGAACACGCCTCTGCGGCCCGCCGCTGGCTAGGCTGACGCCGTGCCAAAACAGGTCTTGCCGCCCTTCCCGCATCCCAGCGGAGTTCGTCCGCCTGCCATCGATGCCAAGTTCGTCCCGCAGCACGTGGCGATCGTGATGGACGGAAACGGGCGCTGGGCCAAGGAGCGCGGACTCCCCCGCACCGCCGGCCACGCCAAGGGCGAGGAGTCGCTGATGGACGTCCTGGCCGGCGCCATCGAGATCGGCGTGAAGTATGTCTCGGCCTACGCCTTCTCCACAGAGAACTGGCGCCGCTCACCGGACGAAGTGCGCTGGCTGATGAGCTTCAACCGGGAGGTGATCCATCGCCGCCGCGACGAGCTGGACGCCATGGGCGTGCGGATCAAGTGGTCCGGACGCAACCCGCGAATGTGGCGCACCGTGGCCAAGGAGCTGATCGACGCCGAGCGGCAGAGCGCAGACAACACCGTGCTCACCCTGCAGTTCTGCATGAACTACGGCGGACGCGCCGAGATCGTCGATGCAGCCAAGAAGATCGCCCACGCGGTCAAGGACGGACGGCTCAACCCCGACAAGCTCACCGAGGAGAAGCTGCGTCACTTCCTCTACGCGCCGGAGATCCCCGACGTGGACTTGTTCATCCGATCCTCTGGTGAACAGCGGACGTCCAACTTCATGCTGTGGCAGGCCGCCTACGCCGAGATGGTGTTCCTGGATCGGCTGTGGCCCGACTTCGACCGTCGCGATCTGTGGCGTGCCATCGAGCTGTACGCCCAGCGCGACCGCCGCTACGGTGGCGCGCTGCCCAACCAGACGAACTGATCAGCGGACGGGTCGGCCGTCGAACGCCTCCGGTCGCGCCCAACGCCTGCACCTGGGCACAGGCGTTCGACGCGAAGGCAAGCCCTCGGCGATTAGTCGGAGCCGGAGTCCATTCCCGAGCGCAGCTGCGCTGCCTCGATGTCCTCTTCGGCAGGCTCGCCGGAGGTGATCCCCTTGGCTTGGCCCGGCTCGAGCACTCCGACAAGGGAGGCCACCTCGCCGCCGACGAGTCCGAGCTGGGCGTACTGCTCCAGCCGGGTCCGGGAGTCGGCGATGTCCAGGTTGCGCATGGTGAGCTGACCGATCCGGTCCACCGGACCGAAGGCCGCGTCCCCGACCCGCTCCATGGACAGCCGCTCGGGGTGGTAGGACAGCGCCGGGCCCTCGGTGTCCAGGATCGTCCAGTCGTCGCCGCGACGCAGCCGCAGGGTGACCGAGCCGGTGACCGCCGAGGCGACCCAGCGCTGCAACGACTCGCGCACCATCAGCGACTGCGGATCCAGCCAGCGGCCCTCGTACATCAGCCGGCCGAGTTTGCGGCCCTCCTGCTGGTAGTTGGCGAAGGTGTCCTCGTTGTGGATCGCGGTGACCAGGCGCTCGTAGCAGATGTGCAGCAGCGCCATGCCCGGGGCCTCATAGATGCCGCGAGACTTGGCCTCGATGATCCGGTTCTCGATCTGGTCGCTCATCCCCAGGCCGTGGCGTCCGCCGATGGCATTGGCTTCGAAGACCAGCTCGACAGCAGAGGCGAAGCTCTTGCCGTTGATGGCGACCGGACGTCCCTGCTCGAAGGTGACCGTGACGTCCTCGACCGGAATCTCCACGGCCGGATCCCAGAACCGGACGCCCATGATCGGCTCGACAATCTCGATGCCGACGTTCAGGTTCTCCAGTTCCTTGGCCTCATGGGTGGCGCCCCAGATATTGGCGTCGGTGGAGTAGGCCTTCTCCTTGGAGTCGCGGTAGGGCAGGTTGCGCTCGGCCAGCCACTGGCTCATCTCGGCGCGTCCACCCAGCTCGCGGACGAAGTCAGCATCCAGCCACGGCTTGTAGATCCGCAGCTGCGGGTTGGCCATCAGGCCGTAGCGGTAGAACCGCTCGATGTCGTTGCCCTTGTAGGTGGAGCCGTCGCCCCAGATCCAGACGTCGTCCTCGCGCATGGCGCGGACCAGCATGGTGCCGGTGACGGCCCGTCCGATCGGGGTGGTGTTGAAGTAGGTCTTGCCACCGGTGCGGATGTGGAACGCGCCGCAGGCAAGGGCGACCAGGCCCTCCTCCACCATGGCGGCCTTGCAGTCGACCATCCGGGAGATCTCGGCGCCGTAGGCACCGGCGCGACCGGGAACCGAGTCGATGTCCGGCTCGTCGTACTGGCCGAGGTCTGCGGTGTAGGTGCACGGGATCGCACCGCGCTCGCGCATCCAGGCGACTGCTACGGAAGTATCCAGCCCGCCGGAGAAGGCGAGACCGACACGTTCGCCGATCGGGAGTTCGGTGAGGACTTTGGGCATGGGTCGAATCCTATCGGCCGAAGGGTGATCGCCCGTGCGGCGTCCGAGGGGCCCCGGACGCCGCACAGCGACTGATCAGTGGAGCGCGACTAGACCCCGGCAGCCACCAGGTCTTCGTCACGGTCGCGAATGTCCCGGTTGATCGCCGAGACCACCGCGGCCAGCGAGGCGGTGATGATGGACGCGTTCAAGCCCACACCCCACAGCACCCGGGCGTTATCGCCCTCGCCGACCTCGGTCTCGACGTAGGCCGCGGCCATGGCGTCCCCACCGGAGGAGAGTGCGTGCTCGGTGTAGTCCAGCACTCGCACGTGGTAGCCGAGCATGCTCAGTGCGTCCACGAAAGCCGACACCGGACCATTGCCCTCACCGGAGATCTCCCGGGTCTCGCCCCGATCAACCACCGTTGCGGTGATGGCATAACCGTTGCCGTTGGCCACCGACTTCACCGTGACCAGGTTCAGCGGGTCGGCCAGGGTCAGATACTCCGCGGAGAAGATCTCCCACAGCTGTTGCGGGGAAACCTCGCCGCCCTCGGAGTCGGTGTGGCTCTGGACGACCCGAGAGAACTCCATCTGCAGCCGGCGCGGCAGATCCAGCTTGTGCTCGGACTTCATCAGGTACGCCATGCCACCCTTGCCGGACTGGCTGTTCACCCGGATCACGGCTTCGTAGGAGCGGCCGACATCGTGCGGATCGATGGGGAGGTACGGCGCCTCCCAGGGAATCTCATGCAGAGACTTCCCCTGGGAGGCCGCCGTCTTCTCCAGCACCTCCAGCCCCTTCTTGATGGCGTCCTGGTGGGAGCCCGAGAAGGCGGTAAAGACCAGGTCCCCCGCGTATGGGTGGCGCGGGTGGACCGGCAGGTTGGTGCAGTACTCCACCGTCCGACGGATCTCGTCGATGTCGGAGAAGTCGATCTTGGGGTCGACGCCCTGGGTGAACAGGTTCAGGCCCAGGGTGATCAGGTCGACGTTGCCGGTGCGCTCGCCGTGGCCGAACAGGCAGCCCTCGACGCGATCGGCACCGGCCATCAGGGCCAGTTCGGTGGCCGCCACCGCGGTACCGCGGTCGTTGTGCGGGTGCAGCGAGATGGCGACGAATTCACGGTTGTTGATGTGCCGGCCGAAGTACTCGATCTGGTCGGCGTAGGTGTTCGGGGTGGACATCTCCACGGTGGCCGGCAGGTTCAGGATGATCTCGCGGCCGACGCCGGGCTGCCAGACGTCCATCACCGCATTGCAGACCTCGATGGCGAAGTCGGTGGGGGTCTGGGTGAAGATCTCCGGGCTGTACTGATAGCCGAACTCGACGTCGGAGAGGTACTTGTCGGCATACTCCATGACCCACTGGGTGCCCTGCTTCGCCAGTTCGATGCACTCGGCCTCGCTGACCTTGAAGACCACCCGACGGAACAGTTCTGCCGTTGCGTTGTACAGATGGATGTTCGCCCGCTTGGCCCCGATCAGAGACTGTGCGGTGCGATCAATCAGGTCCTCACGGGCTTGAGTGAGGACGCTGATTTGGACGTCATCGGGAATGGCATCGGATTCGATCAGGCTGCGGACGAAGTCGAAGTCAGTCTTGGACGCCGACGGGAAACCGACCTCGATCTCCTTGTAGCCCATCCGGACCAGCATGTCGAACATCTTGCGCTTGCGGGACGGGGTCATCGGGTCGATCAGCGCCTGGTTGCCGTCGCGCAGATCGGTGGACAGCCAGCGCGGCGCCTGGGTGATCTTCTTGGTCGGCCAGGTCCGGTCAGGGACGTCCACCGGCTCGAAGGCGTGGTAGCGCTGATACGGCATCGGGGACGGGCTTTGCACCAGCGGCGACTGCGGGCGCGTGGAGAAAGAGAAGATGTTGGTGGTCATGGGTTCCTCGCTGTGCGGGCTGAGTGCCAGGCGCGTGACGAACTCCGCAGCGAGGAGGCCTGATCAGATCTTCGAGGCCTCGCTGCGGCGAACAAGCAGGAGTCGCGCCCACAACATGTCAGTCATGCTGTCACACGTCCCAGCCCTTGGCAAAGGGTGTGCACAATATGGACGCCTAGAAACCCAGCCGATCCAGGTACTTCGGGGACCGCTGCCAGTCCTTGAGCACCTTCACATGCAGGTCCAGATGGACCGGCATTCCGACGAGCTCAGCGATCTGGAGGCGGGCAGCGGTGCCGACAGCCTTCAGCCGTTCACCGCGGTGACCGATGATGATCCCCTTCTGGGAATCCCGCTCGACCACCATCGAGGCGAAGATGTCCAGCAGCGGACGATCAGCCGGACGCCCCTCGCGCTGGCCCATCTCGTCGATGGTCACCGCTACCGAGTGCGGCAGCTCGTCATCGACCCCCTCGAGGACGGCTTCGCGGATCAACTCGGCGATCCGGGTCTCGGTCGGCTCGTCGGTGACGGTGTCGTCGGGGAACAGTGCCGGCCCCTCAGGCAGCAGCTTCACCAGCTCGGCGGCGACGTCGTCCACCTGGTCTCCGGTCAGAGCCGACACCGGGATGATCGACTCCCAACGGATCCCGAGATCCTCCTCCAGCGAGGCGATCTTGACCAGATGCTCGGCCAGCCGGGCCCTGCTGACCAGGTCGGACTTGGTGGCAAGGGCGACGAGCTTGGGCACCTTCTCCAGCTTGGCGATCTCGCCGACCAGATAGGTGTCGCCGGGGCCGATCCGCTGGCTGGCCGGCAAGCAGACCCCGATCACGTCCACCTCCGACCAGGTCTGGTAGACCAAGTCGTTCAGCCGCTCCCCGAGCAGCGTCCTGGGCCGGTGCAGGCCTGGTGTGTCGACCAGGATCAGCTGGGAGTCGGCGGTGTTGCGAATCCCGCGGACGATGTGACGCGTCGTCTGCGGCTTGGCTGAGGCGATCGCGATCTTGCTGCCGACCAGCGCGTTGGTCAGAGTCGACTTGCCGGCGTTGGGACGACCGACGAAGCAGGCGAATCCGGATTTCATGTATTCCTCCTGGCCGACTCGGTGGCCAGCTTGGCAGCGGCCTCCGCGGCTGGGTCGTCATCGGCGGCCAGCGCCGCCAGGATCGTCTGGATCGAGTGCCGGCGTCCACTGCCTCGCTCGGCGGTCAGTTCGATGCCCTCCCAGCGGACGACCGAACCGGGGATCGGCACCTTGTTCAGCTGTTTGGCCATCAGACCGAGCACGGTGTCGACATCGTCGTCGTCGACGTTGAGGCCGAACAGCTCACCAAGATCCTCGATGCCCAGCCGGGCCGAGACCCGGAATCGGCCATCGCCGAGTTCGGTGATCGGGGCGACCTCCTGGTCGTACTCGTCGACGATCTCGCCGACGATCTCCTCCAGGACGTCCTCGATGGTGGCCAGCCCGGCGGTGCCGCCGAACTCGTCCACCACGATCACCACGTGGCTACGAGTCAGCTGCATCTCGCGGAGCAGTTCGTCCACGGGTTTGGAGTCCGGGCAGAAGGTCGGCGGACGCATCAGGCTGTCCACGGCCTCGGAGGTCTGCGCCTGCGGGTTGTCGTACATCCGACGGATCATGTCCTTGAGGTACAAGATCCCGACGATGTCGTCCACGTCCTCGCCGATCACCGGAATCCGGCTGAAGCCGGACCTCAGCGCCAACGACACCCCTTGCCGGACGGTCTTGGTGCGCTCGATGTAGACCATCTCGGTGCGGGGCACCATGACTTCCTTGACGATCGTGTCCCCCAGTTCGAAAACCGAGTGGATCATCTTGCGCTCGTCGGCCTCGATCAGTTCGCGGGCCTCGGCGATGTCGACGAGCTCGCGCAGCTCGGCCTCGGAGGTGAACGGACCTTCGGCGAAGCCCTTGCCCGGGGTGAGCGCATTGCCGATCAGGATCATCAGCTGGGAGACCGGGCCGAGCACCACCGACAGCACGCTGAGCGGACCGGCCGCGGCCAGTGCGACCGCGTCGGAGTGCTGGCGGCCGAGAGTCCGCGGCGCGACGCCCAAGATGATGAAGGAGACCAACACCATGGCCAGCACCGGGTAGACCAGTTGCTCCCACAGCTGGCTGAAATGCGCGAAGAAGATCCAGCCCACGCCGACCGTGGCGATCACCTCGAACAGGATCCGCAGGAACAGCGAGCTGTTCAGGGCCGGTGCCGGGTCCTGGGCGATCATCAACAGCCGCCGCCCGCCGGGCCGTCCTTCGTCAATCAGGCTCTCCGCGCGAGCGCGCGAGACGCCGGCCAGAGCGGCTTCGGCTGCGGTCAAGAGTGCGGCCAGCACCACACTGAGGGCGGCTACCGCCGCCAGGATCCAGTCATTCTGGGTCAAAGAGTGCTCACACGCCTCGTCCGGGTTAGTGGACGCTCATCCTACCGGCCCACGGCCGGATCAGCACTGAACGGGCTCGGCGATGCCCTCCGGCTCGATCGACGGCTCGTCCAGCCGCACCATCACCAGCGGCAGGAAGAACTGCACCAAGGGCCCGATGGCCAGCGCGTACACCACGGTGCCGATCCCGACCACACCGCCCAGCAGCCAGCCGACGGCGAGCACGGTCAGTTCCAGGCCGGTTCGGACCAGACGCAGTGACCAGCCGGTGCGTCGGGCCAGTCCGGTCATCAGCCCATCCCGAGGGCCGGGGCCCAGCTGCGAGCCGATGTAGAGCCCACCGGCCAGTCCGTTGAGCAGCAGCCCGCCGATCAGCAGAGTCCAGGAGATTCGCCAGTCGGTGGCTTGCGGGATGATCGCCAGCGTCGAGTCGGCGGCCAGCCCGATCACCACAGCGTTGGCGATGGTGCCCAGGCCCGGCCACTGACGCAGCGGGATCCACAACAGCAGAACGGCGAAGCCGACCGCGATCACGATCGTCCCGAAGGAGACCCCGAACAGCCGCTGCAGACCGGAGTGGAACACGTCCCAGGGATCCAGGCCCAGCCCGCTGCGGACGAACATGGCCATCGCAAAGCCGTAGAGCCACAGTCCGATCAGCAGCTGAGGCAGCCGGCGAACCAATCGCCCGGCGCGCAGTTGGGCGATCGGATTGAGATCAGCAAGGCTGACAGGCTGAACAGTGGTGCGGAACATGCGTCCACCATGACAAAGATTGGCATTGCAAAAAAGAGCCAATCCGGGCATGGTGGCCTGGTGGCACTGCCCAGCATCGGAATGACTCGCCTCGTCGGGCTGCTCGGCGCGCCGGAGGCGGACGCACCGGCCTACCGCTGGCTGGCCGACAGCTTACGGCTGCTGATCGCCGATGGACGCCTGCCCAGCGGTCAGGCCCTTCCCAGTGAACGGCGGCTCAGCCAGGCCCTCGGGCTCAGCAGAACCACGGTGACCAGGGCGTACTCGCTGCTGGTCGACGACGGGTTCCTCTCCGCGCGGCAGGGCTCCGGGCATGTGGCGAGCCTGCCACTAGGCCGCGGACGAGTCGGCGTCGGCGGAGCGCTGCTACCCGGCTACGAGACCAGCGACGAACTGCTCGACCTCACCTGCGCAGCAACGCGGGCGCCCGCCGGCACTGCAGAGGCCTACGCCAAGGCCGTCCAGCAGCTGCCCAGCTACCTGGCCGGCACCGGCTACGCCACGGCCGGGCTCCCCCAGCTGCAGGCTTTGATCGCCGAGCGCTACGCGCAGCGGGGGCTGCCCACCGATCCCGATCAGATCCTCGTGGTCAGCGGGGCGCTGTCCGGGGTGAGCTTGGCGGTGCGGGCCCTGACTCGTCCCGGCGACCCGATGCTGGTGGAGAGTCCGTCGTATCCGAATTCCATCGAGGCGGCCCGTCGCTCAGGAGTCCGGCTGATCCCGGTCGCCGTGGAGACGGACGGGTGGGATCTCGACGCCGCCACCAGCACCATCTCCGCCGTTCGCCCGGTGGCCGCTCAGCTGATCCTCGACTTCCACAACCCCACCGGAGCACTGATGCCCGACCCCGAGCGGGAGCGGCTGGCCGCAGCACTGCGCCGGACCGGGACCGTGGCGATCGTGGACGAGACCATGCTCGAAGTCGAGCTGGACCAGGTCGTCCGCCCGCTGCCCTTCGCCGCCCATCTGCCGACGACCATCCTGGTGGGCAGTTCATCGAAGTCGCACTGGGGCGGCTTGCGGGTCGGCTGGCTGCGGGTGCCTCGCCCGCTGATGGCCCGGCTGCTGCAAGCCCGGATCGCCGACGGCCTGGGCGCGCCGATCGTGGAGCAACTGGCCCTTGCCGAGCTGCTGGGGTCGCGTCCGGGGCTGCACCCGGAGACTCGGGCAGCCTTGCAGGCTTCGCGCCAGGCCATGGTGGAGGCTCTGCCGCGAACGATCCCGGGCGCGAAGTGGACGGTTCCGGCCGGTGGTCTCAGCCTGTGGGTGCAACTGCCCGCGCCGCGATCCCGCCAGCTCGCGGCGGCCGCGCGTGAGGACGGCCTGCTCCTCAGCCCCGGCCCGCAGTTCGCCCTGCACCACGGGCTGGACAGCTTCGTCCGGCTTCCCTACAAGGACCCGCCCGCCGTCGTGACGGACGCGATGCGCCGACTCGGCTCGGCGTGGCGCAACGTCGTGGACTCGCCAGGCAGACCGGCCACCGCACCGCTGCGCCCGGTGGTGGCCTGAGCTCAGCTGCGGCTGGCCGTCCAGGCCGCGATGATCTTGTCGTTGAGGTCGAACATGACCTTCTTCTCGTCCGGCTCGGCATGATCGTGGCCGAGCAGGTGCAGCAGCCCGTGGATGAGCAGGTAGTCGGCCTCCTCCTCCGGAGTGCGACCCATGCTGGCTGCCTGCGCTGCGGTCACCTTGGGGCACAAGACGATGTCACCGAGCAGCCCCAGCGGCGGTTCCTCATCGGGCTCCGGCGCGCGCAGTTCGTCCATCGGGAAGCTGAGCACGTCGGTCGGCCCGGGCTCACCCATGAACCGCTCGTGGTAGGCGCTCATGGTGTCCTCGTCGACCAGCAGGATCGACAGCTCGGCTTCCGGGTGGATCCGCAGCGCATCGAGGGCGAAGGTGGCCAGCTGGGTCAGCCGTTCGGTGTCGACGGCCTCGCCGGACTCGTTGTTGAGCTCAATCATCAGTTCCTCCTGGGCTGGGGCAACGTCGCCTCGAACCGGTCGTAGGCGGCCACGATCCGTCCGACCAATCGATGCCGGACGACATCGTGGCTTGTCAAACGGCAGAATGCGATGTCGGTGACCCCATCGAGGATCTCCTCCACCATGGTGAGCCCGCTCTTGGTGCCGCCGGGCAGGTCGATCTGAGTGACGTCCCCGGTGACCACCATCTTGGCCCCGAAGCCGAGCCGGGTCAGGAACATCTTCATCTGCTCCATCGACGTGTTCTGGGCCTCGTCCAGGATGATGAAGGCGTCGTTCAGGGTGCGTCCGCGCATGTAGGCCAGCGGAGCCACCTCGATGGTGCCGGCGGTCAGCAGCCGCGGCACCGATTCGGGATCGATCATGTCGTGCAGCGCGTCGTAGAGCGGCCGCAGGTAGGGGTCGATCTTGTCGTTCAGGGTGCCCGGCAGGAAGCCCAGCCGCTCCCCCGCCTCGATGGCCGGACGGGTCAGGATGATCCGGTTGACTTCCTTGGCCTGCAGCGCCTGGACGGCCTTGGCCATGGCCAGGTAGGTCTTGCCGGTGCCGGCTGGACCGATCCCGAAGACCACGGTGTGGGCATCGATGGCGTCCACGTAGCGCTTCTGGTTCAGCGTCTTGGGACGAATGGTCTTACCGCGGCTGGACAGGATGTCCTGAGTGAGCACCTCGGCCGGGCTGACGTCCTCGCCGGCCATGCCCAGCACCCGCTCCACGGTGTCGGCGGCCAGCCCCTGGCCGGTGCGCACGATCGTGATCAGCTCAGTGAGCACGTCGGCGGCGCGGGCCACCTCGTCCGGCGATCCGGAGAAGGTGATCTCGTTGCCGCGGACGTGGATGTCGGCGTCCAGCCCGGCTTCGAGGATGCGCAGAAACTCATCTCGTGGGCCGAGCACAGAGACCATGTTGATCGAAACGGGGATGGCGACTCGACGCTCTGCGGTCGACTCCTGCGGCTGGTTCAGCGCGTCCTCCTGGAAAGGTCAGATGGCAATCGTAGCCCCGCTAGTGAAGCGGCCAGTTGGCGGCAAACCGGTCGGTGGCCGCCACCAGTTGCTTGGCGATTTCCGGCTCACCGGCGGCATGGCCGGCCAACACCACGTGGTAGTCGGCCTCCGGCCAAGCCCGATGCAGGGCGTCGGCGGTGGTGATCGGGCACGGCAGGTCGTAACGACCCTGGACGATCACTCCGGGGATGTGCCGGATCGTGTCCACCTCGTCGAGCAACTGGCCCTCCCGGAACCAGCCCGCGTTGTGGAAGTAGTGGTTCTCGATCCGCGCGAAGGCCAACGCAAAGGACGGGTCGGAGAACTCCTCGACGTGGTCCGGGTCGAACTCCAGGGTCGAGGTGGCCGCCTCCCAGGTCGTCCAGGCGATCCCGGCAGGCAGATGGACGGCCGGGTCCGGGTCGAAGAGGAGCTCGTTGAACTTGGCGATCCGATCCCCGGTGAAGCCCTCGGGCAGCGGCGCCTCGAAGCTGCGCCACCACTCCGGGGCGATGTTGCCGGCCCCACCGTTGTAGTACCAGTCGAGTTCGCTGCGGCGCAGCGTGAAGATGCCGCGCAGGACCAGCTCGGTGACGCGCTGCGGATACTTCTCGGCATAGGCCAGAGCCAGCGAACTGCCCCAGGAGCCACCGAAAACCAGCCAGGAGTCGACGCCACGATCGACGCGCAGCTTCTCGATGTCTGCGACCAGATGCCAGGTGGTGTTGGTGCTCAGGTCGGCGTCGGAGGCGGAGGCATGAGGCGTGCTGCGTCCGCAGCCGCGCTGATCGAACAGGATCACCCGATACTTCGACGGGTCGAAGAAGCGCCGGTAGTCCGGCACCAGGCCGCCGCCCGGCCCGCCATGGACGAACACGGCCGGCTTACCGTCGGGGTTGCCGACCTCCTCGAAGTAGAGGCTGTGGCCGTCCCCGACCTCGAGCCTTCCGGTCAGGTACGGCTCGATCGGCGGGTAGCGCGGATCGAGCCGCTGCGGGTCAGGCTTCGTCATCGTCACGGTCATCGATGATGTGCATGGCGGCTTCCTCCGCGGTGGCCGCTCCCCCGTCGATGCCGACGTCTTGGCCGATGCTCTGAGACTCGGTGTCCTCACCGTCCAGGCCGCCCCCGGCCGACACGATGCGTCCGGCGCGCTCGCCGCCGACCTGTCGTCGCTCACCCGGTTCGGGACGCCACGGTTCACCCGGCTCGGTGGCCTCGGGCAGTTCTTGGGCAACTCGCATCTCGAGGGTCTCACCCTGGCGCATCTCGGCAGCAGTGTTGCCGAAGCCTTGGGCAGGCGACCAGTTCTCGGCGCTGACATAGCCCTCATCGAGCACGTCGGAGACGCCGCGATCGAGCAAGGTCTCCTCGGGCTGCAGCTGGTCGAGCTGTTCGGCCTCGTCCGGGACTTCTTCGTCAAAGTCGCTCATGCCCTTAGCCTGCCACTCGTCCTCGCTGGCCGCGAGCCACTGTGCGGATCGAGTGCCGGCTGTGCGCACGTCGCCCAGCGTCGGCTGTACTGGGGGTCGCTGGCCGACCCGGACGCCGACTACACTCCGCACTCGTGCCTGAACTCGCCACGCTGGAGACCCGTCCGAGCCGATCGGTCTACGACCTGGTGGTCGCCGCCTTCGTCGGGATGCTGCTGATCTCGAACATCGGGGCAACCAAGCTGATCGCCTTCGGCCCGGACTGGAGCGTGGGCGGCGCTCAACTACTGCCGATCCTGACCGACGGCGGCGCGATCCTGTTCCCGCTCACCTACATCCTCGGGGACGTCCTCGCGGAGGTGTACGGCCTGCGCCGCGCCAACCGGACGATCATCACCGGCTTCGTCCTGGCCGCGGTGATGTCGCTGACGTTCCTGATCGTGGACGCCGCCCCGCCGGCAGCGGACTGGCCCAATCAGGACGCCTGGCACGCAGTGCTCGGTGTGGTCCCCCGCTTCGTTGTGGCCAGCCTGCTGGGATATCTCGCCGGTCAGATGCTGAACGCCTTGGTGCTGGTCCGGATCAAGGAGCGCTGGGGCGAGCGCAATCTGTGGGTGCGGCTGATCGGCTCCACCATCGTCGGCGAGCTCGCCGACACGGCCGTCTTCAGCCTGATCGCCTGGAGCACGCTGGGCAACTTCCTGGGCGGCGACGCCGTGCCGTGGCCGGCCGTGGGCAACTTCTTCCTGGTCGGCTGGATCTACAAGGTGGCGGTCGAGGCAGTGATGCTGCCAGTCACCCTGCGAGTGATCCCCTGGGTCAAGCGCCGCGAGGCTGCCTGATTCTCAATCGCGGACAGGCGACGATGCCTGAGCGCGACGAGCGAGAGCTGCTTGCCCGAGCCTCGGCTACGTAGCTCACAGCGGCACGGGTGCACACCAGGTTGCGGTATCGCGGTGGAAGGCGTTGACGGCAAGTGCGATGAGGAGCACTCCGCCCGCCAGGTCCAGGATCAACCCGAAGACAATCGGCGCGACGGAGCTGTTGCCCAGCATCCCCTGGAAGAGTGCGAGCACTCCGAGAGTGGTGACCAGGGTCACCAAGTTGGCGATGAAGCCGAGAATCGCAAAGACCCCGATCAGAATTCGGGCCCACTCCTTCCGTGCCTGTACCTGAATCGCGAGCACGACGTACAAGACCATCCCGACAATCCCGGCAATCCCGAAAACCCCGACGAGAGTCTGGATGCCGGCAGCGCTGATCGCCATGATGAGGCTGACTGTCCCCAGGCCGGCCAGGACGAAAGCCAACACCTTGATCCGTTCGACGGAAGCGGGCGGGGTGGGCGATGCGTCGACCTGCAGCGGCGCAGCCGGGATGTAGATCTGGTCTCCTCCGCTGACTGGGTCGGTCGACCAGGCCGGATCAGGACCGGCCGAGGGGGCCTGACTCGGGTCGGCCGGCGCCGGCTCCGGAGTGAGGGGTGCCTGCACGGGCTGCGCGGGGAGCTCCGTCACGATCGATCGCAGAGTTGTCCTGTCGTCCACCTCTATCTCCGGCGCACCCTGCCTAATCGGTGCCCCGCACCGTGAGCAGGTGCCGGCGCCGACCCGGCCTTCGTGACCACAGATACTGCACTTCATCGTGTCTTGCACTCCCCTCTCATTCACACACCGAGTTCTCCGCACCGTGCCGACGCGCCAAGGCGGGGACGGCCGCACGGCCTCCCCGCTGTCCAACACCGGCTTTGCTGGCGGCAGTCACCTGCCGCCAGCATCCAGGAATTACTGGCCGGCAAGCTGCTGGTCGGTTTCCTGCAGGACCCGCGCCGTGTTGTCGAGGTTCGCGGCAATATCGTCCAGCGCTGCCACGGCGTTGGTCGTGGCCGTGGTGAACTGCTGGTAGTTCTCATGGAACTTCACCGAGGCGGAATCGGTCACGAATCCGTCGGTGACCAGCGCCTGAATCTTCTGCGCCAGGGTGCGCAGCTGATCGTGGATCGAGTCCTTGGCGCTGCGCAGATTGCGCGCTTCCTCCGCCATCCGCTCGTACGAGACATTGATGTTGGCCATCTACCCTCATTCCTTTCGTTGTCATACCTGGTGGATCATTCGTCGGTCTATGTCGCCTCCAGTCTGGAGGTGGAGGTCGATTTCGTCGATGGGAACCTAGTCCCCAGTGGCACTCACACCACTGAGTAGCTCCTCGACCAGCGTCGCCACTGTCGGCAGGTCAAGCGGGTCAGGAACCTGGATGGTGGCGTGAAGCCACGAAGCGTCATCGAAAACCGGCCGCACGAAGTAATGCAGCCGCGGAATCAGCAACTCCGAATCGGTTGCCCCATCCAGTTCACCAGCAGCCTCCACGCTCACCAGCCGATATCCCGACCCGACTCCCGGAAGGTCAAATGCCTCGGCATTCAGGCCGGAGAAGTCCTCATCCGCGTCGAGCGGGAAGGAGGGCTCCTCCACCAGCAGATCGACCTCAAGGAGGAACCAGGAGTGATCCTCGGCCACCAGCACGAATCGCTCCGAGTCCGGCGCGAAGGACGGTGCCGCACCAGCCAGATCGAGGATGTGCTGCAGCTGCTCCAGCGTCCAGTCACCCGGAGCATTCGTCAGGCGCGCGGCCAGGCTCGTGCGGGGCTCATCAGGACGAATCCAGAGGTCGTCGCGGTAGCTGATCTCGATCGCGCTCATGCCTGGAACCTGAACGTGAGGACGACCTGGTCGAAGAGTTCAATCATGGTGTCGCTGAGCTGGCGCGAGGGCTGGTTGTCCGCCTGAAGCACCGAGACCATCGCGATGATCCAGTCACCGGGGCGATCCGGGTGGCCGATGAAGTAGCGCACCCGGCGAGAAGTGAGCGCGGGCAACGCCGGCTCCCGCTCGTCGGCGGGCGAGTCCACCGCCCCGGCCTCTCGGGCCATGGCGACGATCTCGGCGCGGGCCGCCGAGGCGTCAACGGCCTGCTCAGACACGGTGCGCAAGGCGACCAGGTCGGCAACCTCGATGAGTTCAGCGGTGCTGTCCTGCGCCGCGATTCCGGCGATGACATCAAGCGGGTCGAGCGTGTCGGTGTCGAAGGCGGTGACGGCGAAGCTGGCATTCGCGATCGAACCGTCCACGACCTTCACCGGCAGGACCAGGTCGAGAACACCGTCCGCCTTCGCTGAGGCCGCCAGCTCGGTGATCGAGCGCACCACCGACGCCCGTCCGGCAGCCGAGCTGTCCTTCGGATAGCCGGCTATGACGACATCAGCGAACCGCTCTGCCTGAGGCCCCGGCTCTCCTCGGAGGTCCAGGCGCAGCCATCCCGGCGGCGTCACAAAGGCATACGTGCGAGCACTCATTTCATCCCTTCTCGGTCCATCAGGATCACCAGCCTCCGCCACTGCCACCACTGCCGCCGGCCCCGGCGAATCCTCTGCCGCCCGAGCCGCCCCCACAGGTCTCGTAGCGGAGGTAGTGCTGCGGCATCTGTGGCGGCGTGGAGACCGGCTTCACCAGGTTCTCGTAGGCCCAGGCACCCGCGGCCTTCACTGCATCGATGACGTGACCCGCCTTCTTGCTGGCATTCAGCTGGATCAGCGGGGTGAGCTTGACCTCGTTGTTGCAGATGGTCCGCGCCACTGCCCGAACCAGGTTGTCCTTCTTGCTCATCGCAAGCTTGGTCAATCGGCTAAACGACTTCTCGGCGAAGGCCTTCGTCAAGAACTTCTTCGCCACCACGGTGCCGGCGAACAGGGCAACCGAGCCGAGGTAGGAACCCCAACTCTGCCGCCCCCCGGCCGCCTTCATGAAGCCGACCACGACCGTGCTCAACGCAGCGAGCCCCATCGACACATAGCCGATCACTTGCGCTGCCCCCAGCAGAGCAGCGCCGACGCCGGCCAGCGGAGTGAAGGTCAAGATGACACCCAGCACCGTGCAGACGATGGAGGCGATGTCCAGGATCTTGGAGAGCTTGTCCAGCAGCGGCTGAAGGTTCTTCTCGATCCAGTCGGCGGCCTTGCCGCATGCATCGCTGAACTTGTCCCACCAGGTGTCCTTGACCGGGCTTTGATCCTCGATCGTGGACAACTGGGCGATCGCCGACGTCGCAGCCGTATCACGCTGGTCGATGGCGTCCTGGATCCGAGCCCGGGCCGCGGACAGGTCGTTTCTCGCACGCTCCAGATCGCCACAGGCCCGGTCGTAGTCGGCCTTCGCATCGCCCTTCTCGACGGGATCGTGGGAGAGGTTGTGCCGGCTGGCGGCATCGTTGGCCGCCCGAGTTGCCCGCCGCTCGGCAGAGCGGTGCACCTCGGCTTCATGCAGCGCAGCCAGCGAGGCACTCTGCGCGGCGGCGAGTTCCGGGTGGTAGCCCTCCAGGGCCGAGGCAGCACCGGCCACCCGTCCCTCGACACTGTTCAGCTGGCCGCGGACGGTCTTGATCCGATCCAGGACGGCGGTGATCGCTTGCCCCGTCATGTTCGCCGCATCCACTCGATCGAGATTGGCGATGGCTGTGCCCACCGCTTCCGCGGTCTTGCGGTACTTGGCGGCCGCAACAGCCACCGCGGCCGAGTCACCCGGCACTGGATCTCGATCCCAGCCTGCGGCCGACCAATCAGTTGGTCTACTCATCGGTCCTTCCCCTTCGCCGATTCGTCATCGCTGGATTCAGCTACCTTGCGCAGCGGCTCGCTCTGACTTCGGGATGGTGCCGGCGCACTGGCCTGGCTTCCCATGCCGGCCATCGACATCGCGCCCATGCCGGCCATCCCTACTGCAGCCGACGACCCCGCGGTCTGCGCCGGCTGGGCTCCTGCGGCCAGCGCCGAGTCCGCACCCGGGCCGGAACTGGACGACCCGGCATCCACATTGACCTGCGGGGTCGGGTTCACCGCCGGCACCGGTTCGCCCGCTGACGGCAACGACGACTCGCCCCCTGCGGCGGATGCCCCCGGCTCTGTCTCGGGTGAGGTGACGGACGGCAGGTCTGCGGCAGGAGCGACTGCAGGTGGCTCGGTTGCCGCACCCCCATTGCCGTCACCGCCAGGCGCCGAGGCGGACGGATCGGGAAGCTGGTCCGGGAGAGTTGTCGGATCGGAAGGCGCTTCAGGGACCGAGCCGGTGTCGGCACCCACCGCATCGGATGACACGGGATCGCCGCCGTCGCTCGACAGGTCGATGACACTGACCGAGCCGTCCTCACTCTTCAGAATCGCCGTGATCTGATCGGGTGAGCGTCCGTCTGAGACCAACTCGACACTGACGTCGCGGCCATCGCCAGACAGTTGCTCCAGGCCGGCGAGTAGCCGGCTGCGCGCATCCGCTTGGGTGGCCTCGGCTGTCGCAGCCGGTTGGCCCGTCTGTTGCGCACGATGAGCATCCCACAGCTTGTAGAGCGCCATCAGGGTTGCGGTTGCACCCACGGCCGACGCTCCACCGACCGTCACGGCTGCATAGAAGTCGCCGTCCTCACCGACGCGGACCATCGGCTGTGTCGGATCGGTGGAGTCCGGCAATGTCGACCCACCGGAGTCGCTCGTCGTGCCAGGATCGCTCGAGGTCGAAGGGGCAGCAGACGGTGAAGCGGGGGCCAGAGTTGCAGTCGCGTCACCGGTACCTGCGACACCCGCGTTGTGAGTCGGGGACGATGGCAGGGGTGCGTCCGAGTTGGCCGATGACGGGGTCGAGCCATCGTTCTGCGGGGCAGAAGATTCGCCCTCCGAGAGGCGCGTGTCAACCTCGTCCGTGGCCACTTTGATGTTGCCCATCTGATCGGCCAGCTCGTTGATGTTCTTCTGCATACGCTCCCGGTTCACCCGCCAGGACTCGGAGAAATCGGCGAACCTCTTCGCCAGCCCTGTGTGGCCGAGCGCGGCACCAATATCGTCGGCGACATGGGTGTCCTCAGCAAAGGCATCCGACACTGTCTTCAGATCACGATGGAGTGCCTGAATGTCCTCGTCGACAATCTTCAGGTCCGGCGTCGAACTCACTTTCGCCTGCCTTTCTGCGTCATCGCGGGTCGCCGCTGAGCCAAGTAGATCAATGCCGAAGGCGAGTGTCGATGGGAACCTCGAACCATCATGACTCCACCCGCGGAAGCTGCACCTTCACGGCCTTTCCAGATCGGATCCAATAGCCCCGGCCCGCCGGCGGCTCACCTCGCTTGAATCGCGGAAGGGGCGTCCGAAGAATCGAATCGCCGTCGGTGTAGTCGGGCTGCAGCAGGAGACCGCAACGCGCATTGCGGACCTCCATGAGTAATGGCCAGGAGCTGTTCCAGGCGCTGGCTTCACCCTCGGCGATCAGAATGTGTTGGTTGCCACGCACGGCCTTCACCACCTCTACGAGCGCAGATTCCAGGCGCGTCGAGAGAAACTCCGGATAGCCCTCGATCAACATCGCCATCAGGGGCTCGCCGCTGGTGTTCTCCTCGGCGAGAATCGGCTTCACCTTCTCGAGCAGCTTCTCGCAGGCGTCCAGCCCCTGGGCGCTCGTTGTCCACAACCCCAGTTCCGACAACGGCGAACGCCGCGCAGACAGATGCACCAGTGGCAGGTCGGGCCGCCAAGCTCGCAGCGACTCGGCAAACCAATGGAGAGCATTGGTCCGCCCGGACTGCGACGGCCCCCAGATGATGGCGGGGCCGCTCGGGTTGAATCCGACGGGCTGCAGAGTGTCGTCCGATACCCCGAGCACCGGCTCCGTCCCCACCATGGCGGGCATCGTCGATGCCGGGATGTCACCGGACAGCGCCAGGATTGGGTGCGCCGCGGGCCGATCGATCGTTGCGAGGAACTCGCCGAGTTGCTCAATCGTCCGCGACTGCGAAGCGACGTTGATGTTGTCACCGAGGATCGCCAACTGAAGCTCCTGCGGCTTCCCCACCTGCATTGCTCGGCCCGGTGGCGACGTCGGGGACAGCACATCTCGGGGCAGATCCAGGTAGCGGTAGCCATCATCATCGGTCTGCCTGAGAACCACCTTCCGCTGAAAGGAGGTCGCCAGCGAAGCGGGCACCGCCGCCGGCCGGTCGGCCGACACCGCGAAGTGGATTCCGACGCCGCGGCCATCCACCAACAGCTGCTGGAAGATCGCCAGGATCGCCAGCCTGTCGGCCGAGCCCTCATAGTCGGACTTGAAGGCGCCAATGCCGTCGACAAGCACGAGAATGCGCGGCTCTTGCTCGTTTCCGGTAGTCCTTCGGTACTCCGACAACGTCGATGCCTTGGCCATGGAGTACCGGGTCTGGCGCTCATCGGCGACGTCGCGGAGCCACCGGAACAGGCGGCCGATCCTCTCCTCATCGCCACCGTCGATGATCGAGCCGACATTCGGCAGCGGTTCAAGCAGACTCAATCCGCCGCCCGCGTAGTCCACACCGTAGACATGCACGCCCCCAGACCGAGGGGTGATCGACGCAGCCAGCGCCAACGAGCGCAGCGCAGTCGTCTTGCCCGAGCCACCCGCCCCGTAGTAGGCGATGTTCCCCTCATCGTCCGGCCGGAAGTACTCGATGCGCTGCTCCTGGTTGCTCGGCTCATCAAGCACCCCAAGGGCGAGTTCGCTGTCGCGTCGCTGATCCAGCTTGCCCAGGTCGTAGGCACTCGCCAACGGCTCCAGCCAGGGCTTGCGGGGCTTCGGGATAGCCGCATGCTGCGCCGCACTCGACATCGTGGCAACGAGCCGCTCGATATCGGTATCCAGGTCGTCGAGGTTCACCTTGCGTTCGGGAACCTGCCAAGCGACGCCCGCTCCGAAGTTCATCTCGATGATGTCGACCGGTGCGGTTACCGCCGTGGCCGGGGTCTTTGCTCCCGGGTAGGCCGCCTGGAACTGGACGATCCGTCCCGGACCCGTCTTCGCGGCTGCCCGACCTGGGGTGCCCGGGTCGAAGAAGGCCGCTGTCTTCTCCCCAAGGACATCGACGGAGTCGTGTTCGTCAGCCATTCGCAACGCCACTCGCAGGTTGGTGTTCGCTCGCAGGTTGTCCTTGATGACACCGGCCGGGCGTTGGGTGGCCAGAATCAGATGCAGTCCCAGCGATCGGCCACGCTGGGCGACATCGACGACGCCGTCCACGAACTCGGGAACTTCACCGACGAGCGCCGCGAACTCGTCCACCACAATGACCAGGCTCGGCGGGCACTCCGGATCGCCGCGCTTCTCAAGCTCAGCCAGATCCTTGGCCGCCTTGCGGTTGAGAAGGTGCTCGCGATAGCGCAGCTCCGCCCGCAGCGAGGTCAGTGCCCGCCGCACCAGGTAGGGGGACAGGTCGGTGACGAGACCGACCACGTGCGGCAGTTCCAGGCACTTCGCGAAGGCAGATCCACCCTTGTAGTCGACGAAGAGGAAGCTCACTCTGTCCGGAGAGTTCGCCGAGGCCATTCCGAGAACCCACGCCTGGAGGAACTCCGACTTGCCCGCGCCGGTGGTCCCACCCACCAGCGCATGGGGTCCCTGACTCCGAAGGTCGAGAGCGAAGCTATCGGTCCCGGCATGCCCGACCAAGGCCCGCAGGCTCACCGGATGCTTCAACGGGCTGAGCGGGGCATTGGCTCGCCGGTCGACGATCGACTGATTCTCCCGCCAGCGGGACACCTGAGCGTCGACGCTGCTTGCAAGCTCCTGCCCGGTCAGCGACACCATGGAGACCGACTTGGGCAGATCCGAGGCGTCCTCGATGAGAGCTCCCGCATCCACCACAGGAGCGAGCATCCGTCCCAACTTGTCGGCCACACCGGCGTCCACGGTCTCCACCTGGACCGCGGTGGTCACTCTGCCCCACCGCACATTGCCGGTCCGGGACCCGGACGCATCGACCTCAAGGAAGGTGCGGCACGCAGCCGGAAGACCCGCCTGAGAGCCCGCACACCACACCATGTAGACCCCGGCGTCCGGTCCTCGCTCGGCGACTCGCGTCAAGCGGGCCTGATCGACCTGCGGATCGTCCACTACGACGACCACGGACGGCACCGTTGCCGGCTCTGGACGCTCCGCCTTGTACAGAGGTCCACGGAGAGAGGCTGCTCGCCCGATCCCCAGACGCTGATCGATCAGCTCTTCAAGCCGAGCCACCAGCAGGGCGCCGGTGGCCGGGTCGGAGGCCAGGTGAAGGTCCCCGAGCGGCGAGTGTGGGGATGAGGTGTGCGGCGTCCACTCCAGCCAACTCCACCGCTCCGTTGCCTTGCGCGAAGTCAGGCAGGCCACACTGACCTCGGCCGGCGAGTGCGTGCTGATCAGCTCGACCACCACACCGCGAGCGACTCCTGCGAGGATCTCCTGGCTTCCACACAGACCCAACGAGCCACAGGAGCGAAGGTCCGCCACCACGGGAACGTCCCTCAGCGTGGCGAACTCCTGCTCAAGTTCGCTGAGTTGCTGCTCATACGCTGCGACGCCGTCGCCCGCCCCCGAGCGCCTCGGCACGGAGTACGCGGGCACATCCCCAAGACCCAAGCGCAACTGCAGGAACTCGGGGTGCTCAGGGCGCCGCCACCACAGCACGGGCCCCAGCCGGACGGCACTGTTCCAGGAGTCCTCGACGCTGGGGTAGACGGTGAGAAGGTTCGCCCGATCAGCACTGTGTGCCGCCTGCAGGGAGGCTCGAGTCCTCGACAGATTCTCAGCGAAGTTGGAGACATCCTGGCGGTAGCGGCGCTTGGAACGGATGAGCTGGTCGACGAAGGTGCCGATCATGATGATCGGGCTGAGCGCAACGAAGATGAGGCCGGTTCGACCTGTGTTGGGGATCGCCAGCATGGCCAGCCCCATGACCAACGGAGCGACGAGCGCAAGCAGAGGGAACCGCTGCTTCTCCAGGGGCTTTGGAGCGGCCGGCAAGTCGATCTCTCTGGGCTCCACCCGTGGGAGCACCGACGGCGACCGGATGAAGGAGATATCGGTGCTGCTGGATGGCGCACCGGCATTCCTGAGTAGACGCACGGCGATCTCGGTCTCGCCCAGGGTGATCACATCATCGGGACCCACCCGGATTCGGCCCACCCGCTGCCCTCCGACAAGGACTCCGTTCGCCGAGTTCTGGTCGATGATTTCGATTCCATCACTGACCTGGATTCGGGCATGCATCTTCGAGACCAGGTCATCGCGAAGGACGACATCATTGCCCTCGATCCGACCCACAGTCGCCGAGCCTGCCGGGAGCGGAATCTCGGTGCCGGCAGCCGATCCGTTGAGGATGCGGACGACGGCAACTGATCCGCCCTTGTCAGACGAGCCACCCTGACGGTTGGCGGTGAGTTCGACCTTCATCCCTGAGCGCAGCCCGGAGTCGATCAGCGATGTCCCCGCATCCAGCAGTCGCTGGCGTTGGCCATCCACTGTCAGTAGCGTCACCGAACTCGGGTCGACCGCCGGTCCAGGCTGACCGGGATTGGCTGCCGAGAGCGCGGCCGCAATATCGCCGACCTTGGCGGTACCGTCAGCGGTCACCACCAAGTTGTGCGCCCTGCCGCCACGCAGAACCGTCAGCTTGAGCTTCACCTGAGCCCTCCATCACTGATCGAGCCGCGGTTCACCGCAGCCTCCAAGTCCAGCAGCGGCAGATCCGCCGCCGTCACCAACAAGGACGTCACCGCGTATTCGACGAGGCGAACACGCCGGTTGACGGCGTAGCCGTCCGCGCCACCGCGCAGGCCCTCGACCCCGATCCGGTCGAACTTGTCGCAGACGTTGTCCAGCTTCCGAGTGAACCGGGTCAGTCCCCAACCCAGGCGTGCCGCCGCAGCACTCGAGGACGGCACCTCCACGGCTCCCGAACCGATCCGACGCAGCCGTGTCTCGGCCAAAGCCAAGATGAGCAGCTTCTGGGACGGCGTCAACGGAACGGCACCGATCGTCGACTCACCGGTGTTCGGGGTTGTCGATTCGCTGCCCGGCAGGAACGGCGCCGTGCCGCTGAACAGATAGACCTCGTAGGTCGTGGAGCCCGCCGCGAAGGTGAGGCACATGTGCCCGAACACCACCGGCACATGGGCACCGGGGGCCAGCCATGACTGCGCGCGACCGTCGACATCACTGAGGGTCGCGGCCAGCCGGCTGCCGTCGTTGATCAGCCACCACAGACCACTGGCATGCTGCAGGCGCAGGAAGCTGCGATGCAGATAGGGATTGTCGTCGATCCGCAGGTCGCCCTCACGACCGATCACGAAGACCTGGTCGGGATGCAGCGAATACCATTCACCGGCGAACTCAAGCCTGAGTTCGTCGGCTGCAAGCGCCTCTCCGGAGAGCTCGACGCGGCTCATGGAAGACCTGCCAACAGGACGGTCACAGACTCCCCCAGATCCAGCACGTCGCCGCTGCGCAGCGCCGTCCAGCTCTCGGTATCGAGCAATCGGCGAGCTCCGGCCCGGACCAGCGTCGTGCCGTTGTTGCTGCCGAGGTCCCTGGCCCGCACCAGGCCATCGATCACCGACAACGCGACATGGCTTCGGGAGATGCCACGCTCTGGGCTGGCCACCCGCAGCAGCTGGCATTCGGCACCGGCCAGCGGCCGGGGGGCCCGTCCGATCACCACGGTGTTCACAATCGGCAGATGCCGGCCGTCCGGTCCGATCACTTCGCCGTGATCGGACTCGTCCGCAGGCTCCTCGAGGTCGAGAACACTGCCGATCAAGGTCGCTGTCGACGACGGCACCGGCTTCGCTGGTGGCTGTGAGGTACCGACCGGACGGTCAGGCTGGTCCGGTGGAGGATCCACCGGCCTAGCGGGCGGCGCGGCCTCTACGTCGGGATCTGCATCGGAGTTGCGCACGAAGCGAACGGCCGCTGCTTCAACCGGCCGCCGCATGGTCTCTCCCCACAGTGCCGCGAAGGGGTTCGGTGCCGCCTGCGCGACCCAGTCCGGGACGGAGTCGATGAAGCCTGACGGCTGCTGCGCCGCCACCGCCTCGGGTGCCGGTTGCTGCGCCACCGCAGGATCGGGTGCCGGTGGCTGCGGCACCCGAGCCTGCGGCGCACCCCAGATCACCGCGCCACATGCCACAACTCCATGACTGATCGGGAAGGCCGGACCGTCGGCCGTCGGCCCGATCCGCACCCCCACTGCGGCCGTCACGTCGTCGCTCAGGAGCGAGCCATCCTGCCCCCAGGCCGCGGCAGCCGCTCCACCTCTTCGCTGAATGGTCCGGGGCTGACCCAGTTGCAGCAAGGCGTAGCTCGAAGACCGGACGGCGAGCAGATCACCGGCCTCGCTGAAGGCCTCCGGACCTGCCAAGGCGAACAAGTCTCGAGCGAGCTCGGGGTCGGCCTCCCCAGCCAGCCAGACCGCGAAGTCGCTGGTCACGACTGCCCAGCCACCGCCGGGCACCCAGCTCAGAGTGGTCATTCCGGTGCCCTTTCCACCGTCATCCAGCGGTCGCCCAGTCTCACCCGAGAGCCTTTGGCGACCGGCGTGCGAACTCGGACCGGCAACGCCACCTTGCGGCCGCTCGGCAGCCGGATCTCGCTGCCGTTGGTGGAGCCGAGGTCCTCCACCCAGACTCCGACGTCGTTGGCCGTGATGGCCAGGTGGGTGCCCGACATCGTGGCTGACGGGTCAGCGATCTTGACCAGCTCGGCCCCGCGGTGGCCGCTCTGAGCCACAGGGTGTCGTCCGATCAGCGCGGTGCCGTGCAACCGATGGCTCTCCCCCGTATCAAAGGTCAGCAGCCAGGCAGGTGCCGGCAATGGCGGAGGCGCGGACGCGCGCATTCCGCTGACCACAGTCGGGTCCCCTTCGAGGTACCCCGGGCCGATGCCGCCCGGCCTGACCACCTCATCGGGCAGCGAGGCCAGCGTGTCGTGGGCCTCCAGCGGCATCGGCTTGGGCTCGCCACTTCCGCCGCGCACTTCAACGACAGCAGGTCGAGGTGGCGCCTCCGGGCGCAGAGCCCGCTCCAGCTCCGCGCTCGACACCGGGTCTACCAGCACATTGCGACCGGCGCGAATATCGATCATTGCGGTGCCAGTCACCCGGTCCAGCCACACCCGCCCATTCGCATCCCGCCCCAGCACGGTGAGGACGAGATTGGCCAAGCCGGCTGTCGCAACAGCCAGCAGGCCGACAAGGGCCAACCGGCCCAATCCGGACGCGCCAGCCGTCCGCCCATCGGCAACCCTGACCAGCCGGGTTCCGACGATTGCGTCGGGAAGCCATCCCCCGGCCAGGCAGTCCAGGACCGCTGCCACCGCGGCCACCGCCGCCAGGCAGCCGACGACCACCCCTTGTACCACCACCAGATCCTTGGCCAGGTCGGCAGCGAGCACGATCACTGCGGCGACCGCCGCAGCGGCGGCCCCCACGATCAGCCCCGACAGCACTCCGCGCAGCACTCGCTTCCCGGGTCCGACCGGGGCGGTCCAGTACAGGGCCGGGAACTGCGGCAAGCTCAACTCACTCATGGCGTCACCTCGCCTGCGTCTCGGCGCCACGGTAGGGCACTGAACCGGAGCCCGTCGGCACGTTCGGCCAGTCTCGGCGGAAGGAAGGTCCGCACGTTCAGCCGGGCGACCCAGCGTCGCCAGCGACCGACCGTGTGAGAGAGCTGGGTTCGCACCGCCGCCACCTGCTCCCAGTAGGCATCCACCGACTCCTCGCTGGGATCGCCAGGGCCGAAGATTGCTCGGTCCGCCAGGGCAGCCAGATCGACCAGCTCCGCCCGGCCGAGAGCCAGAACCTGCTCTTGGCGGGTCGCGGCCAGCGGCACCCGGTGGCCAAGATCTCGGGCGTAGTCAACGGCCTCCCGCCAGCCACCGGCAATCCGGGCTGTCACCGCTCCCCTGGTCCGTCGCCGGCGCCGGCGAAGCGTCTTGGCTCCAAGGATTCCGCCGACGATGAGCGCCAGTACCGCAATCGGAGGGCCCGCCCACCGAAGGATGAGCAGGAGCACCTGCAGGAGGCGATCCCAGCCCGATCCGGAACTCAACAGACCGGGGTCGAACTCGAACCACGACTCGAAGGTCGACGGCGGACGAATCGGGTTCGGCGGCGGCACGATCGTCGGCGCAGCATCGCGGTTCTTCTTCTGCTGGATCTCGTCGGGGCTTCGGGTGGGAATGAAGCTGGACGGTGGGATGGCCGCCCAGGTGCCGCCCTCGAGTTGGACCTCGACCCAGGCGTGGACGTCCTTGCCGCGCACCACTCCGTCGGCCGGGACGACGGCGCCGAAGACCACCCTGGACGGGAATCCCAGCCGCGCCGCCACCAGACCCAGGGTTGCGGCGTACTGCTCGTCGCTGCCGATCAGATCGTCATCGGCCAGGAAGGCTGCCAGCCGCCGCTGGTCGTGACCGGAAGCATGGTTCAGCTCCTTCGGCTTGGTTCCGTCGCTGAAGTATCCGTTGGACATGGCCGCCATGGCCTGCCGCAACTGGGCGCCTGGAGAGGCCTTGGTATCGGGGATCAGCTTGCCGAGATAGCCGGCGATGAACTCCGAGTCCGAGGTCGACAGCGCAGGAGTGCCACCCGAGACCAGCTCGCCTTCACCGATCTCAGGTGTCGGCGCCCCACTGAGCAGCACTTGGTCACCGGCGCGCAGCGAGTCGGGGACGAGCCCCTGCCCCGTCGAGAGATTGAATCGGAAGCTGCGCAGATGAGATGCGGCGTTGTCGCCGGCGAAGCTGATCGCCTTGGCCTGGCCGATACTCGGCACCCACGGTGCCAGCTCCGGAATCGCCGCGTAGGCGCCGGCGATGGTGAGCTTGGCCTCGACGATGTCGCCGGAGGGCTGGTTCGGCAGGCTGCTGCCCATCCGCTGGAAGGCGGTCATGGCGCTGCCGCCACCGCCGGCCGTGGCGCTCCAGGCGATGCCGGAGTAGGAGTCGAGCACCTCGAACCGGAGCAACCGAACGGGCGCCGAGGATGACATCGACACCAGTTCCTCGTCGTAGTAGCGCTTGCGCTCGGGAACGTCACTGGAGTACTTGGGGAAGCCGACCAGCGGGCTGGTGTAGCTCGGCAGCTCGACGGGCGGCTGGACGTAGCTGCGCAGGATCACCCGATCCGGCTGGCCCCCGGCGATGGTCGGCCCCAGCAGGAAGCCGCCGCCGATGGCCACCACCAGCACCCCGACCCCCAGCCCGACGCGCACCAGATTCGCGGCACCGGTTCCGACGAGGCGCCGCCGGCGTTGGGCACGAACGGTGAGCCACCCGAAAGCGATAGCGGCGAAGCCCAGCCCCTGGGCCAGCACCGCTGCCGGTTCGTGGGTGCCGAGCAGGATCGATGCGGCCAACACAAGGAAGGGGACGACCGCAGCCGTCCAGGTCGAGCGCGAGCGCCGAGCCACACTGAAGCCCGCGGCCCCGGCGACCAGTCCGATCAGGTAGACCAGTGCCACCTGGGCACTATCGCCGGGCAGCGGCGCCAGAGTGGTCAGCAGCTCCTTCCAGCCACCGATCAGCAGCGAGATCAACGCACTGAAGGTGGCCAGCGACGGGATGAAGCCGGCAAGCAGACCGTCGGGGACGGCGAGAGCTCCGCCCAGTACCAGGTAGAAGGCAGCTGCGGCGAGCAACGGCACCGTCCAGTGCCAGCGCAGCACATTGCTCAGATGAGCGAGCAGGAGGCCGAGGACGGTCCCGAGCAGGCCGAGGATCAGGTAGCGGGCCGAGTCGAAGGAGGTCGCGAAGCCGAGCAGGCCCAGCAGCACCAGAACCAGCAGGAAGGACGCGTCCAGAAGGTCGGTGGGCGAAGGACGCAGCGCGACCAGGCGGGTGGTCATCGTCCGGGTTCTGCCCGTCCCCGCTGCGTCAGGGCTGAGCACTCTCACGCGATGCCTCCCTTCGCCAGAACCGGAGCCAGATCCGCGAGCGAGCCGATCCCGATCAGCGGCATCTGCCCGGCCTGCCTCAGCTGCGGGGTCGATCCGCGGCGAACCTGAAGGGCGACGGCGTTGACTTCGAAGGGAAGCAGCGCCCGGGCGTGATTCAGCTCGGCAAAGTCGGTCAGTGCACCGGTGATCAGCAGGACAACGCTCGCGTCAGGTGCCAGCTTCAGCAACCGCCCGGCAGCCTTGCCCAAGGTCCACGCCTTCAGCTCGGCACGGGCGAACGTGTCCAGGGCGACATGTGGAACCGGTTGCACGGCCGCGTGTTCTCCACACACCACGGTGAGATCCATCTCGTCGGTGATCGCGCGCATGGTGATCGACGCCCCCGCGGAGAGGGCCAGTTCAAACTCCTCCGGGTCGGTGTACGCCGCCGGGTTCACATCCACCACGACGGCGACGTGGGATCGCCTGGTGTCCAGGAACTGGCGGACCAGGAACGAGCCGGTGCCGGACGCAGCCGAGGCCTTGGCCGATGACCGCCAATGGATGTAGCGGCGGTCGTCGCCGGGGACGTACTCGCGCAAGGTGTGGAAGGCCAGATCGCTCATCGAGATCTCGTTGGTGGTCCGGCCCTCCAAGTCGCGCAGAAGCCCCGCTCCCAGCGGCTCCAGCGGGACCGTCCGGGGATGGACGAACATCTCCACCGTGTCGGTCCAGGCGACCTCCCGACGGAACACCCCGAATGGATCGCCACGTTGGCTCTTCACTTCACCGATCAGCACCACGCCGCGCCGCTGCGTCGGAATGAGGGTGAGCTCCTCATGCGACGCCCCAGGAACGAGCATCGGCGTCGTGTAGCGAGCCACGGCTGACCCGACGGCCATTTCGATCCCGATCGGCAGCAGCGGGGTGGCCGCACGATTGGTGATCTCCAGCCGCACGGCCGCGGACTCTCCGACCACCACGCGGAGCGGATCAACCTCGCGCCGAACCTCGAGGCGCAGCCTGCCGATGGTGAACAGCGCCGACAGCCCGAGCAGGATGGTGAAGACCGCAGCGATGTAGCTGAACTCGAGCCAGCCCAGGCGCCTCGCGATCAGCCACGACGCAGTGCCGGCGACCAGCAGCGTCCAGCCCAGCGGCGAGACGACCTCCAGTCGCTTGGCAAGCCCGGCAAGCACCGGGTCAATCCGCTCCCATGCCGTCAAGGCCCGATCCCAGCCGACTCGACCGATTCGGGCCAGGGCTGCCGTGATCCCACGCAGCCCCGTCACCCCGGGCAGCCGCCGGCCGACGGCACGCCGCGCCCGTCGGGGACGTGGCGTGCGGCCTCGTCCTGAGCCGGGCTCGGGAGAGGCCTGGGGCGCCACTGCCGGCGCCCGCACCACCGTGGGATCGGACATTCCTGATCAGCTCAGCCGGTCGGTCGGGGCCGTGACGCTGCTCAGCAGATCGTCGATCACGCGCTCTACCGTGACGCCGGAGAACTGCGCCTCCGCGTTCAGGATGATCCGGTGGCTCATGATCGGAATCGCGAGATCCTTGATGTCGTCCGGGCTGACGAACTCGCGCCCCCTCGCCACCGCCCAGGTCTTGGCCGCGCGAATGTAGGCGAGGCTGCCGCGCATCGAGATGCCGAGCTTGACCTGGGCGTGCCGCCGGGACTCCGCCGCCAGGAAGCTGACGTAGCTCAAGATGGACGAATCGACATGCACCTCGTTGGCGAACGAGGCCATCTGCGCGACCGCCTGGGCGGCGATCACCGGGCCCACCTGTGCTGCGCGATCCCGGTTCGCCGCCTGTCCCATCAGCTCGACGGCCACATCGTGATCGGGGTAGCCGATCGACGACTTCATCAAGAAGCGGTCGAGCTGCGCCTCGGGCAGCCGATAGGTGCCGGCCTGCTCGATCGGGTTCTGGGTGGCGATGACCATGAACGGTCGGCCGACGCTGTGAGCAACACCGTCCACGGTGACGCGGCTCTCCTCCATCACCTCGAGCAGGGCCGACTGGGTCTTCGGTGAAGCCCGGTTGATCTCATCGGCCAGCACCACGGTGGCGAAGATCGGCCCCGAGTGGAACTCGAACTCCTGCTTCTGCTGGTCGTAGACGGTCACGCCGATCACGTCGGAGGGCAGCAGGTCGGGGGTGAACTGGATCCTGCTGTGCGAGCCCTGGACGGTGTTGGCGATGGCCTTGGCCAGCACCGTCTTGCCGGTGCCGGGGTTGTCCTCCAGCAGCAGGTGGCCCTCACTGAGCATGCAGGTCAGCGCGAGTTCGATCACCTGGCGCTTCCCCCGGATGGCCAGCTCGACGTTGTCGACCAACTGGTCGAAGGTCTTGGCGAACCAGGCCGCCTGCTCACTCGTGATGCTCATGATTACTCCAGTTCTTTCTGCTGTTCATCTCTGCGCGCAGACGGACGTGTCAGGAAGGGCTGCGCTGTTGGCGACTAGCAGAGTGGTGGTCGTGGTGCCTCGGTAGCCGTCCGAGTTGACACCGAAGTCCTGGCTCCAGTCCTTCAAGTCTCCCTGAGTCGACTGCGCACCACAGCGCACCGTGGACTCTGGATTCCAGCCGCTAAGTTCGACGTTCGCGTAGTACCAGTTCCGATAGGTCCCAGTGCCGCCAACTTGCGGGCCGAGGCTGAAGTTGGCCGCCGGATTCGGCTTCGCCATCGTTGACTGCGGTCCCGCTGTGTCGGTGCCAGAGTTCCCACGACTCTGGCCGCCCTTCGGCTCCAGATGGGCGGAGAAGGACACGCTCGTTGACCAGCCAACATCTTGAGCACCCTCGATGTCCGCGTTGCCGTTGGCGTCGATGTTGTAGGTCTGGCTGAAGCCTCGCGACGAGGTGACTACCAGCGTCGCGGCGCGACCGTTGCCGTTTAGGTTGCTCACGCGGAATCGGCCCGTGGCGCGGTCCGTCCACATGGTGATCGACGGCTTGGGAAGCGGCCCGTAGGTGTTCACCGACCCACTCTTGGTGGCACAGCCCATGTCCGCCACCTCATTGCACAGCGTCAGCTTGACGGGGTATTCCTGCCCATTGGTCGGCACCTCAAGTGGGAGACTCAACTTCTCTCCAGTCCTGGAGACCTTCATCGTGGTCACCTTGCCGCCGGCGTTGATCGTCAGATTCGCCGACTGCCCACGCGAGTTGGGCGTGGTCGTAGACAGCGTGAACTGGTGGTCCTGGCCGGTCTCGGTCAAAGTGAGATCGCCGCTCCAGTCCCCGGGCCGCCCGATCGCCTTCCAAGTGAAGTCAGCTGTCGTCTTGTGCTGGTAGAAGTTCTGCGCCTCGACCGTGAAGTGGTGATCGGTCCCGTCGAGGGTGATCCCGCTGACCACACATTTCGTGGATTGCTGGCGTTGGCACTTCCCGACAGATGACCCATTGTGCGAGACGGAGTAGAGCGTCGGGCCCTTTCCATTCGGCCCAGCTGCAGCCCAGGCCACGGTGGCGACTGTCTCGTTGACATCAAGATCTGCGGTCACCCCTTGGACGTCGAATGTGGTGGGATCTCCAGTGGGCCAGCCTTCAACGGTGGCCGCCTTCTTCGACTTTCCGGTGCGGTTGACCGCCCAGATCGAGAAGGTGGTCTTCTTGTTCGCCTTCACGCTGACGGTCTTGCTGGATTCACTCGCGCCAGCGGTGGCCTTTCCTCCTGGCCAGCGGATCTCGTAGCGCAGGACCTCCGAGAAATCGCCGGTCACCCGGTTCCACGACAAGGTGATCTTCTTGTCGAGCGGATCGCTGGTGGTGAAGCCGGTGACCGAACTAGGCACGGCATCCGGGCGGATCTCAATCGACGCGTCGCCGTACTCCGACCAGCCGGCCTTGTTGTAGGCCTTCACCTGGAAGGTCACCGGAACGTCGTTGTCGAGGTCCTTGATCGTGCATTGCTCGGTTTTGCAGTCGTACTCCCTGCCGTCATTGCGGCCGCCGTGCTGCAGAACCTTGTAGGCGGTGATGGAGGCGCCGTTTGAATCCGGCCGATCCCAGGTGAGGGTCACGGCGTGGCTCTGGGCCAGCTTTCCGCCACGCGGGGCTCCGGGGACAGCTGGTATGCCGTACACGGAGATCTCCAGGCGTCCGTGAATCTCGCGATCTGCGGCACCGGGGACGTCGGTCAGGGTCAAGTCGTAGCTCAGCCGGCCGACGAAGCTCGGGTCGGCGGTCACGTTCCAGTTGGCACCGTCGAACGACTCCGTGGCGTTCGGCAGGTCCGGCATGGCCACAATGGTGTCTTTGCGGTCGAGGAGGATCTCGGACTGCAGAGCGATGGTCCCCGAGATCTGCTCGCCCTGCTTCACTTCCAGTTGCTGAGCCTTGAACCGGGCTGCGGGCGCATCTTTGACAACGATGTTGAGCTCTCCCGGCTTCGCGTTCGTCCCGGGAACCGTGATCTCGAGGGTTCCGGTTGCGCCCGGCTGAGAGTTGCCCCCTGCTTGGAGGACCAGCGATTGACCGTCCAGGCTCGGGGTGACGGCAGCAAGCTCGGCCCCGGCCTTCCAGTTGGTCGCGAAGGCGACCGCCGCCTGATCGGCGGGGTTGGCCGTCCAGACATGGCACAACCCGATCAGGTCCATAGCTTTGCTGGCCGCACCGCGGGTGATCGTCTGCCGATCGGACGGGCAGCGCAGCACCGGCGTGGGCGGCCCCACCTGGATGGGTACCGAAAGGACCGCCGTCAGCCCGTCGGGATCGGTCAGCGAGGTGCCGTCGGTGACCTCGAGGTTCAGGTTCGCCGGTCCGATGTAGTCGTCGGCTGCGAGTTCGACCTGGGTCAGATCACTGCTCGGCTTGACCTTGAGGTGACTGGCCGGAGACACGCCCACCGAGTTGGTGACCGTGATCCGAACCGGCTTTCCGCGAGTGGAAGAGATCACGTCCGCCAGCGCCACGGTGCTGGTGCGCCCCGGATCGATGGAGATCGTCCCGGTGACATAGGGTGCACCCGTGCCGTCACCAGGCACGTAGATCAACGCTGAGGAGCGGGCACCGTCCAAGTCACGGACCGTGTAGCTCAACACGCGGGGTGCGCCAGTCAGCGGCACCGACACCATACCGCCGACAACCTTGGCCTCCGGGTCGGAGACTGCCTCAACAGTCAGGTCGCTGACATTGCCATCTGGATCCCAGGCGTCAGCGAGGACATCGACGCTGGCCAGCTTGCCATCGCTGGTCGCCAACTGGTCCTTGACCCGCGGTGGGTTGAGGAAGCCATCGACGCCGATCACCCGGACCGTCCCGGTGTTGCCGTCCCCACCGTTGCCGGTCAGGGTGTAGTTGATAGTGGTGGTTTCGGCATCCGCGGCCGGGGCGGTGGCCGTGATCGGACCCTGCTCCCCCACCAGCTCAACCCCTGGCGGCGGGCTGACCAGCGGCTTGATCCGGACGCGGTCATTGGCAGCCATCAGGTCGTTGGCCATCACATCGATGTTGACCTTGGCCCCGGGCCTGGCCTGGATCAGGTCGTCCACGGCGATCGGCACCTGGGTCTGGCCGGGCTGCACCACGGCCAGCCGAATCACGCCGGCACCGGTCTGGCCGTACTTGTCGGTGACCAGGTACTGGAACTGGTCGGTGCCCAAGCCTTCGTCGGTGGGGAATGCCTGGTAAGTGATGCCCTTCGGGGTGATCCGGGTCACCCGGCCGAGCTTCGGGCCCTCAGCCAGGCCGACCAGAGCCACGCTGTCACCGTCGGGATCCTGGCCGGACGCCGAGATCGGGATGGTGATCGTGTCCCCGGAGGCGACTCTCGCTTCGATGGACACCGGTCGGGGTGGCGAGTCGGGGACGGCGTCGGTCGGCTCGGGATTGACCGTCACGGCCACAACCCCCTCCGCACCCACCACGCCCGCCATCGCCTGGTAGGTGATGTTGACAGTGAGCGGCGCCGTGACGGTGGCCGGTGCAAGGTAGCGCACCTGATTCCCCACGACGAAGGCAGTGCCCACGTCCCCTTGGTCCTCGGTCGCACTCTTCACCGGGTCGGTCACCGGCAGTTCTCCCGGCTTGGATCCCAGCACTGAGGAGGCCAGGGTGAGGCTGGAGCCGCCCAGGGTGTAGTCGTTGGCCAGCACCGGAATGAGCACACTGTCGCCGGCGCGCACGGTGGCCGTGTCGCCGCGCGCGATCGGGCGATCCTCGATCGCATCCAGCCGAGTCACGGTGAGGCTGCCGGTGGCAGTGGCGCCCTCACCATTGACCACCTGGTAGCTGATCGACTGCGGATTCGGAGTGAAAGCCAAGTCGGACGGGACCACCCGCAGCCAACGACCCTGCACCACGGCGGCCTGGAGTTGCTTCGGATCGCTCGGGGTGACCTGCTGAACGGTGAGCAGGCCTCCGTGCGGATCGGAATCGTTGGCCAGCACGTCAACCGTGATGGCCTGGTCTCCCCGGATCACCGCCTGGTCGGGCATGGCAATGGGATCCGCAGAGACCTTGTCGACAACATCGACGCGAATCAGACCATCGGCGGTGGCGGCGCTGCCGAAGCCGGCGGTGTACGGCATCCAGTAGGTACCCGGCTTGTCGGCGACGATGCTGACCCGCCCGCCGAGTCGGTCAGTGGTGACCTTGGCACCCTTCCAGCCAGCGACGTCATCGGCCAAGCTGAGCTTCGTATCCTCGCTGGCCGGATCCACCCCGGGGATGTCGTTGGCCAGCGGAAGCACCGAAATCGGCTTGCCGACCTCGCCCTTGACCGCATCGGGGCGCGCGACCGGCGCAGTGCCGTCGAGATCCTCGTTGCTGCTCACGCGCACTTCGACCGAGCCCTTGACGTTCGCGCCCCGACTCCCTCGAAGCTCGAAGGTGACGGTCCGCTTCTGGACGGCCTTCTGGCCCTCGGGGGCGGTGTACTCGATCAAGCCGTCCGCAGTCACCGGGACGTTCTGATCACCGTCTTTGGCGCTGACCACCGTGATCGGATCCCCGTCGTAGTCACGGAAATCGTCGGCCACCGGAATCGAGACAGTGCCCGCCGGCGCCACCGGATAGACCGGCTCGGTGTAGTGATCGCGCGGCGTGGGGTCTTGGTCCTCGGTGCCGTTCTCCGCCTTGATCGCAACACGCGCGGTCGCCTCACCCTTGCCGTTGCTGATAGTGTAGCTGAACGAGGCGTCTTTGCCGTCCAGCGGCTGCTGGAACTGCAGGGTCTGGCCATCGGGTGAGATCAGGACCTTCGCCGCACTCCCGCTTGGCTGTTCCACCTTGGAGATGGCCAGAATCCGACCATTCGGATCGACATCGTTATCGAGCACGTGCAGGACCGAGATCCGATTCGGACGCGCACCGTAGCTGTCGGGGCGGGCCTTCGGGAGGGCGTCGGTCGGCGCCTTGGTCTCCTCTTCCTCCTGCTGTTGCTGCTGCTTGTCGAGGTCACGCATCGCGTTCCAATCCTGGAAGCTTTGCTGGAGGTCGACGTCGTAGATTCGGCCGTCGGCGCGGTCGTTGAGGACGACCAGCCCCCAGTTGACCTGGAAGTAGGGCAAGGCCAGCCGCTGCGGGGAGGTGCCGGAGACGTCGACGCCGGCAGCGCCGTTGCAGGACCGGACCACCTGTCCGGGATCGCCCGACCATGCTGCCAGGACGCAGTGACCCGACGCCGACGACGATCCCAGACTCACCGGCTCCGTTGGGGCTGACGATGCCGAGCGCGTGAATACCTGCTGCACGCTGGCGTCATAGCTGACCGCATACAAACCGGACGACGTCGCGACCGCCACGCTGCCGACATCAGCACCGCCCTGCTGGATAGTCGCGTTCGGGTCGGGCGGCAGTTGCGCGGTACGCCCGCCGGGAAGGATCAGCTGGCCGGTAGTCGCGTCGAACACCGCCGCAACACCGCCCAGCGCGGCTACCTGGACATCGCTCAGGCTCTGCACGGGCAGCTGGCTGTACTGCGGGTTCGCGAAGCCGAGTTCCGTGGCCGAGATCGAGACCAGCTTGCCGGAGGCGTTCGCTGCATGGACGGAGCCGTCGGCCCCCACGCTGAGACCGACCGGACGCTTCACTCCAGCCGGCGCCGGGCCGAGTTCAGCCAGCGGCGCCGACGTCGCGGCGAGCGCAGACAGATCCAGGACATGTGATGAACCGCCAGTCCGAGTGGCCCACACCTTGCCGCTGGCCGGATCGACGAGGGCGAGAGTGCCGCCGCGCAGATCCACGACTCCACCGGTAGGAATCGAGGCCGCCTGCTCGCGGCCGTCCGCACCAGTGGCCGTGTCGACCGCATACATGGTGCCAGCGGACAAATTCAGGACAATGACGCTGTGGCCATCCTGCCGGACGGCCACATCACCTATGATGCCATCAGCACCGGCCTGCTTCTGGAATTCGAGCTTTGAGGACGCCTTATTGAAGCGTCCGAAGCGAGCGCCGTCGTTATTGGAGACCCAAATTGCGGCATTGTTCGCCTCCACTCGCTGCACCTTCTGGCCGTCGGCATTGACCGCCATTACCGCAACGAGAGCCACCACCACGCCGAACGCCGCCGATGGAACCTGGCGCGCGATTGCCCGACCCGCACGCACCATTCCGCCGCCCCCACATTCGCTCCGCCGATTGGCATTGATGATAGACATCTGAGCGGGAGATTAGTGCATAGTCATCAGCAATGGACATGGGACTTCAGTCCCACCCCAACTGGGGCTCAGGGCTCGCCGAAAGCGCCCGAAGCAGCACCGGCTAGGAGCTGCAATCCCCCTCATAAGCCTGGTCAGCGTAGGAATGATCGGCACGCACGACTCGTACCTCGATGCACACGCGCTTACCGTCCAGAGGAAGGGTGAGGGAGCGCTGCGTGATTGTGCTGACCGAGGTCTTCCCGGCCCGCCGCCAGCTGTAGCTGTCTGAGGCGAGTGCGTGGTCGTAGTCCCAGCTGAAGGTGACCGATCCGTCCTTGCTCTCGTGAGTGAACCTCAGTGACCCCGGACGCAGTACCTCCTCACCGAACTGCGGGGGCTGAATCGACACCGAATCGCCCGCGGCCGCCGGCGCCTTGGGTCGGGAGGTGGACAGATAGACCGCGCCCACCACGATGGCCACCACAGCCAGAACGGAGACCAACATCACCGGAACGGACACCCGTCGCTCTGCTTGTTCAGTTGGCTCGGGCTCGCGCCTGCCGGCCATCTCGCGAGTGGGAGAGAACTCATCACTCGCCTGGGGCGTGCCGCCACGCACGACAGTCCGGTCCGAGGAAGCGGACGTGGGTGGATAGTCCTGGCGGACGATCGGCTGCGCAGAGACGACCTGTGCGCCCTTGACCCGAGTGGCGTCCGCCGGCGGCGTGGCTTCCACACTCGACCGACCGGACTCCCGATCATCGGCAACGACAATGGGCGTGCGCTGGTAGCGCAACTCCTGTTCGATGGCCTGCAGCGACCGCACAAGATCCAGCGCGGTCGCAGGTCGCGCCGTCACCTCTCTGGCCATCGCGGAACGCAGGAGCCGCTCCAGCGACGCGGGGACATCGGGCCTGCCGGTGGGAGGCGGCGGAGTGTCTCGGATTCGCTTCATCAATGCGAAGCTGGAGTTGTCCCCGCCGGGAACCTCAAAGGCGGAGCGGCCCACCAGCAAGTGCCACAGGGTCGAGGCCAGCGAGTACACGTCCGAGCGTGCCGATGCCGGCGCGGTGGCGTAGAGCACCTCCGGCGGTGACCACGGCACCGAGACACCGGTGTCCTCGTCGTCGACATCCGCTATCTGTGCGGCGATGCCGAAGTCGGTCAGGCCTGGAGTGCCGTACTGGTTGGTGAGCACATTGGCCGGCTTGATGTCGCGGTGCAGCAGGCCAGCGCGATGGGCGGTCTCGACGGCGCTACCGATCTGAATGCCGATCCTGAGCACCTCGGCCACCGACAGCCGCTCGGTCCGGACTCGCTCGGCGAGGCTGGCCTTCGGGTAGTACATCATCACCAGGTAGGGCCGACCCTCCATGGTCAGCCCCGCGGCATAGACGGGCACGATGTGCGGGTGCTCGAGCTGAGCCATCGCGTTGGCCTCTGCGGTGAACCGGTTGACCGCGGAGGCAGACAGCCCGGTCTCTCGCAGGACCTTCACGGCTACCCGCCGCGAGGGCATCTGCTGTTCGTACAGATAGACATCCGCGTATCCACCGGAGCCCAGCTTGCTCACGTAGGTGAGTCCAGGGATCTCCGGTGCCAGCAGCGAACGACTCAACTGGTCACCTCGAAGGTGAACTCGAACACGCCGGCCAGAATCACCCGGGTCCCCGGCTCGATGACGAGCGGATCCTCTGCGCGAAGCTGAATCGGCGGCTGCCCGGGAAGAATCACTTGGGTGCCGTTCGTGGAGCCGAGGTCGGAAACCAGGACGTGCCAGTAGTCGAGTCGCACTTCCAGATGCTGCCCCGAGATGTCCTTGCCGGGGTCGGAGAGCCGAACCAGGTTGGGCTGCTCTCCGGTATAGCCGGCAGGGAGCCGCGGGTTGCGACCCAGGATGGCACCTCGATCGAGGGTGACCACGTCACCGTTGGAGAGCCGCAACACACCCAACGGTGGCCGGGGCACCTCGACCGGCACCTGGGGCGGAATCGGCTGGTGGCACACTCGGCAGCCGTCGGCGTAGGCGGGGCTGAGATGACCGGCCGGGCATCGAGCCGCGACCACGAGTTCGGCCGATCCGACCGAGCTCAGGTGCTCGATGAGTCGGCTTCTGTCGATTGTCATCTCCAAGGATTCTTGATCCAGGTCAGGCTGGGCCGGCTCGGCTGCAACCTCGATACGCGGGGGCTCCGGCTCGCGCTCGACCCCGCGGTCGTAGGCCCAAGGGAACGACTCGATCAACCCACCACCGTGGTCGCCCGGCACCGGCACGTCTGCGGCAGCCGTCACGGCGCTCGTGACGGGCTCTGCCGGCACTGGCACCGGCTCCGGGGCAGCAGCCGCGACCGGGACCACGACCGGCTCCGGCGGCAACGGCGGCGTCGCAGCCCTCTCCTCGGCCACGGCGACTGCCGCTACCTGGTCGCTGCGCTCCCCGTCCGCCGCCTCGACCGAAGCCACCACTGGATGGGGCTGCTTGCCATCCGCGACAGCCTCGCTCGGCGCCGGTGGTACCGAAGCAGGGACGTGCAGCTGACCGACGCCCCCTTCACGATCCCGATGCGCCGTGACGCTCTCCGCGAGCACCACGCCACCGGAGACCGGCAGGCTCGGTCCCGTCGGTGCGCCGACGGCGAGAGTGACGGCCTGGACACCGGCGAGTGTGCGGTCCGCCCACAACCCGGAGCCCGAAATCGGCTCGCGTCCGTCCGCACGCGCGGAGAAGGCGCCCCGGACCAGAACTCGGGCCTCGTCCGCCCCGAAGGACACGGCCGCAAAGCCGGACACGCGGCGCAGGCCCTCGCTCAGCAGAACCTCGGCCACCTGATCCAGACTCGGGCTGCCGGCAAGGCAGTCGACGAGCTCGGCAACCAGGGGGTCCTCCAGGGGCAGATCGACCAGCAGCGCCGTATCGCGGCCTACCACCGCGACGCGCCGCCCCGGCGTGTAGTCCCAGCTGGTCACAAGACCTCCTCAATCCTCACTCGCGGCAAAGTGGCCTCCTCCGGCTCGGCGTCTGCGTCCGCCCAAAGGTCAACGACGATCGCGGAGATGTTGTCGTGCCCGCCGGCCATCAAGGCAGCCTCGACGAGGTCGTCCACTGCGGCCTGCGGACTGAGCGCAGGCACCACGATCTCCGCGATCCGCTCGTCGGGCAGTTCAGAAGTCACCCCGTCGCTGCAGACCACGAAGCGCTCACCCGGAGTCTGCGGCAAAAGCCACAGATCAACCTGCGGCGGGGGCTGGGAGCCGATCGATCGAGTGATCACATTTCGCGACTCATGATGGCGGGCCTCCGCCTCGGTGATCTTGCCCGCCAGGATCAGCTCCTCCGTCTCGGAGTGGTCCACGGTCGCGCGCTTCAAGGCACCACCCTGGCACCGATAGACCCGGGAATCTCCGACGTTGAAGATCGCCCAGTGGCTTGCCCCACCGACCTTCACGCTGGCCAGACCGGCCACCGTCGTTCCCATTCCCGCCGACTCCGGCCAGGCACGGGTGTGATCGAGGATCCGTTGATTGGCCGCACCGACTGCATCTATCACGTCGGACGATCTCAGATCCTCAAAGGCGTCAATGGCTTCCAGGCTGGACACCACGAATTCGCTGGCAATTTCGCCCGCGGCGTGTCCACCCATCCCGTCGGCAACGACCCAGGTTTGCTGACCCACGAAGATCCGGTCTTCGTTATGCGCGCGCTTGCGACCAACATCGGTTCGCCCCGCCGCCGAGATCCTCACCAGCCCCCCAAGAAGAACAATGACTCTCCGCCGACACAAAGGTGAGCCAACGGCGAGTGACACGATAGCAAGACGAGACGGCATTGATCAGGCTGATCCAGCGCGGATCTCAATCAATCGTCACGGATCGCATGACGCCCGAATTCTGGGTGAGCTAGACGCCTTCGCCCCCACATCGAGCACAAAAGCCCCACCCATTGGACTGTCCGCGGGTCATTACCGGAAGCGCACAGCTCAACGCGGCCAGCGCGAGCGGGTGCCGGAATAGACGAGCGAGAGCCACGGTCGCGTCAGTGACCGGGAACCGAGGAGTCTCGACGCGGTCAGCGCGAGCGGGCCGCGGAATAAAACCTTCCCAGGAAGGCGTCCTTGAACTCGTAGAAGCGGCCTTGCTCGATGCTGGCGCGGATGTCGTCGACCAGCCGGACGGTGAACCGCTCGTTGTGGATCGTGGCCAGCGTCGAGGCCAGCATCTCCTTGGCCTTGAACAGGTGGTGCAGGTAGGCCCGGGAGTAGTTGGCGCAGGTGTAGCAGTCACACTCGGCGTCCAGCGGATCGAAGTTGCGCCGGTTGGCGGCGGTGTTCACGTTGAACCGGCCATCCAGGGTGTAGATCGCCGCATTGCGGGCCACTCGCGACGGCATGACGCAGTCAAAGGTGTCCGCGCCGGCCTCGATGGCGGCGAAGAAGTCGTCCGGCTCGGAGATGCCCAGGAGGTGTCGGGGCTTGTCGACGGGCAGTTCAGAGCACACCCAGCCGACGATCGTGCCCAGGTTCTCCTTCTCCAGAGCCCCGCCGATGCCGAAGCCGTCGAACGACTGGCCGGACGTCTCGAGCTCAGCGAGATCCCGAGCCGCCTTGCGGCGCAGATCCTCGTACTGGGCGCCCTGGACGACGCCGAACAGCGCCTGGTAGGGCTTGCCGACTCGTTCGGCGGTGAGCCGGGCGTGCTCGTCCAGGCAGCGCACCGCCCAGGCCTGGGTGCGGGCCAGCGAACGCTCTTGGTAGCCACGGGTGTTCAGCAGAGTTGTGCACTCGTCGAAGGCGAACATGATGTCGGCACCGAGCTGATGCTGGATCTGCATCGACACCTCCGGGGTGAACCGATGCCGGTCGCCGTTGAGGTGCGAGGTGAAAGTGACGCCGTCGTCGTCGACGTGGGCCAGCCGGTTCTTGCCCTCGGCGATCACGTCGTCGTTGGCCAGGCCGGTGGCGTCCATGGCCAGCACCTTCTTGAAGCCGACGCCCAGGCTCATCACCTGAAAGCCGCCGGAGTCGGTGAAGGTCGGGCCGGGCCAGTTCATGAAGGCGGCCAGTCCGCCGGCCTCGTCCACCAGGTCCGAGCCGGGCTGCAGGTAGAGGTGATAGGCGTTGGCGAGGACGGCCTGCGCGCCGAGCTCGGCGACCGACTCGGGCAACACGGCCTTCACCGTGGCCTTGGTGCCGACCGCAATGAAGGCCGGGGTCTTGATCTGTCCGTGCGGGGTGCGAATCACGCCGGTCCGGCCCAGCCCATTGTCGAGAACCGTGCCGACAGTGAAGCCGAAGTCAGCCACGAGCCGCCAGAGCCTGCAACTGCGCCAGCGCGACCACGCCGGCGCTGGAGGTGCGCAGCACGGCGTCCGAGAGCAGCACCGGGACGCCGCCGGCGGCGACGAACTCGGCCACCTCGTCGGTGGTCAGGCCGCCTTCGGGGCCGATGATGAACATCACTTCGCCGCTGGTCGGAACCGGCAGGGTGGCTAGGAGCTGGTCGGCACCCTCATGCAGGACCAACGTCAACTGGGTCTGCTCGATCCGCTGAATCAGCTCGGCCGTGCTGGCTGGAACCGTCACCGTCGGCACCCGGAACCGGCGGCTCTGCTTGGCCGCCTCGCGCGCCGTGGCCCGCCATCTGGTCAGGCCACGTTCGACCCGATCGGGGGCCCAGCGGACGACTGAGCGCTCGGCCGGCCAGGGAATGATCTCGTCGACGCCGAGTTCGGTCATCGTCTCGACGGCGAGCTCGGCTCGGTCTCCCTTTGCCAGGGCCAGCACCGCCACATAGCGCACCGGACGCGACGGCTCCCGCAGCACCTCCGAAACGGTGATGGTCAGCCCGGTCTTGTCCGCGACGGTCACCGGGCCACGCACAGCCGTTCCGGCCCCATCACTGATCAGGACGACCTCACCAACTCGGATCCGGCGCACCTGGGTGGCGTGGCGGCTCTCCTCGCCGGCCAGCGACACCGGCTGCCCAACCTGTGGATCGGCGAGCACTGCCAAGAACATCGGCTCGGTCACGAGAACGCCTCCTTCAGCCAGCCCAGGACACCTTTGCCCTGCTTGGATACTGCCACCTCCGGCTGGGTCTCCTGGCGCACCTCGGCCAGTTGCCGAAGGAGTTCCCGCTGCGCGTCGTCCAGTTTGGTCGGCGTCTTGACGATGAAGGTCACGCCCAGATCGCCCCGACCGGAGCGCTGCAGGCGCGGCACGCCGCGGCCGGCCACGGCGATCCGGGTGTGCGACTGGGTGCCGGCCGGGATGGTGACCTCCACTGCGGCGTCCGCCGGATCCAGGTCGTCTCGCTCCGCTTCCAGCGTCTGCACGCTGACGGTGGTGCCGAGCGCGGCCGCGGTCATCGGCACCTCGACGACCAGCTCCAGATCGTCACCGTTGCGGGTGAACACATCATGGTGGAGCACGGTCAGCTCGACATACAGGTCACCGGCGGGCCCGCCTCCGGGGCCGACCTCGCCCTGGTGCGCCAGATGCACCCGGTTGCCCGAGGCGACCCCCTGCGGGATCTTCACGTTGATCGTCCTGGTCGCTCGAACCCGGCCCTCACCAGCGCATTCGCCACACGGATCGGCGATCACCGTGCCATAGCCACGGCAGGCGGGACAGGGCTGACTGGTCCGGATGTCGCCGATGATCGACCGCTGCACGGTCATCACCTGACCGGCGCCGTGACAGGTCGAACAGGTCACCGGAGCCGAGCCCGAGTTCGTACCGGCCCCGTTGCAGCGGGTGCAGACCACCTGGGTGTCGACCTTCAGCGGCTTGGTGATACCGAAGGCGGCCTCGGCCAAGGTGAGCTTGAGCTCGACAAGCGCATCTTGTCCCGGACGCACCCGCGACCGCGGCCCGCGGGAGGTCGTCGCACCGCCGAACATGGCGTCCATCAGGTTGGTGAAGTCGAAGCCCCCACCGCTGAACCCGCCGAACCCGCCGAAGTTGGCACCGCCACCGCCCAGCGGGTTGCCGCCGCGGTCGTACATGGCGCGCTTGTTCGGGTCGTGCAGGACCTCGTAGGCCTCACCGATCTCCTTGAACTTCTCCGCCGCGTCCGGCTCCTCGGCCACATCCGGGTGGTACTTCATGGCCAGTTTGCGGTAGGCCTTCTTGATCTGCTCCGCAGTGGCGTCCCGCGGGACTCCGAGCACCTCGTAGTAATCAGCGCTCACGCATCATCCTTCAACCAAGTAGCGGCCGATGTAGCGGGCCACGGCCCGCACTGCAGCCATCGTCGATGGGTAGTCCATTCGGGTCGGCCCCACCACCCCGAGGTTCGCCCAGATGTCATTGCTGTTGCCATAGCCGCTGGCCACCAAGGAGGTGGCTTGCAGCGGCTCGTAGCTGTTCTCGTGACCGATCCGGACCTTCACCTCTGCGGTCGAACCCACCTCGCCCAACAAACGCAGCAGCACCACTTGTTCCTCCAGCGCCTCCAGCACCGGACGAATCGTGGTGTCGAACTGATCGGAGAAGCGCGTCAGGTTCGGCACGCCGGCCACCGCGACCTGCATGGACGGATCGGTGCCGACCAGGTCGAACAGAACCGCGATCACCGGCTGGCCGATCAGTTGCAGGTTGGCCGGCAGCCGATCGAGCAGTTGCCGCAGCTGTTCGACGGCCTTGGCCGGACTCAATCCGACCAACTCGGCGTTCAACCGGTCGCGCAGGTCGGCCACCTGATCGGCACTACTGCCCAGGAGTTCGATCGGGCGCTGATCGACCCGCCCACTGGAGTTCACCAGGATCAGCAGGCCGCGCTCGGCGCTCAGCGGCACCAGCTCGACGTGCCGGATCGTGACACTCGACAGCGACGGGTACTGGACGATCGCCACCTGCTGAGTGATCTGGGCCAGTAGCCGGACGGCCCGACGGACGATGTCGTCGACGTCGATGGCGCCGGCCATAAAGGTCTCGATCGCTCTGCGCTCGGCCATCGACAACGGCTTGACCTGGCCCAGCCGATCGACGAACAGGCGATAGCCCTTGTCAGTGGGGATTCGGCCGGCACTGGTGTGCGGCTGGGTGATGTAACCCTCCTCCTCCAGCACGGCCATGTCGTTGCGGACCGTGGCCGGGGAGACGTCCAGGGAGTAGCGCTCGACCAGCGCGCGCGAGCCGACCGGCTCCCGCATCGACACGTAGTCGGTCACGATGGCTCGCAGGATGGTGAGCTTCCGTTCGTCCAGCATGGCTCGGCCTCCTGTCGGCTGTTGGCACTCTCAATGGTTGAGTGCCAGCTTACTGCCCGTCGCGAGTGGCCGCACGTCCACCGCGCCCGGGCGGCCACGGCGTCCACAACGGCAAACCGCCTAGGCTGGGCCTATGACCACGTTCAGCCTCGGTGAGTTCGAAGAGTTGCGTCCCGGGATCCTGGTGGCGGTGGCCGAACCGGCCGGGGTGAATATCGGAGTGGTCGTCGGCAACACCGGCTGTCTGGTGATCGACACCGGCTCCTCCCCTGCCCAGGGACGGGCGCTGCGCGCCGCCGCCGAAGCTGCTGCCGGCGTCCCGGTGATCGGCGTTCTGGTCACCCACTGGCACTTCGACCATTTCTTCGGCCTGGCCGGCTTCGCCGATCTGCCCAGCTATGCCCATGCCAGCGTGGCCGACCGACTCGATCAGCCCGAGGCCGCTGAGGCCGCCGAGACGCTGGGCGTCGATCTGGCCGAACTCGTCCGACCGAACCAGGGTTTCCACCTGGCCAAGGTGATCGATGTCGGTGGACGCCGGGTCGAGGCTCTGCACTTCGGGCCGGGCCACACCGACGGTGACCTGGCCGTCTTCGTCCCCGACGTCTCGGTGGTCTTCGCCGGCGATCTCCTGGAGAGCTCTGCTCCCCCCTCGATCGGACCGGACTCCCATCTGAAGGATTGGCCGAGTGCCATCGACGGAATCCTGGGCGTGATCGCCGAGGACTCGATGGTGATTCCCGGTCACGGACCGGCCATGGATCGCTTCGAAGCGTTCAAGCAGCGCGCCGAGTTGTCCGGTTTCTACGGCCAGGTCGAGCACGTGATCGGACGCGGCTTCGCGGTCGAGGACGCCTTCGAGGCCGGGGAATGGCCCTACGAGGAGGAGTACGTCAGGGCAGTGCTGCCCACGGCCTACGCCCAGTTCGCCAGCCAGGGAGTAGTGCCACTGCGGCAGTTGCCGCTGGCCAAGCCGTTGGCTTAGCCGCCGCCGCCGGCCTTGCGCCGGAACATGCCGCCGCCGCCTTGGCGTCCGCGTTCGGCCGGGCCCTTCTCCTTCTGGTGGCGCTGGCCCTGTACGCCATCGCCCACGCCCTGCTTGCGAGCCAGCGCGGCCAGCATCTGGGCCTTCAGGTCCTCATTGCCTTGCTCGGTCATCGGCGCTCCTGTCGAAGTTCTCTTCCAGTATCGGCGCTGACAACGCCGTTGACCAGTCGACGGGCTCACTCGCCGAACAGGCCGTCCCTGGTGGCAATCCACAGTTGTGGCGTAGCCGCGGCCAGCAGCCGTCGCCCGATCACCCCGGCGCCGTACTCTTCGCCGGTGTCGGTGGCGATCCGTCCGCCCAACTCGGTCAGCATCAGGGCACCGGCCAGGTGATCCCACGGGAACATCGAGCGATAGCTGAGGAAGTCGACCTCACCCTCGATCAGTTTCGGGTAGTCGATGCCGCAGGAGCCCCAGGAGCGGATCACCTTCACCTCTGCCCACTCCTCGCCGGGCACCGGCAGGTAGGTCGCGCCCAGCGGAACAGTCCGTGGTGATGCCGGAATCGCCGGGATCGGCTCCCCGTTGCAGGTCACCCCCGCGCCGAGTTCGGCGGCGTAGAGCTTCTGGTGTACCGGCTGCCAGATCCAGCCGCGGACGGTCTCGCCGAACCGGGTCTCGGCCAACATGACGGCGAAGTCGGGCTTGCCGCGAGCGAAGTTGCGGGTGCCGTCGATCGGGTCGATCACCCAGGCGTGGGCCACCCGGGAAAGCAGATCCAGGCAACGCGGGTCGCTGAAGACGCCCTCCTCGCCGACGATCAATGCATCGGAGTCGCTTTCACACAGGCGACGTCCGAGCTCGACCTCCGCCTCGCGGTCGGCCACGGTGACCAGGTCGCCGGGCTGCTTCTCGGAGATGTCGGAGCTGTCCAGGGCGCCGAATCGCGGCATGATCAGCTGGTCGGCCACCTCATAGAGGAGGTCGGACACCTGGTCGGTTTGCACAGCGGGACTCCTGGAACTCGATAACGACAGCCAGGCTAGTGACGCCCCGCGCTCTCCCGAGCCGGCGTCCGTTTTTCAGTCGTGGTCGAGAATCAGGCCTCAGGTGTGGTGACGAAGTCGATCAGCCGCTCCACTTCGCGCGGCAAGGCCGGGTCCAGATCACGCCAGTCGCGGACTCGTCCCAGGATCCAGGCCCAGGTCGCCGCGATCTCGGCCGGGTTTCTCGCCGTTCGGCGCAGGGCCACACTCGCCCCGGCCTTCCATTCGACATCGCGAGGAATGTTCGGCCAACGCTCCAGGCCGAGTCGTTGCGGACGAACAGCCGCCCAGATGTCGATGAAGGGATGTCCGGTGACCAGCACGAAATCCGAGGAGATCTCCGAGACGATCCGGGACTCCTTGGACCCGGTGACCAGGTGATCGACCAGGATGCCCAGCCGGCGACCTGGTCCCGGCGCGAACTCGGCCACGATCGCCGGCAGGTCGTTGATCCCGCCCAGTGGCTCGACCACCACCCCGACATGACGCAGGTCATCGCCCCAGATCTTCTCCACGAGCTCGGCGTCGTGGCGTCCCTCGACGTAGATCCGGGACGCCGCCGCTACCTTGGCCGGCTCGGCTGAGCCGATCCTCGAGCCGGAGGCGGTGTGCGTCGGCGCGCTGGGACGGGTGGCTACCGGCTGCCGCAGCGCGACCGGACGTCCGTCGATCCAGAAGCCAGGACCGAACTCGAAGCTGCGCCGAGCGCCCTTGCGGTCCTCGAGAACCACCAATCCGTTCTCCCAGCGGACGACAGCGCCGCAGAACCCCGAGGTCGGCTCCTCGACCACCATGCCGACGCTGACGGTCACATCGACGGTCTTGGGCTTGTCGGCATGCTGCCAGCCCGGGGAAAGGACGTCGTCGGAGTAGCGCACCGCACCACCCTAGGACGCACGAACGCGCCGGCCGGTCAGCCCGGTCCGGCGCGTCCGATGGCTGGATTCAGTCAGCGCCCAGGTAGGCCTTGCGCACCCGGTCGTCACCGAGCAGGGCCTGCCCGGAGTCGCTGAACATGATGTGTCCGACCTCGAGCACGTAGCCGCGGTCGGCCAGCGACAACGCCGCCTGGGCGTTCTGCTCAACCAGCAGGATGGTCACCCCGTCGGCCTGCAGCTCGGAGATCGTCCGCATGATCGTCTGGGTCATGATCGGACTCAGACCCATCGACGGCTCGTCGAGCATGAGCAGCTTGGGCCGGCTCATCATGGCCCGCCCGATGGCCAGCATCTGCTGCTCGCCGCCGGAGAACAGCCCGGCTGCCTCCGACCGGCGCTCACCGAGCACCGGGAACAGGTCGTAGATCCGATCCATCTCCGCGCGGATCCCGGAGGTGTCCTTGCGAGAGAAGGCACCCAGCTTCAGATTGTCCTCGACCGACATCTGCCGGAACAGCCGACGGCCCTCCGGCGACTGGGCGATGCCACGTTCGACGATCTTGTGGGCGGGCAGGCCGTCCAGCCGCTCACCCTCGAACCAGATCTCTCCCGAAGCCAGCTTCAGCAGCCCCGAGATCGCCCGCAGCGTGGTGGACTTGCCGGCCCCGTTGGTGCCGAGCAGGGTCACGATCTGGCCCTGCTTCACCTCGAAGCTGATCCCCTTGACCGCGTTGACGCGGCCATAGGCGACCACCATGTCCTTGATCTCAAGCATCTGCCGCACCTCCTGCGGAATCGGTCGTCAGAGCCGGCGGCGTGGCCGGGGATCCGATGTAGGCCTCGATCACTCGCGGGTCGTTCTGGACGACCTCGCCGGGGCCCTCGACCAGGACTGCCCCACGGACCAGGCAGGACACCCGGTCGCACAGGTTGAAGATGAACCGCATGTCGTGCTCGATCACCAGGACGGCCAGGCCCAGGTCGCGGATCTTGAAGATCAGCTCCTCTGCCTGCCGGGTCTCCTGCGGATTCATGCCGGCGGTCGGCTCGTCCAGCAACAGCAGCTTCGGTTCCGTGGCCAGCGCCCGCGCGATCTCCAGGCGCCGCTGGTCGCCGTAGGGCAGGTTCCGGGAGAGCGTGTCGCCCACCCCGGTCAGCCCGACGAACTCCAGCAGTTCCTGCGCCCGCCGGGTGGAGGCGATCTCCTCGTGCCGGTGCCGCGGCAGCCGGAACACGGCGTCGATCGCATTGGTGTGGGTGCGGGTGTACATCCCGACCATCACGTTCTCGATCGCCGTCATGTTGTGGAACAGCCGGATGTTCTGGAACGTCCGGGCCATGCCCTCGCGCACCACCATCCGTGGCTTCGGCGGCAACGGTTTGCCGTCGAAGGTCACGGTCCCGAAGGTCGGCTTGTACAAACCGGTCAGGCAGTTGAAGAAGGTGGTCTTGCCGGCCCCGTTGGGTCCGATCAGGCCGACGATCTCACCACTGTGCACCTGCAGGCTGACGTCGTTGACCGCGATCAGGCCACCGAACTGCATGGTGACGTTGCGGGCGTCGAGCAGGACGTTGCGGTCCATCGTCTGCACCTGCTTGATGGCTTCCTCGACAGGAACCCCCATCAGTTGCCCCCTTCCGGAAGGTCGAATGTGATGCTCATAGCTCGAACACCTCCCGTTCGGGGTTGAGGTGCGCCTTGTGCGTGATCAGCTCTTCCTCGATCTCCTCGGCCAACTCCTCGTTCTCCGCGTGGAACTCCAGCTGACGCCTCTCATCAGCGACGATGCCCTCCGGACGGAACCGCATCATCACCACCATGAGCAGGCCGAACAGCAGCAGCCGGTAGTCGGAGAAGAAGCGGAGCTTCTCCGGCAGCAGCTTCAAGATGGTGGCGCCGATCAGCACCCCCATCACCGTACCCATGCCGCCCAGCACCACCGCAGCCAGCAGGAACGCCGACTCCAGGAAGATGAACTGGTCGGGAGTGACCGAGACGTCGTGGTGCGCCTTCACGGCACCGGCCACGCCGGCCAGGAAAGCGCCGCCGGCGAAGGCGAGCAGCTTCAAGGCGAAGGTGTTGACACCCATCGCCTCCGCGGCCAGTTCGTCCTCGCGGATCGCCACCCAGCCACGCCCGATCCGGGAGTGGTTCAGGTTGGTGAATACCACGATGATCAGGGCGATCACCAGCAGCATCAGCCAGTAGTAGTTGGCGAAGCGTCCGATGTCGATGCCCAGGATCACGTGCGGCTGACCGAAGTTGAACCCGAAGGCATTCAGATCCGGAATGTCCGGGATGCCGTTGGAGCCGTTGGTGATGTCCGGGCCGTCGTTGCCGTCCAGGTTGTTCATCGTGATCCGGAAGATCTCGCCGAAGGCCAGGGTCACGATGGCCAGGTAGTCACCGGAGACGCGCAGCGTCGGTGCACCGATGATCAGGCCGAGAAGCGAGGCCACCAGACCCGAGATGAGCACGGTGACGATGAACGGCGGATGGAAGTTGAAGTGGCTGTAGGCCGACTCCGACAACACGGCGGCGGTGAACGCCCCCGCACCCAGGAAGGCGATGTAGCCGAGGTCGAGCAGGCCGACCAGGCCGACCACGATATTCAGACCCAGCGCCGTCGCCGCGAAGATCAACACCTGCGCAGCGATCGACATGTTCGCATTCGAGCCGTTCTGAGTGAACGGGAACAGGAACGCCACCACGAAGGCCGAGATCACCAGGACCCGGTTGTTCGCGGCCGCGGCCATGCCCAGCCAACCGAACACCCCGAACTGACGAAGGACCATCACCACAGCCACCAGGAAGGAACCGAAGGTGAGGAAGGCGCCCGCGTCCACCTGCCCGAGCGCGAACGCTGCGGCGAACAGAGCGACCGCCATCAGCACCACGATCGCCAGGATCTGCAGCCACTTGGGGCTCTTCACCGCGTCCAGGCTCGGCTCTGGCGAATCCGGCAGGAACAGCGTCGACGCCACCGCGGCGACGCCACCGAAGACGACCAGCCAGCCACCGATCTCCACGTTGAGCAAGCCGCCAAGCTCGACAGCCACCGAAGTCACCGCGATGGCCGCCATGATCAAGGCCGTGATCGAGGCAGTCTTGGCCGTGGTGTTCCAGGCCAGCACCTTGGCCCACTTGCCCAGGCGCTGCTTGCCGACCAGCGGAATGGTGAGCAGAGCCAGCACGGTCAGGGCCAGCACGCCGAAGCAGAGCTGCAATGGCGACGGAGCGCCGTAGTAGGACATGTCGTCCAGCGCCGCGGTGCCGTACGCCCACGGGAGGAAGATCGACACGAGCATGAGCAGCGCACCGGCAGCACCGACTGCGCGAGCCGGGTAGCGGTAGGCGATCTTGATCCGATCAGGGATGACGGTGTTCATGCGCGGTCCACCACCTTGGCGCCGAGCAGACCTTGCGGCCGGAAGACCAGGACCAGAATCAGCAGTGCGAAGGCCCAGACGTCCTTCCAGGCGGTCGTCCCGAGGTAGTTGCTGGCCAGCGCCTCGACGACACCGAGCACCAGGCCGCCGACGACGGCACCGTTGATGTTGCCGATGCCACCGAGCACGGCGGCGGTGAACGCCTTCAGGCCGGCCAGGAAGCCCATCCGGAAGTCGATGTTGCCGTAGCGAAGGCCGTGAGCCACGCCGGCGATGGCGGCCAGGCCGGCGCCCACCGCGAACGCTGCCACGATCACCCGGTCAACGTTGATGCCCATCAGTCGAGCGGTGTCGGGATCCTGCGACGTGGCCACCATGGCGCGTCCGGTCTTGGTGCGGTTCACGAAGAACCACAAGAAGACGGTGCAGACCACCAGTGCCAGCAGAGTGAACAACGCCGAAGCCTGCACCAGGACGCCACCGATCTGGACCGACGCGTCGCTGATCCCCGAAATCGAGGGGAACGGCACAGCGCTCTTGGCATCGGGCCAACCCGGGATCCGGGTCACGAACGGGATCGTTCCGTAGAACAGCCGGACGAACTCCTGCAGGAAGACCGAGACGCCGATCGCCGAGATCAGTGGGGCAAGTCGAGGTGCATTGCGCAGCGGCCGGTAGGCCACTCGCTCGGTGAGCAAGGCCACCACGACCGACGACACCACACCACCGACCAGCATCAGCGGCAAGACCACCCCGAGCGCCATCCCGACGCTGAGATTGGCGGGCTGGCCCATCACCATCCAGGTGGCATAGGCACCGAAAGCGCCCACCATGAAGATCTCGCCATGGGCGAAGTTGATCAACTGGACGATGCCGTACACAACGGTGTAGCCGACAGCGATCAGGGCATAAAGGGCCCCTAGCGAGAGGCCATTGATTAGTTGCTGAAAGAACAGGTCCACTTTCGTAGCACCCCTTTGAAAATGCGCGGGCCCACCGGGGTCCGTCCCGGATTGAGACGGACCCCAGCGGGCTCTAGGTCACTTCAGTTCGCCGGTCTTTTCGGCCTTCCACTCGGTGCCGTCCACCTTGTAGACGGTGAGCACCCGGGAGACCGAATCGCCGAACTCGTCGAAGCCGACCTTGCCGGTGGCGCCATCGAAGCTCACCTTGGCGAAGGCATCGATGGTGGCCTGCCGGGCCGACTTGGCGTCGGTGGCCGAAGCCAGGCTGACCTTCAGCGCGTTGATGATCGCGTTAGCGGCATCGTAGGAGTAGGCGCCGTAAGCGGCGTAGGGCTCGGAGTAACCCGCAGCCGTGTAGGCCGAGACGAAGGCCTTCGCCGACTCGAGGGTGTCCACCGGAGCGCCGACCGAGGTGGCCAGGTCGCCGGCCGAACCGCCGAGCTTGATGAAGTTGCCGTCGTAGATGCCGTCGCCACCCATCAGCGGGACCGTGAGACCGGCAGCCTTGGCCTGCTTGGACAGCGGGCCGGCCTGCGGGTACTCACCGCCGTAGTAGATCGCCTCGGGCGAAGCTGCCTTCACCTTGGTGATCACTGCGGAGAAGTCCTTGTCATCGGGGTTGATGGTCTCAGCTGCAACGATCTCGCCACCGCCAGCCTTGAACGCAGTCGTGAAGTTGTCGACCAGACCCTGACCGTAGGTCTTCTTGTCATGGATGGTCGCGACCTTCTTGATACCCGTCTCGAGCAGGTACTGAGCCGCGAACGGGCCCTGGACCGCATCGGTGGTGCAGGTACGGAAGTAGTTGGCGTAGGGACGCTTCGGGGTGGCCAGATCCTCGCCCTTGGTCAGGCTCGGGTTGGTGTTCGCCGGAGAGACCTGCGCGATGCTGGCCGCGGACAGAACCGGGATCACGCTCTGCGCGACCGACGAGTTCAGGGTGCCGACCACGCCGACGACGGCGTCATCGGAAGCGAGCTTGGTGGCGGCGTTCTTGCCGACGTCCGGAGTCGCCTGGTCGTCCTCGGCGGCGAGTTCCAGGGTCCAGCCCGGGATGGCCTTGGACTCGTTGGCCTGCTTGATGGCCAGGTCAACCGAGTTCTTGATGCCCAGACCCAGCGCGGACAGATCGCCGGAAAGCGGGGCAATGACGCCGATCTTGGCGACCTTGTTTGCCGCCGCGGCGCTTCCGGAGGCGGAACTCTCAGCGGACGCTCCGCCGCGGGTTCCACACCCAGTGAGGGCCAAAGCGCCCACCACAACGGCGACGCCGGCCAACTTGAACATGCTCTTGTTCACTTTTCCTCCTCGTGAGCAATGTGCAACCCGGCCCTGCCAGGTTGGGCAAGGGTACGGGCGCGCTAGGAATTTGACCATCCCTTTGTCTCACTGCTGTTACAGCCGGTGACATCCCCGATGCCGTTACCGGATCGTTGTAGAAGAGGCCTAATCGAGAAGGCTTCGGATTACTCCATCTGCGAGCAATCGGCCGGACCGGCTAAAGCGGAGGAATCGTTCGGTTACTTCAAGGAATCCGGCCGCGGCGAGCTCGGGCAATCGAGCCACCTCGGACGCGGTCAGGACGTCCAGAGGCAGGCCGTCGGACAGCCGGAGTTCCAGCAGCACCCGCTCCACCCGGCGCTCGTCGGCGGTGAGGATCTCCCGCGCCTGGGCCGGGGACGAGGCTGCGGCCAGCTTGGCGGTGTAGGCGGCCGGGTGCCGCAAATTCCACCAGCGGACGCCGTTGACGTGCGAATGCGCGCCCGGCCCGAAGCCCCACCAGTCGTCGCTGCGCCAGTAGGCGAGGTTGTGCCGGGCCTCATGCCCGGGACGCGCCCAGTTGCTGACCTCATAGTTGACCAGTCCCGCCGCGGTGAACGCTTCGTCGGCGATCAGGTAGCAGTCGGCCTGCTGATCGGAGTCCGGCAGTGGCAGTTCACCGCGTCCGATCCGGGCCGCCAGCCGCGTCCCCGGCTCGACGATCAGGGAGTAGGCGCTGAGGTGATCCGGCTCTAGTTCGAGGGCGGCCTCGACGCTGGTCCGCCACTGGTCGAGGGTCTCGTGCGGGTTGGCATAGATCAGATCGAGGCTGATCGACTCGAAGCCGACCGCCCGCGCCCAGCCGACGACCTGGGCCACTCGTCCCGGAGTGTGCCGGCGCTCGAGGACCTGCAGCACGCTCGGTACGGCCGACTGCATGCCCAGTGAGATTCGGTTGAATCCAGCGGCCCGCAAGGTCTCCAGGTAGGCCTGGTCGACGCTTTCCGGGTTGGCCTCGGTGGTGACTTCGCAGTCCTCGGCGAACCCGAAGGTCTCCCGCAAGCCGTTGAGCAGGCCGGCCAGGTCAGCGGCCGGGAGCAGGGTGGGCGTGCCGCCACCGAAGAAGACCGTCTGCAGCGGCTCCCGCGGGCCCAGGACCCGTCCGGCCAGGGTGAACTCGGCGCGGGCCGCCGCCAGGTACGCGTCTTGCCCCGACCCGGGCTCGGCACCGAGCTCGGCTGCGGTGTAGGTGTTGAAGTCGCAGTAGCCGCAGCGCGAGCTGCAGTACGGGACGTGGACGTAGGCGCTCAGCCGACGCGACTCCGCGCCGATCAACCGATCCGCGGGCAGGCTGCCATCGGCCGGCGCCGGATCACCCGGAGGCGGAGTGGACGGCATCAGGGCAGCAGGAACGGCAGCTTCTGGCCGTCGTGGACTCGCCGGCACGAGCAGACCGCCGACTCGTCCGGTTCGGCCGCCGGCAGGTCGGCGATCACCCGCAACAGCAACGACTTCAACCGCTCGATGTTGTTGGCGAAGACCCGCATCACCTCGGCATGAGTCACCTCTTCGCCGGCCTCAACTCCGGCGTCGTGATCGGTGACCATGCAGACGGTCGTGTAACACATGGCCAGTTCGCGGGCCACGGACGCCTCGGGCACCCCGGTCATCCCGACGACGGTGCCACCGGCCGCGGCGTGCCAGCGGGACTCGGCGCGGGTGGAGAACCGCGGTCCATTGATGACGACCAGCGTTCCGCCGTCGACCAGCGGGGTCTCGGCATTGGCCGCCGCCAGGACGGTCGCCCGTCCGCGCGGGCAGTACGGGTCGGCGAAGGCGGTGTGAATGACCTCACCGACGCCGTCGTAGACAGTGTGCGGACGCCCCCAGGTGCGGTCGATCACCTGGTCCGGCACCACGAAAGTGCCCGGACCGAGCTCGGGGACCAGCGAGCCGACGGCAGCCGGAGCGATCACCTGGCGCACCCCGACGCTGCGCAGCGCCCACAAGTTGGCCCGGTAGTTCACCCGATGCGGCGGGAACTGGTGCTGAGCACCGTGCCGGGGCAGGAAGGCCACCGTGCGTCCGCCGACCTCGCCGACGGCCGGGGCGACACTGGGGGCCCCGAAAGGGGTGTCGACCTCGATCGTCCGCGGGTTCTCCAGGAACTCGTAGAAGCCGCTGCCACCGATGATGCCGATCTCTGCGTCCATGTCGCAGAGCCTATTGCGTCGCTCCCCCAACACCGAAAGCTCGCGTTGTCGTCGAGGGCCAGTGCCCAGGCACGAGCGCTCGGCGCGAAGGCGAGCCCTCGCCGATCAGGCCGGCTACTTCTTCTTGTCCGGGGACTCTCCGGTGGACAACGCGGCGACGAAGGCCTCCTGGGGGATCTCCACCCGGCCGACCATCTTCATCCGCTTCTTGCCTTCCTTCTGCTTCTCCAGCAGCTTGCGCTTACGGGTGATGTCACCGCCGTAGCACTTGGCCAGCACGTCCTTGCGCAACGCCCGGACGGACTCGCGCGCGATCACCCGAGACCCGATGGCGGCCTGGATCGGCACCTCGAACTGCTGGCGCGGGATCAGTTCCTTCAACTTCTTGGCCATCGCGACGCCATAGGAGTAGGCGGCATCGGCGTGCACGATCGAGCTGAACGCGTCCACCGGCTCACCGTGCAGCAGGACGTCCACCTTGACCAGTTTGGAGATCTGCTCGCCGGCCTCGTCGTAGTCCAGGGAGGCGAAGCCCTTGGTCCGCGACTTCAGCGCATCGAAGAAGTCGAACACGATCTCGGCCAGCGGCAACAGGTAGCGGATCTCGACCCGATCCTCCGACAGGTAGTCCATGCCCAGCTGCTCGCCGCGGCGGGCCTGGCAGAGCTCCAGGATCGTCCCGATGTACTCCGCCGGGGCCAGGATCGTGGCCCGAACGATCGGCTCGTGCACGTCGGCGATCTTGCCGTCGGGGTATTCGGACGGGTTGGTGACGATGTGCTCCGAGCCGTCCTCCATCACCACCCGGTAGACGACGTTCGGCGCGGTGGAGATCAGATCGAGGTTGAACTCCCGCTCTAGGCGCTCCCGGACGATCTCCATGTGCAGCAGGCCGAGGAAGCCGACCCGGAAGCCGAAGCCGAGCGCGCCGGAGGTCTCCGGCTCGTAGACCAGGGCGGCGTCGTTGAGTTGCAGCTTGTCCAGCGCCTCGCGCAGCTCGGGGAAGTCGGCTCCGTCGATCGGATAGAGCCCGGCATAGACCATCGGATGCGGCGGACGGTAGCCGCCCAGCTCGCGGGTGGCCGGACGCGACGCGGTGGTCACCGTGTCACCGACCCGGGACTGGCGTACCTCTTTCACCCCGGTGATCAGGTAGCCGACCTCACCGACGCCCAGCGCCGGGGACTTGATCGGCTCTGGCGAGATCACCCCGACCTCGAGGGTCTCGTGAGTGGCCTTGGTCGACATCATCAGCACTCGCTCGCGGTGGCTGAGCTCGCCGTCGACCACCCGGACGTAGGTGACCACGCCGCGGTAGGTGTCGTAGACGGAGTCGAAGATCAGGGCGCGGGCCGGGGCGTCCGGGTCGCCGACCGGAGCCGGGACGTCCGCCACCACCAGATCCAGCAGTTCCTTCACGCCGTCACCGGTCTTGGCCGAAACCCGCAGCACATCGGAGGGTTCGCAGCCGACCAGATGGGCGATCTCCAGGGCGTACTTGTCCGGCTGCGCGCTGGGCAGATCGATCTTGTTCAACACCGGGATGATGTGCAGATCGGCTTCGAGGGCCAGATACAGGTTCGCCAGCGTCTGGGCTTCGATCCCCTGCGCGGCATCGATCAGTAGGATGGCACCCTCACAGGCAGCCAGCGACCGGGACACCTCGTAGGTGAAGTCCACATGCCCTGGGGTGTCGATCATGTTGAGCACGTAGTCGTGCCCGTCCACCCGCCACGGCATCCGGACGGCCTGCGACTTGATGGTGATCCCGCGCTCGCGCTCGATGTCCATCCGATCCAGGTACTGAGCCCGCATCGAGCGCTCGTCCACCACGCCGGTGAGCTGCAGCATCCGGTCGGCCAGGGTGGATTTGCCGTGGTCGATGTGCGCGATGATGCAGAAGTTGCGGATCAACGCGGGCGGGGTCTTGCCGGGTACGGGTTTCGACATGCGCTTTCTTCGTCTACGGGGCAGCCAGCACACGATACCGGACGCACCTGCCTCGCCGACCCTGGCACAATCGGGACAGACCCGCGAGATATGCGGACGCACGAGCGGTGCTGCCATGACGATTTGAGGCGGCAAGCCGGAGACTGGTAGTGTTTGCAGTCGCGTCCGCGCGGCGCATTTGCAACAACACCAGCGAAGAGAGCTCACCGGCGTGGCGAACATCAAGTCTCAGAAGAAGCGGATCCTGACCAACGAGAAGGCCAGGCTGCGGAACAAGGCCGTGAAGTCGGGCCTGCGTACGCACGTCCGCAAGTTCAACGAGGCTCTCGAGGCCGGCGACGCCGCCAAGGCTCAGGAGCTGGCCAAGGTCGCGACCCGCGCCCTGGACAAGGCCGTCAGCAAGGGCGTCATCCACGCCAACCAGGCTGCGAACCGCAAGTCGGCGATCGCCTCCAAGGCCGCCGCACTCTGATCTTTCCCCTGAACGCCGCTCGGGTGACCGGGCGGCGTTCGGCGTTCTCGGACGCCATTGCCGCGGACGAGCCTCAGCGTCGCCCGCGGGAGGAGATCACCTTCAGCACCGCCTGCTCTAGGGCGAAGCCGGGATCGCTGGCCGCGCCCTTGATCTGGGCGTCGGCCACAGCCACCGCCTGGATCGCCTGAGCAACTCCGCCCGGCTTCCAATCCCGGGACAGCCGGGACAGATCCTTCAGCTTCCACGGCGGAACCCCGGCCAGCTTGGCCAGGTCGGCGTCCGACAGCCGCAGATCGCGGCCGTCGAGGTACTTCCCCAGGCCGCGCAGGCTGGACGACAGTGCGCTGGTCACCTGAACTGGAGCCACTCCGGTGGCAAGCGCCCAGCGCAGCTTGCCCAGTGCACCCTCGCTGTTGCCGGCCATGGTGTCGTCGGCCACGGCGAAGCCGGTGACCTCTGCTCGTCCGCCGAAGTAGCGGCGGACAGCGGCCTCGGTGATCGTCCGTTCGGCCGAATCGTCCAACAGTTGCCGAACGGCGGCGGCCAACGCCCGTAGATCGGTGCCGACGGCGTCCACCATCGCCTCGCAGGCGGCGGAGTCGGCGCGCCCCTTGGCTCGGCGCACCTCGGCGTTCACGAACTGAGGCAGATTCCACGGCTTGAGCGACTGGCAATCGACGATCTCCGGACGCAGCTTCTTGAGCTTGTCCAGCAGCCCCTTGCCCTTCACTCCCCCGCCGTGGACGATCGCCAAGGCCAGGTCCGGGCCCGGTTCGGCTGCCTGCGCGAGCAGCTGGTCGTTGAGCTGTTCGGGAAGCGACGCCAGGTCGTTGATCACCACGATGCTGGCCGAGGCGAACAGCGAGCCACCGGTGGCCTCGGCGAGCGCCCCTGCGTCCAACTCCGAGGCTTCCAGCCGATTCAGCGCCGCGTCCGGACGCTCGGCCAGCGCCCGCTCGACGAAGTCTGCCACCGCCCGTTCAGCCAGGAGCGACTCCGGGCCAGTGACCAACAACGAATGTCCGAACGCTCGTGCCTGCTCCACGGGCCAAGCATGCCAGTCCGGACTGCCAGTTGCCGCCTCGGCCTGCGCGCTATGGGCTGCGTTGGGTGGTGACCAGCAGGCCGTCCGGGCCTGCGGAGATGGCGATCGCTCCGTTGCGATCGGTGCGGAAGATTCGGGCACCGGTGGCAGCCACTGTTGCCAGGGTGCGAGCTGCCGGGTGGCCGTAGTCGTTGTCCACGCCGACGCTGATCAGTGCTACAGACGCTCTGATCGCGCGCAGGAAGCCCTCGGATTGCCGGGCTGAGCCGTGGTGCGGGACCAGGAGGACGTTCGCGGTCAGGTCGGCGTTCCTGGCCAGCGCCGCCTCCTGGCCGGCCGGTTCCACGTCCCCGGCCAGTACCACCCGGACGCCGGCCACCTGCGCGCGCATCACCAAGGACGAGTCGTTCTCCTCCGCCGAGTCTCGGTCATCGATGCCGGGGGCCCGCAGGGCGAGCCGGGACAACACCGCCACCCGCGCCTCGCCGGCGGCGACCACCGTCCCCGGTTCGGCAATAAGTCGTGGCACCTCCGGCAGAGTGGCGAGCACCTGACGCCAGTTCGCGGTGGGCGTCTCGACCCCGGAGTAGAGCAGCCGCTCAATGCGACGCCCTTTGGCCACCCCCGCCACTCCCCCGGCGTGATCGGCGTGCAGATGGGTGAGGATCAGCCACGGCACCTGAGTGATCCCCAGCTGCGACAAGCAGCGGTCCACCGGGCCAGGGTCGGGTCCGGTATCGACCACGATCGCGGCGCCCGGACCGGCGCGCAGCAGCGTCGCATCTCCTTGGCCGACGTCGCAGCTGACCAACAGCCAGTCCTTCGGCGGCCAACCCGGCACGCTCGGAGCCCGGATCAGGGCAACGACGAGCGCCACGGCAAGCAGCACCGCGAGCCACGGCCGTGCCCAGACCAGCGGTGCCGCCAATGCCAGCACCAGGCAGCAGGCGACCAGCAGCGCCAGCCCGACCGGGCTGACCGGCCAGGACACGGTCGATCCCGGGAAGCCGGCGGCACCGTGCGCCAGCCAGCACAACACCTGCGCGAAGCCGCCACCGGCCCAGGCCAGCCCGACAGCGATCGGAGGGACGATCACCGAGACTCCCGCTGCGGCGAACCCCAGCACGGTTGCCGGCCCGACCAGCGGCGCGGCAACCAGGTTGGCCAGCACCCCCACGACGCTCACCTGGTTCGAAATGGCGGTCACCACCGGCTGAGTAGCCAGCTGAGCGGCCACCGGTACGGCGATCGCCTCGGCCAGCCAGGCAGGTAGCCAGGTCCCGAGCGCCTTGGCCCAGCGACGGGCCCACCAGATGATCCCGGCACTGGCCAGCACCGACAGCACGAAGCCCACCGATCGCGACAGCCACGGATCGAACATCACCAGCCCCAGCACCGCCCACGACAAGTACCGCAACCCCTGGCCCGCGCTGGCCCAACCCAAAGCGGCCAGACCGACCAGGCCCATGGCCGCCGCGCGCAGCACGCTCGGCTCGCCGCGACACAGCACCACGAAGGCGGCCACGGTGACCAGCCCGAGCCCTCGCCGCCACCAGCCGAGGACGCCGAGGCGTCCGGCGATCCAGAAGACCGCGGCCAGCAACAGCATCAGGTTCGCCCCGGAGACCGCCGTCAGGTGGGTGAGGCCGGCGATCTTGAACTCGTCCACCAGCACAGACGGCATCTGCGAGGTGTCGCCCAGAACGAGCCCCGGCAGCAGGCCGCGCGGCTCCTCGGGAAGCCCGGCCACGGCAGTGCGCAGGCCTTCGCGGACCCGATTCACCGCAGCATCCACCGGCCCCGGTGCGGCGAGCAGCGTCGGTGGTGAGCGGAGGCTGCCCCAGGCGCTGACCTGGTCGGTCGGGTCAGCGGGACCAAGCTTGATCGTGGCCCGGGCGAGGCTGCCCACCGGTACCTCCTCCCAGCGGTAGCGCCGGCTTCCGGTGGCCGAGATCCGCACCGTCACCCCCGACAGCCAGTCCTGGCCCCGTCCCTGCAGGGCCACCAGCCGCGCTGTCGCGATCCAGGTTGGTCCACCCGGCGAGCTGTCGCTGAGCTGGCCCTGATGAACCTCCAGCTCGGCCACCACGACGGCTCCGTCATCGGCCAGTGTGGCGACCGCGTTGCCGTGCACCGTCCAGGACTGGACGGTGGCCAGCCCCGCGCAGCAGGCCAGGGTGAGGCCCAGCGCCACCACCAGTCGGCGGTGCCTCCAGAGCAGGGCGAGCAGACTGGCGGCACCGATCAACAGCAGTGACTGGACCGGCGACAGCCCCGTCCCCAGCCAGGCGCCGGCCCATCCGGCTACCGCCAGCAACGGCGGCCGGTAGTCCAGCTCAGAGCCGGACGCGGTCGGCGAGGTCGGCATAGGTCTTCGGGCCGATTCCGTCCACCTCCTGCAGCTCGGTGACGGCGGTGAACTTGCCGTGTTCGGAGCGCCAGTCGAGGATCTTCTGCGCGGTCACCGGCCCCACTCCGGGCAGCGTGTCCAGCTGGGCGAGCGTGGCCGAGTTGAGCGACACCTTGGCCTCGGCTCCGGTCGTCCCCGATCCGCCGCCCTGGTCGGACGCCCCTGAGCGCAGCTCACCACCTGGATGCTTGCTGGTGCCGATCTTCAGCTGCGAGCCGTCCATCAGGACGGCAGCCAGGTTCAGCTCCCCGGTGTCGGCATTGGCCGCCAATCCGCCCGCGGCTGCAATCGCGTCCTGCACCCGGGAACCCTCACTGAGCGTGACCACTCCGGGACGGCGGACCGCACCCAGAACGTGCACCAGAACAGTCGCCGCCGGGCTCGCTGTCGGTGTCGGTGTCGGGCTGGCCAGCACCGTCGGTGCAGCGGCCGCAGCCACCGGCGTCGTCCGCGCTTGGAACAGGCTGTAGCCGGTCCAGACGACCCCGACCATCAAGATCAGCACCACGGCGACCAGATGCTCGCGGCCGAAACTCAACAGCCGTGCGACCACCGCTGGGGCAGGCGCCGCCACGCCCGCCCCAGCGGCTGACTCCCCTATCGGAGCCGGAGTATCCGGCTCCCGATCAGGGATGATCGGTGCCGCCGTCTCTACAGCATGCCTCGGCCCACTCACCGGAGCAGGCTCCAGCTCAGCCAGGAGATGCTCGAGCCGGGCCCGAACCACCTCACTCAACTCAGCCTCGGCGGGGATCCTCACGCCCTCACTGTGGGCAACCCGAACCCGCAGCGCTCAGCCAACCCCGAGCCTGTGGACGAACAACCCGACCATCCACAGGCCCGACGGCGTCAGGCAGGAACGATGCTGACCAGCTTCGGCGCCCGGACGATCACCTGGCGCACCGCGCGACCGTCCAGCGCCCGCTGCACACCCGGATCGGCCAGGGCGATCGCCTCGAGTTCCTCGGCGGAGATGCTCGGAGCGACGTCCAGCTTGGCCCGAACCTTGCCCTGCACCTGCACAACGCAGGTGACCTGGTCGGCCACCAGCAGCGCCGGATCGACCTTCGGCCAACTCGCCCGAGCCACTGACGGCTCCTGGCCGAGCAACTCCCACATCTCTTCGGCCACGTAGGGCGCGATCGGGCTGAGGATCACAGCCACCGCCTCGGCGGCCTCCCGGACCGCCGGATCGGCCGCACCCGCGCCGGAGTCGATCACCTTGCGGGTGGCGTTGACCAGCTCCATGATCCGGGCCACGGCCACGTTGAACCGCTTGGACTCCAGCGCCTCGGTGACATCGGCCACCGAGCGATGGGTGGCTCGGCGCAAGCCCAGGTCACCGCTGGTCGGATCGGCTCCGACCGGGCTGGTCACGTCCTGGGCCAGCCGGTAGGCGCGCTGCAGGAACTTCAGGGTCGAGCCGGGCGACACATCGGCCCAGTCGATGTCGTCCTCCGGCGGGCCGGCGAAGACCACGGTGGTGCGGATCGCGTCCACGCCGAACTCGTCGATCTGCTTGCCCAGGTCGACACCATTGCCCAGCGACTTGCTCATCGCCTTGCCCTGGTTGATCACCTGGCCCTGGTTCATCAGCGACATGAACGGCTCGGGGAAGTCGACCAGGCCGATGTCGGAGAGCACCTTGGTGAAGAACCGCGAGTAGAGCAGGTGCAGAATCGCGTGCTCGACGCCGCCGACGTACTGGGCCACCGGCATCCACTTGGCCACCTCGGCCGGGTCGAACGGACCCTCGGTGTAGTTCGGCGAGCAGTAGCGGAAGTAGTACCAGGACGAGTCCACGAAGGTGTCCATGGTGTCGGTGTCCCGCTGAGCCGGGCCGCCGCACTTCGGGCAGTCGACGTTCACCCAGTCGGTGGCCGAGGCCAGCGGGCTGGTGCCCTTCGGAGCCAGCGCGGCACCACGCAGGTCGGGCAGCCGGACCGGCAGCTGATCATCAGGCACCGGCACCTCGCCACAGGAGGGGCAGTGGATGATCGGGATCGGGCAGCCCCAGAAGCGCTGCCGGCTGAGCAGCCAGTCGCGCAGCCGGAAGGTGACCGCGGACTCGCCGCGTCCCTGCGCGGCCAGGCTGGCGGTGATCGCCGCGATACCGGCCTTCTTGTCGGTCAGACCCTCCAGCGCCGGGGAGTTGACATAGCTGCCATCGCCGGGGGTCGCCACGAAGGTCTCGGCCGGGTCGGGCAGGCCGGTCTCGACGACCACCCGCACCGGCAGGTTGAACGCCTTGGCGAAGTCGAGGTCGCGCTGGTCGTGGGCCGGAACCGCCATCACCGCGCCGGTGCCGTAGTCGGCCAGCACGTAGTCGGCGGCGTAGATCGGCAGCAGCTGGTTGTTCACCGGGTTGATGGCGTGGACGCCCAGGAACACTCCGGTCTTGGGACGCTCGGACGACTGCCGCTCGATCTCAGTGGCCCGCTTGGTGGCCTCCAGGTACTCCTCGAAGGCCGGACGCTGCTCGTCGGTGACGATCTCGGCGGCCAGCGCCGCCTCCGGCGCGACCACGAAGAAGGTGGCCCCGTACAGGGTGTCCGGACGGGTGGTGAACACCCGGACCGGCTCCTCGCGTCCCTCGATCTGGAAATCGACGTGGGCGCCCTCAGAGCGTCCGATCCAGTTGCGCTGCATGGCCAGCACCCGATCCGGCCACTTGCCCTCAATCAGTGACATGTCATCGAGCAGGCGCTGCGCGTAGTCGGTGATCTTGAAGTACCACTGGGTCAGCTTGCGCTTGGTGACCACCGCGCTGCACCGCTCACACAGCCCCTGGACGACCTGCTCGTTGGCCAGCACGGTCTGGTCGTTCGGGCACCAGTTCACGTAGCTGTCCTTGCGGTAGGCCAGGCCGCGCTCGTAGAAGCGCAGGAACAGCCACTGCGTCCAGCGGTAGTACTCCGGGTCGGAGGTGTGCAGCCGACGCGACCAATCCAGACCCAGTCCGTAGCGCTTGAAGGATCCGGCCTGGGTCTCGATGTTGGCGTACGTCCAGTCGGCCGGATGGGCGTCCCGAGCGATCGCGGCATTCTCGGCCGGCAGCCCGAAGGAATCCCAGCCGATCGGGTGCATGACGTCGTAGCCGCACAGCTTCCAGTACCGGGCCACGATGTCGCCCATCACGAAAGCCTCGGCGTGACCCATGTGCAGATCGCCGGACGGGTAGGGGAACATGTCGAGCATGTAGCGCCGCTCACGCGAGCCGTCGTCGAGTGGGGTGAACGTGCCGTCGGCCTCCCAGAACCGCTGCCACTTCTCTTGAGCGGCGGCGGCGTCGTAGCCGGCCCGGACCGATTCGGTGGTCACTTCTAGAACTCTCCTCGCGTGGCGAAACATGAAAAAACCCCCGCGGGCCGTCAGGCTCGCCAGGGGCCGCCGCGTCTGCGTGAGCAGCCGCGGCTAAGGAAGAAGCAGAAATGCGCTATGCACAGTGCCCCATGGTATCCGATTCGACACCGGGCCAGCCTCACCCGGGCGAGCCGCGACCACCCCGCCACGCTCAGCTGTCGGAGCTGGCCGGCGTGGGTCCGATCACGGTGAGGTGGTCGGCGACCGCACGCAGCAACGCAGACCGGTGCGTCGACCACAGGTCCGGCGGCAGCACCCGCAGATTCAACCAGTCCAGCAAGGTCGGCAGCGGACCGAGCGGGTCGATGGCGTCCAGGTTCTCCAGGCAGATCGTCATCAAGGCGCCGTTCCCGGTCAGCCATGCGGCCATTCCGAGCAAGCCGAGAGGCCCAGGACGGTACGGCGTCAGCGCACACGCCAACACCGACACCCACAGCCGAACCTGCTGCTCGGCGTTCTGCGTGGAGAGCCGGCGCAGCACCATCAGTTGCCGAGACGGCTCGCTGACCAGGAGCGCGGCCAGCACGGCGTCGTCGACGGTGAGCGGGCCGTCGGTGCGCAGCAGCCGGTCCAGGATGGCCCGCTTGGCGCGCAGCCCGCGCCGATCCAGGAACTCGGCTTGGGCGGCGAATCGTTCGACCAGACCGTCCACGGCCGCGTCGGCGGGCCCGGCCACCAGCGCAGCGAGTTCGGCTCGCGACGCCCGGGCCGGCAATCCGAGCAGCGCAGCCTCAGCCGCACTGGGACTGGCCTGGACGGCACCGGACGGGCCACCGGGCAGGTCGGCCTCCCAGTAGTCACCCACGACAGCCACCACCCGACCCAGCCGATGCTCACCGACCAGCAGCACGCAATGGTCCAGCACCGACCAGGCCAGCTGGCGATCATCGGTGAAGGCCAGGAACCACGGTTCGGCGCGCGGGAAGCGCAGATCCAGCCGCATCCAGAAGTCGGCCAAAGCCTCCGGGTCCGAGATCGGCGCCAGATCCACCCGAGCGGTCAGCTCGACCCGGCCGTCGGTGAGGATCATCACCACCAGCGACTCTTGCGGGTGGAAGCCGATCAGGTACGGGACGACCCCGACCAGGTCGTCCAGGTTGCGAACCGAAAGCCGGGGCTGCTGCTGCGGGATGCTCATACCCGTGCACCGTCGGGCCGCGTGGCGTCCGACGCTCACCGATCCACAGGCCGCCTGGATCGAGGCGCACCCGTCCACAGCCGATCGGAAAGCTGAACCGGGTAGCCTTTCCCCGATGTCGAATCCGCCAGCACCCGAGCCGCAGGACCACCGGCCTCCGGCCGACTGGAGTCCGGCCCCACTCGCCGCCAGCGACGACGCCTCCTACGCCACCCGCGGCACGCCGGCCCCGCAAACGTCGATCAGCCCGGGGACGAACCAGTTACCCAAGGTCGAGGTTGAGCAGTTCGCACCGAGTCGCTCGCCGTGGCCGATCCTGGCCGGCGTTGCGGTGGCCCTGGTCGCTGCGCTGATCTTCTACAGCACCACCCTGCGACCGAGCGCGCCGTCCTCCAGCGCTCCGACGGCGCCCTCGGCGAGCCAGAGCGGCCAATCCACCAGCGGCACGCCCGAGCTGCACCAGCCATTCGTTGCCCCCGGCGGCGACCCGGCCGGCAGCTGGGAGGTGGTCCGGCAGGAGTGGGACGTCAGCGGCCTGGAGGTCCTGATCCGGATCAAGGTCACCACCGGCACGCTGCCCTACACGCTGAACGTGATCGATTCCAGCGGCACGGTTCGGACATCGGCGCAAGGCTCCTCGCGCACGCCGGCGCTGGATTTCCAACCGATCTCGGAGGGCCAGCAGGTCGAAGGCTGGGTCCGGTTCGGCGCCGAGCGCGGGGAGTCGACCATCGCCTTGTTGATCGGACGCACCGAGCAACTGTCCGCGCTACCGATCTCGGGCTAGCGGTACAGCTAAGCCGACACCGGGTCTTCGGCCACCGGCGCTGCATCCACCGACGACGAGCCGTCCGCGCCGTCCGCTGAGCTCGGGGTCAGATACTTGGCCGATTCGGGGTGATAGCGGGAGAGCAGGACGACGCCGGAGATGGCCACGGCACCAGAGACCAGCATCCCCAGCGAGGGTCCCAGGGTCAGCAGGGCGCCTTCTCCGAGCACCACCATGCCGAAGGTCACCCCGACGATCGGATCGGTGGTCGTCATCGAGCCCACCACGATCTCAGCCGGTCCGTTGGCGTAGCCCTGCTGAACCATCCAGCCACCCATCAGGTAGCTGCAGAGCAGGAAGCTGACCACCACCCAGAACAGTGGGCTGTGCAGATAGTCACCGGCGGCGAGCAACTCGGTCGTGGTCTTCACCAGCGCCGAAGACAGCCCGTAGAAGAACGAGCCACCGGTGGCCCAGGCCAGGCAGCGCAGCCGCGCTGGGCCGAAGCGGCCCACCAGGCCAAGCCCCGCCCCGATCAGATACACCGCCACGCAGAACACCAGGATCATCGTCGGCGGCAGGGACACGACGGGGGCGGCATAGCGGGCCGAGATCAGGGTGAACACCACGATGCCGACGATGGTCAGCACCACGGCCGCCCAGATCTGCCGATTCGGCTTGAAGCCGTGGATCTTGGCGGCCAGCAACACCGACCACGGCACGGCCAGGATGCCGACCGGCTGCACCACCGTCACCGGCGCCATCATCAGCGCCACGATGTGCATGCTGGCACCCAGCGCAACCACGCCCAGGCCGAGCAGCCAGCGCGGATTGACCAGCAGACTGAGCAGTTGGCGCAGCCCCATTGACCGGTTCTCAGCCCCGGCGGTGACCGTCCGGCCGACGGCCAGGTGCTGAATGGTCGCTCCGGAGGCGAAGGCGAAGGAGGCGATCGCGATGATCAGAATCCCCAAGCCGATGTTCTGCTCGAACAACCGGACGCCGGGTACGGACAATGGCAGCAAGGTCATCTCGTCCTGTCTGATCGGGTACGGCCGGGGCACAGCCTAGCCAAGCCGTCCCAACTCCCCCGCAGCGATGGACGTCCGGCTTGACGTCACCATCACCAGGTGCCGCCGCCACCGCCGCCGAAGCCGCCGCCACCGGAGAAGCCTGAGCCACCGCTGGTGGCGGCCGTGGCCGCCTGCAGCGAACTGGACATCGTCGAACCCAGCGAACTCAATGAGGAGCCCAGATCGTCCAAACGCGGCGTGAAGCCGTAGCCGGCGTACCAGTACGGATTGAACGTGTAGCGACCCTGGTCGGCCAGCTGCTGGAAGATCTTGGTCCATCGCTCGGCCACCCCGAAGACGATCGCATAGGGCAGGTAGCGGGAGAACACGTCGATGCCCTCCTCGAACTTGATCTGATCAGCTTCGGCCGTTGTCAGGTACAACTCGAAGCCCTTGGTCTGGGCCAACACCGCCGAGCCGGACGCGGTGCGGCGCCCGAAGTGGTTGCTGCGGATCAAGACCCCAAGGCCCACAATCACGCCGGCCAGCCCGATCAGGCCCCAGCCGAGGAAGCCGGCCAGGAAACCGAGGCCGGCTCCGACCAGGATCAGCGCCACCCCGCCACCGATGGCGGCCGCCCGAACATGGGACGGATTGGCCTGATACCACTGCAGCTCGACCACCCGGCGGTACAGGTTGCCGCGCACTTCGGTGAGCAGCCCGGCGTAACTCTCATCGCGCAGATCCTGCGTCGTCACCCGGTTACTGCCGGCGAACAGGCGATCCAGCAACTCCTCTTCGTAGTCGGCAAGCTCGTCCTCGGCGTTGAAGCGGCGGACGAAGGTCCACTCCTTCGGCGCAGTCTGGGTGATCTGCAACTGATTGCGGACGGCGAGGTCGACGATCGTTGCGGTCACGTCACGGTCATCGGCGACGTTGTCCAGCAGCGTCCCCGCTTCGCCGGGCCGCACCTCCTTGGGTGGGGTGAAGGCGACAGCGACCGGCTCGTCGCCGTCGGCCGTGCCGATGGTCGTCTGCTGACCCTGGGCCGGGACCACGCCGGGAGTCAACCCGACGAAGACCTCATCGCGACGCCGGGTCCGCCTGATCAGCAGCCCCAAGCCGAGCACGCTCAGCAATGCGGTCACCGAGGCGGTGTACGGCGTCACCGGGAACATGTTCTGGACGGTGTAGCGCTTGGTGTAGCGCGGCTCGACTCCGGCGAAAGTGCCGACCGGGAAACCGGCCACCACCTGCATGCCGTTGCCCGGATCGAGGTTGTTGGCCGAGAAGGTGGCCGCCGTCCCGGTATGCGCGTTGTCGCACGGGGTGTCGTAGAGGCTGCCCGAGAAGCAAGCCGTCCGGGAGATCACAGCCGGGCCGACCAGCGTCACCTCGGCCCGATCGATGGGGATCTGCCAGCCGTCACCGACGACGTTCCAGTTCACCTCGTCCAGGTTCGACTGGGCGTTGTTCGCGGCAATCAGTCCGTCCACCGTGTAGTTGACCACGTAGGTTTGCAGCCCGGTGAAGGTGTGCCCCTCACTGCCGACCCGGATCACCAGGTTCCCGTCGGACTCCTCGGTGGCCAAGGTGGCGTCTGCACCACTGGGGCTAGTCACCTCGCCGACCGTCACGTCGATCATCCGCCAGCGATCCAGATCGTTGGCGATCGCCTGGCGCAGCGGGAAGACCAGATAGGGGCCGTGGCCCTCAGTGTCGCCGAAGTCGACGCTGAGGCTCAGTTGCACCGCAGCCGTCCCGGACGCGTCGAAGGTGGCGACCACCTTGTAGTCGGTGATTCGGTCATCGGAATCGTCGGCCCGAGCGACTGTCGGCACCATCGCCAACCAGCCGAAGGACAGCATCAAGACCAGCAGTGAGCGCCACACTCGATTCATAGGGCGAGCCTAACAATGCCGACCAGTCCGGCACTCGAGCGCGCCGCTATCCTGACCGCGAAGGGAGGTCGGCCGATGAGCGGACAACAGGTCAGCGCGGAGTTGCTCGCCGTCGTGGTGGCCATGCAGAACGGCGCCCCCACCGTGCTCACCCTGGGCGAGCCTCCCCGACTGCCGGCCGGACCGCTGCTGCCCAGCCACCGCTCGCTGCAGGCAGCCACCCGAGCCTGGGTGGAGGAGCAGACCGGGCTCAGCCTCGGCTTCTTGGAGCAGCTGTACACCTTCGCCGATCTGGATCGCGACGAGCGAGGCGGACGTCCGATCTCGGTCTCCTACCTCGGATTGACCACTGCCGGTCGCCCCGGCATCGGCGTCTGGACGAACTGGTACCAGCTGTTCGGCTGGGAGGACCGCCGCGGGCTGCCCTCCGATCACCTGGACCCGCTGGTGCCGGCCTTGTTGGCGTGGGCCGAGAGCGAGCCGGAGGTGCGGCGACAGCGCCGTCAGCGGATCGACATCAGCTTCGGCCTCAGCCCCCATCCCTGGCGCCCGGAGCTGATTCTGAACCGCTACGAGCTGCTCTACGAAGCGGCGCTGGTGCCAGAATCGCCGGCCGCCGATCCGTCCCGGTTGGCCCCAGGAGGACGAATGGCCGGCGACCATCGGCGGGTGCTGGCCACCGGAATCGCCCGGCTTCGCGCCAAGATCGGCTACCGTCCGGTGGTCTTCGAGTTGATGAGTTCGGACTTCACCTTGCGGCAGTTGCAGGACTGCGTCGAGGCGCTGTCCGGGCACGAAGTGCACACCCAGAACTTCCGGCGGATGATCGAGCAGCAGGCCCTGGTCGAGGAGACCGGCGGCCAGCTCGCCGATACCGGCGGACGTCCGGCTCGGCTCTACCGCTTCCGGCGTCAGGTGTTGGCCGAGCGCCAGGTGGTCGGCACCAAGCTGCCGATCAGTCGAGGCCGCTGACTTTCCAGGTGCTGGAATAAACCGGACCGGGTCTTTTGCTCAGATGTAGCATAAGGCTGCCGGACGGAAGGATCCCATGACCAGCACCGCTGCCGAGCTCTACCCACGAGTCAGTCACGTCGTTCCTCGCGCCGAGTGGGCGACCATGGCCGACGACGTCGAGGCGATCTTGCGACTCAAGGCCGAACGCAACGCCGTGATCTTGGCGCACAACTACATGCGCCCGGAGATCTTCCATGGATTGGCTGACATCGTCGGCGACTCCTTGGCGCTGGCCCGCGAGGCCACCACGGTGGACGCGGACGTGATCGTCCTTGCCGGAGTGCACTTCATGGCCGAGACCGCCAAGCTGCTGAACCCGGCCAAGACGGTGCTGATCCCCGATCTGCGCTCGGGCTGCTCGCTGGCCGAGTCGATCACTCCCGCCGATGTCCGGGCGTTGCGCGCCGCCCACCCCGGCGTCCCGGTGGTCACCTATGTGAACACCTCAGCCGCCGTGAAGGCCGAGTCCGACATCTGCTGCACCTCGGGCAATGCCGTGAAGGTGATCGAGAGCCTGGGCGTGCCGCAGGTGATCATGATCCCCGACCGGTTCCTGGCCGCGAATGTGGCCCGGCAGACCGGCGTCGAGGTGATCACCCATCCGGGAGCCTGCGAGGTGCATGAGCGGTTCACCCCGCTGGACATCGCCCAGATCCGCACCGACTACCCCGGGGTCACCGTGCTGGCCCACCCGGAGTGCCCACCCGAGGTGGTGGACGCGGCCGACTACGCCGGCTCCACTGCGCAGATGGTCGAGTTCGTGGACGCCAAGGCGCCCACGCAGGTGGCGCTGATCACCGAGTGCTCGATGAGCGACAACGTCGCCCAGCTCTACCCCGAGGTCGACTTCGTCCGGCCCTGCAACCTGTGCCCGCACATGAAACGCAACACCCTGGGCTCGATCCGGCATGCTCTGGAGACGATGACCAACGAGGTGACCGTCCCTGAGGACGTCGCCGAGGCCGCCCGCCGCTCGGTGGAACGGATGCTCGCGATCGGAGTGGCGAAGTGACCCGCAACATCGAGGCCGGCTGCCCGGTCATCATCGGAGCCGGGCTGGCCGGACTCAGCGCGGCGATCGAACTCAGCCCGCAGCCGTGCATCGTGCTCAGCGCCGGCGCCGTCTCCACCGGCACCTCAACCGGCTGGGCCCAAGGCGGCATGGCCGCCGCAGTCGGCCCGGACGACGATCCGCAGCTGCATGCGTCCGACACTCTGGCCGCCGGCGCCGGGCTGTGCGAGCCGAGTGTCGTCGCTGCCATCACCTCGTCGGCCCCGGAGGCCATCGCCTGGCTCAGCGGCCTGGGTGCCGCCTTTGACCGCGATGCCGACGGCGCCCTGCGGCTCGGCCTGGAAGGCGCCCACAGCCGGCGGCGGATCGTCCATGCCGACGGTGATCGGACCGGCGCTGTCCTGCTGGAGACCGTGGTGGCCCAAGCCCGGCAGCTGCCGTCGGTGGCGCTGTGGGAGTACTCCCCCGCGCTGTCCGTCCTGACCAGGGACGGCGCTGTGTACGGAGTTCTGGTGGACGGCCCGGACGGCCCCTTCGAGGTGCACACCGATACCGTGCTGCTGGCCACCGGAGGGATCGGCGGCCTGTTCAGCCACACCACCAATCCGCTGTCCTCACGCGGCCAGGGCCTGGCGCTGGCCCACCGGGCCGGCGCAGTGCTGCGCGACATCGAGATGGTGCAGTTCCACCCGACCGCCCTCGACGTCGGGATCGATCCGATGCCACTGGTCAGCGAGGCCGTCCGCGGTGAGGGCGCGATCGTCGTCAACGAGAACGGCGAATGGGTGCTGCGCAACCCGCTGTCGGCTCGCGACGTGGTCTCGCGCGCCGAGTGGGCGCAGCTGCAGGCCGGCCACCGGGTCTTCCTGGACGCCACCAAGAACCCCGGGGAGCGCTTCGCCACGCTGTTCGGCTCGATCTTCGCCACCGCCCGTGATGCCGGGCTGGATCCGACCCGGGATCTGCTCCCGATTCGTCCTGCTGCTCACTACCACATGGGTGGCGTGCTGGTGGATCTGGCCGGACGCAGCACGGTGCCCGGCCTGTATGCCGCCGGTGAGGTCGCCTCGACCGGTCTGCATGGCGCGAACCGGCTGGCCAGCAACTCTCTGCTCGAGGCTGTCGTCTGCGGACGCTGGGTCGCCCAAGGCTGGAAGTCCACGATGTCCGGCACCGGCCTGCCGCCGGCTGTGCCCGCCCAGCGCGTCGAGGAGAGCTGGCAGCCCGATCCGGTCGTCGATCAGGTGCGCACCATCACCAGCCGCGCAGCCGGGGTGCTGAGGGACGCCTCCGGCCTGGCCACCGCCCTGGAGGAGCTCGCTCCGCTGCGCGAACACGACGCCGGACTGGTCGCCACGCTGCTGGTGGGGGCGGCGTTGCGCCGCGAGGAGTCTCGCGGCGGCCACACCCGCACCGACTTCCCGCAGACCGCCGAAGCTGCTGAGCACTTGCTCAGCCTGCCCGGAGATCGGGTAGACACCGAGCTCACTCCGGTCGGCGGCCAGCGATGAGAGCTCTGCCTCGGCTGGTCATCGAGCCCCTGGTCAGAGCCGCACTACTGGAGGACCTGGGCCGAGCCGGCGACATGACCACCGACACGATCATTCCGGCCGATCAGCCGGCCCGGGTGGCGCTGGTCTCGCGCGAGCCCGGCGTGATCGCCGGCGGCGAGTGTGCGCGGCTCGCCTGGGAGCTTGTCGATCCGCGGATCGAGGTGCACGACCTGGTGCCGGATGGCACCCGGGTGGCACCAGGGACGGTGGTGGCCACCATCACCGGCCCGGCCCGCGGATTGCTCACCGGTGAACGCGTCGCGCTGAACTTCCTGGGCCATCTGTCCGGGGTAGCCACCGGCACCGCAACGATTGCCGACGCGATTGCGCACACCCACGCGAAGGTCGTCGACACCCGCAAGACCATTCCCGGTCTGCGAGCCCTGCAGAAGCACGCTGTGCTGGCCGGTGGTGGCGCCAACCACCGCTTCGGGCTGGACGATGCGGTGCTGATCAAGGACAACCACATCGCGGCCGCTGGCGGCGTCCGCGCAGCCGTCCTGGCCGCCAAGGCCGGGGTCGGACATCTGGTGAAGATCGAGGTGGAGGTCGACTCACTCTCCCAGCTCGGCGAGTTGCTTGAGGTGGGTGCCGATGCCGTCCTGCTGGACAACATGGGGCCTGAACTCCTGCGCGAGGCCGTGGCCATGGTGGACGGACGGCTGATCACCGAAGCGTCCGGACGGATCACTCCGGCCACCGCGGTTCCGATCGCCGAAGCCGGCGTCGACCTGATCTCGGTTGGCTGGCTGACCCACTCGGCGCACGTGCTCGACATCGGCCTGGACTACCTGGGCTGAGCCGCGGGTATACCGCACCAACGTCCGGGAGGCCAGCCCCCGAAAACGTAATGGACTTTGCAGTGACGTTTTCGCACCTGTTACGTGAGTTGGTTACGGTGGCCCGCATGAGTAGTGACCAGGTGCTTGCCGGCCAGTCGCCGGCGGACGAGAGCCCGACCACCGAGATCCACCGGTTCGGACCTACGACCAAGCCCACCCATCCGCTCGCACTGGCACCGGTGGCCGCACCACCGGCGACCGTGGACGGGTTCGTCAAAGAGTTCCTGCGCGAGCTGAACACCGGCCAGGGCGTGGCTCTGTCCCGCTCGACGGTGAACGACCAGTACCTGGCGCTGGCCCGAACCGTCCGGCACTACCTGATGGCCCGCTGGCTGGAGACCACCCGGCATCAGCGTGAGACCAAGGAGAAGGCAGTCGGCTACCTGTCGGCCGAATACCTGCTCGGCCGTCAGCTCGGCAATGCACTGCTGGCCACCGACCTGGGTGAGATCGCCGAGAAGGCCATGGCGGCCTGTGGCCTGGACCTGGTGACGCTGCGTGCCCAGGAGGTCGAGCCGGGCCTCGGTAATGGCGGCCTGGGTCGCCTGGCCGCCTGCTTCGTCGACTCCCTGGCCACCATGAGCATTCCCTGTATTGGCTACGGCATTCGCTACGAGTACGGGATCTTCAAGCAGACCTTCGTCGACGGCCGCCAGGTCGAGCAGCCCGATACCTGGCTGTCCCTGGGCGAGCCGTGGGGCTTCCCGCACCCGGAGGCCGCCGTCCAGGTCAACTTCGGCGGCTATACCGAGACCTATCGGGATGGGGACGTCGAGCGGACCCGCTGGGTGCCGTCCTGGAATGTGCTCGGGCTGCCCTACAACTACATGGTTCCCGGCTACCAGAACGGACGGGTGAACACACTGCGGCTGTGGAGCGCTCAGGCCACCAAGGCCTTCGACCTGGCCATCTTCAACGCCGGCGACTACGCCGAGGCCGTCCGCGCCCAGACCTTCGCCGAGAACATCACCAAGGTGCTCTACCCGGAGGATTCGACTCCGCAGGGCAAGGAGTTGCGGCTGCAGCAGCAGTACTTCTTCGTGGCCTGCTCGATCCGCGACTTCATCAACCAGGTCCTCGATCCGGATTTCGATCTGCATGATCTGCCGAGCCGGGTCACCTTCCAGCTGAACGACACCCACCCGGTGATCGCCGTCCCCGAACTCATGCGGATTCTCATCGACGAGGAGAAGTGGGAGTGGCACGAGGCCTGGGAGGTCACCAAGAAGTGCTTCGCCTACACCTGTCACACGCTGCTGCCCGAGGCGCTGGAAGTGTGGCCGGTCGATCTGCTGGGACGGCTGCTGCCCCGCCATCTGGAGATCATCTACCAGATCAATGACGCCTTCCTGGCCGAGGTGCGCACCCGCTTCCCCGGTGACGAGCTGCGGGCCCGCTCGATGTCGATCGTCACCGACTACCCGGACCGCTCGGTGCGGATGGCCTACTTGGCCACCGTCGCCGGGATGAAGGTCAACGGGGTGGCCGCACTGCACTCCCAGCTGTTGGCCGACAAGGTGCTGCCGGCATTCAGCGAGTATTGGCCCGACAAGTTCACCAACGTCACCAACGGTGTGACGCCGCGTCGCTTCCTGCGGCTGGCCAATCCCTGGCTGTCCCAGCTGATCACCGACGCGCTGGGCGTGGGCTGGGTGACCGATCTGGATCGGCTGGCCGAACTCGAGCCGTACGCCGAGGACGAGGAGTTCCGCCGCGCCTTCCGTGAGGCCAAGCAGACCAACAAGGAGCGGCTGTACGCGCTGCTCCGGGCTCGGGACGGGATCGAACTGTCCGGCGACCATCTGCTCGATGTGATGGTGAAGCGGCTGCACGAGTACAAGCGGCAGACCCTGAAGATCCTGCACGTGGTGAGCCTGTACGAGCAGATCATCCACGAGAGCGTCGACCCCACCACGATCACGCCGCGCACTGTCGTGTTCGGCGCCAAGGCGGCCCCGGGTTACCGGCTGGCCAAGGAGATCATCTACCTGATCAACAAGGTCGGCGAGAAGGTGAACACCGACCCGCGGATCGCCGGACGGCTGCAGGTGGCCTTCCCGGCCAACTACAACGTCACCTTGGCCGAGAAGCTGATTCCGGCCGCCGACTTGTCCGAGCAGATCTCGCTGGCCGGCATGGAGGCCTCTGGCACCGGCAACATGAAGTTCGCCCTGAACGGGGCGCTGACCATCGGCACCGATGACGGCGCGAACGTCGAGATCCGCCAGCTGGTGGGCGATGAGAACTTCTTCGGCTTCGGCATGACCGAGCCCGAAGTAGCTGCCCTCGGCGCGGCCGGCTACCAGCCGGGCTCCTACTACGAGTCGAATCCGCAACTGAAGGCGGCGATCGATCTGATCGCGTCCGGGGAGTTCTCCGGCGGAGATCGCAATGCCTTCGAACCAGTGGTGTCCAACCTGCTCTACCACGACCGGTTCATGGCGCTGGCCGACTTCGCCTCCTATGTGGACGCCCAGGCTGCCGTCGAGGCGGTCTACGCCGACCAGGAGTTGTGGTCGAAGAAGGCGATCCTGAACGTGGCTCGGACCGGCTTCTTCTCCTCCGACCGCTCGATGCGCGACTACCTGAGCCGGATCTGGCGCGCCTGAGCCTCAGACCTTCTGGAGCCCTCCGTTGCAGAACCCGATGCCAGCAAGACTCGACAGCGTCCCATTGAATGAGCCGACGAACCACTTATCGCCGTAGCGGTAGACCTCGATGAACAGGAAATAGCCTCCGCTCGGCGTCTCTAGGCGAACCAGCCGCTCCGCCAACTCATCGGCCCCGAGGAACGTCCGCGATGCCTCCATGGTGGTCGTCATATGCGGGTTCTCGAGCGTCGCAGCGAGGTTCGGCAGCGCCTGTGCGAGTTCAACCAGTTCAGCTGAGCCCACATCGGCGAAGGCCGACCCGTCCAAGGACGCGCGTAACCGATCCATCACACTCTTCACCGCCGCGTCGTCGGGAGTCGCGATCAGCTCCGACGCATTGATACCCGAGTTGCTGAGGGTCTGGTATTGGCAGGCGATCTCCTGCTCGATGCCCCCCAGCCGCTGGTAGCGCGTGAAGCTATCGTTCACTGGGCCCGCGGGAAACCACTTCCCGGGGCTTGCCGGGTAGGCCCCCATTCGTCGAACGTACGCTTCGAGGTCAAAGCGATCGACATAGGTCTCCACCGCGAAGGTACCGATCATCGCATCCACGTCGGAGCGCTTCATTGCATTCAGGTACGCCTGAATAGCTGCCTCTGGGGTGGCAAAACCAGAGCCCTCGAATCTCTTCGTGACACCCCACGAGACCGATCCCGTAGCTACGAGGAGCGCACCGATCACAATCAAGACCAGGGCTGACGCGCTCGCGCCAATGAGGCCAGCCAGTAGCCGTCCAGGCTGTCGCCGCTGCCCAGTACCGGAGGTCGCCACCATTGGTGCAGCCACAGACACGTCGGCATTGCTCTGTGATGGTGGGGCAATCGTCGCCTCCGGCTGAGTCGGAGACGACACCGATTGGAGTTGCGACCCGCAGCGCGCGCAGAACCGTGCTGATTGCGGCATCTGAGCACCACAAGCTGTGCAGTACATCCGACCTCCTGACAGGCGAACTCAACTCACACAGGGCTTCGCCGCCACAAAGGGACCACGCTCTTGACGCCGTCTGGCGGGCCCCGCAACCCTGGCGCCGAGCCTAGCCAGGCGCTGCCGCGACGAACGCCTCCTGAAGCAAGAACGCCGCCAGTGTCCAGCAACTGACCGCTCGTCGGTGATAGAGACCCAGCGCGTCCGGGCACCACCAGCGATCAGAACGGCACGATCGCAAAGCGTCCGACCGCGACGAAGATCGCCAGGAACATCAGCACCAGGGCCGGAATCAGCCCACGGAACTCGCGGCGACGCAGGTGCACCAGCACCGCGCCGAGCATGGTCAGGGCCAGGCAGGCAGCGGCGATCGGCGACAGCACCGCAGCGATGCCGACCAGAGGTGGCAGCACCAGACCGATCGCCCCGGCCATCTCGGCGGCGGCGATCAGCTTAATCGTGACCGGGTTGAAGTCCTCCACCCAGCCCGTCCCGGAGGTGGCGAGTCGTTCCTTGGGTTGGCTGAGCTTGTAGGTGCCGGCCCCGAGGAAGGCGACCGCCAAGAACCCCGTGGCCACCCACATCACGATCTCCATGCGAACCCCCGGTTCGAGTAGGTGGTGGGGACGCCCAGCGGACGCCCCCCACCGTGATCACACTCAGATCAGCGTGGCGTCCAGCGTGATGGTGGTGCCGGCCAGGGCCACCGAGACCGGGCAGCCCACCTTGGCTCCCTCGGCGAAGGTGGCGAACTCCGCCGGGGTCAGGTTGGGAACAGAGGCCTTCACGGTCAAGGCGATGCCGGTGATCCCCTGGCCCGGGACGAAGGTCACCTCAGCTTTGGTGTCGAGGGTGGCCGGCGGCGTCCCGTTTCCGGCCAAGGCGTTGGACAGGGCCATCGAGTAACAGGCCGAGTGGGCAGCGGCGATCAGCTCCTCCGGGGTGGTCTTGGTGCCACCTTCGCCGGCACGAGACTTCCAGTCGACCTCGACACTGCCCAGGCTGGAGCTGAGGAACTCGACCTCACCTTGGCCCTCGAAGAGCGAGCCCTCCCAGTGGGCCTGTGCGGAACTAACGGTCATGTCTGTACCTTTCGTCGGGTCGAGCTATTCATCACTCATGTACCCCAACCTGCCCGACGCTGCCCAGATTCCGGCAATACCGAGGATTCGGTAGCCTCGGGACGCATGAGCCACGCAGAGCCCCAGCCCGCACCACCGGCCAGGGTGACCCGTCCGTGGCTGAGAGCGGCGCTGTGGGGCTTGCTGGTGGTTGATGTGGCGATCGTGGCCGGACGCCTGTGGCTGCCGTGGGTCTCGGCAACAGATCTGGCCATCCACAACTGGGTTCTGACCATCCGGACGCCGCTGGGCGGGCAGCTCGTGACCGACTTCACCAATCTGGGCCGGACGCTGCCGATGCTGGTGATCGGCCTGGTCGCCACCACAACCCTGTTCCTGGTCTATCGACGAGCCGCCGTCTGGGCGGTGATGCTGATCGTTCCAGTCTGTTCGGTGGGCACCACGGAATCACTGAAGGCGATCTTCCGGCTCACTCGTCCCGATGTCTCCGGTGCGGTGGCGCCATTCGAGGACAGCTTCAGCTTCCCCTCCGGCCACACTCTGAACAGCACAGCCATCATCGGGGCTCTGGCCTATCTGACCTGCTGGCTGGCGCACCGAGCCTGGGTTCGCGTCATCGCTGTGGTGGGGGCCTCGGCCTGGATCGTCGCCATGGGGCTCAGCCGGGTCTACCTCGGCCACCACTGGCCTAGTGACGTCGCCCTCGGTTGGAGCCTCGGGCTGACCTGGCTGGTGGCCCTGATCTGGGCGCATCGAGCCTGGCTGAAGCGGCGCGGGGCAGCCGAGCCGGGGACGTCCACCGCCTCCGCCACGCTGAGGGCCCGCCTTGGCGCCGACAGCTCGCGCCCTGGGACGAGCCCTCGACGATAGGGCGAGCCCTCGGCGAAAGGGACGCTCCGAGCCGGCCCTTTCGGCACCACCGGCGGCTCGATTTGGTGTTCTGTGCCCAGTGTTGGGTAGAGTATGGCCTCGTCCTCAGGGACTTGGGGCTATGGCGCAGTTGGTAGCGCGCTTCCATGGCATGGAAGAGGCCACGGGTTCGAATCCCGTTAGCTCCACCACCGCGATTGCCGCTCCGACTAGGGAATCAACAACCTGGTCGGGACCGCTTTCTGATTGTCGTGCAACATGGGCTCATTGCAGACCGAAGCGTCAGAATCACTGTCACCCAGTCGGTGGAACGGACCCGCCGGTTGAGGCAAGAGGAGCCCGACGCGGGGTGATGGCGATATCGACACCTGCACACACGGACCGCAGCCGCTCTCCGCAGAGCCCATGGATGATTCTGGTCAGGCTAGTATCAAATCCGTCGGCGAACACGTTCGCATGTGCTGGGTGATGCCCCGCACCAAGTGGTACCGCGAAGGCGCGAGGGAAGGGACCTGATGGCGGCCTATAGTCTGCAGCCAAACGAAGTGATGCTCCTCAAAGAGGTAGGCGTGTCACACGGTGGCCTCTTCTCGGGCTTCACCGACGAACTGATTCTCACCAACCTGAATCTCGTGCTCGTCAAGAAGGGGATGCTCGGCAACTCCAAGGGAGTGCAGGTGTTCCCCGTCAGCCAGATCAAGGTTCACAACCAGCAAGCACAGGCAATCCTTGGCAAGGCGTCCAACGGCGTAGACGCACTAGATGTCTACCTCCTGAATGGCCAGGAGCAGTTCAGGTTCCAGAGCGGCGGGAAGCGGAAGATCCTCGCCTGGGCCGCGAAGATCAACGAGGTGGTGACGGGACAACCGGCGGCGCAAGTGAGGAGCAGCGCCAGCCTGGCGATCCCTGGAGCTGAGGCGGTCGCAGGCGCTCTAAAGGATACCTTCGACGTGTTCAAGGGGAAGTTCGGCGCAAAGTCCGCAGCTCCCGTGGCCACGACCGGAAAATGCGCCGCATGCGGCGCGCCGATGACCGGCTTCCAGGGGCAGACGGCGACCTGCGAGTACTGCGGCTCAGCGCAGCAGCTCTAGACGAAGGATGGTGAGTTACCTGTGGGCATGATCCAAGCCTTCACCGGCGCTCTGGGTGGAACGTTCGCCGACCAGTGGAGAGACATCATCACGGCCGGTCACTTCGGTGAGTACACCGTCGTTGCTCCCGGAGTGCAGATGCAAGGGAACAACGGGCGGGGGACGAACTTCAAGGGCTCTGTGGACGTCATCTCCAACGGGTCGAAGATCCTCGTTCCGGAGAACACCGCGGCGTTCGTGTTCAACCAGGCCGGCATTCAGGAAATCATCACCCAAGCGGGCGGCTATGAGTTCCGGTCGGGTGCGCCCAGCGTCTTCAGCGGAGATGGGTTCACAAGTTCCATCGTGAATCAAGTGTCCGAGCGTCTTGCCTTCGGGGGTCAACCATCCACACAACAGTGGATCGCATTCATCAACTTGCGCGAGATCCGAGGTATCAAGTTCGGCACCCGTGGGCCGCTGGTTTATCATGACCGCTTCTACGGTGCCGACCTCGAACTCATGGCGTTCGGGACCTTCTCACTGCAGGTTGTGGACCCGATCGCTTTCGTTCGAGGCTTTCTCCCGCCGAACACGCGGTACTACGCCTTCGACAGCGCACAGGCGCGCCAACAAATCTCCTCTGAGTTCCTGCAAGCATTCATCGTTGCTGTCAACTCACTCTCGGCTACCCACCGCATCTCGGAACTACCGGCCCACTCCGGCGCCATCGCAGCATTGATTGCCGACGACGAGTCAACTCTTGGTGCATGGATTCGGCGGTTCGGGCTCGACGTAGTTCAGGTAGGCATCGAAAGCATTGAGTTCTCGCCGGAATCGCGGGAACTGGTCAAGCGGTACTCGGCTAACAAGATGAGCCTCTCGGCGTTCGAGGGCATATCGCAACAGGCGTCCAACGTCGCCGCCCAGCAGAAGATCGCCGACGGCGTACAGAGCCACGGGTTGGGTGACGGCGCCGGACTGGTCTTCGGCATGAACCTCGCGCAGGGCTTGAGCGCGCAAGCAGGCGCCCCCGTTGCACAGGCTCCGATGACCTCGGCGCCCTCTGCGGCTCCGTCTCTGGACGAGCAGATCGAGGCGGTGAAGAAACTGAAGGAGCTTTTGGACGCGGGAATCCTGTCGCAGGACGAGTTCAACGCGAAGAAGAAGCAGGTCATGGGATTGTAGGGTGCTGATGCTGACCTCGACTCTCCGCTCCACAGCGCGCGGCTGATAATGCGCGGCCAGTTGGACATCCTCAGCGGGTACTGGCGACGGGCGATCGCGATCGTCGTCGCCACCATGGCGCTCACCGGCTGCCAACAAACGACCGGCCCTGCGATAGTCCCCGGGCCCACGCAATCGACGACACGTGCAACGGCCGCCACGCCAGGCGCGAGTGAACAGCGCTAGACGAGCTCTGCGGTCGAAATCGCGGCCGCCCGGGCCGCGATGATTACGCTCCAGGTTCGCGAGCCGCTGCGCAGCAACGACGACTATCGGCGGATCGCCTTCGGGCCCGCCTGGACCGATACCGACCAGAACGGGTGCAACCAACGCGACGATGTCCTGTTGCGCGATGTCGCCACGTCGGCGCCGAACCAGGTAGGGACTCAGCGAGACTGCGATCACGACGTGCTGTCCGGCACCTGGATCGACCCGTACTCGGCGACGTCAACCACGCTCACCGACGCGAAGTCTCAGCAGCAAGCTCCACTCGTCCAGATCGACCACATCGTTGCTCTCAGCGTGGCCTGGCGAGACGGCGCTCGCGACTGGACCGACGACCAGCGGCTGAGGTTCGCCAACGACCTGCACAACCTGGTCGCCACCAGCGGCGCGACGAACCAGGCCAAGGGTGGCTCCGATGCTGCCTCCTGGCGTCCGATCCCGTCCGCCCAGTGCACCTACGCCGTGCGCTATGTCGACATATCGGGCTCTTCACACCTGGGGTGGGGGTTGGTCGAGTCCTCCGGCGATCAGGAGCATGCGTAGCCGGTAGTTCTCTCGGTTTCTGAACCCTCGGGCGGTGCGGCGGTGGAGTTCGAAGAGGCCGTTGATGGCTTCGGTGCCACCGTTGTTGGCGCCGCCGGTGTGGAAGTAGCCCAGGAACGCGTCGTCCTATTGCTTCAGGGTCTTGCCGAGTCGGGCGATCTCGGGGATCGGGCAGTGGGGGAACCCGGTCAGGATCTTCTCGGCCAGCGCCCGGCCTTTCGCCGGATCGGGCTCGTGATAGACGTTGCGGACGCGTTGGGCGCATTGCCAGGCGACATACACCTCGAGATGGCGTTCAGCGGCGGCGATGGTTTCGGCGAGCCGATGCTGTTGTCGCTGGGTCAGGTTGTCGGCTCCGGAACGCAGGATGGTCCGGATCTTGTACAGCGGGTCGTCTCGCTTGCCGCGGTGGCCGAGGGTGTCTTGTTGGACGCGGCGGCGGACCTCGTCGACGGCCTGGGTGGCGAGCTTCACGACATGGAACGCGTCGAGCACGGCGGTGGCGTCGGCGAGCTGGTCGTCGATGGCGTTCTTGTAGCCACGGAACGGGTCCAGGGTCGCGACCTGGACGTGGGCCCGGAACGTGTCGCCTCGTTCCTTGAGCCAGTCTTTGTACACCGTGCCCGAACGGCCCGGGACCAGATCGAGCAACCGGGCCCGGGTGCGTCCGTGCTTGTCACGCGACAGGTCGACCATGCCGGTCAACTCTTTCGGGCCACGCTTGACCGGGCTGACGTGGTGCCAGATGTGCTCGTCGACCCCGAGGGTGGTGACCCCGGCAAACCGGGACTCATCGGTCGCGGCCGCGGCCAGGATCGGCCGGATCGAGGACCACACCGTCTTCCACGCCGTGCCCAGCTGACGGGCCACACCCGACACCGAGCCGTGCTCGCGACGGATCTGACCGACCGCCCACCAGCAGGCCCTCGCGGTGAGCATCGCCCGCGGTTTGGCGACCTGCTCGTCCTGTTCCGTGAACACCTGGACCGGACAGGACGGCTCCGGACATTCCCAGGTCCGTTTCCGCCATCGCAGCTCGACCGGCCACCCGAACGACGGAGCATCCACCAGCCGGACCGTGCGCCGGCCATGACTCGAAGCGACGACCCCACAGGACGGGCAGCCCATCGCCTGCTGCGCCGACTCGACCGTCACCCTCAGCCCGCCGCCATCGTCCCGGTCGACCCCGATCACGTGCAGCCCGTCGAGCCCGACCAGCAGGTCACAACGGTCGCAGTAGCAGTCGTCATCATGGCAGCGCACGGCGCAGCCCGTAGGCTCAGACACAGGTCGAGGTCCTTGGTGCAGAAGTGTGGAAACTCCTGATCCTGAGGGCCTCGACCCCCTACCTCACCCACCCCGACCTCACCGGCGTGTCCCACTCACCCCCACCGCAGATCCGAAGAGCCGTCAAAGCCGCGTACTCGCTCGCGATCACCCCAGCTGAGAACGGCGCCTCGGCCGGGATGCTCGATCGATGCGGTTAGCCGATCGGCCGTACGGCTGGCTGGCGAGTTGGCTCGTCGTCGGCGACGATCGGGCGACACCGCCTTGTCGCGGGTGCCCGAACTGACCGCCTCGGTCGCCGACACTCCCGGTATCCGGCTGCCCGGCGCGATCGACCCGCACGAAATGGCGTTCCGCGCCCTGATCGGCCACGCCCTCACTGAGCAGCTGAGCGATCCTGGCCAGCCTGCCGTCGAGCGGCTCCGTGGGCTGGCCGAGGTGCTCGGCGAGATGGCCGTCGACCCCGCACTCTCCGACCTGACCGACTTCATCCACCGCCGACGTTGTGGCCGAGAACCTTCTGAGAGTTCGGCAAAGTCGCCACCCGGCTGAGGCCCAGGCGCGACAACCGAAGCATGGCCGACTCCCCACGCAATCCCACCGTGTCCCGCTGGACGCCTATGCTCCCGCTCATCACGCTCGTTGCCCTCTCCGGGTGCACCGCGCCACTACCCACACCGAGCGCGCCCACCACCACGGTCACGGCGACCGCCACGGTGACGGCGACGGCGACGACGACGCCAAGCGCGGATCCGTCCGACGACCTGACTGGGGTTCCGGAGGGGGACGAAGCGGCCAAGTCGGCCCGAGCGCATACAGCCGAGGACGACGCCGCGAGGTGGCGACTCGTGTCCGATCTCCTCGATCAGTCGGACTCCTCCGGCCGTCCCCTCATCAAAAAGTTCGATGCGGTGATCCGCAGTGCCGACTACAACCAGACCGCCGCAGGCGGTCTCCACCTCACCTTGACCCTGGACAAGGTCCGCTGGAATCCGGCCTACACCGACGGCGGCGATGCGGAAGTCGTGCTGAACCCGAAGGTCAGCTGGGAGAAGCTGCGGGCCGGCGACCTGCTCGTCCTCGTCAACCCCGGCGATGGCCCACATCAGGTGCCGTCCACCGATCTTCCGGCAATGTTCAAGGCAGAACTCGCCCGCTCGAAGGAGTACAACGACGGGTGGACGACCCCGTACAGCGTCTACTTCATCGGCAGCGAGCCCGTGGCGCTCGTCGAGTGGTATGTGCCCTAGTCAAGGCCGGCCAGAGCGGTGTCGGATCGGTGGATCCCCCGCCCGGACGGAGGATGCCTGACCGGCCTCTGCCCGCATGCCCTGACCCTCGATGTCGTCGCGGCGTCGCCCAGCCCCGCCGCTCAACTTCCTGCTCGACGATTCCCAATCCGTTGACCAGTGACCTTCATCGACTTCGCATCCATGCGTATACGGGCGTCCACAATATCCTGCTAGGGTCACTTCGTCGCCCCCAGTGCCATCACCAACCACGAAGGAATCACCATGACCGTGACCGATGAGTACCTCGCCAACAACGCCGCCTACGCGGCGTCCTTCAGCGGCCCGCTGTCCCGCTGCCGCTGCCCCCGTCGCGCAACATCGCGGTCGTGGCCTGCATGGACGCCCGATTGAACGTCTATGCCATCCTCGGACTGGGCGAGGGCGAGTCCCACGTGATCCGTAATGCCGGTGGCGTCGTCACCGATGACGAGATCCGCTCGCTGGCGATCAGCCAGCGGCTGCTCGGCACCAAGGAGATCATCCTGATCCATCACACCGACTGCGGCATGCTCACCTTCACTGACGACGAGTTCAAGCGCGGCATCCAGGACGAGACCGGAATCAAGCCGGAGTGGGCAGCCGAGTCATTCACCGACCCGGACGAGGATGTGCGCCAATCGATCGCCCGGATCACGGCCAGCCCGTTCATCGTGCACAAGGACGCGATCCGCGGCTTCGTCTTCGACGTGGCCACCGGCAAGCTCAACGAGGTCGCCTGAAGCCTCGACACCAGGGGCGGGAGCGATGGACGCTCTCGCCCCCGGGTGGTCGCTACGAGGCCAGCGCGTCCACCACAGCGGCAGCCGTCGCGACCGACGACTGCGGATTCTGGCCGGAGACCAGGCGCCCGTCGACGACGACAGTCTGCGACCACGGAGCACCGGCCTCCACCTGAGCGCCGAGCTCGGTCAGCCTCGACTGCAGCAGGTAGGGCGAACGATCCGCAAGGCCGCCCTGGATCTCCTCGGCATCAGTGAACGCAGCCAGCCGCCGGCCGGCAAAGGCGAAGCTACCGTCCGGACGGGTCGCGCTGAGTAAGCCGGCTGGCCCGTGGCACAGCGCAGCCACCACGGCGTCACGATCCACGGCGTCGATCAGGAGCCGGCCAAGAGCCGGCTCGAAGGCCAAGTCCTGCATGGGCCCATGCCCTCCGGGGATCACGATCGCGTCATAGCGGCCGACCGGCACCTCAGCCAGCACCAACGGGTGGCTCAAGTCCTCGGCGATCGAGTCCAGGTAAGCACGCCGCTCACGTCCGACTTCGGTGGCTAGGTCGAGGCTGGCGGTGTCGGGAACCGGAACTCGTCCGCCCGGGGTCGCGATGTCGACCTCATGCCCGGCAGCGAGCAGACCACGGTGCAACTCGATCAATTCCTCGGCCCAATAGCCGGTGGGGTGCTGGGTGCCGTCGGTGAGGGTGAAGTGATCAGCGCCGGTGACCACGAGCAGAGCGCGAGCCATATTCGTCCTTCGTCCAGAGGTGTCGCGAAGAAGATCGCGGCGACCTCAGTGGAACCACCGCTCGGCCCGGCAGATTCCCGGCAGCGAAGGACTGTCCAGGCAGCAGAGCTGGCTCAGGAGGCTGCAACCTCGGTTCGAGCGCGGGTGGCCGCCCAGCGCCACAGCAGCGCGCCGCCGATGATCATCGGCAGGGAAAGCCACTGACCCATGCTCATCCCCAACGAGAGCACCCCCAGGAAGCTGTCCGGCTCACGGGTGAACTCGACAAGGAAGCGGAAGACGCCGTAGCCCACCAGGAAGGCGGCGCTCACCTTGCCGCTGACCGGTCCGCGACGTGCGTACAGCCACAAGATCACGAACAGGACGACGCCCTCGAGGGCGAACTCGTACAGCTGGGACGGGTGCCGCGGCACCTGATCGACCTGCGGGAAGATCATCGCCCACGGCAGCGCCGGGTCAGCCGGACGACCCCAGAGCTCACCGTTGATGAAGTTGCCGATCCGGCCGAAGGCCAGCCCCATCGGCACCGCCGGCACCAACAGGTCGGTCACCTGGAGGAACGGACGGTGCCGCGCACGTCCATACAGCCACAGGGCGAACATCACGCCCAAGGCGCCACCGTGGAAGCTCATCCCGCCATCCCAGACCGCGAACACGTCCAGTGGATGGGTGACGTAGAACACTGGTTGATAGAACAGGCAGTAGCCCAGGCGTCCGCCCAGCAGCACGCCGGCGATGGCGTAGAGCAGCAGGTCGGAGACGTCCGCCTCGCTCCACGGCGACGGCTCGGTGATGGTCGCGTACGGCGGATGCTTCAGTCGCGCCCGCAGCAGGAAGAATCCGACCACGAAGGCCAGCGCGTACATCAGCCCGTACCAATGGACGGCCACCGGTCCGATCGAGAAAGCCACCGGATTGAATCCGGGGAAGGTCAACACCAAAGCGAGCACGAGCCATTATGTCCCGGAAGGCGACACCCTCCGCCAGGCTGCGGGTGCCGCGGGTCAGTTCTTCGTATGACCGCGGGTGCTCAAGCCGAAGGGCAGGTACAGCGGGCAGAAGCTGATCGATGCCGTGACCACCAGCAGGACAGCCACCACGAGCAGCACCACACCGAGGATGCTGCCCATCCCGGCGAACCATGCCCAGACGACCAGGGCCAGGGCGAGCAGGATCCGGATCAGACGGTCCGGGTTGCCGACGTTCTTCTTCATGACGACTCCCTTCATACATCTCCATCATACCCCATGGGGTATCCATTCCCGGCCACTCGCTTGCCCGGACCTTGTTCGCTAATATCTGAGCATCTGCTCAGATGAAAGGGCTTCATGGGAACTGTGGCGAGTCTCGACGGTTGCGCCGATCCGGCCACCCACCCCGAAAAGGTGAGGCTGGCTACCGCGAACGCGCCAGGCTCCGAGGAGCTGGGTCGAGTCAGCGCGATCTTCAAGCTGCTCGGAGACCCGACCCGTACCCGACTGCTCTACGCCTTGTTGGAAGCCGGCGAGCTGTGCGTCTGCGACCTGGCTGCCGCCACCGGCACCGCCGAAGCCACGGTCTCTCAGTCACTGCGGATGCTGCGCGCCTCGGCGGTGGTGACCGGACGCCGCGATGGGCGCAACGTGTTCTACCGGCTCTCCGACGCCCACGTCCGACTCCTGCTGGACGTCACTCGTGAGCACACCACCCACGGCACGACCGCGCCCCGGGACGACGTCCGATGAGCCACGGTCACAGTCACGATCACGTCAGCGCCGCCGGACGGCATCGCTGGCGGCTGGCAGTCTCCTTCGTCCTGGTGGCCGCGTTCTTCGTCGTGGAACTGCTCACCGGCCTGCTCTCCGGCTCGCTGGCCCTGATCTCCGATGCCGGCCATATGGCCGCCGACGTGACAACCCTGGGTGCCGCGCTAGTGGCGACGCGGCTGGCCGGACGCAAAGACACCACTGGGCGACGAACCTTCGGCTCCTACCGGGCCGAGGTCTTCGCCTCCGGCCTGGCCGCGCTGCTGATGATCGCGGTTGGGGTCTACATCGCCATCGAGGCCATCGGACGCATCGGCAGCGCACCCGAGCTGGCTGCCGGCCCGATGCTGGTCGTCGGGGTACTGGGCCTGGTGGTGAACCTGATCAGCATGGCCCTGCTGCGTGCCGGTGCCGCCGAGAGCTTGAACGTCAAGGGCGCCTATCTTGAGGTGATCGCCGACACCCTCGGCTCGGTGGGCGTGATCGCCGCCGCCGTCCTGGTCGGCGCAACCGGACAGACCTGGTGGGACACCGCCATCGCCATCGCCATCGCCGTCTTCGTGGTGGCCAGGGCCATGCTTCTGGGTCGCGAGGTGATCGCCGTGCTGGGACAGCACGTCCCCGATGGCATCGACCCGGCCGAGGTCGTCGCAGCGCTGCTCGCCATCGAGGGCACGACGGCGGTCCACGATCTGCACCTGTGGCGGCTCACCTCCGGAATGGACGTCGCCACCGCACACGTGGTGATTGCTCCCGGCGTGGCACCTGCCCCGGTTCTGGAAGCGGCCACCGCCGCCTTGCGCACCGAGTTCTCCCTTGCCCACGCCACCATCCAGCTGGAAGCCGAGGGAGGCAACCCCTGCCAGTGCGGTGACTGGTAGGCCTCTGTCCTGGCCGATCGGGCAGCGCTTGAAGCGAAACCTGTCCGCTCCAGCCGGCAACAGCTAGGCTTGCCTCGACTGGACGGTGCTGGCACCCAGCCGTCCACCGGGGGGAATACGGACACCAGCCGCAGGGGGCCTGGCTGGGACGTGGAGTCGTTGTGAGCGATGACGCACGCCCTGAGAACACTGGTTCTCAGCGCGAGGTCGACGCGCTATCCGGCTTGCCCGAGGACAGCCGTGTCCACCTCGAGGACATCGAGTGGCCCGAACTGGACTGGTCCGACTCCGATGAGGTCCCACCGATTCCTCCGCGGCCGGTGTTGCGCCTCGTCGTCTCCGAGCCGAGTTCACCCGCTGAGGCTGACACCGGCTCGACGTCCGCGGCGGCGTCCAACTCATCCCCCGCACTTCCTGGACCCAGGTTCAACGGGAAGGACGGCAGCGACTGGCGTCCGGCCGTCCCGTTCTGGTTGCGGATGCCGGAACCAGAACCGGAGCAGCAGGACACGGCGCCCGACGGGCCGACCGATTGGCGCCCGGCCGTCCCGTTCTGGCTGCGGATGCCGGAACCTGCAGAACCGGTGATCGACGAGGCTCCGGCCGACCAGGCCGCGCCCGCACCACAGCCCGCCGACGATGCGCAGTACCAGGACCTGGCCGAGGCTGAACTCGAATCCGACGAGCAGCCGACCACCGCCACCTCGGCCACAGAGGCCGCCGAAGCGATCGCATCGCCGGACGAGCCGACCGAACCGGACGAGCCGTCGTCCGACGCCGACACGGCAGCCGAAGGCGTCGGGACCGCCACCGTTGCTGAGACGGCCGACGACCTGGACGACCTCCTGCCCGATGAGGACCTCACGCCGCTACCTGGCACCACCGGCGAGGCGGTGTTCTTCCCACCATCGACCAGCCGAGGAGCCGTGCCGATCAGCACCTCGGCTGCCAGCCCTGGCCCAGCACCCAGCACCGAAGAAGCCGCGCCGGCCCGTCCGGCGGCGGTCAGCCGGAGCGGCGCCGGTCCGGCCACAGTGGGCCGGACGTCCACACCTCGCCCGAGCGATGCCCCGTTCTCGACACCCAGCGCGCCGTACGCCCAGTACGACACGCCCGAGCCCGACTGGGACCGGCGAGCCGGGAACGCCACCTGGGCAGAGCGGGACGGCGAGTCCGCCTCGGCCGAGTCGCGGACGCCACCGGTCCGCCCGGTTCGCGAGCCGCAACCGGCTCCGGCCAACCGCCGTTGGCTGATTCGCGGTGCGGTGATCGGCGCTGCGATCAGCACCTTGGTCGTCTCGCTAGTGGCCGTCCTGGCCATCCAGGGCCGGTTCAACAGCGTCAACGGGACGATGATCGGGGCACCGGTCGGCAGCCCCGAAGAGACTGTCTCCGGCTATCTGAACGCCCTGGCCCACAGCGACTCCCAGCAGGCTCTCGGCTTCGCCAAGTTGCGTCCGTCCGACCAGCGAATGCTCACCGATGAGGTGCTGTCCACCTCGAACAAATCCGCTCCGCTGCGTCAGGTCTCCGTGCACACCACAGAACTGACCGACTATCGCGCACAGGTCGAAGCGACCTACCTGATCGGTGGGCAGAAGGTGATCCAATCCTTCACGGTGTACGCGGTGGGCACCGAGTGGAAGCTGTACGACGTCGCGCGGAAGGTGGATCTCACCCAGCTCAAGACCGGCGATCTTCCGCTGACGCTCAATGGCGTTGCCGTCCCGACCGAGAACGTGGAGCTGTTCCCCGGGCGCTACCAGGTGGCCACCACCGACGACCGCTACCAGGTCACCGACGACACCTTCGTGGTCACGTCGCCGGGCGTGGCTCCCGAACTGGGCACAGTTCGCCTCGGGCTGAGCCCCGGTGGCATCGACGAGATCATCTCCGCGGCGAACGCCCGGCTGCAGAGCTGCCTGACCCTCCACGAACTCCAGCCGGCCGGCTGCGGGTTCGGCGCCGTCGCCCCCAGAGGCACCAAAGTCCGCCTGAGCTCGGTGCGCTGGAAGGTGAGCAAGGGCCCGACCAAGCTGACCTTGCTGCGCCCGAACCTGGATCCCGAGGATCCGAGGCTGGCCACGGCGGACGTGATGATCCAGGTCACCGTCACCGCGAAGGACACCAAGGGCACCGACCTCAGCGTCGCCGATTCGATCACCACGGTGATCGCCGACCTCAGCTCGGACAGCGTCCGGATCAGCTTCGACTAGGCGCTCGATGGCGCAAGCGGGTCAGTGCGCTGCGTTGTTGTAGCTGATCAGCCGCCAGTAATCGACACCCGGCTTGAGCACCGTCCAGTGGCAGTTACCCACGCCGGCGAACAGCCGCGAGTGCGCGTGGTCCAGACCCATCAGGTTCAGCATCGACACCCGCAGCGCCAGGCCATGACCGACAACGGCCAAGATCTCCTCATCGTCGCAGCGCTCGGCCCACTCGCGGATCGCCGCTGCCACTCGGTTGCCGGTCTCAACAGCGGTCTCCCCGGTCGGCGAGCGGCGAAAGTCCCGGCCCGCCTTCAGGTCGTCCCAGAAGCTCGGCTCGAGCGCAGCAACCTCCGTGGTGTCCAGGCCGGCCCAACTGCCCACGTTGATCTCCTGCAGCCGGGGATCAGTGCTGAACGGCAGCGCGCAGGCGCTGGCCAGGGCCTGCGCTGTGGTCTGGGCCCGGACCAGGTCCGAGGACACGATCCTGGTGATGCCGAAGTCGGCCAACGCACTGGCTGCCGCAGCGGCCTGGGCGATGCCTCGGTCATTGAGCGGGATGTCGGCCTGGCCCTGGAACCGTCCGGTGTGATTCCAGTCGGTGATGCCGTGCCGCAGCAGGACGACCTTCGCGGCGGTCACGAGCCGATCGCCGGCTCGAGCTCACCCAGATCGATGGCTGGGCAGTCCTTCCACAACCGCTCCAGCGCGTAGAGCGCCCGCTCTTCGGTGTGCTGAACGTGCACGACCGTGTCCAGGAAGTCCAGCAGCACCCAGCGGTTCTCCCGGTCACCCTCGCGCCGGACGGTCTTGACCCCGGCGGCGAGCAGCGCCTCCTCGACCGCGTCCACGACGGCACCGACCTGGCGCTCATTGGTGGCCGCGACGATCAAGAAGATGTCGGTGATGGCCAGCCGTTCGGACACGTCGAAGGCGACCGGGTCGAGGGCCAGCTTGGCCACGGCGGCGCGGGCCGCGATCTGGGCGATCTCGACGGCTTTGGGGCTTGCTGTCACTGCTCTCCTTGTGGCGCGCGGTAGAGCCCGCGCTTGGCGATGTACTGGACGATGCCGTCCGGCACCAGGTACCAGATGGGCAGCCCGGCGGCCACCCGTTCTCGGCAGGCGGTGGAGCTGATGCTCAACGCCGGCACCTCCAGCAGGGTAACCCGATCCGACGGCAGATGCGCAATGTCACCGGCGGCCAGCTCGACGCCCGGCCGGGAGACACCGACGAACTGAGCCAGGTCGAACAGCTCATCCACGCCCTTCCAGGTGAGGATCTTGCTCAGTGCGTCCGCCCCCGTGATGAAGAACAGATCCACTTCGGGCCCGCGCAGGCTGCGAATGTCGCGCAAGGTATCGACGGTGTAGGTGGCCCCCGGTCGCTCGATGTCGACCCGGCTCACCGAGAACCGCGGGTTCGACGCGGTGGCGATGGTGGTCATCAGGTACCGATCCTCCGGCTGCGAGACCACCCGTCCGGCCTTCTGCCAGGGCTGGCCGGTGGGGACGAACACCACCTCGTCGAGCTCGAAGCGGGCTTGCACCTCACTGGCCGCGACCAGGTGCCCGTGGTGGATCGGGTCGAAGGTGCCACCCATCACGCCCAGGCGCAGCCGACGTCCGCTGCCCTCCCAGGCGATCGGTGTCTCGCTCACGGCGGTCCTTCCCGCAACCGGTCGCGCGCTGAGCGCGACCACTGGCCCGGATTCTAGCCGGACGGCTCAGCCGCGCACCTGACCGGCACCGTCGACGATGTACTTGGTCGAGGTCATCTCGGCCAGCGCCATCGGACCACGCGCATGCAGCTTCTGGGTGGAAATGCCGATCTCCGCACCGAAGCCGAACTCACCGCCGTCCACGAACCGTGAGGATGCGTTCACCAGGACGGCGGCCGCGTCCACCTCGGCGGTGAACCGCTCCGCGGCCCGGCGGTCGTCGGTGATGATCGTCTCGGAATGCCCGGTGGTGTGCTGCTGGATGTGTGCCAGGGCCGCATCAAGGTTGGGGACGATCGCGCAGGCCAGATCCAGCGAGAGGTACTCCGCGTCGAACTCGCCGGCCTCGGCGGGCACGATCGCCTCCGAGTACGGCAGCACGTCCGCGGTGCCATGGACGGTCACGCCGGCCTCAGCCAGCGCCGCCAGTGCCCGGGGCAGGAAGCTCGGCGCGATGTCGGCGTGGACCAGCAGCGTCTCCAAGGCATTGCAGACGCTCGGCCGCTGCACCTTGGCGTTGAGCATGATGGCGATCGCCATGTCCTCATCGGCCGCGACATCCACATAGAGATGGCAGTTGCCGGTGCCGGTCTCGATCACCGGCACCTTGGCACCGTCGACCACGGCCGCAATCAGGCCGGCCCCGCCACGCGGGATCAGCACGTCCACCAGACCGCGGGCGTTCATCATCTCGGTGGTGATGCCGCGATCACCCTCGACGAGCTGGACGGCCTGCTCCGGGAGCCCCACCGCGGCCAGGCCGGTGTGCAGGGCCGCGACCACCGCACGGTTGGAGTTCAGCGTGGAAGACGAGCCTCGCAGCAGCGCCGCATTTCCTGCCTTCAGGCAGATCCCGGCAGCATCGGCGGTGACGTTCGGACGGGCTTCGTAGATGATGCCGACGACCCCCAACGGCACTCGCACCTGGCGGACCCGAACCCCGTTGGCATTGGTCCAGCCGCGCACCACATCGCCGACCGGATCGGCCAACCCGGCCAGTGCCCGCAGCCCGTCGGCCATTCCGGCCAGCCGGGACTCGGTCAGGGCCAGCCGGTCGATCAGCGATTCGCTGGTGCCGGCTGCACGGGCCTGGGCGACGTCGATCGCGTTGGCCGCCAGCACGTCGGCAGCGGCCGCCAGCAGGGCGTCGGCCATGGCGTGAAGGGCGGCGTCCTTGCGTCCACGGTTCAGGGTGGCCAGCTCACGGCTGGCCCGCTTGGCCGCTGCGGCCTGCTCGGCGAAGGTCATGCCGGTAAGGATAAATCCTCAACAATCTCCCCGGTCTCGGGGACCACGACCGCGTGCGGCCAGAAGGCGCGAAGCCCGAGCTTGCGGAACACCCACCACAGCAGATTGAAGCCGGTGATCAGGCCGGTCACCGAGGCGGCGATGATGGTGCCGGGATCGGTGACCAGGACGCCCCACCAGGTCCAGGCGAGCTGGTTGACGAAGCCGGCGATCAAGGTGGCCACCGACACGCCGCGGAGGATCGGAGCCCTGACCAGCTCGACGCTCTGGCCCATGTTCACCAGAATCGCCGGAATGATCGCCAGCGTCCCGAACGCCGCACTGCCGAACAGCAGGTCGGAGAGCGCCATCAGAGCGCCGGTGATCAGGCCGGGGACGGCCGCGCGGAACAGGTTCAGCTTCAACACGCTGGCCATCAGATAGACCACCGAACCGGTGGTGATCAGCCCGAGCAGGTTCGGCACCCACAGGTTCACCTGAGCAACAAAGAAGCCGTGCGACATCCAGCCGAGGTTCAGCCCGAGCAGAATCTGCCAGCCGATAAGGGACAGGCCGTTCACGTCGCGGGTCCGGAACAGCCGAGCCAGCTGCGGCAGCCCGCTGACCACGGCGATCAGTGCCGCGACCCAACCGATGACGAAGACCAGAGTCACGACGCCTTCTTCTTGCGCTGCTTGAGCACCATGTCATCGCGATGGACGACCTCGCGGTCGAAATGCGCGCCGAGAGTCTCGGCAAGCTCCTTGGTGGAACGCCCGATCATGGCCGGCAGTTCGTCGGCGTCGTAGTTGACCAGGCCACGAGCGATCACTTGGCCGGACTCGGTGACCAGTCGGACCGGGTCGCCCGCCTGGAACTGACCGGTGACCGCAACAATGCCGGCCGGCAGCAGCGACGCCTTGCGATCGGTGACCGCACGCACCGCGCCGGCATCGAGGATCAGCTCGCCCTTGGAGACCGATGCGTAGGCCAGCCAGAGCAACTTGCGGGAGCGCCGCTTGCCGGTGGCCAGGAACAGAGTGCCCACCGCTTCACCGGCCAGCGCCTCGGCCACTTTGGCCGCCGAGGCCAGCACCACCGGGATGCCGGAGGCGGTGGCGATCCGAGCGGCCTGCAGTTTGGTCTCCATGCCGCCGGTGCCCACCTCGGAGCCCTTGCCGTTGGTGTCGACCACCAGCTCGTCCAGATCGGCGACCAGGCCGATCCGCTCGGCATCGGGAGCCGACGGAGGGGCGGTGTACAGCGCGTCCACATCGGAGAGCAGGACCAGTGCGTCCGCGCCGACCAGGTGGGCGACCAGGGCGGCCAGCCGGTCGTTGTCGCCGAAGCGGATCTCGTGGGTGGCCACCGTGTCGTTCTCGTTGACGATCGGCACCACGCCGAGCTCGCTCAGCCGGGTGAAGGTCCGTAGCGCGTTGCGGTAGTGATCTTGGCGGGCGACGTCCTCGACGGTCAGCAGCACCTGGCCGACCACCAGACCGTGCTTGGCGAACAGCCGTCCGTACTGGCCCACCAGCAGGCTCTGGCCGACCGAGGCGGCGGCCTGCTTGCTGGCCAGATCGCGCGGACGGTGCCGCATCCCCAGCGGCAGCATGCCCGAAGCCATGGCACCAGACGAGACCAGGACGACGTCCTGGCCGCGTTCACGGGCTGCGGCCAGTGCATCGACGAGCAGTTCGAGCCGGGCCGGATCAAGGCGACCGGAGGCGTCGGTGAGCGAGGAGGAACCGATCTTGACCACCAGCCGGCGAGCGCCGGTGATCTCGGTGCGCAGCCGCGCGGCCTCAGTCATCCTCGTCGTCCCCCAAACCCTCGAGCGCGATCATCGGGTAGTTCGCGGCTTCGGCCTGCGCCGCCTTGGCGGCGTGGTACTCCGCGTCCATCTCGCGACGGCGCCGCGCCGCCGGACGCTGGGTGATCAGCCGCTGGTCCTCACCGCGGCGAGCCAGCATCTCGGCACCGATCTCGATCTGCGGAGCGAAGTCGAAGACGACCGGGTTGTCGCCGCCACCAATGGCCACCGCATCTCCGGCCACCGCACCCATGGCCAGCAGCTCCTCTTCGATACCGAGCCGGGCGAACCGATCGGCCAGGTAGCCGACCGCCTCAGGGTTGTTGAAGTCGGTCTGCCGGACCCAGCGTTCGGGCTTGTCGCCGCGTACTCGCCAGACCTGGCCACCCTCGCCGTCGCCCTGGCGGGCGATCGTGAACTCCGGACCGCCGGCCACCGGCCTGGGCTGGATCACGATCCGCTTGGGGGCCGGCGCCGGAGCCTCGGCCCGACGCTTGGCGACCAGCTCAGCCATAGCGAAGCTCAGCGCGGGCAGGCCGACCCCGGTCTTGGTGGAGACCGCGAACACCGGCAGGCCGCGGGCCTTCAGCTCCTCGGTGACCAACTCGGCCAGCTCGGCGGCGTCCGGAACGTCCACCTTGTTGAGCGCGACCATCCGCGGACGATCTTCCAGGCCGCCGTGCGCCTCGAGTTCGGCCTCGATCACGTCCAGGTCGGTGATCGGGTCGCGTCCGGGCTCGTAGGTGGCGCAGTCGATGACATGGACGATCGCCTGGCAGCGCTCGATGTGGCGCAGGAAGTCGTGCCCCAGGCCACGGCCTTGGCTGGCCCCCTCGATCAGGCCGGGGACATCGGCGACCGTGAAAGTGGTGGCACCGGCCACCACCACCCCCAGGTTCGGGATGAGCGTGGTGAACGGGTAGTCGGCGATCTTCGGACGGGCCCGCGAGATGGCCGCGATCAGCGACGACTTGCCGGCGCTCGGGAAGCCGACCAGGCCGATGTCGGCCACCACCTTGAGTTCGAGCTGGATCTTGCGGCTCTCGCCCTCCTCGCCGAGCAGGGCGAAGCCGGGCGCCTTGCGGGCCGAGGAGGCCAGGGCCGCATTGCCGAGTCCGCCGCGTCCACCGGCGGCGATGACGACCTCCGACTCGGGGCCGATCAGGTCAGCCAGCACTTCACCGGTGTCGGCATCGCTGACCACAGTGCCGTCCGGGACGTCCAGAATCACGTCCTCACCGTTGGCACCGTTGGCGAAATCGCCACGTCCGGGTTGGCCGTTGGCCGCACGCCGGACGGACTGGCGATGGAACTCCACCAAAGTGGTGAGTCCCGGATCGACCCGCAGGATCACCGACCCGCCGTTGCCGCCGTTGCCGCCATCGGGTCCGCCGAGCGGCTTGAACTTCTCGCGATGCACCGAGGCACAGCCGTGCCCACCGTTGCCGGCGGCAACTGTGAGGATCGTCTGGTCGATGAAGCTGGGAATGGCCATGCCGGGTTACCTTGCAGGTCGGAAGTCGGAGGGCAGCCACGCGGGCCGGCACCGACCCCTCATCCTACCGGCACCGGCCGTCTGGTCGCTTCGGACCCGCGTCAGCTCGGTGGCGGTGCCCAGACCGACGGGTCGACACCGGGACGTTTGGTGCGTTCGCCGACGACCGGCGGCGGCGCTTCGGCGGCACCACTCCAGAACGCCTCATCGGACGGATCCCCTGACGCCGGGCGAGCCGCTTCGGCCGGAGTTCCGTCCGGCGGCGGCCAGTCCACTGCCGCCAGCGCCCGGTGCCGGCGAAGCCGGATCAGCCACAAGACGAGCAGGGTCGCCGCCACTCCCGCCAACACCCCTAGTCCGGCGGCCCACTCGAGGGGGGACGGCCCGTAGCCGATCCGCGAGGCCACCCTCAGTGTGGGCACCTTGCCCTCGCCGAATGCCACCCTGACCTGGTTCGGGCCGATGGACTCTGCACCCTCGACCTCAGTGACGGGTCCGGGGAGATGGACCTTCAGGTCTGCCGAACTGGCTTGGGCACTCACCACACCATCGGCGAAGCTCACCCGCAGCCCCGACTCGTCGCGGACCACGGTGACGCCGACCAGTGAGGTCAGCGCCGGACTCACCGTTCCGGTGACGTGGCATCGTCCCGACTGATCGTCCTGTTCGAAGGTGAGGCCGACCATCAAGGCCTGGTCGGTGGAGGCATTGCACTCCCACTCGAGGCTGGTGACGTGCAGGTCCACCTTGACCCGCGCATCCTCGGTGATGTCGACGTCGCCGACCAGGCTGCACGCCGAGAGCAGCGGCACCAGCGCGACTGCAGCCAGGATGAGCCGCAGCCGGGAGAGGTTCATACCTCGATCCTAAGCGACCCACAGACGCAGAACGGCGGGAGGGTCGAAAGACCGTCCCGCCGTTCCGCGAAGTGATGCGAACTACTCGGCAGCCGCCTCGATGGCGATGTTCACCACGCGGCGTCCACGCCGGGTGCCGAACTCGACCTTGCCCGCGCGCAGCGCGAACAGGGTGTCGTCGCCGCCGCGCCCCACACCCTCACCGGGGTGGAAGTGGGTGCCGCGCTGACGGACGATGATCTCGCCGGCGTTGACCTGCTCGCCGCCGAAACGCTTCACACCGAGCCGCTGCGAATTGGAATCGCGACCGTTACGGGAAGACGATGCGCCCTTCTTATGTGCCATCTCAGCTGCCTCAGCTCTCGATCCCAGTGACCTTGACCTGGGTGTACCGCTGACGGTGACCCTGGCGCTTCTTGTAGCCGGTCTTGTTCTTGTACTTGAGAATGTGGATCTTCGGACCCTTGGTCTCGGCGATCACCTCAGCCGAGACACTCACCTTGGCCAGCTTCTTGGCGTCGGCGGTGATCTTCTCGCCGTCAACCAACAGCAGCGGGGTCAGCGCAACGCTGTCGCCAGCCTTCGCCTCAACCTTGTCGATCTCCAGGACGTCACCGACAGCAACCTTGTGCTGGCGGCCACCACTGCGCACGATCGCGTACACGCCCGACCTACTTCCCTAAAAGCTTCGCCGACAAGCGCACCCCAACCATGTTGCGGTTGCACTCTTGGTAGCGCTCGCGAGCGACCAGCAGGCCGACTTCAGCGAACACCGAAGGTCAAGACTACGTGGCGGGCCCCGGACCGGTCAAACCGCGCTCGTCGCGGCCGAACCCGCGCAATGGCGGCCCGGCATGCCGCGCTCGTCCGATCCTGCGGCGGTATCCGCGGTATCGCCGCCGAAAGGGGCCTAATAGCGCGGGTTTCGCCGCGGCCAGGGACGATTCGTGCCGGCTCCCCGGCGAAAACGCGGGAATCGGCGCCACTCAGCCTAGGGCACGAGCGATCCGGTCCAACACCAGATCGGGTCGGGTGTGGATCTCACTGCCAAGCCAGCGGACGATCCGGTAACCCAGATCCCGGAGCACCTGCTCTCGCTGCTTCTCCCTGACGACCGTAGCGGCGTCGTGATACTTCAGCCGCCCGTCCGCTTCACCGACCAGCCGCTGCTCCGGCCAGTAGAAGTCGGGGAAGAAGGTGCCGAAGGGAGTCGGGACCGCGTGCTGGCAGATCGGAAGTGGCAGGCCGGCCAGCACGAGGTGGCCGAAGGTGAGGGACTCGGTCGGGCTCTCTCGAATGGGGTCGGCTACCGAGATCGCGCGCACCAATGCTTCACCGCAGCCGAGGAAGTGGGCCGCCTCCAGGCATGGTTGTCGGCTGGCCGACGCCAACGCCGGATTGGCCAGTTCGCGTCGCCGCAGCTGCGGGCTCAACCCCACGCATTCCCATCGGAGCGCCGCGTCCAGAACGAGCAGGGACTCGGGCAGCTCGAGACCTGCGGCCAGATCGACCGCGGTTCGCGCCACCGTCGTGACGGGGAAGCCGAGGGCGGCAGTGGCCAGGTGATGCGCCGGGAGCGCGGCCACCATCTGGCACAGTCGCGGACCAGCTTCCGATCGTCCCCGCTCGATGGTGAGCCAGACCGGCTCCGCCACCCAGTCCTCAACGGGAAGCGGCAGCCCCCAGGCGAGTGCAGCGGACCGATGGGAGACGACACCGTGCGGCCGGGCCAAGCACTCGGCCGCAGCTCGCAGCAGGTGCTGACCCGATGCCTCCTCAGGCCAGGCACCGGCCGCAAGGTAAACACCCTGCCGTACCCGGACCAGCCGGCCACCGCGGACGGCCCGCTCCAGCCGATCCGGCCCGACGCCGAGTGCAGTCAGGTTGCGGCCCAGGACCGGGACCATCGGAAGGCTGAACGGGGCAGCGGTTCGCATGCCCTCACAGTCGGTCGAGCCAGGTGCCGACATCCACCTCCCCGATGTGGCTGTGGACGACCGACCGCTCGTCCACAGAGGTCGTCGGCCCCGCACACCACCTGCCTCGGGTCAGCCGATGGACGCCGGGCCGGTGCAACCGAGCGGCGATTAGTCTCCGGGCCAGGAGGGAGCATCGATGAGCTGGGCTTTCGTACTGACCACGCTGATTGTGGTGGCCACCCCGGGAACCGGTGCGGTGTTCACCATCTCGGCCGGCCTGTCCCGTGGACGGCGCGCCGCCCTGGTGGCCGCGCTCGGCTGCACGCTCGGGGTGGTCCCGCACCTGTTGGCCGCAATCACCGGGCTGGCTGCGCTGCTGAACGCCAGCGCCATCGCCTTCCAAAGCCTGAAGTGGGCCGGCGTCGGCTACCTGCTCTACCTGGCCTGGGTCACCCTGCGGGACCGCTCGAATCTGATCGAGGACGCTGAAGCCACGACGGCCCCCACCTCGTTCTGGCGGACGATCCGCACCGCGGTGCTGATCAATCTGCTCAATCCCAAGCTCACCATCTTCTTCTTCGCGTTCCTGCCCCAGTTCGTCCCGGCCACCAGCCCGGACGCGACCTGGCAGATGGTCTGGCTGAGCCTGATCTTCATGGCCGCTACCTTCGTGGTCTTCGTCGGCTACGGGTTGTTCGCGGCTGGGCTGCGCGAGCAGGTGCGACGCCGTCCGCGGATCCTGACGTGGCTGCGGCGCAGCTTCGCGGCCACCTACCTGCTGTTGGCCGGACGGCTCGCCCTCGAAGAGCACTGAACGTCCGCCCGCAGAATATGGGGACTGTCCCGTTTTCTGCGGGGCGCCGGACCGACGTACGGCAATGTCCGATTTCCGCTAGAGATCGTCGCGGATGGCTGACATGCTGGCGCACATGGACTTCGAGCAGCGCTATCGGGCGGTGGCCACCAGGGACGCCCGGTTCGACGGCGCATTCGTCCTGGCCGTCCGGACGACCGGCATCTACTGCCGTCCGTCGTGCCCGGCGCGGACGCCGAAGCCGGCCAATGTCGAGTTCTTCCCGACCAGCGCGGCGGCCCATCTGGCCGGCTATCGGGCCTGCAAACGCTGCCTGCCTGAGGCCGTCCCGGGCTCACCGGAGTGGAACCTGCGCTCGGATACCGCGGCCCGGGCGATGCGGCTGATCGCCGACGGCGTCGTCGAACGGGAGGGCGTCCCCGGTCTGGCTGTCCGGCTGGGCTACACAACCCGGCATCTGAATCGCCTACTCAGCGCCGAGTTGGGGGCCGGACCGCTGGCCCTGGCCCGTGCTCACCGCGCCCAGACTGCCCGCGAGCTGCTGGTCTCCACCGAGCTTCCGGTCGGCGAGATCGCCTTCGCCAGCGGCTTCGGCAGCATCCGTCAGTTCAATGACACGATCGCCGAGGTCTTCGATCGCACTCCGGCCCAGTTGCGCGCCAGCGGTTCGCACCACCGCGGGACAGGTGTCGCCACCCTGCAGCTGAGCCTGCCCGTCCGCGAGCCTTTCGACGCGGCCGGGGCCTTCGCCTGGCTGGCCGCCCGGGCGCTGCCCGGCATGGAGACCGCCGGTCCGGACAGCTATGGACGAACCCTGGCCCTACCTGGCGGTCCGGCCAGCTTCGACGTCCGCGCCGAGCCGGGACGGCTGCGGCTGACCGCCCGGCTGAGCCGGCTGGAAGACGTCACTCCCCTGCTCTATCGGGTGCGGCGGTTGTTCGACGCCGACGCCGATCCGGTCGGGATCGACACCGCCTTGTCGCGAGTGCCCGAACTGACCGCTTCGGTCGCCGACACTCCCGGCATCCGCCTGCCTGGCGTGATCGACCCGCACGAAATGGCGTTCCGCGCCCTGATCGGCCAACAGATCTCGGTGGCGGCGGCACGGACCCAGCTGACCCGGCTCACCGAGGCTCTCGGCACCCGGTTGCCCGTCCCCGATGAGGCCGGGCGTGACCGGCTGTTCCCGACCGCGGCGGCCATCGCCGAGGCGGGACGGAGCGTGCTGGTCGGACCCCGGCAGCGGATCGAGAACACCATCGCCATCGCCGAGCGGCTGGCCGGCGGCGAGTTGGACCTCGGCTTCGCCGACGACCCCGACGAACAGCGGCGAAGGCTGCTGGCCCAGCCCGGCATTGGTGAGTGGACGGCCGACTACCTGGCCATGCGGGTGCTCGGCCATCCCGACATCCTGCCGGTCGGCGACGTGGCCCTGCGTACCGGCGCGAAGAGACTCGGGCTGCCGGATCGTCCGGCCACCCTGCGCGATTGGGGACGCACCGTCTCCCCCTGGCGCAGCTACGCCAGCCTCCACCTATGGCACGCCAGCGCGACGAAGGAGCTTCGATGATCACCACGATCGACACCCCCGACGGACCGTTCACCTTGCTCGCCGAGGATGGCGTGGTGTTGTCCGCAGGCTGGACCGACGACCCGCAACGGGTCCTCGATCGGCTTCCGGCCGGCAGCCGTCCGACCGATGCGGACCTGGTCAGCCCCGAACACGCGGACGTGGCCGGGCCGGTCGAGGCAGTGGCCGCCTACTACGCCGGCGAGCTGGCGGCGATCGATCGGGTCCCGGTGCGCCAGTTCGGGACGGCCTGGCAGCTGGCCGGCTGGGCGCAGCTGCGCCGGATCACCCCAGGCACCCCGTTGAGCTACGCCGAGTTCGCCACGGCGCTGGACCGGCCCAGTGCCGTCCGGGCAGCGGCGTCGATCTGTGCCCGCAACGCACCGGCCCTGTTCGTCCCCTGCCATCGGGTACTGCGCGGCGACGGCAGCCTGGGCGGCTTCGCCTGGGGAACGCCGGTCAAGGCCGCACTACTGGCCCGAGAATCCTGCTGAGGAAGCCGACCACGGCCGCGACGATCAACTCCTGACGGGCAGCCACTTGCTCGAGCGGCACCGAGGCAGCCGGCCTCAGTGGGTGTTGCGCACCAGGGACGGCCACCAACTCGATCTGGGCAGCGTCACCGATCGCGGCGCGCACCTCCTCGGTGCGTCCGAACGTGTCCAGTTCGCCCTGCACCACCAGCACCGGGCCGGCCACCCCGAGCAGCTCCGCAGCACGAGATTTCGCGGGGGAACCGGGCGGATGCAGCGGGAAGGACAGAGCAATGACCCCCGCCTGGCCAGGGGCGAAGCCACGGCACGCAGTCCGGGCTCCGGCGCTGTGGCCGCCGGCCACCAGCGGCAGGTCCGGCCAACGTTCGGCCACCAGGCTGAGCGCAGCGGCCCAGCCACGGTCCAGGGACGCGGCCGAGCCGGGCAGCTTTCGTCCGGCGACCCGATGCGGCTGCCGGTAGCGGGCCACGCTCAGGCCACGGGCGGGCAGCCGGTCGGCGAGCAGGGCCAGATCCCAGCCGTCCACGTCGCTGCCGGCACCGTGCCCGAGCAACAGCAGCCCGACGGGCGCCTCGGCAGCAGTCACCACCAGCTCACCGGGGCCGTCGGTCGTCTCCACCCGCAGCGTCTCCATGAGCCGATTGTGCCGCGCCCGCGGACGTCCCGCTGCCGCCGGCCACCGGGCGTGGCATGCTGGCACCGATGCCGATTCGGGAGCGTGCGATGGACTTCTACAACCTGTACAGCCACGGGTTCGCCCGGGTGGCGGCCTGCACCCTGCCGATCACGCTGGTCCAGCCTCAGGTCAACGCCGAGGCCGTGCTGGCTCAGGCGAAGCAGGCCGCAGAGCAGGGCGTCTGTCTGGCGGTGTTCCCCGAGCTGTCGCTGAGCGGCTACTCCATCGAGGACCTGCTGCTGCAGGACACCCTGCTGGCCGCCGTCGAGGACGCTCTGAGCTGGCTGGTGGCGCAGACCGCCGACCTGGGCTGCATCATCGTCGTCGGAGCCCCGCTGGCCAGCCTCAACCGGATCTACAACACCGCCGTGGTGATCCACCGCGGCCAGGTGCTCGGAGTGGTGCCGAAGTCGTATCTGCCGACCTACCGAGAGTTCTACGAGCGCCGCCAGATCGCTCCCGGCGACGACGTCACCGGCGAGATCCGAGTGGCCGGCCAGGACGTCCCGTTCGGCTCGGATCTGCTGTTCGCCGCCGATGACCTGCCCAGCTTCGTGCTGGGCGTGGAGATCTGCGAGGACATGTGGGTGCCGATCCCACCGTCCGCGGAACTGGCCCTGGCCGGGGCCACGGTGCTGGTGAACCTGTCCGGCAGCCCGATCACGGTGGCCAAGGCGGAGGCCCGCAAGCTGCTGTGCGCGTCCGGGTCGTCGCGGCTGCTGGCCGGCTACCTGTTCGCCGCGGCCGGAGAAGGCGAGTCGTCCACCGACCTGTCCTGGGACGGCCAAACCCTGATCTACGAGAACGGCACCCTGCTGGCCGAGTCCGAGCGCTTTCCCAAGGGTCCGCGGATGAGCGTGGCCGATCTGGATCTGGGCACCCTGGTCCAGGAGCGGCTGCGGCAAGGCACCTTCGACGACAACCGGCGCACTCACGCCGAGCGGATCGGCGAGTTCCGGACGGTCACCTTCACCCTCACCCCGCCGTCCGGCGACCTGGGGCTGCGCCGGGAGGTGGCCCGGTTCCCTTTCGTCCCCGCTGATCCGGCGCGGTTGGCCCAGGACTGCTACGAGGCCTACAGCATCCAGGTGTCCGGACTGGAGCAGCGGCTGCGCGAGATCGGCCAACCCAAGGTGGTCATCGGCGTCTCCGGCGGCCTGGACTCCACCCACGCGCTGATCGTGGCCGCCCGGGCCATGGATCGAATGGGACGCCCACGCACCGACATCCTCGCCTACACGATGCCCGGCTTCGCGACCAGCGATCACACCCGCGACAACGCCACTGCGCTGGCCACAGCGCTCGGGGTGAGCTTCGCCACCCTCGACATCACCGCCACCGCCAAGCTGATGCTGGACGAGCTGGATCACCCCTTCTCCGAAGGCAAGGACGTATTTGACATCACCTTCGAGAACGTCCAGGCCGGACTGCGCACCGATTACCTGTTCCGGCTGGCCAACCACCGCGGCGGCATCGTGCTGGGCACCGGCGACCTGTCCGAGCTGGCCCTGGGTTGGTGCACCTACGGGGTCGGCGACCAGATGAGTCACTACAACGTGAACGCCGGGGTGCCGAAGACCCTGATCCAGCACCTGATCCGCTGGGTGATCGCCGCCGACCTGTTCAGTGACGAGGTCGGGGTCACCCTGCAGGCGATCCTGGACACCGAGATCAGCCCGGAGTTGGTGCCGGTGGCTGCCGGCGAGAAGCCGCAGTCGACCCAAGCAAAGATCGGCCCCTACGCGCTGCAGGATTTCACGCTGTTCCACGTACTGCGCCGGGGCATGAAGCCGTCCAAGATCGCCTTCCTGGCCTGGCACGCCTGGCGGGACGCCGAGGCCGGCGCCTGGCCGGAAGGCTTCCCCGCCGACGAGCGGGTCGCCTACGACCTGGCCACCATCAAGAAGTGGCTGGGAGTGTTCTGCTCGCGCTTCTTCGGCTTCGCCCAGTTCAAGCGCTCGGCGCTGCCGAACGGACCCAAGGTGGTCGCCGGTGGCTCGCTGTCACCCCGCGGGGATTGGCGAGCACCGTCGGACACCTCCGCGAAGCTCTGGCTGGACGAACTGCAGAACGTCCCCGAGTCCTGATCAGGACTCGGCGGGCTCCACAGCGTCCGCCATGGCGACCGGCTCGGGCTCCTGGGTCGCCTCGGCGGTGACCGCCTCCACGACGGGAACCTCGACGACGACCTCTACCACGGGTTCGACCGGAGCTTCGACGACCGTCTCGACAACGGCCTCCACGACCGGCTCCGGAACAGCGTCGGCCACAGGCGCCGCCACCGGCTCCGGGCTCGGCTCGGACTCCTTGCGCGCCCGGGCGTTGCGGCGGGTGGTGGCAGCAACCACGGCCGGGCCGCGACGGCGCGAGTCCCGCTCGCCGCCGTCGGCCGGAGCCTGCGATGCCACCGGAGCGTCATGGACGTGGTAGCCGCGACCCTTGCAGGTCTCGCAGGCCACCGTGAACGCCTCGGCCAGGCCGGTACCGATCTTCTTGCGGGTCATCTGCACCAAGCCCAGTGAGGTGACCTCGGCCACCTGATGACGGGTGCGGTCGCGTCCCAAGCATTCGACGAGGCGGCGCAGCAGCAACTCGCGGTTGGCCGGCAGCACCATGTCGATGAAGTCGATCACGATGATGCCGCCGATGTCCCGCAGCCGGAGCTGGCGGACGATCTCCTCGGCGGCCTCCAGGTTGTTGGAGGTCACGGTCGCTTCGAGGTTGCCCGAAGTGCCGGTGAACTTGCCGGTGTTGACGTCGATCACGGTCATGGCTTCGGTGCGATCGATGATCAGCGAGCCGCCCGAGGGCAGGAACACCTTGCGCTCCAGCGCCTTGGCCACCTGCTCGTGCACTCGGAAGTGATCGAACAGGTCACCCTCGGCCGCCCGATCCCAGCGCTGCAGCCGGTCAGCCAGGTGCGGAGCAACGTGCTGCACGTAGGCCTCGACGGTGGCATGGGCGTCGTTCGGCCCGCCGTGCCCGTCGACGATCAGCGAGCCGAAGTCCTCGGTGAACAGGTCGCGGACGATCCGGACGGTCAGATCCGGCTCGGAGTAGAGCAGCTGCGGCGCCTGGCCGGTGGTGGACTTCTTCTCCAGCACCTCCCACTGCGCCTTCAACCGGTTGACGTCGCGGACCAGCTCTTCCTCGCTGGCTCCCTCGGCAGCCGTCCGCACGATCACCGACGCGTTCGGGCCGATCAGCTCGTCGAGGATGCCCTTGAGCCGCTTGCGCTCGCTCTCGGGCAGCTTGCGGGAGATACCGGACAGCTGGCCGCCCGGCGAGTAGACGATGTAGCGGCCCGGAATGGAGACGTGTGAGGTGAGTCGAGCGCCCTTGGCTCCGACCGGGTCCTTGCTGACCTGGACCAGCACCGACTGGCCGGACTTGAAGACCTTCTCGACCTTCTTGTCGGCACCGGTGGCACCGAAGGAATCCCAGTCGACCTCGCCGGCGTACAACACAGCGTTGCGTCCGCGTCCGATGTCGACGAAGGCGGCCTCCATGCTGGGCAGGACGTTCTGGACGCGGCCCAGGTAGATGTTGCCGATCATGGACGTGGCCGAAGCCCGATCCACGTAGTGCTCGACCAGGACACCGTCTTCGAGGACGGCGATCTGGGAGTAGTCCTCGACCTGCCGGATCAGCATCTTGCGATCCACCGACTCGCGGCGGGCCAGGAACTCCGACTCGCTCAGGATCGGGGTGCGCCGGCGTCCGGCTGCCCGGCCCTCGCGGCGCCGCTGCTTCTTGGCCTCCATCCGGGTGGAGCCTTCGATGCCGGTGACCTCGTCGGAGACGCTGCCACGGCGACGCGGCTCACGCACCCGGACGACCACGTCGACCGAATCGTCCTCGGGCTCACCGGAGTCTTCGCCGCGACGACGGCGGCGGCGACGACGACGGGAACTGCCCTCCGCGGCAGGCTCATCGGTGGCAGGCTCGGCGTCGCCCTCGGCCTCATCAGCGGCCTCAGCGTCGTCGTCACTCGGCTCGGTGCTCTCGGCTGACTCGGCGCTGCCGCCACGACGGCGACGACGTCCGCCACGGCGACGGCGGCGGCGGCGCGGTGCCCCCTCGCCCTCCTCGCCCTCAGCAGGCTCGAACTCAGCAGCCTCGACGTCACCGTCGATGGCCACCTCGTCATCGTCTTCATCTTCCTCGTCGGTCAGCCCGCCGATGGCGGCGGCCAGCGAGTCAAGCACCTCATCGGGGCTGGCCTCGTCGCTGAGCCCGAAAGTCTCGGCGCGCACCGCACGCGGTGCCCGCTCCGGCGCGTGACTGGCCAGCTCGGCCAGGGACGCAGCCAGGTCGTCGCTCACCGAATCGGCCTCGACAAGGGCTTCTTGCACGGCCGCCGGCTTGCGAGCCCGGCTGCGCTTGCGGGCCGGGGCTGCCGGGGCTTCTTCGGCAGCAACCAGCTCCACCGCAGCGGCTTCCGCCACGACCGGCGCCACGTCAGTAGTGGTCTCCTCCGGTTCGGGGACGGCTGCCGCCGCAGTCTTGCGAGTGGTCCGCCGGGTCCGCTTCACGGCCGGCTTCGCAGGCGCGTCCGCCACCTCTTCGGCGGCGACTGGCGTCGGCTCACTCGGTTGCGCCGTCTCCGGCGCGATGGCCGCCGCAGGCGGACCAGCCGGACGGCTGGCCGAGCGACGACGCTTGGGGGTTTCGGGCGTGCCCGAAACCTGATCTGGGGTTTCTGAATCGAGCATGGAGCTCTCCTTCAGCGGTCGGGGTGGACCGCATCCAGCTGCGCGGGGCAGCAAAGCCTGTAGTTGAGCGGTGCCGGCGTTTTCACTCCCGCGGTCGCTGTGCGTCGCGGTGAAGTGGGACGTCCGGGCCGAGCTGTCACCTCGCCCTGTGGCACCGGTTAGTTGGGAGTCTGGATGACCTCAACTAGGGCAAGTATCCCACACGAACCCGGTCGATATGGCCCGACCAGCCGCAATTGTCACGAAATGGTCTCAAAATGGTGGCTGGACGCGTTCGCCGTCCCAGGTGCCCTGCGCCAGGCGATTGGCCAACCCGGGGCCGTTCCCGGCCAGTCCGGGGCGCAAGTCCTGCAGGGCGGCGACAACGTCTTCGGGCCTGACCAGCGGCTCACCGATCGCCGACATCACCTCGAAGCCGTCCGCGACCGCGACCAGAGAGTGGATGGCCGGCCGGACATCGAACTCACGCATTCCGGCCTTGGTCTGCCGCGAGACCAGGTGCGTGGATTGGGCCAGCAGTTCTTGCACCGCCGCGGCCAGCTCGGACGGGTCGGCGCCGGCCAGGCTGACCTGCCAGTGTGCGGCTTTCAGTCGGTCGGCCAGCCCGCTGGGTGCGTCCACCACGGCCATGATCTCCAGGCCGTCCGGCAGTGCCGAGTTCAGTGCGTCGCGAAGCCAGGCAGGGTCGACCTCGGTGGCCAAGCCGACCACCATGTACTCCGCTTTGGTGGCAGCACCGGTCGGGGAGGCATTCAGGTAGCTGATTCTCGGGTGCGGATGGAAGCCCGACGAGAAGGCCATCGGCACCTCGGCCCGACGCAGGGCCCGCTCGAAGGCGCGTCCGAAATCCCGGTGCGACGCGAACCGCGCCCGGCCCCGCTTGGCATAGCGCAGGGCCAGCTTCTGGACGGGCGGCGCTTGCTGCTCGGGCTGTCGGCGTGGGCTCACGGGGCGACAGCTTAGGCGAACCAGCCCGAGAGCGCCGCTCCGGGCGGGATCAGCTCACGCAGAACTCGTTACCTTCGGGGTCGGTCATCGTGTACCAGCGGTACGGGCCCTGACTGGCCTCATGCAGGAAGCCCGCACCGCGGGCGAGCAGGGCGTCCCTGGTCGCGTCCAGGTCGCCGCCGGCGGCATCGAAGCGCAGGTCGAGATGCACCCGGTTCTTGACGCTCTTGCCCTCGGGAACCACCTGGAACAGCACTCGACGGCAGCCGACCGCCTCGGCGGCGCCGGGCAGCCCGATCGCCGCACCGGCCGCCCACCAGAGTTGGCCTCGCCACTGCCGGGTCTCGGCCTCGGTGGCATGTCCTTGGGCCACCATCTGCCGGATGAACTCTTCGTTGGTGGGCTCGAGTTCCCACTGGAGAGTCTCGGCCCACCAGGCGGCCAGCTCGTGCGGGTCGGCACAGTCGACGGTGACCTGGAACTCAATCGGTTGCGGCATCGGGTTTCCTCTCACCGGTTTCATCGGGCGACGCGGAACCGTCCGCCCCTGAGGCGCTCCGACCAGCCTGGCACCAGGCAGTGAAGGCGGCAACGGCTGTCGGCAAGGTCGGGAAGATCCGGTCCGGCCCGACCCGGTCGATGAAGCCGCCGACGTTGAGCCGGTCTCGGATCTCCATCTTCACCCGAGCCATGGCGAACACGATCCCCCGCTCGGTCAGGGTGGCCCGCAGTTGCTCCAGAGCGTCCAGGGCTGTCAGGTCGATCTCCACGTTGGCTTCGGCATTCAGCAGGAACCACTGCGGCGGGGCCGATGCCGCGTCCACGCAGGCCAGCGCACGGGTCAGGAAGTCGTCGGCGTTGGCGAAGAACAGCGGCGAGTCATAGCGGTAGACCACCAGGCCCGGCACCTGGGTGGCATCGGGGTAGTCGTCCACGTCATGCATGCCGGCCAGTCCGGGGACGTAGCCCAGCACACCGTCGTGCGGATGGACGATCCGTCGGATCAGATCCAGCAGCGAGAGCGCCACCGCGATCGCAATGCCGTTCAGCAGACCGGTGACCAATACCGCCGCCATGGTGACCAGGGCCAGCACGAGTTCACTGAGTCGGAAAGCGGCGATCCGGCGCAGCCCGGCCAGATCGACCAGCCGCAGGCCGGCGTAGACCACCAGTCCGGCCAGCGCCGCTTGCGGGAACGCGGCCAACACCGGGGACAGGAAGAAGATGGCCAGCACCACAGTGGCCGCAGCCACCAGCGAGTGCAGCTGGGTGCGGCTACCGGCCGAGTCTCCGATCACCGTCCGGGACGCGGAGGACGAGACCGGGATGCCGCCGAGGAACCCGTTGGCCAGGTTCGCTGCGCCCAGCGCCAGCAGTTCGGCGTTGGCGTCGATTCGCTCCTCGCGACGTGCCGCGAAAGCTCGCCCGGTCAGGATCACGTCGCTGTAGGCAACCACGGCCACTCCGACGGCGGCCTGGAACAGCGGCAGGATGCCCACCGAACTGAAGTCCGGCAGCGCCCAGCCGGGCGGGGTCTGCGGAACCGCCCCGACCACAGCCAGGCCGAGCGAGCCGACCGGGGTGAACGCGACCAGTGCCGCCGAGATCAGCATCACCAGCAGCGGCCCGGGCCAGGTCGGCGCCCACCAATGCAGGGCGAACAGCACCCCGGCGACGCTCAGGCCGAGTACCAGGGTCGGCAGGTGCACCGCAGAGAGCTGGCTGAGCAGCGAGCCGGTCTGGGTCCACAGGTTCGCGCCGCTGATCCGCAGTCCGGTCAGGTTGCCGTACTGGCTGATCACCATCAGCAGGCCGATGCCGGCCAGATAGCCGACCAGCACCGGCTTGGACAGCAGACTGGCCAGGAAACCGAGTCGGGCGACCGCACCGATCAGGCAGACGATCCCCACCGCCACTGCGACCACCGCGGCCAGGCCGGCCCGGTTGCTCGGATCGGGGCCGCCCAGAGCGAGAATGGCCGCCGCGGTCAGCAGCGCTGCGGTGGATTCGGGTCCGACCGACAGCTGCCGGGAGCTGCCCAACAGCGAATACAGCAGCACCGGAGCCACCACCGCCCACAGCCCGACCACCGGCGGCAGGCCGATGATCTCGGCGTAAGCCATCACCTGCGGGATCAGATAGGCGGCCACGGTGATGCCGGCCAGCAGATCACCGCGTAGCCAGGTTCGGTCGTAGCGGGTCAGGACGGCCAGGCCGGGCAGCCATCGCCGCCAGCCGGGAACGTCCGCGCTGCGCATGCGTCCACGCTAGTGCGCGGCGGTTCTCCGGAGCCGCTATTTGCCGCTGATCGTGGTGATCCAGGCTCCGGACAGCCCCAGCCGGGTGCGCCACGCTTCGGAGGTTCTCGTCACTGAGCCCGATCCGCCGGACGCCGTGGTGTAGCTGATCGTCTTGACCAGACCACCGTCATAGGTCTCGGCCACCGTCGCCGACCGGACCGGCTCACTGGCACCCAGCGCCGAGGTGAGCTGCGCTTGGCTGAGCTGCCGCGTCCAGGAGGTGTACGGATTGCCGGGGGCGTCGGCCGACTCGGGATCGCTGACCGAGATCAGATACGCCAGCGGGGACGTCCCGAAAGCGTCGGCGTTGTTGGCGGTGCCGCCGCCCTTCCCGGACGAGGCGAAGAACGGGGTCTCGGCGAAGCCGGCCAGCGAGTCGCGCAGCACCTGGACGTTCGAGCCGGAGATGGTGGCAGTCACCGCGTCCACCCACGGCTTGTTCGCCGACGGGCCGGCCTTCTTCCAGCCGGTGAAGTTCTGGCTGCGCTGGTCGTCGAAGACGTGGCAGTCACAATCCGGCACTCCCGCCCCCTCGGCCCGTTGCGCCTCCGGCAGTCGGAACAGCTCGGTCAACAGGTAGGTGCGAGCCACGATCGCCTGGGCCCGCAGCGCCGCCGCTCCCCCGCCGGCGGTCGACCCCCACGAGGCCGGCATCTCGTCGATGCCGTAGAGGTAGTCGGTGTTCATGGCCAACTCGTTGATGACGTTGGGACGCCCGGAGCGGACTGTCACCTGCAGGTTGCCGGCCTTGTAGGAGCCCTGTGCGCCGTCGACGGTGACCGGGCCACCGGTCCAGGTGAGGGTCAGCCGGGTGCTCGCCGTCAGGGTTTGGTTCTTCACCTTGCCGTTGGCCAGCGTCACCTTCGCGGTGACCGTGGAGCCACTGACCCCGATGGCCACCTTGCCCGGGGTCGAGTAGGTCTTCAGCAGCTTCCCGTCGCCGGTCACGCTGAACCCGCCGGACGTGATCCTGAGCGTGGTGGACTTGCGGGAGTCCGACGGCGGACCGAGCACCTGCACCTTGATCGTGCGCGGGTTGTTGTTGGCGGTGCTGAGCGTCGCCCCGGTGTAGTAGTGCTCGAGGATCTGCTCGGTGGACGAGCCGGTGCGGGCCAGCTGGTAGGCGCCGTACTGTGACAGGCCCACGCCATGCCCGGCTCCGGACCCACTGATCGTGAACTTCGCCGGCACGACGTGCACCACGAACTCGGCGCTGGACGTACTGGAGATGCGGAACCGGTACTGGCGATCGCCGACGGCGTGCTTCACCGACACCGAGCCCTTGCCCCGCTTGATGGTGACCTTCTTCTCGGTGACCCACGAGGTGCCCTTGAGGTACTCCAGCAGCACCGTGGCCTTGCTGACCGCCTTGCCGTTCTTGGTCAGCTTCACGGTGAGCTTCGCGGACTTGTCCGAGGTGGTCACCCGAGTCCCACCGGCGGTGAGCTGGTAGCCGGTGGCTGCGGATGCCGGGGCGGCGGCCGCTGCCGCGAGTGGACCAACCAGGGCGAACGCACAGATCAGGGCGAGCAGCAACCGAACCGGAGAAGAGGGACGCACCCCTCCACCATGCCACGCACGAACGACCACTGGGCGCGATCAGCTGAGCTAAGCCCCGCAGAAAGAGGGACTGTCCCCTTTTCTGCGGCCCCCGCTTCCGGGAACGCTCAGGCGGAGTGCTGGACGACCTTCAGCGGCAACAACGAACGTCCGGTGGGGCCGATCTGAATCTCGGTGCCGAGCTCGGGGCAGACGCCACAGTCGTAGCAACCCGACCAGCGGCAGTCGTCCACGCCCGCTCCGGCGATGGCGTCGGAGTAGTCCTGCCACAGCCAGTCGCGGTCCAGCCCGGCGTCCAGGTGGTCCCAGGGCAGCACCTCAGTGACCGGACGCTCCCGGGTGGTGTACCACTCCAGGTCGATGCCGTGCGGAGTGAGCTCAGCCTCGGCGGCGGCGACCCAGCGGTCGAAGGAGAAGTGCTCGCTCCAGCCGTCCATCACGCCGCCGGAGCGCCAGACCCGCTCGATCACCGCACCGACCCGACGGTCACCACGGCTGAGCAGACCCTCGATCATGCCCGGCTTGCCGTCGTGATAGCGCACCGAGATCGCCCGGCCATAGCGGCGATCCTCGCGCACCTTCTCCCGCAGCAGCCGCAGCCGCCGGTCGATCGTCTCCGGATCGGCCTGAGCCGCCCACTGGAACGGCGTGTGCGACTTGGGGACGAAGCCGCCGATGCTGATCGTGCAGCGGACGTCCCGGGTGCCGGCCGCCCGGCGGCCCTCCTCGATGACCCGGGCCGCCATGCCGGCGATGGCCACCACGTCCTCGTCGGTCTCGGTGGGCAGGCCGCACATGAAGTACAGCTTCACCTGCCGCCAGCCGGCGCCGAACGCAGCCGCCACGGTGTGGATCAGGTCGTCCTCGGTGACCATCTTGTTGATCACCTTGCGCAGCCGCTCGGTGCCACCCTCGGGGGCGAAGGTGAGCCCGGAGCGGCGTCCGTTGCGGCTCAGCTCGGCAGCCAGATCGATGTTGAAGGCGTCCACCCGGGTGCTGGGCAGCGACAGCGAGACGAAGCTGTCGGAGTACCGCTCGGCCAGCTGCTTGGTGATCGGGCCGATCTCGGAGTGGTCGGCACTCGACAGGCTGAGCAGGCCGACCTCTTCCAGCCCGGTGGCGGCCAGCCCGGCCTCAACCATCTTGCCGACGGTCTGGATGTTCCGTTCCCGCACCGGACGGGTGATCATCCCGGCCTGGCAGAACCGGCAGCCGCGGGTGCAGCCACGGAAGATCTCCACCGAGTAGCGCTCGTGGACGGTCTCGGCCAACGGCACGATCGGCTTGGCCGGGTAGGGCCACTCGTCCAGCTCCATCAGGGTGTGCTTGCGCACCCGCGCCGGAATCCCCGGACGGCTGGGCGCCACCGAGGCGATGGCGTGGTCGTCGCCGTAGCTCACCTGGTAGCGGGACGGCACGTAAGCCAGACCACGCCGGGCCAGCTGATCGAGCAGGCCATCGCGTCCGCCCGGACGTCCGGAGAGCTTCCAGGCTCGGACCAGCTCGGAGATCCGCATCGAGGCCTCTTCGCCGTCGCCCAGCACGGCGGCGTCGATGAAGTCGGCGATCGGCTCAGGGTTGAAGGCTGCGTGCCCGCCGGCGATCACCAGCGGATCGTCCTCGCCGCGGTCGACGCTGTGCAGCGGGATGCCTGCCAGATCCAACGCCTCGAGCAGATTGGTGTAGCCGAGCTCGGTGGAGAAACTCACCCCGACCAGGTCGAAGGCCCTGATCGGCAGGTGGTTCTCCAGGGTGAACTGCGGCAGTCCGTCCCGGCGCATCAGCGCGGCCAGATCCGGCCAGATCGAGAAGCTGCGCTCGGCCAGCATCCAATCGGGCTCGTTCAGCAGCTCGTAGAGGATCGCCATCCCCTGGTTCGGCTGGCCGACCTCGTAGGCGTCGGGGTACATCAGCACCCAGCGGACCTCGGCGGTCTCGAAGTCACGAGTGACCGAGTTCACCTCGCCGCCGATGTACTGGACCGGCTTGCTGACCTGAGCCAACAGCGGCTCCAGCCGCGGATACAGGGACGTCACGTGGGCGCTCATAGTTCGCTCAGCCTATGCAATCGTCGGGTCAGGGCGTAGCCGGGCCCGGCTAAGCACAATCCGGGCGTCGGTGGACGCTCAGTCGTCCAGCGGCTGATGCGGCGCGGCGTAGTCGACCACCAGGTCGGCCCGCTTGGCCGGGTCGCAGGAGCGCAGGTAGAGCAGCTGGCCCTGGTAGTACCGGGCGTTGCGCGGATCCTCCGGATCGGCGCCCAGCTTGGCGTCCCGCTCCGAGGCCCGCTCGAAGGAGGTCTCGAATGGCACTTCGAGCCACACCGAGATGTCCCAGACCTTGCGTCCGGGCTGACGACACAGCTCATTGCGATGAATGAACATGCCGTCGATCACCACCACGGCGTCATCGGGAGCGATCTGCCAGGGCGACCTGACCTCGGTCTCCGAGTTCAAGTCGTAGGAAGCCGTGCGATAGCGCCCGCAGCCGTCCTGAGCCAGCGGCTCCAAGACGTCCTCGGTGAACCGCTCGTAGTCGTAGCTGTCCTCAAAGAAACCCTGCGCCGACGAGCGGCCCTGGGCGTACCGACGCGACTGCGGGTTCAGGTAGTCGTCCATCGAGATCCGAATCACCTCGAGGCCCGACTCGCGCAACATCGTCGCCAAATCATCGGCGAATGTCGTCTTTCCGGCGCCGTCGACGCCGTCGATCCCGACCAGGGTCCGGCCGGTTCTGGCGCGGATCCGGGCCCGCAGCCACTTCAGTCCGGTTGCAGCGTCGACCGCACTCAGCACTTCGTTTGTCATCTCGTACCTTCGTCAGCGAAATTGCCGCAGGCTTTCAGGATAACTCGGAAGATGCTCCTTCAACCAAACCGGTCGCAGTCGTGCTGAGCTTGCGACGGCGGGCCCACCACCACACCAGTCCCGCGATCAGGACCAGCATCCCGGCCTGGATCAGCACCTCGGGCCCGGCGGCCCCCGCCTGACGCTCCATCAGGTGCTCCAACCCCCCAAACGGCAGGCTGATCTCGCCGATCAGGTTGTTCACTACATGCAGGGCGATCGCGGCTTCCAGGCCGCCGGTGCGCCAGGTCATCACCGAGGCGATCACGCCGAAGCTGAAGTAGAAGAGGTTCAGCCAGGGATCCCCCGCGCCATGAAGAAGCATGAAGACCACCGAGCTCACCACGGTGGCCACTGTGAAGCCGAGCCAGCGGAGATTGAACCAGGAGCCGACCGATCGGGCCAGGAGGCCACGGACCATGTACTCCTCGCCCGCCGCTTGGAAGGGCGTGGTGAGCAGCACCGCGACGATCAGGAAGACCGAATCCGCATTCCAGGCCAGGCCGTCGAAGCCACCCAGGATCAGTGGAACCGACAGCGGCACCACGGCGATCAGCGCGAACTGGCCGAACAGCTTCCAGCGGAAGCCGCCGGTGATCGAGGTCAGCCAGCGCGGCCGCTGGCCGAACACCAGCCACGAGGTGAGCACGGAGGCAGGGATGGCCAGCGCCAGGACGACGTTGTTGGCCAGGAACATCACCGGCGTCATCGGGCCGGTCAGCACGTCCTGCATGCTCGCGAGCCGCCCGCTGGCCAGGTCGATGGACAAGGCGAGGAAGGTCAGCATGAGCGACACCAGGAAATAGGCCACGACGAACAGCAGAATCGCCGCCAGCGGCTTCCACCAGCGGAAGCGCGGCGCCCGGTAGAACTCATGGAATGCCCGCGGCTCGACCGGGAGCGCCGAAGGCGCCTGCGGAGCAGCGGGCGGATAGGTCGGGTAGTAGCCACCCGGCGGGACCGGAGCCATCGGGTAGTTCCCGGGCGTGGGGTACCCCGGTTGCACCGGATAGCCCTGCTGCATCGGATATCCCGACTGCTCCGGATAGCCCGGTTGTGTCGGATACCCGGACGCTGGGTAGCCCGGCGGCGGGAACCCCGGCTGCATCGGATAACCCGATTGCACCGGATAACCGGGCTGCATCGGGTATCCGGACGGCGGGTAGCCGGCGGAGGCGGGCTGCCCGGCCGGCCATCCCTCGACGGGCGGCTGCGCCGGCGCGGCCCAGTCGGCCGCCGGCGGTTGGGCCGGCGACTGCTCGTCCGGAGTGTTCGGGGTCAGACCAGGTTCGGGAACCACAGCGCGATCTCCTTTGCTGCGGATTCGGGGGAATCGGAGGCGTGCACCAGGTTCTCCCGATTGGAGAGGGCGAAGTCGCCACGGATGGTGCCCGGAGTAGCGGCAATGCCGTTGGTGGCACCGTTGAGGCCACGGACCACCTCGATCACCGATGGGCCCTCCAGCACCACAGCCATCAGCGGGCCGGAGGTGATGTAGGTGCGCAGCGGCGGGTACCACGGCTGGTTCACGTGATCGGCGTAGTGCGCATCGGCCTGGGCGGCATCGACGTGGCGCAGCTCTGCGGCCACCAACGACAAGCCCTTCGCCTCGTAGCGGGCCAGGATCGTGCCGGCCAGCCCGCGACGCACCGCGTCCGGCTTGAGCAGCACCAGGGTCCGTTGAAGATCAGTCATGCCGAAACCCTACCGGGAGCAACCAGCCGATCAGTCGTCGGTTCCCGAAGCTGTGGACGAGTTGGCCAGCAGCGTCCGCGCCGCCCCGGCCAGGTACACCGAGCCGGCGATCAGGATGCCGGCACCGGGCCCGGCCTCGTCGGCCAGTTGGACAGCCTCCTCGATGGCATCGGGAAGGTCCTCGGCAACCCGGACCCGATCGTCACCCAGCACGCCGATCGCCAACTCCCCCAGCTCGGCCGCGCCCAGTGCCCGGGCCGAACCCGGAATGGACGTGCAGACCACCACCGTTGCCTCGTCCGACAGCACCTGGAGGACGCCGGCGACGTCCTTGTCGGCCATCATGGCCAGCACCACGATCAGTGGCGAGAAGGCGAACGACTCGGTCAGCGCGGCGAGAGTGGCCTTGGCACCGTGCGGGTTGTGGCAGGTGTCCAGCAGCACCGTCGGTGAGCGGCGGACGATCTCGAGCCGGGCCGGAGCCCGGACCGCAGCCAGCCCCTCCTCGATCACCTCGGCCGGCAGCGGACGTCCACCCAGGAATGCCTCGACGGCCGCCACGGCCAGTGCTGCGTTGTGGGCCATGTGCGCGCCGAACAGCGGCAGCAGCAGGTCGCCGAGCGGGCCGTCCGCGGTCTCGAGCCGGATCACCTGACCACCGACGGCCGCCGCCCGCTCGAGCAGGCCGAACTCGATTCCCTCGCGGCGCACCTCGGCACCGACCTCGGCGGCGCGGGCCAGCAGCACGGCTCCGGCTTCGGGTGCCTGCGCGGCCAGAACCGCCTTGGCGCCGGCCTTGATGATGCCGGACTTCTCGGTGGCGATCTCGGCGAGAGTGTTGCCCAGGATGGCGGTGTGGTCGAAGTCGATCGGGGTCACCACGGCGACCTCGGCGTCGGTGATGTTGGTGGCGTCCCAGGTGCCGCCCATCCCGACCTCGACCACGGCGACATCCACCGGAGCGTCCGCGAAGGCCGCGTAGGCAAGGGCGGTCATCACTTCGAAGAAGGTCAGCGAGATCCCGTCGATCTGCTGGGCGTCGACCATGTCGATCATCGGCTGAACCTGCTCGACGAGTTCGTCGAAGATCTCGTCGGCGATCGGCTCGCCGTCGATGCAGATCCGCTCGGTGAGGCTGACCAGGTGCGGGCTGGAGTAGCGCCCGACTCGCAGGCCGAGGGAGCGCAGCAGCGTGTCGATCATGATCGCCGTGCTGCCCTTGCCGTTGGTCCCGGTGATCAGGATCACCGGGCAGGCATCCTGCGGCGAGCCCAGTAGGTCGCACAGCGCCCGGACGCGCTCCTGGCCCCGTCCGACCTGATGCTCCGGCCAGCGCGACTGGAGGGCGGTGACGATCTCAGCGTGGGTTCGACTCATAGCCAGCCAAGCGTACCTGGACCCGGCTTGGCGCAGGGGCTGACCCCTATACTGACCGGGTGCGTGAACGGGCCGCAGCCGGCAGCTGGCAGCGCTGGGTGACCCTGGTCGCCCGGCTGATCCTCGGGGTCACGCTGATCGTGGCCGGCGCACTGAAGGTGACCGCCATCGACGCCGCCATCAACTCAGTGCGCGCCTACAAGCTGCTGCCCTTCGAAGTCACCGCTCTGGTCGGGACGGCGCTGCCCATCGTCGAGATCGTGATCGGGCTGATGCTGGTCACCGGCACCTTCACTCGGATCGCCGCCGTGCTCGGCTCCGGCCTGATGCTGGCCTTCATCATCGGGATCATCTCGGTGTGGGTGCGCGGCATCTCGATCGACTGCGGCTGCTTCGCCCCCGGCGGGGCCATCGACGCCAGCCAGACCCAGTACCCGCTGGAGGTGGCCCGAGATCTCGGGCTGCTCATCCTGGGCGCCTGGACGATCTGGCGTCCCACCGCTCCCTTCGCTCTCGACGCCTGGCTGTTCGCCGGCGCCGAGCCCATCACCACCGACGCAGACCAGGAGAATCCTCGATGAGCCAGAACCGGCGCGAGCAGTTGCGCAAGGCGGAGCAGGCCAAGGCCAATCAGCAGCGGCTGACCCGGATCATCGGGGTGGGTGCCGGGCTGCTGGTAGTGGTGATCGTCGCCGTGTTCGCCGTGGTGCTGATCTCCCAGGCGAACAAGGCCGCGACCACGGCGCCGTCCGCCGGGCAGGTCACCCCGCCGCACGCACTGGCTGACAATCTCGGCGTCCGCCCCTACCCCAATGCGACCCCGCAGGCCGGCGCCCCGGTGGTGGAACTGTTCTTCGACTACCAGTGCCCGATCTGCAAGCAGTTCGAGACGATCTACGGCGCCTCGCTGGAGAAGCTGGCCTCGTCCGGCCAGATCGACCTGCGCTATCGCCCGATGATCTTCCTTGACGTGAACCTGCAGAACGACGCGTCGCTGCGCGCCGGCGTCGCGGCCGCATGTGCGGACACCGTCGGCAAGTACCGCGAGTACCACGATCAGATCTTCGCCAACCAGCCCGAGCAGGAAGGCGCCGGCTACGCCGACTCGCTTCTGCGGGACACCCTGTCGACCAAGGCCGGTCTGAGCGGCGACGCGCTGACCAGTTTCCAGAAGTGCTATGACGGCAAGCTGACCCAGACCTGGGTGCAGGCCCAGGAGGACGCCGGGGAAAAGGCCGGGGTGACCGGAACCCCCACCTTCAAGGTGAACGGCAAGGATGTTGCGCTGAAGGAGTTCAGCAATGTGAGCGCGGATCAGCTCGGCGAACTGATCAAGAAGTTCAGCTGACCCATCCAGGCGCCGCGGGCCGATGTGACGGGCCTTCGGCGCGCTCAATATGATTCGGCCTATGACTGTAGACGCCCGCAACACCGCCCAGACCGCTCCCGCTTCGGCCAGCGGCGGCGTACCGGAGCGTCCGGTGCTGGAGGGCCTGGAGGCCAAGTGGGTGGAGCGCTGGCGCGACCAGGGCACCTACACCTTCCATCGGCCCGAGTCCCGCGAGCAGGTGTTCAGCATCGACACCCCGCCGCCGACAGTGTCTGGCTCGCTGCATGTGGGCCACGTGTTCAGCTACACCCACACCGACGTCATCGCCCGCTACCAGCGGATGCAGGGCAAGCAGGTGTTCTACCCGATGGGCTGGGACGACAACGGCCTGCCCACCGAGCGGCGCGTCCAGAACTTCTACGGGGTGCGCTGCGACACCTCGCTGCCCTACGACCCCGACTTCACCCCGCCGGAGAAGCCCGATCCCAAGCGGCAGGTGCCGATCAGCCGACGCAACTTCGTCGAGCTGTGCCATGAGCTGACCGCCGTCGACGAGATCGCCTTCGAGAACCTGTGGCGGACGCTCGGGCTGAGTGTGGACTGGAGCCAGCTGTACGCGACCATCTCCACCGAGTCGCAGCGGATCGGCCAGCTCGGCTTCCTGCACAACTACGCCCGCGGTGAGGCCTACCTGTCCGAGGCGCCGACCCTGTGGGATATCACCTTCCAGACCGCGGTGGCCCAGGCCGAGCTGGAGGCCCGGGACTACCCCGGCGCCTACCACCGGGTGGCCTTCCACGCCGCCGACGGCACCCCGATCTACATCGAGACCACTCGTCCCGAGCTGATCGTCTCGGTCTGCGCCCTGATCGCACACCCCTCCGACGAGCGTTACCAGCACCTGTTCGGCACCACGGTCACCTCACCGATCTTCGGCGTGGAGATCCCGGTGCTGGCCCACAGCGCCGCCGAGCCGGACAAGGGCGCAGGCATCGCGATGTGCTGCACCTTCGGCGACCTGACCGACGTCCAGTGGTGGCGCGAGCTGCGGCTGCCCACCCGCACGGTGATCGGCCGGGACGGACGGCTGCTGGCCGACACCCCGGACTGGCTGACCGACCCCTCGGCCTATGCCGAGCTGGCCGGCAAGACCACCTTCAGCGCCCGCGAGGCCATGGTGGCCATGCTGCGCGCGTCCGGTGACCTGGACGGCGAGCCGAAGCCGACCCAGCGGATGGCGAACTTCTACGAGAAGGGCGACAAGCCGCTGGAGATCGTCTCCACCCGGCAGTGGTACATCCGCAACGGCGGCCGCGACGATGAGCTGAAGGAGCAGCTGCTGGCCCGTGGCGAGCAGCTGGTCTGGGTGCCCGACCACATGCGCCACCGCTACTCCAACTGGGTCAACGGCCTCAACGGCGACTGGCTGATCAGCCGACAGCGCTTCTTCGGGGTGCCGTTCCCGATCTGGTACGCGCTGGACGCCGAGGGTGAGCCCGATTACGAGCACCCGATCACCGCAGCCCCCGAGACGCTGCCGATCGACCCGTCCAGCGACTGCCCGCCCGGCTACACCGCCGAGCAGCGCGGCGTCCCCGGTGGCTTCATCGGCGACCCGGACGTGATGGACACCTGGGCCACCTCCTCGCTCACCCCGCAGATCGCCTGCGGCTGGGAGCGCGATGAAGAGCTGTGGCGGCTCACCTTCCCGATGGATCTGGCTCCGCAGGCCCACGACATCATTCGCACCTGGCTGTTCTCCCGGGTCGTCCGGGCCCACTTCGAGCACGGCGAGCTGCCGTGGCGTCGGGCCGCGATCTCCGGCTTCGTGGTCGACCCCGACCGCAAGAAGATGAGCAAGTCCAAGGGCAATGTGGTGGTGCCGACCGACATCCTGGATCGGTTCGGCTCCGACGCGGTGCGCTGGCGCGCGGCGATGGCCCGTCCGGGGATGGACTCGCCCTTCGACGAGACCCAGATGAAGGTCGGCCGTCGGCTGGCCATGAAGATCCTGAACGCGTCGAAGTTCATCCTGGGCTTCGGCGAGGCCGCGGACGCCGCCGTCACCGAGCCGGTCGATCTGGCCATGCTGGCTCAGCTGGTTGAGGTCGTCCGGGCCGCGTCGGCAGCCTTTGAGGCGTTCGACTACTCCACTGCCCTGGAGAGCACCGAGAAGTTCTTCTGGCAGTTCTGCGATGACTACCTGGAGCTGGTCAAGGAGCGCGCCTACGCCGAGGGCACCGGTGCCGACTCGGCCCGCGCCGCGCTCCGGCTGGCGCTGGGCGTCCAGCTGCGGCTGTTCGCCCCGTTCCTGCCTTTCGTCACCGAGGAAGTCTGGTCCTGGTGGCAGGACGGCTCGATCCACCTGTCGTCCTGGCCGACCGAGTCCGAGCTGCCGAACACCGGCGACGCGGCCCTGGTCGAGGACATCGCGGCTGCGCTGATCGGAATCCGGGGAGCCAAGTCCCAGGCCAAGGTCTCGATGAAGACCGAAGCCACCGCGGCCACCTTCAGCGGCCCGGCGGACGTCCTGGCCCGGCTGCAGCAGGCCGAGGCCGACCTGCGGGCCGTGGGCCGGATCATCCCGGCCATCGAATGGGTGGCGGCGGACGCCCCGCTGAGTGTCACCGTGGAACTGAAGCCGGCCGAGGAGGCCTGAGCCATGCGGGCCTGGGTGGCCGTCGCCGCGGTCGCGGTGCTGCTGGTCGGCTGTGCCGCCGAGCCGGTGCGGGACCCGTCCGGCCACCTGACCGCGGCCACCACGGCCGACGCCTACGCAATCCAGGTCGGCGACTGCGTGGGCGAGCTCGGCTCCGGCGCAGTGACCAAGATCGAGTTGATGCCCTGCGACCAGAAGCACTACTGGGAGGCGTTCCTGCAGGCGACGCTGGACGGCACCGACTACCCAGGGGACGTGGCCCTGGCCACACAGTCCGAGGAGCGCTGCACGCAGGCCTTCGCCGACTTCGTCGGGGTAGAGCTGAAGAAGTCGAAGTACAGCTTCACCTACCTGAGCCCGACCGAGCAGACCTGGAACGGCGCGAAGGATCGCGAGTTGGTCTGCCTGGTCGGTTTGCCCAACGGCGGGGTCGCCGGCAGCTTGCGCGGCATCGGCAAGTAGCTCAGATCAGGTCGGCCAGGATCGGGTCGGCGATGGCCAGCACGGCACGCTTGGCCTCTTCGGCGCTGGTGGCCGCCCGGGCCGCAGCCGCGAACTGCTGACACTGCTCCAGGGTGTGCGCGGCCAGCACCGTCCGCACCGCGGCCACCTTGCTGGGAGCCATCGACAAGCTGCTCACCCCGAGCCCGACCAGGACCAGCGCCAACCCCGGGTTGCCTCCAGCCTCACCGCAGACGCCGATCGGCTTGCCCATGGCATGGCCACCGTCACAGGCCATGCCGATCACGTCCAGCAGCGCCGGCTCCCATGGATCGAGCAGTCCGGCCAGCTCCCCCTGCATCCGGTCGGCGGCCATCGTGTACTGCTGCAGGTCGTTGGTGCCCAGTGAGGCGAAGTCGACGTGATAAAGAATCCCGCGACTGCGAATCGCCGCGGCCGGAACCTCGATCATCACGCCCACCTTCGGCAGGCCCAAGGCGCGCACCCGCTCAGCGAACCAGACGGCCTCGGCCTGGGTGGCCACCATCGGGGCCATCACCCGGACGTCCGCGCCGGTGGCGTGGTAGGCGGCCGCCAGCGCCTGCAGCTGCGTGTCGAGAACGTCCGTGCGGATCTGGCCCAGCCGCAGCCCGCGGCGTCCCAGTGCCGGGTTCTCCTCCGGCCCCAAGTCGGCGAACTTCAGCGGCTTGTCAGCACCCGCATCGAGGGTGCGGACCACGACCCGGCGGTCGCCGAAGGCGGTGAACACCTCGGTGTAGGTCGCGGTCTGCTCCTCCACGGTGGGCATGGTGTCCCGATCCAAGAACAAGAACTCGGTACGGAACAGCCCGACTCCTTCGACCGGCTGGGCCGCTGCGCGCCGCGCGTCGTCCACCGTGCCGATGTTGGCCAGCAGGGCCACCGGGTAGCCGTCCTTCGTGGAGCCCTTGCCGGTACCCCCAGCCAGGGCCGCCTCGCGGCGCCGCTTGCGCTCGGCGAGCAGCGCGACCTCCTCAACACTCGGATCGACGGTGATCTCGCCGACGCCACCGTCCAAGGCGACCGTGGTGCCGGCCGGCACCGACAGGATGCCGGTGGCCTGAACGACGGCCGGAATGCCCAGCTGGGCGGCCAGGATCGCGGTGTGGCTGGTCGGACCGCCGGCCTCGGTGATGATGCCCAGGCAGGTGTCAGCGGTCAGCGTGGCGGTCTCGGCCGGGGCCAGGTCATGCGCAGCCAAGACGGACGGGACACTCAGCGTCGGCACTCCCGGCTCGGGCTGACCGAGCAGTCGAGCCACCGCCCGATCCCGGACGTCTTGGAGGTCGGTGACCCGCTCGGCCATGTAGCCGCCCAGCGACTCGAACATGGCGCAGTACTCGGCCACCGCCGCAGCCACCGCGTGGGTGATGCCCAGACCGGCGCCCAGCTGGGTCTCGATTCCGGCGGCCAGCCCCGGATCGCGGGCCATCATGGCACCGGCTTCCAGGATCGGCTTGGCGTGCGCGTCCGCCCCAGCGGCCCGGGCCTCCAGACCGGAGGCCACCTCTTCCAGGACGGCCTGCACCTGGGCCCAGGCGGCGGCGGCATCCGTGGTGGCCGGTTCATCGGCCGGCGGCTGTGGAGCCGGCCGCACCAGAACTAGTGGTCCGACAGCGGTACCGGCGCTGACGCCGATGCCGTGGAAGGTATGCGCCAGGTCGGTGACCATCGGACTACTCGGCGTCGAGGTCGCGCGACAGCAGGTCGACGAGCGAGTCGAGCGCCGCGTCGGCACCCTCACCCTCGGCGGACAGCGTCACAGTCTCGCCGTGCTTGGCACCCAGTGCCATCACCATCAAGATGCTGCGGGCGTCCACCGGCTTGCCGCCTTCCTTGGCGATCGTGATCGGCAGACCGGCGGCTGTGGCGGCCTGGACGAACAGCGACGCGGGCCGGGCATGCAGACCGACCGAGGAGGCGACAGCGACCTGACGAGTGGGCATAGGGGAACTCCTTGTACGAACGACCAACTCCGAGGTTCAACAATGGCATACCCGCGACCCGCGTTGGCAATCGCGGCGACGATCTACACCAACCTGAGACCAAGCTCACAGCTCATCGCTGCGTGAGGCTATGCCGAACGCTCACGCCGATCATTGCGGACGAGCTGGGCCCGGGTCAGCATCTGCGGCGAGGCACCCTCGTTGACCACGGCAGCGTTCACAACCACCTGGGCGACCTGCTCGTCGCTGGGCACGTGGTACATCACGTTGAGCAGGATCTCTTCCAGGATCGAGCGCAGGCCACGGGCACCGATGCCGCGCTTCAGCGCCACCTCGGAGATGGCCTTGATCGCGTCCTCGGTGAACTCCAGATCGACCCCATCCAGCTCGAAGAGCTTGCGGAACTGCTTGATCAGCGCATTCTTCGGTTCGACCAGGATCCGGACCAGCGCCTCCTGGTCGAGCTGCTCGACAGTGGAGATCATCGGCAGTCGTCCGATGAACTCGGGGATCAGCCCGAACTTGTGCAGATCCTCGGGACGCACCTCTTCGAACGGGTTGAGCGAAGCCGGGCGACGAATGGCCGCGTCGTTGTTGAAGCCCAGCGGACGCTTGCCGACCCGGGCGTTGATGATCTCCTCCAGGCCCGCGAAAGCCCCGCCCACCACAAACAGGATGTTGGTCGTGTCGATCTGGATGAACTCCTGATGCGGGTGCTTGCGTCCGCCCTGCGGCGGGACCGAGGCCGTGGTGCCTTCCAGGATCTTCAGCAGCGCCTGCTGGACGCCCTCGCCGGAGACGTCGCGGGTGATCGACGGGTTCTCGCTCTTGCGGGCCACCTTGTCGATCTCGTCGATGTAGATGATCCCGGTCTCGGCCTTCTTCACGTCGTAGTCGGCGGCCTGAATCAGCTTCAGCAGGATGTTCTCGACGTCCTCACCGACGTAACCGGCCTCGGTCAGCGCGGTGGCGTCCGCCATGGCGAAGGGGACGTTCAGCATCCGGGCCAGAGTCTGGGCCAGGTAGGTCTTGCCGCAGCCGGTCGGACCGATCAGCAGGATGTTCGACTTGCCCAGCTCGACCAGTTCGTCATCGGCGATCCGGCGACCGGGAGCCGCCGCCTGCGCCTGGACGCGCTTGTAGTGGTTGTAGACGGCCACCGACAGGGCCTTCTTGGCCTTCTCCTGGCCGATCACGTAAGTGTCGAGGAAGGCGCAGATCTCCTTGGGCTTGGGCAGTTCATCGAGGAGGCCGGTGTCCGGGGTCTCGGCGAACTCCTCCTCGATGATCTCGTTGCACAAGTCGATGCACTCGTCGCAGATGTAGACGCCGGGGCCGGCGATGAGCTTCTTGACCTGCTTCTGGCTCTTCCCGCAGAAAGAGCACTTCAGCAGATCCGACGTCTCTCCGATTCGTGCCACGTTGCCTTTCCCTCCGTGTCGGTGACTCACCATAACGCCGGCCGCCTGGGCTCACCAGGAACGACCGGCGGTGGGTCTAGTGCTGAACGTCCTTCAAAGAGGTCAAGATGTCATCGACGATGCCGTACTCGACGGCCTCTTCCGCGGTCAGGTACTTGTCGCGCTCGATGTCCTGGCTGATCTTCTCCACGGGCTGGCCGGTGCTCTCAGCCAGCATGCCCTCCATCAGCGAGCGAATCCGCAGGATCTCCTTGGCCTGGATCTCCAGGTCGGAGGACTGTCCGTAGCCGCCCTCGGTGGCCGGCTGGTGGATCAGGATCCGGCTGTTCGGCAGTGCCAGCCGCTTGCCCTTGGTGCCGGCTGCGAGCAGCACGGCGGCTGCGGAGGCGGCCTGGCCGAGGCAGACCGTCTGGACGTCCGGCTTGATGTAGCGCATCGTGTCGTAGATCGCGGTCAGCGCCGTGAAGGAGCCACCCGGCGAGTTCAGGTAGATGCTGATCGGACGTTCCGGATCCATCGACTGCAGGCAGAGCAGCTGCGCCATCACCGCATTGGCGATGTCGTCACTGATCGGAGTGCCCAGGAAGATGATCCGATCCTCGAACAGCTTGGTGTAGGGATCGACCCGACGCATGCCGTAGGAGGTGCGCTCCTCCCACTGCGGGATGTAGTAATCCATGCGGGGTCCGGCCGGTGCCGTCCCGAAAGGCAGGGTGCTCATCAGATTCCTCACTGATTCGGGGCGTCGGCAGTCTTGATCTGCGCAGCCCGCTCGTAGACGTGGTCGATGAAGCCGTACTCGAGCGCCTCTTCCGCGGTGAACCAGCGGTCGCGGTCGGAGTCCTTCTCGATCTGCTCCACGCTCTGGCCGGTGTGCTCGGCGATCAGCGAGGACATGGTCTTCTTGATGTGCAGCGACTGCTCAGCCTGGATCCGAATGTCGGAGGCGGTGCCGCCCAGGCCGCCGGACGGCTGGTGCATCATGATCCGGCTGTGCGGCAGAGCGAACCGCTTGCCCTTGGCGCCGGCCGAAAGCAGGAACTGGCCCATCGATGCAGCCAGGCCCATGGCCACGGTGGCGACGTCATTGGAGATCCACTGCATGGTGTCGTAGATCGCCATGCCGGAGTCGACCGAGCCGCCGGGCGAGTTGATGTAGAGGTAGATGTCCTTGACCGGGTCTTCGGCATTCAACAGCAGCATCTGCGCGCAGATCGCGTTCGCATTGTCGTCCTTGACCTCCGAACCCAGGAAGATGATCCGGTTCGCCAGGAGGGACTGATAGACCGAGTCGGACATGCCGACTCCACCGGGACCGCCCGCCATGGACGGGCCGTGCTGATTGGCTCGGTATTCGTTCACGGAGGCGAACCTACCCGCTGACAGCGCCAAAACGGCATGGTTCCGGGCCCTGTTCGCTGTGGGCGCAGCCGCGTCGATCCGTCCGAAAAGGCCACCCAGTGCTCGTCCCGCAGAAGAGGGGACAGTCCCCTTTTCTGCGGACATGAGAAAAGCGGCACCGCCCGAATGGACGATGCCGCTCCCGATCAGATCAGCTCACTCCTCGGCGAGGGTCTCGGCAGCAGTCGGCGCGGCCAGGGTGACGGCCTTGCCGGCGGCGTCCACGACCTTGGCCTTCTCCAGGACCAGGGCCAGCGCCTTGTTGCGCCGGATCTCGCCCAGCCACTCGTTGGCGTGGCCGTGCTCCATCATGTGCTGCAGCTCCTGCTCCGGGCTGGTGCCGTTCGCGGCAGCCTTGGAGACGATCAGCTGGGTGAGGTCGCTCTGCTCGGTGGTCACCTCGTTGTCCTCGGCGATCTTGTCGAGGATGAGCTGCGCCTTCAGCGCCCGCTCCAGGCCCTCGTCCTGACGCTTCCAGAACTCCTCCGGCGTACCGGCCTCGTCCTGCGACTGAGCCAGGTAGCGCTCCAGAGTGAGGCCGGCCTGGGCCAGCTGCGTCTCGATCTGGGAGCGCTGAGCGGCCAGCTGGCTGCTCAGGAAGGTCTCCGGCAGCTCCAGCTTGGCCGCGGCCACCAGTGCTTCGAGGATCTTGTTGCGGCCCTCGGCCTGCTGCTCGCTGGCCAGCATCTGCTCAACAGCGGTGGTCAGGTCGGCCTTCATCTCCTCGACCGTGTCGAACTCGGAGATCATCGAGGCGAACTCGTCGTCCAGCTCGGGCAGCTTCTGCTCGTTGACCTTCTTGACGGTGACCGTGATGTCGGCCGGCTCACCCTCGAAGGCGCCGCCGACCAGGGTGGAGGAGAACTCCGCGGTGTCGCCGGCCTTCAGCCCGATCACGGCCTCCTCGAGGCCGTCGATCATGCCGCCGGAGCCGAGCACATAGCTGACGCCCTCAGCACTGGCGTCCTCCAGCGGCTCGCCGTCGCGGGTGCCGACCAGATCGATGACCACCTGGTCACCGTCGGCCGCGGCCCGATCGACCTCGCTGGAGGTCGCGAACCGGCGACGAAGCAGCTCGATCCGCTCGTCCACCTCGGCGTCGACCTCACGCAGCGACTCCACGGTGGCCTTCAGCTTGGCGAAGTCGGGGACGGTGATCTCGGGACGCACATCGGTCTCGGCGGTGAACTCGACGACGTCGCCGTCCTCGAGCTTGGTGACCTCGATGGCCGGCTCGCCCAGCGGGACGATCTCGGACTCGATGATGGCGGCCTCGTAGGCGGCCGGCAGGGCGGCGTTGATGGCCTCCTGCAGAACAGCGGCCCGACCGAAGCGCTGGTCGATCACCAGGTTCGGCACCTTGCCCTTGCGGAAGCCCGGGATGGAGACCTGCGACGCGATCTCGCGGTAGGCCTTGTCCAGATGGGGCTTCAAATCGGCGAAGGGGATCTCAACGGTGAGCTTCACCCGGGACGGATTGAGCTGCTCGACGGTGCTGGGCAATGCGGGCTCCTGGATCGGAAGGTAGACAGACCTGCTAATCCTAGCCAGCCCACTCGACGTGGTCACACTCGCCGCAGTCAGAGGCACCATGGGCAGCGCCGATGAGCGTTCTCCGGCCGCTCTGGGCTAAGGTAACCCCGCGCGGATGTAGCTCAATGGTAGAGCCCCAGTCTTCCAAACTGGCTACGCGGGTTCGATTCCCGTCATCCGCTCCAACAGCAAATGGTCCTGACCGCATCGCGGCCAGGACCATTTGTGTGAAGTCGGGAGTCAGGCGGTGAGCCAGTACTCGTTGGTGAGCAGTGCGCCCACCAGACCACTGGCAATCAGTCCGACGCAGAGACCCTGAACGCCAACCCCGGCAAGGACCGTCCGCACCCCGGAGAGATCGAAGGCCAGATTGGCAAGAACCACGCTGCCGGCAATAACGACACCGACAACCACGGCGGTTTTCAACAGATACTTCATTGCGAGCGCCCCCCAGTGCTCTATGCATGCGGCCCCCCGCCGCGTGCAACATTCACGCTACCAGTCCGCGAGATTCGGCGCGAATTGCGCAAATGCGTACTGTGGACACCCTCTTTTGGGGGACATGACCCGCTGCCGCACAACAATCCGGCTCGAACATCTCCGGCGCAACTGTTCTCACCAGCGCGCACAGCAACCGGTGGACAAGAAGAGGTGCCGAGACCCAGCCGGCGAGGACGTGAGCCCTCGCCGGCTGTGGCTCAGGCGGTCAGCCAGTACTCCTGGGTGAGCAGAGCTCCGACCAGGCCACTGGTGAGTAGACCGACGAAAAGGCCCTCCGAGCCGACGGCGGCAAGCGTCGTCTGCACGATGGACCAGTCGAAGGCGAGATTGGCAACCAGGGCGCTGCCGACAACGACCACGCCAAGGACCAACAGAATTCTGAACACATACTTCACTTGCGCTACCCCCCGATGCGACAAGCTCGCTCCGGTCCCCCCGACCGGAAGCGCTCTCAGGATAGCCGCAGCGGGTGGCTCAGGCAACGCCCTCGGCCAGCCGTGAGACAGCTGCCCCCTCACCCACGCTGAGGCCCCGCAGCGCCGAAGCGCTGCGGGGCCGTGGGCGGGGTGATCGTCAGCTCACTTGAGCTGGAACTTGGCGGTGAGGGTGGAGGCGTCCGCAGTGGTGAGGACGACCTGGTAGCAGGTGGCCGCAACAACGGGCTTCTTGCCCTTGACCTTGACCGTCGAGACCGGCTTGGGCAGCTTCGGGGTCTTCCAGTTCTGGTGGAAGCGACCGTCGTAGTAGCGCAGGCGCAGACCCTTGTGATCCTGGGTGACCGAGACCGGCGAGCCGATCAGAGCCATCGTCGAGCACTCGTACTGCTGGGCGGTGATGCTCGACACCACGCTCACCGACTTGGCCTTGTCCGTCCCCTGGTAGACCCGGAACTTCAGCGGCACGGTCGAACCGGCCTTCACCTTGTTCACCACGTTCGCCTTGACCGGCTTGTCGAAGCCCTTCAGCGTCCAAGCGGTGACGGTGTAGGTGCGGGTCTCGACGGTGTTGGTGATGCCGTCCGAGCCAAAGCCGGTCGCGGTCAACACCTGAACGCCGACGGCAGTGGAGTAGCCGGTGACAGTGCAGACGACGGCGACGGCGTCCTCAGTGGCCGTGCAGCCGGGCGCGGGGGGCACCTCGCCGTACACGTAGCTGGCACCGTCAACGATCTGCGAATCCCAGGTGATCACCGGCGCCGATGCCGCATTCGCCGGGACCAGCCCGACACTGCTCAGGATCAGGGTGAGACCTGCCCCGAGGAGGGTTCGGGTCCAACGGGCCTTGCTCATCGTTACCTCCTGTGAGTCTTGTGAAGGCCGCCGGGGGGACGGCCTTCTCACCCGGTAAACCGTCACTGCACCACGGGTTGTTACAGCGAGTCTCGAGAAAGTTCGCGATCGTGCCCGGGTGAGCCAGAAGACGGCTCAGGCCCCGGTGTAACGTCGCGAGGAAGCCCGACGGTATCCGGAGTGGAGGTGGACGTGAGACTCAGCGATTCCGACGCAGACCGGGTGTTGGCCGGCCAGGTGCCCGACGACCGGGCCGACCTGGAACAGGTGGCCAGCTTCCTGGCTGAGTTGCCGACCGCTTGCCCGCCCGCAGAGGTGGGCTCCGTCCGCGACGAGCACCTCTACACCATCACTCGCGAAGCGCGAATCGTGGCCGCTACCCCTGCCCCCCGGCCCCGGCGAAGCACCCGCCGGGTACTGATCACCGCGATGGCCGCCAGCCTGGGCGTGCTCACCATGGGGGTCAGTGTTGCCGCGGCCGTCGGCGCCAACCCGCTGAGCTTCCTCCCCAATTTGCTCCCCGAACCGGCCATTTCGGCTCGAGTCGACACTCCGGCCTCTGTCGGCCCGACCGGGACTCCGGTGCCGCCGCCTCCCACCAGCCGCCCGGAGACCGCTGCCCCGACCAGCCACCCGGGGACCCCCGCCCCGCAGAGCACCGAGAAGTCGAACAACGGCAAGTCCGACGAGGCCAAGTCCGAACACAAGCCGACCGCCAAGCCGTCCCACACGAACAACGGCAAGTCCGACGAAGCCAAGTCCGAACACAAGCCGACCACCAAGGCCACCCCACCCAAGGCAACCCCGAGCACCGGCCCACGGACCGACCCTCCGGGCAAGTCCAAGTCCGGCAGCTGAACATCGCAGAATCACTCCGCGGCGCAGTACCGACGTCGCTGACTCCGGAGGGTGCAGTCTGGGTTCTGTGAACCGCCCGCTTCACCAGATGAGGCGCTCATCGACACCGCCCGAACTGATGGCATCGGCCGCGGACGGTTCTCGCTGCCCGTCCGTCGATTCCTGGAGCCGGATGTGACCAGCATCGACGACTTCGATGAGGTTCTCGCGGCGGCCAAACAGGGGGCTGACTGGGCCTGGGCCACCCTCTACGACGCTTTCGCTCCCGGACTGCTCCGGTTCATCACCAGGCAGGGCGCGGCCGAGCCGTCCGACTGCCTGGGCGAGTGCTTCGTCCAGGTGGTCCGGAACCTGCCGAGCTTCAAGGGTGACGAGGCCGCGTTCCGCGCCTGGCTGTTCCTGCTGGCCCGCAATCGCGTCGTGGACGAATGGCGAGCGGCCAAGCGCCGACCGAGCTCACCCAGCGAGGACGTAGTTCTCCTCCACGACGCGCGCCACCACGCCTCCGCGGCCGATGACGGCGTGGGACAGAACGAGTCGGTGGAGCAGATCCTGGCCGCACTGAAGCCCGATCAGCGCGCCGTGATCACCCTGCGGGTGCTCGATGAGTTCAGCGTCGAGCAGACCGCGACGATCCTCGGCAAGTCCGCCGGGGCGGTCCGGGTGATCCAGCATCGGGCGATCGCGCAGCTGCGGGCCGTCCTCGGGCCAGGCTTCCGGGGCGGCCTCGACGAGCTGACGGGACGTCCCAAGCCACCGTCCGGCAATCGCGATGTGACCAGGGGCTGAAGGCCGCCGGCTGGTTGCCACCCGCCGACTATCCTCGGCACGAGCGCAGCGGGGCGCAGACCAGCGAGGGCGGAGCGGTAATGGTTGGGGCCAACAAGTCGGGCGTCGTCGGCGTGCTCGCCGGGATCGTCGCAGTCAGTCTCTTCTGGCTCGGGGGGACGCTGCCGGCCGCGGCGAGTCCGCTCCCGATGTCACCGGGACAGACCGGGGACAAGCGCGTCGGCTCCTGGAAGGTGGAGAACCTCTCCGGCGACCTGTGGAAGGTGACCTGGCGCTCGCCGAAGAAGCTGCCCACCTCGTCCGACCGGCCGGTGATCGTCCGGGACGCCACTCCGATCGGAACGTCCATCGTCGCCGACGGCCAGGTGGTCAGCACTGTCGTGCGATCAGCGAAGGCCCCCAATCCGTCCGCCTTGGACGTGGTGCTGTCCGGCGACCGGATCTCGCGCCAGGGGCAGGACACGGCAACCGTCCGCGCCAGCACGGTCAGCTTCACACCGGGGCGGCTGCTGCCCTTCGACCCAGCCGAGGCGGGGCCCTATCAGACGGTCAGCAGCGACTACAGCGGCGACCCCGTCCCCATCGCCGGCTTCGAGAACCCCGTGGAGTTCGTGGGTCATGTCGTCGAGCCGGAGCCGTCGGCCGACACGGGCCCCCGCGGCATCGTCTTGTTCCTCCACGGTCGGCACAGTGTGTGCTATGTCAGCGGCTCGGAGGATTCCGACTCGACCTGGCCGTGCCAGGCTCCGGCGAAGGAGATTCCGAGTCACCTGGGCTACGAATACCTGCAGCAGCGACTGGCATCCCAGGGCTACTTCACGGTCTCGATCCGAGTGAACGGGATCAATGCTCAAGACGACGTCCTCACCGATGGTGGGGCGGACGCCCGGGCCCGGCTCGTCCGTGCTCATCTGGACTACTGGGCCGAGCGCGCCAGCGCACACCAGCTCGACCTGGGCAAGGTCGTCCTCGTCGGGCACAGCCGCGGCGGTGAAGGTGTGGCTCGCGCCGCACTGCAGATTCCGCTCTCGGCGCCGTACCGGATTGTGGGTGCCGTCCTGCTGGCCCCGACCGACTTCGCCGGACAGGCAGTGCCGTACGTGCCGACCGTGACCGTGCTCCCCTACTGCGACGGCGATGTCTACGACCTCCAGGGGCAGCGGTTCACCGACGGGGCACGGGACGTGGTCTCCGATGACACCGCGCTGCATTCGTCGGTGATGGTGATGGGCGCCAACCACAACTACTTCAACTCCGAGTGGACGCCGGGCAGCACGGCACCGTCATGGGACGACTGGTCGGGCGACGAGAACGCCGTCTGCGGAACAAAGGACCCGCAGCGGCTTTCCGCGGCGAGCCAGCGCTCCGTCGGCACGGCGTACGTGGCCGCGGCCGTCCAGGTGTTCACCGGGAAGGACTCGCGTCCGCTGGCCATGCTCGATGGCGAACGGGTCCGGGTCGAGTCCACCGGCAGTGCTGTTGCGCTCAGCCAGAGCCTCGGTGGTGGCCGGGAGCTGCGCGTCCCCAGCGTGGACACCGGCACCACCGATGCCACCATGGACGCCGGCTTCTGCCGCGGCACCAGCGACGATCAAGGCGGCCATTCCGTCTGCGGTCGCGGAACCCGGCTGGCCGGGGCATCCCCGCACTGGCCCGGTTTCGGCGAGGCCTTACCCGAACGCGACGCCCTCGAACTGGCCTGGGACAAGGTCGGCCAGACCGGCGGAATGCTGTTCGACAAGCCGCTCGACCTGACCGGCAGGACGCTCCAGCTGCGCACGATCATCGATCCCGCACAGCAGTCCGTCGGGTTCTCGGTGCGACTGACCGACTCCGATGGCGCCAGTGCCGACCTGGACCCCGTCGGTGGCACCACCCAGGTGGCCTTCGACCCACCGGAGACTCTTGCCCGACTGTGGGCGCAGACGGTGACCGTGGACCCGTCCGCGGCCGGTATCGATCTGTCGAAGGTGGTCTCGGTGGAGCTGGTGTCGAGCTCGGCGAAGGGGCGGGTGTGGATTCTGGACGTCGCGTCCGTCCCCGCCGAGTTGCCGGCCGTCCCCGACAAGCGCATTCCGCTGGTCTCGTTGGGAACGGCAACCGAGGTGGAGGGCAATGATCCCGACAGTCGGACCGTGCGGGTGCCGTTCACCCTCAACGCAAAGACCCAGGCCCGCAGCTCGTTCGTGGTGCGGGTCGCCTCCTACGACGAGACGCAGCGTTCAGACCTGATCACCGTCAACCTGGCGCCCGGCCAGACGAAGGGAAGCATCCCGGTCGACGTGGACGGCAACTCGACACCGAGTCTGGGCGAGCTGTCCGGCTTCACCTTGACCGGCTGGGCCGTCCGAGGGGTGATGACCGACGCCTACCTCGGCCAGCTGGATCTGCAGGACGACGATCCACTCCCGACGTTCAGCCTCAAGGCCGCCCATGGCACGGTGAAGGAGGGCCAGAAAGCCACTTGGGTGCTCACCATGAGCGAGCCGTTGGCCCGGGACCTCTCCTTCGAGGTCACGGCCGTCCGTGGACCGAAGCGAGTGCCGTCACTCACCGGCGCCGACGTCTCGAAGCGGTGGCGGCAAGAGCACGGAGTCTCCAGCACTCGCAAGTCGATCTACGCCCAGGATCCCTGGATCTCCGGGGACCTTGCTGCCGGCTCCACCCGACTGGTGCTCTCGGTGCCGATCAGCAAGGACGGCCGCAAGGAACCACGCGAACAGCTGACCCTTCGGTTCTCACTGAGCGAGGCCGGCGTCGTCCTCACCAAGACCGTGTACGTGGCACCGTCCAAGAAGACCAGACGGTGACCACGAGCCGCAGCTGATCGGCTAGCCACCAGGCATTTGATCGCCCAGCAGCTGGACCACCCCGAGCGGGGACCAGAGGACGTCGATCAGATGATGGAACTGGTGCTGCTGTTGGCCGGGCAGCCGCCGAAACTGGCGCGGGAACTCGCCTTCGCGCCGCTGCCACCCTGGCCGGTGCCGAGCACTTCCGCCTGACTCAGAGGCTGAGCCCGTCGTAGGCAACCGACATCGTCCACGCCTCCTCGTTGAAGGTCAGCGGGTACTCGTTCGAGGGCAGAGCGCGCAGATAGAAGTGGGCGGCGTCCCGTCCGGCCGGCTCGATCATCAGCCAGCGCTGCATCCGCGTCGGGCCGACCCTGGAGCGCATCACGTCGTAGACATAGCGCAGCAACTCGGTGCCATGGTGCGGCTCGGGACCCCAGCTGAACAGCCGGCGGCGGTGCCGGTAGTCCGGATGGATCGCGATGTAGGCCAGATAGTCGTACTGATCCTCGGGGTAGCTCATCACGATGGCGCCGCCGATGATCCCCTCGGGCAGCTCGGACTCGCCGTCCCCGACCGCCCGGCGGACGAAGGCCGTCGTCTCGCCGAAAGTGCTCCACAACTCATGCGACGATCCACCGATCGGGAAGGCCAGCTTGAGCACATCACGCAGGGCGTGCCGATCCCGCCGAGACAACTCTGAGTAGGCGAAATGCTGGTTGACGAACTGCGGTTCGTCCGCGGCGACAGGAGAGCCCTTCTTGGCCATCGATCACCTCCCGCGGATTGCGCCGAGCCGTCCATCCGACTCCCTGAGCCGAGCGTAGGACACCGCGCTGCCCCTCCGGCGCGGACGCTCTGACGACCGCACCGGGCGCGTCGCAGATGACAAGAGCGGGACCGGGGTGTCGGAACGTCCGCCAGGCCGGCGGCAAGGCGGTAGCGTTCGCGGAGACACCGACTAGCCAAAGGCCTGACATGCGCACCCCCATCATCGGCGGCATCGCCGCCGCACTCGTTCTGCTCACCAGCTGCACCTCAGCGGCCGCGCCGTCCAGCACGCCGTCCCCGGTGGCAACCTCGGCTGCACCGACGGCCAGCGCCACGTCGGCCGCGCCCACTGCGTCCGCGACTGCCGACTCCGACGACCTGACCAAGGCAGCCTCCTGCCTGGAGATCGGCAAGACCGCCAATGACGCCGCCACCACCCTGAACGCGGCGCTGGCCGACATCGGCACCGATCCGAAGAAGTCGCTCACCGCGCTGCAGGAGTTCAGCAAGACACTGAAGGCGTCCATCGCCAAGCTCGAAGACCCCGCCGTGAAGGCGCAGAGCGAAAAGGCCGTGGCTGCCGTCGACGAGACCACCGCCGCCCTGGAGAAGCTGATCAAGAACCCCACCGCGGACGGCCTGAAGAAGCTCCAGGAGCCGCTGGCCCGAGTGGACACCGAGTTCAACGCCATCGGTACCGTCTGCGGCGGCTAGCCTACGCGCTCGAGTGAGCAGCCGGCGGCCGACGAGTTCACACCGTGCCTCCGTGGAACGATGAGTCAGTGACCATTCAGCAAGGGTCGCCGACGACCCCCCGAAAGCCGCGCTGAGCGCGAGCGTCGGGTTCGTCGGCGGCTCAGTGGTTGGACGATTGCAGCCGGCCGCATTCTGCTGGTGGGTGCTCCGCTTCTGGTCGGCATTCTCTGGCTGCTTCCGATCCCGTGGTCGACCACGTCATCGGGCCCCTCATTCTGGGTGCCGGAGTTCGCCCTACTGGTGGCCGTGCTGTGGCTGAGCTTGTTGCCGGCCATGATGCTGCCCGTGACCCCGGCCACACTCGTCGAGGTGAGTGAGGGCAAGCTCACCGGGCAGACGGTCCTCGGCCGGCGCAGCATCAACCTGGACGCGGCACGGATCGTCCTCTCGGTGCCGCTTCCCAGCAAGTTCACCTCTTCGACCCTTCACCTCGTCCGCGGTCACCGAAGCTGGATGCTCGTGGACGTCAGCGGACTCACCGATCTCTCAGGCGACGAACCTCCCGAGACGATCTTCGCGGCCGCTCGCAAGCGAAAGCTCCGGTGGTACATCCACCTGGCAGCGGCCCTAGCTGTGCTCGGCTGGTTCGGCGCATCAGTCGTGGCTGGAACAGTGCTCCTGGTGTGGACACTCGGTGCCCGCTAGCTGCACCACTGGCCCGATCGCTTCCCCCGCCACGGCCCCTCGGTTGGCCGACGCATCGGCTGGGAATGGGGTCAGGACGATAGGGCCCGAACCGGATGGATCGTGCGCTGAGCTGGAGTCTTGACTAGGCGTTATAGGCAAGACTCGACGATCTCGCCCGCCAGTTGGGGCTTATCTGGGGCGGGGATTCCATCATGTGAACCTGTCGCCCGTCGTTGATGAAAGCGCCGCGCCCAGCACATCACTCAGCCGCGTGTCTCCTCACCGTCGCGCCGCCCAAATCCGCGCACCGCATCTGGTTCGACAAGAGACCTCAGCCGATCACATCTTGGCCGGACACTAGTCTCAGCCGCGGCGGTTCTATCCCACCGGCTCGCAGCGCAAGCACCATACTGTTCTCCAGCCAAGGAGAAGCGAGGAAGAGCCAAGTGTCACCGACCACAACCGAACTGACGGTCCTCGGGCAGAGCCTCCAGAACCTCTACACCCAGTATGTTGCCGGGACCTTCGTCGTGAACCGGCGATACCAACGCAAGCTGGTGTGGGCGGTTGAAGAGAAGCAGTCCTTGATCGACTCGGTCCGCAACAACCTTCCGATCCCCCTCATCCTCTTGGCCGAGAACTCGACACTGGGCGGCTCTCGGCTCGAAATCATCGATGGCCTCCAGCGGCTGAACGCTATCTTCTCTTTCATCGAGAATGAGTTCGCCTACAACGGTGCCTACTTTGACCTCGCAACCCTCGCAGACACCAAATTCAAGCTTGACGAGGAAGACCTCCAGCAGAAGGAGCCGGTTCTTGACAGAAGCACCTGCCTTGCGATCGTGAATTATCAACTTCCGGTGTCAACGTACCGATCAGCCTCAGAGGAGTCAGTCGACGAGGTCTTCAGGCGCATCAATTCCTCGGGCAGGAAGCTTAGCCTCCAGGACATCCGCCAAGCGGGCGTGACCTCTGACTTCGCAAGCCTCGTTCGCAGAATCAGCGCCGCTGTGCGAGGGGACGCGTCCCTCTCGGACACCGTGCCCTTGGCAGAGATGCCCCGCATCAGTATCACGAATCGTGAACTTCCCTACGGCATCGTTAGCGAATCTGTGTTCTGGGTTGCCAACGGAATACTGGATAAGGAGGCCGTTAGGGAATCCCGCGATGAAGAGCTGGTGCTGGATATCCTCCTTGACATTATTCTCGATCCCATCGCGGTCAGCGGGAGCGCATACCGCAACTCCGCGTATGGAAGAGATGATAATGCGACGACCTCGGCTGGTGCGGTAAACGCCCGACTCAACACGCTCGGCGCCGACAACATCGAGCGGAACTTCCTACTGACTCTCGACGTTGTGAAGCGAACCATCGATAAATCGGGGAAGTCCTGGGCAGCGTGGGTCATCACCCAGCAGAACCCCAGGGGGATTCCTCGCTACTTCCATGCAACTTTCATGGCAGTGTATGAACTGTTGGTTCAGGAGGGAATGGAGGTCGCCGACATCGCCGGCCTCACCAAGAAACTTGAGCACTTCTGGGACGCTGACCTTAACATCCCAGCGGGCGGCGGTAACTGGGGCGCCAATCGCAAACGCCCCCTCTTCGATTCCGTGAAGGCGGTGCTTAGGCCGTACTTCAAACGGAGCGATGATCCTGTTGCGCTGCGCACCAAGGCTACCGCGACCGAATTCGAGATCGAGCTCCAAATGGCACTCACTGAGCATGCACTATTCGAGCTCAAGCAGGGTTTTACTCGTCTCGACGACACCAAGGCATTTGACGACCAGGCGTTCGAATCCGTGATGCAGACCGCCTCAGCGATGGCAAATCATGGACCGGGCGCAGAGGGTTTCATTATCTTCGGCGTGGCCGATCGCGAGGAGCACGCAAGGCGGATTCAGAAGATTTACGGTGTCCAGCCACTGGAGGTAAGTGAGTTCTTGGTTACCGGCACACAGCACGAGCTAACTGCACTCAAGCGCAACCGCGACGAGCATCTTCGATGGCTCGTGCAGCGCATCAAGAACTCGAAGTTGGAAGGCGGCTTCGCCGCCACTCTTGCCTCGACGCTGACTCTTTTCGAGTATCGCGGTTACCTAATCTGGACGTTGAGGCCGACAGCGTCCTCGAGCCCAACCTCATGGGACGGGAAGTTTTTCGTTCGGGAAGGCAACTCGACGGTCGAGATCTCTGGGCCCGCCGTGATCGATCTCACTCGCCGCTATCTATAGAGGCATCTAGAGATCGCGGAGAATCGACGCGTCCTTCGTCCGCGTCATGAAGATGTGACATGGTGCGCCCGCAACCGAGAAGACAATCACTGTGCCCGGCCTCTCGTGGCCTTGCGAACTCACACACGGGCCAAAGCGCTCGTGGCCGGGCCACCGCACCTGCTACTCGGCAGGGGACGTCACTACCCAGCCCCGACGTTCGGCCACCATTGGGACATGCCGAGCATGATGACGCGTGACGTAACGTCCCTCCACCTCGCACGTGAGGACACGACCTGGTTGTCGAGGTTCGCTCTGTCAGCCCACAGTTCGCCGGACGGGGGCCTCCTGTCTCTCCTCTTGGCACCGCATTTTGCACGAGTGGTCCGCGAAGCGGAGGACCTCGTCATCCAGTGGAACACGCGGAACCCACAGCACATGCTTACTGTCTTCGACATGACTGCCGATGCCAGGGCGGCGACGGCCCTCATCCGGAACAGCACCAAGTACCTCGACAACCACACTCCCAGGTTGACCCGAGCGGCGGCGTTCCAGCGGGATGTCGCCGGACTGGAGATGAGTGAACACCAGGCGAAGGCCGCGATGGGCGGACCCTTCTGGCGCTGGTTGAAGGCCACTCCACTTACCAAGCTTGTCGACGAGATGGCGGTCTTTTCATTGGCCGACAGCGTTCCGCTCGGCGCATCGATCGCAATGACCTACCAGCTAGGACTCGATCTGAGCACCACCGTCGGCGCAAACCCCAGCTATAGAGTCCACAACGCCCCGATCCGCGACCTCACGACACAGTGGGGGACGCAGTTGGAGAGATTCTCCAGGGAGGCCGGCAGGGTGCTGGCTTCCTCAACTGTCGGCCGTCAAGTGGCGGGTACTTGCTATCGACCCCGCCTGCCGCAAGTTCATTCCGAGGACTTGAAGGCAAAGACTGCGCTCGCGGCGAGGTTTGAGCCCAGTTTCCCGCTCGGCCTGAAGCTGCTTCTCTTCCAGGTCGAGTGCGATCTGGGTATTTGCCAACACCTCTTGCCGTCGATATCCACGGGATATGAAGGGTCGATGCTGCGCACGCAGTACGCAGTCTGCCACCATGTACTGTCGTCTCTTGTCGAGATCGCGGATCAAAATCGGCCAATGCGAACCGCCGGCCTCCGTGCGGTGGCGAGTCTGCTTGCCAGTGGGCCCGCCGCTCGAATGCTCAGCGAAACAGGAATGCGGATTCGAAACAGGTGTATCCACTACCCGAACACCGACGCGACATTCACGCCCAACGCCACGGACCCGCGTATGTTCGGCGTCGTCGAACACCTGTCACACGGCAACTACACCTGCCGCGACCTCGATCGGGACGTCCGGTACGTCAGGACACGAACTCTCAACTTGCTCGCGGCGTGGCGCAGCTGACCCCGGGGCTCGCCGCCAGTCACGCCTGGCACATAGTTGTGCGCCGTCGATGCGCCTCGCGAACAAGCCCAGGTCGTAAGTTTGGTGCTAGCACGCGCAATACGTTCCCGGGAGGAGACGTCCAGTGGCCACGCCTCACGACCTCATGCTTGCGGACATGAAGGCTAAGTATGACGAACGTGCCAGTTCGGCCGCGTTTGATCGCCTCTACGAGGATGACGTCGAGTTCGGTCACATGTTCAGCGTGCTGCACAAGAGACTGAACGAGCACTTCGAGAGCATCAACAGCCGGGCGCGAACGACTCATCACTACTGGGCCGACCACAGCCGCGACCTGATCGCACTCATCCATGAGATCGACACAGACCTCTACGAGCTCAAGCGGGACGGGATTGAGGTTGCCTTCGACCTCAGCTACCAAGAGGCGGTCGAGCGATGCAGGCCCTGGCTGTCGCCGAGCGGGGGCAGCGCGGTCCCAGACGACTTCGAACAGATCAAGATCGTCAAGTTCGAGCGGGTGTTTGACCGCCACACCGACTCGGTCCGCCTCATTGATCGTTCGGAGAGAGCGAAGCTGACCATGATCGGCGAGGGATCCTTCGCTCACGTCTACTCCTACATGGACCCTGAGTATGGCATCAAGTTCGCTGTTAAACGCGCGAAACGCACCCTTTCGGAGCGCGATCTCGATAGGTTCAAGCAGGAGTTTCACGTAATGAAGGGACTTAACTTCCCATACGTCGTTCAGGTCTTCAAGTACGACGAGGAGCGCAACGAGTACCGGATGGAGTATTGTGAGGAGACGCTCCGCAGCTACGTGAACCAGCGCAACAGCAAGCTAACACTTCCAACAAGAAAGCGCATCGCCCTTCAGTTCTTGTATGGCTTAAACTTCCTCCACAGTAAGGGGTATTTGCATCGCGACATCAGCCTGCAAAACGTTCTCCTGAAGGTGTACTCCCAAGGGGCCGTGCTCGTGAAGCTATCCGACTTCGGCCTCGTCAAGGATGCCTCGTCAGACTTCACCCTCACCGGAACCGAGCTTCGAGGGACAATCCGTGATCCGCAATTGGAGAGCCTTAAGGACTACAGCGTCGCAAATGAGATCTACGCAGTCGGCTGGGTACTCTCCTTCATCTTCACCGGCAAGGAGTCGCTCGGAGGCAGCGCCGGGGATGTCGCTCATATCGTCAAGAAGTGCACTGACTCTGACATCAGTCAGCGCTACAGCAGCGTCCGCGACTTGATCGTCGACGTGGAGGCGCTAGTCACAATGCCGACGGGCACACCCGCCTGACACCACGTCCGACGCCTCAGGCCCGGGCCGCTCGAGCGGCTCGGCACAGGATCCCACGCGTTTGGTAGCGGAACCGGCTTAGCCGCTGGCGTGAGATGCCTGCAGCTTGGCGTCACGCCGGGACTAGATCTCCATGCGACATGCGCAGGCGTCGCAGCGGACGGCCGAAGCAGTGCAGTCACGCCCGCACGATCCCCAATCCGAACATGTGTGACACTCGGGCCCATCATGTTCGACTCGAGCAGGTCGCATGCACGAGTTGCAGTACCAGACCGGGCCACCCTCCTGCAGCAGATGAGGTTCGATCCTAACGGCATGGAAGTTTCCCCTGACCTCGTAAGAGCCCCACGTCGTCTCGATAGTGCCCGGTGATGTGAGACGCCCGGAGTTGTACTCGCGGCTAGCGAACTCCAGTCGGGCCTGGCGGTCTTCGAGTTCCTTGGCGATGACCCGAAGAGCGTCGCGCATCTCGTCGCCACGGACGACCCATCGGTTTCCAAGCTTCATCGTGACCACACGATGCCCGCTGAAGTCGACCGAACCAGCCTTGGCTTGCCTGCGATACCAGCTGTAGGCGTTGCCGCGCTTCGTGAGGGCCGCGTAGTCGTTGACGGCCTGACTGAGTGGGATCAGCGAACAGCCGACACTATCGACCGCGATCGGGTCGTCGGCATGCGGGGGGTCCCTGTGCTGGCCCACAGCGTCTAGCGTAACGGTGGGCGCCGCCACAGGGGCACTCGACGCCTTCTTTGCTCGTCGCTGCGCAGCCACGTCCTGGCTGTCGACGGACTCCGCGCCAAGCCTCGTGCCGCAGGAGGTCTCCTCACCGCAGTCGGCAACGGATCGCCGCTTGAATACTGTCTTCAACGTAACCCACAACCAGAACACACCTCTGGCATGCTCTTGCGCATTTCGTTTGTACGAAATGCAGCACTCATCCCACCAGGAGCTTCGCATGCGAGAGGTGATCCGCGATCCGGCGAAGTCGTTCAGGTGCCCTCGGTGCGGTGCTCCGGTGACGTACAAGGGACGCGGCCGGCGTCCGGTCTGGTGCTCGGCGCGATGCCGGGTCGAGGCGTCCATCGAGCGCCGCGGGAACGAGATCGTCGGGGTCAAACCAGAGGTCGTGAAGGTCATGTCACCGACCGCACGGCTCAGCGATTGGGAGAAGGGACGGCGCCAGGAGATCGAACGAAACCTCGATCACGACGCCGTCGTCGAGATGGTCGCGAGCCGGCCCGAGTTGCTCACGCGAGTGCTGGCCCGCGTCGAAGAACAAGGGTTGGGCGCTCCCGCTGGAGACCGCCAGATCCTCGCCGACGCCATGATCCGGACGGCACGCAAAGTCTCACCCGAGACGGTCGATCAGGTCCTGTCGCCGCGGCGCTCGCACAAACGGGACGTCTCGAGTGAGGACAGCCCGAAACACTAAGCACGCTCCCCCCACGTGAGTCGCTCAGTTGCTGCCGGAGGGCTACTACGCCGCCTGACGGGTCGTCCCCGCGACGCAGGGCCGATTTGGCTTCAACAAGCTCAGCCGACGGGCCGGGCTTCGACAAGGCCAGACAACGGTGCAAGGTTGGTCGGGGCGACAGGACTCGAACCTGCGGTCTCCTGCTCCCAAAGCAGGCGCGCTAGCCACTACGCTACGCCCCGGATCGCGGCCACTCTACGGTGCCCCGGCCCGGCCCACCAACTGTGGTCAGCCGGTCGCAGCTAACCCGAGGCGACCAACTCGGGAGTCAGCAGCAGCCAAGCCAACGGCTCAGGGTCGGTGATCTCACCGTCCAGATAGGCGCACAGGATCTGACCGCGGGCCTTCTCGGCGGCCTGGGCGTAGTCGGCGGCACCCGGCCACTCCGGCGGGCACAGCTCCAGCAGGCCGACCAGCGATGCCTGTTCGGCCCAGGACAGCAGCGGGGCGCGTCCGGGCAGATTGCCGCCGAGCCGGTGAAAGACGCCAGCCAACTCGGCCTGACCGAAGTCGACGCTGCGGTAGTGCAGGAGCGAGCTCTCCAGAGCGGCCGTCCGGCCCACCGCGGGACGGCCGAGCAGCTCCAGGCAGCGTTCGCGGGCGTCCAAGCCGACGCTCAGCGAGGCCAGCCAGCCGGCCATGGCTAGCCGTCCGAAGCCGACCCCGGCCGGTCGCGAGCCGAGCAGCCTCAGCCCGTCCGAGACCACCGCGGCTTCGCCTTCGTTGCGGCCTCTGGCCAGGGCGAACGCCGGAGCGAAGATGGTGGCGTCACTGGCCCAGTCGAAGCGATCCAACCGGTCGTGGGCGCTGGGCTCGAGCCAGACCGCGTGCCGCTCCGCCGCCCGCTGGACGCACAGGGCAGCGGCCGCACCCAGCGGAGCCGACGAACTCAAGGCTGTGACTGCAACCTGATGCAGCACCTGCTCGGCAGGCGGCACCCACTCCACCGGCACCCGGCTCAATCCGCGCGGGGTATGCACCTCGATCAGCCGACGCCCCGCCGGCCCGTCCAGCAGGACGGTGCCGTCCTCACCGAAGGACAGGTCCACGTCGTCGGGAGCGGTGATGCCGAAGTCGGCGATGTCGGCCCGCCACGGGCAGCCATGATCAAGCTGGGTATCGCCCAGCCAGGACGGCAGCCGGGTCTCCAGCGCGGCCAGATTCGGCTGCCAGCTGCCCTCGATCACCGTCACCAGCCGCTCGCCAGTACCCAGCATCGTCCCCGGCGGCGCAATCTGGAACTCAGCGGCGACCCGCCCCGGCTCTGGATCGACGAGCTCAAGATGTCCCTGCTCCAGGCGCAGGCACAGCACCGGGCCGGCCGCATGCGCCGGAGCGATGGCGATCACCGCAGTCACCCCGCTGGCCCAGCTCCACAGTGTGTACTCCGGGCCAGGCTGGACGCGCAGCCGCTCGTCCACCGCCTGATCGCCGCCATGGTCGCGGACGAGCACCCAGCGCGTCCGCCACGTTTCGGCAACCGTCACCCGCTGCAACAGCCGCGCGCCGCCCGAAGCCAGGACGTGTTCCACCTCGTCGTCGGCGATCAACTCCACCGACGCCGGGGCCGCCCCGACCCAGCCGAGCTCGGCAACCAACTGGTTGCCGCGGATCAGCCGCGTCGCCAGCCCATCGGCCGCAACCTGCACTTCGGCGCTGCCGAACAGCAGCACAGCAGGACTGACGGTGGGTTGCACCCCTCAAGCTTGCGGCACCAAACCCACTCCGCGGCGCCGCCACGCCCAACGAGACACTGTCGCGGCTCGTCCCGGCCGTTGGCGTCCACCCTTGTCACAGCTTCGGGTTTGGGGAGGTTGCAAGACTGCTAGTAACCTCCGGCCCGCAGCACCACCCAATTTCTGCGGACCCGCCAGTTCACCGAAGTATCTCAGCGAGGCTCCATGTATCCAGCGAATATCACCCGTGACGAGGCGGCCCGTCGGGCCCAGCAGATCCGCTCCCACAGCTACCAGGTGAGCGTCGATCTGAGCGGGCTGGCAGACGTCCCCGGCGGCTACGACTCGACGGCCAGCTTCTGGTCGCGCTCTGCGGTTCGATTCAGCAGCACCGGCGGCTCCAGCCACCTCGACCTGATCGCCGACCGCGTCCTTTCGGCCACCCTGGACGGGGTTGCACTGCCGTCCGACGCCTTCAGCGACCACCGGGTTGCCTTCGACGCCGCCGCCGGAGAGCACGAACTGATCGTCACGGCCCTGTGCCGCTACAGCCGCACCGGCGAAGGCCTGCACCGCTTCGTCGACCCGGTGGACGGCCTTGTCTACTGCTACACCCAGCTCGAAACCGCCGACGCCCGCCGCGTGTTCGCCTGCTTCGAGCAGCCGAACCTCAAGGCCACCTTCGCCCTGGACGTCCGCGCCGAATCGGCATGGACGGTGCTGTCGAACTCCCCCGAGGTGACCCCGGTCGACCTGGGCGACGGCACCGCACACTGGACGTTCGCGCCGACCCCGCCGATCTCGACCTACATCACCGCGCTGATCGCCGGCCACTTCCACGTCGTCCGCGACTCCCACCAGGGCACGGCCGCCGAGATTCCGCTGTCGCTGGCCTGCCGCCAGTCGCTGATCCCCTACCTGGACACCGAGCGGCTGCTGGCCACCACCAAGGCCGGCTTCGAGGTCTTCGAGCACCACTTCGGGATGCCGTATCCGTTCGCCGACTACGCGCAGGTGTTCGTCCCCGAGTTCAACGCGGGGGCCATGGAGAACGCCGGCTGCGTGACCATCCGCGACGAGTACCTGTACCGCTCGCGGGTCACCCAGGCGTCCTACGAGACCCGGGACAACACGATCCTGCACGAGCTGGCCCACATGTGGTTCGGCGACCTGGTCACCATGACCTGGTGGGACGACCTGTGGCTGAACGAGTCGTTCGCCGAGTTCGCCTCACACTTCTGCCAGGCCGAGATCCGGGAGAAGACCGGCGTCGGCGACGACCCGTGGTCGACCTTCACCAACGCCCGCAAGAACTGGGCCTACCGGCAGGACCAGCTCCCGTCCACCCACCCGGTGGCCGCCGACATGGTCGACCTGGAGGCCGTCGAGCTGAACTTCGACGGCATCACCTACGCCAAGGGCGCCTCCGTGCTGCGCCAGCTGGTGGCCTTCGTCGGACAGGACGCGTTCCTGGCCGGCGTGCGCTCCTACTTCGCCCAGCACGCCTGGGGCAACACCCAGCTCTGCGATCTGCTGACCGCCCTCACCGAGGCGTCCGGCCGCGACCTGTCCTTCTTCGCCGCCGAATGGCTGCAGGTGGCCGGGGTGAACACCCTGCGCGCCGAGTTCGAGGTGGACGCCGAGGGCCGGTTCACCCGGTTCGCGCTGCGGCAGACCGCGCCCGAGCAGTGGCCGACCCTGCGTCATCACCGGCTGGCGATCGGCCTGTACGACCTGGACGGCGAACGGCTCGTCCGGCGCGACCGGATCGAGGTGGACATCGCCGGCGAGCTCACCGAGCTGCCCGAGCTGGTCGGACGTGCGCGCGGCGCCCTGGTGTTGCCCAACGACGACGACCTGACCTACGCCAAGCTGCGCCTGGATCCCGAATCGCTGTCGGCCTTGGTGTCCTCGATGGGCACCATCGAATCGGCGCTGACCAGGGCTTTGTGCTGGGCAGCCGCCTGGGACATGTGCCGGGACGCCGAGCTGCCCGCCCCCGAGTTTGTGGCGCTGGTGCTGGCCGGTGTCGGCGTCGAAACCGACCTCACCGCGGTCGGATCGGTACTGGCCCAGGCCCGGACGGCCATCGACTACTACACGCCGGACGCCACCCGGGCCACGCTCAACCAGTTCTTCGTGGACGGGCTGAGCGAGCTGCTCGCCGAAGCCGAGCCCGGCTCGGATCACCAGCTCGCCTTGGCGCGCGCCCTGGCCACCTCCGCCGAGACGTCGAGTACGGCCAGGGCCCTACAGTCCTGGCTGGACGGAACCGCGGTGCCGTCCGGACTGGCCGTGGACACCGACCTGCGTTGGCATCTGGTCACCAACCTGGCCCGACTGGGCGCGATCGGCACCGACGAGATTGAGGCCGAACTGGCTCTCGATCCGACCGCACAGGGTGCCGAGCGGGCTGCCGGTGCGCGAGCTGCGCTGCCGAGCAGTGCGGCCAAGGCCGAGGCCTGGCGGCTGGCCACGGCCGACGACGAGGTGGCCAACGAGACTCACTTCCAGATCACGTCCAACTTCTGGCAGCACGGGCAGGGCAGCGTCCTGCGTCCATACCGGGACGCCTACCGCGGGGTGGCCGAGGCCATCTCGGCCGGGCGGGACGGCTGGGCCGATCGCAGCTCGGCGCTGCGCCAGCACGTGCTGGGCCTGCTCTTCCCGCGGACGCTGATGGATCGTGCGGCGCTGGCCGAGCTCGACGCCTGGCTGGAGTCGGTCGCGCTGACCGATGCGGTGAGTCGGCAGGTCCTCGAGCGCCGCGATGACGCAGAGCGTGCGCTGCGCTGCCAGGAGGCGTTCCGCCAACTCGGAACCAGCCCTCTGCTCCCTCCTGCGGCTCTCGCAGGTGGGAGCGGTACGGCTGTGTTAGGTCTCCGCGCTTAGCCTCTATTCGGCCTTCGTGTTCAGCCTTTGCCGAATCTGTGGATAACAAGTTCGTTGTCCACAGATTTCGTACACCTGTTCGATTTTGTCGTCTGGTTGCGCGAGAATGGAGGCATGGACGAACACAGCAATCCGGTCACTGCCGGTGACGCGCTGACACAGATCGAGCGATCGCTCGACCTGATCGAGCCGCGCGGCGCGGACGTCCCGCCCGAGATCCGGCTGGCCTGGCTGCGGAAGGCCCGGCGGGTCCGCGGACGAGTGGAGGCTCTGGCCGTCCAACTGGCTGCGGAGGCCGAGCAGAACCAGGCATCGATGCGCACCACCGGCACTCCCCTGGCTTCCTGGCTCGGGTTCGAGGAGAACCTCTCCCAGCGCGAAGCCGCGGCCGCCGTGATGCAGGCACGAACCATCGCCGAGCATCCGCGACTGGGTCAGGCCGCGGCCGATGGCCAGGTCAGCCCTGGGCAGGCACAAGCGATCGGACGAGTGCTGGACGAGGTGGCGCCACAGTTGGCGCCCGAGGGCCGCGCACAGGCCGAGGAGCTGCTGGTCGGGCTCGCCGACCAACTGGATTCCGCCGAGCTAAGCCGCTGCGCCGGACGGGTCCTCGCCGAACTCGCGCCGCCCGCGGAAGACACCCGCGAGCAGCGGTTGCAAAGACTGGCCGAGTCCGCGTACCGGCGGCGCAGCCTGCGGTTCATCCGAGAGCCGGGTGCGATCAGATTCGAGGGAGTGCTGCCGCAGCTCGAAGGCGAGGCCTTCGTGGCCCTGATCGGAGCCCACGGGGAGGCACTGCGTCGAACGGCGATCGAAGCACGCGATCCGTTCAGCCAGCTCAGCCCCGAGCAGAGGCGTGCCGACGCGTTGATCTCGCTGCTCAAGGCAGCCCGGCAGACCAAGCCGGAGCCGGGCGTGGGCCAGGCGCGGGTTGTCGTCCGCCTCAACTACGACACGCTGCATGCCGCTGCGGCCGGGGCTGGCCTGATCCGCGACGATGAGCAGCTCAGCTCCGGTGAACTGCGCCGAATCTGCTGTGACGCCGACCTGCTGCCGGTCGTGCTCGGCGGTGCGTCCGAGGTGCTGGATGTCGGCCGAGCCAGTCGGCTGGTGACACCGGGGCTGCGGATCGCCCTGGGCCAACGCGACGGCGGCTGCAGCTTCCCGGGCTGCGATGTGCCGGAGACGTCATGCGAGGCGCATCACCTGGTTCCCTGGTGGGCGGGCGGAAGCACCTCACTCGCGAACCTCTCCTTGCTCTGCCATCACCACCACGCCTTGATCGAGCCGGCCAAGCTCGGCACCAGAGATCAATGGGAGCTCCGAATCGCAGCCGACGGTCTGCCGGAGTTCCTGCCGCCGGCCCGACTCGATCGGCTGCGAAGGCCGGTGCGACATCGACGGCTCGGCGGAACCGGACGATTGGCCACCGACTCACCACCGGGCGAGCGGGCCGCGGAAGGGTGCGGTGGTCAACGACTGCCCGTACCAGCGATGGCGAGCTGATCGACCTCGCGACTAGGTCCGAGCCGGAGGCTCACGGCCGCCCGCACCCGGAGATGGCGGCAGGCCCGCGGCACACTCAACGGCCCACCAGGTCATCGGCACGCCGCAAAGGCTCGGCCGCCTTGAGTCACGCTTCCTCGGGGCCCGCGGCCGAAGAACACAGCCTTGACCCGAAGCCGGGCGCACCTCCGAGGGACACGGAACGGGCACGGCGGCCCGAAGGTCGCCGGGTCGGATAGATTGGCCGCTCGAAGCCTGGTGGCCTCGAGATGGCGCCCGGCTCACGACCGAGGAGCGCTGCGTGGCTGATCCAGCAACCGACACCCCGAGTCCCCAGTTTTCCCGAGTGGTGGCCGACGAGTCCGAAGTCGCTCGGGCGTTGACCCGAATGGCCCATGAGCTTCTTGAGGCCAACCACGGTGCGGAGAACCTGGTGCTGCTCGGAATCCCGACCAGAGGCGTCCCCCTAGCCCGGCGGTTGGCTGCGCTGATCGAGAAGGTCGAGGGACGCCCCGTCCGGCAGGGCGAACTCGACATCACCATGTACCGCGACGATCTGCGGGCCAACCCGACCCGCAATCCCGGACGGACGGCGATCCCCGGCTCGATCGACGACTCGGTCGTCGTCCTGGTCGATGACGTCCTCTACTCCGGCCGCACAATCGGCGCCGCTTTCGATGCGCTGCGCGACCTGGGCCGGCCTCGAGCCGTCCGGCTCGCCGTGCTGGTCGACCGCGGGCACCGCGAGCTCCCCATCGCCGCCGACACCGTCGGACGCACGATTCAGGCAGCGGACGACGAGCGGGTCGCCGTCCAGCTAGCCGAACTCGACGGCACCGATGCCATCACCATCACCCGAACCGGGAAGGAGTCCTGATGCGTCACCTGCTCGGCTGCGCAGATCTATCGGCCACCGACGCGATCGCCATTCTCGACTTGGCAGAGGAGATGCAGCAGGTCCAGTCGCGGCCGGTGAAGAAGCTGCCGGCCCTGCGCGGCCGCACCATCGTCAACATCTTCTTCGAGGACTCCACCCGAACCCGGACGAGCTTCGAGATCGCCGGCAAATGGCTGTCCGCCGACACCATCAACGTCTCAGCCAAGGGCTCCAGCGTCAGCAAAGGCGAGTCTCTGCGCGACACCATGCTCACCTTGGACGCCATGGGTGTCGACTGCTTCGTGATCCGGCACCCGTCCTCGGGTGCAGCGGCTCAGGTGGCCAGTTGGGTGCGCGCGCAGGTGGTGAACGCCGGTGACGGCCAGCACGAGCACCCCACCCAGGCCCTGCTCGACGCCTACACGATGCGCAAGCACTTCCGCAGCCTCGGCAACGACGGCTTCGCCGGCAAGAAGATCGCCATCGTCGGCGACCTGCTGCACTCCCGGGTGGTGCGCAGCAACGTCCTGCTGCAGAACCTGCTCGGCGGCGAGGTCGTGCTGGTCGCACCGCCCACCCTGCTGCCCACCGGCGTCGAGAACTGGGGCTGCCAAGTGACCAGCGACTTCGACTCCGTGCTGCCGGAGGCCGACATCGTGATGATGCTGCGGGTCCAGCGTGAACGCATGGCCGGCGGCTACTTCCCCACCGAGCGGGAGTACACGGCCGGCTATGGCCTCACCGAGGAGCGACTGCGGGCGCTGAAGCCCGGCGCCGGAATCTGTCACCCCGGCCCGATGAACCGCGGCGTCGAGATCTCGAGCGCGGCCGCCGATGCGGCGAACTCCCTTGTCCTGGAGCAGGTCGCCTCGGGCGTCGCCATCCGGATGAGCGTGCTGTACCACCTACTGGGTTCTGACGAAGGAGCAATGCGGTGAGCCTGCTGATTACCGGCACCCGACTGGCCGACGGGACGGTCACCGACCTCTACCTGAACGATGGCGTGTTGGCCGATCCGGCCAGCGCGCCGGTCGGCGTCGAGCGGTTCGACGCGGACGGCCTGCTGGCCATCCCCGGCCTGGTCGACCTGCACACCCACCTACGCCAGCCCGGACGCGAGGACGCCGAGACCGTCGACTCCGGCACGGACGCCGCGGCCCGCGGCGGCTTCACCTGCGTGCATGCCATGGCCAACACCAGCCCGGTCACCGACACCGCCGAGGCGGCTGAATACGTCCACGCCCTCGGCGAGCGCGAAGGCCACTGCCAGGTGCAGGTGGTCGGAGCGGTCACCAAGGGGCTGGCCGGCGAGGAACTGGCCGAACTCGGCATGATGGCCGACTCCAAAGCCAAGGTGCGGGTCTTCTCCGACGACGGCAAGTGCGTCTCCGACTCGCTGCTGATGCGCCGGGCGCTGACCTACGTGAAGGCCTTCGACGGCATGGTCGCCCAGCACTCCCAGGATCCGCGGCTGGCCGGGCCGACCGCCTGCTGCCATGAGTCCGAATGGTCCGGACGGCTTGGCCTGCCGGGTTGGCCGTCCCAGGCCGAGAGCGTGATCGTGGCCCGCGATGTGGAGCTGGCCGCACTCACCGACTCCCGGGTGCACGTCTGCCACGTCTCCACAGCCGAGAGCGTCGAAATCATTCGCTGGGCCAAGAAGCGCGGCGTGAAGGTGACCGCCGAGGCCACCCCGCACCACCTGCTGCTGGACACTCCCTTGGTCGCCTCCTACGACACCACTTTCAAGGTGAACCCGCCGCTGCGCACCTCAGAGCACTTGGAGGCCGTCCGGGAGGCGCTGGCGGACGGCACCATCGACGTCGTCGGCACCGATCACGCCCCGCATGCCCGGCAGGACAAGGATCATCCCTTCGACATCGCACTGCCCGGCATGCTCGGCCTGGAGCAGGCACTGGCCGTGGTGATCGAGGTGATGATCAACACCGAACGGATGGACTGGCCGACTCTGGTGCAGCGGATGTCGTCCACCCCGGCCCGCCTCGGCCAGGTGCCCGGACAAGGCCGTCCCTTGGCGATCGGCGAGCCGGCGAACCTGGTGCTGGTCGATCCCACCGCACGAGCCAGTGTGGACGCAGCCGCGTCCAAGTCGCGTTCCCGGAACAACCCGTACCACGGTCGGGACCTACCCGACCCGGTGGTGGCCACCTACTGGCGGGGGCGGCAGACCTACTCGCGCTAGGCCTTGACGGCCGGCCAGGCTGCGGCCGAGTCGTGCATCACCTGCGGCAACGGCACCGGGCGTCCCTGGAGATCCCCGCTAACCAGAACGGTGTGCGCCCGGGCCAGAACCCGTCCGTCGGTTGGGTCCTGCACTTCGGCCACCAGGGTGGCTGAGGTGCGTCCCAGGCCGGCCACCGCAGTCCGAACCAGGTACTCCTCGCGGCGCTGGACGATCTGGCCCAGGTAGTCGACATCCTGACGCGCCACCATCCAGGTCAGCTGGTCGGCAGCGGCCTGCGTCATCCGATCCGGCCCCGGCTCGGGAGTCAGCCGCACCCGAGCCTCGGCGAAGTAGTCGAAAACCCGGACGTTGTTCACGTGGCGGTAGGCGTCCTGATCCGACCAGCGCACCGTGAAGCGATGCTCCGCGGCGTCCGGCCCGACCCGCCAGCGCCCCACCGAGCGCAACGGCTCGAGTTCGACCGACTGGGCCGCGAACCACTCCCGCTCGGCACCGGTCATCCGCCGGATCCGAGCCGCCCGGTAGTCGTACAGGCACAGGGTGCTGCGGGCTCTGGCCACCAGTCGGTCGTCCTGGAGCACCCGGTAGCCCAGCACGAACCGGGCCGCGCCGACCACCCCCACATCGACCGTCACCTGCACCGGTGTGGTCGAGAAGAAGACCGGGCCGAGGTACTCCACCTGATGGGAGACCACCATGGTCGAGTCGCCGAGCAGGTGCGCATTGGCGCCCGACTGCAGCCAGTCGACCCGCGCCTCCTGGAGATAGTCGGCGATCAGGGCGTTGTTGACGTGACCTTGGGCGTCAACGTCCACCCAGCGCAGCGGGACGAGACTGGTGAAGCTCACTTGGCGTTGGGATCGATGTATTCGGGCTCGTCGGAGTCGTAGAGCGAGTCCACCACGTCCGCATAACGCTCGGTGATCACCTTCCGGCGCAGCTTCATGTTCGGCGTCATGCCACCGTCGTCCATGCTGAACTCCGAAGGCAGCACCGCGAACCGCTTCACCGTCTCCCAGCGCTCCAGCTTGGCGTTCGCCGAAGCCATGAACCGATCCAGAGTCCGGCGCAGTTCGGGATGCTGGGTGAGCGTCTCGTAGGAGATCTCGGAAAGGCCCTTGCGAGCGGCCCACTTGGCCAGATTGTCCCGGTCCATGGTGAGCAGCGCCGAGATGTACTTGCGGCCATCACCGACCGCAACCACCTGGGAGACGTAGGGAATGGTGGCCGCGATCACACCTTCGACCTTGGCCGGTGCCACGTACTTGCCGCCGGAGGTCTTCATCAGATCCTTCTTGCGGTCGGTGATCTTCAGATAGCCGTCCGCGTCGAGCTCGCCGATGTCACCGGTGTGGAACCAGCCGTCCACCAGCACCTCGGCGGTGCGCTCGGGGTCGTTGTGGTAGCCACGCATCACGGCCGGCCCCTTGATCAGGATCTCGCCGTCATCGGCGATCTTCACCTCGGTGCCGGGCAGCGCCGGGCCGACGGTGCCGAAGCGCGGCGGCAGCGGCAGGTTCACGCAGCTGACCGCGCCGGTCTCGGTGAGGCCGTAGCCCTCGGCGACCACCAGGCCGGCCGAGTAGAACCAGGCCTGGACCTGGGAGTTCAGCTTCGCGGAGCCCGAGATGAAGAAGCTGATGTTGCCACCCATCCGCTCCTTCAGCTTGCTGAACACCAGACGATCGGCCACCGAGTAGGAGAAACGCTGGACGGGCGGCAGCTCACGTCCAGCCAGGCGAGCCTCACGTGAGTCCCGGCCCACCGAGAAAGCCCAGCGGGCGATCCGGCCCTTGATCCCGCTGCGCGGCGAGGACAGCATGACCGCCGCACGGACCTTCTCGAAGATCCGCGGCGCCCCGCACATGAAGGTGGGATGCACCGCTCCCAGGCCGGGGACGATCTGGTCGATCCGGCCGTCCACCGCGGTGCTGAAGCCGATCGCCAGCTGGATGGTGAGCAGATCCTTGCCGAACACGTGAGACAGCGGCAGCCACAGGTACTGCAGGTCGGAGTCGGAGATGATCTCCATCTGATCCAGGACGAAGGCCTGGTAGACCCAGCACCGGTTGGTCAACTCGACGCCCTTGGGACGCCCGGTGGTGCCCGAGGTGTAGATCAAGGTGGCCAGGCTGTCCAAGCCGACGCCGCCGATCGAGCGGTTCACCAGTTCGGGGTCAGCGAGCAGCGCCGTCCGACCACGCTCGGCGAGCTGGCCGAGGTCGAGCACCCGTTCGCCGTCACCTTCGCCATCGAACAGGATCACATTGCGGACGCCTGCGGCGGCCTCCGGTGAGGCCTCAAGCTTGGCCAGTTGCTCGGCATTCTCGGCCACCAGGATCACCGAGCCGGAGTGGGTGACGATGTAGGTGAAGTCCTCACCTTGGGTGTTCGGGTAGATCGTGGTGGTGGCGCCGGCAGCGGTGTTGATCGCGTAGTCGATCAGGATCCACTCGATCCGGGTGTTCGCCACGATCGAGACCCGCTCCTCCGGGCGCAGCCCCAGCGCCAGCAGGCCGGCCGCATACTCATCGACCCGCTTGCTCGTCTCCGCCCAGTCGATGGAGAGCCAGTCCCCGTTCGGACCCGGGTAGCGGAATGCTTCCTTGGCTGGCGTCTTGGCGGCCCGCCACCGAAGCATCGCCCCTACTGATTGCGGCGCCTCCCGCAAGGTTGCAGCGACGTCGATCATTCAAAAATCCCCTCATCCGCCCTTGGACTCGTTCTCGCAGTCTAGAGCCGTCAGCGCTCACGTCGAGGAAATCGGTCGGCAGGGTCGACGGTTTGAGGGCGAATCATCTCGCGTGCGTCCGGGACACGGTCCAGATTCGCGCTAAGTTTGTTGAATACGGCACCAACTTGGGAGAATGTACTTATGACGACGGAGATCGTGCCGCGCTGGCTCAGCGACGACCAGCAGCGAATCTGGCGCCTCTATCTCAACGGTGTGGCCAGAATCACCGAGGAGCTCGACGCTGAGCTGCGCAAATTCGGCCTGGACTTGGGCGAGTACGAGATCCTGGTCAACCTGTCGGAGTCCGAAGACCACCAGCTGCGGATGTCGGACCTGGCATCGCGGGTGCGGCAGTCCCGGTCGCGACTGACCCACACGGTGGCCCGGATGGAGGCCAAGGGGTTGATCAGTCGGCTGTCCTGCCCCTCGGACCGCCGCGGAGTGATCGCGAACCTGACCGACGCCGGCTACGACCTGCTGGTCAAGACTGCGCCCTATCACGTCGAGTCGGTGCGCCGGGTGCTCGTGGACCCGGTGTCGAAAGCCGACTTCACCGCGCTCGGCCGCGCCATGCAGGCCGTCCTCAGCGCAACCGAGTAGTTCCTCAGCGCGACCAAGTACCTCTCCCGACGCGGCTGAGCCGACTCGCCGGGCCGACTCGGTGCGAAGCCCGCGCCCCGATCCACCTACCAGTGGGCAGCGACTCCGCTCACCCTGCTTGCCGCCGGTCGGACGTCAGGAAGCCGAGCGGGACGCTGGCATACTGGACGCCGCCCGACTAGCGAGGAACGACCAACATGCCCGAATTCGTGTTCACCATGCACAACGTCCGCAAGAAGCTGGGCGAGAAGCTGGTGCTGGACAACGTCACCCTCTCCTTCTTCGAGGGCGCCAAGATCGGCGTGGTCGGCCCGAACGGAGCCGGCAAGTCGACGATGCTGAAGCTGATGGCCGGCCTGATCAAGGCCGACAACGGTGACGCCATGCTGGCCAAGGACAAGACGGTGGGGATTCTGCTCCAGGAGCCGCCGCTGACCGAGGGCAAGACCGTCCTGGAGAACATCTACGAGGGCGTCGCCGACACCAAGGCGCTGCTGGACCGGTACAACGAGGTCTCGGTGGCCATGGGTGAGCCGGACGCCGACTTCGACGCACTGCTCGCCGAGATGGACACCCTGCAGACCGAGATCGACCACCGCAACGCCTGGGATCTGGATTCCCAGCTCGAGCAGGCCATGGACGCCCTGCAGTGCCCGCCCTCGGACGCAATCGTGGACGTATTGTCCGGTGGTGAGCGACGCCGGGTGGCGCTGTGCAAGCTGCTGTTGGCCCAGCCTGATCTGCTGCTGCTCGACGAGCCGACCAACCACCTCGACGCCGAGAGCGTGAACTGGCTGGAAGGCCACCTGAAGAGCTACCCGGGCGCCGTGCTGGCCGTCACCCACGACCGCTACTTCCTGGACAACGTCGCGGAGTGGATCTGCGAGATCGACCGCGGCCAGCTGCACCCCTACGAGGGCAACTACTCCACCTACCTGGAGACCAAGCGCTCCCGGCTGCAGATCGAGGGCAAGAAGGACGCCAAGCGCGCCAAGATCCTGGAGAAGGAACTGGAGTGGGTGCGGGCCAACCCGAAGGCCCGCCAGGCCAAGAACAAGGCCCGCCTGGCCCGCTACGAGGAGCTGGCGGCCGAGGCCGAGCGGAACCGCACAGTGGACCTGTCCGAGATCAACATTCCGCCGGGCCCGCGGTTGGGTTCGGACGTGCTGGAGGCCAAGAAGCTGACCAAGGGCTTTGGCGAGCGGGTGCTGATCGAGGATCTGAGCTTCACCCTGCCGCGGGCCGGCATCGTCGGCATCATCGGCCCCAACGGCGTCGGCAAGACCACCTTGTTCAAGATGATCGTCGGCGAAGAGCAGCCCGATTCGGGCAGCCTGAAGGTCGGCGGAACCGTCAAGTTCTCCTACGTCGACCAGGGCCGCTCCGGCATCGACCCGAACAAGAACGTCTGGGAGGTCGTCTCCGACGGCCTGGACCACATCAAGGTGGCCAGCTTCGAGATGCCGTCGCGGGCCTATGTGGCCTCCTTCGGCTTCAAGGGTCCCGATCAGCAGAAGCTGGCCGGGGTGTTGTCCGGCGGTGAGCGGAACCGGCTGAACCTGGCCCTCACCCTGAAGCAGGGCGGCAACGTGCTGCTGCTGGACGAGCCGACCAACGACCTGGACGTGGAAACCCTTCAGTCACTGGAGGACGCCCTGCTGGAGTTCCCGGGTTGCGCCGTAGTGATCTCCCACGACCGCTGGTTCCTGGACCGGGTGGCCACCCACATCCTGGCCTGGGAGGGCAACGACTCCGACGACGCCGTGTGGTTCTGGTTCGAGGGCAACTTCGCCGACTACGAGGAGAACAAGGTCGCCCGGCTCGGAGTGGACGCAGCCCGTCCGCACCGCACCGCGCACCGCAAGCTCACGCGCGGCTAGCTGTACTGATCGGGGACGTTGGTTAATCGGCTGATCGGGGGTTTGCCTCCGGTGGCTGAGTGGGGCCGGTGGTGATTGTATTCGTGGAGCCAGCCGGGCAGGGCTTGGCGGCGTTCGGCTTC
>JAFADF010000004.1:0-2526 GCA_023425145.1 Actinomycetes bacterium | reverse complement strand
CTACTAAACAGAACTCCCTCTATCTTAGGTGCAGCTTTTAATAGTGATATTTATTGTGAATTAATAGCGGATACAATACATGTTTCTCCACATATGTTTTCTATACTATTAAAAATAAAAGGTCCTGAAAAAATAATATTAATAACTGATAGTATGAGAGCAGCTTATTCTACTAATGAAATTTCTGAACTTGGTGGTCAAACAGTATATTTAAAAGATAATTCTGCAAGATTAAAAGATGGTACATTAGCAGGCAGTATCCTAACTTTAAACAACGCAGTAAAAAACTTTTTGAATAATACCTCAGCATCTATTAATGATGTTATTAAAATGGTAACAATAAATCCAGCTACATATCTTGGCTTACAAGATAGAGGAAATCTCAAAAAAGGTAGCTTTGCAAATATCACTATATTTAACAAAGACATAGATATACTACATACAATAGTTAAAGGAAAATCTGTATTCTATAAAAATGAGGATTCGCATTAACAAATAAAATTTGTCAGTGATAGTTCCTTTTATTATGGCACAAGGCACAGGTAAGGTGAAAATTCCTCTTTATGAGGAATTTTATTATAGTCCTGCGGACAGCTAGTGTATTTTATGGGAGAGATACAGTTTTACCACTACTTAACTAGAACAGGTACTAATATAAACTTAACTCTCTCTATATAATCCTATGCAAATATATATTCAAAGCTTCATGAAAGTGCAACTTTCATGAGCCTTCTGTAACTACTTTTATATCAACTGTAATCTAAATTAGATACATAGTCTAACTTATAACATTTAACTCAACACTTAAGATCTAAGAAATTCCGCAGGAATTTCCTCCATTACTGTGCACTGTGCATTGAAAACTGTGCACTGACTTAAAAAGCTGCCACACCTTTCGTGCAACAGCCCATTAATATTACATTTCTCTTCTTATATTTTCTATTTCTCTGATTGAAACTTTAGTATAGTTTTCTATCATTTCTATTGGAAGTTCTGAATTTAGCATATTTATTATTATTGCTTTTCTCTCTTCCATTCTTCCTAATAATCTTTCAGTACTTATCTCTTCTTCTACCTTTATATTATCTTCAATAGTATCATTTTCTTCACTATTTGTTTTATTAATAACTATAAGATTTTTAGCTCCTCTAGGTGCAATAGTTGATATTTGTTTTTTAACCGTATCATCATATACTTTTAATACATTTCTACTAAGCCAACTTTCCACTACCTTTTCTGAGGGAATTCCTAATTCTTCTTTACATTTTTCATCTACTAATTCATTGAAAAAATCTCCAGTATGACTATCTACCTTAACAAATATAACTTTTATTCCCGCTGCCATTAATGCTTGCATCTTATTATAATATTCTATAGAAGATTTGTCTTTTCTCTCCCACAATCCAGTAGCATGATTGGCTATTCCTATATAATCATGGAATATAACCACTTGATCTTTTCCAAGTGTTAATGCATATTCTACTGCTTTTATAGCCCCTTCTAATTCACCTGCTATCTGTCTTATGTTAACTTCATCATCACTTTTACTATATCCTGATTCTATATGTAAAACTACGTCATTTTCTACAGCCACCATTCCATAAGAATACTCTTCTGTAGATACATTGTAGCTACCATCTACGTAAATATGTAATCCTTCACTAGGATAATTATTTTCCTTTTTATTTAAAATATTTCCACCATCACTAATAAATCTTTTTGCATCTTCAATATTTTCAAAACTTTTATATTTTGCACCTTTAACACCTGTAACATACCTTTGACACTCTGCCCAAGTATCAACTATTACATTAACTATCTTTTTATTATTCTCTTTATCAAATCCCTCTTTTATAGCATATACTTTTTTTGCCATATCATTTTCTCCTATCTTAACTTATAACTATATTATTACCATATCTATAATTATAAATCAGAAAGCTCTATTTTTACATTGCTTTTTCTATTAGTTATAATGCCCTTACTATACACAACATCATCTTTATTTTCCACAACAACTTTAGGAAGAGTAACTGTAAACTTACTCCCTTCTCCTTCAACACTTTCTACCTCTATTTTACCTTTATGTAATTCTACTAAAGATTTTACCATGTACAGTCCAATGCCACTTCCCTCTACATCTCTTATAAAAGACTTATTTATCTGCATAAATCTTTGGAAGATATATTTTATCTTCTCTTGTGCAATTCCTATACCAGTATCTATAACTTCTATGACTACATTCTCATCTCTAACTAATAAGTTTTCAAAAATCTCACCATTTTCCTTATTATATTTAATTGCATTAGAAATTAAGTTCAATATAATTTTTTCATATTTATCAATATCTAAAGCTACTTTTAACTCTTCTACTTCTGTATCAAATGTAATCTTTATTTTATAATTATTTACATAAGATACACAAGCATCTACCAAATCTTCAGTAACTTGAACTATATCATAATTTAAAAAATTCATCTCTGCACTACCTGTATCTATTTTGGTAGATTCGATAAGGTTATCCAC
>JAFADF010000065.1:0-119186 GCA_023425145.1 Actinomycetes bacterium | reverse complement strand
CTACAGCGTCGAGGTGAGGGACGCCACTAGTGCCACGTACTACGACGACATGACCGTCGTCTGGAGTGCGCGTGCGGTGGATCCTGTGAAGGAGTTGGCGACCGAGATTCCGCTCTTTGTGAGCGCGTTGCCCGGCTACACCGTGTCGGTGGCGGAGCCACGGTGGCAGGGGATTGGTGAGTTCTCCATCGGCTATGTCGAGGCTGAGCCCGACGGAGTTGGCGGTTCGGTGATTGTGCAGCCGGATGCTCTCGCTGTAGGCCAGGTGAAGTGGCAGGGTGGAGTGGAAAGCCGGGACACCTTCCTTTCGCGTGTCTCCGGCCGAGAGTTCGGATGTCCCAGTGGCTGAACGTTGGGTGGGCATGCGTCCCTTGTCAGCTGACCCCCGACCGATCAGCCAGGCTGCGTCCGAATCTGGTCGATGGCATAGTGATCTTGGCCGTGGCGCTGCTGATGGCACTGGCTCTCTAGGGCGAGGAGAGTTGAGGACATATGTGGCTTTGGTTGTCGCTAGTGGTCGGCTGGCTGGTTCTGCTGGTGGTGGGTATCTGGGTCACGGCGGTTGCTGGCGGCGGCTGGTCAGGTGGGGTTCGCGCACGGTACTTGGCTTTCGCGCCGGCGCTGGGAATGCAGTTCGTCTCGATCGTTGCCGGCGTGTGCGCGTTCCTTCCCGGAGTCTCACAGGACGACTGGTCGGTGATGTGGGTTGCCATCGGCTGCGGGGCGGTCGGTCTTGTGCTGGGCATCTGGTACTCGGCGTTTCCCTGGTGGGAGGACGCCGAAGGCTACGGACCGTGAGGCTTGGTGGTAGGTCACCACACGCCGAGGTTGCTCATGACCGGCCAGATTCTCGTCCGGCCGCGGGGGAGCCGGATTCGCCAGTCGATAGCGGCTGGTTCTCTTGGGGCTTGGGTTGGACTCTTTGCTTGGGCTTTCGGAGTTCGCTCGACCCTCGTGTTCCTGTCCGTCGCACTGGTCACCCTTGGTGCCGTCCGGCGGTTCGCCCGTGCTCGGGTCGCCCTCCACGGTGCAGGGGTACTCCGCGTCTCGGGGTTCTGGCGGGACCGAGAGTTTGACGCCCGCCGGGTCGAGGTTTCTGCTGGTGAGGCACTCACCCTGGTGTCGTTCATGCCGGCCGTGTGCCTTGCGGTTTCGGTAGTGGTCGCGATTTCGTGTTCCCCACCATCTCGAGCATGAGCGACAACGAGGTCGCTCGATGGATTGCTTCGATCGAAGCTGCCATCGAGGGCTTGGGTACTGCGAGAGACTCGGCCTGAAGGTGGAGCAACCAAAGGGAAGTGTCGGATGAGGTCCACACGACGCAGGAGTGCGGCCCAGCTCCGTGCTCGGAGGGTTTGGCCAGCGATGCGAATCCTGGTAGGGGTATTCGAGGAGGAGTTGGCTGAAGGGTGCCTGCTTGATGCTCTCGGGACGGCGCGTGGTTTGTCCGACATGGGTTACACGCGGGGCTACTACCTGGCTTCGGTTGCTCTCGACGAGCTTGGCTGGGAGTTTGAGGCGGACAAGACGGCTCGTCGTGCGGCTAGCGCTGGCGATCCGGATGGCTTGCGGCGATGGGGTTTGGCGCTGCGTCGAAGGGGGAGGCTGAAGCCGGCGGTGCGGGCTTTGTCTGCGGCCGCTCGCATCTCGGCCGACCCCCACTGGCAAGCGCTGCTAGTGGATTGGCGCTCCTGGGCCGGCGATCCACAGGCCGGCGTTGCAGCCCTGGGTGAGGCCGCCGAGGTGGAACCGTTCGTGAGGCTCACTCGTGCGTACCGCCTGCTGGATCTGGGTCTTGTCAACGAGGCGGAGGATGAGTTTAGGGCTGCGTCATCCGGAGGCTTCACTGAGGCATGGATCCCTCTCGGCAACATTGCCGCTGATCGGAACGACGTGAGCGCCGCGATCCACTGGTTCGCGAAGGGCTCGGCAGCTGGCGACCCGCATGCCATGTTCAACGAGGCGTTGATGAGATGGGACATCGGTGACAGTGCGGAAGCGCTGAGGCTATTCCGCGCGGCAGCGGCCGAGGATCGTCGAGCGAGGCGGTGGTTGTCAACGCGGCACCGTGCACGCAAGAGGGCGCGACAGCTCAACCAATGACGCTGTGAGGGAGTCTGCGCAGCTCGGGCAGAGGTTGATGAACCCTGCGTCAGCCCTCCGGAGTGCGAAGACTTGCGGCGATCTATCGTGCTGTGCGCCGGGTTGCAAGGGCCCGATTGATTGTGGCTGCGGGCTGGGTGATGAGAGCATCGACGGGGATCGCTATAGCCGGATATCGGCACAATGCGTCGGCACGCGATGGCGGGAACCGGAGGGATCGGTGGAGGTGATCAGCATCGCCACATTCCTTGCTGCAGAAATCCTGGCCATGGTGTTGACGTGGGCGGACCCGGCTCTGTCGGAGTCCTGGGAGAGGGTAGTTGCTGCCCTCGCCTGGCCTGTCGTGGCAGTACCCATGTTCTTCGCTGGGATGGCCTTCCCGACGCTATGCACTCTCGGCGCGATCGTTGTGGGTGCCGCTATCCTCTCCACCGGAGGCCAGCCTGGCGTGCTGTTCCTTGATGCCAGGACCGGTGGCAGGAACGGTCGTGGTCGGCTTTGGCGCCGTATCGCCGGGTACGTCGGGGTGATTCTTGGATGCCTGGGTGTTGGCATCTGGGTGGTGTCGTCCGAAGGGCTGTGGTGAATGGTGGCCTTGGCCGAGTCGACCCCCGGCGGTGGCGGACGGATCGCGGACGTTCCGAGTGAGGCTTGCGACTTGGTGCGCTCGTCTGCCTGAGAATGGCAGGCATGTCACAGTTCACGCGGGTGCTGGCAGCGGTGGTGTTGGCGTCGCTGGTCTCGATGAGCGGCTGCTCTCAGCTGGTCGTGGAGAAGTACCGCTACGCGTGCAGCCTGAGTGAGGCGGATCTGGCCGGCTATCGCGACGCCTTCGTCGCTGACTTCCCGGCCTACTTGTTTGAGGACTTCGTCAACGAGTGCGACTCCGGGTCGGCCCAGGGCATGGTCTTTCGATTGTCGGGTGCTGCGCAGGTGCCGACGGGTGATGAGCTCGCGCAGTCGGGTTGTGCCAGGTATCGAGAGCCTGGTGCCGCTGATGACGATGTGTACCGGTGTGCAGGCTCGCAGGGGCGCTACGAACTCATTCTCGAGGATGTCCACGCGTACCTGAACCCGCTCGCTGCAGGTGCGTAGGTCGAGGGTTGAGGGGATCGGATGCGGGGGATGGAGAGCCGTTGGTTTGCTGGCGTCCGGCTGTCGCGTCCACAGCTGGTGGACGGCTGGACCTTGGTGGACGACTCCGTTTTGGGGACTGAGCGGCGCGGGTTGGGTCGACCTCCTGTAGCTCCGCTGGGAGGCGCCCGGAACGCTCGAACTGGCGTTCAGGATTGAGCCGGGCGTTCGGTGGTTGCTCAGGTTCTCCGAGGTTTCGGATCTGCAGATCGACGGAGTCTTCGTAGCTGGCGAGGCGGAGCAGGGCTGGGGGTATTCGACCTGGATATGTTGGTCGCGACTGAGCCGCGCGCCGATGGCCGGCTGGTGTACTTCGCCTCTATGCCTTCGGCGACGATCTGTTTCGCTAGCAACGCTGGTGTGATCGTTGCGCCTTGAGCGCGCGCCAGCACTGGCGGCGGAGATGTGCACCGGGCGGGTCGCCAGAAGCGGCCGACGCGGTGTGGGCAACATTGGAGGCTGGCTCATGCGCCTGAAGATCGACCTCATCCGATAACAGCTGCGTTATCATCGGTATGTGGCTGAGCTGAGTTACTCCGAGCGGCTTCGGCTGCGACGGGCTGCTGCGCGCCTTACTCAGCGCGAGTTGGCCGAGCTGACTGGGGTGAAGCAGCCACTGATCGCTGCCCTTGAGCGGGGGACGAGGCAGCCGACAACAGCGGTGAGGGCGGCGATCGAGACTAAGTTGCGGCTGCGTCCGTCCCAATTGCTTGGCCTGGTTCGCGAGCGCGTCCTGGCTGCAGTGGAGGCGGTTGGCGGTAGCGACGTCCGGGTCGTCGGCTCGGTCGCTCGGGGCGAGGACGAGCCCGGCTCGGATCTCGACTTGCTGGTGACCTTCCCGCCGGAGGCCGACATCATCACACTCCTCACCCTGCAAGAGGAGCTCAGCAATGCACTGACCGTCCCGGTGGATCTGGTGTCGGCCGGAAGCTCCGGTCCGGTGCTCGACCGTGCTCGGGCAGATGCAGTGCCGCTGTGAGCGAGGATCGGCTGACCCGGCGTTTGGACGATCTGGCCCGGATCGGCGCCGAGGCGGCTTACCTGGTCGGTAAGGGGCGAGCCGCCTACCTGGCCGACACCCTGGACGGTGCGCTTCTGCGCAATGCCGGCGAGCGGATCTTGATCAAGGTGGCCACCGTCGCCGAGAAGCTGCCCGAAGACTTCAAGGCGAGCCACCCCGACATCGACTGGGTGGGAATCAACCGGATGCGCAACCTTGTTGCGCACCACTACGACAAGGTCAACGACGATCTGCTCTGGCAGGCGATCTCGGTGCGGGTCCCGCATCTCATCGCACTGCTCGGACTGTAGGTCCGTACTCGGGGTGCTTACCGGACTGTCTCGCGGCAAGGCATCTTCCGACGCCGAGGGCCTCACAGCCACAGGCTCGCCAGCCAGCCCATCGTGATGGCGGTGACCAGCAGCGTCCCGATCACCAGGGCGACGATCCGCCAGCGGGCGATGACGAGCATGCCGCTGATGGCGCCGACGCTGGTGCCGGCGCCGGTGATCAGGAAGGCCAAGCCCGCGCCCGGAGCCATCCCGCCGTGCAGGAGGCTGGCCACCAGCGGTAGCGAGGCGTCGGTGTTCAGGTAGACCGGGATGCCCAGGACGGCGGCCAGCGGCACCGACCAGATCGGGTTGCCGGTGCCCAGCCAGTCGGTCAGGACGCCGGTGGGCAGGATCCGGATCAGCAGGTAGCCGAGCGCGGCGAAGCCGAAGAAGTAGGCGGCCAGCTTGCGGGTGTTGGCCAGCAGGGCAGTGCCGAACTGGCGCAGCTTGGACGGCTGGGCTTCGACAAGCTCAGCCACCGGGGTGGAGCGCTCGACGATCGTGAGTTGCCGGACGCCACCAGCGGCGGGCTCGTCCGCAACCGACGACCCGCACGCGGGTCCGCAGCTGGACGTCGGGGCAGCCGGCGTCGGAGCCGCCATTCGGGCTTGTCCGTCCAGCAATCCGCGGCTCTCCAGCCACCAGGCCGCGCCGCCGCCGAGCAGCCCGACCACGATCGAGGAGGCGAAGAACGTGGCGGCGAAGCCCGGCCCGAACAGGCCCACCGACAGCACGTACTCCTCGGGGCTGGCCAGCGGAGAGGATGCCATGAAGGCCACGATCGGCGCCCAGGGCACCGAGGATGCCATCGCGCCCAGCACGATGGCTGTGGTGCCGCAGGAGCAGAACGGGGTCAGCGCGCCCAGCGCCACCGCGCCCAGGATGGCCACCCCGGTGCGTCGGCGCAGCCAGCTGCTGAGGCGGTCGGTGCTGACGAAGACCTGCACGGCCGAGGCGACCAGGACCGAGATCAGCAGGTAGGGCCAGTTGTGGACGAAGGTCGTCCACACGTCCGTTGCGACGGTGGCGACCAGGTGGGTCAGGTAGTCGGGCACGGCAGCACATCCATTCATAGACCGACGTCGATTGTTCGACGACGGTCGATATGATAGACATACTTCTATGAGTTCACAAGAGCTGCCGTTGCGGGTGTTGTCAGTGGGTGAGCTGTGCTGCTCGCCGGTGCTGCAGGCGCCGCTTCAGCCGGACGACGCCCTCGCGCTGGCCACGGCCTTGAAGGTGTTGGCCGACCCGGCCCGGCTGCGGCTGCTCAGCCTGATCAAGGCTGCCGACGGCGGACGGGCCACCACCGGCGCCCTGGCCGACCAGGTCGGACTCACCCAGCCGACCATCACCCATCACCTGGGTGCGCTCTACGAGGCCGGCTTCCTTGAGCGCGAACGCGACGGACGCCAGACCTGGTACTGGGTCAACCCGGACGCCTTGCAGGCCATTCAGCAGCTGCTCGACCCGTCCCCGGCCCGGCAGACGACCTAGCGGGCCGCGAGCAGATCCTTCACCTGGCTGGCGGTCGGCACCCGTCCGGAGAGGACGACCTCGTCGTCGACGACCAGGCCGGGGGTGCGCATGATCCCGTAGGTGGCGATGTCGGCGTAGTCGGTGACCTTCTCGAAAGTCGCCTCCAGGCCGAGATCGGTCACCGCCTGTCGGGTGGCCTTCTCGAGGTTGACGCAGTTCGCGCAGCCGGAGCCGAGGATCTTGATGTGCATGGGGGTTCCTTTCTAGAGGATTGCGTTGAACAGATAGCCGACGGCGATGATGCCGACGGCGGTGACACCAGCGAAGGTGGCGATCAGCCGGGGCTTGAGCACCCGGCGAAGCAGGATCATCTCGGGCAGGCTGAGCGCGACGGTGGCCATCATGAAGGCCAGCAGAGTTCCCATCGGCAAGCCCTTGGCGTACAGGGCGTCCACCAGGGGAAGAATGCCGGCCGCGTTGGAGTACAGCGGCACGCCGATCACGACGGCGACCAGCACCCCGAAGGGATTGTCCGGCCCGGCGTAGCGGGCGAAGAAGTCGGCCGGCGCCCAGCCGTGGATTGCCGCGCCCAGCCCGATCCCGACCAGCAGATAGGGCCAGATCTTGCGCAGGATGGACGCCACTTCTTCGAGTCCCATGGCCAGCCGGTCGTCCCAAGTGAGGTCGTCGGTGGAGTCGATCACCTGGCCGCGCAGCCGGGTCTCGTAGACGAAGCCTTCCACCTGGCCTTCCAGATGCAGCCGTCCGATCACCATCCCGGCCAGGATGGCGATCACCAGGCCGGCGCCGACGTAGAGCAGGGTGGGGCCGATCCCGAACAGGCCCAGCAGCAGGGCGATGGCCACCTCGTTCACCAGCGGGCTGGCGATCAGGAAGCTCATCGTCACCCCCAGCGGAATGCCGGACGCCACGAAGCCGATGAAGGCCGGCACTGCGCTGCACGAGCAGAACGGGGTGACCACGCCGAGCGAGGCGGCCAGGACGTTGCCGATGCCTTCGCGCTTGCCGCCGAGCAGGGCGCGGGTGCGCTCGATGCTCATGAAGCTGCGCAGCACGGTGACGATGAAGATGATGCCGGTCAGTAGCAGGGTGATCTTGATGGTGTCGTAGCTGAAGAAGTGCAGCATCGACGGCCAGCCGGTGGCGATGTCCAAGCCGAGGACGGTCTTGTAAAGCCAGGTCCAGGCCACCTCGTTCAGCGCATAGGCGCCGACCCAGGCCACTGCGGCGACCGCCAGCAACGTCCAGCGCCGGGTGGCGGCTTGGCGATGAGTGGTCGTTGCGGTCACTGTGCGGCTCCGACCAGGGCGAGCTTGCGGTCGCTCGCGCAGCCGCAGCTGCTCGCTCCGGGGACGGGCAGGGCGGCATGCAGCCGGTCGAGGGCATCGTCGGTGAGCTGGTAGTCGATCCAGCGGCCGCGGCGGGTGCCGACCACCAGGCCGGCCTCGCGGAGCACCTTGAGGTGGTAGCTGAGCAGGTTGGCCGGGATCTCCGGTTCGGTCTGCAGCTTGCACACGCAGCGCTTCTCTTCGGAGAGCTGGGCGATCAGTTGCCAGCGGATCGGGTCGGCCACGACCGCCAGCAACGATGTCGACACTTCAACCGCATTTGATTCAAGCACGGTTGAAGTGTAGACCCGATCAGGCCGCGGGAAGCAACTCCGCGAGCAGTGCCTCGATCCGGCGCTTGATCTCGTCACGAATCGGACGCACGGCCTCGATGCCCTGGCCGGCCGGGTCGTCCAGAATCCAGTCCTCGTAGCGCTTGCCGGGGTAGAACGGGCAGGTATCGCCGCAGCCCATGGTGATCACCACATCGGAGGCCTGGACGGCGTCGGTGGTGAGGATCTTGGGCTGTTCGGCGGTGATGTCGATGCCGTCCTCAGCCATGGCCTGGACCGCCACCGGGTTGATCGAGGACGCCGGCGCGGAGCCGGCCGACAGCACCTCAACCCGATCTCCGGCGAGCTCACGCAGGTAGCCGGCTGCCATCTGGGAGCGTCCGGCGTTGTGAATGCAGACAAACAAGACGGTTGGCTTGCTCATGTCGTGGTGCTCCTGGCTCGTTGTGATGTCTTGACGAACACAATAGCTCAGCTATCATTGACTCAACAAGTGTGGAGGTAAATGGTGATGGAGCGATCGGAGCGAGCGCGGGCGTATGCCGCGCTGGGGGACGAGGCGCGGCTGGCCATTGTCGAGCTGCTGGCCTCGGGTGATCTCGCGCCCAGCGAACTCGGTGCCGCACTCGCGGTACCGACCAACCTGATGGCTCACCATCTGCAGGTGCTGGAAGCGGCCGGCCTGGTGTCTCGGCGCCGCTCCGAGGGTGATGGCCGGCGCAGCTACGTCCAGCGCACCGCGGCCTGTGACCGGCTGCTCGGGGCCGGGCCGAGCCTGCCTCGTCCGCGTCGGGTGGCCTTCGTCTGCGCGCAGAACTCGGCTCGCTCCCAGCTCGCCGAGGCCTACTGGCGCCGGATCAGCGACATCCCGGTGGTCTCGGCGGGCATGCACCCCGCGGTGCGCGTCCACCCCAAGGCGGTGAGCGTCGGACGCCGCCACGGCCTCGACCTGGCCGCGGCCCAGCCCAAGCTCGCCCGAGATGTCCTGGACGGTGAGGAGCTCGTGGTCGCCGTGTGTGACCGCGCCTACGAGGAGCTGGGCACTCGTCCGCTGCACTGGTCGATCCCCGACCCCGCCCGCACCGACAGCGATGCCGCCTTCGAGCGGGCCTTCACCGATCTCACCGCGCGCGTCGACCAGCTCGCGGCCAGCCTGACCTGACCTCTCTGGCAATGGAGGTGGTCGGTGAACCTCCGCTTGGGAGGGGCGTTGGGACGTAACAGGAACCGTCCCCTTACGTCCCGCGGGCCGGGGGAGTGGTGCGGGGACTCGCTCCGGAGCCGTGATCTCAGCGTCGCTGGACGCACTGTGCGGGCTGTCGTGCCGGGCTCGCCGAGTGCCGTGCGGGAATGAATCCAAGCTCGTCGGACCGGGCTATGCTGGCCCGCGGCCCCGGCGTTGCGGCGGCTCGATTCTTGAGCGCTGCAATCGCGGCCGGTGGATCGAGCGGAGGTCGTCATGAGTTTTGAGGTCAGCTGGCTGGAAGAGGAGCATCGCGCCTGGCTGCAGGCCCAGCTGGAAGCTCAGCTGCGGTTCGCTCGCGGTTTCGCCCACCCGGCCGGCGGCGCTTACTACCTCGGCGAAGGCGGACGCCCGGACCTGACTCGTCCGGTGCAGACCTGGATCTCCTCCCGGATGCTGCACGTCTACTCCCTGGGCCACCTGGCCGGCATTCCCGACTGCCTCGAACCGGCTCGGGCCGCACTGGCCGGGCTGACCGGCCAGCTGCACGACGCCGTCAACGGCGGCTGGTACGCCAGCGTCGGCCCCGAGCCCGGGCAGCGCGATGGCACCAAGGCCGGTTACGCGCACGCTTTCGTGGTCTTCGGCAGTTCCTCGGCCACGGTGGCCGGGGTTCCCGGGGCAGCTGCGTTACTGGACGATGCCCTGAACGTCCTCGACCAGCACTTCTGGGAGGAAGGACCGGGCCTGCACCTGGATTCCACCAGCGAGGACTGGTCCGAGGTTTCCGACTACCGCGGGGTGAACGCCAACATGCATTCGGTGGAGGCGCTGCTCTCGGCGGCCGACACCACCGGCAACCCGCTGTGGCGAGCGCGCGCGGCCCGGATCACCCAGACCGTGCTGGGCTGGGCTGAGAACAACGACTGGCGGATTCCCGAGCACTTCACGCCCGACTGGGTGCCGCTATTGGAACACCATCGTGACCAGCCCGATCACCCCTTCGAGCCGTACGGGGCCACCGTCGGCCACGGCCTGGAATGGGCCCGGCTGGCCCTGCACGTCCGGGGTGCGCTCGGGGCGGACGCCCCGGCCTCGCTCCTTACCGGCGCTCAGGCGCTGTTCGACCGGGCGGTTGCCGACGGCTGGCATGCCGACGGCGCGGACGGCTTCGTCTACACCACCGACTGGGCCGGACGTCCGGTGGTGACCCAGCGGATGCACTGGGTGCTGGCTGAGGCGATCTCGGCCTCGGCAGCGCTGTTCTCGGTGACCGGCGACGAGCGCTACCAGCAGTGGTATCGGCGCTGCTGGGACTACGCCAAGACCTACCTGATCGGCCCGGACGGCGCCTGGATTCACGAACTGGATCCGCAGAACCGTCCGGCCGGGACGGTGTGGCCGGGGCGTCCGGATCTCTACCACAGCGTCCACGCCGTGCTGCTGCAGCGGCTCCCTTTGGCCCCGACCGCACCGACGGCGCTGGCCCAGGGACTGCTGGATCGCGGCTAGACGCCGACCCCGCAGGCCTTGGCGGCGTCCAGCTTCGACTGCCGGACGGCGTCGCGCTCGGCGGTGGTCAGCACGCCGACCGGACGAGTGAGCGCGGTGTCGGCCAGGCAGTGCTGCTGCTCACTGGTCAGGCTGGCCCAGGCGAAGCCGAGCCGCTCCCGCTCGGCGGCCTTGCCGCGCACCGTGATCTTGCAGTTGGCCAGGGCGGTCTTCACCTGGCTGCTCAGCTGCTTGCGCTGATCGGCGGTCAGCTTGCCCTCGGGGCGCTGCAGGTTCGCGTCGGCCAGGCAGTCGCGCTGCTCTGAGCTGATCGCCGTGTAGAACCAGATCACTCCGGCCTGGCCCAGGGTGCGGGTGGTGTCCGACGCCGAGGCGGTGGCGGCGGTGGTGGCGACCGGCAGTGGGGTGGTGGGCGCGGCGATGGCCTGACTGGCGAACAGGCCGCCGCCGGCCAGGACGGCTGCGCCGGCGATGATCGAGGTGGTGAGCTTCATCGAAGTCCTCCTGTGGGTTGTCGTTGTCACCAATCTGGACGGTTCGGCTGGAGGCACGGTGAAGGAAACCTGGAGATCTGCTGGAAGCTGGACGCCGCGCTCGTCAGGGCCGGTCGCGGGCTGGCATCGTTGAGCCGTGGCAGCTGCGTCCCGGATTCTCGTGGTCGACGACGAGGAGAACATCGCCTTCCTGGTGGGGAGCGCGTTACGGCTCCAGGGCTATCAGGTCGAAACCGCCGCCACCGGGGCGGATGCGCTGGCTGCCGCGTCCAGACTCGACCCTGAGGTCGTCGTCCTCGACATTCAGCTGCCCGACCTGGACGGCTATCAGGTGCTGCAACGGCTGCGCAGCTCCGGCAGCCGAGCCGCGGTGATCTTCCTGACCGCCCGCGGCACCACCGGCGACCGAGTGAAGGGGCTCACCGAAGGCGGCGATGACTACGTGGTCAAGCCGTTCGCGCTGGAGGAGCTGGTGGCTCGGGTGCAGGTGGCCCTGCGTCGCCGAGCCGACCAGCCCGCCCCGCAACACCGCTGGCAGGTGGCCGACCTGATCCTGGACGCCGACGCTCACCAGGTCTGGCGTGACGGGGCCGAGGTCTCGCTGTCGGCCACCGAGTTCCGGCTGCTCGAACTCCTGCTGACCAACACCGGACGGGTAGTCAGCCGCGCCCAGATCCTCGATCAGGTCTGGCAATACGACTTCGGCGGGGAGTCGGCGATCATCGAGTCGTTCATCTCCAGCCTGCGCAAGAAGGTGGATGGCTCCGAACCGCGGTTGATCCACACCGTCCGCGGCGTGGGCTATGCCATTCGGGAGCCGCAATGAGCCTGCGCCGGCGTCTGGTCTGGTCGGCCACGGCGCTGTTGGTCCTGATCGCGATCGCGTTCGCCGGGGTGGTGCTGGCCCAACGGTCCTACCTGATCGGTCAGCTGGACGACCGGCTGGCGTCCTTCACCGGCAACCCCAAGGCGCTGATCAGCATCGCCAACCGGGCCGAACTCGGCACGGCGGCGGCCGGCGACCTGCTCTCGGACAGCTACGTCGGCGTCCAGCGCGCGGACGGACGGCTGCGCACCGTGCTGGCCCCGCAGTCGCACCCGCAACTCGAGCCGGTGCTGCTGGGCAATGAGGTCGGCGCCGGCGCGGTGACCCGGCTCGCTGCCGGCGATCCGGGCACTCGGATTCGGCTGGTCGAGGTGCCGCTGGCCACCCGGGCGCTGGTGATCGGGCTGCCCATGGACGGGGTGGACGCCGCCGTGCAACGACTGATCATGGCGCTGGTGATCGCCTGGCTTGCGGTGGCCGGTGTGGCCGTCCTGGTCGGCTACTGGTTGAACCGGCTCGGCCTGGCTCCGATCGCCGAGCTGACTCATGCCGCCGACCAGGTCACCGCCAGCGGCGGACGTGACCTGGTCCAGGTTGCCCCCGGCGACCCGTCCACCGAAGCCGGACGGCTGGCCGCCGCCTTCAATCAGATGACCGCCGCCACGGCGTCCGGCCAGGAGCAGTTGCGCCGCTTCGTGGCCGATGCCAGCCATGAGCTGCGTACCCCGCTGACCACGCTGCGCGGCTACTCCTCGCTGTACGCCCAAGGCGGCCTGGCCACCGACGAGCAGGTCGCCGACGCCATGGCTCGGATCAATGCCGAGGCCACCCGGATGGGCGGCATCGTGGACGACTTGCTCGAACTGACCACCCTGGGTGACGGCGCCGCGCTGGCCCTGCGGCCGGTCGACCTCAGCGCCCTGCTCGGCGGTCTGGCTGCCGACCTGCGGGTCCGTGAGCCCGGACGAGAGGTGGTCGTCGACTGTCCGTCCGCGGTGTCGGTGCGGGCCGACGCCGATCGACTCAGCCAGGCGCTGACCGCGCTGATCACGAATGCCGTGAAGTACTCCGCAGACGGGACCCCGATCGGCCTCGTCGTCTCGCCCGGCGACCATGAGGTGCGGATCACGGTGGTCGATCGCGGGGTGGGGATCGCGGCGGACGAACTGCCGCGGGTCTTCGATCGCTTCTACCGGGTCCGGCGGACGAGTTCCGCCCGCGGCTCCGGGCTGGGGCTTGCCATCGTGGCGGCCATCGTCACCGCTCATCAGGGACGCTATGGCGTGGAGTCGCAGCCCGGCGTGGGCTCACGCTTCTGGATCTCGCTACCGAAGGCCTAACCTGGGTGGTCGACCGGGCTAGGCTCGGGTTGCCCAGCATGATACCCTGGGGGGTATTGAACCGAGGAGTTTGTGAATGAGCACCACTGAGCTGACTGCTGCCAACTTCGAGCAGACGGTCGCCGACAATGACATCGTCCTGGTCGACTTCTGGGCCGCCTGGTGTGGGCCGTGCCGGATGTTCGCCCCGGTCTTCGAGGAAGCCTCCAACAACCACCCGGATGTGGTCTTCGGCAAGGTCGACACCGAGGCGCAGCGAGAGCTGGCCGCCGCGGCCCGGATTATGTCGATCCCGACCCTGATGGTCTTCCGCGAAGGCATCCTGGTTTACGCCCAGCCCGGGGCCATGCCGGCGCCGGCTCTGGAGGAGCTGATCGGTGCCGTCCGCAGCGCCGATATGGACGCCGTCCGCGCCGAGATGGCTGAGATGGCCACACAGGATTCCGGTTCGGCTGAATGAGTGAGTTGGAGCGCGATACCGTACCGGGTAGCACCAAGCTCACGTGGTCATTCAGCGAGGGAACGGCAATGGAAATTGACAAGGACGAGCTCGAGTCGGTCTTGAAGCGGCTCAAGCGCGCTCAGGGTCAGATCGGCGGCATCATTCGGATGATCGAGGACGGCCGTGATTGCCGCGAAGTGGTCACCCAGCTCGCCGCCGTCTCCAAGGCGCTGGACCGGGCCGGTTTCGCCGTGATCGCTGTGGGTCTGCGTCAGTGCTTCACCGACGACCCCAGCGGCGAGAGCATGGACACCGCCTCGCTGGAGAAGCTCTTCCTCTCCCTGGCCTGAGTTCGCGCTTCAGTACGTCATTCAGCCAGTACGTCACCTAAGGCCCGCCCGAGGCAACTCGGACGGGCCTTCGTGGTGTCTGAACGTCCTCCCCGCCCCGGTCCGGGCGCCTCGCTACGTGCACTTCGCGTCGCTACGCGAGTTCGCGCAGTGAGCCGAACTTCGCGTAGCGACGCGGCGAGTCGGACGGGTGGGGCGGCGAGTCGGACGGGTGGTGCCGACGCTACTTGTGGCCCTTGACCACCATTCGCATGATCCGGGAGTTGAAGGACAGGAACCGGAAGAACTGCAGGGCGACGTTGCGACGGACTCGCAGCGTCCGAGCGGTCGGCAGCGGCGCCTTGGACAGATCGGCGATCGGCTCGGCGCCCGGCGTGGGCGCCGACATGGACAGTTGCGACATGGTCACTCCGGAATCAGTTGCCAGCCGAGGCGAGCCTTGGCCTTGTAGATGAACAGGTAGTGGAGCATCAGCTTGACCCAGTGCCCGTGCAGACCGATTTCTCCGCGGGTCTCGCGGACGTCGCGTCCGGTCGGGTAGCGCTGATAGTCCGGGACGACCGGCAGCATGGTCATCGCGGCAGCCGAGCCCTTGGTCAGGCCGGTGCCGGCCGAAGCTACGCAGGCCGCCCCCATCCGTGCCATCGACGCCGTGTGGGACGGCGCTGACGGGCCGTTCTTGATCCGATCGGCGATGGTCATGGCCACCGTCTTGCCCATCACTCCGGACGGCATCCCGGTGCGCGGCGGAGCCGGGGCGATCATCGTCCCGTTCGGCGACTTGCGCGGCTTGGAGATCTGGTGCGGCGGGGCGAAGGCGATCCCGACGGCCCACACGTTGTCGTAGCCGACCGCGGCGTAGGTCTTGGGCCAGTCGTCGGCGGTCCATTCCTCGTAGGGCTTGGCCGTGTAGTTGGCGTCCACCTTCATGAAGCCGGACGGGGCGAACAGCTCGCCGGTGATGTCGTTGCCCTCGGCGTCGTAGGCCTTCAGCGGCTGGCCGCCGAACGGTGGAATGAGCATGGCGAAGTCGTGCGCGATGGTGTGCAGCGACCCGTCCAGCAGCTCGTAGTGGATCTCGGTAGCGGTCACCTTGGTCACGTGCGCACCGAGGATCGCCTCGACGCCGCGCTCCCGGAACAGTGAGCCGGTCCACAGCTCGCTGGTGGTCTGGAAGCCGGACTGGTCGAAGACCATCCCGTCCACGCCGAAGTCACCCAGTGCGGCCTCATTGGTGAGGTAGACCAGGCGGGCCAGGTCGCGGACGCCCTCGGCCCGCAGCAGGTGGTCGACGTTGAACGTGTACTCGAAGGCGGCGCCCTCGCAGGTGCAGGTGCCATGCCCCATGCCGACGATGAGCGTCTGCGGCTGGCCCGCCTTCAGCTTGGCAATGGTCTCGCGAAGCTTCTCATTGGCCTCGACGGCATGGTCGGCGGTGCACACCGAGGCGGTGAAGCCGTCCGGGCCCATCCCCTCGGTGGCCTCGAAGCGCAGCTTCGGCCCGGTGGCATTGATCAGATAGTCGTAGCGCAGCCGCTCGCTCTGGCCGGCTCGGGACGGCTCGGTGTACTCGATGTCGACGGCACCCTTGGCCTCCTCGTCATCGCCCGAGGGACGGATGGCGACCGCCTTGGCCTGCCGGAACTCGATGCCCTTGCGGGCATAGATCGGGGCCAGCGGGAAGACGACGTCCTTCTTCCCCATGTCGCCCACGCCGACCCAGATGTTGGACGGGATCCAGTTCCAGTTCGCGTTGGGCGAGACCACCGTCACGGTGTGTTGGCGACCCAGCAGTCGTCGTAGATGAAGCGCCGCGGTATGTCCGGATACCCCAGCGCCGAGGACCAATACCTCGGCCATCATTTCTCCTTCCGCCGGCGTCGGTGCCGGCGATGATATGACCTGACGAAAATACCGTAGGGGGTATGCGGCGAACGGCGAAACCGGGAAAGCTCTCCGCTCCGGCCGGGCGAGCCCATGACACCCTTATCGGCAGCGTAGGCCGACCCATTTCGGCCTGCAGCAGACTGGCAATACTGCGTAGTGGCAGCGGCGGTTCAGAGGTGTTGCGCGGTGAAAAGACGGGCTTCGGCCAGCGCTGACCAGCCGGTGTAGAACTCCAATCCGACCACGGTGGCCGGAGGGAAGTTGTAGCGAATCCGGTCCATGGCCTCGGGATTCGAGTGCTGGCGATCAGCCAGATTCGAGGCCAGGGCCGGCACCCCGGGAGCATGGGCCACCAGCAGCACGGTGAGCACCTGATCGTCCACCCCGGACAGCTCGGAGAGCAGCTGCCGGGAGCCGGCGTTGTAGAGCCGATCCAGGTAGCGGACCGGGCAGGCCAGGCCGAGCAACTCGGTGGTCTGCCGGGCCCGGCTGGCCGATGAACTGAGCACCAGCTCGACCCGCTGCTTGCCCAGCAGCAGCCCGGCGTCGCGGGCCTGACGCCGTCCCTTGGGGCTCAGCGGCCGGGCGAAATCTCGCGGATCCGGCCCCGTGGATAGTGCGTCGGCGTGGCGCATCAAATACAGGCGATGTGCCTTCGGTTCGCCGCGGACTGCCATGGTCTGATGAGTTCTGGGTCAGTCGCGAGTGAACTCGTTCTCGTACGACGTGCCGCGGGCACGCGCCCAGCTCGCCTTGATTTCCATCTCGGCTTCGGAGTGGCCCACCCAGATCGCACCCTCGACCGACTTACCGGGCTCGAGGTCCTTGTAGACAGTGAAGAAATGTTCGATCTCCAGCAGGGCCAGGTTCGGCAGGTCAGTGAGCTCGCGGATGTTCTGCTGGCGCTGGTCGGCGACCGGGATGCACAGCACCTTGTCGTCACCGCCCATCTCGTCCTTCATTCGGAACATCCCGATGGCCCGGCACTCGATCAGCGCGCCCGGGAAAGTGGCCTCGGGGACCAGCACCATGGCGTCCAGCGGGTCGCCGTCCTGGCCCAGGGTGCCCTCGATGAAGCCGTAGTCGTTGGGGTACTGAGTGGAGGTGAACAGCGTCCGATCCAGCCGGATCCGGCCGGTGTGGTGGTCCATCTCGTACTTGTTCTTGGTGCCCTTGGGAATCTCGACGGTGACGTCGAAATGGAGGCTGGGGCGGATCTTGGGGCGGGCGAAGCTAGGCCGATCAGTCGGGGTCATCGGGTCCTCTCTGCCATGATGTTCGAGGTATGAATGAGCCGAGCCTATCGCGAGAACGCCGGCCGTCTTTCGACGGATCGAGGCGCCTGGCCGCCGCAATTGCCGCAGTTCTCCTGGTCAGCGGATGTGCCCTCGGGGAACCTGACACGCCCGGACGATCACCGGCTCCCAGTTCGACTGCGGCGACCTCGTCCAGCCCCACCCCGACTCCCACACCGACCCCGCTGCCGGAGCCGGACGTGCTGTCCGCGGCTCTGGCCAAGGTCCCGGCCACGACCATCGGGAGCCGCGGCATGGTCGTGCTGGCCGACGGCGACCAGACCCTGACGGCCAGCGGTGCCGACCGTCCGCTGGCCCCGGCCTCCGCCCTCAAAGTGCTCTCCACCATGGCCGTCGTGGACACCCTGGGTGCCGATCACCGGTTCACCACCTCGGTGGTGACCACCAAGCCGGGGCGCATCGTGCTGCTCGGCGGCGGCGATCCGCTGCTCACCGACAAGACCAGCAAGGACGCCGACCGGCCCGCCTCGCTGCAGAAGCTCGCCGCTCAGACGGTGGCCAGCCTGCGCTCGGCCGGAATCACCAAGGTCGCCCTCGGCTACGACGCCAGCCTGTTCTCCGGGCCGTCGTTCAGCCCCAACTGGAAGTCGTCGTGGCAGAGCTATGAGTCCAAGATCGGCGCACTGATCATCGATTCCGGGCTGGTGAACTCTTGGCGGGCCCAGTCGAACCCGGCCAAGTTCGCTGCCGAAGCCCTCGCCAAGCGCCTCGCCGCGGCCAAGATCACGGTCACCTCGGTGAAGCCCACCAAGCTGGCCACTCCCGGCACGGTGCTGGCCTCGGTCGACTCGGCCCCGCTGGCCACCGTGATCGCCCACACCCTGGCCTACAGCGACAACCTGGCCGCCGAGGTGATGCTGCGACAGGCGGCATTGGCCAGCGGCCGTCCCGGCAGCTTCGTCGGTGCCGCCGCCACCCTGACGGCCTGGCTGAAGGCCCACGACCTGTGGTCGGACGGGATGGTGATCCTCGACGGCAGCGGCTTGGCCATCAAGGATCGGGTCACCGCGAACGTGCTGGCCAAGGCGATCAGCCTGTCGCTGCGAACCGAGCGGCTGATGGCCGTGGCGGCCGGGCTGCCGGTGGCCGGCCAGAGCGGAACCCTGAAACACCGCTTCGATGACAAGGCCGAAAAGGCCGGACGCGGCCGCGTCCACGCCAAGACCGGGACGCTGCGCACCGTGGCCAGTCTGGCCGGCTGGGTGACCACAGCAGACGGCGCCCGGCTGGTGTTCGCCTTCATCGGCAACAAGACCGCCGGCCAGAACAGCGCCTACAACTGGCTGGACCGTTCGGCCAGCGTGTTGGCCGGCTGCGGCTGCCGCTGAACATTGGGCTTCGCGCCGTAGGGTTGCCGCATGGAACAGGCATCGGTGGACTGGGCTGCGGCGATGCGGACCGGCGCCACCCTGGTGCCGCCCGGGCCGGAGTTGAATGCCGGCCAGATCGCGTCCGTGGTGGAGGAGTTGCATCAGGCCGCTGATCGTTCGCGGGAGCTGGTCGCCCAGGTCACCGAACTGACCGGGCCCGCATCGGCCATCACCTTGGTGGTGGACCGCCCGGGCTGGCTGGCCGCGGCCGCGTCCTCTGCCAACGCGATGCTCGACCGAGCCGGCGTGCTTCGCCAGCCACAGGGCCTGCCCCAGCGGCTGCGGGCCCGAGCCCTGGGCGTCCAGGCCGGGACGGTGCTCGCGGTGGTGGCTACCCGAATCCTTGGCCAGTTCGACCCGTTCGCCGAGCCGTCCCGGCTGCTGCTGGTGGCACCGAACGTGGTCGGCCTGGAACGCAGACTCGGCGTGCTGCCTCGGGATTTCCGGCTCTGGGTGTGCCTGCACGAGCAGACCCACAGCTTCCAGTTCGGTGCGGCGCCCTGGCTGCGCAGCCACCTCACCGGGCTGATCGCCGACGTGATCGCCGACGAGGAGGACGAGCCCGCGCCGCAACGGCACCGCGGGCTGCCCGGACTGCTCGGCGGGCCGGGGCAGCGAGAGGCGTTCGACCGGGCCACGGCGGTGATGTCGCTGATGGAGGGCCACGCCGACGTGATGATGGACCGGGTGCCGGCCACGGCCGTGCCGACGCTGCCGTCGATCCGGGCGGTTTTCGAACAGCATCGCGACCAGGGCGGATTCGCCGGAGTGGTCTCCCGGATCTTCGGGCTGAACCTCAAACGCGACCAGTACCGCGACGGCGCCGCCTTCTGCCAGGCAGTGATCGCCGAAGCCGGGGTGGACGTCTTGAATCGAGCCTTCGTTGGCCCGGAGGCGCTGCCGAGCCTGGCCGAGATCCACGACCCGCAGCTGTGGCTGCGCCGAATCTGATGGCCAAGCGGGCGCTCGGCGCCGCCACTCTGGCTGTTGTCCAGGCGGTCGAGGCCGTCGCCGACGGCCCGCTGCTGGTCGCCTGCTCGGGCGGGCCGGACTCGCTGGCGTTGGCCCTTGCCGCGCAGCTGGTCGGGCTGCGGCGCGGACTGGACGTCCGGGCAGTCATCGTCGACCACGGTCTGCAGTCCGGCTCGGCGGAGGTCGCCGCGGCGGTGGCCGAGCAGTTGCGCGTCCATGGGATCGAGGCGGCGGTGCGCTCGGTCACCGTCGCCGACAGCGCCGACGGCACCGAGGCGGCCGCCCGCCAGGCTCGCTATGCCGCGCTGGCGGCCGAGGCCCGGCCCGGCGAGCTGGTCCTGCTCGGGCACACTCTCGACGACCAGGCCGAGACGGTCCTGCTCGGGCTGGCTCGCGGCTCCGGCCCGCGCTCGCTGGCCGGGATGCCGGCCCGGCGCGGGGCGATCGTCCGTCCGCTGCTGGGGCTGCGGGCCTCGGTGACCGCGCAGGCCTGCCGCGAACTGGGCGTCGAGCCGTGGCTGGATCCGCACAACAGCGAGCCACGATTCGCCCGCGTGCGGGTCCGGCGCCGGGTATTGCCGCTTCTGGAGGACGAGTTGGGCCCGGGGATCGCCGAGGCGTTGGCTCGGACCGCCGAGCTGGCCCGCCGGGACGCCGACCTGCTCGACGCACTGGCTGCCCAGCATCGGCTGCCAGCCCCAGGCCTGCCCTTCCCGGTCGACGAGTTGGCTGAACTGGCGCCGGCATTGCGCAGCCGGGTGCTGCGCGACTGGCTGCGCACGTGCGGGGCCAATGACCTCAGCGCCGCTCACCTGGAGTCCGTGCTGGCGCTCATCGACGACTGGCACGGCCAACGGGGCGTGGATCTGCCCGGCGTCCGGGTGCGTCGTCGCGACGGCGGACTGTGGGTCGAGCCGTCCGGATCGGGTGCCGCCGGACCGGCACACTGAGCGGGGTAACTCGCCGAGCGGCCAGGAACACCCGCAGGTCGCTGACGCCTTCCCCGGCCGGGTAGGTTATGCCCCGTGGATGCAGCTGACGTCACCGCCGATTTGACCGAAATTCTCTTCACCCGAGCCCAGATTGATGAGCGGATCGCCGAGATCGCCGCCCAGATCGATGCCGACTACGCCGACCAGAACCCCTTGTTGATCGGGGTTCTCAACGGCGCAGTGATGGTGATGTCCGACCTCTCCCGCGCACTGAGCATTCACTGCGCCATGGACTGGATGGCCGTCTCCTCGTACGGCATGGGCACCCAGTCGTCCGGGGTGGTGCGGATCCTGAAGGATCTGTCCACCGATCTGGAGGGTCGCCACGTCCTGGTGGTCGAGGACATCATCGATACCGGACTCACCCTGACCTACCTGATGCAGAACCTGGCTTCCCGCAATCCGGCCAGCCTCGAGATCATGACCATGTTCCGCAAGCCGGACGCGATGAAGGCCGAAATCGACGTGAAGTACGTCGGCTACGACCTCCCCAACCAGTTCGTGGTCGGCTACGGATTGGATTTTGCGGGTCGCTACCGCAACCTGAACGACGTCGGGATCCTCGCCCCGCACGTCTACAGCTGAGGCGTCTCAGCCCCCGGTTATTGTCTGCTTCGGTATCGTCCTAGGTGCGTCCGAGCCGGACGAACCGCACACGAAGGCTGCTCATGAAATCGAACCGGATCCTCAGATCGCCGATCATTTGGATCGCGCTGGGCTTCCTGGCCATCGCATTGCTTGTTGAGGTGTTCAACAATGCCGGTGGCTACACCGACAAGCCGACCTCTCAGGTCGTGCAGCTGATCAACTCCGACACACCGCTGAGCCAGGTCATCCTCAACGACGGCGAGCAGACCATCAAGGTCACCACCAAGGACAACCCGCCGCAGAAGCTGCGGGCCGGTTGGGTGGGCACTCAGAGCCAGGATCTGATCAAGCGGCTCAACGAGCGCGTCAATGCCGGCACCCTCGACACCTGGAACGGCGAGCCGCCGCAGCCGAACCTGTGGGGCACCTTCCTGTTCAGCGTGCTGCCTTTCCTGGCGCTGGGCGTGGTGTTCATCCTGATGATGAACAACGCCCAAGGCGGCGGGAACCGGGTGCTCGGCTTCGGCAAGTCCAAGGCGAAGCTGGCCAGCAAGGACACCCCGAAGACCACCTTTGCCGATGTTGCCGGGTGTGAGGAGGCCATCGAGGAGCTGCAGGAGATCCGCGAGTTCCTCTCCGAGCCGGCCAAGTTCACCGCCGTCGGCGCCAAGATCCCCAAGGGCGTCCTGCTCTACGGCCCGCCCGGCACCGGTAAGACCCTGCTGGCTCGCGCTGTGGCCGGCGAGGCCGGCGTCCCGTTCTTCTCGATCTCCGGTTCGGACTTCGTCGAGATGTTCGTCGGTGTCGGTGCCTCCCGGGTGCGCGACCTGTTTGAGCAGGCCAAGGAGGCCGCCCCTGCCATCGTCTTCATCGACGAGATCGACGCCGTCGGACGGCATCGTGGCGCCGGTATGGGCGGCGGCCACGACGAGCGCGAGCAGACCCTGAACCAGTTGCTGGTCGAGATGGACGGCTTCGACGTGCACGGCGGTGTGGTGCTGATCGCGGCCACCAACCGTCCCGATGTGCTGGATCCGGCGCTGCTGCGTCCGGGCCGGTTCGACCGGCAGATCCCGGTCGAGGCTCCCGACATGAAGGGCCGCCTGCAGATCCTGCGCGTCCACGCCGCCAACAAGCCGATCGCTCCCGATGTGGATCTGTCCAGCGTCGCCAAGCGGACGCCCGGCTTCACCGGTGCCGACCTGGCCAACGTGCTGAATGAGGCTGCGCTGCTGACCGCCCGGATGAACCTGCGCTTCATCGGAAAGCCGCAGCTGGACGAGGCGATCGACCGGGTCATCGGTGGACCGCAGAAGCGCAGCCGGGTGATGAACGAGCGCGAGTTGCTGATCACCGCCTACCACGAGGGCGGCCATGCCCTGGTTGCCGCAGCCATGCCGGGCAACGACCCGGTGCAGAAGGTGACGATCCTTCCGCGCGGTCGGGCGCTGGGCTACACGATGGTGATGCCCGACGACGACAAGTACTCCCAGACTCGCGGCCAGTTGCTCGACCAGTTGGCCTACATGCTGGGTGGACGCGCGGCAGAGGAGCTGGTCTTCCACGACCCGACCACCGGTGCCGGCAACGACATCGAGAAGGCCACCAAGGTGGCCCGAGCCATGGTCACCGACTACGGCATGTCCGAGGTTCTGGGTGCGGTGAAGTACGGCTCCGGCGAGCACGAGCCGTTCCTGGGTCGTGACTACGCCGGTGGCGCGCGGGAGTACTCCGAGGACGTCGCAGCGAAGGTGGACGCCGAGGTGGCCAAGCTGATTGCCAACGCGCATCAGGAGGCCTTCGATGTGCTGTCGGCCAACCGCGAGGTGCTGGACGAGCTGGTCCGGCAGCTGTTCGAGAAGGAGACCCTCGACAAGGAGCAGGTCGCCAAGATCTTCGAGCCGCTGAAGCGGTGGCCCAAGCGTCCGGCCTGGACCGGCTCGGACACTCGCAAGCCGAGCGACGTCCCGCCGATCGAGCCGCCGGAGCGGCTCATTCAGCAGCCGGTCGAGCCGGCCGCGGTGACCGCACCGGTGCCGACCTTCCCGGCACAGCCGCCGTACCCGCAGCAGCTGCCGCCGGGGTACCCGCCGAACGCCTTCCCACCGGCGAGCCAGTACCCGCCGGCCGGGTATCCGGGGGCGCCGGGGCCGTATCAGGCCTTCCCGCCGGCCGGTTACCCGCAGCCGGGCTACCCGCCCATGCAGCCCGGTCCGCAGCAGCCGGCTCCGCAGCCGCCGGTTCAGCCGTTCCCGCCGCAGCCGGGACCTGGCCAGACCTTCGACCCCACGCGTCCGGACTCAGGGAGTCAGCCGAAGAAGGAGGACTGATGGCCGTCGATCAGCCGCGCGTTGAGGCAGCCATTCGCGAGTTGCTGCTCGGGATCGGTGAGGACCCGGATCGTGACGGGTTGGTCGACACCCCGGCACGGGTGGCCAAGGCCTACGCGTCCATCTTCGAGGGGATGGACGCCGACCCGGCCCAGATCCTGTCGACCACTTTCGATCTCGGCCATGACGAGTTGGTGCTGGTGCGTGACATCGAGGTGTGGAGCACCTGCGAGCATCACCTGCTGCCGTTCACCGGCAAGGCCCACGTGGGCTACATCCCGTCGAAGGGGAAGATCACTGGGCTGAGCAAGCTGGCCCGGCTGGTGGACGCCTACGCCAAGCGTCCGCAGGTGCAGGAGCGGCTCACCTCGCAGGTGGCCGACGCTCTGGTTGAACACCTGAAGCCGCGCGGCGCCATCGTGGTCATCGAGTGCGAGCACCTGTGCATGACCATGCGCGGGGTCCGTAAGCCCGGTGCCAAGACCGTGACCAGCGCCGTCCGCGGCGTGATGGCCAACCCGGCCACCCGCGCCGAGGTGATGGGCCTGATCATCGGCTGACTCCGGGGACGGTTCCATTACCGTCCGGCTCGGCCCGTCCCTTTCGCCGAGGGCCTCCCTTGTTGCCGAAGGCCTGGGCCTGGGTACGAGCCCTCGACGCCAAGGCGAGCCTTCGGCGCGAGTCTCTGCTTCGTGGAGGCGCCCGGTGAGAGCGAGTCGAGAGTGGCGGACGTCTGGTCGGAGTCGAGGGCAGCGGGCCGGATTGGTTAGGCTCTGCGGGTGATTCGACTGCCGCAGCCCGGGCGAACCCTGGTGATGGGCATCCTCAACGTCACCGCGGACTCGTTCTCCGACGGCGGCGAGTTCTTGAATGTGGATGCCGCAGTCGCCCACGGCCAGCAGCTGGCCGCTGACGGTGCCGATCTGGTCGACGTGGGCGGGGAGTCCACGCGTCCGGGCGCACAGCGGGTGCCGGCCGAGGTGGAGGCGGCCCGGGTGTTGCCGGTCGTCGAGCGGCTCAGTGCGTCCGGAGTGCCGGTGTCGGTGGACACCATGCGTGCTGAGGTTGCCGCGGCCGCGGTGCAAGCCGGCGCGGTGCTGATCAACGATGTCTCCGGCGGTCTGGCCGATCGGCAGATGTTGGACGCCGTCGCGGCCGCCGAGGTTCCGTACCTGGCCATGCACTGGCGCGGCCCGTCCGACCAGATGCAGGACCTGGCTCACTATGACGACGTCGTGGCCGAGGTCACCGCGGAGTTGTCCGACCGGGTCGACGCCGCAGTCGCGGCCGGCATCCGCCGCGACCGGCTGGTGATCGACCCGGGCCTCGGTTTCGCCAAGACGGCCGACCACAACTGGGCGCTGCTCACTCATCTGGACGACCTGGCCGAACTCGGCCTGCCGCTGCTGATCGGTGCCTCCCGCAAGCGATTCCTCGGCGAACTGCTCGCCGACCCCGATGGTCTCCGGCCGCCCAAGCAGCGTGACGACGCCACTGTGGCGATCACCACCCTGCTGGCCGCGGCCGGCGTCTGGGGGGTGCGGACGCATCAGGTGCGCGCCCAGCGGGACGCCATTGCGGTCGCCGGCCGACTGGGTTCGCTGAGCAACCCGACCCGGCTTGCCGGACGGTAGTAGGGTCGCGCCGAAGGGGGATATCGCCCATGGACAAGCTGGACCGGATTGCCCTGCGGGGCATCGAGGCCGTTGCGCGCCATGGCGTGTACCCGCAGGAGAAGGTGAACCCGCAACCGTTCCGAGCCGACCTCACCGTCTGGCTGGAGCCGCGTCCCGACAGTGACGATCTGGCCACCACGGTCGACTACTCCGAACTGGTCAGCCTGACCGCGGCGGTGCTGAACGGCGACTCGGTCGACCTGATCGAGACGTTGGCGGAGCGGATTGCCGCCGGCTGCCTGGCGCATCCGGGAGTTGCCGAAGTGGAGGTGACCGTGCACAAGCCGGACGCTCCGCTGTCGGTCCCGGTTGCGGATGTCGCCGTGACGATCAACCGGAGGAAGCCATGACGATCGATTTCGATGTGGACACCCTGAGCGGGATGGTGCCGCTGCGGCAAGCGGTGTTCTCGCTCGGGTCGAACCTGGGCGATCGGATGGAGTTCCTGCAAGGAGCAGTGGACGCGCTGAGGGCCACTCCGGGGCTGGAGATCGCGAGCATCTCCGGGGTCTATGAGACCAAGCCGGTCGGCCTCCTCGATCAGCCGGACTTCCTGAATGTCGTGGTGGTTGCCGACTCGACGTTGGCTTCGATGGTGATGCTGGAGCGTGCCCTTGCCATCGAAGAGGTGTTCAATCGCGTCCGCGAGGTCCCGGGCGGGCCGCGCACCGTCGACGTGGACGTGATCTGTGTCGGTGATCGCCGGATCAACACCGAGGCGCTGACGCTGCCGCACCCGCGGGCGCACCAGCGCGCGTTCGTCCTGGTCCCATGGCTGGAGGCAGACCCGTCGGCGACCCTGGTCGGTCATGGGCGGGTGGCCGATTTGGTTCAGGCCGCCGACCGCAGCGGGGTGGTCCGGCGCGACGACCTCCGGATCGAGTGATGGCGCAACCGGGTCCGGAGCCGACACTGCGTCCTACCGGCTGGCAGACCGTCGGCGTCGCTTTCGTCGTCGGAGCCGGCTTGGGCTGGCTACTGTTCAGCGTCCTCGACCTGCTGGATCTGCCGTTGCCGCAGTTGCCGCTGGCGGTCGTGGCGACCACGGCGGTGCTCGCCGCCTTCACCACGATTCAGGCCTGGGCCACCCACCGAACCGTCCAGGTGCGACGCGAGCCGCTCGAACCACAGCACGCCCTGCGATTGGTCATCCTCGGCAAAGCCAGCCTCTTGGTCGGCGCTGCGCTGGCCGGAGGATATGCGGCGATTGCCGGATATTCGGTTTCGCGCTGGGATGCCGTATTGCCTCGGGAACGGGTGATCAGTTCCGTGGTTGCGGTGATCGTGAGCGCCGGATTGGCCGTTGCCGGTGCCTTCTTGGAACGGGCGTGTCGGATACCGCCGTCCGGAGACGATGACGCCACGCCGTCGGGTAATCCCGACCACAGCGAGGACGCTGGCTAGACTCGGCCGCGTGAAATCAGCCGCAGGGCGGAGAAAAGCGATTAGCTCCCTGCGTCGCAGGCAGGCTGAAGTAGTGCTGGTCTCGGCGGCGCTCGTTGGCATCGCAACTGCATTCTTCGGATATTGGGGCGCGGTCGCCGGTATGGCGGTCGCCATCAGCGCGGGGGTGTTCGCCACCACCCGCGCTTGGGGCGAGGTCCGTGAGACTCGTGCGGAACTGCTCGCTGATCAAGCGGCCGATGCCTTCCGTTCCGCGGACGAGGTGGCCTCGTTCCGGCAACGCACCGACCACACCATCGACGAACTCATCGAACGCAACCAGCAACTGCACAGCGGGCTGGACGAGGTGAAGGCCGAAGCTGGCCGGTTGCAGCTGGAGGCCGCTCAGTTGCGCGGTGACAAGGCCGCTCTTCGTGCCGAGTTGGGCCGAAGGATGGGCCTGCAGGAGGCGCAGATCCTCGCGCTGCCGACCCGCGGACGCGATGCAACTCTGGCCGACCTGTGGGACGCCCAAGGCTTCCCAACCGTGGTTCTGTTGCGAGCGCTGGCCAATCCGCCGGGCGACGTCGAGGACGAGCTGCGCCAGGCCTGAGCGGAACCGCTCAGGCCGACCCTTCTCACCCTTGGCGACCTCACTCGCCCGGATGCCGAGCCTCCGTTTCAGAATGTGGAGTTTTCTGCGGGGTCGGTGGAGTGGTACACCGTTTTGGCAGTTCCGGGCCGCCACAGCAGGCATCCGGTAGGTGAGTCGCGAGCAATCTCTGCGCTCGTTGGATTTTTGATCAATTAGCTCTGAGGAATCCACTCGCCAACTTGCAGTTTCTCGCCCCGGGTATATGCTTCAAGACGCAGATTAGGGGAGCCAATAGCACGTCAGTGCTACGGCATATCGAAAGGAACCACATGGCCAAGCGAGTTCAGGTGATCCACACCGACGACCTCGACGGCTCCGCAGCCGCCGAGACGATCGCTTTCTCGCTCGACGGAGTGAGCTACTCCATCGATCTCTCCACCGCCAACGCCAAGAAGCTTCGCGATGCTTTCGCCCCCTACATCGCAGCCGGACAGCGCGAGCGCACCGCTCGTCGAACCGGTGGCAAGCGCAAGGCTGGCGGCACCGCCGCCACCGACATTCGGGCCTGGGCGGTTTCGGAGGGAATGCAGGTCTCGGCTCGCGGTCGGGTATCGGCCGAGGTGCGCGAGGCCTACGAGCGCGCTCACAGCTGAGTTGGGCCCCGGTTTGCCCCCGGCCGGATTGAGCCGGGGGCGAACACGGGATTTCCTGGCCCCGTCGCATCGTTGACTAAGCTGATGGTGCCATCGGCGACGGGATGGCCTGGTTGGACCGTTGCCGGGAAAAGGAGTTCTCCACAATGTTCGACCGCTTCACCGACCGTGCGCGCAGAGTGATCGTCCTTGCTCAGGACGAGGCCCGCATGCTCAACCACAACTACATCGGAACCGAACACTTGCTGCTGGGCCTGATCCATGAGGGTGAGGGTGTGGCAGCCAAGGCGCTGGAGTCGATGGGGATTTCGCTCGAAGCCGTCCGTGAGCAGGTCGAGGAGATCATCGGACAGGGCCAGCAGGCTCCGACCGGTCACATCCCGTTCACTCCGCGCGCCAAGAAGGTGCTGGAGTTCTCGATGCGCGAGGCCCTGCAGATCAACCACCCCTACATCGGCACTGAGCACATCCTGCTCGGCCTGATCCGTGAGGGTGAAGGCGTCGCGGCCCAGGTGCTGATCAAGCTCGGCGCCGACCTGAACCGCGTGCGTAACACCGTTCTTCAGCTGCTCAGCGGCTACCAGGGCAAGGAGGCGGCCACTGCGGGCGCTCCCGAGTCCGGCCCGGCCGCGTCAGCCCAGACGATCCTTGACCAGTTCGGACGCAACCTCACTCAGGCGGCGCGGGAGAACAAGCTCGATCCGGTGATCGGACGGGCCAAGGAGATCGAGCGGGTGATGACCGTGCTCTCCCGGCGCACCAAGAATAACCCGGTGCTGATCGGTGAGCCTGGCGTCGGCAAGACCGCGGTCGTCGAGGGCCTGAGCCAGCAGATCGTCCGTGGCGACGTCCCGGAAACGCTGCGCGACAAGCAGATTTACACCCTCGACCTGGGTGCGCTGGTGGCCGGCTCCCGGTACCGCGGTGATTTCGAAGAGCGGCTGAAGAAGGTGCTCAAGGAGATCAAGACCCGCGGCGACGTGGTGCTGTTCATCGACGAGATTCACACCCTGGTCGGTGCCGGTGCAGCCGAGGGCGCGATCGACGCGGCGTCCATCCTGAAGCCGATGCTGGCTCGCGGTGAGCTGCAGACCATCGGTGCCACCACCCTCGACGAGTACCGCAAGTACATCGAGAAGGACGCTGCGCTGGAGCGTCGGTTCCAGCCGATCCAGGTCGCTGAGCCGTCCATCGCACTCACCATCGACATCCTGCGCGGCCTGCGTGATCGCTACGAGGCGCATCACCGGATCACCATCACTGATGCCGCCCTGACTGCGGCCGCTCAGCTGGCCGACCGCTACATCTCCGACCGGTTCCTGCCGGATAAGGCGATCGACTTGATCGACGAGGCCGGCGCCCGGCTGCGGATCAAGCGGATGACCGCCCCGCCGGACCTGCGCGAGTTCGACGAGAAGATCGCCGCGGTGCGCTTGCAGAAGGAAGCCGCCATCGACGCTCAGGACTTCGAGCTGGCCGCCGGGCTGCGGGACGACGAGCGCAAGCTCAACATCGCCCGCGCCGAGCGTGAAGAGGCCTGGAAGACCGGCGACTCGGACGTCCCGGCCGAGGTCGGCGAGGAAGAGATCGCCGAGGTGCTGTCGGGCGCCACCGGCATCCCGGTCTTCAAGCTCACCGAGGAGGAGTCGGCTCGACTGCTCAAGATGGAAGAGGAGATCGGCAAGCGCTACATCGGCCAGCACGATGCGGTGAAGGCGCTGTCCCGCTCGATCCGACGCACCCGCGCCGGGCTGAAGGACCCGAAGCGGCCCAGCGGTTCGTTCATCTTCGCCGGCCCGTCCGGCGTCGGCAAGACCGAGCTGACCAAGGCGCTGACCGAGTTCCTGTTCGGCGATGAGGACGCACTGATCACCCTCGACATGAGCGAGTACTCCGAGAAGCACACCGCGTCTCGGATGTTCGGTTCGCCTCCCGGCTACGTCGGCTACGAAGAGGGAGGCCAGCTCACCGAGAAGGTGCGACGCAAGCCGTTCAGTGTGGTGCTGTTCGACGAGATCGAAAAGGCGCACCCGGATATCTTCAATTCGCTGCTGCAGATCCTCGACGAAGGTCGTCTGACCGACGCGCAGGGCCGGGTTGTCGATTTCAAGAACACGGTGATCGTGATGACCACCAACTTGGGCACCCGGGATATCTCGAAGTCGGTGAATCTGGGCTTCAGCCAGAATTCCGACGAGGTCGGCAGCTACGAGAAGATGAAGGCCAAGGTTTCGGACGAGCTCAAGCAGCACTTCCGTCCGGAGTTCCTGAACCGGGTCGACGAGATCGTGGTCTTCCACCAGCTCACCGGCTCCGACATCGAGCGGATCGTCGACCTGATGGTCGCGCAGATCGAGACTCGGCTGAAGGATCGCGACATGGGCATCGAGCTGACTCCGGCGGCCAAGGCGCTGATCGCCAAGCGTGGCTTCGATCCGATGCTGGGGGCGCGGCCGTTGCGGCGGGCGATCCAGCGCGACATCGAAGACCAGCTGGCCGAGAAGATCCTGTTCGCAGAGGTCCTGCCCGGCGAGATCGTCCTGGTCGATGTGGCACCGGAGGGTTCGGAGTTCCCGTTCACCTTCACCGGTCAGCCCAAGCAGCCGGTGCCGGATTCGCCCACAGCGGAGATCATCCAGCCCTGAGCCTGACATAGCAGTGGCCCGGTTCCTTGGAACCGGGCCACTGCTGGGTTGCGGCCACCTCAATCAGGCATGGGAGAGGCTGGCTGCGAGCTGTACGGCGCCAACGATCTCCGCACGGCGGCCGAGGGCTGCTGGTGCGACCTCCAGCACCTGGGAGGTGGACGGTTGGGCGAACCTCCGCAGGGAGGCGCGGACGCCCTCGAGTAATGCTGTTCCCGAGGCTCCCAGCTCGCCGCCGATCACCAGGAGGGTGGGGTTTGTCAGGTCGCACAAGTTGGCCAGGACGGCGCCGAGAGTCCGGCCGACCTCGTTGAGGATCCGCATGGTGATCGGATCGTCGAGCGAGCTCATGTCGAGCTGGTCGGCATCGAGCTGCGGATGGGTGTGCAGGATCTGCTGCTTCACGGTGGGGACCGACACCACGGCCTCGAGGCATCCGCGGTTGCCGCAGCGGCACAGCTCCGGCCGGCCGGGGATGATGATGTGGCCGATCTCGCCGGCGAAACCGGCGCCGCCCAGGTACAGCTCTCCATTGCTGACCAGGCCGGCGCCGATGCCGTGGGCGGCCTTGATGTACAGGAAGTCGCGATGCCCCCGTCCTGCGCCAAAGTGGAGCTCGCCGAGGGCTCCGATGCTGGCGTCGTTGCACACCAGAGCCGGAATGCCCAGCCGATCCTCCAGCTCGCGGGCAGGGAGCATGCCCGACCAGTTGGACAGTGTGGTGGTGGAGCAGACGAGTCCGGTCGTTGCTTCGATCGGTCCGGGGATGCCAGCCGCGACACAGGCCAATTGATCCACTCCGTGCGTAGCGGCCAAATCGCGCAGTGTCTGGGCTGCGACGTCGAGGCCGCGCTCCGGCTCTTGATCGACGTTCATCGTGACGACGGTTTCGGCCAGCACAACACCGGCATCATCGCCGAGCGCCACTCGCAGATGCTGATGTCCGAAGTCGATGGCTCCGGTCCGGGTGGCTGATGCCACCGAGTTGAGCAGGCTGGCCGGGCGTCCGCTTCCCGAGCCGGGACCTTTCGTCGGCGCAGGAGACTCGGTGATGCGTCCTACAGCCAGCAATCGGGCCACGGCGTGGCCGATCGTGCTGCTGGGCAGCCCGGTTCGTTCGGCCAGCGATGCTCGAGTCAGGTCGCGGTCGCCGCTGATGATCCGGAAGATCTCCTCACGGGTGCGGTCTCTGAGCGACAGGCGCGCCGCCGTCTGCGACATGGCGTTCAGCTTAGGCGCGCTGCGCGCTTGCAGCAATGCCTCCTGGCAACCTTTCTCACCATCGTTGTATGAAAACGATTGGATAACGAGCAGCAAATGACCGTTGACAGTCCGAAAGATACGAACCTAGTCTGCAGTGGCCGCGATGTGACGGCCTTGGCTGGTCGAACGTGCTTCAACACTGTCGTTGAAGCCGGCGCGGGCAACCTCGTTCTCGAAGAGGAGTTGTATGACCGATCAGCCTGTCGATTCGGGTGCCTCGAGCGACCTGGGCGACGTTCCGGCGATCCTGGAGATGGTTCACATCACCAAGGACTTCCCGGGCGTCCGCGCGCTCGATGGCGTCTCCATCACCGTCCGCCGTGGTGAGATCCATGCGATCTGCGGCGAGAACGGAGCGGGCAAGTCCACCTTGATGAAGGTCCTGTCCGGCGTCCACCCGTTCGGCACCTACGAGGGTCGGATCATCTTCGACGGTGAGGAGATGCAGTTCAACGGCATCAAGTCCTCCGAGCACGTCGGGATCGTGATCATCCACCAGGAGCTGGCGCTGATCCCCGAACTCTCGGTGACCGAGAACATCTTCCTCGGTAACGAGGTGACTCGCCACGGCGTGATCGACTGGGAGGTCTCTCGCGAGCGGGCTGTTCGCCTGCTCGACCAGGTCGGGCTTCAGGTCGATCCCAGCACGGCGATCAAGAACCTGGGCGTCGGTCAGCAACAGCTGATTGAGATCGCCAAGGCGTTGTCCAAGGACGTCCGGCTGCTGATTCTTGACGAGCCCACTTCGGCGCTCAACGAGGAGGACTCGGAGAACCTGCTCAACATCCTGCGCCGGCTCAAGGGGCAGGGCCTGACCTCGATCATGATCTCCCACAAGCTCAACGAGATCGCCGACATCGCCGACTCGATCACCATCATTCGCGACGGCCGGACGATCGAATCGCTCGATGTCGCCGACGGCAACGTGAACGAGGACCGGATCATCCGCGGCATGGTCGGACGAGCCCTCGACTCGCGCTTCCCCGAGCACACGTCCAACATCGGCGAGGTCTTCTTCGAAGTCCGCGACTGGACGATCGAGCACCCGCAGATTCCGGGACGACTGGTCTGCAATCGGTCGAACTTCTACGTCCGTCGCGGTGAGATCGTCGGCTTCGCCGGTCTGATGGGAGCCGGGCGCACGGAACTGGCCCGCTCGATTTTCGGGCGCACCTACGGCACCTACCTCGGCGGTCAGATTCTGATCAACGGAGTCGAAGTCGAGATCCCCAGCGTGCAGGCCGCCATCGCGCGCGGCATCTCCTACGTCCCCGAGGACCGCAAGGTACTGGGGCTCAACCTGCTGGACAACGTGAAGGACACGATCGTGTCGGCCGGCATCGGCCGAATCAGCCGAAACACGGTGATCGACCTGGAGGCCGAGATCAACGCCGCGGAGGAGTACCGCAAGGCGATGAACATCAAGGCGGCATCCATCGACGTCGGGGTTGCGACCCTGTCCGGCGGGAACCAGCAGAAGGTGGTTCTGGCCAAGTGGATGTTCACCCAACCCACCCTGGCGATCCTGGACGAGCCGACTCGAGGCATCGACGTCGGTGCCAAGTATGAGATCTACGGCCTGATCAATCGTCTGGCGGACGAGGGCAAGGGCGTCGTGATGATCTCCTCCGAGCTTCCCGAATTGCTCGGCGTCTGTGACCGCATCTACACCGTGTTCGAAGGACGGATCACCGGCGAACTCCTGACCGCAGAGGCGACGCAGGAGTCGCTCATGCGGTTGATGACCGACACCGCTGCGGCCTGACCGGCAGCTCACCATCTCCCATAGCGATCGAGGAAGCACGATATGACATCAACACAAGCCAGCCAGGCCACTCCTGGGAAGGACCTGCCCGCACGCGGTGCCAAACCGGCCGGCGGCGGCCTCAAGCAGATCCTGGGCAGCGATCCACGCCAGTTCGGAATGCTGGGCGCCTTGATCGTCCTGGCTTTGTTCTTCCAGTGGATTTCCGGCGGCAAGATGCTGACGCCGTCCAACGCGCAGAACATCCTCAACGGCAACTCCTACGTGCTCGTCCTTGCGATCGGCATGCTGTTCGTGATCATCACCGGCCAGATCGACCTGGCGCCGGGCTCAATCGCGGCGGTGGTCGGCATCTGTGCGGCGCTATCGATCAACTTCTGGGGTTTCCCGTGGTGGCTGGGCGTGATCTTCGGCTTGTTTATCGGGATCGTGATTGGCATGTGGCAGGGGGCCTGGCTCGCCTTCGTCGGGGTGCCCGGGTTCATCACGACACTGGCCGGCCAGATGCTCTTCCGCGGCCTGTACCAGTACGTCGGCAAGGCCTCTTCGCAGTCGGCGCCGGACGAGATCCGCTTCATCGGCGGGGGCTACCTGCCCGAGTGGGGCCCGAACACCGGAATGAACAACTCGACTCTGCTCTTGGGTATCTTCGCCATCGTGGTGATCGTGGCGCTTGAGTTGCGGCGCAGGGGCCGGGTCGTCCGCGCCGGAGGGACGCCGGCGCCGCTGTGGGCGGTCGCACTGCGACTGGGCGTGATGGCGGTCGCGATCGGCTACCTCACCTGGCTGTTCGGCAGTGGACGTCCGGGCACTTCGTTCCCGGTGACCGGCGTGATTCTGGTCGCCCTCGTGTTGATCTACAACTTCATCGCCTCGCGCACCACCATCGGCCGTGGCGTCTATGCGGTCGGCGGCAACAAGGCCGCTGCGGCGCTGACCGGCATCTCGGTGAAGCGGATCTACTTCCTCACGATGACGAACATGTCCTTCCTGGCCGCCATCGCCGCAATCATGTACCTCGGACGTTCGACCTCGACCGGACCGTCGGACGGTATGGGCTGGGAGCTCGACGCGATCGCGGCTGTGTTCATCGGTGGTGCCGCCGTCTCCGGTGGTATCGGCACGGTGACCGGATCCCTGATCGGTGGCCTGGTGATGGCCGTGCTGAACAACGGCCTGTACCTGATGGGCGTCGGGTCGGACATGACTCAGATCATCAAGGGCTTCGTGCTTCTCGTGGCCGTGGCCTTTGACCTCTACAGCAAGTCGCAGGGAAAGCCGTCCATCATCGGTGCGCTGGTTCGAGGTCTCAACCCGAAGGCCGCAGAGAGCGAACTGCAGTCTGCCGCCATCCCCAACCGTGAGGTGGGCAACCCGCTATGGGCCGTCCTCAGCTTCCTCGTGTTCCCGGTCGGCATCGTCTTGTGGGCCGTGTGGCGCACCGACCGTCCCGGCAGCGCCAAGCAGGCACGCAACGGCGTGTTTGCCGCATTGATCGTCGGCCTCTTCGTCGGGGTGATCGCGCTGTTCATGGCGCTCGCCCAGACCACAGGTCTGGTCAGCTGACCCAGCCAGGGCAGCAGATATTGGGTTCGCAAGTACATCCATCCATCCACCAAAGAAGGTAGACACATGAAGAGATTTGCAACTGCGGTTGTCGCTCTCGGTGCATCGGCCATGCTCGTGCTCTCCGGATGCGCCAGCAGCGACCGCACCACCCAGAGCACTTCGGCTGCTCCGTCGACGTCGACGTCAGCATCCGCCAGTGCCGCGACCGACGCCAACCACATCACCCTTGGCACCGGCTTCGCCGCCGGTTCGAAGATCGGCGTCTCGCTGCCCCAGAAGACCTCTGAGAACTGGGTGCTGGCCGAGGGGCTGTTCACCGAGCAGTTGAAGGCTGCCGGCTTCGACCCGATCGTCCAGTTCGCCAACGGTGGCGCACCGGAGCAGCAGAACCAGATCTCGGCCATGATCGAGCAGGGCGTTAAGCTCCTGATCGTCGGTGCCGTGGATGGCTCGCAGCTGAGCACCCAGCTGGCTGCCGCCAAGGCGGCCGGCATCCCGGTCATCGCCTACGACCGCCTGCTGATGAAGACCGACGCCGTTGACATGTACATGGCCTACGACAACTACAAGGTCGGCGTCCTGCAGGGAACGGCTCTCCTTGAGGGCCTGGGCAAGACCGCTAAGAAGTCGCCGTGGAACATCGAGCTGATCTCGGGCTCGCCCGACGATGCCAACTCCAAGCCGTTCTTCGAGGGCGCCATGAGCGTTCTGCAGCCGAAGATCGACGACGGCACCCTGAAGGTCGTCTCCGGCCAGGTCACCCAGCAGCAGACCGGCACCGCCGGTTGGAAGGCTGAGAACGCCCAGAAGCGTATGGACGCCATCCTGTCGGCCAACTACCAGGGTGATGTCGCCCTGGACGGCATCCTGTCCCCGAACGACACCCTGGCCCGCGCTGCGCTGACCTCGGTGAAGTCCGCTGGCAAGCCGAACCCGGTCATCACCGGTCAGGACTCCGAGGTTGAGTCGGTGAAGCTGGTTCAGCAGGGCGTCCAGTACTCGACCATCGACAAGGACACCAAGAAGTTCGTCACCAAGGTCGTCGAGTACGTGACTGATATCGCAGCCGGCAAGCCGGTCGAGGTCAACGACACCAAGAGCTACAACAACGGCACCAAGGTCGTCCCGGCCTACCTGCTCACCCCGGTCATCGTGACCAAGGACAACGTCTGCACCGAGTACGCGGCCGATACCGCCGCGGGCAAGGCCGCTGCCGAGGTCTGCAAGTAGTCTCACAAACGAGCAGTGGCCCGGGCTTCGGCCCGGGCCACTGTTGCGTTCAGGCTCAGTGGAAAGCGGCCAGACCGATCACGGCGAGAATCATGACCCCGATCATCACCAGCCAGAGCACCGAGGTGATGATGCCGAGTACCCAGCCGACGGTCAGGGTGGCGCTGGAGCCCCACCGTCCCGGATAGGCCTTCATCTCGGCGCGGGCCTTCGAGCCCATCACCCAGGCAAACGGGGCGGTGAGCGGGAACAGGAACATGCCGATCAGGCCGAGCACGAGGACGACCGTCGAGCTGGGGTGGTCGGGTGCCATCGGGTAGCCGTAGCCATAGGGCTGCTGCTGCGGAGCGAGCGACTGTCCGTAGCCCGGGTAGCCGGACGGCTCCGGGTAGCCGCCGAGGGTGCTGGACGGCTGGGCGTAGCCCGACGCCTGACCGTACGACGTTTGCGGGTAGCTGGTCGGCTGCGAGTAGTCGGTGGTCGGCGCATAGCTGGACGGCTGGGTGGTCTGCTGCGGCGTCGGCTGCTCGTAGTTGGTCGGCTGTGCGTAGGCGGCCTGAGCCTGATAGTTCAGCCCGGGATAGCTGGTGGTGGTCGGCTCGGCGGCCGGCTTGGGCAGCTCCCACGGATCGCTGGACGACGAGAAGTCCGGCTGCGTGGAGTCGGTCAGGGCGAAGGGGTCCACCGTGGTGGGTTCGTCGAACTTCGGGAACCTCAGATCGTCCGCCGGAGGCGTCGCCTCGGCGCCCGGGGTGGATTCCGCAGTGGGATCAGTCATCGTGGCCTCACAGGAGTCTCTATGTGTCTGCCTCCACGGTACCGGGCCGGGCACTCCCGCGGATCAGGTAAGCCCCTGGTTCGGCGTGGTGCGTCCCTGGTCGAGGCCGGGGCGACCTAGCCTTGGCCTATGGGCTCGGTGCTGCATCCGGTGGGTGGGCGGCCCGCCGCGGTCTACTGGGTTCGCCGCGCCCTGGTGCTGGTGGTGCCGCTGGCGATCATCGCCGGGTTGGTGTGGCTGCTCGTGCCCAAGGGTGGCGCTCCGGTTGCGGCCACTCCGGCCAGCAACTCGGCCACTCCCAGCGCCCCGATCGCGACTGCGACCCTGACTCCCGCCGACACCCCGACCACGCCCGCGGCCCCGACGGCTTGCGCCGCCGAGAGCCTGTCGGCCAGTCTCGCCGGCTACGGGACGGTGAAGGTGGGCGGCACGCAGCCGTTCAAGCTCACCGTGACCAGCCAGGCCGATGCCGACTGTCTGTTCGATGCTTCGGCCGGCACCGTGGAACTGGCTGTCAGTAGCGGCTCTGATCGGATCTGGACCACCGACCACTGCGCGAAGCTGCTGCCCGGCAAGACCCTCACTCTGACCAAGGGCAAGCCGGTCGAGCTGAGCATCACCTGGCCGGTGAAGCGCTCGGCCAAGGACTGCAAGACCACCAAGGACGCGCTCGGTGCGGGCACCTATGTGGCCAAGGCGACCTATCGGGACGTCACGCTGGCCCGCAAGGTGATGTCGGTCAAGGCCAAGTAGCAGCGACTCAGTTCGCCGGCCGGTGTCGGCTGCCACACTCACTGGGCCCCGCTCAGCGGCGGCCGGCCAGTTGCGCAGTACGCCGGCCATCCTCGCAGCGCGCCCGGGCAGCCGGCCCAATCACACAACGCTGAGGTGCGGACGCTCCGGCTCGGCCTTCTTGCGCAACCCCAACACCGACAGCGCATTCGCCACGGTGGTCACTTCGACAGCGCGGAGTGCGCCCACTCGTCCGCCGCAACCGGGTGGGACCAGAGCGACCTGGAAGCCGAGCCGAGCCGCCTCGGCCAGCCGTCGTTCGACGCCCGGCACCCGGCGCAGCTCACCGGATAGCCCGATCTCGCCGATCGCGATCACCGGCCGAGCGAAGCACTGATCGCTGGCGGCCGACGCCACCGCGATCGCCGCAGCCAGATCGGAGGCCGGGTCGCTCAGCCGGGCACCGCCGACGGTGGCCACGTAGACCTCCTTGTTGTGCAGCTTCACCCCGGCCCGGCGCTGCAGGACGGCGAGAAGCATGGCCACCCGTCCGGACTCGACGCCGTGGGTGACTCGCCGCGGCACCGGGGCAGCACTGGGTGCCACCAGGGCCTGAATCTCGGTGAGCAGTGGACGCCGCCCGGCCAGCGAGATGCTCAGGCAGGTCCCGGGAGCCGGCTCGGCGTGCAGTGCGGTGAACAAACCACTCGGGTCGGGCACCTCCCGAATGCCGTCCTCGACCAGCTCGAAGCAGCCCACCTCGTCCGCCGGGCCGAACCGGTTCTTCGCCGCCCGCAGCAGCCGAAGACTGCTGTGCTGCTCGCCTTCGAAGTTCAACACCACATCGACCAGGTGCTCCAGGGTGCGCGGGCCGGCCACCGTGCCTTCCTTGGTGACGTGGCCGATCAGCAGCACCGGCATGGCCCGCTGCTTGGCCACCCGAACCAGGGCCGCGGTCACCTCTTTGACCTGGGCGACCCCACCCGGCGTGGTGTCCACCCCGGGCACCTGGACGGTCTGCACCGAGTCGAGCACCAGCAGTTGCGGCGAGAGCTCCTCGATGTGGCCGAGAATCGCCCCCAGATCGTTCTCGGCGGCCAGATAGAGCTCGTCCACCACGGCATGAGTGCGCTCGGCCCGCAGCCGCACCTGGGCTGCGGACTCTTCAGCGCTGGCGTACAGGGTGCGCCGTCCGGCTCGGGCCCAGCGGCTGGCTACCTCGAGTAGCAGCGTGGACTTGCCGACCCCCGGCTCACCGGCCAGCAGCACTACCGAGCCGGGGGTGATCCCGCCGCCGAGCACCCGATCGAGTTCGCCTACTCCGGAGCCGACCGAGGTGGCAGCAGCCAGCGAGACTTCAGTGATCGGTTGGGCCGGGTTGGTCGGTGTGGTGGCCCGAGATGTCGCAGCGGCAGCCACCTCGGCGATGCTGCCCCAGGCCTGGCACTGCGGGCAGCGGCCCAACCACTTGGGCGTACGCCAGCCACACTCGCTGCACTGATGGGATTGCGGGACGGTCTTGGCCATACCCGAAAGCTACGGCCCGGCTCTGACAGAACCGGGCCGAGGAACGGCTAGATCTTGACCTTGCCGTTCGGCGTCTGGAAGGTGGCCGACAGGATACCCGGCTGGCCGTACTCGGAACTGAACTTGATCCGGACGCCGTCGACGACCTCGCCGATCTCGGTGCCGAGCCAATCCTCAACTCGGGAGCGGGTGCCGGCGATCTCGATCCGGTCCAGCTTGATCTCGCCGTGCAGGGCGCTGGGCAGCAGCTCCGGCTCCGAGGTCCACTTGATGAAGTAGGGCAGCTGCGGGTCGGCAATCAGGCCCTTGATTCCGATCTGCTCCCACTCCAGCAGGCGTCCGTCCGGGAAGTGCCGAGAGCCACGGACGGACTGGCGATCCAGGCGCTGTTCGTAGGGGCTCAGATCGTCCACCGAGATGACCCAGCCGAGCCATCCGCCGCCCATCTCCGAACGCGCCCGGACGGCCTGGCCGAACGGCGCCTTCTCGGCTGCCGGGTGCTCCAGAACCTCGACAACTTCGAGGTACCGGTCGTCGGCGAGCGGAAGGATATGGCTGCGGGTGCCGAAGCGGGGGTGGAAACCGCCGTCGCGGAACCGAGCACCGAGCAAGTCGCCGAGGCGCTCGGCTTCGGCTTTCAAGCCGGCGGGGCCAGCGGCGAAGGTCAGATGATCGACACGCATAGGGCCATTCTGGCTGTCAAGGGGGCCGGACGCGAAATCGGCCCGTTCCGCGAGCATTCGCACGGCCACCGCAATTGCCCCTCGCCTACCATGGACGGGTGGCTGAACCCGTGGACGATGTATCGCCGGTGGTGCTGTCCACCTCGTCGGTCTTTCCGGAATCAACGTCCTCGGCTTTCGCTTTGGCCCGGCAGCTCGGCTACGACGGCATCGAGGTGATGGTCGGCACTGACAGCGTCTCGGCCGACGTCGACCAGGTCGCCGACCTGTCCGCCTACCACGAGGTGCCGGTGCTGGCCATCCATGCGCCCACCCTGCTGCTGACGCAGCGCACCTGGGGGATCGACCCCTGGGAGAAGTTGGAGCGCTCGGCCATGGCCGCGAATCGGCTGGGGGCCTCGGTGGTGGTCGTCCATCCGCCGTTCCGCTGGCAGCGCGGCTACGCCCAGGACTTCACTGCCGGTATCCGCCGCCTTGCCCAGAACACGGGGATCCGGTTCGCCGTGGAAAACATGTATCCCTGGCGGGGGCCCGGCGGCGGCGAGCTGCGGGCCTACGCGCCCAGTTGGGATTGCGCCCAGCTCGACTGCGACCACCTCACCTTGGATCTTTCCCACGCCGCGACGGCGCGGCTGTCCTCGCTGGACCTGGTCCGGGACTGGGGTGAGCGGTTGGCTCACGTCCATCTGACCGACGGGACGCACAGCTCGGCCGATGAGCACCTGATGCCCGGCGACGGTGACCAGGAGCCGGCCCGGGTGCTGGCCGAGTTGGTCAATACCGGTTATCGCGGGCAGATTGTGCTCGAGGTCGGCACTCGCGGGATGAGCCGGACGGAACGTCACGACGCACTGGCCGGCTGCTTGGCTTTCGCCCGGCAAGGACTGAGTCGAGAGGGACAACGATGAGCGATCCGTCGCTGACCGCGGTGGCTGTCGAGGAGCGTCCGCGGTTTCGTCCGGGCTGGGAGCTGCTGCTGGTGCTCGGCATCTCGCTGGGCCAGTCCGCTGTGTACTCCGCTCTCTCTCTGGCCGACAAGCTCACCCGCGGCACGCCGCTGAACCAGCAGACCACCACGATCACCTCGTCGGTGGCTGCCGAGCGTCCCTGGCTCGATCTCTCCTACCAGATCGCCAATCTGGTGTTCCCGCTCGTCCCGGCGCTCTTGGCGCTGTATCTGCTGCGGCTGACCGCCGACCGGCGCCAGATCGGCTTCGACCTGCGCCGTCCGTGGTTCGACTTCGGCTGGGGTTGGGCGCTGACCGCCGGCATCGGCATTCCGGGTCTCGCGCTGTACTTCACCGCGCGCGCGATCGGCATCAACACCAACGTGCAGCCGGCCAATCTGGCCGCCAACTGGTGGACGATCCCGGTCCTGGTCGGAGTGGCACTGATGAACGGCGTCCTCGAAGAGGTCGTGATGATCGGCTTCTGGTACACCCGCACCAAGCAGCTGAACTGGCCGCTGTGGACGATCGTGCTCGGCTCGGCGCTGGTCCGCGGCAGCTACCACTTGTACCAGGGCTTCGGCGGCTTCATCGGCAATGTGGTGATGGGTGCGGTCTTCGGCCTTGTCTATCTGAAGACGAAGCGAATCGGGCCGCTGGTGGTCGCCCACGTGATCTTGGACCTGTTCTCCTTCGTCGGCTACTCGCTGATCGCTCTGTACGTCTCCTGGCTGTAGTCGGCGCTGCCCAAGGCCCGGTGAGGGGCCGCTCGGCGCTCCACGCTCCGCGGCTGGAGCTCAAACCCGATTTCAGTCCCGATCTGCGGGGTTCGGCGGGGGCGTCCGTGGTCAAACCTGGTTTTGGTACCCGATCCGGCGATTCGCAGACCTCTATTGGGTACCAAAACCGGGTTCGAGCGAGAGCAGCTCTGCAGACAGTCACAGATTGGGACCAAACTCGGGTTTGGGCTGGGCCGGGGCACCCATTGCTCCGCAAAGTCAGTACCGCGGCTTGCTCGCTGACTAGGCTGCGCTCATGGATATGGGAATGGGTGGCTTCGAGTCGGGCTTCGCCATGATGCAGGGCATCTTCTTTCTGTTCTTCGTCGTCGTCGCCGCGCTGATCATCTTCTCCATCGTGAAGTCGTTCGGCCAGAAGGTGAAGAACGCCCAGTCGCCAGAGGTGAGCGCGGTCGCCGAGATCCGGGACAAGCGGATCGAGACCAGCGGCGGCGGAACGTCCACGATCGGCACCGGCATGGCGGGAAGCGCCGATGGCATCGGCGTCGGCACTGGCTTCACGACGACGAACAACCCGATCCACCAGCAGCACTACGTCACCTTCGAACAGGCGGACGGGACCCGCTTCGAGCTCGAGGTGCCGTCCAGCGAGTACGGCCTGCTGATGGTCGGCGATCGCGGCACCGTGTCGATGAAGGGCACCCAGTACTTAGGTTTCTCCAGGGAAATCCTTCGCTGAGCGTGCATTAGGCGGACCTTCAGGGGGCTTTCAGTCGTCCCCGCTAGGGTTGCGTCCATGCGTGTTGGTGTATTCGGAGCGACCGGTCAGGTCGGCGGCGTGATGCGGACCCTGCTGGCAGAACGTGATTTCCCGGTGGACGAGATCCGCTTCTTCTCTTCGGCCCGCTCGGCCGGAACCAAGCTGCCCTGGGCGGGCGGTGAGATCGTGGTGGAGGACACCGCGACCGCCGACTTCTCCGGGATCGACATCGCCTTGTTCTCGGCCGGGGCGTCCACGTCGCGCGAGTTCGCCCCCAAGGTGGCTGCGGCCGGTGCGATCGTGATCGACAACTCCTCGGCTTGGCGGATGGATCCCGACGTCCCGCTGGTGGTCAGCGAGGTGAACCCCGAGGACGCGCTGAACCCGGCCAAGGGCATCATCGCCAACCCGAACTGCACCACCATGGCTGCCATGCCGGTGCTCAAGCCGCTGCACGACGCCTGGCGGCTGACCCGGCTCACCGTGGCCACCTACCAGGCCGTTTCCGGCTCCGGGGTCAAGGGCGTCCGCGCCCTTGCCGACCAGACCGCCGCTGCGGTCGACCCGGCTCGGCTCGCCCTGGACGGCACTGCGGTGCCCGCCGGCGACCCGACGCCGTATGTGAAGCCGATCGCCTTCAACGTCGTCCCGCTGGCCGGCTCGCTGGTCGATGACGGCAGCGGCGAGACCGACGAGGAGCAGAAGCTGCGCAACGAGTCGCGCAAGATCCTGCACATCCCCGACCTGCTGGTCGCCGGCACCTGCGTGCGCGTCCCGGTGTTCAGCGGCCACTCGCTGAGCATCCACGCCGAGTTCGCCGAGGAGACCACCGTCGCCCAGGCCACCGCGCTGCTGTCCACCGCGCCCGGCGTGGCGCTGTCGGACGTGCCGACCCCGCGCGAAGCGGCCGGCGCCGACCCGAGCTTCGTCGGACGGATCCGCAACGACCAGTCGGTGCCCGGCGGCCACGGCCTGGTGCTGTTCATCAGCAACGACAACCTGCGCAAGGGCGCCGCGCTCAACGCCGTCCAGATCGCCGAAGTGGTGGCCTCGCGATGACCGCGCTGGCGGTGGTCGGCGCCGGCGTGATGGGGGAGACCCTGATCGCCGGGCTGATCCGGGCCGGCTGGGAGCCGAGTCAGATCACCGCCGCCGACCGGCACACGGCCCGATTGGGTGAGATCAGCACCCGGCACGGCATCCACGTGGCCGATACCGAGGCTGCGGTTTCCGGGGCGGACGCTGTGGTGATCGTGGTCAAGCCGCAGGACGTGGCCGAGGTGCTGCCCCAGGTGGCCGCCGCGTTGCGTCCGGGGGCCCTGGTCGTGTCGCTGTGCGCCGGCGTCTCCACCGGACGCCTGGAGGCTGCTCTTCCTGATGGCACTCCGGTCGTCCGGGTGATGCCGAACACCCCGGCTCAGGTGGACGAAGGGATGGCCGCCATCTCGGCCGGTTCGTCGGCCACCACGGCCAACCTGGAGTTCGTCACCGGCCTGCTCAGCGCTGTCGGCAAGGTGGTGACCGTCCCGGAGAAGTATCAGGACGCGGTCACCGCGATCTCCGGTTCCGGGCCGGCCTACCTGTTCTTCGTTGTCGAAGCCATGATCGATGCTGGAGTGATGCTCGGCCTGCCGCGAGACACCGCAACCACGTTGGTGGTGCAGACCATGTACGGCTCGGCCAAGCTGCTGGCCGACTCCGGCGAGCACCCCACCGTGCTGCGCGAGCGGGTCACCTCGCCCGGTGGCACCACTGCCGCCGCCTTGCGTGAACTGGAGGCGAACCGGGTAAAGGCTGCATTCATCACCGCGATGGAGGCTGCTCGCGACCGCAGCCGGGATCTCGCCGGCTCGTAACCGTCCCGGCCGCCGAGGAGCTGCCATGACCCAGGCGACGCCGTTCTGGCTGACCGCCTTCGCCGACTTTCCCGCGCCCGAGTTCGAGGCCGGGGTCGAGTTCTGGCGGGCTGCTACCGGGCATCGGCTGTCGTCGCGCCGTGGCGAGTTCGACGAGTTCGCCAGCCTGCTGCCACCGACCGGAGACGAATACCTGCGCGTGCAGCGGCTGAGCGACGGCCCGACCCGGGTGCATCTGGATCTGCACGTGGACGACCCGTGGACCCTCGCCGAGGCCGCCGAGGCGGCCGGTGCCGAACTGATCGCCGACCCCGGACACGGCTACCTGATCATGCGATCGCCAGCCGATCAGGTGTTCTGCCTGGTCACCGCCACCCTCGACGAGGTGCCACCGGCTGCCCAGTGGCCAGCCGGTCACTCCAGCAGGGTCACCGAGGTCTGCCTGGACGTCCCCGCGGCCCGCTACCCGGCCGAGGTGACGTTCTGGAAGTCGCTGTTGGGCGGGGACTGGGTGGCCCGCGGCGGGGACGATCCGCTGGTTCGCCGCGCAGCCGGCGACTGGGCGCTCGGCCTGCTGCTGCAGCCGGCCGTCATCGCCACCGAAGCCTCCGGGCATCTGCACGTGAGCACCGACGATCGCACCGCCGAAGTCGAGCGGCTGACCGTGCTCGGCGCCAGGGCCCGGGCTACCCGTAGTGGCTGGACCGTGATGGAGGCTCCGGGCGGACTGAGCCTGTGCGTCCTGGATCTGGGCGACGGCCGGACCCCGTGAGCGCACCGGTCGGCTGGTTCGTCGGGCTGGCCACCCTCGACGTCGTCCAGCGGGTGGACGGCTTTCCAAAGCCGAATCAGAAGGTCGTGGCCACTGATACCTGGCTGGCTGCCGGCGGCCCGGCCACCAATGCCGCCATCGCCTTCGCCGCTCTCGGCGGACGCGCCGTGCTCTGGACGGCCCTTGGCGTGGGTTCAGCGGCGGACGTGGTCCGCGCCGACCTGGCCGGGGCCGGAGTGGAGGTGATCGACGCCGCGCCAGCGGGGTTCGAACTCACGGCGTCCTCGGTGCTGGTGGATGCGGCGACGGGGGAGCGGATCGTGGTCTCCGGATCGGCCCATCGGCCCGACTTCGCGGCTGTACCGACCCCCGTGCTGGGTGAGGCTCAGGTGCTGCTGGTCGACGGCCACCACCCGCCACTCACCCGCGCCGCGGCGCGGGCTGCGGCCGCGCACGGCCTGCAGATCGTGGTCGACGCCGGCTCCCACAAGCCGGTCTTCGACGAGCTGTTTCCCCTGGCCAGCGACGTGTTGTGTTCGGCGGACTATGTCCATCCGACCGGCCTGGACGCGTCCGCGCTGCTCGAGTTCGGACCGCAACTGGTCGCGGTCAGTCATGGGTCCCAGCCGCTGCACTGGTGGACGACCACCGCGGCCGGCCAGGTCGTCCCAGAACCGGTCGAGGCTCAGGACACCCTCGGGGCCGGCGACGTCTTGCACGGCGCCTACGCCCACGCGCTGGCGACCGGAATGCCGCGTCGGGCGGGGCTGGAGTTCGCGGTTTCGGCGGCCACCAGGCGGGTGTCGACCATCGGTCCATTCACCTGGCGGGCCGCGTTGGCCAGCCTGGTGACCGGCGGCTGAGCCGACCTCTGCGGCCTCGTCGATCATCGTTCGCCGATCGTGGTCAGATCTTCATCCGAACCCCTCCACGCCGGACCGGCCAAGCACTATGGTTGGTCGATCGGCTCCGACCGGGGGCCGCGGGAGGAAGCATCGCGATGAACGACCAGGTCACCCCGCTTGGGACCGTGAAGTTTCTCAAGGTGTCCGAGGTCGCAACCGCGTTGCGGGTGTCGCGAATGTCGGTCTACCGACTCATTCACTCCGGCGATCTGGAGGCGGTCCGGTTCGGCCGCAACTTCCGGGTACCCCAGCCGGCGATGGACGCCTACCTGCGGGGCGCCTACTACAACGCCAGCTGATTTCGCTGTCCAGGCACAACCCCGGTAAGATCGCTGTGCTCTGGCTGGAGTGTCCAGTCGTCTGCCCGTGGGTTGCCCGTCAACCCGCATCGATAACTTTCCGGTATTTCCAGCCGGTTTGCTGAGAGGTCTGCCAGTGGGTTCGGTCATCAAGAAGCGTCGCAAGCGGATGGCGAAGAAGAAGCACCGCAAGCTGCTCAAGAAGACGCGCATTCAGCGCCGCCGCGCCGGCAAGTAGTTGCCGTTCGCCCGAGCGGCACTGATCAGCCGAGCCCGGGAATGCTGTCATCCATGACGGTTGTCGCCTCCCTTCGAGGCAGCAACCGTCATGTGTGCTGCCCGCGCATGGTGGCCGGGCCGCTCACTCAGCGGCGGCCCGTGGCGGGGCAGTCGTGGTGACGATCGCCGGTTTCGCCGGCCACGGCGTGGTGTCGTCGCGCGAGCCGTCCGCGTCGATCGAATGCTCACCTGTGTGGTGGCCCGGGCCAGCTGCGTCCCAGCCCGGTGCGCTGCGTATTGTGGGGGCACGAGCGAGCAAGGAGACGCGATGAACGTCGTCCATCTGGTCCGGCACGGCCAGGTACACAACCCCGAAGGCATCCTCTACGGACGCCTGCCCGGCTATGGCCTGTCCGCACTCGGCCAGCAGATGGCGCAGCGCCTGGGCGAGTACTTTGCGGACGCCTCGCTGGTGCACCTGGTCAGCTCACCGCTCCAGCGCGCTCAAGAGACAATGGCCCCGATCGCGGCCGGGCATCCCGAACTGTCGGTGACCCTCGACGAGCGGGTGATCGAGGCGGCCAACATCTTCGAAGGCAGCTCGTTCGGCCGCTACAACCAGCGGCTGCTGCGTCCGTCCAGCCTGTGGCAACTGCGCAATCCGCTGCGGCCCAGCTGGGGGGAGCCCTACCAGCAGATCCTGGCCCGGATGCGGACGGCGCTGCTCGACGCGGCCAGTCATGCTGTGGACGGGGAGGCGCTGATCGTCTCCCACGAACTGCCGATCTGGATGGCCCGCAGCTGGGCCGAAGGGTGGCCGTTGGTGCACGATCCGCGTAAGCGGCAGGCCCGGCTGGCCAGTGTGACCACCTTCACTTTCGAGGGTGACCGACTCACCGGCGTCCGCTACGCCGAACCGGCTGGAGACCTGGTGCCGCCGAAGAAGCGGCGGTTCCGTCCGGGCGCCTGAGCGTCGGCTTGTGAGTGACCTGCGCAGGGCGGAGAGTGGCCTGGTGAACAGAGTTCTTGCGGTCGTGGCCTGCTGCCTGGCGTTGACGGGGTGTGCTGTCGCCGCGCCCGAGCCCAGCCGGCACGCGTCGCCGACGGCATCGTCGCGAACCCCGAGCCGGCCAGCCAGCAGCTCGGCATCAGCCACCGCGAGCGCGTCCACAAGCCCGACCGAGCCCCCAACGCAGCGCTGCCTGACGACGGCTGCCGCGCTCAGTGCACAGGCGCAGGTCGGTCAGCTGATCATGGTCGGGGTGAACGGCCCACTGACCGCGGACGAGCGGACCCTGATCACCAGCCAGCAGCTCGGCTCGGTGGTGCTGCTCGGCACGCAGGCCGGCGGAGTGAAGCAGCTGGCCGCTACCACCGCCCAGCTCTCCGGCCTGAATACCGCGGTGCCGGTGATCACCGCAGCCGATCAGGAGGGCGGTCTTGTTCAGCGGCTGACCGGACCGGGTTTCTCCACGATCCCGAACGCCAATCAGCAAGCCAAGCTCAGCGACGCCGAGCTGCGCACCGCTGCCCAGAAGTGGGGCAGCCAGCTGGCCGCGGCCGGCGTCCGCTGGAACCTGGCGCCGGTGGCCGACGTGGTCCCCAGGGCCAAGCTGAAGACCAACCAGCCGATCGGAGTGCTGCATCGCGGCTACGGAACAGATCCGGCAGTGGTGGCCGAGAAGACCCAGGCGGTCATCGACGGGCTGAAGGCGGCCGGGGTGGCCGCCTCGGTGAAGCACTTTCCCGGGCTGGGGGAGGTGGTCGGCAACACCGACTTCGCCAGCGGAATCGTCGACTCGGTGACCACCTCTGAAAGTGCATCGCTGGCTCCTTTCCGAGCCGCGGCGCAGGCCGGAGTCGCCTCGGTGATGATCTCCTCGGCGCGCTACCCCAAGATCGACTCGAAGAACCAGGCGGTGTTCTCGGCGACGGTGATCGGCCTGGTCCGCGGCTGGGGCTACACCGGAGTGGTGATCAGTGACGACCTGGGTGCGGCCGCGTCCGTGCGCAAGATCCCGGCCGGACAGCGAGCCGTCCGCTTCGTCCAGGCCGGCGGGGACGTCGTGATCGATGCCGATCCGTCGCTGGCTCCGGCCATGACCAAGGCGCTGCTGGCCAAGGCCGCCAAGGATCCGGCCTTCGCGGCCAGGGTCACCGAGTCGGCAGCCCGGGTGCTCGCCCTGAAGCAGGACCTGGGCGTGTTCCGCTGCGGCTGAGCTACTTCTCGACCTTCAGATCGGCCAGCGCTGCACGCACTTCCGGCAACCGGTCGGCGCTGGTGTTGGGCACCGAGGCGTAGAACAGGCTGTACTCCGAGCCGTCCACCTGCACCACGGCCAGCAGCACGGTCTCGCTGGTGGCATTCAGGCCGGCGATCGAGAAGCTGAGCTCGGATTCGATCAGCCAGCCGTCATGGCCGTCCACGGGATGGGCCTTGCTGCTGGTGTCGTTGCGCTGCACGTTGGTGTTGTCGTAGTAGATGCCGACTACGCACTTCAGGATCAGTTCCGCAGCGCTCTTGGTGCTCGGGAAGCCCTCACCGGACAGCAGTGGGGCCACCATGATGCTGGACACCCAGGAGTGGCCGGACTGGCCGTCGTAGTCCTCCTGGTCCATGGCCGATTGCTCGGCGCCGAAGTCGCCGTAGGGGACGCGGTTGTCCACCGTGGGCGCGTCCCACGGGTCACCGAGCTCCGGGAAGGACAGGTTGCCGGCGCGGACTCGTCCATCGCTCTGGGTGGGGGCGGCGCTGGCAGTGCTGTCGGTGGCCGGCTGCGGGCAGATGTCGGCGCTGGACTCGCCACCGGGGACCCGCGGGGACGGATTCGCACCCGGGACCGACGTGCCTGCACCGAACATGGCCCAGGCGAACAGGCCGATGACCACGACTGCAGCGATGCCGACGATCCAGCCCACGGTGGAGCGAGAGCTGCGAACCGTCGGGCCGGTCGGTGCAGGGTTGCTCGGCAGTTGCGGTGCCGGAGTCGTCTGCGGATAGGGCGTGATCGCCTCGGTCCAGGCAGTGCCCGTCCAATAGCGGTACATGCCGGGCTGCCCGCCCGGATCCGGATACCAACCAGCCTGACTCGCCATGGCGCAGATCCTAGTCGGGGAGCCTGTGAGGACCCCATGATCACCGAAAGCTCGCGCTAACGCCGAGGGCCTGTGCCCAGGCGGGAGCCCTCGGCGCGAAGGCGAGCCCTCGCCGGATCAGCCGAAGCGGCCGGAGATGTAATCCTCGGTGGCCTGGACGTCGGGGGCCGAAAAGATCTTGTCGGTGGGGCCGACCTCGATCAGCTTGCCCGGCGAGCCGGTGCCGGCGATGTTGAAGAAGGCTGTCGTGTCCGAGACCCGGGCTGCCTGCTGCATGTTGTGGGTGACGATCACGATCGTGTACTTCTGTTTCAGCTCAGCGATCAGATCCTCGATGGCCAAGGTGGAGATCGGGTCCAGCGCCGAGCACGGCTCGTCCATCAGCAGCACCTCCGGCGACATCGCGATCGCCCGGGCGATGCACAACCGCTGCTGCTGGCCGCCGGACAGCCCCGAGCCGGGCAGGTCGAGCCGGTTCTTGACCTCTTCCCACAGGTTTGCGCCGCGCAACGAGCTCTCGACCAGGGCGTCCTGGTCCTCCTTGGGCATCCGCTTGTTGTTCAGCCGAATGCCGGCCAGGACGTTCTCCTTGATCGACATCGTCGGGAACGGGTTGGGCCGCTGGAAGACCATGCCGACCTGGCGACGCACTCGCACCGGGTCGACGCCGGCGCCGTACAGGTTCTCCCCGTCCAGCAGCACCTCACCTTCGACATGGGCACCGGGGATCACCTCGTGCATCCGGTTCAGGGTGCGCAGGAACGTCGACTTGCCGCAGCCGGACGGGCCGATGAAGGCGGTCACCGCGCGCGGCTCGATGGTGATGGTGACGTCCTCGACGGCGCGGAAGCTGCCGTAGTAGACGTTCAGGTCGGTGGTCTCAATTCGCTTCGACATCAGTCGGCCTTTCAGCGAGTCTTCGGGGCGAATCGGCGGGCGATCAGCCGGCCGATCAGGTTCAGCAGCATGACGATCAGGATCAGGGTGAGCGCGCCGGCCCAGGCCCGATCCCAGTAGGCCTGGACGTCCGTGCCCGGGTGGGCGTAGGAGTCGTAGACGAACACTGGCAGGGTCATCATCGGGTTGGCGAACAGGTTGTTGTTCAGGCTGGCGGTGAAGCCGGCGGCGATCAGCAGCGGGGCAGTCTCACCGATCACGCGGGCGATCGCCAAGATCACCCCCGACACCAGGCCGGAGATCGCCGTGGGCAGCACCACCTTGACGATGGTCAGCCACTTCGGAACGCCGAGGGCGTAGGCGGCTTCACGCAGTTCGTTGGGCACCAGCCGCAGCAGCTCCTCGCTGGAGCGGACCACGACCGGGATCATCAGCACCGACAGTGCGATGCTGCCGGAGAAGCCGGAGCGGGTGCCCGGGCCGACGAGAAGGCCCATCAACGCGTAGGCGAACAGGCCGGCCACGATCGACGGGACGCCGGTCATCACGTCCACGAAGAAGGTGATCGCCTTCGACAGCCGGTTTCGGATGCCGTATTCGGCCAGGTAGATCGCGGTGAGCAGGCCGATCGGTACCGAGATCAGGGTGGCCATACCGGTCACGTAGAGCGTCCCGTAGATGGCATGGACGGCGCCGCCGCCCTTGCCGACCACATTGCGCATCGACTGGGTGAAGAACGGGACATCGAAGCGGGCCATTCCCTTGCTGAGGACCTCGAAGATCACCGAGGCCAGCGGAAGCAATGCCAACAGGAAGGCGCCCACGATCAGGTGCCGGGCCCGCCGGTCGGCGGCCTGCCGCGGCCCTTCGATGACCCGAGCCGCAATCTCCATGGCGACCAGGAAGATCAGGTAGGCCAGCAGGACGGCCAAGCCAAGGTTGCCGCCGCCGAAGATCACTGCCAGGGCGAAGCCGAGGATCGCGCCGGCGACAGCTGCGACTGGGGTGGCGAACTTGGGCAGCCGACCCGAGGTCAGGCTGTCCTGGGTGATCGCGTGGCTGAGGGCTGTCATCAGTTCGCTCCGGAGTATTGGGCGCGGCGGGCGACGATCCACCGGGCGATCGAGTTCACCGCGAGAGTGATCAGGAACAGCACCAGGCCGGCCGCGATCAGCTGGCTGGTCTTCAGGCCGAAGGCTTCGGCGAAGTTCTGGGCGATCGTCGCTGCGATGGTGTTCGGGTTCTGGCTGGTGAGCAGCTCGACGGTGATGTTGCGACTTCCGGACAAGACCATGGTCACTGCCATCGTCTCGCCCAGCGCCCGGCCCAGGCCGAGCATGATCGCGGCGATGATGCCCGGACGGGCGAACGGGAAGACCGCCATCTTGATCATCTCCCAGCGGGTGGCCCCGAGGGCCAAGGCGGCCTCCTCATGCAGCCGAGGCGCCTGCAGGAAGACCTCGCGGCACAGGCTGGTGATGATCGGCAGGATCATCGTGGCCAACACCACGGCGACGGTGAGGATCGTCCGTCCAGTGCCGGAGACCTGGCCGGCGAACAGTGGGATGAAGCTGAGGCTGGAGTTCAAGGCCGTGAACAGGGGGAGCATCGCCGGGGCCAGGACTATCGAACCCCACAGGCCGAAGACCACCGACGGCACCGCAGCCAGCAGATCGATCAGGTAGCCCAGCGGCTGAGCCAGTCGGCGCGGCGCGTAGTGCGAGATGAACAAGGCGATCCCGATCGCGACCGGTACGGCGATCAGCAGTGCCAGCAGCGCGGCCCAGACGGTGCCGAAGGCGAACGGCAGCACCCAGGAGACGAACTCGCCGTAACCCTGAGTGGCCAGCTTGGCCGGGTCGGCGAACAGGGCCGGCCCACCCTGGATGAGCAGGAAGCTGGCCACCAGGACCAGGATCACCAGGATCAGGATGCCCGCGCCCGTCGCCAGGCCACGGAACACCGCTTCGCCGGGACGCTTGGGATCCGGCCCAGGTTTCGGCTGGGCTGCGGCCGAGCCGACTGGCGTCGAACTGAGCTTGGCGGTCATCGATGGACCCTGCTTTCCGTGCCTCGTTGCGTGACGGGGCGGCGCCGGGGTGCTCCCGGCGCCGCCCACTGTGATTCAGTCCGACTCGGTCACTTGACCGAATCGAGTGCGGACTTCACCTTGGCCTGCAGGTCGGCCGACAGCGGGGCCGAACCGGCGGCCTCCGCAGCGGCCTTCTGGCCGTCCGCCGAAGCCATGTAGCCGACGTAGCTCTTCACGAGAGTGCCGACGGCCGGATCCTTGTAGGTCTGGCAGACGATGGCGTAAGAGACCAGCACTGCCGGGTAGACACCCTCAGAGGTGCGATCCAGGCTGTAGGCCAGATCGTTGGCGTCGCGACCGGCGATCGTCTTGGAGTGATCCAGGATTGCGGCGGCGGCGTCAGCAGTGGGCTGAAGCGGCTTGCCGTTGACGATGATGCTGGCCTTGCCGAGCTTGCCGGCTGCCGAAGCGTCCGCGTAGCCGATGGTGCCGGCGCCGCCGGTCACGGCCTGGACGACCCCAGAGGTGCCGTTCGCGGCCTCGCCACCGAAGGCGGCGGGGTAGGTGTCGGAAGCCTTCTCGGTCCAGACGGTCGGAGCCAGCTTGTTCAGCGTGTCGGTGAAGTTGTTGGTGGTGCCGGAGTCATCGCCACGGTGCACGGCGGTGATGGCCAGGTCGGGCAGCTTCGCCTTCGGGTTGGTGGCGGCGATCGCCGGATCGTTCCACTTGGTGATCTTGCCGGCGAAGATGCCGGCGATGGTGGCCGGATCCAGAGCCAGGTCGGTGACACCGTCGAGGTTGTAGACGACCGCGATCGGGGAGATGTACACCGGCAGGTTCAGGGCGTTGGAGTCGGCGGCGCAACCGGCGAACTTGCCGGCGCCCATCTCCTCGTCCTTGAACGGGCGGTCCGAGCCGGCGAAGGCGGCGGCACCGGCGATGAAGGCCGAGCGACCCGCGCCGGAGCCATCCGGGGAGTAGTTGACGGTGATCGAAGAGTTCTTGGTCTGGAAGTCGGCAACCCACTTCTCCTGGGCTGCCTTCTGCGAGCTGGCGCCGACGCCGGTCAGGGTCTGCGAACCAGAGGCTGATCCGGTTCCGGCGGGCGCAGCCTCGTTGGTGGCGCACCCGGTGAACGCCAGCGCTGCGGCGGTGACCAGTGCTGCTACTGCGAACGGCTTGATACTCACGCTTGTCCTTAGTGTGTGGGCTCAGAGCTGGTTTGCTCTGTTCGTCACGCTAGGACGCGCGATTGACGCGACCGGGACCCCTTGGTGAACGTTAGGTGAATTGCTGTTGAAGCGATCAACCCCCGAGGCGACCCGGCGTTTGAGTCAGCAGTGTTCTACGCTAACACCCATGAGCGATGTCGCTGGCGGGCTGGGGGTCAGGCCACCCACGGTTGCCGACGTGGCGCGTCTTGCCGGGGTTTCGGCAATGACGGTGTCCCGGGTGATCAATGGCCAGGCGAAGGTTGCCGCCGCGACCAAGGAGCGAGTGCTCGGCGCGATGCACTCTCTGGACTATCGGCCGAACTCGATGGCCCGTGGATTGGCCAGCGGACGATCCCGCTCCATCGGTGTGCTGACTGTCGATCCGCTGCTGTGGGGGCCGAGCGCGGCATTGCACGGCATCGAGCTGGCCGCTCGCGATCGCGGCTACACGGTGACCATCTCGCACCTGGGCGAGCCCGGGCAGGACGCCATCTCGCATGGGGCTGCGCTGCTGCGCTCCCGCTCATCGGACGGCATCATCTTGCTGCAGCCGCGCTCGGACGACACCACCACCAGCGACCTCAACGGCAACCTGCCGATGGTGGCCATCCACTCCAGCGTCCATGGACGCTATCCGCTGGTGAGCGTCGATCAGCGGCTCGGCGCCCGGATCGCCACCGAATACCTGCTCAGCCTGGGCCATCGGACGGTCTGGCATCTGTCCGGCCCGGATGTCTGGTTCGAGAGCCTGGAGCGCATCGACGGCTGGCGAGACACCCTCACCGAGGCCGGCGCTGCGGTGCCGCCGTTCGTCCGCGGTGATTGGTCGGCCCGCTCGGGCTACCAGGCGGCCCAGCAGATTCTCGAAGATCCGGCAGTGACCGCCATCTTCGTCGCCAACGACACGATGGCCCTGGGCGCCCTGCACGCGCTGCACGAGCGCGGCCTGAGTTGCCCTGGAGACGTCAGCCTGGTCGGATTCGACGACATCCCCGAGGCAGAGTTCTACTCCCCAGGCCTGACCACCCTGCGCCAGGACTTCGACGAGGTCGGACGACGCAGCGTCGAACTGCTGATCGACATGATCGAGAATGGCCTCACCCCGGCCGAGCCGCCGCTGCTCGAGCCGACCTTGATGGTCCGGGGGAGTGCCGCACCGCCCACGCGCTGAGCCCCGCTGGGCCCCGGCTCAGAGGCGGGACTTGTGGAACTCGATCGCCTGCAGCTTGGCGTCCGGAGCCAGGTGCAGCACCATGGCCGCGGCCGGCGGGATCGGACGGCTCGGAACGCCGAGGGCATCCAGCATGGTCGGCAGCACCGGACGATGCCCGCAGATGGCCAGTGGGGTGCCGGTGTCGGCGGTCTGCTGGGCCAACCGCCGGATCAGGGTGCGCACGGCGGCCGGATCCTTGGTGCCCTGCTCCTCGGTGAGGATGCTCCAGCCTTCGACCTCCAGCCGGTGCGCTTTGGCGTGCGGTTGCAGGGTGCGCAGACAGCGGTTGGCGCTGGAGGAGGCGAGCCGCCGAATCCCGTAGGCATCCAGCAGCGGCACCAGGGCCCGGGACTGGCGGCGTCCGCGCTCGTCCAGGGGCCGGCCGACATCGCGTCCACCCCAGTTGGCGCGCAGCATGGCCTTGGCATGCCGGACGATCACCAGCGGGGTCGAGTCGGGCAGCTCGACGGCCTGGCGCAGGATCGCCCGCTCGTCGGGGTAGCTCACCTGCCGCAACGCCTGGGTGATGCTCAGCCAGGCAACCTCGTCCACCTCATCGCTGGGGACGTGCGGATGCTCGCCGTCCAGCTGGCCGCGCCAGTAGTGGACGGTCTTCATGCCGGTGCTGATCGGGTAGCGGATCTTGTCCACGGGCAGCCCGAGCCGAATCCGGACCGAGGTCTCCTCGCGGGTCTCCCGGACGGCGCAGGAGGCCAGATACTCGTCCGGATCGAGCTTGCCCTTGGGCAGGCTCCAGTCGTCATATCGAGGCCGATGTACCAGCAGCACCTCGCGCGGACCGTCCGCGCTGCGCCGGAACACCACGCTGCCCGCGGCCAGGATCTCCTTGGTCGTCTTGGCCATAGGTCAGCGTTCCGCGGCCCGTCGCTGGCCCATCTGGACGATCAGGTACTCCTGGATGTCGAGCAGCGGTTCGCCGTCGGCATTGGTGGTCCGCTGGGTCCAGGTATCACCATCCAGCCACCAGGACGCGGTGCCCTCGTCGAAGGCGAGCTCGAACAGCCGCTCGATCTGGGCGATGTGCCGGGGGTTGTTCAGCGCCACCACGACCTCGACCCGACGGTCGAGGTTGCGGTGCATCAGGTCGGCCGAGCCGATGCCCACCTTGGGCTGGCCGCCGTTGGCGAACCAGAACAGCCGACTGTGCTCCAGGAAACGGCCCAGGATCGATCGCACCCGGATGTTCTCACTCAGCCCGGGAACGCCCGGACGCACCGAGCAGATCCCGCGCACCCACAGATCCACCGGGACGCCGGCCTGGGAGGCCCGGTAAAGCGCATCGGTGACGGCCTCGTCCACGATCGAGTTGACCTTGATCTTCACCCCGGCCGGCAGCCCGGCCCTGTGGTTGGCGATCTCGGCTTCAACGCTCTCCAACAAGCCCTTTCGCACTGAGTGCGGAGCCACCAGGAGTCGCTTGTAGCTGGTCTCCTGGGTCATCCCGGACAGGTGATTGAACAGCCGCGACACGTCGTCGGTGATCACCGCGTTGGACGTGAGCAGGCCCATGTCCTCATACATCCGGGCGGTCTTCGGGTTGTAGTTGCCGGTGCCGATGTGGCAGTAGCGACGCAACCCGGACGGCTCCTCGCGGACCACCAGCGACAGCTTGCAGTGGGTCTTCAGGCCGAGCATGCCGTAGACGACGTGGCAGCCGGCCTTCTCCAACTTGCGGGCCCAGGCGATGTTGGCCTGCTCGTCGAAGCGGGCCTTGATCTCGACCAGGGCCAGTACCTGCTTGCCGGCCTGGGCCGCCTCGATCAGGGCGTCGATGATCGGCGAATCGCCGGACGTGCGGTACAGCGTCTGCTTGATGGCCAGCACCGCCGGATCGGCTGCAGCCTGTTCGATGAACCGCTGCACGGAGGTGGCGAATGAGTCGTAGGGGTGGTGCAGCAACACGTCCCTGGTCTTCAGTGCGGCGAACAGGTCGGCTTGACGCGCCGTCTCGACCTTGGCCAGCTCGGGATGAGTCTTGGGCAGGAAGCTGGGGTAGAGCAGAGCTTCGCGATCCAGATCGGCGATCCCGAACAGGCCGCGCAGATCCAGCGGGCTGGGCACCTTGAAGACTTCCTTCTCGGCGATGTCCAGCTCGCTGACCAGCAGTCCGAGCATGTAGTCGTCGATGTCCTCTTCGACCTCGAGCCGGACCGGTGGGCGTCCGATCTTTCGGCGCAGCAGCTCCTTCTCCAAGGCGAACAGCAGGTTCTCCGCGTCGTCCTCTTCGACCTCGACATCTTCGTTGCGGGTGACCCGGAAGGTGGAGTGGCCCAGGATCTGCATGCCGGTGAACACCTGATCCAGATGGCTGGCGATCACGTCCTCGAGCGGGACGAACCGTCCACCACCCAGCGGGACGAATCGGCTGAGGATGGTCGGCACCTTGATCCGGGCGAACTGGCGGGCGCCGGTGGACGGGTTGCGCAGCAACACGGCCAGGTTCACGCTCAGCCCGGAGATGTAGGGGAACGGGTGCGACGGGTCGACGGCCAGCGGGGTGAGCACCGGGAAGATTCGGCTCTCGAACAGCTCGGTCATCTTGGCGCGTTCGTCGGGGCGCAGCTCCTCCCAACGCAGGATCTCGATGCCATGTTCGGCCAGCGCCGGACGAATGTCGGTGGCGAACACCCTGGTCACCTCGGCGACCAGCTCCCGGCTGCGGGCCAGGATCGCGTCGTGCAGTTCGCGCGGCAGCAACCCCGAATTGCTGGGGACGGCCACGCCGGCTGCCATGCGACGCTTCAGCCCGGCCACCCGGACCATGAAGAACTCGTCCAGGTTGTTGCAGAAGATCGCCAGGAACTTGGCCCGCTCCAGCAGCGGCACCCGCTTGGCGTCCTTGGCCAGGTCGAGCACTCGGGCGTTGAAGGAAAGCCAGCTCAGCTCGCGATCAGAGAACCGGTCCGTGGGCAGTTCGGGCAGGTCAGCGGGCTCAACCGGGTTCGGCGTGGACGGCGTCTCGGGCAGCTCGAGGCCAGGCTCGTCGAGCTGACTGTCGGTCATCGGTTCTCCTGTGCCGGCCTGGTGTAGAGCAGATCACGGTGATCGATCGTGAAGCCAGCGCCTTCATACATTCTTACCGGTATCTGCTCGCTGCTGTCGACGTAGAGGACAACCTCGGTCGCTCCGGCGGCGGCCAAGTGGGCCAAGCCGGCGTCCAGCAGGAGGTGACCATAGCCTCGCCCGCGGACCCGGCCCGCCGTGCCGATCACGTACACCTCGCCGATCAGAGGTTCGGCCAGCTTCGTCCAATGGAAGCCGGCCAGCCCGTCAGCGTCGAAGGCCAGCAGCAGCCCGTCCGGATCGAACCAATCCTCGGCCATCCGCTGCGCCAGGCCGTCGGCGTCCAATGCGCCTTGCTCGGGGTGCTCGGCGAAGGCCTCGGCATTCAGCGCCAGCAGCGCATCCTGGTCGCCGGGGCGGAAGCCGCGGATGGTGAGTCCGGCAGGCAGCTTCGGGGCGCTGGCACCGGCCAGGGAGCGCCGCATCACCAGCAGAGTCCGGGACGGGCGGAGGCCGAGCGCCGCAGCGAACTCGCGAGCCGCCGGTAGATCGCCGAACGACCACAGGCCCCACTCGGTGATGTCGGCACCGGGTAGTCCCAGGTCGGGGTCGGCCAAGCCCTCGATCAGCTGCTCGACCAGGGCGCCGCCGAGTCCGCGACGCCGATAGTGCGGGTCGACGACCACCTGGGCCGTGCCGAAGTCGGGTTGCCACTGCAGGTAACCGACTATGGTGCCGTCCTGCTCGGCAAGCAGATGCTCGGCCGGGGCGCCGGCGATGGCGAACCGAGCCTCCTCGTTGAGCGGCGCGAATCCGTCCGCGCTCAGTGCGCGATCGGCAAGCGCGAGGATCTGTTCGGCTTGGCTGCTTGTCAGGTTCACATGGCCAGGCTAGCCGCGCTGCGTTACGGCAGAACGGCGATCAGTGCCGCGGTCCACCGTCGGGGGAGAACCGGTAGCCGACATTGCGGACGGTGCCGATCAGCGCTTCATGCTCGGGGCCGAGCTTGGCCCGCAGCCGCCGGACGTGGACGTCCACCGTGCGAGTGCCGCCGTAGTAGTCGTAGCCCCACACGTCAGCCAGCAGGTGCTCGCGGCTGAAGACCCGTCCGGGGTGCTGCACAAGGTACTTCAGCAGCTCGAACTCGGTGTAGGTCAGGTCGAGCGGCTCGCCCTCCAACATCACCGAGTAGGCGGCGTCGTCGATCACGATGCCGCCCGACGAGATCAGGCCGTCATTGGCCGCTGAGGTGACCAGCAGCCGAATCCGGGCCTCGAACTCGGCGGGACCGGCGGTGTCCAGCACCATGTCGGAAATGTTCCAGTCGGAGGCGACCGCGGCCAGCCCACTCTCGGTGAGCACCAACAGCAACGGGACGGTCGAGCCGGACGACTGGAAGAGGCGAGCCATCATCCGGGCGCCGGCCAGGTCCTTGCGTCCGTCCAGGACGACCAGGTCGCAGCGGGCCGACTCGGTCAGCGCCTGAGTGTCGGCGGCGACCTGCTGGATCGTGTGCGGGAGCAGCGCGAGGACTGGCAGTGAGCGTTCGGCAGGCGCACCGCTGGTCACTTCATTGCTCACCAGGAGCAGTTGCGCCATGCCACCTCCTCGCGTCAGGCGCGTTGCTTTCGGGTAAACCTTAGTGAACCGAGTGCTCTCAGCGCTGCGGTAGCGCTATCGCGGACTAATCGTCTGTGTCGATGATCAGGGTCATTGGTCCCTGATTCACTAGCGAAACCTCCATGTCGGCACCGAATTGCCCGGTCTCAACGGTCGCGCCGAGGCTGCGCAGTTCTTCGACGAAGCACTCCACCAGCGGCTCGCTGATCGGGCCGGGAGCGGCTTTCGACCAGGACGGACGGCGTCCCTTGCGGGTGTCGGCGTACAAAGTGAACTGGCTGACCACCAACAGCGGCGCGTTCAGGTCGGCGCAGGACTGCTCGTCCGCCATGATCCGCAGCTGCCAGAGCTTGGCGGCCAGCTTCGCGGCGGTCTGTTCGGTGTCGGTGTGGGTGACTCCGACCAACACCATCAGCCCCGGTTCGTCGATCCGTCCGATCACCTGGCCGGCCACGCTCACCTGGGCCGAACTGACTCGCTGCGCCACCGCTCTCACGGCGTCCATCCAAGCACCTTCATGGCCCCCACTTCACCGGCGAGGGCTCGCCTTAGCGCCGAAGGCTCGTCCCTGGGGTGAAGCTCTCGGCGACAAGGCGAGCCCTCGCTGGTTTTAGCCCGCAGCCAGGTGGTCAGCAACCCAGCGCCCGTCCGACCCGGTCGACGACGACGGCCGGTGAGAGCAGGATCTCCTTGGCCAGCCAGCGGACCACGCGGTACCCCTGATCACGCAACGCTTGCTCGCGCTGCTTCTCGCGGACAAACGCATCCGGGTCGGCGTACTTCACGGCGTCGTCGCACTCGCCGATCACGCGCTGCTCTGCCCACAGGCAGTCGGGATAGAAGATGCCGATCGGCGTCCTGATCGATGCCTGGAATACCGGTGCCGGGAGCCCGGCGCAATGGAAGTGCCCGGCCGAAAGCGACTCTGCAGCCGATTCTCGGCACGGCTCACACAGCCCGATGGCGTCGGCCAGGCCTGAGTGGCGATGGGTGCAGGCTGTCGCGAGAAGCTGGTTGCGGATCGTCGAGACGAAGGCGGGATTCACGTAGTCGCGCCGCCGAATCGAGCCGACGAACCCGGCGCAGATCAGCCGGGCCGCACCATCGAGGATCACCAACGACTCCGGAAGGGACAGCCCGGCGGCAAGGTCGATTGCCGTGCGCTGGACGGTGGTGATCGGGACTCCGGCGTCGTCGCGGGTGAGGTCAACCGGTGGCAGAGCGGCCACGTGGTGGATGCCGGTGGAACTGCGGCTGGAGCGGTAGCTGTAGCCCGCGGGCAGGGTGATCGACACGGCCAGGTCCGTCCAGCCGGTCGCGGTGGGTGCGGGCAGGAGCCAGGTGGCGGCCGCGGACTGATGGCTGATCACTGCATCCGGGTTCGCGGCGACCTCGGCCCTTGCCCGAAGAAGATGCTGCACCAGCGGGTCGTCCGACCATGCCGAACTCGACACGTATACGCCGCGCCTGACCTGAACCAGTGCGCCGCGACGCAGTTGAGTGGCGAGTGCTTTCCTGCCGACAGCGCGCTCGAGCTCGCGGGCGCGGACGGGGTTGTCTGGCAGCGTCCAGACCTTCGTGGTGCCCATGCCCACATGGTCGAGCGTTGTCGGCTGATCCGTTCAGTTCGGCGAGGCTGTGGACGACCGGGGCTGGAGCGACGCCTTTCGCCGCAGTCTGTGGACGACGGCGAGGCCGGCAACCGCTGCGGCCGATGCGGCGATCCCGCCGGTGAGTGTGACGAAGACTGCCGCTCGCGGCCCGATGGACGGTCCGCCGCCAAGGGCGATGGCGATGGCTGCGCCGCCGAGGCCGGCAGCAACGGCCGTCCATGGCAGCCAGCGAGCCAGCGGTGGTGGGTCGGACGGGACGGCGGTCACCTGACTGCGTCCGGCAACCCAGGCCAGTGCGATCAGCCCCAGCGCTCCGCCGAGGTATTGCGCCCAGCGGTAGCCCTCCCAGGCGCCGCCCAATGGTGACGGGTAACTGGCGGCAAGCGCGGCGATGTGGGTCGCGCCAAAGCGTCCGGCATGGGTGAACTCGTCGATCAGGACGTGAGTGGCTGCACCGATTGTCACAGCGGCAAGGACGCCCCACCATTGCGGACGCGTTGATGGGAGCCGCCATCGGCGCCGGATCGGCAACGGCGAGAGCTCGTTCACTGCCGGTGCCAACCACCGCCACAGCAGCCAGGCGGTCAGGCCCAGCACGAGATCGAGGCTCGGCACCGCCCAGGCTGTGTGGGTGAGGGCGCCCAGCCAGCGCAGCCCTGGCAGGTAGTAGGGCAGGTCGGGGCTCATGCTGCCGATCGCCAGCGCCGCGAACGGAAGCGCCGCGTCGCAGCCGCGCAGTGGAAGCACCGCGGCGACGTGACTCGGCGTGAACGGCATGGAAGTCAGGCTAGGCGGCCGGCAAGAGCGAGCTCGGAGGCGTGGACGGTATTGGAACCGTCCCCGCCGATCGGGCTGACGGGGGTGGACGGTAATGGAACCGTCCCCGTTTTGTCCCGGGGGTGGACGGTAATGGAACCGTCCCCGCCGATCGGGCTGGGTGAGTTGGGACGTAACAGGAACCGTCCCCGTTTTGTCCCGGGGGTGGCTGGGGTGGGCCGGTTATGCTGCTGGGGTGCTCAGCCTCATTCCGCTCTCGGTGACCGGTTGGGTGATGGGCGGCGGTTGCGTCGTGCTGATTCTGCTGGCCGGCTGGGGCTTGTTCGTGATGCTCCGCGGCCGAGGAGGTAAAGATGGCCTTTGAAATCCCGTCCGACCTGAACCCGGCTTTGGTCGGGCTGGCCTGGCTGCGCGGACGCTGGGAGGGCACCGGCTACCGGCAGTGGCCCGGCGAAGACAAGGTCAGCTACGCGATCCAGATCGATTTCGCCGATAACGGCGGCGACTTCCTGCACTACCTGGCGCAGGCCTTCCTGACCGACGCCGACGGCAAGCCCGAGCGGGCTCTGTTCATGGAGACCGGCTTCTGGCGTCCGCTGGCCGACGGCACCGTGGACGTGATGATGACCTCCCCGGACGGCTACGCCGAGATCTGGTTCGGCAAGCTGGCCCCCGGACGCCTGGACCTGATCACCGACGCCGTGGCCCGCACCCGCGACGCCAAGGTCGCCTACACCGCCGGACGCCGCCTCTACGGCGCCGTCGAAGGCAAGCTGATGTTCTCCTTCGACCGCGCCACCGAGACCGAGGAGCTGCAGCCCTACATCTGGGCGACCCTGGAGCGCCGGTGAGCGTCCAGGTCGGCGAGGGCATCGACGCCGGGGCCATCTGGCATTACGGCGACCCCTTTCGCGAGCAGAAGCAGCTCGCGGCCGGCAAGGCCGGAGTCGACCTGTCGCACCGCCCGATCTTCACGATCAGCGGCCCGGACCGGTTGCGCTGGCTGAACGACATCACCAGCCAGGACTTCGCCAACCTCGCGCCCGGTCAGCCGACGGTGGCCTACATCCTCAGTCCGCAAGGCCACCTGAACCACGTCTTCGGGGCCACCGATGACGGCACCACGCTGTGGTGTCACACCGAGCCGGGCCGGCTGCCCGAGCTCCTCGCTTGGCTAGGCAAGATGATCTTTGCGGCGCGCGTCGAGCTGGGCACGCCGGACGGGTTCGTCCTGGCCATGGCGCCCGGCGCGGCGCCTTCGGTGATTGCCGCCGACCGGCTCGAGGCCACCCTCGGCAACGTCAGGGCCGGCACCTGGGCCGTGGACGCGCTGCGGATCGAGGCCGGCATCCCGCGGATCTTCGTCGACACCGACGAGCGGACCATCCCCAACGAGTTGGCCAACCCCGACGGCGACCTGCTCGGCCCGGCCGTCCACCTGCACAAGGGCTGCTATCCGGGCCAGGAGACCGTGGCCCGGGTCTACAACCTCGGCCGTCCACCGCGCCGGCTGACCCGGCTGCTGTTGGACGGCTCGGACGACACCCTGCCCCCGGTGGGCGCGGACGTCCTGTCCGACGGCCAGGTCGTCGGTCGAATGGGCAGCTCACAGCGGCACCACGAACTCGGCCCGATCGGGCTGGCGCTGCTCAAGCGGCAGCTGAACCCCGACCTCGAGCTCGTCGTTGCAGGCGTCGCAGCTGCCCAGGAGCCGCTGGTGTCGGCCGACGCCGGCCTGCACTGGCGCCCGCAACCGGGCCTGGGTCGCGCCTGATGGCGCGGGCGAGTTCAACCTCCGGGGGAAGCGGTCGGTCACCCCGCGGCAGCCAGTCCGGTCCGACTCGCCGATGGCCGCGACGGCTGCTGTTGTTGCTGGTCGCGGCGCTGGCGTTCAGCCTCGGCTTTGGCTGGCCGATCCTGGTTCGGCCGCCGCTGGTTCCCGGTCAGGATGCGATCTCGAACGCTGCCAGCGCCAAGGCGAAGGTCACGCTGAAGACCGACGACGGCCGCTACTTGTTGGTCGAGCCGCCGGCCGGGGTGGCCGAATCGGACGTGCTGGTGGTGATCTACCCCGGCGGTCTGGTCCGCCCGCAGGCCTACGAATGGCTGGCCCGGCGTGAGGCTGCTGCGGGGCGCACCACGATCATCCCCGAGTTCTGGTTCGACCTGCCGGTGCTGCAGCCGGATCGGGCCAAGTCGATGCTGGCCAGCTACGGCCGGGGCAAGAAGGTCGTGTTGATCGGCCATTCACTGGGCGGGTCGATGGCCGCCCGATTCGTGGCCGACCAAGACAAGTGGGGTTCGCATCCGGTCTCCGGCCTGGTTCTGCTGGCGTCCTACCCGCCCGACGACAACGATCTCAGCGGCATTCCCGGGCTGAAGGCGCTGGTGGTCGACGCCGAGAACGACAAGGTGGTCGACAAGACCAAGCTGAACGGCGGACTCAAACGGCTACCGGACGGCACCAAGAAGGTGCAGTTGGACGGGGCCGTCCACTCCTTCTTCGGGCGCTACGGCCCACAGGCCGGCGACGGCGTGCCGACGGTCCCGCGGACCACCGCGGAAGAGCAACTCGTCGGCATTGTCGACAGCTTTGTGGCAGCTTTGTGACAGTCCTGCGAAATCGGTGCTGACCAGGTGAATCTGGCCCGATGATGCAGGCATGGAGTTCGTATCCTTCGCAGAACAAGCCCGTCGGGTGGCCGCCGGTGAGGTGACGTCGGCGGAACTCGTCGAGCAGTCGCTGGCTCAGATTCGCCGGCTGGATCACCGGCTCAACGCCTTCGTGGCGGTGCTGGACGAGCAGGCCCGGGCCGAGGCCGTCCAGCGGGACGCGACTCCGGCGGCCGACCGCGGCCCACTGCATGGGGTGCCGATCGCGATCAAGGATGAGAACGACGTGGCCGGGCTGCCGACCGCCTATGGCGGGGCGGCCTTCAGCACGCCGGCCGCCGCCGACAGCGAGGTGGTGCGCAAGCTGCGCGCGGCCGGTGCAGTGATCATCGGCAAGACCCGGATGCCGGAGTTCGGGATTTGGCCGTGGACCGAGACCAGCGCCAATGGCTACACCCGCAATCCGTGGAACCCGCTGCGCTCGACCGCAGGCTCGTCCGGCGGTTCGGCGGCGGCGGTGGCGTCCGGCATGGTGGCTGCGGCGATCGGCGGGGACGGGGGTGGTTCGATCCGGCTGCCGTCGTCGTGGTGCGGCCTGTTCGGGCTGAAGTGCCAGCGCGGCCGAACCAGCGCCGCACCGAACGCCCACCTGTGGCGCTCGCTGGGCGTGATCGGCCCGCTGACCAGGACCGTTGAGGACAGCGCGTTGATCTACGACGCCATCACCGGCTCCACGCCGACCGACGCCTGGCAGGCTGAGCCGCTGCCGATCACCCTCACCCAGGCCTACCAGCGCGAACCCGGACGGCTCCGGATCGGCTATCTGACGAAGTTCGCCGGAGCGTCCGCCGATGCCGAGACCACCAAGGCCCTTCTCGACACCGCGGACGCCCTGGCCGAGCTCGGCCACCTGGTTGAGCCGGTGAACCCGAAGTTCCCGAACGTGGCGCTCACCTTCATGGCGCAGACCGCAGCCGGCGTGGCTGAAGAGGCGGCGCGGGCCGAGCATCCCCAGCTCCTCGAGCGACGCACCCGCAACCTGATGCGGCTGACCGCTCCGCTGCGCGGCTTGGCCGCCAAGGCCGAGCGGGACGGCCAGGCCGCCGGTGCCGCCTTCGCTGCCGACTACTTCGCCAGCCACGACCTGTTGCTGATGCCGACCACACCGACCCCGGCCGTCCCGGTCGGTCAGCTGGATGGACGTGGCGCGCTGGCCGCCACCGGTCCGGCGACGGCCACGTCGGGGTTCACCTCGATCTGGAATGTGTTGGGCAATCCGGCCGCGGCGATCCCGTCCGGCTTCAGCGCCGACGGGCTGCCACTGAGCGTCCAGCTGGTCGGTGCACCCAACGGTGAACCGACCCTGATCCAGGTGTCGGCCCAACTGGAGCGGATCCGTCCGTGGGCCCAGGAGGTTCCGCCGCTCAGCTAGTCGGTGGCCGCGTGGCCACGCCACCGAGCACCCCCGCAGAAAGGGGGACTGTCCCCATGTCCTGCGGCGTGGAACTAGGTGGACGGCTTGTCGTCGAGGATCAGTTCGGCCAGGCCACGGACCTCGGCCCTGAGCCGGGCGGCGATCGAGCTCGGGTCGGTGTCGCCTTGCTTGCGCAAGATGGCCATCATCGCGACCATCACCACAGCGAAGGCGTTGGCGGCGGTTTGGTCATCGGCGGCCCGACTCTGGGCGATCTCGATCACCGGACGTCGCCGCAGGTTCATCTGCTGCCAGAAGCTCAGGGCGAGCTCAGAGTACTGGTGCATCAGCGACTTCACCCGCAGGAAGTTGCGCGGCACCTCGATGCTGGCCGCGACGAGATCACACAGGTCGTCCACCAGATTCCCGGTTCCGTTGAGGAAGCGATCGCGGGCCTCATCGCTGACCCGGGCCTCAGTGAGGTCGAAGGCCGCGGCCAGCTTGGTGGGGTAGTAGTTGAAGAAGGTGCGCTCCGAGATGCCGACCTCGGCGCAGATCTCCTCGACGGTGACCCCCTCCGGGCCTCGTTCGCTGACCAGCCGCAAGGCGACATCGTGAATCGCCAAGCGGGTGGCCAGCTTCTTGCGCTCGCGCAGCGAACTGCAGCCGTCGTGGACGCTCGACTCACTCATCGTCAGCCGCCATCCCGGCCGCGGCCGACTTCTCCTCCAGTGCCGAGCGGTTGCGCAGCGGCGGCACCTTGAAGAACAAGCTCAGCGCTAGGGCGGCCAGCATCACGGTCAGGCCCACCCAGTAGATGGTCACCACGGAGCCGTTGAAACCGGAGAGGAACGGCTCGGTCAGTCGCCGATCGGCTCCATTCACGAAGGACGTGTCACTGGCGTCGGTATCGGTCGAGACCGAATCGTTGGTGCCGGAGTTGATGGCGTCGATCATCGTGGGTACGAGCTGGTCGATGATCGCCCGGCGCTGCACCGGATCGGAGAAGTCGATGGTCAGCTTGTGATCGACAACGCTGAGGTGGCGCTCGTCGGCCACGGTCTGCAGCGCCTTGTCCTCCGCGTCCGGGAGCAGCTCGGCAACCTTGTCGTCGATCACCTTCTCGATCCCGGAGAGTTTGCGGACGCCCTGGCCGACCTTCTCGGCGCCGTCGGCCGCGCCGCTGGCACCGGTGCTGAGCAGTGAGCCCTTGTCGGCGGCGGTGGAAGCGCCGGTAGCCAATGCCTGGGTGCCGGTGGCCAACTGCTGCAGACCGCCGGCCAGCTGAGAGCTGCCGCCGGCCAGCTGGCTCGCCCCACCGGACAGCCCGGTCAACGATTCGGACAGGCCCGGCTTTCCGGAGGAGCCGTTCAGGGCACCGTCCACGCCATGGATGTCGTCGCCGAGCGAGCTCAGTGCGCTGGCCAGGGCATCCCGGTCGGCGTCGAGCTTGGCGCAGGAGGCGCTGTCGCCGCCGTCGCACGCGGTGAGGTCGGACGACAGATCGTCCAGGGCCGCCTTGGCCTTGTCGTAGTGGGACGATCCGTCCCCGGCGAGTCCGGCCACCTGCTTCTCCGCATCGCTGACCTGGCCGAGCCCGCCGGCCAACTGGCCGAGGCCGTCACTGAGTTGGCCCGCGGCGGTGGCGATCTTGCCGGTGCCGGTGGCCAGTTGCTGGGCTCCGGCGCCGATCTTGCCGACGCCGTCGACGAACGCGCCAGTGCCGTCGGCCAGCTTGCCCAGACCCGAGCTCAGCGAATCCACGCCGTCGGCGAGCTTGCCGGCGCCTTCGGCCGACTTGGTGTGCGCGGCATCGGAGACCTTCTCGCGCAGCTTCTGCTCGACGGCGTCCTTCACCTGCTTGGTGGCGGTGTCCATGCTGTCGTCGAGTTGGGTGTGCAGCTTGTCCAGCATCGAGGACCACATCTTGTCCATCACGGCTCGGTTGGCCGGGGCCGAGGCGACGGCCGGGTCGAGGGCCGCGTCCAGTGCGTTGGTCAGGGTGTTTCGATCGGTGAGCGAGTTGGTGATGTTCGTGGGCAACACCGTGAACAGCACCGAGAGCAGCACCGCGGTGCCCAGGGTGCCGCCGATCTGCCGGAAGAAGGCCGCCGAGCTGGTCGAGACGCCGATGTCTTGGGCCGGCGCGGACGCCTGGGCGGCCAAGGTCAGGGTCTGCATCAGCTGGCCGAGGCCGGCGCCGATGACGAACATCGCGATCATCAGGTACCACGAGGGCAGATCCGCGGTGATCTGGGTCAGGATCGCGAAGCCCAGGGCGGTGGTCGCGGTGCCGGTGATCGGGAAGATCCGGTAGCGGCCGGTGCGTCCGATCAGCTGACCAACGCTGATCGAGGCGATCATCACGCCGGCCATCATCGGCAAGGTGGCCAGGCCCGACTGGGTCGGGGTCAGCCCGTTCACGATCTGCAGGTACAGCGGGATCGTCATCATGGCGCCGAACATCCCGAAGCCGACCAGCACGCTCAGCACGATGGTCATCGAGAAGGCCTTCGAGTTGAACAGGTGCAGCGGAATGATCGCGTCGGTCCCCATGGCCCGCTCGACCAACAGGAAGCCGACCGCTCCGGCTGCCCCCAGCGCGTAGCAGGCGATGGCCGCCGGCGAGGTCCAGCCCCAGTCGCGACCCTGCTCGGCGATCAGCAGCAGCGGCACCAGGGTGCCGACCACCAAAGTGGCACCCCACCAGTCGACCCGCGGACGAGCGTGCGGGATGTGCGGCAGGTGCAGGAAGGTGATCACAATGGCCAGCGCCACGATGCCGACCGGCACGTTCACCAGGAACACCCAGCGCCAGCCGGAGATCCAGGCGATCTCGGGAGTGCCGGCGAAGACACCGCCGATCAGCGGGCCGACCACCGAGGCCACACCGAAGGTGGCCATGAAGTAGCCCTGGTATTTGGCTCGCTCCCGCGGAGCCATGATGTCGCCCATGATGGCCAGCGGCAGCGCCATCAGGCCGCCGGCGCCCAGCCCTTGGAAGCCGCGGAAGGCGGCCAGCATCAGCATCGAAGTCGAGAAGCTGGACAGCAGCGAGCCGAGCACGAAGATCGAGATGCTGATGATGAACAGCGGACGGCGTCCGAACAGGTCGGACAGCTTGCCGTACAGCGGCGTGGTCACCGTGGCGGCGATCATGTACGCGGTGGTCACCCAGGCCTGCTGGTCCAGTCCGTGCAGATCGTCCCCGATGGTGCGGATCGCCGTGCCGACGATCGTCTGGTCGAGGGACGACAAGAACATGCCGGCCATCAGGCCGTACACGACGAACAGAATCTGCCGATGGTTCATCAGCGGCTGGGTGGCCTCGACGTCGGGGCGAGTAGCTAGCGCGGTCATTCAGAGCCTCATCAAACGAACAACGCCACTGCATCGTGCAGCGGCGCGTTCATTACAGTACTGCAAGTTTGCAGGACTGCAAAAATCTGAGGCTACCGGTCCTCGATCGAATACGGCAGGTCGTTGATGCCGCTCAGCTGGACGGCCAACTGCCGGCTCAGCCGATCCTGAGCCACCTGTTCCCGGCGGCGATGCTCGAACAGCACCGCGGAGATGAACTGCTCGGGGTAGGTGCCCCAGGGCGGTGCCGGTGCCACGAACAACTCCAGCTGGGCGGCGATTCGCAGCCCCAGCCGATGCCGGATCGCCGGCGGGAACCGGTGGGCCCGGCCCAGGAACTGCCGTGCCCGCAGGGCCAGGCCGCTGGGCAGCGGCCGCAGATCGGTCGTGGCCACCCAACCGGCCAACTCCATCGGCAGGTACAGCGGGGGAGCGAAGCCGGACGCTCCGCGCACGCGGATCGCGTACGTGCCGGCCAGATAGTCGCCGACCCGCTTGCCGCGGTCGTTGAGCATCGAGACCAGGAAGGCCAACCCGCCGAACAGCATCCACAACTCGAAGAAGCCGACCAGGGCCCGTACTGAGGTGTGCCGCAGCCGGACCGGCCCGCCGTCATCGCGGACGATCTGCAGGCCCAGCGCCAGCTTGCCCAGCGACCGTCCGCGGCTCAGCGTCTCCACCGTGATCGGAACCCCGATGAACAGCACCACGATGGCCACATAGATGACCGCCCGGGCCAGTGCCGTGTCCAGGTCCGCGGTGTCCCACACCAGCGGCACCAGTATGAAGGAGACGAAGACGACGAAGACTGTGGCGGCCGCGTCGATCAGCCAGGCGGCCGCTCGAGCCAGCACCGAGGCCGGGCTGATCTGCAGGGCAACGCCCTCTCCGGTGAGGATCTCTTCGGCCACGGGACGAGGCTATCCGCGTTCGGCCTGATTACGGCCGATTCCCACCGGATTCGCGGCTAGGCTGCCCGCGTGGACATCGACGTGTTCGCCAGTGCCCGGAGCGCCGGCTGGCAGCGGCTGCAAGCACTGTCGGCCCAGCGTCGGCTGACCGGGGCGGAGGCGGACGAGTTGGTCCGGCTCTACCGGCAAGGTGCCACCCATCTGTCTTTGCTGCGAACCAACGCACCCGATCCGGTGCTGGTCTCCCAGCTCTCGGTGACGCTGGTCAAGGCTCGCTCCCGGATCGCCAGCCCGCACGACCTGACCTGGTCGCAGGTGCTCGGCTTCTTCACCCGGACGATTCCGTCCGCGCTGTATCGGGTCCGTTGGTGGGCGGTGGCCACCGCGCTGCTCAGCGTGCTGGTCGCGGTGATCTCCGGCTGGTGGTCGGTGACCCACCCCGAGTTGCTCGCCGCCGTGGTGCCGCCGGTCGAGCAGCGGGAGATCGCCGAGCACGCCTTCGCGTCCTACTACTCCGAATACCCCAGTGCCAGCTTCTCCGCGCAGGTGTGGACGAACAACGCCTTCATCGCTGCGCTCTGCGTGGCCACCGGAATCACCGGGCTCTACCCGGCTCACGTGATGTTCGAGAACGCGCTCAACGTGGGGGTGATGGGGGCGGTGATGCACGTTCAGGACGCCGACTGGGTGTTCTGGTCGCTGATCCTGCCGCACGGCCTGTTGGAGCTCAGCTGCGTCTTCGTGGCCGGAGCAGCCGGGATGCGGCTGGCCTGGGCCTGGCTGGTGCCCGGCACCCGGACCCGGCGGCAGAGCCTGGCCGAGGAGGGCCGCACCACGATGGCCGTGGTGGTCGCGCTGACCATCGCCTTGGGCGTCAGCGGCCTGGTCGAAGGCTTCGTCACCGGCTCGCACATGGATCCGTGGCTGAAGATCGGCCTGGGTGCGCTGCTGTTCGCCGGCTTCTGGGTGGTGATCTTCGGAGTGGGACGGCGCGCCGTCCTGCTCGGCACCGACCCGGGGCTGAACCAAGAGGAGCGGGCCAGCCTGGTCCCGGTGGCCGGCTGAGCTACAGCCGTCCGGCTGCCTTCAAGGCCAGATACCGGTCGCAGACGGCCGGAGCCAGTCCGTCCGGGTCGGCCTGGACGACGTCTACGCCGAGCCGTCCGACCCGCTGCACCAATGCCTGGGTGCCCAGCCAGAGCCGGGCGTCGGCGGCGGCGTCGTAGGCCTCGGTGGCGGTGGCCGGTGCGGTGCCGGCGGCTGCCGTGTGCGGATCGGTGACGTGGGCGATCAACACCTGGTGAGCCGTGCTGAGCCCGGCCAGCACGGTGCCGACCCCGTCGGCATAGAGCGCCGGGTCCAGCCCGGTGACCAGGATCACCAGGCTGCGCTGGCGGCACAGCTGAGCCACCTGCTCGGCGATCTGGGTCCAGTCCGGCTCGCCGAGCACCGGCTCGACCTGGCTCAGGCCGTCGGCGAAGGCAGCCAGCACCGAGCCCTTCCCGGTGCCGGGCAGTCGCAGCCGGATCTGCTGATCGGCCACCAGCAGGCTGATCCGATCGCCGGAGGCAGCGCCGAGGGCGGCCATCAGCAGGCAGGTCTCGATGCCGGCATCCAATCGGGTCTGGTCGCTGCCGTCACGCCCGGCCAGTCGTCCGGCCGCCCAGCGGGAGGTGTCCAGGACGATCAGGATGTGCCGGTCACGCTCGGGACGCCAGGTGCGGACCATGGTCTTGGTGGCCCGGGCCGAGGCCCGCCAGTCGATCGATCGGACGTCATCGCCGATCGCATACTCGCGCAACGAATCGAACTCGGTGCCCTGGCCGCGGACGTGCACCGACGCCTGGCCGTCCATCTCGCGCAGCCGAGCCAGCCGGTAGGGCAGCTGGCTGCGGGAGCGAAACTCCGGCAGCACTCGCAGCACCCCGGGCACCGGGATCGTCTGCTGGCGGGCGGCCAGGCCGAGTGGGCCGAAGGACCGGACGGTCACCCCGCCGGCGGCCAGGTCGCCGCGCCGGGACGGCATCAGCTGGGTGGTCTGCCGCAGCGACTCGCCACCGCGCAGCACCAGCCGGGGGCGCTCCACGGCCGGGTGGGCGCTCGGCGGCCAGGCGTCGCGCAGCTGTAGCCGGGCGGTGCGCCCGGACGGATTGGTCACGGTCAGTCGGGAGCGGGCCGGCTGGCTGAGTCGGACGCTGCTGGGCAGATCACGGCTGAGCAGCAGCCGCTGTGGGGCCAGCGCCAGGATCAGATCGACCGCGACCAGGGCGGCGACCAGCAGCGCCCAGCCCAGCACCGCCAGCGGGGCCGGCCAGAGCACCACCGGGATGATCCCGATCAGGGCCAGCAGCGGCACCCGTCCCGAAATGGCCATCGCAGACCTCAGCGCGGCACCGGCAGCGAGGCCAGCACGTTGGCGAGCACTCCGGCGGCGGTGGTGCCGTCCAGCTGCGCCTCGGTGCGGATCGCCAGCCGGTGTCCCAGCGTTGCCGGTGCCATGGCCTTCACATCATCGGGGGTGACGAAGTCGCGTCCGTTCAGCCAGGCCCAGGCGCGGGCCGTCTTCAGCAGCGCCGTGGCGCCACGGGGAGAGGCGCCCAGCGAGACCGACGGCGCCGAACGGGTGGCTCGGCACAGGTCGACCACATAGGCCAGCACCTGGTCGTCCACCCGGACGGCGGCGACCTGGGCCCGTGCGGCGACCAGATCGGACGGCCCGGCCACCGCGGACAACCCGGCACCGGCCAGGTTGCGCGGATCGAAACCGGACGCGTGCCGACGCAGCACCTGCACCTCGTCGTCGCGCGGCGGTAGCGGCAGGGTCAGCTTGAGCAGGAAGCGGTCCAGCTGTGCCTCGGGCAGCGGGTAGGTGCCCTCGTACTCGACCGGGTTCTGGGTGGCGATCACCATGAACGGATCCGGCAGCGGCCGCGGGGTGCCGTCCACGCTGACCTGGCCCTCTTCCATGGCCTCCAGCAGCGCGGCCTGGGTCTTCGGTGGCGTCCGGTTGATCTCGTCGGCGAGCAGCAGGTTGGTGAACACCGGGCCGGGCCGGAAGTCGAAGCGGGCGGCCTGGGCGTCGTAGATCAGCGAGCCGGTGACGTCGCCCGGCATCAGGTCGGGAGTGAACTGGACCCGCTTGGTGCCCAGCTCCAGGCTGGCTGCCAATGAGCGGACCAGCAGCGTCTTCGCGACGCCGGGGACGCCCTCCAGCAGCACATGGCCGCCGACCAGGAGGCCCACCAGCAGTCCGGTGACCGCGCCGTTCTGTCCGACCACCGCCTTGGCCACCTCGTCGCGGACCCGGCTCAGCGCCTCCTGCGCCGGGTTCAGGGCCGGAGCGGGCGCGAAGTTCTGATCACTCATGGCTGGTCACCTTTGCTTCTAGATCGGTCAGTTGGGTGGCCAGAGCCACCAGGTCGGAGTCGGTCTCGGGGGAGGGTCCGTAGTAGAGCGTCCGGATCAGCGGGGACGGTTCACCACTGGCCCGGGCCAGCCGCTCGACGACCAGCTCGGAGCTGGCCACGCTGGGCAGACCGAGCCGGGCGCCGAGCCGATGCAGGCTGGCGGCCCGCAGGGCGGCGGCCGCGTGGCCTCGGGCCTGGGCCTGCCGGTACAGCCGGCCCAGCCCCGAGGAGACCTCGGAGGCCGGCATGGCCACCGGCAGTTGCTCGGCCACCAGCGGGCCGAATCGGCGTCCACGCCAGATCGCCGCTGCCGCCAGCGCCACCAGGAACAGGGCTCCGGCCGGCCAGAACCAGCCGGGCAGCAGCGAGTACGGGTCGATCTGCGTGGTCGTCCCGGTCTGGGTGAGGGCGTCGGCGCCGGGCAGGTACCAGGTCAGCTGTGCGTGCCGGCCCAGCACTCGCAGGGCCAGGGCGGCATTGCCGTCGTCGGTGATCGTGTCGTTGCGCAGCCAGCTGCTGCCGGCGATCACGGCCACCCGGTGGTTCGGGGCGTCCACTGTCGCGTAGAGGCCGTAGCCGGACGAGTCCAGGAAGCAGGGCCGCACCTCGCTGCCGATTGCGTACAGGCCCAGGTTGGACGGGCTGATCCGTCCGGCGGCGCGGGCGTCCTCATCGGGGCACCCGACTGGCGGGTCCTTCTTCTCCCGCCACCAGTAGGTGGTGCCGATCTTGCCGTCGCTCAACTCGGCCACGCTGGCGATCGGCCCGGTGGCGGCGTAAAAGATCACCAGGTCAGCACCGGACGCCTGCAGCCGGGACACCGCAGCCTCGGACAACTCCTCGGTGATCGCGATGGCCAGCGTCGACCCGGCCGGAGCGTGAGCGGCCTCGTCCAGGCTGGTCACCTGACGCACCTGGACGCCCTGGCTGCCCAGCACCTGAGCCAGCGCCATCACCCCGTTCGGCCGCGGATTGGTCACCGACCAGGGCAGCCGATCCGCGCTGGTCGGCAGCAGGATGCTGGTCGCCACCACGGCCGCGAACAGGACCACGACGATCCCGACACCGATCGCCCAGCGCCGCCGGTTCACGGGGCCACCTCCACCGAGACCGCGGACTCGGACCTCGAGTGCAGCGGGGTCGGCTTGGCTGCGGCCACGGCCGCGTCCAGCTCGACCAGCAGTTGGTACTGGGCTGCGCTGCCGGACTGGTGGCCGTAGGCGACCGCGTCGAAATCGCGGGCGGCCAGGGCCAACCGGTCGGCGAACTCGGGCAGTCGGACGGACGCCAGCGCGCTGGCCTCGTCCGCGGTCATCCCGGCGAACTCCTCGATGACGACGCGCTCGCTGAGCGATCGGATCATGGCCCGGAACAGCTCGATCAGCGCCGGGCCCCATTCGCCGGCAGCGGCCAAGGCGGTGGCAGCGCCGCGCAGGTCGGACGAGCTGCGTTCCTCGTTGTCGAAGAGTTCCCGGGCTTGGCGACGTTCGGCGCGCAGGGGACCGGCCAGCGCCCAGATCACCACCAGGATCACCACGGCGACGCCGAAGCCGATCCACAACCCCTGCCCGGTGCTCAGTGGAGCACCGCCGGGGCCCGGTTGCGGCGACTGGCTCAGCCAGTCCATCAGCTTATGCAGCTGATCGACCAGCCAGTTGCGGGCATCCAGATAGATCGGCTTGCCCAGCTCGTCGGACAGCAGCCGGCGCGCCTCGTCGGCGCTCGGGGTCAGCGGCGGGCTCATCCGAACAGCTCCTCGCTGAGCTCCAGATCGAAGGCTTCGGCCCGAATCCGGGCGTCCACGTAGATCAAGGTGGCCAGGGCACTGGTCAGCGGCAGGCTGAACACGGCACTGGTCAGGGACGATGCGCTGAGCACGATGGTGGAGGCCAGCTCGGTGTTCCCGGCGGCGATCAGGGCACTGGCCAGGGTGAACACGGTGGAGAGGACATTGGTGGCCATCCAGATCAGCATCATGCTGCCCAGATAGATGCCGACGATCCGCCAGAAGCGGCCTCGGGTGAGGAACCAGCTGCGCCGGATGGCAGCGAACGGCCCGCGATTCTCGATGGCGACCACGCAGGGGGCCAGGATCAGCCGCACGCTCAGCCACGCCATCACCGTGGCGAGCCCCAGCGTGGCCGGAATCGCCACGGCCGGGGCGACGCCGTCCGGATTGTCGGCGAAGCTGGGAGCCAGCACCAGGATCAGCGCCGTGACCGGAGCCGCCCAGATCAGCAGCATCACGGTGTACAGCCCCACCATCGCCCAGAATCGGCGGACGATCTGGCGGGCCGCATCCAGCGGGGCCGCCTTCTTGGCCAGAACCGCCTGGAAGGTGGCCCAGCGCAGCCCGATCCCGGTGATCAGTTCGGCGAAGCTCGTCGCAGCAAGTCCGATCAGGCTGGCCCACGACAGGGTCGGCAGGCCCGCCTCGTCCTCGGCGAATGGATCGAAGCCGAACTCCTGGCCGAGCAGGTAGCCCACGCCGATGCCGATCAGCTGGGCGGCAAGGGTCAGGACCACCGTCAGGCCGAACATCGTCCCGGGGGAGTAGCGGACGGCGCTGAAGATCCCACCGAGGATGTCCCCGAAGGAAAGCGGACGAGGCTGGATGATCCCAGGCTCACCCGTCGGCGCAGACCAATCGGTCCGAACCGGCTCGGGTGCCAACTGGGCGGCGAAGTACTTCGGCCCGTCCCAGCCGGTCGGGAAGGTCATTCACGCTCTCCCAGGGGTGTCGTTGGCCCGAGTCTATGGGACCGGACACCGCAGGAAGAGGCTGCTGGCCAACGCGTGCAACGCTCGGCCGGATTGGCCGGATTCTGACCGCTGGGGACGGTTCCATTACCGTCCATCCTGGTCAGAGCCAGATGCCCGAACCGCCCCCGGGGACGGTTCCATTACCGTCCACCCTGACTACCGGGGACGGTTCCATTACCGTCCACCCTGACCGCCGGGGACGGTTCCATTACCGTCCACCTGGTCAGGGCAAGCGGCAGGAACCTTCTCCGGAGATCGGCGAGGTCAGGCCTTCTTGGCCCGGTTGCGCTGCTTGGCCCGCTCGTTCGCGTCCAGGACGACCTTGCGGATCCGGACGTTCTTCGGCGTGACCTCGAGGCACTCGTCGCCACGGCAGAACTCCAGGGCCTGCTCGAGGCTGAGGACGCGCGGCGGGATCAGCCGCTCCAACTCGTCCCCGGTCGAGGAGCGGACGTTGGTCAGCTTCTTCTCCTTGGTCGGGTTGACGTCCATGTCCTCGGGGCGCGGGTTCTCGCCGACGATCATGCCTTCGTACACCTCGTCGGTGGGCGAGACGAACAACGTGCCGCGCTCTTGCAGGTTGAACAGCGCGAAGCTGGTGACCACACCGGTGCGGTCGGCCACCAAGGAGCCCGACAGGCGGGTCTTGATCTCGCCGGCCCACGGCTCGTAGCCCTCGAAGACGTGGTGCATGATGCCGGTGCCGCGAGTCTCGGTGAGGAACTCGGTGCGGAAGCCGATCAGGCCGCGCGCCGGAATCACGTACTCAATCCGCACCCAGCCGGTGCCGTGGTTGACCATCGCCTCCATCCGGGCCCGACGGGTGCCCATCAGCTGGCTGATCGTCCCGACGTGCTCCTCGGGCACATCGACGGTCAGTCGCTCGACGGGCTCCTCGGTCTTGCCGTTGACGGTGCGCAGCAGCACTTCGGGCTTGCCGACGGTCAGCTCGAAGCCCTCGCGGCGCATCATCTCGACCAGCACGGCCAGCTGCAGCTCGCCACGTCCCTGCACCTCCCAGGTGTCGGGACGCTCGGTGTTCAGCACCCGGATCGACACGTTGCCGATCAGCTCGGTGTCGAGCCGGTTCTTCACCAGGCGCGCGGTGAGCAGCTTGCCCACCTTGCCGGCCAGCGGCGAGGTGTTGATGCCGATCGTCATCGAGATGCTGGGCTCGTCGACGTGGATCAGCGGCAGCGGACGCGGATCGGCCGGGTCGGCGATGGTCTCACCGATGGTGATCTCGGGGATGCCGGCGATGGCGACGATGTCACCAGGGCCGGCCGACTCGGCCGGAACCCGCTCCAGAGCCTTGGTGATCAGCAGCTCGGACAGTCGGACGTTGCTGACGGAGCCGTCGTGGCGGCACCAGGCGACGGTCTGGCCGCGGGTGATGGTGCCCTCGACGATCCGACACAGCGCCAGTCGACCCAGGTAGGGCGAGGCGTCCAGGTTGGTGACGTGCGCCTGCAGCGGAGCGCCCTCGGTGTACTCCGGAGCCGGAATGGTGTCGGTGATCAGGTTGAACAGCGGCTCGAGGTTCTCCGAATCCGGGAGTCCGCCGTCGGCGGGCTGGTTCATCGACGCGCGGCCGGCCTTGGCGGCGCAGTAGATGATCGGGAAGTCCAGGTGGTGGGCCTCATCGTCCTCGAGCAGGTCGAGGAACAGGGCGTAGACCTCGTCCACGACCTCGGCGATCCGGGCGTCGGGACGGTCGACCTTGTTGATCACCACGATGATCGGCAGGTTCTTGGCCAGCGCCTTGCGCAGCACGAACCGGGTCTGCGGGAGCGGGCCTTCGGAGGCGTCGACGAGCAGCAGGACGCCGTCCACCATCTCCAGACCGCGCTCGACCTCGCCACCGAAGTCGGCGTGGCCGGGGGTGTCGATGATGTTGATGGTGACCGTCTGGCCGTCGGCCATCACGTGGTCGACAGCAGTGTTCTTGGCCAGGATCGTGATGCCCTTTTCGCGCTCCAGATCCATCGAGTCCATCACTCGGGTGGACACGTCCTGGTTCTCGCGGAAGGCGCCGGACTGCCACAGCATGGCGTCCACCAAGGTGGTCTTGCCGTGGTCGACGTGGGCGATGATGGCGACATTGCGCAGGTCTGCGCGAGTGGGCATGCGGGACTCCGGTCTGAAGCGGGAACCCGCTAAGTCTACCGGTCCGGCCGTTCGGCCCGATTCGAGGGTGCGGTCAGCGGCCTCGGCCGGGGTAGAGCACCAGCGTGAATGAGGGCAAGAGAACCGTCCCATTTGCGGCGAGGGCTCGCCTCCGCGTCGAGGGCTTCTGCCCAGGGACGAGCCTTCGGCAGCAAGGCGAGCCCTCGGTGCGGACGGCGGGGCAGAGGGCCGAAGGCGCCGCGGATTCGACCTGTGGATTGTGAACGGATCACCACCATGCGCCCCACAGTGCAGGGCATGAGAGTCATCACAACCAGGCAGTGGCAGGACGAGGGACGCACCCGATCCGAGCTGCGATCCGGCCTTGGCCAGGGTCAGCTGATCCGGCTGCGCAGGGGAACCGTCCTTGAGGGTGAGCCGCCGGACGCGCTGAGCCTTCATCGGGCCAAAATCCTCGCAGCGATCGAGCTGCTCGAACCAGGTACCTACTTCGGGCACGAATCGGCCGCAGTGCTCCACGGACTGCCGCTGCTCAACTCCCGGCTCGCCCAGGTTGTCGTGCTACGCACCGGGGGAGGGCACGGCATCATCACCGACACCTTGCATGCCCGACGGGCGGCGCTGGCCCCGAGTGAAGTCACAACAGTGGACGGGGTTCCAGTCACGTCGTTGGCCCGCACAGTCTCCGACCTGACCCGGCGCCTGCCGTTTCCAGAAGCGGTGATGGTCGCCGACGCCGGGCTCCGGCAGGGTGCGAACGCCGGCGAACTGGCGGCGTCCATCGCCGGCGGTGGACGCGGGTGTCGGATGGCGGCTCGGGTGCTCCACTTCGCGGACGGGCGGGCCGAGAGCCCCGGCGAGTCGTTGAGCCGAGTGCGGATTCACCAGGCCGGGCTGCCCACTCCGGAACTCCAGCATGACGTCCATAGTCGCTGGGGGAACCTGATTGGGCGGCTCGACTTCTGGTGGGCGTGGTGTCGCCTGGCCGGTGAGTTCGACGGCATGGTCAAGTACGGCGCCTTGGTGCGGCCCGGCCAAAGCGTCGAGGACGTCATCCGTGACGAGAAGCGACGCGAGCAGAGGCTCGTCGATGAGGGGATTCGAGTCGTCCGATGGACGGGGTCGGACCTGTGGGACCCAAACTTGGTCGTCCGACTCCGACGGGCGCTCAACGGCTCGATCGAGGGCTCGCCTTAGCGGCGAAGGCTCCGCCCAGGGGACGAGCTCTGGGCGTCAAGGCGAGCCCTCGATGAGAAGGGAAGCCGGAGTGAATGGGCCGGACGACCCTCGAGGAGGAGAGGGTGGGTCCGGCCCACGTCCAGGTCACCGCGCCCGGTTCAGCAGCCCCGGCGCGGACGAGCCGAGCCGGTCAGCGCAGGTCGTCCGGATGGATGATTCCGGACTCCATGGCTGCCGCGATGTCGGGGTGGATCGGCTTCCCGGTGGCCAACCGCGAGTTGCGGAAGGAGTAGGAGAAGTAGATGACGAAGCCGATCGCCAGCCAGATCACGAACCGCAGCCAGGTCTCCACTGACAGGTTGAGCATCAGGTAGCCACAGATCAGCGCGGACGCGATCGGTAGCACCGGCACCCACGGCACCCGGAAGGCGCGGGGCAGATCGGGGCGCTTGTGGCGCAGCAGGATCACCCCGATCGAGACCAGCACGAACGCCGAGAGCGTGCCGATGTTCACCATCTCTTCGAGCACACCGACCGGAGTGAAGCCGGCGACCACGGCCACCGCGGCCGTGACGATGATGGTGATCAGCCAGGGGGTGCGGAACTTCGGGTGCACCTTGGCCAGGCCCATCGGCAGCAGGGCGTCCCGGGACATGGCGAAGATCAACCGGGTGGCGCCGATCATCAAGGTCAGCACCACCGTGGTCAGGCCGGCCACGGCGCCGGCGGCGATCAGCGTGGCCATCCAGGCCTGGCCGTGGTAGGCGAAGGCGTTGGCCAGTGCGGCGGACGGGTCGAGCTTGTCGTAGGGCACCATGCCGGTCACGACCAGCGCCACCGCGCCATAGAGCACCGTGCAGATGATCAGGGACGCGATGATGCCGATCGGCAGATCCCGCTGCGGGTTCTTGGTCTCCTCGGCGGTGGTGGCCACCACGTCGAAGCCGATGTAGGCGAAGAAGACCAGCGCCGCACCAGAGAGGATGCCGCCGATGCCGAAGTTGGACGGCACGGCCCCGGTCAAGAATTGCAGCAGCGGCTGAGTCAGGACCGATCCGGTCGCGGTGCTCGGCACGGCGGCGGGGATGAATGGGGAGTAGTTGGCCGGATTGATGAAGAAGATGCCGGCGATGATCACGAACAAGACGATGAACAGCTTCAGCCCGACCAGGACCAGGTTCACCCGCAGCGACTCCTTGATCCCGAAGGTGACCAGGACGCCCAGGACGAGCACCAGCACGACTGCGGGCAGGTCGACGACGCCGCCGTAGCTGAGCGCTGCCGGCAAGGTGATGCCGAGCTTTCCGAGGAAGGCGCCGAAGTAGGCGCTCCAGCCTTGAGCGACCACGGACGCACCCAGGAACATCTCCAGGATCAGGTCCCAGCCGATGATCCAGGCGAAGATCTCGCCCAGCGAGGCGTAGGAGAAGGTGTAGGCCGAGCCGGACACGGGCACCGTCGATGCGAATTCCGCATAACACATGGCCGCCAGCGCGCAGGCGAGGGCCGCGATCACGAAGCTGATCACGATGGCCGGTCCGGCGACGTTGTGGGCGGCCCGTCCGGTCAGGGTGAAGATGCCGGCGCCGATCACCACGCCGACCCCGAAGACGGTCAGATCGAGGGCGGAAAGCGACCGTTTGAGCTGGTACTCCGGCTCATCGGTGTCGGCGATCGACTGTTCGATCGACTTGGTGCGTAGCAGGCTCATAGGGCTCTCCGGGACGGGGGACGCGACTGTGCGTCCGCAGGCAAACCCCGAAAGCGTAGAACCGGTACTGCGTGATTCGTAGCCATGGTCACTATCTGAGGCGCAGGGGACGGCCCGAGGTCCACCCCGGGGACGCTCAGGGGCCCACCCCATCGTCCGGCAACGACCGGTTGCCTAGGCTCGATGCCATGACGCAGTGGTTCACCGAGTCGTTTCGGGCCGAGTTCGAGAAGCAGGCCGCCGAACTGGGCCGGGTCAACATCGCCGTCTTCGGCAAGACCGGGGTCGGCAAGTCGACGTTGGTCAACGCCATCTTCGGCACCCCGGTCGCCGCGACCGGCATCGGCGCTCCGGTCACTGTCGGCTCCCATCTCTACCTGGACGCGCGGGGCAGCCTCGGCATCCTGGACAGCCACGGCCTGGAGATCGGACGCGACGACGACGCCCTGATCAAGGAGCTCACCAAACTCGTCAAGGACAGTCGCCGCAAGCCGCTCGACGAGCAGATACACCTGGCCTGGTACTGCGTGCGCGGCATGGATCGTCGGTTCGAAGAGGCCGAGCAGCGGTTCATCAGAACCCTGGACGAACTCGGTCTGCCGGTGATCTGCGTGCTCACCCAGGTGCCGATGCGCGATGGCCAGTTCCACCCGGACGCGGTCGCCCTGGCTCGGCACATCGAGTCCCTCGAGCTGCCGATCTACGGCGGACGTCCCTTCCTGACCTACGCGATGAGGGACCAGTTCACCGGTCAGCCGGCCTACGGCTTGATGGAGCTCCTGCAGGGCACCTTTCAGCTCACTCCGGACGCGGTCCAAGGGGCCCTCGTCGCCGCCCAAGAGATCGATCTTGGGCTCAAGGCCAACCGCTCGAAAGCGGCCATCGCGGCAGCGGTGACCGCGGCAGCAGCCGCGGCCGCGGTGCCGATCCCGTTCTCCTCGGCAGCGATCCTGGTGCCGATCCAGCTGTCGATGATGGCCAAGATCGCCCAGCTGCACGGCCTGGGCCTGGACAAGTCCGCGCTGCTGGCGGTGGCGTCCACCTCGGTTGCGACGGCGGCCGGACGGGCGGCGGCCACCAGCCTGCTGAAGTTCCTGCCCGGTGCCGGCACCATCGCGGGCGGGGTGATCAATGCCTCGGTGGCTTCGTCGTTCACTCTGGCGATGGGGCAGGCCTGGCTCGCCGTGTGCCGGCAGGCGCAGACGAAGTCCCTGCCCATGCTGGACGGACGCTTCGACCCGGCCGGCGTCCGCCAGTTGTTCGAGGCGGAGATGGCCAAGCGACTGCCGAAGATCCGAACCAGCGCCTAGCCGCGCGCTGGTTCGGATCGACTCAGGCGGCCGGCTTGCCGCCGGCCTCGAGGCGGCGGTCCAGGCCGTTGCGCAACCCCCACAGGGCCAGCGCCGTCCGGTTCGCCGTCCCTGTCTTTCGCAGGCTTTGGGCGATCTGGGCGCGCACCGTGTTCACGCTGATGCTCAGCTGGGTGGCGATCTCCTCGTTGGTGGTGAAGCCACCGCTGAGGTGGGAGACCACGGCCAGCTCAGCGGGGGAGAGCACCGTCCCGCCGGCCGGGCCGACGCCTTCGGGTCGCAGCTGCCGACCGCGTCGGACGAACTCGCGCACCACCTTGGTCACCACCCGGCTCGAGATCACGGCGTGGCCCTTGGCCGCGCTGCGGATCGCCGGGCCGAGATTGGGCAGGTCGTGACGCCGCACCAGATAGCCGATCGCCCCGCAATCCAGGGCATTGGCCACCTGCTCGCGTTCGGAGTGGTCGCTGAGCACCAGCACCGGCACCGGCGAGTCGCCGGAGGTGATCGCTCGGATGGCTGCGAAGCCTTCCGGCCGTTGTGGTTGCAGATCCAGCAGGACCAGATCCACCCGCTCGGAGCGGGCGATCCGGACCGCGTCCGGGTAGCTGGCCGATTCGGCGACCACCGCGACCCCGTCCGTGCCGTTCAACTGGTGCCGGATCAGCCGCCGATCTGCGCGATTGGCGTCGACGACCAGGAGCCGAACCATGCCACCTCCGTGGATGCGGGAGTTCCGGGCGCGGTCGCGCCCAGGCGGGAGTGCCCCCGCCTGAGGCAGAGTGTCGCGGGTCAATCTGAACGCAAGATGACGGGCCGGTGAGCGCCCGGTGCGGGCTGCAGAAGTGGGTCTCCGCGGCGTGCTTTCGCGGCTATCCACGCGGACGAAATCCCATGGAGCCGGTCCCACGCCCGGGTGACAGCATCCTGAGGATCTGCTGAGCGCCTTTTGGCAGGGACGCGCTGTGGGTCACGCAAGATAGCCGGGCGGCCGAGCCTGCGCAATAGCTGGACCGATGGCTTCCGATGCTGTTCATCTCGGGCCCACTTGGCGTCCATCTTCGCTCGCGGCGGCCTCGACACGTGACCGGAGCGACTCATGCCAGGCTGCCATCGGCCCGGCCAATCACCGGGTTGTGAACGGGGGATTTCCGAACGTGATCGGCGCGCAGATTGGTGGCTGGAAGGCCGCAATCCGGCGGGTGGCGACGATCGAGGCCGGTGGGTCGGCTGCAGTCGCGACCTGGCTTCCGGCGTCCACCATGGAGCCGGCTGGAGTCGAGACCAAGCGACGCCTCGACGGCCGCGAGGTGCTAGCCGATCAGATCTTCCGCCGCACCGCCTTCGCCTCCGGAATCATCACCGTGGGGATCATGCTGGCGGTCGGTGTCTTCCTCACCCTGCGGGCCTCCGATGCACTGCGGGCGACCGGCCTGTCCTTCCTCTCCACCCAGGCCTGGTCGCCGGAGACCGGAACCTTCGGCGTCGCCGCCGTGTTGTTCGGGACGGTCTCGATCGCGCTGATCGCCTTGGCGGTGAGCCTGCCGCTGTCGCTGGGGACGGCCATGCTGCTGTCGGAGGTGGTCTCCGGACGCGTCCGCGGAATCCTGGTCTCCCTGGTCGACCTGATGGCCGCGGTGCCGAGCATCGTGTTCGGCCTGTGGGGGGTCTACTTCCTGCAGGCCGCGATCATCCCGGCCTCGCACTGGATGTCGGTGTGGCTGGGCTGGATCCCGATCTTCGCGGTCACCGATGCGGCCGGTCAGCAGGCCAGCGATGCCAGCGCCTTCACCTCCTCGGCGTTCATTGCCGGCATCGTTGTCGGGTTCATGGTCGTCCCCACCCAGACCTCGATCATGCGCGAGGCCTTCACCCGGGCGCCGATCGGCGAGCGCGAGGGCGCCTACGCCCTGGGCGCGACCCGTTGGGGGATGATCCGCTCGGTGGTGCTGCCGTTCGGCAAGGGCGGCATCATCGGCGGCACCATGCTCGGCCTGGGCCGGGCACTGGGCGAGACCATCGCCGTCTACATGATCATTTCGCCGATCTTCACCATCAACTGGCAGGTGCTGAAGACCGGCACCAACTCGGTGTCGGCGCTGATCGCCCTGCGCTACGGCGAAGCCAGCGAGTTCGGGCTGTCGGCGCTGATGGCGGCCGGCCTGGTGCTGTTCCTGCTCACCTTGGTGATCAACTTCACGGCGTCCTCGGTGGTGGCCCGGTCGCGGTCGGGGGCGCAGAGCGATGGCTGACATCTACCGCACCGAGGTGCTGCCGAGCGTCCGCACCACCCTGCCCGGCACCAAGACCGAGGACGACGGGCCGCGCCGCCAGGTGCACGGCTTCACCGCGTCCCAGCGTTACGACGTGTTCGGTGCGGCGGCTGCCGGGGTGGCCTTGGCCACCTTGCTGTTCGGCTGGTTCGCGCCGCTGAGCGGTGCGATCGGCTGGACCGTGGTGGCGTTCTTGGCCTTCCTCGGGCTGTACATGCTGCTGATCTGGCTGCACTCGGACTTCGAAGAGGTCAAGGATCGCCTGGTCACCACCCTGTTCGGAGCGGCCGGGACGCTGCTGTTCACGGTGCTGGTGTTCATCGTGATCTACACGCTGGGCCGCGGCACCGAAGCGCTCGGCCACCTGAACCTGTTCACCCAGACCATGAAGGACGCCGGTCCGCTGGACGGGCTGGACGTCGGCGGCATCCTGCACGCCATCGTCGGGACCCTGATTCAGATCTCGATCGCGCTGGCCATCACGATTCCGCTCGGGATCGGCACGGCGGTCTTCCTCAACGAGGTCGGCGGCAGGTTCGCCCGCTTCGTCCGGACGATCTCGGACGCCATGACCGCACTTCCCTCGATCGTGGCCGGCCTGTTCGTGTACGCGGCGGTCATTCAGGCCATCACCCACGAGCGCTCCGGGCTGGCCGCCGGGATCGCCATCACCGTGATGATGCTGCCGATCGTGATCCGCTCGGCCGACGTGGTGCTGCGGCTGGTGCCGCAGAACCTGCGCGAGGCGTCCTATGCGCTGGGGTCGTCGCGCTGGCAGACCGTCTGGCAGGTGGTGCTGCCGACGGCCCGCTCCGGCCTGGTCACCTCGGTGATTCTGGGCACTGCGCGCGGTATCGGCGAGACCAGCCCGGTGCTGCTGACTTCGGGAATCACGGCCGCCATGAACGTCAACCCGCTGGCCGGCCCGATGATCTCGCTGCCGCTGCAGGTGTTCGACTTCGTCCGCTCGCCCGAGCCGACCATGGTGGCCCGCGGCTTCGGCACCGCCGCCGTCCTGCTGCTGCTGGTTCTCATCTTGTTCCTGCTGGCCCGGGGCTTGGGCGGACGCGCCCCCGGTGAGCTGTCCGATCGTCAACAACTGGCCGCGCGCGCCGCCTCGCTGCGTGACCTGAAGCGGTTCGAGGCCGGTCGTCCGCCGGTCGCCCCGGTGGTCGCGGCCCGCGTCGGTGTGCGCAGTGAGGAGCAGTCATGAGGTCGTCCCAGAGCAATCAGCGTGCCGTCCGTCCGGGCTGGCGGCGGCTGGTCCGGCTGTCGGCGGCGCTGATCGCGCTCGGCCTGGCGCTGCCTTGGTCGGCCAGTCAGGCCGTGGCGGCCAGCTACTACCCGATCACCGGTTCAGGCTCGACCTGGTCGCAGAATGCGCTGGATCAGTGGCGTGCCAATGTGGCCAAGAACTACGCCATGACCATCAACTACTCCGGGATCGGCTCCAGCTCCGGCCGCCGGGACTTTATCGACGGCACCGTCGACTTCGCCATCTCGGAGATTCCGTTCCAGGCCAAGCCGGAGGACGGTTCGGCGCCGGAGAAGCCGACTCATGACTACGCCTACATGCCGATCGTGGCCGGTGGCACCAGCTTCATGTACAACCTGAAGATCGGCGGCAAGCGGGTGACCAACCTGCGGCTGTCCGGCGACACCGTGGCCAAGATCTTCACCGGCGCCATCACCAAGTGGAACGACGCGGCCATCCAGGCCGACAACCCCGGCCTGGCCATGCCGGCCAAGACGATCGTCCCGGTGATCCGCTCCGACGGCTCCGGAACCTCGGCGCAGTTCACCTTGTGGATGAGCAAGCAGTACCCGTCCATCTGGAAGACCGGGATGACCTCCCAGTTCCCGAGCTTCGGCAACTCGAAGGCGCAGAAGGGCTCCGATGGGGTGGCCGGCTATGTCTCCCAGAACTACGGCGAGGGTGCCATCACCTACGTGGAGTACTCCTACGCCAAGAAGGCCGGCTTCCCGGTGGTGAAGCTGCTGAACAAGTCCGGCTACTACGTGGAGCCGACCGCCTCCTCGGTGGCCGTGGCGCTGATGCAGGCCAAGATCAACACCGACAAGTCGTCCGACAACTACCTCACCCAGATCCTGGACGGGGTCTACAACGCCACCGACAAGCGGGCCTACCCGCTGTCGAGCTACTCCTACGCGATCGTGCCGACCGAGGTGGCCGGCATTTTCAACACCAACAAGGGCAACACGCTGGCCGCCTTCATGCGCTACGTGCTCTGCGAGGGTCAGCAGCAGGCTGGGACGTTGGGCTACTCGCCGCTGCCGATGAACCTGGTGATGGCCGGTTCGGATCAGATCAAGCTGATCCCGGGTTCGGGTGGCAAGGGTGTGGACACCTCCAGCTGCAACAACCCGACGTTCAAGGCCGGCGACTCGCCCTCGAAGAACCAGCTGGCGCTGACCGCGCCCTACCCGGCCGACTGCGACAAGAAGGGGCCGACCCAGTGCACCATCGGCACCGGCGGCGCGACGACGTCCACCCCGACCTCGGGGCAGTCCGGGAACCCGAGCGCCAACCCGACCACGGGTGCGGGCACCGGCACGGGAACCGGAACCGGAACGGGGACGGGCTCGTCGGGCGGGGACGTGCCGACCTATGACGAGAACGGCAACCTGGTCAGCAGTGGCAGCGGGGACGGTGCGGTTTCCAAGCCGTTCACCCTTCCCGATCAGGGGATGGGGGCTTCGCAAGGCCTGATGCTGGGCGCCGCGCTCTTCCTGGTGGCTGCCGTGATCGTCCCGCCGCTGGTCGGTCAGTGGCTCAAGACCGGGGGCCAGGGTGTCTAGTCGCACTTTGCGCCGTCCGCTGGCCGCGGCCCTGCTGATCCTGGTCATGCTCAGCCTGTCCGGGACGCCGCTGGCCGCCACCTCGGCCCGGGCCGACAGCGGCACCGGGTCAGCCGTGACCGTCCGCGCCGCCGACTACGACCCGGACGTCGCCGACTCGCCCTTCCCGAACCTGGCCGTCACCGTCTCCCAGACCAAGGACCTGATCCAGCAGGGCATCACTGTGAGCTGGACCGGTGGCAAGCAGTCGACAGTGCCGAGCACCCAGACCGGTGGTGAGAACTTCCTCCAGATCATGCAGTGCTGGGGCGACGAGCCGGGCAGTGGTGGTGCGCGTCCGGATCGGACAACCTGTCAGTACGGCGGGCTGAATGTCCCCGGTGACTCACGCTGGTCTACCCGGACCCCCGAGACCCAGATTCCTTCTCAGGACACCGATATCACCGCCGTCGGTGAGGACTACTTCCACCCGACCGTCACCGCGGTCCCGTTTCGATCGGCGACGGGAGTGACCTTGGCCAGCGTGGTTGCTGGGGCTCGGGTGCCCGACGCGCCGGACCTCAACAGCAACGAGTTCTTCACCCGCTACACCACCAACGAGGTCTCCTGGGCGGGCTCGGATGCCGACGGGAAAGGTTCGGTCTCCTTCGAACTCCAGACTTCGCAGGACTCTCCAGGGCTGGGCTGTGGCGCTGCGGTCACCGGTGCCGACGGCGCTGTGTCGGGTGCCCCCTGCTGGCTGGTGATCGTTCCTCGCGGCGAAGCGGACGCATCGTTGACCAGCATCACGAAGTCGGGCTTGTTCTGGGAGACCTGGAAGCACCACCTCGCGATTCGACTCAACTTCCAGCCTGAAGGGGTGCGCTGTGCGATCGGTGCCGCCGAGCGTCAGCTCTCCGGCAGCGAACTGATGCTTGGTGCAGTGGGTCAGTGGCAACCGACGCTCTGCGGGCGGTCGGGTGGAGCCGTCTACTCTCTGCTCACCGGCCCGGAGTCCGACGCCGCGCTGGCCGCCAATGGAACCGACCCGGCCCCGTTGGCCCTCACCTCCCAGGCGCTGGCTACGGATGGTGGGTCGGACTCGCTCGCCTACGCTCCGATCGCCGTCACTGGCGTCTCGGTCGCCTTCGCGATCGATCGCAAGGCCCGGGTCATTGGTGCGCCGGTTCCTGACGAGGTGGCGGCGAAGGAGCGCCAAGCATTTGCCAGCATGAAGCTGACTCCGCGGCTCCTTGCCAAGCTGCTGACCGGCTCCTACACAGATGCCCTGCCGCTGGGCGCAAACCTGTCGCATGTCTCGAAGATCCGCAACATCACTCAGGATCCCGACTTCCTGGCGATCAACGACCCGGAATGGGCGTCGATGAACATCACCGGTCCTGGCGTCGGGGATGTGCTGGTGCCACTCGGTCGCTCCGATGCTGCGGTCGCGGTGTGGAAGTACGTCCTGGCGGACCCGGAGGCCGCGGCCTTCCTTGCCGGTAAGCCAGACCCATGGGGGATGAAGGTGAACCCCTACTATTCGACCAACGCCAAGCTCAATCCGACCAAGGCCGCCCTCGGGCTGCCTGCTCAGGACTTCCCCAAGGCCGATCCGGTGGAGTTCAAGGGCACAGTGAACGACAACTACGCCGACTCCATCAACCTCGTCACCTGGCGGCCGTACACCTCCAGCCTGCAGATGGGTGCCTACCGGGTGCTGACGGGCGATGCCCAAGCGCTGGGTGGATGGGATCCCAACTCGCAGCCGCCGAAGTACGGAAAGGGCAGCCGGGCACTTGTCGGACTGCAGGCCGTGATCGGGCTGACTGACACCGCCTCCGCCGAGCAGTATCAGGTCGTGCAGGCAGCGCTGCGGAACCCTGCCGGAAAGTACATCCTGCCCAGCCCAAGCTCGCTGTCCGCGGCTGCATCGGTAATGGTCAAGGACCAGAAGCAGTCGCAGGTCGTCGGCTTCGACCCGACCTCCACCGCGGCCAAGAAGGCAGCCTCCGCCTACCCGCTCACCATGCCGGTATATGCGGCAGTCAACCCGGCCATGAAGGATGCCGCCGTACGTGCGGACTATGCGAGCTTCATCACCTTCGCAGCAGGAAGCGGACAGCAACCCGGCACCGGCGACGGCCAGCTTCCTGCTGGTTACACGCCGCTTCCCGAGTCGTGGCGAGCGCAGGCGCGAGAGGCGGCAGCTGCGATCAAGAACGGCGGGTTCCCGCCGAAGCCGACTCCGAGCCCCACGACGGCGAGTCCGACGTCTGCGGCCACCGGTAACCCGGTGCCCACCGTGGCCGATACCACTGCGGCCAGTGATCCGACGGCGACCGGGAGCGAAGCCGGCCAGCTGACCGGACCGACCACGCCCGCTGACCCGAATCTCGGTGCCGCGGCCACGGTGGTTCCGGCGACAGCAGCGGTCGGTATGGCGGCTGTACTCGGGGTTCCCTTCATGTCCCGCTTCCGGCGGAGACGGCTATGACGGCCACTGCCGTCACCACAGACAACCGGGCGGGGGCCGCCTTGGAAAACGCCCCCGCCCGGAGGGTCGCCGCGTCCGCGGACGACCAGGTACTGCAAGGAAAGGATCTCACATGAAGATCAAGAGGCCTCTGGTCCTCGGTGTGGCCGCAGGAATCATCCTGTCGACCGTCGCCGTGGTGACCCCGGCTTTCGCTGACCCGGTCTCCAACAGCTATGCAATCGTTGGCTCAGATACCCTTCAGTCCGCCGTTGACGCTCTGACTAATGGGACTGACGCCACCGGCGCGCGGGTCCGCATTCTGGCTGGCAGCGCGAGCATCGGCAACTTCGACGCTTTCGCCCCCGGCTACAACGTGGCTGGCGGCACCATTCAGACCAAGCCGGCCGGCAATGCCTTCGCTCGTCCGAGTGGTTCCGGGGCCGGTGTTGATGCGCTGGTCGCCTCCATCAACAACACCACCTATGGTGCGAATGGCGTCGCCGCGGTGAACGTCGGCGGCCTGGTCGACATCGCCCGGTCGTCCGCCCCGCCGGCGAACCCGAAGGCGAACGGAATCCTCGCCTGGGTTCCGTTCGGACGGGACGCTGTCGCCTACGCCTACGTCGGCGGCAGCGAGGCCGACGCCACCAATGTGGCCAACCTGTCGGCTTCTCAGCTCAACGCCATCTACGGCGCGAGTTCCGACCAGGTCATCAACGGCACCACCATCAAGGCCTACCTGCCGCAGAGCGGCTCTGGTACCCGCAAGTTCTTCCTGGGTGCGATCGGCATCTCCAACAACACCGCTGGCACCGCCGTGTACACCAACAGCAACACTCTGGCCGAGAACGATGCGACGGTCTTCCCCGCATCGGTCCCGAGTGGCACCGCCTACATCGTGCCGTTCTCCGCGGCGAACTGGGTTTCCCAGAAGAACGGTGTCGCTCCCAACACCATCCCGGCCTCGGGAGCGGTGCGGCTCGGCACTCCGCTCAAGGACGGATCGAACAACCCGATCCCGGCCGTGACCGGTACCAGCCCGCTGGCCCCGAACCCGACCTACTACTCCAACTCGACCTTCGGTCGGGACACCTACCTGGTGGTTGAGGCTGCTCGGATCGACTCGACCAACACCGCCAAGTACGACGCCACGCTGGCCAAGCTGCTCGACCCGAGCCGCCCGTCCAGCCTGGTCAACATGAGCACCTCGGCGTCCTCGGCCGGTGGCGTGAAGCGTGTCTACGGCTTCCTCACTGTCTCCGACACCACGGTGCTGCGTTCGGACACCAAGTGATTCCGGCCCGCCAAGACTCCTCGAAAGGCACGACTATGAACGCATCATTGCGTCGCATCGGGGCGGGCACGCTCGCCGCCCTGATCGCGTCCGTCGGCTTTGCCAGCACTGCCTTTGCAGCGACTGAGCCGACCACCTTCCCTTCGGGTTCGGATGCACCGGTGTACCTGGTGGACGCCGACACGAACACCGGTTACGCAGCGGGAACGCAGCTCGAGTGGGACTCTCCGCTGGGCGTCATCCTCTCCGCTGTCCCGGCGCCGACCGCCCCAACCGACACCGCTCCGATGCGGCTGCCCTTCGTCTCGGGCTCTCTCACCGAGACGCCGTTCATCTCCGCTCCGGGTGCGGAGCGCACGCCGTCCAGCTGGAAGGCGTGGGCTGACGAGGTCAACCTGAACAACAAGGGCGCATTCCTCCCGAACATCACTCCGATCGGTCTGGGGTACGGCAGCCAGTCGAGCATCCTGAGTGCCGGTGGCACCTTCAGCCTGGGCGTTGCCTACCGCAGCGGCCCCAGCACGGTGACCGCTGCGTACTTCACCACGATCAACGTGGACGCCACGACCGGCACCTGGAAGTTCGCCACCCCGGTGACGATTGCCGACGTGGCTACCACGACCACGCTGGTCGCCGACAAGGCCTCGATCGAGCTCGGCAGCTCGGTGAACCTGACCGCGACTGTGGCCGCCTCGGGCAAGACCCCGTCCGGCAACGTTGAGTTCTACAAGGGCGCCACCAAGCTGGCCACCCGGGCACTGTCCAGCGGCTCCGCGTCCTACGCGGTGACCCCGGATGCCACCGGCACCCAGACCTACTCGGCCAAGTTCGTCGAGAACACCGTCGGCAGCGACAAGTTCCTGGCATCTACCTCGTCCGATCTGTCGGTCGAGGTCACCACGCCGCCCCCGCCGGTCGTTCCGAATGCTCCCACCGAGGGTGCGCTGAACTCCGGCACGGCCAACGGCGCGACGGCGAGCTACGACGCCACCACGCACAAGGTCACCCTGAACGTGGACGCGGCGAACAACGCGAAGTCCGTGAACGTGTTCGCCTACTCCACCGCGACCTTCCTCGGCACCCAGACCGTGACCGACGGCAAGGTCGTCGCGGACGTCTCCGGCCTCGCCGCCGGCACCCACAAGGTGGCCATCGTCGACCCGACGACCTATGAGGTCATCGCCTGGGCCGACTTCGACAAGACCGACGCCGCGATCAGTCCGTCGATCACCAAGACCATCAACGCCGAGGCCGCTGCGGTGGCCCCGAGCGACGGTGAGTTCTCGCTGACCAACCTCAGCGGCGACACCGTGAACCTGACCAACCCGGCGATCGTCAACGGCAAGTCCGTCGTGTCCGGCACCCTGGGCAGCTTCAAGGTGACCGACCTGCGTCAGGTCTCCAAGCCGGGCTGGAACCTCCAGACCAGCGTGACCGACTTCACCAAGGGCACCGACACGATCGCGGCCTCCGCGCTCGGCATCAAGCCCAAGGCCGTCTCTCAGGTCGGAACCGACGCCACCGCTCCGACCCTGGGTGACGAGCAGGTCTCGGGCAGCGCCAGCTACCCGTGGTACTTCGCCACCCTGGGCTCCGGCAAGTACTCCGGTACCAGCACCTACGATGCCGACCTCACCTTCACCGCACCCGCGGGCAAGCCGGCCGGCACCTACACCTCCACCCTCACCCTGACCCTGATCTCCCAGTGATCTGGGACGGGTGGGGACAGGCCGTCTTTCGCCAGCGGTGACTGTCCCCATCCGTTCAGTTCAGCGTCAGTCCCAGGCGCGTCCGCACGCGGGTTTCAGCCCCGGGTGCGGACGCGCCGCCTGCCCCTTTCGGGGGGTCGTCAACTTCGTTCGTCCGCCGTTCACCCGGCGGTCCGATAACCGCCACACAACAGATTTGTGAAGGACAAAGGGTAGAGCCATGACCTCTGCGACCCTCCGCCGATTCGGCGCTCTGATCGCTGCAGCAGTACTCGGCCTGGGCGGCGTGGTGCTGACGACCGGAGTGGCGCACGCCGAAGACACCGTCGGGATCGGCATCTCGCCGGCCGACACCAAGGGCAAGCCGGACGGCCGCAGCCGGTTCACCTATCAGGCCAAGCCCGGCCAGACGCTGACCGATCACGTCCGGGTGACCAACACCGGCTCCTCCAAGATCGAAGTCACCCTGTACGCGGCGGACGCCTACAACGACGAGAACGGCGACTTCGCCCTCGCCGACGGCTCGGAGAAGAAGGCCGGTGCGTCCGCCTGGGTCACCTTCGACGGACGTCCCAAGCTGGGCCTGACCCTCAAACGTGGCGAGTCGAAGACCGTCCCGTTCACCGTCACCATCCCCGCCGACGCCGGCCCCGGCGACCACCCGGCCGGCGTGATCGCCTCCGCAGTCACCAGCGGGCAGGTCACCGTCGAGCGCCGCATCGCGAACCGGATGTACGTCCGGGTATCGGGTGACCTCCAGCCGATTCTCACCATCACCAGCTTCTCCGGGGTCTACCACTCCGGGCTGAACCCGCTGGACGGCTCGATCAGCGTGACCGCCACCATCACCAACAGCGGCAACGTCGCCCTCGAAGGCGCCACAACGCTCACTGCCAGCACCTGGTTCGGGGCGGCCATCGGACGCACCTCGCGAGCCGAGCTGCCCGAGATCCTGCCCGGCAGCACCACCACGGTGAACTACGAGATCACCGGCGTCCCGCAGGTCGGCTTCGCCTCGGTCCGGATGCTGCTCCAAGGTGGGATCTCCGGTGATGCCCCCGATCCCGGCCCGCTGCCGGTGATCCAGCGTGACCTGCTGATCGCCGCCATCCCGTGGGCGATCGTGGCCGTGCTGCTGCTCGGCGGTGTGGTCTGGCTGGTGCTGTGGCTGCGTCGCCGCCGCGAGGACCGCTACGCCCGGGAGTGGATGGCCCACACCGAGGCCGAGGCGGCGGCTCGGGCAGCTGAGGCCGATGCCCAAGAGTTGGCTGTGGCGGTGGCGTCCGGCTCGCTGGCCGCGCAGCGGGCGATCCTGCCCGACGACGTCACCGGCGTCTCGGTGTGGACGCACAGCGATGATGCCGACGGGCAGGACCCCCAGTGAGGCGCGGACGCGCCCGTGAACTGACACCACTGCTGCTGGGCCTGGTGCTCAGCGGCAGCCTGTTGCTGGCCGCCTCCGGGCTGGCCCCACGGGCGAGCGCCGATGACAGCATCGGCCTGAGCGTGGACGTCTTGTCGACCAGTCCGTCGCCGAGCTCGACGTCATCGTCCACTCCGAAGGCATCGTCCACCTCGTCGTCAAGTTCGAGCGCTCCCGAGCCGACCGTGGCCGGTACCGAGGGCACCGGCACCCCTACCGACGGGCCGAGCACGGGTGAGGTGGAACTGGGCGGGCTGCTCTACGTCAGCGGTTTGGGCTGGAGCTACACCCCGTCGTTGAACCCGGCCGCCGGTGCGCTGGAGCTCCACTTCACCGTCCGCAACGCCTTCACCAAGCCGGTCGATGCCAGCGCCCAGTTCTGGGTGACCGGGATCTTCGGCCAGGTGGTCGGCCAGTCGGCCACCGTGGGCGTACTCAGCCTGCAGCCGGGGGAGACCCGGACGGTCTCGACCACGATCAGCGGGATGGCGCAGTGGACGGTGGTGACGGCCCGAATGGTCTTCACCCCGCCGCCACGACTCGGTTCGCAGAGCCTCAGCCCCGTCCATCGCGAAGAGGTGGTCTGGTTCCTGCCCTGGTTCGTGATCCTGCTGGCCGCGCTCGGTGCTGCCGGCTTCGTGGGCTGGCGCTGGTGGCGGGGACGTCCCGGCAACCCCGATGAGGCTGCAGCCGAGGCCACGCCGGACGCGGCCGGTGACCAGCCCGCGCCGGAAGCCGGGGTCGAATGAGCCAGCATTTCGGGGCCGCGGGAGCCGGCACCGTCCTGGAGGCGCCACGTCCGCCCGCCGCGGAGCCGGGTCGCCGCTCCAGCGGCACGGTGGCCCCCGGCACCCCCGACCGTTTCCGGCGGCCGCCCAAGCGGCTGCCCCGCCAACTCCCGCAGTATGCGCCGCTGACCCGCACTCAGCTGCTGATCCGCGGCAGTCTCGGGCTGGTGGCTGCCCTGTTGGCCGCCTTCCTGATCGACCTGGTTGGGCTCAGTCACCTGCAGCACGTGATCGCACAGCAGCAGGCCAGAGACCTGTTCACCGCTCAGCTGGCCGACGGCACCGCCCCGGTCAACGAGGGCGATGTGGACGGCGTCCTGCTCACCGACGGTGCTCCGGTGGCTCGGCTGGAGATCCCGGCACTGGGGATCAGCGAGATCGTCGGCGAGGGCACGACGTCGTCCGTGCTGGCCAAGGGGCCCGGCCATCGCCGGGACACCCCACTGCCGGGGCAGGGCGGCGTCAGCGTGATCATGGGTCGGGCCAGTGCCTTCGGTGGCCCGTTCGCCAGGATCCAGGAACTGCCTCCCGGCGAGGCGATCAGTGTGGTCACCGGCCAGGGGGAGCAGCTGTTCCGGGTGATCGGAGTGCGCTACGCCGGCGATCCGGCACCGGCCGCGCCGGCCACCGGACGCTCCCGGATGGTGCTCGAGACGGCGCGCGGCGGACCCTACTTCCCGCAGGGCGTGGTCCGAGTGGACGCCGAACTGGTCTCGGCCACCCAGGCCAACGGCGGCCGGATGACCACCTCCGCCTCGCTGCCGGGCAATGCCCGCGAGCTGGCCGGCGACTTCAGCACCGCCTGGGCACTGGTCTTCGCGCTGCAACTGCTGGTGGTCGCCGAAATCGCTGCCAGCTACGCCTATCGCCGGTTCGGCTGGTCGCGAACCTGGGTGGTGTTCGTCCCGGTGCTCACCCTGAGCTGCCTGCTGGTCGCCGACCAGATCGTCCGATTCCTGCCCAACCTGCTATGAGCTCGACCCAGGCGGACGACACCGCCGAACTGATTGTGAGGACTACTAGCCGATGAGCGTCCCTGACCGGGTGGTTGAACCGACCCAGCCGCTGCCGGCCGTCCCCGCGCCGACGCCGAGTTGGACGGCGACGGTCGCCCCAGCCATGGCCGAGCCGGTGTCGACGGTACCGCCGACGCAGTTCCGTGCCGGTGGGCACCCCGCCCCGGCACCGATCGCCCCCGCACCGATGGCCCCGCCGATGCCGAAACTCTCCGGGCTCGAAGCTCGTGCGATCTCGGCCTGGTTCGGTGAGCGAAAGGTGCTCGACCGGGTCTCACTCGACATGCCGCCGGGGGTGATCACCTCGCTGATCGGTCCGTCCGGCTGTGGCAAGTCCACCTTCCTGCGGATCCTGAACCGGATGCACGAACTGGTTCCGTCCGCGTCTCTGGCCGGTGAGGTGCTGCTCGACGGCGACGACATCTACGACCGACGCCACAAACTGGTCGATGCCCGCAAGAAGATCGGCATGGTCTTCCAGAAGCCGAATCCGTTCCCGGCCATGTCGATCTACGACAACGTGGTGGCCGGGCTCAGCCTGACCGGGGTGAAGGTCGATCGGGATCACCGCGACCAGCTCGTCGAGACCAGCCTGGCCCGGGCCGGGTTGTGGAACGAGGTCAAGGACCGGCTGCGCCAGCCCGGCGGCGGCTTGTCCGGCGGCCAGCAGCAGCGGCTGTGCATCGCCCGGTCGCTGGCGGTGAAGCCGGCCATCTTGTTGATGGACGAGCCGTGTTCTGCGCTCGACCCGACCTCGACTCGGGTCATCGAGGAGACCATGCTCGAGTTGCGCAACGAGGTGACCATCGTGATCGTCACCCACAACATGCAGCAGGCCCAGCGCGTCTCCCAGCAGTGCGCGTTCTTCCTTGCCGCGCAGGGTCAGCCGGGCGTGATCGTCGAGCACGGTGATACCGACGCCATGTTCTCCACTCCGCAGGATTCCCGGACGCATGACTACGTCACTGGCCGATTTGGCTGACCCGCTCGCCGCGGCCTCGGACCCAGCTCGCACGCCTGCTCCGGCCCCGGAGCAGACACCGGCGCCCGTTCCCGGGGGAGGGGGACGGCGCTGGCGCCCGCTGGTCTCCAAGCTGGTGTCGGTGGTGCTGGTGTTCGCAGCCGCGGCCGGTGGGATCGTGGTCCTGGCTGCAAGCGCATCGGCCCGGGCGGTGAACCCGGAGATCCCGGTCGCGCAGCCGGCCCCGGTGATCGGCGAGCCGGTGACCGACGAGGCCGTGGCCGAGGAGCCGGTCTCTGATCAGGCTTCGCCGAGCCCGACGGCGACGAGTGCGCAGTCGAGCTTCGGGCCGCGGTACACCGCGGACACCGGATGGCTGCGTCGCGTCGCGGCTGCCACCGGAATCCCGTCCCGGGCCTTGGCCGGCTATGCCTCGGCGGCGATCGGCCTGGCCAAGGAGCAGCCGGCCTGCGGACTGTCCTGGAACACGCTGGCCGCGATCGGCGCTGTCGAATCCAGCCACGGCGAACATCAGGACGGGCAGTTGCTGGAGTCGGGTCTGTCCAGTGTGCCGATCCGCGGCCCGGCTCTCGACGGCAGTGGATTGGGCATGATCCGAGACTCCGACAACGGGGTCTGGGACGGTGACAGCACCTGGGATCGAGCGGTCGGGCCGATGCAGTTCATTCCGGCCACCTGGCGGCGCTGGGGTGCCGATGGCAATGGGGACGGCAAGGCCGATCCGAACCAGATCGACGACGCCGCGCTGGCCGCCGGCCGCTACCTGTGTGCGTCCGGGTCGTTGCGCAGCCCGTCCGGCTGGCGGGCCGCGATCTACTCCTACAACCACTCCGACGCCTACGTCGACAAGGTCGCCGGCGTCGCCAACAGCTATGCGGCGGCCAGCAACGGCTGAGTGTCGGGTGAGTCGGCTGCCGCTGGATGCGGCCACCGGTGCCGTCCAGAGATGGCCCGCGGTACGAGCCCGGTACCGAGATTCTCCGAACCAGTCCGGTCGTGTCGCCCGAGGCTGAGCGGGAACTCCCGCGGATGGCAGAGGATGTCGGCGACACGGTCGCCTGGATTGCCGGTCGGTCGACCCGAGTGTGGGTGAATGGGCTGGTCATCAGTTCGACGACGAACGCCAACCACGCCCGAGGTGGACATGACAGCAGAGAGATCGCTGCTGGTGCTCGGCAGCGCCAACATGGATCTGGTGGTGAACGTCGCTCGTCATCCGGAGCCCGGCGAGACGGTCTTCGGTAACTCGTTCACCACGGTTCCTGGCGGCAAGGGCCTCAACCAGGCGGTCGCGGCCGCCCGAATGGGAGCGCGGGTCAGCTTCGTCGGTGCGGTCGGCCGTGACTCCTACGGCGACCGGCTGATCGAGTTGTTGGGCACGGCCGGGATCGACACCACCGCGGTGCTGCGCTCCGAGCTCAGCACCGGGACCGCACACATCACAGTGGACGGACGAGGCCGCAACAGCATCGTGGTGGTGTCGGGGGCCAACGCCGAGCTCACCCCGGCCGCGCTGGCTCAGCTCCGCCCGGAGCTGGACGGGTGGTTGCTGACCCAGCTAGAGGTTCCGCTGCCGACGGTGGTGGTCGCGTTGGCCTGGTGCCGGCGCCACCGGGTGCGATCGATGCTCACTCCGGCTCCGGTGACGGCTCTGAGTGAGGAGGTGCTTGCGCAGGTCGATCTGTTGGTCCCCAACGAGATCGAGGCCGCCCAGCTGGCCGGTGCCGCGTCGCCGGAGGAGGCCGCTTGTTGGCTCAGCCGCCGATGTGGGGACGTGGTGGTGACGCTGGGGGCGGACGGATCCCTGTGGGCCCGTGCCGGACGGATCGTCCATCACGAGCCATCCCGCCGAGTGTCGCCGGTGGACACCACGGCGGCCGGGGACACCTTTGTCGGTGTGCTCGCCACCCGGCTGGCCGAGGGAGCTGAGCTCCCCGAGGCCATGCGTTGGGCCAGTGCGGCAGCCGCCATCGGGGTCACTCGGGCCGGTGCATCCTCATCGATGCCGGCCCGCAGCGAGGTTGTCGCCCTGCTGAACTGAGGCTTCATCGCAGAGATCGACGACGCCGCACAGATGGACGACGCCGCGCAGGCCGTCGGACGCCGCTCGGCCTCCGGTCCGCTGCCCGGTTCGACCGTTGGCTACCGGACTCGTCCGGTTCGCTGCCCCACGACTCAGGCGGCCTTGGGTGGGCCGGTGTCGAGTCGGGGTGGTGAGGCGGCGGCCGGGGTCGGCGAAGACTCCGCCGGCTTTCTCTTGTGGCGGGCGTGGCGGACGGGTCGCTGTGCCGGGTCGATTCGGATCGGTGGGGTGAACTCGGGGAGGCCGTCGGCGGCGATGCGGAGTTGCCATTGGTCGCGGAGGGGTCCGTGGGCGGGTTCGACCAGCGGGTGATGGCTGTGACACAACAGGGCGAGGTTCGACAGAGCGGTTCGGCCGCCGGCCCACCAGGGGGTGATGTGGTGGGCCTCGCAGCGCGAGGCGGGGGCGTCGCAGCCGGGGAACACACAGCCCTGATCACGAACCACCAACGCGGTCCGGATCGCGGGCGTGACCAGGCGTGCGGAGCGTCCCATGTCCAGCACTTCGGAGTGGGTGCCGAGGACGACCGGGATGAGGTCGGCGTCGCAACAGATCCGGCGCAACTCGCCAGCCGACAACTGACATCCATCACCAACCAGCCCAGCCCCGGCCGCACCAGCCAACAGCTGGGTGTAGTCGAGCTGGACGAGCACCCGGCCACCCCAACTCTCTTTGCCCTTGCCACCGGCCTCGATGAGCGCGATCAGGGCGTCCGCCCGCCGCTGCTCAGGGGTGGGCATCTCAGCCAAACGGTCGCGGCGCTCCAGTAGCGTCCGGCGGGTCTGTTCGGCCATCCCATCCAGCTGCGCGATCCAGGCCTCACCTGCCAGCCGGGGCAGCGAACCATCGAACCTGACCGAGGCACCCTCGACGAAGAACCGCAACGCTCGCTGCCGATGCGCAGCCTCGGCTTCACGCTGCAACCGGGCCTCCATCGTTTCGGCAGCCGTCGCCGGAGCAACCACAGCCAGCACTTTGCCCACCGAACGGGTCAGTTGATCAGCGTCGAGTTCACGAGCCCAGCCGACCAGCAGCTCCTCAGCCTGCGCGACCTGCTCACCACTGAGCTGCGGCGCGATGCCGTCCAGCACGCCGGTGATCGCCCGCACCTGACCCGTGCCGAGCTTCCCGGCAACCGCAGCCTCACCAACAGCGGGGTGTGAACCCAACGCGCGGGCCTGCCGTACCGCGCCGGCCGCTTCCCGCCGAGACAAGGTCTCGCCCGTGCCCAGCCACGACGCCATCGGGGCGCCCGCAGCCTTCTCTGCCGCGTGCGCGTGTTCAGCTTCGGCGGTCACCAGGGCCGCCAGCGCGTCCACCCGTCCTCGCACCCGCCGAGCCAACCGCACCAACACCAGCCGCTCGCCAGCATCCATCCCCGAATCACGAGGCCCGACCCGATCCAGCAGCGCATCAACCTCGGCCAGCACCTGGCTGGCCGGAAGGAGACTGCTGCTCGTCGTCATAGACACAGTCCACCACCCCCTACCGACACTTTTACGAACACCTGTTCGAATCGAAGGCTCAGTGCATCCAGGTCGCACGCTGTGAGTTTCCCGGCGTCATCGACGGATAACTCACAGCGTGCGAGTCGGGTCAGCGCTTGGGGTGGACCGCCTTGGTGTAGACGAAGTACGAGTGGTAGCCGACATGAGTCCCGGTCACCTTGACCTGGATCTTGGCTCGCCCGTCCTTGGCGTGGAGTCTGTATGTGAGCCCGGTCGCTCCCTTAATCGCATGCCCGTTGCGCAGCCACTGGTAGCGGAGCGTGGCTCCGGGCGTCCAGGTGCCAGGCTTGAGGGTAAGGGTCTTGCCGACCGACGCCGTCCCGGTGATCTTTGGTGCGGTCCGCACCTCCAGATCACCGAGCCGCACCGGCTTGCTCTGGCTCGAGCACACCTCGGCATCGGTGTAGCCGTTGAGGTGCGCTGTGACGCACACCTTCACCCGCTTGCCGAGGTCGGACGGCGTGATGTTGTAGTAGAAGCCTTCGAAGTCAGGGCCCGATCCGGGCACCCCGTTGACGTACCACTGATACTCGATCGAGGTCGGCGTGGGCGACCAGGTCCCGCTGATATCGGCGCGCAGCGACAGCCCCACCGCGGTGTTCCGATCGCTCAGCTTCGCGACCTTGGCGACCTTCGTGAAGGTGAGGTCGGGCCCGGCGTGCTGTGTGAAGAAGAGGGACAGTCCGCCCCCCTGGTCGTTGGTGGACAGATGAACGGAACCGTGGTGGAGGCCGGGACTGGCGTAGGTAACCCTGCCCGCACTGCAGGTGGCCGCTGTCGAGTCAATCTCTGGGCAGATGGGCGAATCATCTATCCACCTGATGCCGAGGTCGGTCGGAGTGTTGATGTCGACGGACGGCAGTTCGCCCAGGCGTTGGTTGTGGGCCCAGATTGCGGCACCGTCTGGCAGTGCACTGAAGTCGCGGATCGAGTTCTCATTCAGGTACACCGTCGCGTCGGCGGCAACCTCGCTCAGGTCGGCGACGTCCGTGAGCTTGTTGTCGCTGATGCTGGCGAAGGTCAGCTTGGCGCCAGCCAGGGCTTCTACCGATTGGAGCTGGCCGCCGTCGAGGGTGACGCTGGTGAGCTGGCTGAGCGCGCCTCTGGGGCCGAGAGTGGTGAGCTCGTTGTCGGAGGCGTCGAGTATGCGCAACTCACGCAGCCCGAAGACCGGCGACAGATCGCGAATCGCGTTGTTGCTCACGCCCAGAGTGACCAGCGAGGTCAGCCCGCCGAGTGCAGAGAGGTCGGAGACATGGTTGAAGCCGACGTACAAGTACTTCAGTGCGCTGAGCCCGGACAGGGGGCCAAGGTCTCGGACATCGGCCTTTTCGACCCTGAGTGTCGAAAGTCGATCCAGGCTCGACAAGGGGCCAAGGTCCGGGATCGAGTTGAGTGAGAGGACCAAGTACTCCAGGCCGGTCAGACCTGCCAATGGTGCAATCGATGTGATTCGATTTGAACTCAGGACGAGCTTGGTGAGGCCGGTTCGTCCGGCTAGACCGGCGAGATCGGCGATCCTGTTATTCGACAGATCCAGTTCGGCCAGCGCGGGAAGCGGTGGTAGTGAGTCGAGACTGGTTAGTTGGCTGCTCCCGGTCACCCACAGGCTGCGCAGCCGCGATGCTCCCGCCAGCGGAGCGAGGTCGGCGACCTCGGCTGATGGCAACGCGAGCCTGGTGAGTGCGGTGAGTTCGCCGATGCCGGTGAGATCACTGACCTGCGCACAGCTCAGCGAGTCCAGCCTCGCCAGGTTGGTGGCAGTTAGTTCGGTCTCGATCCCCTCGGATTTGAGCTCGGCGGCGAGGCAAGCGGCGAGCTTCGCGTCCGGGACGTCCACAAGGTCGGACGCATGGGCCGGGCCCACCCCGCCAATGGCCAGAGCAAGGCTCAATGAGGTCACGGCGAGGATTCGAGTCAGCAGCGTCAGGCTGCGGGGGCGGGTCACAGCGAAAGCCTAGGGACGAGCCTGTGGCCGCAGCGAGCGGGCGCTGGCTTCGTCCACGAACTGACAACTGCGCAGCGCATTCGTGCCCCTTTTCTCACAGGTCAGACCATTCGTCTCACGCCTGTCCGCAATCGGACGTCGACGACAAGCTGTAGTAGTGGGGATGGGAGGATGGACCCATGAGTCAGCGAACCATTGGTGTTACCGAGGTAGCCCTCCGCGACGCCCACCAGAGCCTGATGGCCACCCGAATGGCCATGGAGGACATGGTCGATGCCTGTGCCGACATCGACGCAGCCGGCTACTGGAGCGTGGAATGTTGGGGTGGCGCTACCTACGATTCCTGCATCCGATTCCTCAATGAGGATCCCTGGGTGCGTCTGCGGACGTTCCGGGAACTGATGCCCAACTCCCGCCTGCAGATGCTGCTGCGCGGTCAGAACCTGCTTGGCTACCGCCACTACGAGGACGGCGTCGTCGATCGCTTCGTGGAGAAGTCGGCCGAAAACGGCATGGACGTGTTCCGCGTCTTCGATGCCCTCAACGACCCGCGCAACATGGCCCGTGCGATGGCTGCGGTCAAGAAGACCGGCAAGCACGCCCAGGGCACCATCTGCTACACGATCTCCCCGCTGCACACCGTCGAGGGCTACGTGAAGCTGGCCGGTCAGCTGCTCGACATGGGTGCCGAGTCGCTGGCCCTGAAGGACATGGCTGCGCTGCTGCAGCCGCAGCCGGCCTACGACATCATCCGCGGCATCAAGGAGACCTACGGCGAGGACGTCCAGATCAACGTCCACTGCCACTCCACCACCGGCGTCACCCTGGTGACCCTGATGAAGGCGATCGAGGCCGGCGCGGACGTCGTCGACACCGCGATCAGCTCGATGTCGCTCGGCCCGGGCCACAACCCGACCGAGTCCCTGGTGGCGATGCTCGAGGGCACCGAATACACCACGAACCTCGACGGTGACCGGCTGATCAAGATCCGCGATCACTTCTCGAAGATTCGTCCGAAGTACAAGGCGTTCGAGTCGGCCACCCTGGTCGACACCGACATCTTCTCCAGCCAGATCCCCGGCGGCATGCTCTCCAACATGGAGTCCCAGCTGAAGGCGCAGGGCGCCGGCGACCGGATCAAGGAAGTCATGGAGGAGGTCCCGCTGGTCAAGGCCGACGCCGGACACCCGCCGCTGGTCACCCCGTCCTCGCAGATCGTCGGCACCCAGGCGGTGTTCAACGTCCTGATGGGCAAGTACAAGGTGATGACCGGCGAGTTCGCCGACCTGATGCTCGGCTACTACGGCGAGTGCATGGGCGAGCGCAACCCCGAGGTGGTCGCGATCGCGCAGGCTCAGGCCAAGAAGGAGCCGATCACGGTCCGTCCGGCCGATCTGCTCGAGCCGGAGTGGGACAAGCTCTCCGCCGACGCCGCCAAGCTCGAAGGCTTCGACGGCACCGACGAGGACGTCCTCACCTACGCGATGTTCCCCGGTGTCGCCCCCGGCTTCTTCAGCACTCGTGACGAGGGCCCGAAGAACGTCGGCAAGACCGCCGAGCAGCTCAAGGCAGAGGCCGATGCGGCCAGTGGCGCCGCCAATGCAGTCCGCGGCCCGATCAAGTACAAGGTCTCCCTCGGCGGACGCGACCACAGCGTCACCGTAGAGATGGCGTGAGGGGAAGCAGATGAGCAAGAAGCCAGAAACCATGAGCAAGCGCGTCGAAGCGCTGCACGAAGCTGAGGCCAAGGCCCGGCTCGGCGGCGGCGAGGCGCGCCTGGCCAAGCAGCACGAGCAGGGCAAGATGTCGGCCCGCGAGCGGTTGGACGCCCTGCTGGATCCGAACAGCTTCGAAGAGGTCGGCCTGTTCCGTCGGAACCGGACCACCACCTTCGGCATGGACACCGCCGACATGCCCGCCGACGGTGTGATCACCGGCTGTGGCACCGTGCTCGGCCGCCCGGTGCGGGTGGCCAGCCAGGACTTCACCGTCGCCGGCGGTTCGGCCGGCGAGACCCACAACAAGAAGGTTGTGGCGATGATGCAGTCCGCGCTGGAGAACGGCACGCCGTTCATGTTCTTCAACGATTCGGGCGGCGCCCGGGTCCAGGAGGGCATCGACTCGCTGTCCGGCTACGGCCAGGTGTTCTACGCCAACGTCCTGCTGTCCGGTGTGGTGCCGCAGATCTCGATCATCGCCGGCCCCTGCGCCGGTGGCGCGGTCTACTCCCCGGCCCTGACCGACTTCATCATCCAGACCCGCAAGGCCCACATGTTCATCACCGGGCCGAACGTCATCAAGCAGGTCACCGGTGAGGACGTCACCCAGGATCAGCTCGGCGGCGCCGACACGCACATGTCGGTCTCCGGCGTGAACAGCTTCGTGGCCGACGACGATGAGCAGGCCATCCTGATCGCCAAGAAGCTGCTCAGCTTCCTGCCCCAGAACAACGCTGAGGACGCTCCGATCGTCCCCGGTGAGTACAACCTGGAGTACGACGACAAGCTCGGCGACATCGTCCCTGTGGACGGCAAGGCCGGCTATGACGTCCGCGACATCATCGGACGGATCGTCGACAACGCCGACTTCCTCGAGGTCCAGGCCGGCTACGCCACCAACATCGTGGTGGGCTTCGCCCGGATCAACGGACGCAGCGTCGGCATCGTCGCGAACCAGCCGAACTCGCTGGCCGGTGTCCTCGACATCAACGCCTCCGACAAGGGCAGCAAGTTCATCCGCTTCCTGAACGCATTCAACATCCCGATCGTGACCCTGGTCGACGTCCCCGGCTACCTGCCCGGTGTCGCCCAGGAGTACGGCGGCATCATCCGCCACGGCGCCAAGATGCTGTACGCCTACTCGGCAGCCACGGTTCCGAAACTGACCGTGGTGCTGCGCAAGGCTTACGGCGGCTCCTACCTGGCCATGTCGGCCAAGGATCTGGGCGCTGACCGGGTGTTCGCCTGGCCGACCGCCGAGATCGCCGTGATGGGTGCCGAGGGTGCGGCTGCTGTGGTCTTCCGCAAGGAGATCGCGGCCGCCGATGATCCCGAGGCCAAGCGCGCCGAACTGGTCGAGGAGTACCGCAACACCTTCGCCACTCCGTTCATGGCAGCCTCCCGCGGCCTGGTCGACGAGATCATCGATCCCGGCGACACCCGCAAGGCGCTGGCCATGGCGCTGGAGAACCTGGCGAACAAGCGGGTCCTTCGTCCGGCCAAGAAGCACGGCCTGGGACCGGTGTGATCGACATGTCCACCAACGAGGAACTGCTCGATCTGGTCAAGACGCTGACCGAGCGGATCGAGGGCCTCGAGGTCAAGATCAAGAGCCTCGAAGTCCACGCCCAGGATGTCCCGGAGGAGACCATGGTGGCCATCGCCGCCGCCGTGGCCGCCTACCTGGGTCATCGCGCCAAGCGGCACCAGCCGCACTTCACCACGGCACCCGGCTGGCAGGCGAGCACCAGGCGTTCCCAGCTTTCCCATCACCCGCTGTACACCCGGTGACGGCGCGGAAGGATCACAGATGAAACTGAAGGTAACTGTCAACGGAATCGCCTACGGCATCGATGTCGAGGTCGAGGAGCCGGAGGCTCCGGCGCTCGGCCCGATCATCATCGGAGGCTCGGGTGCCAGCTCGATCGTCGTTCCGACCACTGCTTCGGTGAGTGGCGCTTCGGCGAACGCCGTGACCGCGCCGCTGGCCGGCTCGGTGGCTCGGGTGCTCGTCGAGGAAGGCCAGGAGATCACCGCCGGAACGGTGCTGCTGGTCCTGGAGGCCATGAAGATGGAGACCGAGATCACCGCGCCGCGTGACGGCAAGGTGGCCCGGATCCTGGTCGACAAGGGCACGGCCGTGCAGGCCGGCGAAGGCCTGGTCGAGCTCGACTGAGTCTGACTCATGTGAAGGACCCGTCCCTTCGGGGGCGGGTCCTTTTGCATGCGCGGGAGTTAGGCTGCCCGGCATGAGCCGGATCGCATTCATCGGACTGGGCCGGATGGGCTCAGGTATGGCCGGACGGCTGCTGGCAGCCGGACATGAGGTCGTGGTGACCAATCGGACGCCGGAGCGGGCCCGTCCACTGCTGGACAAAGGGGCCGAGTGGGCGCCCACTCCCGCGGCTGCCGTCGCCGATGCCCAGGCGGTGTTCACGATGCTCAGCGACGACGAGGCGTCCCGCGCCGTCTGGGACGGCCCGGACGGAGTGCTGGCCGGAGGTCCGGAGCCGGGCACCTTCGCGATCGAGCACTCCACACTGTCCGCGGCACGGGTGCGGGAGCTCGCTGCGGCCACTGCCGCGCACGAAATGCGCTACCTGGACTGCCCGGTCACCGGGCTGCCGGACGCGGCCGCGGCCGGTGCGCTGACCCTGCTGGTCGGTGCCGACGAAGCCGACCTCGAGGCCGCTCGCGGTCTGCTGGAGCCGCTGGCCAGCGACCTGTTCCACTTCGGGCCGGTCGGTACCGGCACCGCGTACAAGCTGATCGTGAATCTGATCGGTGCGGTCCAGATCGCCGGGGTGGCCGAGGGGCTGGCGATGGCCGAGCGGGCCGGCCTCGACCCGGCGCAGGTGGCCACCGCGCTGGCGTTGGGGCAGGCGGCCAGCCCTCAGGTCGTCCGCAACAGCCAGCGGATGGTGGCCGACGATCACGACACGAACCTCGCCTTCTCCGGATGGCTGCGGCACAAGGACACCGCCTACGCAGTCGCTCTGGCCGACGAACTCGGCGTGGGCGCCCCCTTCGGCGAAGTGGCTCTAGACGGCCTGAACCAGCTGCTCGCTCAGGGGATGGGGGAGCGCAACGAGAGCGCCATCATCGAGGTGGCGCGGCGGCGGCGTTCGTCCGACCCGGGGCATTTGGCCTAGTAGCGCCGGGCTGCTCGGACGGCCTGCTCGCCGTAGCCGCCGCCGAACAGGGCGGCGTGCACCAGCAGCGGGTGGAGCTGGTGCAGCGCGATCAGCTCGGTCCAGTCGTCGGCCAGTGGGAAGGCGTCGGCGTACCCGGCGTAGACGTCAGCCAGATTTGGCAGCCCGAACAGCGCCAGCATGGCCAGATCGGTGAGCCGATGGCCGCCGTGAGCGGCCGGATCGATCAGCACCACCGAGTCGCCGCTGAACAGCACATTGCCGGCCCACAGGTCGCCATGCAGCCGGGCCGGTGGCTGGCCATCGTCGAACTCGCCGGCGATCAGACGCTGCGCCAGAGCCTCGATCACGCCCAGCCCGGCGCTGGTCAGGGCACCCTGCTGGTGTGCGGTTCGGGCATACGGCAGGACCCGCTGCTCGGCATAGAACTGGCCCCAGCGGCGCATCGGACGCAGGCTCAGCGGGGCGTCGCCGATGAAGCCGTCGCCCGACCAGCCGTCCGGCCCGACGCCGAAGGCACCGGCTCCGGCGCTGTGGGTGGCGGCCAGCTGGGCACCGAACCGTCGGGCTGCCGAAGCGCTCGGCGGGACGGACGCCACCCGCGCGACCGTGATTGAGGTCGGGCCCACCGCGAACACCTTCGCCACCGGGACGCCGCCGGGCACCGCCAGCCAGGACAGTCCGGCCGCCTCCGCCTCGAAGAACCCGGACGGGGCGTCGGCGCGGTGTTTGGCGTAGCCGTCCGTCACGGCAGGGAGCCTAGTACTCGCCCTTGATCACGAAGAAGGAGCCACGGATCGTCCCGGCCAGCTTCGACTTCTGGGTGGCGAACTTGAATCGCGAGGCGAGTTCCTCGGGCACGTCCATGCCGTCGGAGAGCTTGAAGCCGACAGCCCGCTTGCCGCCGCCCTCGATGGCGTACATCACGTTGATCGCCAGCCCCGACTCGTAGAAGACGTAGGCCATCCGCAGCCCACCGACCTCGAACTGGGTCGCCTCCAGCGGCGTGGACGCGATCACCAACTGGCGCTCCTCGGCGAGCACCCGGGTCACGTACGCGACGACGTCGGACGCCTCGGCGGCCGGCTCGGTGGTGAAGGTGTGGCCGTACTTGTTGGACCAGTAGCGGGCCTCGTTCGCCCGCAGCCCGGCCAAGGCGTCGGCCACCGGTGACGACTCCAGCCCCACGGTGGACACGTTCACGAAATCGACGACATAGGACACAGCGACCTCCTGGTTTCGATACCTGGGCACGCTACCTCGCCGTCCGCTGATGAGCGAGGGGCAATTCGTCCCGTCCTGGCCGGGTGGTGCCAGGGTGAGCGTGTGCCAGGATGAGCCCATGGCCGAGCCTCAGCCGTCAGGACGCGTCCGGCGCGCAGGGGAGGTGTTCACCGTCTTCCTCGGGCTCGGACTGACCTCATTCGGCGGCCCGATCGCTCATCTGGGCTACTTCCGGCGGACCTTCGTCGAGCGGCGCAAGTGGCTGTCCGAGGCTGCCTATGCCGATCTGGTGGCCCTGTGCCAGTTCCTGCCGGGGCCGGCGTCCAGCCAGGTGGGGATGGGCATCGGCCTGCAGCGGGCAGGGCTGTGGGGCCTGCTCGCCGCCTGGCTAGGGTTCACGATGCCGTCGGTGGTGCTGATGGTCGGCTTCGGCTACGGCCTGGACGCCCTGGGCGGGGCCACCCACGCCGGCTGGGTGCTCGGCCTGAAGGCGGCCGCGGTCGGGGTGGTGGCCAGCGCGGTCTGGGCGATGGCGCGCACCCTCACCCCGGATCTGAAGCGGGCGGCCATGGCGGTGGCGGCGCTGGCCGCCGTCCTGCTGAGCCCGCCGGCCTGGACCCAACTGGTGGTCATTGCGGCGGCCGCCCTGATCGGGCTGGTCTGGCTCCGTCCGTCCGCTCCGGCACCGGACTCGGAGCTCGCGATCCCGCTCCGGCGCCGGACGGCCATCGCCAGCCTGATCGGCTTCGCCGTGCTGTTGATCGGGCTGCCGATTCTGGCCGCGGCGACCGGCAACCCGGCGCTGCGGCTGTTCGACGGCTTCTACCGCTCCGGCGCCCTGGTCTTCGGCGGCGGGCACGTCGTGCTGCCGCTGCTGGACGCGGTCACCGTGCAGCCCGGGCTGGTCAGCCACGACGTCTTCCTGGCCGGCTACGGGGCGGCACAGGCCGTCCCCGGTCCACTGTTCACCTTCGCGGCCTTCTTGGGTTACGTCCTCAACAGCTGGCCCAATGGCCTGCTCGGAGCCGCAATCGCAGTGGTGGCCATCTTTCTTCCTTCGGCGCTGCTGATCACCGGAGCACTGCCGTTCTGGAGTCAGTTGCGCCATGCGCCGCAGGCTCAGGCGGCGCTGATGGGGGTGAACGCGGCCGTGGTCGGCATTCTGGCCGCCGCGCTCTACCAGCCGGTCTTCGTCAGCGGGGTCACCGGGCCGGTCACGCTGATTCTCGCCCTGGCCGCCTTCGCGGCGCTCACCTTCACCCGCACTCCGGCCTGGCTGGTGGTGCTGGTGGCCGCTCTAGCCGGTGGGCTCCTGCTGTAGGCCGACGTCCGGGCTCAGCGGCGCTCCTTGCGGGCGGTGTCGACCAGTCGCCAGATCAGTGGCGTCAGGATCAGCTGCATGGCCAGATCCATCTTTCCGCCGGGCACCACGATGCTGTTGGCCCGCGACATGAACGAGCCGTTGATCATGCTGAGCAGGTAGGGGAAGTCGAAGCCGCGCGGGTCGGCGAACCGGATCACCACCATCGACTCGTCCGGGGTCGGGATCCAGCGCGCGATGAACGGGTTCGAGGTGTCCACCACCGGCACCCGCTGGAAGTTGATGTGGGTGTTGGAGAACTGCGGGCAGATGTAGCGGACGTAGTCCGGCATCCGGCGCAGGATCGTGTCGGTGACCGCCTCGGTGGAGTAGCCGCGCTTGGTGCGGTCGCGATGCAGCTTCTGGATCCACTCCAGATTGATCGTCGGCACCACCCCGATCAGCAGGTCGACCTTGCTGGCCACGTCCACGGTCTCGGTCTGGACGGCGCCGTGAAGCCCCTCGTAGTAGAGCAGGTCGCTGCCCGGCGCCAGGTCCTGCCACGGCGTGAAGGTGCCCGGCGGGCAGCCCAGTGCGGCCGCCTCCTCGTCGTCATGGACGTAGTTGCGGACCCGACCTGAGCCGGAGCGTCCGTACTCGTCGAAGAGGGATTCCAGCTCCTCGAACAGGTTGGCGTCCGGCCCGAAGTGGCTCAGCTCACTGTGCCCGTCCGCCTCCTCGTGAGCGCGCTTCATCCCCTCGCGGTCGTAGCGGTGGAACGAGTCGCCGTGGACGATCGCCGCGCAGACCGACTCGCGGGCGAAGATCTGGGCGAACGTATCGGTGATCGTGGACGTGCCAGCCCCGGACGAACCGGTGACCGCCACCACGGGATGCCTGCGGGACATCTGCGCTCCTAGTCGGCGAAGAGAGTGCGGTGATGGAACAGCGGGTGGGAGTACTCGCGGTCCTGGCCGGCTGTGTGTTCGGCGAAGTAGCGCTCCAGCCGGGTCACCTCGGCCGTGCTGCCCAGGAACAGCGGCACCCGCGCGTCCAGGCCGGACGGCACGACGTCGAGGACCCGGTCCGTGCCGGTGCTGGCCCGGCCGCCGGCCTGCTCGGCCAGGAAGGCCAGCGGAGCCGCGGTGTGCAGCAGTGGGGCCAGCCAGTCGCCGATCCTTTGGGTGTCCGGGGCCAGGAACAGCCCGCCGGAGTTCAGCACCCGGTAGGCGCCGACGACGGCCGAGGCGTTCCAACGCATGTGGAAGTCGTGGCCGCGGGGGCCGTCGCTGCCCTGCGTGCATTCGGCGACGTAGCGGGCGACCGCAGCCGGCCAGCGCGGGGCCCGGGAGGCATCGATGGCGAAGACCGGCGACTCGTCCGGAATCCGCAGCTGCGGGTGGGTGAGGACGAAGTTGCCGACGTCGCGATCCAGAGTGAACCCGTCGACACCATCACCAGTAGTCAGCGCGCAGATCGTCCGTGGCCCGAAGAGGGCGATGCCGGCGCTGACCTGCCGCGTCCCCGGCTGCAGGAAGTCCTCGACCAGGCAGGGACGGCTCGAGTCGGGCCGCTCCAGGATCGAGAAGGCCGAGCCCACCGGCAGGTTGTCGTTGAGGTTACTCATCCCGTGCATGGCATCGAACAGGATCAGATAGCGCCCATGCTCGCCGCCGAGCAGGACGTCCGGCTGCCCGGCGAAAGAGATGCCGGCGAGCTGCTCGCAGCCCTGGAACTGGGCGAGCAATACCTGGCCGGCCAGCCGACGAAGGCTCCGGTTCACCTCACGCTGACTCGGCTGACGGGCGCTGTCGAGGATCAGCGGGCCGCGGCTGGCGGCGGCGGCGGTGAGCTTGACCGCCACGGCCAGCTTGCTGAGCAGGGTGGCGTGCGCCGTCTCGGGCATCCCGAGCAGGTACTGAGTGAGAGTGATCACCTCGGCTCCTTCTTTGTGGTGCGCCGCAGCCTATTGAGCAAAGGTCACAAACTGCTCACGGTTCGCCGCGTTGAGCAATAACGCCAGCCGCCGGGCAATGGCTGCGAAATCGTGCAAAGGGCGTCCGGGTCGTATTCAGGGAGGTGAACTCGGCATTAGCATCGTCGCCAACAGCAGGGTGGAGACTGGTGAGACCCCTCATCAACGCCCGCTGACTAGGTCATCTGTGTCGCCGGAGGTAGCCCCGGCGGCTCCTGAGGGCTGCGGAAATAGGGCGAGTCGACATGGATCAGTCACAGCGATATGTGAATCTCAACCTCAGTGAGGACGAGTTGATGGCCGGTGGATCGCACATTCTGTGCGCCTATCGGATGAAGCCAAAGCCTGGAATTAAATTTGTTGCGGCCGCCGCGCATTTCGCCGCCGAGTCGTCCACCGGGACCAATGTGACGGTCTCCACCACCGACGACTTCACCCGCAGCGTGGACGCCCTGGTGTATCGCGCGGACGAGGCGTCCGGTGAGCTGCGGATCGCCTACCCGCTGGAGCTGTTCGATCGCAACATCACCGACGGCCGGATGATGATCGTCTCGTTCCTGACCCTGACCATCGGCAACAACCAGGGGATGGGCGACATCGAGGCCGCCAAGATGTACGACTTCTGGCTGCCGCGGCGGGCCATCGAGCTGTTCGACGGCCCGACCAAGGGCATCGTCGACCTGTGGCGGATCCTCGGGCGTCCGGTCGTCGACGGCGGCTACATCGCCGGCACCATCATCAAGCCCAAGCTCGGACTGCGTCCCGAGCCGTTCGCGAAGGCCGCCTTCGACTTCTGGCTGGGCGGGGACTTCATCAAGAACGATGAGCCGCAGGGCAACCAGCCCTTCGCCCCGCTGAAGCAGACGATCCCGCTGGTCTACGACGCCATGAAGCGGGCCATGGACGTCACCGGCGAGGCCAAGCTGTTCAGCGCCAACATCACCGCCGACGACCCGTCCGAGATGATCGCCCGCGGCGAGTTCATCTTGTCGGCCTTCGGGCCGGACGCCGACAAGGTGGTCTTTCTTGTCGACGGCTTCGTCGGCGGCCCGGGGCTGGTCACCACCGCGCGGCGGCGCTTCCCCAACCAGTTCCTGCACTACCACCGGGCCGGCCACGGCATGATCACCTCGCCCAGCTCGGCCCGCGGCTACACCGCCTACGTGCTGGCCAAGATGGCCCGCCTACAGGGAGCGTCCGGGATTCACGTCGGCACCATGGGCTACGGGAAGATGGAAGGTGGTCGGGACGACCGGGCGATCGCCTACGTGATCGAGCGCGACTCCTATTCAGGCCCGGCGTACCACCAGGAATGGCATGGGATGCGTCCGACCGCCCCGATCGTGTCCGGCGGCATGAACGCTCTGCGGCTACCGGGCTTCTTCGCGAACCTGGGCCACGCCAACATCCTCAACACCGCCGGCGGCGGCTGCTACGGCCACCTGGACGGCCCTGCGGCCGGGGCTCGGTCGCTGCGCCAGGCGCACGATTGCTGGGCTGAGGGCGCCGACCCCATCGAGTGGGCCGCCGATCACCGCGAGTTCGCCCGGGCCTTCGAGTCCTTCCCCGCAGACGCCGACGCCCTGTTCCCCGGCTGGCGCTCCCGCCTGCTCTGACCCCGCCGCAACCCCGGGGACGGTTCCATTACCGTCCACCCTTCTCGCCGCAACCCCGGGGACGGTTCCATTACCGTCCACCCTGGTCACCGCAATTGGTGGGGACGGTTCCATTACCGTCCACGCGTCCGCGCGGAGGCCGGCTCTCGGGGGATCTCCTCGGGCCTGCCCGCGCTGTCGCTCAGCGGGACAGCCGGTTCAGCACAGCGCGCGCGGTGCCGTCGTCGAGGACGAGGTCAGTCGCGGTGCCAGCGCGCAGCGCGCCGATCAGGGCGGGAGCCCGGGACGGGTCGGCGACCACGCAGATCCGGCGCGGAACCTTGGCCAGCTCGGCCGGAGTCGGGCCGGTGGCTCGCTCGTTGTAGGCGATGTCGGCATATGAGCCGTCCTCGCGCAGCAGCACGGTGCACACGTCCCCAACGACGCCCTCACTGAGCAACTGCTCCATCTCAGCGGGGTCCATGTAGCCGGCCGAATAGACATGGGACGGCACCCGAGCCTTCAGTGCGCCGACCCCGAAGACTGCGATGTCCACTTGGTCGCGCAGCCGCAGCACCTGCTGGATCGAGCGCTCCCGCCACAGCACCGACTTGGCCTCGGTCTGGTCGAAGAATGCCGGGACGGGGAACAGCACGGCCTTGGCGTCGAAAGCATCGCCGAAGGACTGCATGATCTCGCCGATGTAGGGCAGGCCCGAATCGTGCTGGTTGGCGCTGCCGTTGACCTGGACCACCGTGGCCTCCACCAGCGGGCGGCGTCCGAGATAGCGGACGACGTTGGACAGCGTGACGCCCCAGGCGACGCCGATCACGTCGTGATCCTCGACCACCTCGGTGAGCAGCTGACCGGCCATCCGGGCGACCCGCTCCATCCGGACCTTCTCGTTGGCGTTCTCGCGCACCGACACCATGTGCACCCGGACGCCGAAGCGCTGAGCCAGGGCGGTGGACAGTGGCGAGGCCGAACCCTGGTGGTCGGCCAGCGAGATCCGGACCAGTCCGGTGTCGCGCGCTTCCTTGAGTAGTCGCGACACCGTGGAGCGCGAAATCTTCAGGTGGTGCGCGATGGTCTCCATGGTTTCGGCATGGACGTAGTACCGGGACGCCGCCTGGTACATCTCCTCGTAGCGCTCGCTCATGACCGTCCTCCCTTGCACGTTCGTGCAATGTCTAGCAGGTCCAGCGGTGAGGAGCAATCTCGTCCGGGCTAGTCGAGTGCGGGGGCGGCATCGGAGCCGCCCCCGGGGGACTGGTGCGACAAGGGTGGACGGTAATGGAACCGTCCCCGCCAATTGGGCTGGCAAGGGTGGACGGTATTGGAACCGTCCCCGCTATTCGGTGTCGGCGAGTTCCAGCCAGCGGGCCTCGAGGTCGGACTGTTCGGCCTGAGCCTGAGCCAGTTCGGCGTTGAGTCCGATCAGCCGCTCGTAGTCGGCGGCATGGGTGGTCATCTGGTCGTGCAAGCCGGCGATCCGCGTCTCCAGCTTGGCCAGTTGGCCCTCGATCCGGGCCAGCTCCTTGCGGGCTTGCCGCTGGATGGCGGCATCGCTCGCCGAGGCCGGCGGACGATCCTTCGCGGCCGACCCGGCTCCGGGGGCCGCGGCGTCCCGTACGCTCGCCCGCCGGGCCAGGTACTCATCGACCCCGCCGGGCAGCATCAGGCAGGTGCCGTCGCCGAGCATGGCGTAGATCACATCGCAGGTCCGCTCCAGGAACCAGCGGTCGTGAGAGACCACGATCAGCGTGCCCGGCCAGGTGTCCAGATGGTCCTCGATCACGGTCAGCGTGTCGATGTCCAGGTCGTTGGTCGGCTCATCGAGCAACAGCACGTTCGGCTCGCTGAGCAGCAGCCGCAGGAACTGCAGCCGGCGCCGCTCACCACCGGAGAGCTCGCCGATCCGGGTGACCAGCCGCTCGCCGGTGAAGCCGAAATCCTCCAGCAGGTTGTTCGAACTGGTCTCCTTGCCGGTGGTCAGCTTCACCTGCCGCTGGAGGCGCTGGACGGACTCGAGCACCCGCTCGTCGTCGTCCAACTCGACCACCGACTGCGACAGGTGGCCAAGGCGCAGCGTCTTGCCCTGCTTCAGCTTGCCGGACGCCGGTGAGATGTCACCGGCCAGCAGCCGGAGCAGCGTGGTCTTGCCCGAGCCGTTCACGCCCACGATGCCGATCCGCATCCCCGGCCCGATCGACCACTCCAGCCGGTTCAGCAGCTGCCGGCCGTCGGGCAGCGCGTAGCTGACCTGGTGCAGGTCGAAGACGTCCTTGCCCAGCCGCGCGGTGGCGAACTCGTTGAGCTTCAGCTTGTCCCGGGGCTCGGGGACGTCGCGGATCAGCGCATTGGCCGCGTCGATCCGGAACTTGGGCTTGGACGTGCGCGCGGGCGGGCCGCGGCGCAACCAGGCCAGTTCCTTGCGCAGCAGGTTCTGCCGGCGGGCCTCGTTCGCCGCGGCCTGTCGGACGCGCTCAGCCCGGGCCAGCACGTAGGCCGCGTAGCCACCGTCGTAGGAGTCCACCACAGCGTCGTGGACCTCCCAGACCCGGCTGCAGACGGCGTCCAGGAACCAACGGTCGTGGCTGACCACCAGCATGGCCGTGCCAGCCGCGCGCAGCAGGTTCAGATGCTCGGCCAGCCAGGCCACGGCTTCGACGTCGAGGTGGTTGGTCGGCTCGTCCAGGGCCAGCAGCTCGTGGCCGGCCAGCAGCACCGCCGCCAGGCTCACCCGCCGGCGCTCGCCGCCGGACAGTCGAGACACCTTGGCGTCCAGGTCCATGCCGCCGATCAGATGCCCGACCACGGCCCGACCGGACGGTTCGGCGGCCCAGCTGTGGTCGGGGCGCCCACCCACCACGACGTCGCGGATGCTGGCGTCCGCCGCGAACGCCTCATCCTGACCGAGATAGCCGATCGAGGCACCCGAATTGCGGACCACCTGGCCGGAGTCGGGCTCACGGCGTCCAGTGAGCAGCTGCAGCAGCGTCGACTTGCCGTCGCCGTTGCGTCCGACCACACCGACCACGTCGCCGCTGGACAGGCCGAGGCTGACCTCGTCCAGCAGGATCCTCGTACCGAAGGCCAGGCACAGCCGTTCGGCGTTGACCAGATTTGCCAAGCTCAGCGACCGCGCATCGCGCGGTTGAGGCCCTTCATGTTGGGCAGCGGTCCGCGCGGGATCGGCATTCGCGGCCGGGCGGCGTCCAGTGCCCGCAGGCGCGAGTTCACGTCGGCGATCTGGGTCTTGGACAGCGACTTGGGCAGCTTGCGGATGGCGGCGGCCAGCTTGGCCAGCGGCACCTGGTTGTCGGCATCGCCCATCATGATCGTGGTGACCGTGGTGCCGTAGGCGATCTGCTCATGCTTCTTCGCCTCAGCGGCCAGCATCTGCCGGGCCCGCACCGGCGCACCCTCGCCGATCAGGACGATCCCGGACGGGCCGACGACCCGGTGCACCAGGTCCATCTGGCGGTTCGCGGTGATCCCGATGGTGTAGCTCCAGGTCTTGGAGGGGAGCAGGTTCAGCGCAACCTCCGCCGAGCCGGGCTGGCCGGCGAAGCGAACGTAGGTGGCCTTCTTGGCGCGGTCGGTCAGCAGGTAGAGGTCGGCCACCATGCCGCCGGTGGTGCCCAGGATCGCCCACATCCACAGCGGTGGCAGGAAGATGCCGATCACAGTACAGACCACCAGGGTGGCCAGGAAGGCACCGAGCAGGTACCAGTTCAGCTGGGGATCGACCTCGGCAGTGACCTTGTAGGTCTGCCAGATCTGCTTGTACCAGGGCCAATCCCGGGGGTTGGTGGAGTTCTTCTTCGCCAGCTTGGCCGCCTTGACTTCAGCCTTCTGCTTGGCGGCCAGTTCCTTGGCCTTCTCGCTCGCCATCTATCCACTCCGGGTCTTGGTTACCGCTTATGTCTCCCGGGCGGCCACCGCCTGACGGTACAAACGGCCGGCCCGGTAGGAAGAACGTACCAATGGTCCGCTGAGTACGCCCACAAAGCCAATTTCGGTGGCTTCTGCGGACAACTCGTCGAACTCTTCGGGGGTCACCCACCGGTCGATCGGCAGGTGCCGAGCGGACGGACGCAGGTACTGGGTGATCGTGATCAGCTCGGTGCCGGCCTGGTGCAGGTCCCGCAGCGCCTGGCTGACCTCCTCCCGGGTCTCGCCCATGCCGAGGATCAGGTTCGACTTGGTGACCAGTCCGCGCTCCCGGGCTGCGGTGAGCACCGCTAGTGAGCGGTGGTAGTCGAAGCCTGGACGGATCCGGCGAAAGACTCGCGGCACGGTCTCGACGTTGTGCGCGAAGACCTCGGGTGCGGCATCGAAGATCTGGCTCAGTAGCGCTGCCTTGCCGGAGAAGTCCGGAGCCAGCATCTCGACTCCGACGCCCGGGTTGGCCCGGTGAATGGCCCTGATCGTCTCCGCGTACAGCCAGGCCCCCTCGTCAGGCAGGTCGTCACGGCAGACCCCGGTGACGGTGGCGTAGCGCAGTCCCATCTTCGAGACCGACTCGGCCACCCGCTCGGGCTCCTCCCGGTCGTAGCCGGACGGCTTGCCGGACTCGATCTGGCAGAAGTCGCAGCGGCGAGTGCACGCGTCCCCGCCGATCAGGAAGGTGGCCTCGCGGTCGGCCCAGCACTCGAAGATGTTCGGGCAGCCGGCTTCCTGGCAGACGGTGTGCAGCGCCTCGTCGCGGACGAGTTGCTGCAGTTCGGTGTACTCGGGACCGATCTTTGCCGTGGTCTTGATCCAGGCAGGCTTGCGTTCGATCGGGGTCTGCGCGTTGCGGACCTCGAGGCGGAGCAGCTTCCGTGGCGCTGTGTCGGTCACGCTGCTGAGCATAGCCAGACCCCGCGAGGTGGCGGCCTCGCGGAGTCCGGGAGGGGCCGCGGAGCGGCCGGTCTCTAGGTGACTGTGCTGATCGGACGGCTGGTCGGACGCGAGGATGCCGACCGACCACCGATCACCACGGGGGAGAGGAGTTAGGGATGGGGGGCCGCGGAAGGTGGCAGGCAGCCGCCCGACCTGCGGGGTGCCCAGTGGCTGGCCGCGCGAGTAGTCGCATCGGCGGCTGCGAGTCGGGGGTGGCGGCTCACGCGGAGGTCATCCTTCGTTTGAAGCAACATGGCGGTGTGGCTGACCAAGCACAAGACTAGGGGAGATACACCACTGTATTGGTGAATTGCGAGGCGTTTCTCGCTCGATCTAGGTGTACTGATCGGACAGGTTGGTCGAGTCGTTGTGATGACATGGTCTGATCGATAGCGCGGGGAAGACCTCCCGCGGTTGAGTGGAACTGCTCAAGGTTCGCTCAACAAACAGGAGGTCTTCC
>JAFADF010000018.1:0-3146 GCA_023425145.1 Actinomycetes bacterium | reverse complement strand
TCCCTCCTCACATAGCGGGATATCGGTGACGCCCTGATAACGGAACAGGTTGTTCCATTCCGTCTTTCCGTGGCGTACAAAAAAGATCTTCTTGCCCGCGATCGGCGCGCTGAGTCCGGGAGCCTCGTTTACCACATTTTCCTTATCCAATGATATGCCCTCTCTCTATATATACGACAGACTTTATAGAGCCAATGCCATATTCGTTATCCACAATAAAATGCCCATTCAAATAGCACCGCGGCATCTGAAATATCTTATCATATGGCGGCGGTAAAAGTCAGCCCGGAGCTATACGTAAAGTACCGGCGTCTGTCACGCAAAATCAGCTGAATATATTGCCCTGGCGGCATCTACGGCACGGAGGCGTCTTCCGCTCCGAGATACTATCCCCCGGGCCAATCTCTCCGCACAGCAGCGGCAAGACCGGATCGTGCCTCGCGACGTTTCGCGCGACATTCCTCATGCTCCGGTTCGCGTAACAGTATCTGCAGCCGCTGGGACAGGTGCCGTACATCCCGATATCGACGCTTTCCGCACAGCCGCACGCCGTCCTTTGATTTTTATCTCTTTTAGCCTCAATCCTGTGGCCGGAGATTTTCCCCAGCAAATCGGCGTCCACGCAGCGTCCGTGAGCGACGCCGCAGTACTCCAGCTGGATGTCTTCGGCACAGCTCTCCAAACGCAGTTCATAGGAGGAAGCGATATCGGAGATGGATTTCGCCAGCATGGACTTCCGCTCCGGCACGAGAGGGTGAACTGAGAGCTCCGCCAGGTCTTTTCGTGTGCTGCGATAAAGGTCTATGAAGCTGAAGACACATTTTTTCGTATAACTACGCAGACTGCGGGCAAGGCGTTCAAAGTATTTTATGTGATAGGCAGACGTGTATTTTTCATTTATCAATATCGGATCATAACGCCAGATCACGCGTTCTGGACCGATCATATCGGAGAGCCTTTTGAACGTCGGAATGATGTGCCCCGCCTTCGAGCAAACTCCAGGTTCCACGTCGGCAGCGTATGAGTTTAAGGTAAATTGAAAGTAATAATGATACCGCGCAAGCTCTCCCAGCCTTGGCAGCATCGGCGTGGGATCTTTAGTCCAAAATACTATGCCGTCGACGGCGTCCGGCGTAATATTTATCCTGCTCACATGGTGAAAGTTCATCGGATTCCTGACTAAAGCAAAGCCATCCCGAATCCTGTTGAAAAACCATTCCGCGTAATGAGCAGGAATATCGGTCCTTCGGCTTACACTTAGTATCATATCTCCGTCCCTTCCCCCGTATCCTGAAAGTCCAATCATCATATAGGATAGCCACAAAAAAGGGCCTGGGATAACTCACCCAAGCCCTTAATAGTTAAATGGAGCCAACGTCCGGATTCGAACCGGAGACCTGCGCATTACGAGTGCGCTGCTCTACCTGCTGAGCCACGTTGGCCTCTTTTGGAGCGGACAACGGGATTCGAACCCGCGACCCTTAGCTTGGGAAGCTAATGCTCTACCAGCTGAGCTATATCCGCGCAATCAACGGGAGATATAATAGCATAACTTCCCGAACTATGCCAGCCCCTTTTGAAAAATTATTGCTTTTTTCCCGCCTCTTTTTTATCTTTCCAGGGAGTTGGCAGCTCTTTCGTCTCAAGATCATCGCCCGCGCGGTACTGCCAGCCTCCGCCAAGCGCGAGACAAAGGCCGACCGCCGAATTGAGACGGTCCGCCCGGCTGCCCTCAAGCTGCAGCTGTACGGCGAGCAGGCTGCGCTGGGCGTCCAGCAGGTCAAGCTGGCTTGTCATTCCGTCAAGGTACTGGCTCTGCGCCAGTTCAAAGGCCCTGCGCTGGGCCTCTTCCTGCTTGATCTCCAGGGCTACGACCTCTTCGCTCTTTTCGTTGGCGTTGATGGCGTCGATAGTCTCTTTCATCGCGTTCTGTACAGTTTTATAGTACTGGGCGAGCGCCTGCTGGGCCGCCGCCTCTGTTTTTTTTACGTTTGCCTCAAGCTTCCCTCCGTTATAGAGCGGCGCTACGATCCCGGCCGCCGCCGCCCAGCCCGTCGGGCCGTCCAGCATATCGCTCACCGAGTTGTTGACGTTTCCGATCAGGCCGCTGAGAGAGATCGTCGGATACTGCGCCGCCTTAGCGGAGCCAATGTTAGCGAGCGCCGTGCGGTAGTTGAAGGCCGCCTGCAGTATATCGGGGCGCTGAGTCAACAGCTCCGCAGGGAGCCCCTCTGGAATTGAGGGACAGGGCGGAAGTTCCGCTATGTATGCCCCGCGCGGCACTTCGCGCGCGGCGAACTCTTTGGGGTCGCGTCCCATCAGCAGCAGCAGCGAGGTTTCGTACTGCGTCATCGCCAGCTGCAGCTGCTGGACCTGTACCGCCGTAGAGGCGACAAGGGCCTCGTTGCGCCGCACCTCCAGCTCGCTGACCTGTCCCTGTTCGTACTGGTACTTGCTCAGGTCAAGTGTCCTCTGCTGTGACTTGAGGTTTTCCTGGGCGATTTGTATCTGCCGGTCGGCGGCGCGCAGTGAGAAGTAATTCTTCGCCACCTCGCCAGCCAATGACAGACGGACCGTGTTCTTCGCCGCTTCGGTCGCAAGGATGTTTTCTCTCGCCGCGCGGGTAGCCTTCTGGAGCTTGCCCCAGAGGTCCATCTCGTAGCTTACGCCGCCGGCGGGTTCAAGCAAATTTGTCTCATCGCGTTTACCCTCCGCGCCGCCAAGAATATATGAACGAGAAGCGTCAAGCTGGGCGTTCAAGGAGGGGCGCTGTTCACCGCGCGCCACCTTGAACGCGGCGCGCGACTGGGCGACAGCGGCCAGGGCTCCTTCGAGATCACGGTTGCGCCTGAAGGCCTCGTCGATGCACTGATTGAGGACCGGTTCGTTAAATAGCGTCCACCAAGCGGTATCTGGCGTTATCTTTTCCACCGGAGCAGCTTTGTCTGCCCGGATGTCGCCGGAGACGGAGCTCACATAGGCTGGCGGCATATCGTACGCCAGCGGAGACGTTATCTTTGGCCCCAGGTCTATATGAAAAAACGACCCGATAAAAAGTGCCGCTAAAAGCGCGCTGGTAGTCATTTACTTCGCCTCCCCTTCCGCTGTTGAAACTGCATCTTCGGCTGCGGAATCCTTTTTATGTG
>JAFADF010000008.1:0-2691 GCA_023425145.1 Actinomycetes bacterium | reverse complement strand
AGCTGCCACTACATTGCCCATTAAAGGTCCACGACCTGCCTCATCGGCGCCGCAGACTCTGTAGATAGTCTCATCGATAGGACAAATATAAGGTTCTAATACAATTTTAGTCATTTTAAGAAAGGATTTTATTCTTCTGAAGGTTTCAAAGGCTCTGTGGATTCTTCGGCTAAAACCTTCACATCTTCAACATTTGCTTTAGGTAATGGAGAACTAGAGTCTACTACTATTCCTTCACCTTTAGCATTAGCTATTTGCTGAATGATATCGTCATCTTTAAAGTGATTAGCAATCACTTTAAATACCGCCTTGCAAGCTAACTCATCAGAATTGCACTGCATGGAGGTGTGGATATTCTCAAATTCCTTTTTCATGACAATATTGTCATAAATAAGTAACTTCTGCATTTCCTCAGCAAGTAAACTTGGAGTGCATTCTTCTTGAATGAACTCTTTTACAATCTTTCTACCCGCAATTAAATTAGGTAATGAATAGACGTTTACCTTAAGCATGCGGCGAGCAATAAATGCAGAGAGTGCACTTACTTTATAGGCAACAGCAAATGGAGTCTTTAAAAGCATGGTCTCTAAAGCAATGGTGCCACAAGTAAGTAACACAGCATCAGAAGAAGCAATTACATCCTGAGTATTACCCACAAATACAGTTAAGGATAAATCAGGAGCTACTTCAAGCCATAAATCTTTTACTAAAGAAGCTAATTCATAGGTACCTACAGTACATACAAACACGGTATCAGGCAATGCTCTTTTTACTAATCTTGCAGTATATGCGTAGATTGGGAGCATCTTAGTGATCACGCCCTTTCTAGAGCCAGGTAGAATACCCATTACTTTACCTTGAGGGGCTTCTACACAGTTTTTAGCTAAGTTAATACGCTCTTTTGCTTGAGTATGATCAATATGTACTGGAATAGTGTTAGCTAAAGTATGACCTACATAGGTACAAGGGAGATTACGCTTTTGATACCACTCAGGCTCAAAAGGTAATAAAGCTAAGATCTCATCACAAGCTTCTTTAATCTTTTTAACGCGGTTTTCACGCCATGCCCAAACTGAAGGACTTACATAGTGTACAGTTGGAATACCTGCCTTTTTAACTTTTGCTTCTACATAAAGATTAAAATCAGGTAAATCTATACCAATAAATACACAAGGTTTGGCTTCGATTAAATCAGCAACGGCTCTTTTGCGGATTTTTAAGATCTTAAATAACTTTAATAAAACCTCAGTAATGCCCATTACAGCTAGCTCTTCCATCTTTAAAGAGGAATGCAAACCTTGGTGGATCATTTTTGGACCACCAATGCCGATAAATTGAGCTAAAGGATCTTGCCTTTTAATAGCCATCATTAAGCCAGAGCCTAAAGTATCACCTGAAGGCTCTCCGGCTATTAAAGCATATAGATGAGGGTTTACGCACTCAGCCATTAGCGAACAATTCCTCTACCATTTTCTTTTAGGAAATCTAGAAGAGGTTTTACTTCTACATGTTCATTGGCTAACTTTTCAATTTCTTCAATTGATTCTTCTAAAGTTAAGTGTTTCTTGTATAAGAAGAAATATGCTTGAACAATAGCTGAGATAGCTTCTTTACTGAAGCCACGACGCTGAAGACCTACTTTGTTAATACCAAATGGTTTTGCATAGTGACCTGCAGCCATTACATATGGAGGTACATCCATATTTAAAGCAGCCATACCACCTACCATCGCATGGCAACCTACACGGCCAAACTGATGGATAGCAGCTAAACCACCAAATACAACATAGTCATCGATTCTTACGTGTCCTGCTAAAGTAGCATTGTTAGAGAAAATACAATGATCTCCAACTACACAATCGTGAGCTACGTGGGTGTTAACCATAAATAGATTGTTTGAGCCCACAGTTGTGGTACCTAAACCTTGAACTGTACCACGGTGCATGGTGCAATGCTCTCTGATTACATTGTTATCACCAATGGTTAAGGTAGTAGGCTCACCTGCGTACTTAAGATCCTGACAACCTTCACCTATAGAGCAGAATTGGTAAAAGTGATTACCCTTACCAATGGTGGTAGGTCCGCGGATCACGCAAAATGGTTCAATAATGCAATCATCACCAATGGTAACTTTACCTTCAATGATTACATTTTCACGAATGGTTACATTCTTACCTAGAACCACCTCTGGTCCAATTTTGGCACTTGGATCAATAATACCTGTATTCAAAGTCAAGTTTTATTCCACCTAAGTTTGGATTAGTGCTTAGCACACATTAAATCTGCTTGGCAAACTACTTTACCATCAACGCTTGCAACGCCACGGAAAGAAGCAATACCACGCTTCTCCTTAAAGTACTCAACATCTAAAATTAGTTGATCACCAGGCACTACAGGACGCTTAAATCTTGCATTATCAATAGCTGCAAAATAATATAGCTCACCATCATTTGGCTTACCAACCATGGTAAAAGCTAGGATACCTGTTGCCTGTGCCATTGCCTCAAGAATTAGCACGCCAGGTAAAATTGGCTTGCCTGGGAAGTGACCTTGGAAGAATGGCTCATTAAAGGTAATGTTCTTTAGAGCCTTTAAGGTCTTGTGCTCTTCAGTAATAGAATAGTCTAATACTCTATCAACCATTAAAAAAGGATATCTGTGTGGTAACAGATCCATGATCTTTTCAACATC
>JAFADF010000047.1:0-75582 GCA_023425145.1 Actinomycetes bacterium | reverse complement strand
AACTGGGGATGGGCGGGCGGGGTGGTCGGGGACGGGGGATGGACGGGGGTGGACGGGCCCCGCACGGACTCTGGGAGGTCGTCCGCCGGCTCGGGAGGGCGAGGCGTCCCGGACGCGGAATCGGTAGCCTAGTCGCCGTGAATCAGACGCCAGCCGTGAACCCGTCCCTGACTGAGCAGGAACAGGTCCGCCACGATAAGCGCGCCCGGCTGATCGAGGCCGGCGGCCAGGCGTACCCGATCACCGTCCCGCGGACGCACAGTGCGGCCGCCGTCCACCAGGCCTGGGGCCACCTCACCGCCGGCGAAGAGACCACCGACGTGGTCAGCGTCTCCGGACGGGTGGTGTTCATTCGCAACACCGGCAAGCTCTGCTTCGCCACGATCCAGGACGGCTTCACGCTGGCCGAGTCCGGCACCCGGCTGCAGGTGATGCTGTCCCTGGCCGAGGTCGGCGAGGAGTCGCTGGAAGCCTGGAAGGCCGAGATCGACCTCGGCGACTTCGTCTCGGTGACCGGCAAAGTGATCTCGTCCAAGCGAGGCGAGCTGAGCGTGCTGGCCACCGATTGGGTGCTGGCCAGCAAGGCGCTTCGTCCGCTGCCGACGCTGCACAAGGAGCTCGGCGAGGAAACGCGGGTTCGGCAGCGCTACGCCGATCTGGTGGCCCGTCCCGAGGCCCGCGACATGGTCCGGCTGCGCGCCGCGGTCACCCGCAGCATCCGCGAGACGCTGTACGCCGACGGCTACCTGGAGCTGGAAACCCCGGTCCTGCAGCTGATCCACGGTGGGGCAGCAGCGCGTCCGTTCAACACCCACCTGAACGCCTTCGACATCGACATGACGCTGCGGATCGCGCTCGAACTCTACCTGAAGCGGGCCATGGTCGGCGGCGCGGATCGGGTCTACGAGATCGGTCGGATCTTCCGCAACGAGGGCATCGACTCGTCCCACTCGGCCGAGTTCACGATGCTCGAGGCCTACCAGGCGTGGGGTGATCAGTTCAGCATCGCCGAGCTGATCAAGAAGCTGATCCAGAATGCGGCGGACGCGGCCCTGGGCACCCGAGTGATCCAGACCGAGGCCGGCGAGATCAATCTCGACGGCGACTGGGAGTGGAAGCCGGTCTACCCGACCCTGTCGGCCAAGCTCGGTGAGGAGATCACGCCGGAGACCCCGGCCGAGCGGCTGCGGGAGATCGCGACCGCCCATGAGGTGCCGTTCGACCCGTCCTGGCCGGCGCAGAAGCTGATCATGGAGCTGTTCGGTGAGATCGTCGAGCCGGGTCTGCTTCAGCCGACGTTCGTGTGTGACTACCCGCCGATCGCCCAGCCGTTGGCTCGGACGCATCGCAGCGACCCGAACCTGATCGAGGCCTGGGATCTGATCATCGGTGGCGTCGAGCGCGGCACCGGCTTCTCCGAGCTGATCGATCCGGTGATTCAGCGCGAGCGGCTGGTGGCCCAGTCACTGAAGGCTGCTGCCGGCGACGTCGAGGCCATGCAGTTGGACGAGGATTTCCTGGCCGCGCTGGAGTTCGGCGCCCCGCCGATGGGCGGTCTGGGACTGGGCATGGACCGGCTGATCATGCTGCTCACCGGTGCCGGGATTCGGGAGACGATCCTGTTCCCGCTGCTCAAGCCGCAGGGTTGATTCGGAACGCAGCCCCGTCCGTCCCCGCTGAGGGCTCGCCGTAACGGCGAGGGCCTCACCCGGGGGACGAGCTTTCGGCGCGAAGGCGAGCCTTCGACGAGAAGAGCGAGAGCGTGGGCTACTTCCAGAGAGTGGCCAGGGCGAACGAGGCGGCCATCAGGCCCATCCCGATCAGGACATTCCAGGAGCCGAGGGTGTCGCTGAAGAAGGGGATGAAGATGTTCACGGCCGAGGTGATGTAGAAGACGACCAGCCACAGCACACCGAGCAGACCGACGGTGATGAAGGTCGGCACCACCCAGGCACGGCTACCGGGTGCGACTACCGGGTTGTGCTTCTCAGCCTCAGTCGTCGCCGAACGGTCGGCGAGCTTCTTCTTCTCAACTGCGGCCTTGCGGACCTTCGACTCCGGCACCTGAACTCCTCATGACGTGCATGGACGTCTGAAAAGGATATCCGAGATCGCAGTCCGGCGTTGGTGGGCGAGAATGGACGCCATGGCACGGATCCTGGTGATCGACAACTACGACTCGTTCGTCTACAACCTGGTCGGCTACCTGGGGCAACTCGGGGCGCAGACCGAGGTCTGGCGCAACGACGACCCACGGTTCGCCGACCCCGGATGGGCGGACGGCTTCGACGGCATCCTGCTGTCGCCTGGTCCCGGCACCCCCGAGGAGGCCGGGGTCTGCATCGACGTCGTCCGCGGCCAGGGCGGACGCGTCCCGATCTTCGGAGTGTGTCTGGGGCTGCAGTCGATGTCGGTGGCCTTCGGCGGCGTCGTGAACCGTGCGCCCGAGCTGCTGCACGGCAAGACCTCACTGGTCCATCACGACGGACGCGGCGTCTTCGCCGGGCTGCCCAACCCGTTCACGGCCACCCGCTATCACTCCTTGGCCCTGGATCCGGCAACCGTCCCTGACGACCTGGAGGTCAGTGCCACCACCGAGTCCGGGGTGATCATGGCGGTCCGGCACAAGAGCCTGCCGATCGAGAGCGTCCAGTTCCACCCGGAGTCGGTGCTCACCGAGGGCGGCTACCAGATGCTGGCCAACTGGCTGGTGGCCTGCGGGGACGCGGACGCACCGGCCCGCGCCGTCGGGCTGACCCCGTTGATGGCGCTGCGCGAGCAGGCCTGAGCTCGGACGTCCATCGCGATCCCGCCGGAATTGCTGAGCGCCTCCACCGAGGTGGAGGCGCTCAGGGTGAACTCAGGGCGTTGACGTCGGCGTGGACGTCGGCGTCTCGGTGGGCGTCTCGGTCGGCGTCGGCGGAGCGACCGCCAGCACCAGCTTGATCACCGTGGTTCGCTTGACCACCTTGCCCAGCACCGGGTTCTGCGAGATCACGGTGCCGGCCGTCTCCAGCGATTCGGCCGTGCTGAACTTCGGCGGCGGGAAGCCGGCCTCGACCGCCTGCGCGATCGCCTCCTCCTGGGTCAGGCCCTTGAAGTTCGGCACCCCGGACTCCCCGGTGGCGTAGTAGATGGTGATCAGGGCGTCCAGATTCACCGTCTGACCAGGCTGCGGGTCGATGTTGGTGACGTCATTCGTCCGGGCCGTCAGCGGTTCGTTGGGATCCTTGATCGTTCTCGTGTTCGAGAAGCCGAGCGCGGTGAGTTTGGCGACGGCGTCATCGACGTTCGTGTCGATCAGGTCTGTCGGGATCTGGCCCTTGGCCGGGCCGATGTTGACCTCGATGGTCACTTCGGTGCCCAGTGGCACGGAGGTGCCGCCCGGAATCGACTGCCGGGTCACTCGGCCCTTGCTCTCGTCGTCGGGTCCGGTGACCGGCACCACGACCGCCTTGAGCCCCAGATCGGTCAGGGCGAACTGGGCGTCGGCCTGCTGCCGCTTCACCAGGTCGGGGACCTTCACCATCTCGACGGCGGCCGGCAGCGTCGCGAAGTAGACCACGAAGCCGATCGCGACAAGGGCTAGCGCGGAGAGGAATACCACCACCGGCCACAGCCGGCGCTTGGGACGAGTGGCCACCGGGCCCGCAACCGTGGCCGGCGAGGGTAGCGGCGGGTTCGGGGCGCCGGCCAACACGGTGGTCGGCTCGTAGGCTGCCGGAGTCAGCGAGCTGGTCGGTGCGATCACCGGCATCACCGGCGGACGGGTCGAGACCTCCTGGCCGGCGAGCAGCCGGCTCAGATCCGAGCGCATGGCGGCGGCGCTCTGGTAGCGATCCTCGGGGTCCTTGGCCAGCGCCTTCAGCGTGATGGCGTCCATGGCCGGGGTGATCATCGGATCCAGATGCGACGGCGGCACTGGAGCCTCACGGACGTGCTGGTAGGCGACACTGACCGGCGAATCACCCTGGAACGGCGGACGCCCGACCAGCAGCTCGTAGAGCAGGCAGCCGGCCGAGTAGATGTCGCTGCGGGAGTCGACGGTCTCGCCGCGGGCCTGCTCCGGGGAGAGGTACTGCGCGGTGCCGATCACGGCCGCGGTCTGGGTCATCGTCGAGGAGGTGTCGGCGACGGCCCGGGCGATGCCGAAGTCCATCACCTTCACAGTGCCGTCCGCGGTCAGCATCACGTTCGCGGGCTTGATGTCGCGGTGGATGATGCCGGCCTTGTGGCTGTAGCTGAGCGCGTCCAGAATGCCGCGGACGAACTCCAGCGCCTTGGTCGGGACGATCTTGCGCCCGGTGCGCAGCAGGTCGCGCAGGGTGCGTCCCTCGACCAGCTCCATCACGATGTAGGGCACTCGCACGCCGGTGGACGGGTCGGTGTCCTCGCCGGTGTCGTAGACCGCGACGATGTTGGGGTGGTTGAGGCCGGCGGCCGACTGGGCCTCTCGACGGAACCGCTCCTGGAACGTCGGGTCTGAGGCGAGGTCGACGCGCAGCTGCTTGACCGCGACATCACGTCCCAGTCGTAGATCGCGGGCTCGACGGACCTCGGCCATGCCACCACGGCCCAGCACCTCGCCGAGCTGGTAGCGGCCTCCGAGAATCCTCGGCTCTTCGGTCATCTCACTGCGTCCTTTCGGGCCGGTGAACCGCCGGGCCGAGCGCGGCCCACCGGTACATTGTGGCTGATCAGGGGTGCTCGGGTCATCGCAGGGCCTCGATCACGGCCTTGGCGATGGGTGCGGCCAAGCGTCCGCCGGCAATTTCGCTGGCGTCGATCTGGGCGTCCTCGACGAACGCGCAGACGGCCACATGCGGATTGTCGGCCCACGCGGTGAACCAGGCATAGGGGTTGCGGATCCGGTCCGACTGGGCCGTGCCGGTCTTGCCGCCGACGGTGACGCCCGAGATCTGTGCGTTGTGGCCGGTGCCGTTGGCGACGACCTGGACCATCATCTTCTGCAACTCGGCGGCGCTGGAAGCGGTCAGCGCCTGGCTGTGCGCCCGCGGCGTCGTGGTGCGAACCACATTCAGGTCGGAGTCGGTCACCTGGCTGACCAGGTACGGCTCCATCAGCACGCCGCGGTTGGCGATCGCGGCCGACACCATGGCCATCTGCAGCGGGGACGCGGCCACTTCGTACTCACCGATGGCACTCATCGCGGTCTGGGCCGGATCGAGCTCGTCGGGGAAGCGGCTGGCGGATGAGCCGATCTCGTTGAGGAACTTCGAGCCGAAGCCGAAGCGCTCGGCCTGGTTGCGCAACTCGTCCTGGCCGAGACTGGCGCCGAGCCGGGCGAAGCCGGGGTTACAGGACACCTTCAGCGCCTGGGTGAGGGTGATCGAACTGCCGCCGCAGTTGCCGGTGATCACCTTGGTCGAGGTGGGCAGCTTGTAGGCCGACGCGTCGATCTTGGTGTCGGCGGTCATCCCGGATTCCAGAGCTGCGGCCGCGGTGATCAGCTTGAAGGTGGAGCCGGGCGGATAGATCTCCCGGGTGGCCCGGTTCGACATCGGCTTGGACGGGTCGTCGTTGAGCGCGTTCCAGGCCTTCGTGGAGTCCTTCAGGTCGTGGGTGGCCAGCTTGTTCGGGTCGTAGCTGGGGCTGGTGACCAGGGCCAGGATGGCGCCGGTGGTGTAGTCGATGGCCACCACGGCGCCCTTGCGTCCGTCCAGCGCCTTCCAGGCCGCCTGCTGGGCCTTGGCGTTGATGGTGGTCTCGACGGCCCCACCGCGGGGGACGGCCCCGGACAGCATGTTGACCAGGCGGCTGAGGAACTGGGACGCGTCCTGGCCGGACAGTTCGGAGGAGTAGGACTGCTCGAGCCCGGACGTCCGATACAGGTAGGAGTAGAAGCCGGTGATCGGGGCGTACAGCTCGCCGTTGGCGTAGCTGCGCTGGAACTTGTAGCGATCCTTGACCGGCTTGGACTCGGCGATCGCCGTGTTGCCGACCAGGATCGGCCCGCGGTCCTGGCCGAACCGGGCGTCGGCAACGCGGCGGTTCTCGGCCCGCTCGTTCAGGTAGCTCTGCTGACCGATGCTCAAGTAGGTCAGGTTGGCCAGCAGGGCGGCGAACATCACCATGGCCGCGATGGCCACGCCACGAATGGGACGGTTCATCGGGGACCCCCATCCTCGGCGGTGATCGCGGTGGTGGCTTCGGTGTTCGGATCGACCGTTGGCACGAATTCGGTCGGACCGTCCGAATGGACGGACGGCACCGGGCCGGTGAGTGCATCGGGGGAGACCGTCGGGATCGGCCCGGTGGGGGCGTCGGCGAAGATCGGCAGTGGGCCGGTCTCGTCCTCGGCCATCGACGGACGGACGCTGCCGACCGGGATCAGCTGGGTGGCCTCCCCGGCCAGCGAAGCGACCGGGTCGGCTACGGGCTCGACGCTGGGCTGGCGGACCTGGTGAGTGATCACCAGCAGCAGCCCGATCATCACCCAGTTGGCCACCAGCGACGAGCCGCCCTGCGACATGAACGGCGTGGTCAGGCCGGTCAGCGGCAGCAGCCGGGTGACGCCGCCGATGATCGAGAACACCTGAATGGCGAAGACGAAAGCCAGGCCGGCGGCCAGCAGCTTGCCGAACGGGTCGCGGCTGCCCAGGGCTGCCCGCAGGCCGCGGGCCACGATGAAGCCGTAGAGGATGATGACGGCGGCCAGGCCGGTGATGCCCAGCTCCTCGCCGATCGCCGCGGAGATGAAGTCGGACTTGGGCAGCGGGGTGAGGTTCGGCCGGCCCAGGCCCCAGCCGGTGCCGAAAAGGCCGCCCCAGGCGATCCCGAACTGGCCGCTGATCACCTGATAGTTGACGTCATAGTTGCTGAACGGGTTCAGCCAGCCGGAGACACGGGTCTGGACGTGGCCGAACAGGAAGTAGGCCCCGACCGCGCCGCCGATGAACAGCCCGCTGCCCAGGATCACCCAGCTCGGCTTCTCGGTGGCCACATAGAGCATCATCACGAACAGGCCGAAGAACAGCAGCGAGGTGCCCAGATCCTTCTGGAAGACCAAGACCGCCAAGCTGGCCAGCCACATCACCAGGATCGGACCCAGGTCGCGGGCCCGGGGCAGGTCCAGGCCCACGAACTTCACCCCGGCCAGCGCCAGGACGTCCCGCTTCTCGACCAGATACGAGGCGAAGGCGACGGCCAGGACGAGCTTGGCCAGCTCGGCCGGCTGGAAGCTGTAGCTGCCCAGGTGAATCCAGATCCGGGCGCCGTTCTTCTCCAAGCCGAGCCCGGGCACCAGCGGCAGCATCAGCAAGGCCATGCCGGCCAGGAACATCACGTAGGTGTAGCGGTACAGGATCCGGTAATCGCGCAGCCAGATCAGCACAGCGCAGCAGGCAATGACGGCGACCACCATCCAGCCCAGCTGCAGTTCGGCGGAGTGCATCACCGGGTCGGTGCCCAGGTCGAGCCGGTGGATCATGGCTAGTCCCAGCCCGTTCAGCAGCATCACCAGCGGCAGGATCAGCGGGTCGGCGTATGGCGTCCGCCAGCGCACCACCAGGTGCAGCACCAGCGCCATCCCGAACAGGATGCCCAGCGCCCACGGCCACTGCTTGGGCAACTCTGCGTCCTGGTTGAGGTGGATGATCACGTAGCCGCCCCAGCCGAGCGCCACGGCGAAGACCAGCATGAAGGCCTCGACGCCGCGTCGCTTTCGATAGCTGACGACTTCTGCCATCAGCACTCCGTGGGCGCTGCCGGGGTGCTGATGTCGGTCGGCTGCGGAGTGGCGATCGCAGTGGGGACGGACGGGGTCGCACCCGGCTTCGCCGTGGGCGAGCTGGAGGCTGATCCGGTCGGCAGACCGGACGTGGTCTCACTGGGGGACGGGGTGGGGCTGGGCGAATGCCAGCCGGAGCGTTGCTCAATGCACTGCTCGGCCTTCAGCCGCAGCGTTTGCAGGATCCGCTGGGCCGCCGGCAGCGACTCGGCGGTCAGTGCCTTGGCCCGGACCTGCTCCTGGAAGTAGCCCGGCAGGTCGGCGACTCGCGTGTCGTCCTCCTGAACGACCTGCGACAGCGGCAGGTTGAACACCGGCTCGGGGATCCCCTGGTAGATGGCGATCTGCTCGGCGTTCGCGCCCAGGTAGTACTGGCCCTGCGTGTAGTGATACCAGCCGTAGCCGGCGCCGCCGATCAGGGCCAGCGGAATCAGAATCGCCAGCAGCACGGTCGCCCAGGTGCGTACCCGGTGCTTGGCGGTCGGTGCGTAGCGAGCGGTCTCGCCGGCGCTCGGATCCGGAACCACCTCGGCCAGCTGGCCGGCGGCCAGGGTGATCGTGTTCTCACTGACGTCGCCCGGGTCGATGGCCGCGGCCGCGCCGAGCACCTCGGGAGGGCCGGACGGCTCGCCCTCGACCACATCGGCCAGGATGATGGTGATGTTGTCCAGGCCGCCCTCGGCGTGGGCCACCTTGATCAGCGACTCCAGAACCTGGGGTAGCTCACCGTCCATCTCGGCGGCGATCACGGTGTCGGTGACCATGCCGCACAGGCCGTCGGAGCAGACCAGCAGCCGGTCGCCGGCCTGGACGTCCACCAGCTCCAGGTCCGGCAGGTGCTGGGTGGAGCCGTTGATGACCCGCAGGATCAGCGAGCGGTGCGGGTGTTCGAGAGCTTCGGCTTCGGTGATCCGTCCCTCGTCGACAAGGGTCTGCACCCAGGAGTGGTCACGGGTGAGCCGGGTCAGGATGCCGTCGCGATAGCGGTAGGCGCGGGAGTCGCCGATGTTGGCCACGCCGAGCTGATGGCCGTCGAACATGAAGCCGCAGACAGTGCTGCCCATGCCGTCCAGGGCCGGATCGTCCTCAATCAGATCCGAGATCGCCCGGGATGCCTCGGCGATGGCCGTGTCGATGGCGGTGAGCATGGCTTCACCGGTCAGCGGGCCGTCCGCCTCCTGCAGCTCGCGGATCGCGATGGCTGAGGCCAGATCGCCGGCCGCGGCGCCGCCCATGCCGTCGGCGACCATCAGCATCGTCGGCGAGGTGTAGGCCGAATCCTGGTTGTTGCGGCGGACAAGTCCGATCTCGGAGTGGGCCAGGTAGCGCAGGGCGAGGGTCATCTACTTCTCCACGCTCATCAGGGTGCGGCCGATCCGCAGGGTGTCACCGGTGCCGAACGGGGTGGGCGCGGTGACCCGCTGGTTGTTGACGAAGGTGCCGTTGGTGGAGCCGAGGTCTTCGACCTGGTAGCCGGTCGCGGTCACCACGATCCGGGCGTGCTTGGTGGAGACGTAGTCGTCCTCGAGCAACAGCTGGCAGTCAGGGGAGCGTCCGATCAGCACGCCACCGGCCAGCGGGACGGTGAGCCCGGCCTGTCGTCCGTGGGTGATCTTCAGCAGCGTCGGCAGCCGCTTCTCGACCTTGCGGGACATCTTCGCCGTCGGGCCGCTGGTGGCCACCAGGCTGGCCTGGGCGATCTCGGTGGCCGGCAGCTTGCGTCCGAACAGGTCGGTGCGCACCACATTGCCCACGAAGAGGATGAACAACCACAGCAGGGCCAGGTAGCCGAGCTTGAGCGCGACGACGACGAGTTCAGACATCCGAGGTCGGCGAGACGATGGCGAGTCGGGTGGTTCCGATCTCGATGCGGCTGCCTTCGCCGAGGCTGGCCTGACGGGTGCGGACGCCGTCCACGGTGATGCCGTTGGTGGAGCCGAGGTCCTCGATGCTGATCTGCTGGCCGGCTGCGGTGTCCACGACATTGATCCGGGCGTGCAGCCGGGAGACGCCGGGATCGTTGATCCGCAGGTCGGCGTCGGTGCCGCGTCCGATGCTGAAGCCGGGAGGGGCCAGCGGATGCCGGACGCCGTTCACCTCGACCACCAGGCGGGCATTGCGCACCTCGCTGGGAGTGGGCTCGGCGGCGTCCACTCCGGCCACGGCGGCCGAGGTGACGGTGAACCGTCCGACCGGCAAGGAGGTGTCCAACACGTACTCGATGGTCACCGGGCCGTTGAACAGATAGCCGGCGTTCGCCGCGTAATCGCGCAGGACCGGGATGATCTCGGAGTTCAGCGTCTTCGAATAAGGGGTGAGTCGGTCGTAGTCGTGCTGGGAGAAGCCGATCGTGAAGTCGTTGGGGACGAGCTTGCGATCACGGTCGAGCAGCTTGGCCTCGCTGTCGAGTTCGCGCTGCAGCCGAGCGGTGATCTCCACCGGCTGGACATCGCCCTTGAAGGCGCGCGCAAAGACCCCGCTGACGGCGCCCTCCAGCTTCTTCTCCACCCGATCGAAGACCCCCATGCGCACTCCTTCTGCTGTGGCCGGTAGCTCCAAGCCTATCGAGGCCCAGGTAAGCGTCCCACGTTGTCGCTGTGGACGCGGCGGACGAATATGGATCTTCAGCGGGGCTTGAGGAGGTTCGGCTCGAATCGAACTGGACGGCCAGTCTGTGCTAGCCTCTTGCGGCTGGCTCCTGAGGGAGTCGGGCGCGAGTGGCGGAATGGCAGACGCGCACGGTTCAGGTCCGTGTGTCCGAAAGGACGTGGAGGTTCAACTCCTCTCTCGCGCACCGAAGGTGTCTTTGATTAGGGATTTTGCCCTCGAGACAATGGCAAGCAGTGGAGGTGTGATACCTCTCGCGCCTGTCCCTTGATGAACCCCGAATCGCCTTCTCTGTGAGGGGTTGCCCGTCGTGGCTGGCTGAGGCCCTCTGAGGGCTGCTCGTGCCCCAGGTCCGCCCCACGGGCTGCCGGCGTGCTTCGCATGGTAGGCGTCGTCGACACGGTCGGCGAACTCGGCGTCGGCAGGCGCGAAGGTGGCGTCGAAGACCTAGCCATCGGCGGGGATACGGCAACACAGTCTCCGGATATTCCGGGCGGTTCAGAACGGCAAGGCTGAGAGGTTCAGCCGAACTCAGCAAGCCGAACGGGCCCACTCCCAACCCTTCACCCCTAACGCCGACGGCGCTGAAGCGCTTTGCCCCATAGCTGGCCACATACAACACTGAACGCTGCCACAACGCATTCGGAGGCAGGCCCCCGATCAGCCGAGTGCCACCAACATGATGGCCGAGTACATCTAGACGGCCGAGGCGTGCCAGATGCGTGAGAGGTAGTCGCGCATGGAGCGGTCGGAGGAGAAGAAGCCGCTGCGGGCGACGTTCAGAATCGCCGACTTCGTCCAGCCCTCTTCGTCGGCGTATGCCGCCTCCACCCGGTTCTGAGCATCGATGTAGGAGCCGAAGTCCGCCAACGCCATGAAGCGGTCGTCGTACAACAGATTGGAGACGATCGGCTCGAAGGTGCTGCGGTCGCCGCCTGAGAACGCTCCGGAGGCGATCAGGTCGATCGCACCCTTCAGCTCGGCGTCTTCCTCGTAGTACCTGGACGGCTGGTATCCGGAGGCCTGCAGCTCGGCGACTTGTGGTTCACGCATGCCGAAAAGGAAGAAGTGGTCGTCACCGACCAGCTTGCGGATCTCCACGTTCGCTCCGTCGTCGGTGCCGATGGTCAGGGCGCCGTTGAGAGCGAACTTCATGTTGCCGGTGCCGGAGGCTTCCATGCCGGCCAGCGAGATCTGCTCGGACAGGTCGGCGGCGGGGATGAGCTTCTCGGCCAGGGTGACGTTGTAGTTGGCGGGGAAGGCGATCGTCAGCCGTCCGGCCACCACCGGGTCGGCGTTGACGACCGCTGCGACGGAGTTGATCAGGTAGATGATCTCCTTGGCCATCCGATAGCCGGGTGCGGCCTTGGCACCGAAGACCACAGTGCGGGGCGTGACGGTGGCAGGGTCGACCCGTCCGGAGATGATTTGGTCGTACAGGGCGACGATGTGCAGCAGCTTGAGGGTCTGCCGCTTGTACTCGTGCAGCCGCTTGACCATGACGTCGAGCAGATGGCCCTGGGGCAGAGCGATCCCGTCCCGGGCGAGCAGCAGGTTCCCCAGCCGCGTCTTGTTCTTCTCCTTGGCCTCACGGAACTGGATCCTGAAGTCCGGATCCTCCGCGTAGGGCTCGAGTTCGGCCAGGCGGTCGAGGTCGGTGACCCAGCCGATGCCGAGGGTTTCGGTGATCAGCTGCGACAGCCACGGGTTGGCCAGCTTCACGAAGCGACGAGGAGTCACGCCGTTGGTGACATTGGTGAACTTGTCCGGCCAGTACTCGCTGAACGCGGGCAGCAGCTTGTCGCGCAGCAGCTGCGAGTGCAGCGCGGCCACCCCGTTCACCCGGGTGGAGGCGATGGTGGCCAAGTAGGCCATCCGCACCTGACGCTCGGGGAAGTCGGAGATGATCGACATCGCACGGATGCGCAGCTCGTCGTTTCCGTAGCGCTCCCGGACTTCGGCGAGGAACTCGTCGTTGATGCGGTAGATGATTTCTAGGTGGCGGGGCAGTAGGCGTCCGAGCAGGTCGACCGGCCAGACTTCGAGGGCTTCGGGTAGCAGGGTGTGGCAGGTGTAGGCGAAGCACTGGCGGGTGATGTCCCAGGCGTGGGACCACTCCAGCTTCTTCTCGTCGACGAGGATGCGCATCAGTTCGGGCACCGCGATTACTGGGTGGGTGTCGTTGAGTTGGAAGATGATCCGCTCGGGGAGCTGGTGTAGGTCGAAGTCGTCGTCGAGGTATTGATCCAGGAAGTCGCGGATTGAGCAGGCGACGAAGAAGTATTGCTGCTGGAGGCGCAGTTCTTTGCCTTGCGGGGTGGAGTCCTCTGGGTAGAGCACCTTGGTGATGTTTTCGGCGAAGGTCTGTGCGCGAACGGCCTCGGCGTAGTCGCCGGAGTTGAAGATCGCCAGGTCGAAGGCCTTCGTCGCGACCGCGCTCCACAGGCGCAGGGTGTTGACTCGTCCGTTCTGGTAGCCGGGGACCATGTAGTTGTACGGGATGCCCAGAACATTCCAGCTGGGCACCCAGCGGCTGCGCTGGACGCCGTCGTCGTCGTAGGTCTCGGTGTGGCCGCCGAAGTCGACCTGGACGGCGGCCTCTGGGTGCGGGAACTCCCACGGGCTGCCCAGCGCCAGCCAGGTGTCGGGCTGTTCGACCTGTCGTCCGTCGACGAAGGTCTGCTTGAAGATGCCGTACTCGTAGCGGATGCCGTAGCCGATGCATGGCACGCTCATGGTGGCCAAGGAGTCGATGAAGCAGGCCGCGAGCCGTCCGAGGCCGCCGTTGCCCAGGCCGGGTTCGACCTCTTGGGCGCGCAGGGTCGGCAGGTCGAGGCCGCAGGAGGTCATCGCCTTGTCGACGATGTCGTTGAGGTCGGTGGCCAGCAGCGCGTTGCCGAGCTGGCGTCCGAGCAGGTACTCCGCGGAGAGGTAGCCGACCGTCTTGGCCTTGCTGGCGCGCTGGTGGCGCTGAGTCTCCAGCCAGCGGGCCATCAGGTAGTGACGCACCGTCCGAGCGAGCGCGAGGTACTGATCATTGACCGTCGACCGCGACAAAGCCACACCCTGACCAGTATTGAGCTCACGCAAGAACTCCCGCACGAACCCATCCACCGAATGCGGAGGCACGATCACAGACGCAAGAGCCATCGGATGCGACGGCGGAAGCATCGGACCGATGTGGTGCGCCCGGCCCTCCGGCGGCAAAGGATCGATCGCAGGCGCCTCGGCGGGCTTAGCAGTCAGGGCGCCGACGGTGGCGACCGGGGCGCCGACGGCCACCGGCGAGGAACCACGGGTGAGAGGCTCTGTGGAGAGCTCCGACCTGGACGAGTACGACCTCATAGCGGTGCATCCTAGCCGGAAACGTATCCGGAGATTTGTCGGCCGGGTAGGCGTAGGAAACGCTGACCGGCAGCCGACGGCCAGGCTCCATCCGCTAGCCTGCGACTTCAGCGAGGAGGTGTTGGTGATCGAACGACTGTTCAATCCGGACGGACCCGTATGGGCCTTCATGGGAAAGGTCGCTGACGCGGTGGTGCTGAGCCTCCTCGCGATTGTGCTTTCCCTGCCCGTGATCACCATCGGCGCGAGCCTGACCGCTCTCGACGAGGCCGCGCGCAAGGCGGTGGCCGGGACGGACGGCGAGCCGGCTCGGGTGTTCCTGCGCTCGTGGTGGACGAACCTGCGGCCGGCAACCGTGTTGTGGCTGGTTGTGGGCGGGGTCGGCGGTGGCATTTCGGTACTCTGGCTGACGCTCGTAGATCCGGCGTTCCTGCCACTAAAACTAGTTGTCAGTGCAATGTACGTGCTGATCTTCCCGTTCGTGTGGGCGCTCCAGTCGCGGTTTGAGAACTCGATCGGTCGGACCCTCCTCAATGCCGCAATGATCGCTGTGGCGCGCTTGCCGTTCGCGGTGGCGATCCTGGCGACGGATGCCGCTGTGGTGGGTCTGGGGATCGCGTTGGCCTGGTACGTTCCCGCCGGAGCGGTGATCTTGCCGATGCTGGGCGTTGGTCTTCTCGCCATGGTGAACGTCCCGATCGTGGATCGGGCGCTGCAGCCCTGGACGCAGGCGCCGGATTCGCGCGGGGCCGCACCCTCCGAGTCGGACTGAAGCAGTTCGGTAACTTTTCGATAACTCGCTGGCGCCCACCTTGCGCACTCTGCGTCCGACGGCCTAGCTTGACCCTAAGCACGGAAACGATTCCGGGCGGGCATCCGGTTGTGGCGTCGCCGGACCGTGATGCTGACAGCAATCCAACGAAGGATGCGGGAGATGAAAATCAGCAACGCCATGAGAGCCGTCAGCGTTTGCCTTGCCGCGACGACAGCACTGACGTTCGCCGGGTGCAGCAGCACACCCTCTGCGACGACGAGTGAATCGGCCGCGGGCGCCGGCGGGAAGGTGTACTACCTCAACTTCAAGCCTGAGGTCGCGAAGGACTGGGAGGCACTGGCCGCGGAGTACACCAAGGAAACCGGTGTCCAGGTCACCGTTCAGACCGCGGCGTCCGGGACGTACGAAACGACCCTGAAGTCGGAGATGGCCAAGACAGAGGCCCCGACACTGTTCCAGGTGAACGGTCCGGTTGGCCTCGCGACGTGGAAGGACTACGCGGCGGACCTCAGCGGCGCCGCGATCTACAAGGACCTCAACGACCAGTCGATTGCGCTGAAGAGTGACGACGCGAGCCAGGTGCTGGCCGTGCCGTATGTCATGGAGACCTACGGCATCATCTACAACAAGGCTCTGCTCGCCAAGTACATGGCACTTCCCGGTGCTGCGGTGACATCGGCCGACCAGATCACCAGCTTCGCCACGCTCAAGGCAGTAGCCGACGGAATCCAGGCGAACAAGGACAAGTTGGGCGTCAAGGGCGCCTTCACCTCCGCCGGATTCGACTCCTCCTCTGACTGGCGGTTCAAGACGCACCTGGCCAACGTGCCGCTCTACTACGAGTACAAGGCGGACAACGTCGTCGGGCAGCCGGCCACCGTCAAGGGGACCTACCTGGACGGGTTCAAGAACATCTTCGACCTGTATCTGACCGACTCGACGACCGACCCGAAGCTGCTGTCGAGCAAGACGATCAGCGACGCAAACTCCGAGTTCGCGTTGGCCAAGGCGGTCTTCTACCAGAACGGCACCTGGGCGTACAGCGACATCAAGGGCAAGAAGGTGAAGGACGCAGACATGGGCATGCTGCCGATCTTCATCGGCGGCCCGGGCGAGGAGAATCAGGGCCTGTGCACCGGTTCGGAGAACTACTGGGTGGTCAACAAGAACGCCTCCGACGCCGACCAGGCAGCGACCACGTCCTTCCTGGAGTGGGTGATCACGTCTGACAAGGGACGCGACGCGCTGGCCAACACGATGGGCTTCACCACCCCGTTCAACACCTTCGGTGATTACCAGAGCAAGAACCCGCTCACGCTGGCCGATCAGGTTTACCAGAAGGCCGGCAAGACGGCAGTTTCCTGGAACTTCACCACGATGCCGTCGGAGGCATGGAAGAACACCCTCGGTCAAGCGATGCTCGCCTATGCTCAGGGAACCGGCAAGTGGGACGCCGTGAGGACAGCCTTCGTCGACAACTGGGCAAAGGAATACAAGCTGGCGAACGGCTGACTCCAGATCTGTTCCTCTCATAGGCTCGGGCGTCCGACCGCTTCAGCGTCGGGCGCCCGAGCCGCAACACCGGTGAGGCGGCGATGACGTGCGAAAGACGATGACCCGATGGGGCTGGCTATTCACCGGACCCACGGCGCTGGCATTCCTGATCGGCTTCGTTGTGCCGTTCGGGTTCGGGATCTACCTCTCGTTCACCAGATTTCACGTGGTGACCAAGGCCACGTGGGTAGGCGTGAGCAACTACGTGAAGATCCTCGACGACGACTACTTCCTGCACTCACTGTGGTACACGGCGGCGTTTGCGGTCTTGACGACGGTCCTGATCAATGTCGTTGCATTCGCGCTCGCGTACCTGCTCACCAAGGCGATCAAGGGACGTGACCTCTTCCGGTCGGTGTTCTTCATGCCGAACCTGATCGGCGGGATCGTCCTGGGCTACGTCTGGCTGTTGTTGCTCAACGGTGTGCTTGCCTGGTGGGACCGCTCCATCACCTACTCCGAAACCTACGGGTTCTGGGGAATGATTCTGCTCCTGTCCTGGCAGCAGGTGGGCTACATGATGGTGATCTATATCGCCGGGCTGCAGTCGGTGCCCGACGATGTCGTCGAGGCCGCGCGCGTCGATGGCGCCTCGAACCGCAAGATTCTGTGGCAGATAATCATCCCGCTCGTGATGCCGGCAATCACGGTGTGCACATTCCTGACGCTGACCAACGGCTTCAAGATGTTCGACCAGAACCTGGCGCTGACCAACGGGGCACCGAACCGAATGTCGGAGCTCCTCGCCTTGAATATCTACAACACCGCATACGGGCGCACCAACTTCGAAGGTGTCGGCCAGGCCGAGGCGGTGGTATTCATGATCATTGTGTCGTTGATCGCGTTCATCCAGAACCGCTATACCCGTAGCAAGGAGAGTGCATCGTGACAGAGCTCGCCCGGCCAAAGGCGTGGACGATCGCCTTCGCGATCCTGTCCCTCATCTACGTTTACCCGATCGTGCTGGTGGTGATCAACTCGTTCAAGGGCGAGGTCTACATTTCCGACAATCCTTTCGCGCTTCCCAACGCGGAGACCTTCTCGGGGATCGACAACTACGTCCGCGGCATCGAGAAATCCAACTTCCTCCCTGCGTTCGGCTGGTCGCTGGTGATCACCCTGGGGGCGACTGCCCTGATCCTGCTGTGCACCTCGATGACCGCCTGGTGGATCGTCCGCGTGAACAACCGCTACGCCAAGTTGCTGCTCGCCGCGTTCATGCTCAACCTGATCGTTCCCTTTCAGATGGTGATGTTCACCCTGTCCTGGGTCACTGACCTGCTCGGGCTGAACACCCCGTTCGGCTTGTGGGTGGTCTACCTCGGATTCGGCGCAGGGCTCGCCGTGTTCATCTTCACGGGCTTCGTGAAGGGGATCCCGATCGAACTGGACGAGGCGGCGCTGATCGACGGGTGCGGTCCGGTACGCACCTTCTTCAGCGTGATCGTTCCGGTGATGAAGCCGAGCATGGTGACCGTTGCGATCCTGGAGGTCATGTGGCTGTGGAACGACTACCTGCTGCCCTACCTCAGCCTGGACAGGACTCGGTTCACCACGCTACCGATCGCTGTCCAGTACCTGAAGGGCGGCTATGGTTCGATCGACATGGGTGCCATGATGGGCGTCCTCGTACTGGCCATGATCCCGGTCGTGGTCTTCTACCTGACAAGCCAGAAGCACATCATCCGGGGTGTGGTGGCCGGCGCGGTTAAGGGCTGAGCGGGACCGGATTCCGGCCCGCGCCTGAAAGGCGACGGCGAAGCATGACTCAGATCACGATCAAGCAGCTCGCGGAGATCTGCGGCGTCGCGGTGAGCACGGTGTCCCGAGCGATGAATGATCGCTCGGACATCAACCCCGAGACTCGCCGACGAATCCTGACCGCGGCAGCCGACCATGGCTACGTCCCAAACACCAGCGCCCGTAGTCTGAAGATCACCTCGACCAACACCATCGCCGTAATCATCCAGGGCGAGACCAGCCCGTTGTTGTTGCAGATCCTGCACCTGCTGGAGCCAGCCCTCGCCGATCATGGTTACGGGCTGGTGCTCACCCATGTCGCCGAAGGCAGCGCGCACGCGCAGGTGGTGAGCAGAATCGTCACGGAACGCAAGTTCGACGGGGTGATCTTCCTGGGGCGCTATGGCGATCAGACCGGGGACCATTCGAGGCTGGGGGAGAGCCTGGCCCAGGTTGGAGTGCCGATGGTGTTCTGCACGACTGCCGACTTCTCCGGATCCGCTTGGCAGCACTCGTCTGTGTCGGTTGATGACCGGATCGGAAGCTACGAACTCACCCGGTACCTGATCGAGTTGGGGCACACCCGCATCGCTTGCGTGGGGAACGGGCTCCGCGGAGACGGGCAGCACGTGTGGGCACTTCGGGTCGCCGGCTATCAGCAGGCTCTGGTGGACGCCGGCATCCAACCCGACCCCGGCCTTTTGCTCCCGGCTGCGTTGCCGTCGAACATCTACAGCATCACCAACGGCTACGAGTCGATGCGCGAACGGATGGACCGCGGCCCGGCGGACTTCAGCGCAGTGGTGTGCATCTGCGATGCCGTCGCGGTAGGGGTCATGCGGGCCCTGGCAGAGTCTGGAGTTCGGGTGCCCGAGGATTGCTCGGTGACTGGTTTTGATGACCTCGAACTCGCTCGCTTCGTCACACCGCCACTCACCACTCTCGCGCAACCGCTCGAGGACATCGTCTCCACGACGGCCAGGGCAATGGTCCTCGCTCTGGAGAACCCGAGTGCTGTGCCAGAACAGATTTGGCTCCGAGGTCGCCTGGTGGTGCGAGAGTCGACCAAAGCTCGTGCTGTGCCGACCTCGGCTCCGCCCACCGACTGAGTGGAGGCAGCGATCAAGGAGACATCAGTTGATCGGGAGGTCCACGCGCCGGGGCGACCCTCCCCGCTCATTCGAAGGGCAGACGACCGGCAAACGCTGATCGACCACGCCCGCACGGCCGGCCGCCAGCCGAAGGAGGTTGGCCGTCCTGGGTGCACGGCTGGATGCCGGAGCCAGCCCGGGATGGGCATCGCCGGCTCGACATCGGCAGGTCCGCCGCCTCAGGGCTCCGGGCTTTGGCCAGTCCGGCGGTCCTGATGCCGCGGATCTCCAGTCTGGCCGACGGGTACCGGAGCAGCGCGGAGGATCGGCTGCGTCGCTGGTGTGTGTCCCGCCTCGGATCGGCGCCGGTCGAGGTGTTCTTCGTGGCGCAGTCGATGTCTCAGGTGCGCGGGGTGATTCTTGGCGATGGGCGGCGGGTGGCGTTGAAGCTTCGCGAGGCGTCAGCGCGGGTGCTCGCATGCGCGAGTGCCCAACGAGCCGCCCGGGAGGCCGGCATCGACTGCCCCGGCCTGGTCGCGGGCCCGGACCTGCTCCCAACCGGCGTCTGGGTGACCGCTGAAGAATGGCGACCAGAAGGCCTGCCCGAAGCACCCGGCGATTCGGCCGAGAGCTATGTCGCGCTCCAGCATCGGTTGCTCGCCGCCGTGTCCGCGACCGCGACGGCGTCTTTCGATCCCCCTCCCCCGTGGGCGCACTACGACCACTCCGATCCAGGAAGGGTGTGGCCGAAGGCGGCCTCACCGCGCTGGGATCCCGAGTCCGCGCAGGTGCCCGCCGAGTTGCGTCGCCTGGCATCGGCGGCGCGGGAACGCCTGATGGCTGAGAGGCTGCCACAGGTCGTCGGCCACACCGATTTGAATGGACTGAACGTGCGTTGGGCACCCCACCCGATCGTGCACGACTGGGACTCGCTGGCCGCACGCCCCGAGTGCGTTCATGCCGGGATACTCGCGGTCAACCACGTGGAACTTCCGGGGGTAGGCCGGATCACAGCCGTGGGTGATACCGAACGGGCGCTCGACCTGTACCAGCGGTCGCGGCCGTTCAGTCAAGTGGAGACCGAACTCGCCTGGGCAGCCGGAATCTGGGTCGCGGCCTACAACGCAGCGTTCGAGTACCTCCATGGATCCAGAGGCGAAGTCAGCACCCGCCTCGAGTCGGACTCGTCGCAGCGACTTCGTCTGGCCGGGTGCACTCCATGAGTCGCCGAGTCCAGCGACCGCGCACCGAGGGGCGTCGGTGCCCGCGCCTTCGGTATCTGCAACACCCCAGGCTTGGTGTTTTCTCCCTCCCGGTTGCGAGCTGTGGGCTCGGACGGCTCGAAGCGTGGCGGAGTCAGGCGGGAATCGCAAGCGGGGCGCTGGTCATCGAGACCGTTCCATAGCCGCGCAGTTTGCCGGTGACCCGGACGCTGATGTGCGTGCCGGCGTCCGCCGCGGTGAGCTTGTAGCTGGGCTTCGTCGCCTTACCGATCACCACGCCGTCGCGCAGCCAGCGGTAGCTGAGCTTGGTTCGCTTGGTCCAGGCCCCCGGCGCGGCCTTCAGGGTGGAGCCGACGACGGCTGAGCCGCTGACCGTCGGGGTTCCGGCGGTGGCAACCTTGGCGGTGGCTGAGCTCGTCCGGCTGATCACCGGGAAGTCCAGGTACTGCCCGCTCACCTTCACGGTGAGTCGCTTGCCCTTCTGGGCGGTGGTCAGAGTCAGTGACTCGGCGGTCGCGCCGGCAATGGCCTTGCCGTCGGCGTACCACTGGTAGCTCGGAACCGAGGCCGACTCCCAGGCCCCGGCGTCGGCGGTCACCTCGGACCCGACCGCCACGGTTCCACGAATCTGCGGCACCGAGCTGCGCAGCAGCGGCCAGCTCGTCGGGGAGGTTGCGGTCACCCAGTAGTTGCCCACGTGGCTGGTTACTCGTACCTGGAGCTGGGCGTGCAGGTCGGCCGATCCCGGCGTGTAGGTCTTCTTCGTGGCCTTGGGGATCGTCACCCCGTCGCGCAGCCACTGGTAGCTGAAGGAAGCCTTCTTCCACTTCCCCGGCCCGACATCGGCCTTCTGCTCCAGCCCGATGCTCGGCGATCCCAGCACCCACGGCGAGAGCAGGCCGGCGTTCTTGGATCCGCTGAAGGAAAGCAGGCTGACGTAGTGGGCCTCGGCCTTCAGTCGGGCTCCCTTGGGCATCTCACCGTCGACCGCGTAGCTGCCGGGACGCAGTTCCGGGAAGCTGAAGCGTCCGGCACTGTCGGTGGTGAAGGACTCCAACTCGCCCCAGTAGCCCGCGTCCATCCAGATGAACAGGGTGATCCAGCGTCCGGCAAGCGGCTTGCCCTTGGAGCTGGTGAGCGTGCCGCTGATCGTGTCCAGGTGGTCCAGTTCGGCGTCGGCCTCGACCCCCAGGCCGTTGGCGGTGACGGTGATCACCGTGGCGCCCCACGAGCCGGAGTTGTTGTTCTTCCACCATTGATCGATGTAGCCGTCGCCGGTGAACTCGAGCCGATAGTCGCCGGCCGGCAGAACGCCCAGGGAGTAGTAGCCGTAGGCGTCAGTGACGGTCGTCGCGACGGGATCGCCACCGAAGAGGTCGCTGGGCCAGATCCTCACGGTGATGCCCTCGACCCCATCGCCGGAGTAGGTCTCCCAGGCGTGGCCGTAGACGGACGGCTCGGTCTCCGGGTCGTCCGCTGTCGCGCTGACGCGGCTGCTCTGGACGGCTCGGTTGGCGTCGAGGCTCCTGTGCTCGCTGGCGGCCCCCACCGGCCGGGTCCGCACGCGGTGATCCACGGGCGGAGCGGCCAGCTGCGGGCTGGCGCTGCTCACCGCGGGCCGGGTCGGCTGGGGATCAGTGGTGTCTTCGGCCTGCGCGGGCAGTGATGAGCCGACTCCGAAGGAGAGGGCAAGAAGGGAGGAGACGAAGAAGCAAGCGAGTCTGGACGACCGTGACATGGGGGGCTCTCTATGGGACTGCTGTGGAAACTAGCAGTCGCAGCCGACGGCTCGGACGCTCACGCGGATTCTGACCGCGAAATGACAGGACGGGCGGGCGCCGCGGTGCCGACCCGTCCTGATCTCGCCGGTTGCGGGGCCGTCCCGGCCCCCGGATCAGGCCAGGAAGCCGAGGGTGGCTGCGACCACGGACAGCAGCGCCAGGACCAGTGCGGGCACCACTCGTCTGATCGAAGAGATCGCTGTCGGTGACCAGGTGGCGCCGAGTCGTCCGCAGCGAGCCGCTGGGGCGGCCGAGCTCGGAGCCGGGAACGTCTGGCTTGCCGGCGGCAGCGGGATCACGCCGATGCTGGGCTTGCTGGCCACGATGACGGACTCGCCGGCGCCGGTCACGCTGCTCTGGTTGCGTCGGGGCAATCCGCCGGTCGAGCTGACCGATCAGCTGGCGGCGCTGGCCGCGGCTCGTCCCTGGCTGCAGGTGCGGGTGGTGGACACCCTGACCGCGCCGCGGGTCACCGCGGCCGACATCATCACCGCCGGCGGGGTGCCGGCAGGCGAGCTTCGGGTCCGGATGTGCGGGTCGATGCCGATGCTGAACGATCTGTACCCGGCACTCACCGCAGCAGGCGTCGCAGCATCGTGTATCGACGTGGAGAGCTTCGCCTTCCGCTGAGCCCGAGGCTTCGACAGGCTCAGCCATCTGGGGCATAAGGGGACGGTTCCTTTTACGTCCCACCCTTGCCGCGAGGGGAACCTGGGGACGTAACAGGAACCGTCCCCGCGATGGGGGCTGGCTTGGGTGGACGGTAATGGAACCGTCCCCTTTCGTCCCGACCCCCGCTCTGTGGGACGTAACAGGAACCGTCCCCTTTCGTCCCACGCGGCCATACTGGTGGCAGACCAGAGGGAGACGGCCATGCGCAAGACCATCGTCATCACGGGGGCCAGCGACGGGATCGGGGCAGCGGCCGCCGCGCGGCTGGCGGCGTCCGGACACCAGGTGGTGGTCGTCGGACGGTCGCCGGCCAAGACCAAGCAGGTTGCCGAGGCGATCGATGCCGACTACTTCGTCGCCGACTTCACCGAGCTCGCCCAAGTGCGCTCGCTGGCCGCCGAACTACTGGCCGAGTATCCGCGGATCGACGTGCTGGCCAACAATGCCGGTGGCCAGTTCGGAGCCCGGACGACCACCGTGGACGGCCATGAGAAGACCTTCCAGGTGAACCATCTGGCACCGTTCCTGCTGACCACGCTGCTTCTCGAGCGGCTGGTTGAGTCGCGGGCGAGCGTGGTGAACACCTCCAGCATCGGCAGCAAGCTGTACGGCCACGTCGATCTGGGCGACCTGAACTCCGAGCGGCACTACGGGGCGTCGCGGGCCTACTGCACGTCCAAGCTGGAGAACGTCTTGTTCACCAAGGAACTGCACCGCCGCTACGCCGACAAGGGGATCTCGACGCTCGCCTTCCACCCGGGCGTCGTCGCCTCGAACTTCGCCGGCGACGCGACCAACCTGATGGGCCTGCTCTATCGGACCCGGCTGCGCAACCTGCTCACCAGCTCGCAGACCGCCGGTGGTTTCCTTGCCTTCTTCGCCGAGGGGACGCCCGGACGCGACTGGATCCCCGGCCAGTACTACGAGAAGACCCGGCTGGCCAACCCGGCCAAGCAGGCCAACGATGCAGCTTTGGCGAAGGCGTTGTGGCAGCGCAGCGAGGAGTTGGTTGCGTCCTAGCTCGCCAAGTGTGAGCGAATCTGGGTGAGCAGGTCGTCCGGCGACAACCACATGGACGGGTATTCGCCGTACCAGCGCTGGATGCCAGCGGCGTCGATCAGGACGAAGCTGTGCCCCGGCAACCCGGCATGCATGCCTTTGCCGAGGGTGCCGTAGGCCTTCGAGACCGTGCCATCGTCGAGGAGGAACGGAGTGCGAACTCCGTAGCGCTGCGTGTCGGCGGAGATCTCGGCCTTGCTGTTCATGACGATTGGCAGGACGGTCACTCCGAGCTTGTTGAAGTCGGCCGCGCGCTTCTCGATCTCGCCCATCTGCAGGATGCAGGCTCCACAGCCGGCACCCTCATTGAAGTAGAGCAGGACAGGCTTGCCGCGCAGCGCCGAGAGGCTGACGGTCGTGTCATCGGTGGTCGGCAGGCTGAAGTCGGCGGCCACGGTGCTGCTGCTCGCGGAGACACTCTGCGAGGTGACCAGCATCACCGCGACGATCGCCGCGACTGCTACGGCGGCCAACCAGCCGATCCAGCGGACGATCCTGGCCTGTCGACGTCCGGCGCGGGCGGCGGCCTGCTGGCGATCATGAAGCTCTTGGCGAGCAGTGGTGTTCGACATGGCTGTTCCTTGAGTCAGTGGCAGTGAGGGGCGGTCTCGGCTGCGGCGTCCGGAGCTTCGGCAGGCACGGCATCGGCCGGCGAGGACCGTGCGGCGCGGAGTCGTCCGATCAGTGTTGCCCAGATGAAGAGCCCGGCCAGGCCGAGCAGGCCCAGCCCGAGAATCGGCTCGGGAACCGGGGCGAGCCAGCTCTCGATCGAGGCGAACCAGCCGGCCAGCGCACGTCCGGTGGCCACCTGGAGTTCGGGTCCGCTGGTCATCTGGCCGGTGTTGGCCAGATAGATGATGAAGCCGCCCATCACAGCGAAGCCGATCGCGACCGCGAGGTTCACCGTATTGGTGGCCAGGCTCCAGCGTCCGGCGCGAAGGCGGACCGCCCTGGCAACGAGTGGACGGTTGCGCAGCCCGGTCGCGTCCCAGATCAGCGCCATCACGAACAGCGGGAACACCATCCCGAACACGTAGGCCAAGCCCAGACCGACTCCGCCGATCGGGTTGCCGGCCAGCGCGGACAGGGTCATCACGCCGATCAGGACCGGCGCGCAGCAGCTGGAGGCGATGCCGCTGAAGACGCCGAGGGCGAAGAAGCTGGCGCCGTCGCCTCGGCTGGTGTCGGGGCTGCGCAGAAAGCTGGGCAGGCTCCACATCCGCCCGGACAGGGTGAGCCCGGCCAGGACGAGCATGAGCACGCCGCCGGCCCAGTAGAGAGCCGCGTGGTACTTGGCGATGGCCGCGGCGATCAGGCTCACCCCGACCGTGATTGGCACCAGGATCGAGGCCAACCCGGCGGTGAACAAGAAGGTGAGCGGCAGCAATCGCCAGCGACGATTCTTCACCGCGCCGGCCAGGTAGCTCGGGGCGAGGAACACGATGCAGCAGGGCGCGAACAGGGCGACGCCGCCGGCGAAGAAGGCGGCCAGGACGCCGCCGGTGGTCAGGAGATCACCCACGGCGGGCCACCTCCGCGCCGATCAAGCCGCGGCGTCGCAGGACGGACTCGAGCTTTCGTCGAGGGAGCCGTCCGGCTGAGAAGTAGCTGCCATCGACAAGCACCAGCGGGTTCATCGCCGGACGATGTCGCGCGATCAGGATGCGCCCGAGGTCGGAGGTCGCCGCCACCACGTCAAGGCTGATCGCAGCCCCACCGTCGATCAGCGCCTGCAGTGCCGTGTGGGCGTCGTCGCAGAAGTGGCAGCCGGAGGCAGTGACCAGGGTCACCACCGGGACCGGGCGGGACAGTGCGTCGGCGCTCATCGAAGTTCGCCTTCCGGCCGGGCGGGTGCCGGCTCGGCGTCGCGGGGTGCGGCGTCGTCGAGGGAGAAATGTGGCTGCTGCCACGATGGGGCGGGCAACGGCTGCGGGGCTGGCGGCTTGGCCTCTGTGCGGGGTGGCCGGCTGACCCCGATGGACGTGACCGTCCACCAGACTGCGCCCCAGATCAGGGCGACCGCGATCACGCCGAAGATCCACGCCGCGACGATTCCCATTCCCGCGTAGCCCATCATCATCGGGCACCTCCTGAGCTGTTCACGTCTTCAGCCAAGCTGGGCTGTGCCTGCAGAACCCCGAAGGAACCATGAAGAAACGCTGTAGTTGGCTGCTGGTCCTGGGGGACCCGCCTCGTCTGCGGGCATGATTGCGGCATGAGTGAATCCGCCGGCTCCACTCCCGCCCACGTGCTGGTGGTCGACGACGAGACGGTGCTGGCCGGCATGGTCGCGAACTACCTGCAGCGGGCGGGCTTTCGGACCAGCATCGCCCACGACGGAATCCGGGCCGTGGAGCTGGCCCTGGCCGAACGTCCCGATGTGGTCGTTCTAGACCTCGGACTGCCCGGCAAGGACGGGCTGCAGGTCTGCCAGGAGATCCGGCGCTCGTCTGACTGCTACATCTTGATGCTGACGGCACGCAACGAGGAGCTCGACAAGCTTGTCGGACTCTCCTCCGGCGCCGACGACTACATGACCAAGCCGTTCAGTGCCCGTGAACTGGTTGCCCGAGTTCAGGTGCTGTTGCGTCGCCCTCGTGCCGACAGGGTTGTCGAGGAGCCGCCGCGACAGATCGGAGCGCTGCGGCTCGACCCCGCGGGGCGTCGCGTCTATGTGGACGCCACCGAGGTCGAACTCACCCGAACCGAGTTCGACCTCCTCGAGGTGCTGTCCGCTCGTCCGGCCACGGCGTTCACTCGGCGGCAGCTGGTCGATGCGGTCTGGGGTGTGGACTGGGTCGGCGATGAGCACTTGGTGGACGTCCACGTCGGCCACCTGCGCCGCAAGCTCGCCGCCGTCGCCGACCGGCCGTTCGTCGACACCGTGCGAGGTGTCGGCTACCGGATGGGGCCGGGTCGGTGAGTGGGGCTCGTCCGGGCAGCCTGACCACCCGGCTGCTGATGTCGCAGATCGCGGTGTCGTTGGCGATGGCGCTGACAATGATCGTGGTCGCGGTGATCGCCGGGCCGCCGCTGTTCGAAGCACACATGCGCCAGGCTGGTCACGACAGCCCGGAGGTGTTGGTCCACTCCGAAGAGGCGTTCAACACTGCCGGCACGCTCGCCCTGCTGATCGGACTGTTGATCGCCGCGACCGGAGCGATCATGGTCAGTGTCGTGATCAGCAGACGCCTGCGGCGCTCGCTGGACGACCTCGGCGCCGCTGCCGCTCGGATCTCGGACGGCGACTACGCCCAGCGGGTCACTCACTCCGACTCGCGCGAGCTGGCCAGCCTCGCCGACAGCTTCAACGCGATGGCCGCTCAGCTCGACTCCATCGAGGCCAGCCGCCGGCGGCTGCTGACCGACCTTGCTCACGAGATACGCACGCCGCTGGCCAGCATGGACGTCTGCGTGGAGAGTCTCGAGGACGGCGCAATCGAACCCGGTCCGCAGGCGTGGCAGATCCTCCACGGCCAGATCGAGCGGATCGCGCGCCTCACCGACGACCTCGGTCAGGTGTCGGCCGCGGAGGAGGGCCGGCTGGATCTCGTCCTGGAGTCCGTGGACGCACGCGAGCTGGCCGGCGAGGCCGTCCTGGCTGCGAGCGAGAGCTACGAGCGCAAGGGCGTGCAGGTGGTGCTCGCGCCGAACGGTGGTGAGGCCGAGGTGCGCGCCGATTCGGCTCGGATCGGCCAGGTGTTGGGCAATCTGCTCTCGAACGCGTTGCGGCACACCCCGTCCGGCGGGCGGGTGGACGTCCGGGTGCTGCTCGAGGCGGATGTCGTGGCGATCGAGGTCGCCGATACCGGGGACGGGATCGCCGCCGAGCACCTGCCACACATCTTCGAGCGCTTCTACCGGGCCGACACCGCTCGTGATCGGGACAGCGGCGGCACCGGCGTTGGGCTGGCGATCAGTCGGGCCATCGCATTGGCCCACGGCGGGCAGCTCACCGCCGCGAGTGCCGGTCCCGGAACGGGAGCAACGCTGAGCCTGAGGCTTCCGCGTGCGCCGCGACTGCCCGGCTGAGCTGAGACGTCCACGGCCCTTCCGGACGGCTCAGTGCCGGACGCCGTGGCGAAGGTCGAGGCGACGCAGCCACTGGGCGTTGAGGGCGACCACCACCGTTGACAGTGACATCAGGATCGCGCCGACCTCCATCGGCAGGTTGATCCCGATTCCGGCCAGCACACCGGCGGCCAATGGGACGGCGATCACGTTGTAGCCGGCCGCCCACCACAGGTTCTGCTGCATCTTTCGGTAGCTCGCCTTCGACAGCTCGATCACCGACACCACCGAGCGCGGGTCGTCGCCGGCCAGGATCACGCCGGCGGACGCGATCGCCACGTCGGTGCCGGCACCGATCGCCAAGCCGACGTCGGCCTGAGCCAGAGCAGGAGCGTCGTTGACGCCGTCGCCGACCATCGCCACCCGTTGGCCGCCTGCCTGGAGGCTGGCGATTTGGCTGGCCTTGTCCTCGGGACGAACCTCGGCCAGGACGGTATCGATGCCGAGCTCACTGGCGATCCGCTCAGCCACGGAGCGCGCGTCGCCGGTGATCATCGCCACCTGGACGCCACGGCCATGCAGTGCGGTCACGGCGTCCGCAGACTCCGGACGGACTTCGTCAGCCAGGCTGAGGGTGCCCACCACCTGTCCGGATCGGACGACATAGAGCCTGGTCAGGCCTGCATCCCCAGTGGTGGAGTCGGCGAACGGGTCGCTCAACCCGGCCTCGGTCAGGAGGCGTGGACCACCGACCCGCACCTGCTCGCCGGCCACCTGGGCTGACACGCCGAGCGCCGGCTCGGAGGCGAAGTCGGTTGCCGGCGGCACCGACAGGCCGCGGCTCTCGGCCGCACGGACGATTGCGCGGGCCAGCGGATGCTCGCTGTCGGCCTCGGCTGCGGCGGCCAGCGCCAGCACGTCCGCCTCGCTTCGGCCGCCGACGGCCTGGATCGAGGCCAGACCGGGCTGGCCCTTGGTCAGGGTGCCGGTCTTATCGAAGACCACCGTGGTGATCGTCCGCATTCGCTCCAGCGCCAGCCGGTCCTTCACCAGCACGCCGGCTCGCGCCGAGCGCTCGGTGGAGATGGCGACCACCAGCGGGATGGCCAGTCCGAGGGCGTGCGGGCAGGCGATCACCAAGACGGTGATCACCCGGACGACGGCCTGCTGCGGCTCACCGAGCAGCATCCAGACGATGCCGGTGAGGGCTGCTGAGCCAAGGGCGAACCAGAACAGCCAGGCCGCGGCCCGGTCGGCGAGCCGTTGGGCGTGTGAGGACGAGTTCTGCGCCTGCTCGACGAGGCGACGGATGCCGGCCAGGGCGGTGTCGTCACCGGTCGCCGTCACTTCGATCCGCAGTCCGGAGTCGGTGCTGACCGTCCCGGCCGTGACCAGCGCGCCGGCGCCGCGCCGGACCGTCCGAGACTCTCCGGTGACCATCGACTCGTCCAGTTCGGCTTCACCGGCGACGATCCGTCCGTCGGCGGGGATGCTGCCACCCGGGCGGACCAACACCAGATCGCCGACGACCAGGTCGGCCGGAGCCACCTGATCGGTTCGATCGCCGCGGACAACCTCCGCGGTGTCGGGCAGCAGCGCGGCCAGCGAGTCCAGGGCACTGGAAGTCTGGGCGAGGGAGCGCATCTCGAGCCAGTGGCCGAGCAGCATGATCACGATCAGCAGGGCCAGCTCCCACCAGAACTCCAAGGTGTGGCTGAGCAGGCCAAGGGTCGCTCCCCAGCTGGCCAGGAAGGCCACCGTGATGGCCAGCCCGATCAGCAGCATCATTCCGGGACGTCGGTTGCGCAGTTCGTCCACCGCGCCAACGAGGAAGGGTGATCCGCCCCAGGCGTAGATGACGGTGCCCAGCACCGGCGGGATCAGCGGGAGCAGGCCCACGCCGGGTACCTGGTAGCCGATCAGCATGCCGAACATGGGGGAGAGCGCCACCACCGGGACGGCCAGGATCAGCATCACCCAGAACAGCCGGTCGAACTTCGCGGCGTGGCCGGCGTGGCTATGGGCTGCATGACCGGCGTGGGTCGGGTCGGCGTGAAGGTGTTCTGTATGCGCGGGCTGGGTGTGGCTGTGGGTGGGGACGTTCCCGCTCAGGGAATGAGCGTGGTCGGCTGGCGTGTGCCTGCCGTCCGGGTGTGCGCCGTGCGGTCCGTCCGTCATCGATGCCAGTCGCTGTGGCTCGTTGAGGTGGTCATGCTCGGCCATTTCGATCTCCTCAGATACCCCCGGTGGGTATACGTTGGAACCTCACTTCTCCTCTGTTCATTCCCCACTGCTGTCCGCTTCACGCCGGATGGAGGGGAGATCAGGTCGGTTTTGGGCCTCGGGAGCATCTGCCGTGGCTGGTCCAGACAGTGCGAGGATTGCTGCTCCAGGCTGGGGAGGGAGGACCGATGCGCGCAGCGCTGGGCAATCGCGGCGTCCAGGCCGCACTGGTCTCGGCCGTCCTGTTCGGCGCAGGGACGCCGCTGGCCAAGCTGCTGCTCGGCGACGTGAACCCGTGGCTGCTGGCCGGGTTGCTCTACTGCGGCTCCGGACTGGGCCTGCTCGGCTATCGACTCGTCCGCCGGTTACCGCGGGTGCGACTGGCCCGGGATGAGTGGTGGCCGCTGATCGGCGCGGTCGGCTTCGGTGGCGTGATCGGGCCGGTGCTGCTGATGCTGGGGCTGACCGCGATGCCGGCCTCCGGGGTGTCCCTGCTGCTGAACGCCGAGGCCGTGTTCACGACCCTGCTGGCCTGGCTGGTCTTTCGCGAGCACGTCGATCGGCGGATCCTGCTGGGAATGGTCGCCATCGTCGCCGGGGCGATCGTGCTTGGGGTGCCGTCCACCGTTTCACTAGGGACGCCGCTGCCGGCGCTGGCCATTCTGGGAGCCTGTCTTGCCTGGGGACTGGACAACAACCTGACTCGAAAGGTGGCCCTGAACGATGCCACCTGGCTGGCCGCGGTGAAGGGCTGCGTGGCCGGGCCGATCAACCTGCTGCTGGGCTTCGGGCTGGGTGCTACCCTGCCGCCGGCCGCCGCGGTGGGCGGGGCCATGGTGGTCGGGCTGTTTGCCTACGGGGTGAGCCTGGCCCTGTTCATCGTCGGCATGCGTCAGGTGGGGACGGCCCGGGCCGGCGCCTACTTCTCGGTGGCCCCGTTCTTCGGTGCGCTGCTGGCGCTGGGGTTGGGTGAGCCGATCACCTGGTCGCTGGCGGCGGCGTCCGTCCTGATGGGGCTGGGGGTGTGGCTTCACCTGTGTGAGCGGCATGAGCACGTCCACACTCACGAGGCGATCACGCACACCCACTGGCACACCCACGACGAGCACCACGACCATCTGCACCCCGACGGGCCGGTCGCGCCCGGGGTGCGGCATCGCCACGAGCACACCCACGAGCCGATCACCCACTCGCACCCGCACTACCCGGACGCGCACCACCGGCATCGCCACTGAACTGCGGGGACGGTTCCATTACCGTCCGCGGTAGTCAGGCGATGTCATGGGGACGGTTCCATTTCGGTCCGCGGCGGTCAGTTGGGCTGGTAAGGGTGGACGGTAATGGAACCGTCCCCGTTGTGTCCCGGGAGGTTGCCTGGGGGCTGGTTGGGACGTAAAAGGAACCGTCCCCGGGGGTTGGGCTGGTAAGGGTGGACGGTAATGGAACCGTCCCCGTTTTGTCCCGGGGGCGGGGTTAGCGGGTGACGGCGGGCTCCGGCTCCAGGTCCGGGTCCTCGACGGGCGGGAAGGCGCTCTCCAGTTGATGGGAGAGTTGCCGCTCGGTCGGGCCCGTACGGACGGCGCGGAGCGCGGTCAGGATCGCCGCCAGATCGACGAGTTCCTGCAGGGCGGCACCGACGATGGCCGGCAGCACCCCCCAGACCGCGATCAGCATCAGCACCACACTGATCACGATGCCCAGCCAGATCGCCTGCAGTGCGATTCGGACGGTCCGCTGGGCGATCGCGATGCTGGTGGCGACCCGGCTCAGGTCGTCCAGCATGATCACGACCTCGGCCGACTCGCTGGCAGCCGTCGCACCCTTGGCGCCCATGGCGATGCCGACATCGGCGGCGGCCAGCACCGGGGCGTCGTTGACGCCGTCGCCGACCATGGCCACCGGACCCAGCGGCAGCGAGGCCACCTGGGCCACCTTGTCGGCCGGCAACAGTCCGGCGCGGACGTCGTCGATCCCGATCTTGGCGGCGATGTGCCGAGCGGTGGCCTCGGCGTCGCCGGTGAGTATGGCGACGCTGCGCACGCCCAGCCCGTGCAGCGCCTGCAGCGTGGCCGGGGCGTTGTTGCGAACCTGGTCGCTGAGCAGGATCCGGCCCAGATAGCCCGACTCGTCGCCCAGATAGATCGCGATATGGCCGGGCGGGACGGGGAGTTCGGGCGGCTGATGGCCGGTCGTCCGGGCGACGTGGGCGGCATTGCCGACCGCAGTGCGTCGCCCCTCGATGGTCGCCGTCATCCCGGCCGCCGTGGCCTCCTCGACGCCGGTCGCTTCCGGGATGCGGAGTTCGGCGTTGTGGGCGGCGTGGACGATCGATCTGGCCAGGACGTGGGCAGAGAAGGTCTCGGCTGCGGCCGCGGTAGCCAGCAGGTGGTTAGCGCTGATGCCGTCCGCCGGTTCGAGAGAGTCGACGACCGGATGGCCGTGGGTGAGGGTTCCGGTCTTGTCCAGGGCAACCGTCCGGACCCGGGAAAGGGTCTCCATCACGCCGCCGGATTTCACGATCACTCCGTTGGCGGCCGACCGGCTCATCCCGGCCAGGAACGCGACGGGGGCGGCGATCAGCAGTGGGCACGGAGTGGCCACCACCAGGACCTCGGCGAACCGAACCGGGTCGCCGGACAGATACCAGGCGACCCCGGCGATCACCAGCGACACCAGGGTGAACGGCACGGCGTAGCGATCGGCCAGCCGGACGATCGGAGACTTGCTCTGTGCAGCGGCCTGCACCAGGTCGATGATCTGCTGGTATTGGCTGTCCTTGGCCGAGAGGCTGGCCCGGACCAGAGCCGCCTTCTGCTGACTGACTGATCCGGACAGCACCTGCTCGCCGTGGAGATGTTCGACCGGCAGCGGCTCGCCAGTGATGGACGATTCGTCGAAGGCGGCCGATTCGCCCTCCAGGATGCCGTCCACCGGAACCACCTCGCCGGGCCGGACCAGGACCAGATCCCCGGCCACCACCTCACTGATCGGCACCTCCTCGAAGCCGCCGGTGAGGTTGGCCCGATGGGCGAACCGGGGTGCTCGCTCCAGCAGCGCCGACACCTCGCGATGGGCGCGGGCGTTGGCGTAGTCCTCCAACGCCTCGCCGCCGGTGAGCATGAGGACGACGATCAGCGCGGCCCAGTGATCACCGACCAGCACAGTGGCCGTGATCGCCGTGACCGCCAGGACGTCCAGGCCGAAGTTGCCGCGCAGCAGGTCCTTGATCATGGACCAGGCCTGCCAGGCGGCGATCGCCAGTGCGTAGCCGCCGACCAGCCAGTAGGACAGCGTCGGTTGGTTCGCGACGAGCAGCAGGAGGCCCGCCACCCCCACGGCGATGGTGGCCGCGATGACCGGGTAATGACGGATCGAATGCCACAGTTTCACGTGGCCATAATCGCCTGTAATTCCGCCAATCTCTACCAAGGAATGCCTTACCTCAGTGCGTGGACTGAGGTTTGCCTCACCTATTTTCCGCTATACCCGTGGCCGTTTCCGCAGCGGAAAAGCCCCTTGTGAAGCGCCAGAGAGCGGAGGCGTGGCAAGAGTCGATGCGACCATTCTTCGATCTGAGGAGAGCAGTCATCAGCACTCATTCTGAGCCGGATGATTCCCGTCTCCGCGCCAATCCCGTGTGGGGATCTGGCTAGACGGCGGCCGACTGCTGCGTCCGCCCGGAGGACGGGGCAGAACTGAGCCGACGGCGCAGCGTCCGCAAGGCCCGATGCTGCACGACGCGAACCGCACCCTCGGACTTGCCGACGATCTGGGCGGTCTCCTCGACCGTGAACTGATGGACGTAGCGCAGCAGCAGGACGCTGCGCTGGTCGGCGTTGAGGCTGGCCAGGATCTCGCTGATCGCGGCCTGCTGCTCGCTGGGTGAATCGACCGGCAGTTCGGGACGCAGGTGGTCTGCGGCGGTGACAACATCCTCGCCGCTGCGGGGTGGACGGCGCTGCTCGCGTCGCCAGGAGTCGATCAGCCGGCTGCGGGCGATGGTGAAAGCCCAGGCGCGAAAGGCGGCCTCGTCGCCGAGGAAGCCGGCCAGTTGGCGGACGATCTGAATGAACACATCGCTGAGGCAGTCTTCGGGGTCGGCGGCGCCATGGGCGGCCAAGAACCGCAGCAGTCCGGGAGCGAGCTCGCGGTAGAGCTCCGTCCAGGCCCAGTCGGCACCCTCGGCCGCGGCCGAGAGCACCTGCGGGAAACGTCCACCGATAGGCACGGCGCAGATGATTCCGGTTAGTTCTGGGCTGGGGGAAGTACCCGTGCGGGTATGGACTGTCCTGACTGGGTTGTCCGCAGAGAAGTGCTGACCCGGTGAGCGATCACCGGGCCAGCACTCTGACCAACCTCAGGGTGTCGATCAGCCTTCGGAGTCATCGTCACCGGAGTCGTCGCTGGAGGTGTCGCCGCTCTGGTCGTGGCTGCTGTCCGCGCTGGAGTGCTCGCTCGAGTCGTCGCCGGAGTCGTCGCCCTCATCATCGGACTGGTCTTCGGCCTCGCTGGAGTCGTCGTCGCTGGAGTCGTGGCTGCCACCGGCCTTGGAGTGGTGGTCGCTGTCGTCCTCGGAGTCGTCGTTGGCGTCGTCGTTCTCGCGGTGCGAGGTGGGAGTAGCGCTCGGAGTGGACGTGCTGTCGTCTCCGGACTCGTCCTCGGCCTCGGACTGGTCGTCGCTGTCGTCGTCGGTCGCGGTTGCGGTCGGCTCCTCGGTCGGAGTGCTGGTGAGCGTCGGCTCGGGGACCGGAGCGGTGGTCTCTGCAGCCGGGAGGAAGGGGGCCAGCGGGCCGGTTCCGGTGGCGGCAGCCACCCCGACGCCGGCGGTGAGGGCGACCACTGCGGCAATCACGGCACCGATCAGCAGGCGATGGGTCTTGAAGGTGAACAGGTCTTTCATGCGGGTCCTCCTGTTGGTCTGAGGGGCGTTCCTGATCGAGCGCGCCTCCTGCGAGACGGCGGCCACGATGGCTGCCTCGTACTGCGCAGCGGACGTGTTGGCGTAGGCCACGTCCACGGCTTCCAGGAAGGCGGAGACCTCCCCCCAGGTCGGGTCATCAACCGGCATCTCTCCTGAGATCAGCCGGTTCTCCTGCTCTTTGTCGATGCCCATGACCACCTTTCCGAAGTGGTAAACGCAGGCTCGGACGGCGTTGTTACACCGCTTCTCCTGCGGCTTTCGAGAGGGGTCCGAGGATGGAGGGGAGCGGGTTGATTCGCTCACAGGAAGGCCACAGCAGGCTCCGAGGAAGCCCGTGATCGGGGCTCCTAGCGTTACGGCCACAACCCAGTGATCGGACGGTGGTCGTCATGAACTTCAGTAAGCGCGCTGTGGCGGCCGTGGCGGCCGTCGTCAGCCTCGCCATTCCGCTGGCGGGCTGCGCCGCCAGCACAGCCAGTTCGTCGAGTTCGAGTGCCGTGGCGACCTCGAGCGCCTCGACGGCGTCCGCAGCCAGCGGCGCAACCACCATCGACGGCATCTCGGCCGGCACCTACACCGCGACCTTCGATGGCAAGCAGGTGACCTTGTCCGGCGCCTATCTGATCGACGGAAAACCGGTCACCGTCGACTCGGGCACCTACGCCAGCGCGACGGCTGATCAGGCCGTCTTCCTGGTCGTCAACGGTGGCAGCCTGACCGTCACCGGCGCCACCATCACCAAGAGCGGGGACGCCACCGCCAACAGCCAGCAGAACACCGGCGACGTCAGTGACGACTACAACTTCTACGGGCTGAACTCGGCCGTGGTCGTGGTCGGCGAGGGCAGTTCGGCGACGATCGACGGCTCGACCATCACCACGACCTCCAGCGGTTCGAACGCCGTGGTGTCGACGCTGTCGGGCAAGGCCACCGTGACCGGAACCACGATCACCACCTCCGGCAACTCCTCGCGGGGCCTGCACGCCACCTATGAAGGCGAGATCACCGGGTCGGACCTGACCATCACCACCTCCGGTGCGCACTCGGCCGCGCTGGCCACCGACCGTGGCTCGGGCACCGTCACCGTGACCGGGACCAACACCTTCAACACCTCCGGTGATGGCAGCCCGCTGCTGTACTCGACGGGCACGATCAGTGCGTCCGGCGTCACCGGGACGTCCAGCGGGGCCGAGGCTGTCGTCGTCGAAGGCAAGAATCACGCCACCCTCACCGACTCGAAGGTGACCTCGAAGGGCAGCTACGCGGTGATGCTCTATCAGTCGTTCTCCGGCGACGCGGCCGACGCCAATGCTCAGGCCGAGGTGTCCACGCTGGTGTTGAAGAACACCACGATCACCTACACCGGCACCGGTCCACTGCTCTACTTCACCAACACCTCGGCGAAGGTGACGATGACCGACTCGTCGTTCAGCTCGACGAGCGCGTCCGATCTGGCCAAGGCCGCCGAGGATCGCTGGGGCAACTCCGGCTCCAACGGGGCGACCGTCACCATCGAGGTGGCCGGCTCGAAGCTCAGCGGTGCCGTGACGGCAGACGACTCGTCCTCGATCTGCGTGAAGCTGACCGACAGCTCCCAGCTCAGCGGGACGACCAGCGGTTCGGTGAAGGTCACGGCCGACTCCAGCTCGTCCCAGAAGAGCTAAAGAGTTTCCGGGCGCCCGTCCTTCCAACAGCCCGGGCCGAGCCGGCGCCGACCCCTGCGGTCGGCGCCGGCTTCTGGCATCCGTGGACGGTATTGGAACCGTCCCCACGTCTTGCGCTGACAAGGGTGGACGGTATTGGAACCGTCCCCGGGGTCAGGGCTGGAGGGGAAGGAGGAGGGCGCCGGCGTGCGGAGGGAGCAGGATCTCCGAGCCGCCCAATCGGGCGCCGGCCGGGGTCGTCCAGCGCAGCTGGTAGGCCCCACCGAGCTCGATCACGCTCTGGTAGTCGCCGAAGTTGATCGCCACCAGCAGCCCGCCGCGCCGCATCACGAACCAGCGGGCCTCCTCATCGAGATTGCAGCTGGTCCGCAGCAGGGACGGATTGGTCAGCTCGGCGTACTGGCGACGCAGCCCGATCAGCTCCCGGTAGGCCTCCAGCAGCACCCGATGATCGCCGTCCTTGCGCTCGTCCCAGTTCAGCTTCGCCGACTCGAACGTCTCGACGGCCATCGGGTCGACGACCGCGTCGTGGTCCCAGTCCATCCGGGCGAACTCGGCCAGCCGTCCGGCGCTGATCGCGGCGGCCAGCTCGGGCTCGGGGTGGCCGGAGAAGAACGGGAACGGAGTGCTGGCACCCCACTCGTCGCCGGCGAAGATCAGCGGTGAGAAGCCGCTGGTCAGGGTGAGCAGAGCGGCGCTGGCCAGCTGATCGACGTCCAGCCGAGCCGAGAGCCGGTCGCCGGCCGCGCGGTTGCCGACCTGATCGTGGTTGGCGCTGTAGCCGACCAGCCGCCAGGCCTCGGTGGTCTCCCGATTCAGCGGGGCGCCGTGGTGGCGTCCGCGGAAACTCGACCAGGTGCCGTCGTGGAAGAAGCCTTGCTCGCAGACCTTCGCCAACGCCGACAGCGGCTCGAAATCGGCGTAGTAGCCGGTGATTTCCCTGGTCAGCGCCACATGCAGGGCATGGTGGAAGTCGTCGCTCCACTGCGCGTCGACGCCCAATCCTCCGGCGCTGCGCGGGGCGGTCAGCCGCGGATCGTTCTGATCGGATTCGGCGATCAGGGTCAGCGGACGGCGCAGATGGGCCGACAGGTCGGCGGCCACCTCGGCCAGTTCGGTGAGCAGATGGGTGGGCGAGCTGTCCACCAGCGCATGGACGGCGTCCAGCCGCAGCGCGTCCACGTGCAGGTCGACGAACCAGTGCCGGACGTTGTCGGCCACGAAGCGACGGACCTCGGCGCTGCCCGGGCCGTCCAGATTGATCCGGGTGCCCCAGCCGCTTTCGGCTTCGTCCCCGGCGCCCAGGTACGGGCCGAACCGGGGCAGGTAGTTGCCGCTGGGGCCGAGGTGGTTGTAGACGACGTCCTGGATCACGCCCAGGCCGAGACCGTGGGCGGCGTCGACGAAGCGGCGGTAGGCGTCCGGGCCGCCGTAGGGCTCATGGACGGCGAACCAGGCGACCCCGTCGTAGCCCCAGCCGCGCTCGCCGTTGAAGGCGTTGACCGGCATCAGTTCGACGAAGTCGATGCCGAGCTCGACCAGGTGTGGGAGCCGGCCGATGGCCGCGTCCAGAGTGCCTTCGGGAGTGAAGGTGCCCACGTGCAGTTCGTACGTGACCGCGCCGGCCAACTGCCGTCCGGTCCAACCCTGGTCGTGCCAGCCGAAGCCGGACGGGTCGAAGGTCCGGGACAGGCCGTGGACGCCGTGCGGCAGCCAACGGCTACGCGGATCCGGCAGCACGGTCGGATCATCGTCGAGCAGGTAGCCGTAGTCGACCCGGCCCAGCGGCTCCGGCTCGGCCGGGGTCCACCAGCCGTCCTCACTGCGGGTCATCGAGACGATCCGGTCGTCCACCTGCAGCCGGACCCGCTTCGGCAGCGGTGCCCAGACGTCGAAGCGTCCCCGTTCACCGGCGCGGCGTTCCTCGCGGACCAGCGCCGCCACCGGGTATTGGTCGAGCAGCTCGGCCAGCAGCACCGCGCCGGACGGATCGCGCTGCACCAGCCGGCCCGAGATCAGGTCACGCCAGCGCCCCTCCGGCAGCGGCAGGGACGTGTCCCGCCAGCCGCCGGAGGAGGCCAGACCCACCGGCAACCGGGTCGCCACCGCGACCAGCCCACCCCGGTCGAAGGCCACAGCGTGCGCAGCGGCCGGCCCGACCGCGTTCAGCGGGACGTACTCGCCGAACAGCTCGGGACGATCCCGGCGCAGGGTGAGCAGTTGGTGGCAGACCAGCAGCTTGGCGGCACCGTCGTCGGTGATGCCCGTGCTCAGGGCGGGGCGGGCGCCGGTACGCACCCGGCGCAGCAGATCGGCGCGGGCGGCGAAGTCGACCGGACGCCGGTTGTCCGGATCGACCAGGCTCTGCTCCCACAGCTCACTGCCCTGATAGAGGTCCGGGACGCCCGGGATGGTCAGCGTGAGCAGCTTGGCCGCCAGCGAGTTGCTGCGTCCGGGGCCGACGACGACTCCCAGCACCCGCTCCAGCACGGCGCGTACCCGCGGATTGTCGAAGCAGGCATGCACGCACGCCTCGATGGCGTGCTCGTAGTCGGGGTTCGTGGCCGTCCACGCCGTGTGCTCGCCAGCCTCGCGCATCGCCTTTTCGGCGTAGTCACGCAGCCTTTCCCGGCTGGCCGGCCAGGCGCCGATGATCGCCTGCCAGAGCAGATTGGCCATCCCCGCATCCGGCACCGGCACCAGAGTCAGCAACTCCTCCAGCGCCTCCCGCCACAGCTCGGGCACCTCGGCCAGCACGCTGATCCGGGCCCGGACGTCCTCGCCGCGCTTGGTGTCGTGGGTGGTGCCGGCGGTCAGCGCGCGCGGCCAGTCCTGCTGGCGGGCAGCCATCAGTTCGTGGAACTCGCTGGGGCTGATCGAGAACAGGTTCGGATTGCCGCCGACCTCGTTCAGCGACGTTAGCCGCGACCAACGGTAGAAGGCGGAGTCCTCCACGCCCTTGGCCATCACCATGCCCGAGGTCTGCTGGAAGCGCTGCGCGGGCGCCGACGCGCCATCGGACAGGATCGGCTGAAGCAGCTCGAACACCTCGCCGAGGTCGGGACGATGGCGACGGGCCAGTTCGAAGGCTCGATCGACGTGCTCGCGTCCCTCCGGCAGATAGGACCGGTAGACCTCGAGGTCGGCGAGCAGTTCGGCGATCGCCTCGGCCAGGACGTCCAGCTCTGGGGCTTCGTCGGGGGCGAACATCGCGACGACTTCGCGGGCGATCCGGCGGGTCTCGGAGTTCAGGATGCCTTCGGCGACGGCCAGCTTGCTGGTGTGGACCAGCTCGGGCCAGTCGGTGGCCTGCCCCCGAACGTCCGCCTCGAGCGCGGTGAGCGGCGCCTCGCCGTCCGGGTCGACCAGGACCCTGTCGATCAGCGCCATCGCCTCGTAGCCGGTGGTGCCGGCGGTCGGCCAGGTGTTCGGCAGCTTCTCCAGGGCCAGCCGTCCGGATTCGCCGTCGGTGATCGAGAGGATCTTCTCGACCAGGACGTAGCTGTCCTTGGTCAGGTTGGCCAGGTCGTCGAGGTAGCGGCCCGGATCGCGCAGACCGTCCGGGTGATCGACTCGCAGCCCGTCGACCAGGCCCTCGTCGAACCACCGCTGAATTTCGGCGTGCGACTTGCCGAACCACTCCGGATCCTCGACCCGGATCGCGACCAGGGTGTTCACCGCGAAGAAACGGCGGTAGTTCAGGGTTCGATCGGCCTCGCGCCAGTTCACCAACTGGTAGTGCTGGCGGGCGTGGACCAGGTTGGGGTCCTCGTCCGGGCTGAGCGCGGTGTCGGGGGCCAGCGGGAAGCGCTGGTCGTAGTAGTGCAGTTCGCCGCCGAGCACCTGCAGATGCGCGATCCGACCGTCGGCGTCGATGTCGTCATCGCCGATCACCGGGATCCGCAGCTTGCCGTCCCCGGCTGCCCAGTCGATGTCGAAAGCCGAGGCGTAGGGGGATTCCGGGCCGTGGGTGAGCACCTGCCACCACCAGTCGTTCTCCCACGGACGGGCCACGCCGACGTGGTTGGGGACGATGTCGACCAGCACGCCCATGCCCAGCCGGCGGGCCTCAGCCGAGAGCGCGGCCAGGCCGGACGCCCGTCCGCGGGACGGGTCGATGGCCCGGTGATCGGACACGTCGTAGCCGTGTTCGCTGCCCGACTCCGAGGCCAGCAGCGGAGACAGATAGACCCAGTCGACGCCCAACTCGTGCAGGTAGCTCAGCTGCCGAGCGGCCGCGACCAGGTCGAAGTCCTCGGTGATTTGCAGCCGGTAGGTGCTGGTCGGGGTACGCCGCACGCGTCCCTGCCTTTCTGGTCGTCGTTGGGGTCCGTCGGCCGCTGCGCGGCCGCAGGCACCGTGCAGGGGGTGTTCCCTCGAGGCTAGCCGTGGGTTCCAAGAACGTCACTACCGTTGAAATGCCCCGTGTGAAACGGCATTCTGCGGGGCAAACGAATGCCAGGCTCGTCAATAGGCCGGCGGGGCGGCGGCAGATCGGGGGACGTGATGATCGAGGTGAATCCGGAGCAGACGTCCGCCCCGGACGCGCTGAAGCAGCTCGCAGTGGTGATCAACCCCACCAAGACCGACGCGCTGGCCGAGCTCAAGGCGTCGATCGACGATGCGGCCCGGGCGGCCGGCTGGACGGTGTCCTGGTACGAGACCAGCAAAGAGGACCCCGGCGAGGGCCAGGCGCGGCAGGCCGTCGCCGACGGTGCGGAGCTTGTCTGCTCGCTGGGTGGTGACGGCACCGTCCGCGCGGTGGCGTCCGGGCTTGTCGCCGGCGAGGTGCCGCTGGGGATCCTGCCGGGTGGCACCGGGAACCTGCTGGCCCGCAACCTCGGCCTTCCGGTGGATGACCTGGCCGCCGCGCTGCAGGTGGCGCTCACCGGAGTGGAGCGGCAGATCGACGTGGGCGCGGTGGCCTGGGACGACGATGCCGAGCAGCTCTTCCTGGTGATCGCCGGGATGGGCCTGGACGCCCGGATGATCGGCGACGCGGACGAGCGGATCAAGAAGGCGGTCGGCTGGCCGGCCTACCTGCTGTCGGGGGCGCGCGGGCTGTTCGATTGGGGCTTCTCCGCGCACATCACCGCTCCGGGACGGCGGGAGGGCAGTCGGCGGGCCCGAGCCGTCGTGGTTGGCAACTGTGGTCAGTTGCCCGGCGGCCTCGATCTGATGCCCGGGGCTCAGCTCGACGACGGGCTGCTCGATCTGGTGCTGGCCGCCCCACGCGGGCTGTTCGGCTGGCTCGGTCTGCTGCGGGAGCTGATCACCGGCCGCGGGAACCGCAGCCTGCGGCGGCTGAGCGCCGATTCAGCCCAGATCCGGCTGGGCCGTCCGATTCTCGCCCAACTCGACGGCGAGGCTGTCGGCCCCCGGACCACGATGGCCGTGCGCGTCCGTCCGCTGGCCCTGAGGGTCATTGTCCCCGCCGCCTCCTGACCGCTCCTCAAGAGCGGGGACGGTTCCATTTCCGTCCACTCTGGTCAGCCGGCTCGTGGGGACGGTTCCATTACCGTCCGCCCTGGTCAGCCCGATTCGCGGGGACGGTTCCATTACCGTCCAGCGGGGGTCGGTGGAGGAGGATTCGGCGCTGGACTGAATTGGAACCGTCCCCGGCAATTGCCGTGACAAGGATGGACGGAAATGGAACCGTCCCCGTCTGTGGGGTCAGCCGAGGTGGGCCAGGCGGGCGGTGAGGTCGGCGAGCTCGTCGGCGGGGATGGTGTAGGTGTGCTCGGCGGCCGGGAACTCGCGGGCGCGGACGGCGTCGGTGTAGGCGGTGACGCCGCGCAGGGTCTCAGCATGCACGTCGGCGAAGGTGCGGACGAACTTGGCCAGGCGCCCCTGGGTGATGCCGAGCAGGTCGTGCCAGACCAGCACCTGGCCGTCGGTGGCCGGGCCGGCCCCGATGCCGATCGTCAGGCAATCCAGGCGCGGGACGATCAGTTCGGTGACGGCGGCCGGGACCGCCTCGAAGACGATCGCGAAGCAACCGGCCGCCTGCAGTGCCAGCGCATCTCGGAAGAGCTGTTCGGCCTGGTCAGCGCTGCGTCCCTGGGCTCGATAGCCGCCGAGCGCGGTCGCCGCCTGCGGGGTCAGCCCCAGATGGCCGACCACCGGAATGCCAGCCGCCACGATCGCCCGGACCCGATCGACGCTGCTGCCACCGCGCTCGAGCTTCACCGCGTCCGCTCCGCCCTCTTTGACGAAACGCTGCGCGGTGTGGACGGCCTCCAGATCGCTGGCCTCATACGAACCGAACGGCAGATCGGCCACCAGCAGCGCCCTCCGCAGACCACGGCGGACGGCCTTGGTGAGCACCAGCAGCTCGTCCACGCTGACCGGAACCGTGCTGTCGTAGCCGAGGACGACATTGGCGGCCGAATCGCCGACCAGCACCAGATCGACCCCGGCTTGATCGGCGATCTGTGCGCTCGGGTAGTCGTAGGCGGTGACCATCACCACCGGCTCGCCTGCCGCCTTGCTCTGGGCGAGTGCGGTCAGGGTCACCGGACGCTCCTCGGAGGCCGCAGCCTTCGGACGTCCAGCTGCGCTCATGGCGCCACCTCCAAGTTGTCGATCAGCCGGACCGGTCCGACCGGGACGGCCAGCGCGACCAGCGCCGGACCGTCCAACTCGTCGATCGGGGCGAACGTGGACGGGTCGACCACGGCGATGTACTCCGCGCTCAGGCCGTCCGCGGCGAGCACGGCCGTGATGATCGCGGTCAGGCTCGTTGCGCTGCGTTCGCCCTGGTCAACGGCGGCTTTCGCGGCGCTCAGCCCACGGGAGAGGGCGGTTGCGCGACGGCGCTGATCGGGGTCGAGCCGGACGTTGCGGCTGCTCATCGCCAGTCCGTCCGGCTCGCGAACCGTGGGGCACACCTCAACGACCACCGGCAGGTTCAGGTCGGTGATCATCCGGCGGACCACGGCCACCTGCTGGGCGTCCTTGGCCCCGAAGAAGGCCACGTCGGGCTGGACCATGTTCAACATCTTGGCGACCACGGTGGCCACCCCGGCGAAGTGGCCGGGCCGGTGGGAGCCTTCGAGAACGTCCGCCACCCCCGAGACGGTGATCGTGGTGGCGTAGCCGTCCGGGTAGACCTCGGCCACCTCCGGGGCGAACAGCAGGTCGGCCCCGGCGGCGGTGGCGAGTTCGGCGTCGCGGGCCTCGTCGCGCGGATAGCCGGTCAGGTCGGCGGCGTCGTTGAACTGGGTGGGGTTCACGAACAGCCAGACCACGACCAGGTCGCAGGACGTCCGGGCTGCTCGGATCAGCGACAGGTGGCCCTCATGGAAGGCACCCATCGTCGGCACCAGGCCGACTCGCAGCGGGGACGACGCGGCAGCGCGAGCCTCAGCGATGGCCGCCCGCACCCCGGCGACGTCGCGGACGATCTCCATCCCGGTCGCCTCCGTTCACCCGTCCGACCCGGTGCCGGCGCACCAGAAATCATCCCCCGGCACGCAACCGACCGGCAACCGGGGTAGGGGCGGATACTCGGTGCATGAGCAACAAGGGTTGGCAGACCCACTGGCACAAGCATCCGGGCGTCCGCTCCGGCGACCAACTCACCGTCGGCGAGCGAGCCGCCGACCGGATGCGCAATGCGATGGGCTCGTGGCCGTTCGTCTTCGGCTTCTTCGCGGTGATGCTGGGCTGGGTGATCGTCAACAGCGTGCTGGCGATCGGCGGGCCGCACGGGTTCGATCCGTACCCCTACATCCTGCTGAATCTGTTCCTGTCGATGATGGCCGGAGTGCAGGCGGCGGCGCTGCTGATCGCCGCCAAGCGGTCGGACGCCATCGCGTCCGAGATCGCGATTCACACCGAGCACAACACCGACGACATCAAGGAGCTGCTGGCGCAGAACCTCGCGCTGATCCAGGAGGTGAAGCGGAACACCGACCTGCTCGACGAGATCCACCGGCACGTCACCGCGCAGAGCCCGGCGGTCGGGGAGTTCCCGCCGAAGGCCTAGCTGGACGGTATTGGAACCGTCCCCGGGGGTTGGGGTGGACGGTATTGGAACCGTCCCCGCCAATTGCGCTGACTTGGGTGGACGGTAATGGAACCGTCCCCGGGGTTGGGGCGACTAGCGGTTGGGCTGGTCGGTTCGGCTGACGTTGGCCTGGATGATCGGGATCGGGAAGCGGGAGGCGCGCAGCGGATCCAGCAGGTCGTCGGTGATGCCGGCGGTGAAGTCGTCGATGGCGAAGACCTTGAACAGGGCTTCGCGGCCGAACTTCGAGCTGTCGGCCACGAAGAAGGCCTCCTTGGCGACCGAGCGCATCACCCGCTTGAGCTCGAGCTCATAGCTGTTGGCGTGGTACAGCCCGTCCTCGGAGACGGTGTCGGAGCCGAAGATCGCGACATCCACCCGCAGGTTGGCCAACTGCTGCACAGAGGTCGGCCCCCACATCGTGTAGAGGTTCGGCAGCAGCTCGCCACCGATGAACACCAAATGCAGTGATCGTTTTCGCGCAATCTCCAGGCCGATCCGCAGATCGTTGGTGACGACCGTGACCCGCTGATGGTTGAGGTTACGCGCGACTTCGAGCGTCGTGGTTCCGCCGTCCAGCAAAATGGTCTGACCTTCTAGAACCCGCTCGGCCATCGCCTTGCCGATCGCCGCCTTCTCCGGACGGTGCAGCTCCTCCTTGAAGTGGTGCGGCGTCTCCGACTGCCGGACGGGGGTCGCTCCGCCGTGGGTGCGGCGGATCAAATCCATGGATTCCAGCTGCTCAAGGTCCCGCCGGATCGTGGATTCGGTCACGCCGAAGGCCTGCGCGAGATCGCGCACCGACTGGAAGCCGTGGTCGCTGAGCACCTCAACGATCTCCGCTTGCCGAGACATGTCCCTCCTCATCCGTTCTGCCGCAAAGGCTAGCCCGACTAGCGGCCACGCGCAGCAAGCGCGCGAAAACGAGCATCAGCAACCGTACGGCATCCCCAGCTCAGGTCCGCACGAAATGAAGCGGGAGCCGCGCAGGCCTCGCCCGCTCACTCCAACCCGCTGCGCGTTCAAATCCTGCCAGTTCGCGCGTTTTGCGCGATGTAGCGCAAGATTATGCTCGTTTTCGCTTGACCCGGCCCCTCGGCAGGGTCTAGCGTCCACGGCAATGGGGCGCCGCATGCAGGCTCGCGCAGCCCCAACACCAGGCTTTGGACAAAGGAGTTCCTATGAAGCGCAGGTTCATGCCCGCCGCCGCCGTTCTCGCGGTTGGGCTGTCCTTCTCGGTAGTCGGTTGCACGACGGTGGGAGAAGCTGCCCCGTCCGCCTCCGGCGCGGCCTCGTCGTCCGCCCCGGCCGGCGACAAGGACAAGGTGATGGTCACCGTCGTCAAGGCGCAGACCATTCCGTGGTTCCAGCGGATGGCTGAGGGCGTCAAGTCCTTCGCCGAGCGCACCGGCATCGACGCCCGCCAGGAAGGCGCGGACGACGTTGCCCCGGAGAAGCAGGTCAAGATCATCGAGGACCTGATCGCTCAGCGTCCGACGGCGATCACCGTCGTCCCGAACTCGCCCGAGGCCGTGGAGAGCGCGCTGGCCAAGGCTCGCGAGCAGGGCATCATCGTGGTCTCCCACGAGGCCACCGGCATGAAGAACGTCGACATCGACATCGAGGCCTTCGACAACGCCGCCTACGGTTCCGACATCATGAAGAACCTCGGCGAATGCATGGGTGGCAAGGGCAAGTACGTCCAGTTCGTCGGTGGCCTGACCGCCAAGACCCACATGGAGTGGGTGGGTGCGGCCTACGACTACCAGACCAAGAACCTGCCCGACATGAAGCGGGTCGAGACCCCGATCGAGAGCACCGACAACCAGGAGACCGCCTACCAGCGGGCTCGCGAGATCCTGGCCAAGTACCCCGACATCGCGGGCTTCGAGGGTTCGGCCGGTAACGACGTCCCCGGCATCGCCCGTGCGGTGAAGGAAGCCGGTCTGCAGGACAAGATCTGCGTCATGGGTACCTCGATCCCGTCGGTCGCCAGCCAGTACCTGGAAGACGGCTCCATCGACAAGATCTTCTTCTGGGATCCGGCCCTGGCCGGCGAGGCCCAGCTGCAGATCGCCAAGATCCTGTCCGAGGGCGGCAAGATCACCGCGGGCACCGATCTGGGCATCGAGGGCTACAACAACCTGCAGCCGATGGCCGGCCAGACCAACGTCTTCGTTGGCACCGCCCAGGTTGCAGCCGACAAGGAGAGCGCGAAGAACTACAAGTTCTGAGTCACTCAGCGTCAGCGGATCCGGGGCGTGTCGACACGGCACGCCCCGGGCCCAACCCAAGAGAACAGAAGCTCCCGATGAGTTCCACCACAGCACCAGCAACGCAGCTGGCGGACGCGACCGGCCCGGCTCCGGTCCTGTCGGCCCGGCACATCTCCAAGCGATTCGGCGGCGTCCAGGCTCTGGATGATGTCTCGCTGGACCTGATTCCCGGCGAAGTGCACTGCCTGGCCGGCGAGAACGGCTGCGGCAAGTCGACCCTGATCAAGATGATCTCCGGCGCGGAGCGTCCCGACTCCGGCGAGATCGAAGTGGACGGCATCGTCCACACCCGAATGAACACCACTTCGGCCATCCAGAGCGGGATCCAGGTGATCTACCAGGACTTCTCGCTGTTCGGGAACCTCACCGTGGCCGAGAACATCGTCCTCACCTCCGCGGTGGCCGCCCGGCGCAAGCTGTACCGGGTCAAGGATGCCCGCGAGAAGGCGCAGGCGATCGTCGACGAACTCCAGCTCGATCTGGATCTGAACGCCGACGTCGAGAACCTGTCGGTGGCCGACCGGCAGCTCACTGCCATCTGCCGGGCCCTGGTCAGCGACGCCCGAGTGATCATCATGGACGAGCCGACCACCGCCCTCACCCACTCCGAGGTGGAGCATCTCTTCACCGTCGTCGAGCGGCTGCGGGCCCGTGGCGTGGCCCTGGTTTTCGTCTCCCACAAGCTGCAAGAGGTGCTGGCCATCTCGCAGCGGCTCACCATCATGAGGTCCGGACGGGTGGTCATCTCCGGCCCGGCCGCCGACTTCGACCGGCGCTCGATCGCCCGGCACATGACCGGCAGCGACGTCGAGGAGTCCCGGCGCGTCCCCGACTTCGACCAGACCGCCACCCCGGCTCTCGAGGTGCGCGGGCTCACCCTGCCCGGCGCCTTCCGGGACGTGTCCTTCCAGGTCGGCAAGGGCGAGATCCTCGGCGTCACCGGCCTGCTGGGTTCGGGACGCACCGAGCTGGCCGAGTCCGTCTTCGGGGTGCTGCCGGCCAAGTCCGGCACGATCGCGATCGACGGCAAGCCGGTCCGGGTCCGCAACATTCAGGACGCGGTGGCGGCCGGCATCGGCTACGTCCCCGAGGACCGGCTCACCCAGGGCCTGTTCCTGGAGAAGCCGATCGCCGACAACATCATCGCGGCCTCCTTCAACGAGCACCGCAACCGCTGGAAGCTGCTGGACCGCAAGCGGATCTGGGGCACGATCACCCACTTTTTCGATCAGCTGAAGATCCACGCGCCGCACCCGAACCGGGCCGTCCGGACGCTGTCCGGCGGCAATGCTCAGCGGGTGGTGCTGGCCAAGTGGCTGGCCACCGACCCCAAGGTGCTCATTCTCAACGGCCCCACGGTCGGCGTCGACGTCGGCTCCAAGGCTCAGATCCTCGACCTGCTGCGGATTCAGGCAGAGCGGGGAATGGCCGTCGTGATCATCTCCGACGACGTCAACGAGCTCGTCGCCTGCTGCCACCGGGTGCTGGTGGTGGCCCACGGGCAGATCACTCATGAGTTGGTCGCCGATCAGGTGACCGAGGATTCGATCCAGGAAAGCATGGCGGTCTGATATGCAGCTCCTTCGCAAGTTCCGGGGCGCCAACAATGAGGGCAGCCTGGCGCTGATCCTGCTGGTCGTCGTCCTGGGGATGTCCCTGCTCAACCCGGTCTTCTTCAGCGTCAACACGGCGTTCTCGATCCTGCGGGCCGCCACGGTGCCGATGATCCTGGCGCTGGCCGTGCTGCTGGTGATCATCTCCGGCGGCATCGACGTGTCGTTCCCGGTGGTCGCCATCGGCTCGGCCTACACGGCCGTGACGATCTGCCTGAAGACCGGCTTCGACCCCGGTCTGCCGGCCATCTTCGGGATGGCGATCGTCATCGGCGGCCTGCTCGGCCTGGTGAATGGCTTTGTCATCGCCAAGTTCCGGCTGCCGACTCTGATCGTTACCCTCGGCACCCAGGGCATCTTCTTCGGCGCCATGCTGGTCTACGTCGGCACCCGCTACTACCCGACGCTGCCGGACTCGATGGCCGCACTCTCCGCAGTGAACGTCGTCGAACTGACCACCAGCGCCGGACGGGCCTACCTGCACGTGCTGGTGCTGCTGTCGATCGCCATCGCACTGATCATCTGGGCAGTGCTGAAGTACACGATGTTCGGACGCTCGCTGTACGCCATCGGCGGGGACGTCGAAGGCGCCCGCCGGGCCGGCATTCGGGTGGTCCGCACCCAGCTGTGGATCTACGTGCTGGTCGGCATGGTGGCCGCCATCGGCGGCGTGGCCTATGTGGTGATGAGCCGCAGCGCCAATCCGCAAGACCTGGTCGGCGGCGAGTTGGACATCATCGCCGCCGTGGTGCTGGGCGGAGCGTCTATCTTCGGCGGACGCGGCTCGGTGCTGGGCACCGTGCTGGGCGTACTGCTGATTCAGGTGATCAACAACAGTCTGCTGCTGGTCGGCGTCCCGAGCGCCTGGCTGCGGGCAGCGGTCGGTCTGCTGCTGATCCTGGGCGTCGGCGCCCAGGCGGTCAGTGCCCGGCGCAGCGCGCAGCGGATACACACGGTGGATACGGGCGAGGCCGTCCGACCCGAGCTGGAGAAGGTGTCATGAAGACCGAACAGGCACAGCCGCAGGCCGCAGAGAACAGTCTCGCGGCCATGAACAACCGGATCGGACGCGTCGTCACCGAGGCGGTCGGACGGACGCTGCGCGACCGCGGTGTCTCCCGGATGCTGATCGCCCTTGTCGTCGCCTTCGGCTTCTTCGCGATCATGCGTCCACGAATCTTCCTGGGCCCGATCAATCTGCAGAACATCATGGTGGCCGCGCCCGAGGTGGGGGTGATCGCTATCGCCATGATGCTGGCCATGCTGACCGGCGGCATCGACTTGTCGCTGGTGTCGATCGCGAACCTGTCGGCGGTCACCATGTCGACGCTGTTCACGGCCATGGCGGCGTCCAATCCGGCGTTCGGCGAGTCGATGACCGTCCCGATCATTCTGATCGGGCTGTTGGTCGGGGCGGCCTGCGGTCTGCTGAACGGCCTGCTGATCAGCCTGGTCGGGATCACCCCGATTCTGGCGACGCTGGCCACCATGCAGATCCTCAACGGCCTGGCCGTGGTGTGGACGGGCGGCAAGACCCTCTACGGTGCACCGGCCGCGCTGACCACCTTCGGAAAGACCGCGATCGGCCCGGTGCCGATGCTGTTCATCGTGTTCGTCCTGGTGGCCATCGTGATCGCCACGGTCGTCCGCAGTACGGCGCTGGGCCGCAAGCTCGAGCTGCAGGGTGCCAACCCGGTGGCGGCCCGGTTCTCCGGGATTCCGAGCCGCTCGGTGCTGATCTCCAGCTACACGATCGGCGGCCTGCTGGCCGGCCTGGCCGGAGTGCTGTTCCTGTGCCGCAACCCCACGGCGTCGGCCGACTACGGCGCGTCCTATGTGCTGCTGGTGATCGTGATCGCCGTGCTCGGCGGCACCAATCCGAACGGCGGCTTCGCCACGGTCGCCGGGGTGGTGCTAGCCACGCTCACCTTGCAGGTGGTGGCCAGTGGCTTCACGGCACTGCGGCTGTCGCCCTATCAGTACTCGATCGCGCAAGGCGTGATCCTGGTCGTGGTGATGATCCTCGACACCATCCAATGGTCGCGTCCGAAGTGGCGCAAACGCGGTGTGACTACCGATCCAGCTTCATTGCAGACGACACAGGTCGGAACAATCAAGAAAGATAAGGAACAAGAATGAAGAAGATCATCAACGAGCCGCTGCGGTTCGTCGACGAGTTCCTCGAGGGAATTCTTCTCGCTCACCCCGACCTGGTGAAGACCCCGGGCGATGACCCGCGGATCCTGGTTCGGGCGGACGCTCCGGTGGCCGGCAAGGTCGGCATCGTCACCGGTGGCGGCTCCGGACACCTGCCGCTGTTCAAGGGCTACGTCGGCAAGGGACTGTGCGACGGCGTGGCGATCGGGAACGTGTTCTCGTCCCCGTCTTCGGCCCAGGTGTTCGAGGCGACCAAGGCCGTCGACGGCGGCGCCGGCGTCCTCTATCTCTACGGCAACTACGGCGGCGACGTCTTCAACTTCGACCTGTCGGTGGATCTGGCCGAGCTGGAAGGCATTCCGACCCGGACGGTGCTGGGCTGCGACGACGTCGCCAGCCAGCCCAAGGAGCGCGCGGCCGACCGCCGCGGCGTGGCCGGCATCATCTTCGCGTTCAAGGCTGCCGGTGCGGCCGCCGAGCGCGGTGACAGCCTCGATGAGGTGGCCGCCGTCGCTCAGGACATCGTCGAGAACACCGCCACCATGGGCGTGGGGCTCACCCCGACGATCCTGCCGACCACTGGCAAGCCGAGCTTCGAGCTGGCCGAGCGGGAGATGGAGATCGGCATCGGCATCCACGGCGAGCCCGGCATCCACCGCGGTGAGCTGGAGACCGCTGACGAGATCGCCGATCACCTGCTGGCTCCGCTGATGGCCGACCTCTCCCTGGTCGCCGGCGATCGGGTGGCCGTGCTGGTCAACGGCCTGGGCGCCACCCCGCTGGAGGAGCTGTACGTCCTCTACCGCCGAGTGCACCAGACGCTGACCGCGGCCGGCATCGAGGTCGCCAAGAACTACGTCGGCGAGTACGCCACCAGCCTCGAGATGGCCGGTGCGTCCATCTCGCTGCTGAAGCTCAACGACAGCAGGCTCGAACTACTCAACGCGGCGGCTCGTTCGCCCTTCTTCATCGAGGCATGACAGTAATGACCGGAAAAGAACTCGCCGAGGCGATCCAGAAGTGCCTGGCACTGTTCACCGACTACGCCGACGAACTCGGCGATCTTGATCAGGCGCTCGGTGACGGCGACCTGGGCATCACCGTGTCGCTGGGGGCCAAGGCCGCCAGCGATGCCCTGAGCAACCTGGACGACGCGGCCACCCCGGCCGAGGTGGTCCTGGCCTGCGCCAAGGCGTTCGCCAATGCCAACCCGTCCACGATGGCGGCGCTGGTGGCGGGGGCGCTGCTGGCCGGCTCGCGGATCCTGGGCGACGCCACCGAGGTGGCTCCCGGCCAGGCCGGCAAGTTCGCCCTGGCTGCGGCCGAGTCGATCAGCCAGCGCGGCAAGTCGCAGGTGGGGGACAAGACGATTCTGGACGCCATGTTCCCGGCCGCCGAGGCACTGCTGGCTTCGCCGGACGGCGTCGCCGACCTGAGTGCCGCGATCGAGGCCGCCGAGGCCGGCGTGATTCGTTCGACCGGGCTGCAGTCGCGGCGCGGCCGGGCGTCCTGGCTGCAGGAGCGCAGCATCGGCCTGCAGGATCCGGGTGCCACCGCGTACCTGCGCTTCCTGCAGTCCTGGCAGGCGGCGAACAGCCCGGCCGAGGTCGGCTAGTACCCAGCGAGCAGCGCGCCGCCACGAGCTGCTCGATAACCCCGGGGTGTGCGTCGGTCCGATCTCTCGCGGACGGTGCACACCCCGGCCCTTTCTCTCGTCCACTTCGGAAGGTGACCTTGATGACTTCGATGTTTGCGCAGGAACTCGATACCCCGGCGCCGCTGAGCGCCTCACCGCTGAGCTGGCGGGCGACGGCCCGTCCGGAACCGGGGGAGGGGCAGCTGGTGATCGAGGTCGCCTCCTGCGGGGTGTGCCGCTCGAACCTGCACATGGTGCAGGGCGACTGGGTGGCCGGTGGGGTGCCGGCCATCTCGCCGATCATCCCTGGCCACGAGGTGACCGGACGGGTGGCTGCTGTCGGCGCCGGCGTGATTGGCTTCGCCGTCGGCGACCCGGTGGGCGTCCAGCCGGTGTGGTGGACGTGCGAGGAGTGTGAGTTCTGCACCAGCGGACGCGAGCAGCTGTGCCATCGGCGGATCATCACCGGTGAGCATGTCGACGGCGGCTACGCCGAGTTCATGCTGGCCAATGCCGCGCACACCTATCGGGTGCCCGACTCTCTGGACCTGATCGACGCCGCGCCGCTGTTCTGCCCGGGGATCACGGCCTTCGGGGCTGTCGAGAAGGCCGCCATCGTGCCGGGGCAGCGGGTGGCCGTCTTCGGGTTGGGCGGGGTCGGGCACATGGCCGTCCAGTTCGCCCGGTTGGCCGGCGGCGACGTGGTGGCGGTCGGCCGCAACCCCGAGCATCTGCGGGTGGCTCGTTCACTCGGGGCGTCGGCGGCCGTGGACTCCACCGACCCGGCGCAGCTGGCCGCGTTGGAGGATTCGGCGGACGTGGTGCTGACCTTCGCCGACGCCGATGTGGTCACTGAACAGGCATTTCGCGCGCTGAAGTGGGGCGGGACGCTGGTGGCCGGGGTGCCGCTGAACGTGGCCGGCTTCCACTTCAACAAGGCGCAGACCATCAAGGCGTCCATTCTCGGCAACCGCGAGCAGATGCGGACGGTGCTCGAACTGGCCGCGGCCGGGAAGATCACCACCGTGGTGGAGCGCTTCGCGATGTCGGACGCCGCTCATGCCCTCGACCTGCTGGCGTCCGGCCGGCTCTCGTCCCGGGCCGTCCTGCACAACTAGTTCCCACCTCCCGGGACTAAAGGGGACGGTTCCTGTTACGTCCCAGAGGCTTCGGTGGAGCCGAGGCCGAGCGGCATCGTCTCGCTTCGCGAGCGTTCGTTGGGACGTAACAGGAACCGTCCCCGTTGTGTCCCACGGGCCGTCCTGCACAACTGAGCCGCCGCAGATGAAGGGGGCAGTCCCCTTTATCTGCGGGGCGGACGGTAATGGAACCGTCCCCGCCGATCGGGGTGACTTGGGTGGACGGTAATGGAACCGTCCCCGTTTATCGGGCGGCGCGGGCGGCGGACGGGAGGGCGGCGATGAGCTGGTCGAGGTCGGCGTCGGAGTGGGCGGCCGAGCAGAACCAGGCTTCGTAGGCCGAGGGCGGCAGGGCCACGCCGGCGTCGAGCATCGAGTGGAAGAAGCGGCGGTAGGCGCCGGCGTCCTGGCGCTGGGCCTGTTCGTAGTTGGTGACCGGTGAATCCACGCCCCAGAAGACCGAGAACAGCGAGCCGGCCCGCGAGATCACGTGCGGGACGCCGGCCTGGGTCAGGGCCTCGTCCACCGCGCTCGACAGGGCGGACGCCACCGCGTCCACCCGGGCGTAGACCTCGGCGTCGGCCAACTTCAGCGTGGCGATGCCGGCCGCGGTGGCCAGCGGATTCCCGGACAGGGTGCCGGCCTGATAGACCGGGCCGAGCGGGGCCAGCAGATCGAGCAGCTCGGCGCGTCCGCCGATCGCGGCCAGCGGCATGCCGCCGCCGACCACCTTGCCGAAAGTGAACAGATCCGGCGTGATCGCGCCGTTCTCCAGCCCCCACCAGCCCGCGGACGACACCCGGAAGCCGGTCAGCACCTCGTCGTAGATCAGCAGTGCGCCGTGGGCCGAGGTCAGCTCGCGCAGCAGCGCGTTGAAGCCCGGCGCCGGGGCGACCACACCCATGTTCGCGGCGGCCGGCTCGGTGATCACCGCCGCGATCTCGGTGCCACGGGCGGCGAAGACCTCGCGGATCGCGTCCGGATCGTTGTAGGGGACGACCAGGGTCTGCGCGGTCGCGGCAGCCGGAACCCCGGCCGAACCGGGCAGGCCAGCGGTGGCCAAGCCGGAGCCGGCGGCGGCCAGCAGAGCGTCCGAATGGCCGTGGTAGCAGCCAGCGAACTTCACGATCAGGTCGCGTCCGGTGGCGCCGCGGGCCAGCCGGATCGCGGTCATGCAGGCCTCGGTGCCGGTGGAGACGAAGCGCACCTTTTCGGCCAGCGGGACCCGGGCCTGGACGAGCTCGGCCAGTTCGGCCTCGGCCACGGTCGGGGCGCCGAAGGACAGCCCGCGCCCGGCGGCGTGCCGGACGGCGGCCACCACCTGCGGGTGGGCGTGGCCCAGGATGGCCGGGCCCCAGGAGCCGACCAGGTCGAGATACTCGCGTCCGGCCACGTCCCAGACCCGGGAGCCCTCGGCGCGGGACACGAAAACTGGGGTGCCGCCGACCGAGCCGAAGGCCCGCACCGGGGACGACACCCCGCCCGGAATCACCGAGCGGGCGCGATCGAAAGCCTCGTCGTTGGTGGTCATCGCAGCCACCCGGCCAGCTCGAGGGCGGCGTAGGTGAGCACGATGTCGGCCCCGGCCCTCACGATCGCCGTTGTGGATTCGACAAGGGCAGATCGTCGGTCGATCCAGCCGCGTTCGGCCGCGGCGGCGATCATCGCGTACTCCCCGGACACCTGGTAGGCGGCCACCGGGACGCTCGATTGGGCGGCGACGTCAGCCAGGACGTCCAGGTAGTACCCGGCCGGCTTCACCATCACCATGTCGGCGCCTTCGGCCTCGTCCAGTGCGGCTTCGAGGACGCCCTCGCGGCGGTTGGCCGGATCCTGCTGGTAGGCCCGCCGGTCGCCGACCAGGGACGAGCCGACCGCCTCGCGGAACGGTCCGTAGAAGGCGGAGGCGTACTTGGCGGCGTAGGCCAGGATGCCGGTCTCGAGGTGGCCGGCGGCGTCCAGGCCGGCGCGGATGGCGGCGACCTGGACGTCCATCATTCCCGAGGGGGAGACGAAGTGGGCGCCGGCCTCAGCCTGGGAGAGCGCCTGGCGGACGTACAGCTCGACGCTGGCGTCGTTGTCGACGGAGCCGCCCGGGGTGAGGATGCCGCAGTGGCCGTGGTCGGTGAACTCGTCCAGGCAGGTGTCGGCGGCGATGACGAGGTCATCGCCCACCTCTGCGCGGACGGCTGCAAGGGCGCGGTTCAGGATGCCGTGTTCGGCGTAGCCCGCCGATCCTTCGGGGTCCTTGTCGGCGTCGTCGGGGACGCCGAAGATCACCAGTCCGCCGAGCCCGGCCTCGACCGCACGGACGGCCTCTTCGCGCACCGAATCGAGCGTGTGCTGGACGACTCCGGGCAGTGAGCCGATCGGCTTCGGCTCGGCCAGGCCGTCGGCGACGAAGACCGGCAGGAGCAGCTGGGCCGCCTGCGGACGGGTCTGCGCGACCAGCCTGCGGATCGCCGGATTGGTGCGCAGCCGACGGGGACGGCGGACCGGTGGGTTCATGCTCGTGCTCCTGCGTGGACGCTAGTGGCGGAGCTCCCATTGTTGCCCATGGGCTGGTGGGTCGCGATTCGGGGTCAGGGGGTGTGCGCGGGCGCCTAATCTTGTCGCAGGGAATCGAATGAGTGTTCGAAAAAGTGTCAGCGGGAGGTGGTGGACTGTCTTCATGACGACGAGCAGCAGCCTCCTTCCGGCCAGCCAGGTACTGGCTGAGGTTGATGCGCTGCTCGATCGGGTGGCACCTCGCGGCTCGGAGATGGAGCCGGCGGAGCGGCTGGGGTTGGTGCGGTTGGCGCGGCGGGTGCGTGGCCGGGTGGATGCTCTGGCGTCGCTGGTGACTGCGGAGGCTGAGCGGGCTCATGCTGCGGAGAAGGCTGCGGGTGCGCCGATGGCGTCGTGGCTGGGCACGGGCGAGACGTTGTCTCGGCGGGAAGCTGCAGGCGCGGTACGTCAGGCCCGCGCGCTGGGTTCACACCCGGTGGTTGGTGAGGCTGCGGTGGCCGGGAAGCTGGGCGCCGGTCAGGTGCGGGCGATCACCGGCGTGCTGGACGGCCTGGCACCCCAGCTCAGCTCTGAGCAGGTGGCGCAGGCCGAAGAGCTAATGGTCGGCTGGGCCCGGGAACTCGACGCCGACCAGCTGACGAGGTCAGTGGGCAAGCTGCTGGCGGCGGTCGCGCCGGCGACGGCTGCCGAAACGATGGAGGCCCGGTTGCAGCGTGAAGCCGAAGCTGCGCACCGGCAGCGAGCGCTGCGGTTCTTCGTCGAGGGCGCCTCGATCCGGTTCGAGGGTTCGCTGCCCCGGCTGCCGGGCGAGGCCTGGATCGCCCAGCTGGATGGCATCGCTGAGCAGACCCGGCGGACGCTACTCGAGCGCCGCGACCGGCTCGCCGAGATGCCCACCCCCGAGCAGCGGCGGGCCGACGCCCTGATCGCGCTCATCGAGGCCGGCGGCAAGGGCAAAGAGTCGTGGGGTGGCCGGGTTCTGGTCCAGCTGAGCTACGACCAACTGTTGGCCGGGGCGGCCGGGGCTGGGCTTGTCGGTGACGGACGGCAGTTGTCGGCTGGCGAGCTTCGTCGGATCTGCTGCGACGCCGACCTCATCCCGGTCGTCCTCGGCTCCAACTCTGAAGTGCTCGACGTCGGACGCTCCGCACGCCTGGTGACCCCGGCGATCCGGGCCGCGTTGGTGGTTCGTGATCAGGGTTGTGTGTTTCCCGGCTGCGACGCCCCCGCCGCCCGCTGCGAAGCCCACCACATCATTCCTTGGTGGGCCGGCGGCCGAACCGCCCTATCCAACCTCGCACTGCTCTGCCACAGCCACCACCCGCTGATCGAACCCGCCCACGGACCCCTCCGCGACCAATGGCAACTCCGTATCGCCCCCGACGGCCTCCCCGAATTCACCCCACCAGCCCGAATCGCCCCACCCAGCGACCCGTCCGTCACAACCGCCACACGCGACACCCCGCCGACTCGCCGCCCGCCCCGGCCACCGGCCCGCCGCCTGCTGCGTGAGCTTGGGTTGGCGCAGGCCCCGCCTTGGTCCCGCGCACGGAAAGCGAGCTGGCGCTGAGTCATTCGAGCGTTTGGCCACGCCGCGCTCTGGCGCTGGGTACCGTGAGTTGGGCCGGTCCTCATGAGAGAGTGAGATGGTGGGCAGATCAGTTGCAGCCCTGGTGATCGCCGCGGGGCTGGCGTTCCTCACGGCGTGCGGCGGGCAGACATCCTCGCTGCCGAGCGGCGCTGCGGCGGCGGAATGCGTGGACGCCACCAACATCGCAGCGAACGGGATCATGAAGGGCGCGACCGGCGATGGCATGAAGTTCATCTCGGCCAAGGCAGTGAAGTCTCCGGACTTCTCCAAGGTGTACTTCATCGCCATGAAGTTCTCGGCCACCGGTATCGAGGATCAGGTCGGAGTCTGGGCCTCCAACTCCCTTGAGCCCGGCGGCGGCCTGATAATTGCAGTCGATGGCGTCGCGCAACAGTTCAGCGACTGGGGTCCAGGCTCCTCCACCGCCGCGGAGATCAGTCCCACCGACCCATCGGTGGCCGTGGCCAAGGCCTGCCTCGTTTGATGGGATTGTCGGCCCGTTGTATGCCGCTCCACCCTCGGCCGCTCAGCGCTCTGGCTCGATGCCGCCCAGCGTCGGGCTCGCCGAGCTCGCGATACGCCGGCGCGACGGAATGCTTCGCGCTGCGAGGCATATCGCGCCATTCCTCTGCTAGAAGGACCCATCGGCGCGGCTATCCATGTAATCTGGCGGCCGAGCAAAGGAGCTGAATGGACAGGATCACCAAGTCGTACCTCGACACATTCCGCGATGAGCAGTCTCTCAATGGTGTGGAGGAGTCCGTTCTGTTCGAGCACTTCGCCGACTTCTGCGTGGTATCGAGCGCCTACGAGGAGGAGTTCGACACTGCGGACGTCCATGTGGGCGGCGCCGACGACCTCGGCATCGATGGACTAGCCGTAATCGTCAACGGCGTTTTGGTGACCTCGGCCGAGGAGGCCGAGGATCTCCTGGAGATAAACGGGTTCTTGGACGTTAAGTTCGTCTTCGTCCAGGCCAAGACGTCGAGCACATTCAACTCAGAGCAGATGGCCACCTTCTTCGATGGAGTCGAAGAGTTCTTCGCTGAGGTGCCCACTCTTCCCGCCTCCGAGAGGATCAAGGCCAGTCAAGAGGTCATGAGTTGGCTCTATGCAAAGAGCGTGAAGTTCACCCGCCAGAGGCCGGTCCTTGAAATGACCTACGTCACGACGGGTCAATGGCAGGACGACGACTTCCTTAATGCGAAGGTGGATGGGCGAAGAGGCCGGCTCCTGGATACGGGGCTCTTCAGCTCCGTCGAGTTCGAGGCATGGGGTGCCGATCAGGTGCAGGCGGCCTACCAGCGGAGCAAGAACAACGTCACAGTCGAGTTCTCATTCGCGAACAAGGTGCTGCTACCGGAGATTGACGGCGTAGCTGAGGCCTACTTCGGCGTGCTCCCAGTGAAGGAGTACCTCTCGCTAATCACTGACCACTCAGGCAATATACGCAAGCCTCTCTTCTACGACAATGTTCGAGACTTTCAGGGTGATAACGCGGTCAACCTAGAGATGAAGGCGACGCTTCAAGACGCGTCAGGCCAGCAACGCTTTGCTGTACTCAATAACGGCATAACTGTTGTAACCAGGGGATTGCGTACGACCGGAAACAAGTTCGTTGTGACCGACTATCAAATCGTCAACGGGTGTCAGACTAGCCACGTCCTGTTCGACAGCCGGGCCGTGCTTGGTGAGGATGTGTACGTGCCGCTGAAGGTGATCTCGACCTCCGATGAGGACATAATCAACGCCATAATCACTGCTACTAACCGGCAGACGGAGGTTACGGCAGACGATCTATTTGCATTGAGTGCGTTCCAGAAGAAGCTGGAGGCGCTGTATGACGCCTACCCCGACAAGAAGAAGCTCTACTACGAACGTCGATCTAAGCAGTATGCATCGTCCAACGGTGTGGAGAAGGTGCGCATCATCGGCAAGTCTCAGCAGGTCCGTGCTTTCGCCGCAATGTTTCTAGACGATCCGCATCGCGCAGCCAGATACTACTCTGATTTGCGAGTTCAGGTCGGCACCAAGATTTTCAGCGATTCGCATAAGCTTGAGCCGTACTACGCTGCCGCGTATGGCTTCTACAAGCTGGAGTTCCTTTTCCGAAACAATCTTCTCCCCGTGTACTACAAGCCTGCCAGGTACCACCTCCTGATGGCGCTGAGATATATCGCTAGTGGGCCTGAAATGCCAGCGCTGACGGCCAACAAGATGGCTGCCTATGCCAACAAGATCGCTGAGACGTTGTGGTCCGACGAGTCTTCCGTAGAAGGCTTCAAGCGGGCCATACAGATCATCGAGGTTGCGCTGGGTGGAGACGTCCTGACTCGCGATGTCGTGAAGACTCAGACCTTCACGGATGCGGTGAAGGCAGCAGCGACTGCGGCGGCGCCCCTGCAGTGAGTCGGCCCGGACAGTGTCGCGGTGTGATTCGTTCTGGATGCTTGTCCGGTGCGGGGCCAATCCGGCGTCACGCCAGGCTGGCCAGTGCGGCGTCGGCGAGGGCGGCGGCGAGGGGGCGAGCGGCGGTCGCGGCGACCTCGAGGCCGAGGTCGGTGGCAACTCGAGCGGACGAGGGGCCGAGGGCGACGACCTTTGGACCCGGGAGGCCAGCCGAAGCAATCGCTGCGCGGGCGACGGAGCCGGCGGTGACGATGAAGGCGTCGATGGTGCCAGCGTGCCAGCGGGAGACGACCGACTCGGGCAGCGGGAGGCTGATCGTCCGGTACACGGCGACGTTGTGGACGTCCCAGCCCTTGGCCGTGAGGCCTGCGGTGGGGTCGACGGAGTGGTCGACAGCGCCGGGGATGAGGATGCGGCCGGGTCCGGCGGGGAAGGCGGAGACCAGGGCGGCACCGTTCGCGGGCTGGGCGACCAGAGTGGGCGTGAAGCCGGCCTCCGTGAGGGCCGCGGCGGTGGCCGGGCCGACGGCGGCGAGCTGAGCGGTGAGGGGGCGCCCGGCGAGCGCGTCGACAAGGGCCGGGACGGCCTTGGCGGAGCTGAGGACCAGCCAGTCCCAGTCCTCGGCAAGGGCGGCACGCAGTTCGTCCAGGGGTAGCGGCTGCTGCTCGGTGAAAGCGGCCAGGATCACGTCGGCGCCGGCGGCGGTCAGGGTGGCCGCGGTGCCGGAGGGGGCCCGCTCGGGAACCAGGATGGTCCGTCCAGCCAAGGGTTTGGGCTTGTCAGCGGACAGGTCGACGAGGTCGGCCGCGCCGGCGGCGAGCAGCTGGTCGGCCACCTGGCGTCCCCACTCCTCGGCCAAGCTCGACGCCCCGGAGACGTGTTCGGTGAGCTGGGCGGTGCCGTCCACGGCGGTGACCGTGGCGACCAACTTCAGGTGTCCGTCGGCAACCGTCGCATGCGCGGCGACCGGAGCCGCACAACCGGCCTGCAGTCGGAGTAGCACGGCCCGCTCGGCCAGCGCGGCAGCCCGGGAGGCTGGATCGTCTACCTCGGCCAGCGCGGCCCGCAGCTCGTCGGACGCATCGGCGCGGCACTCCAGCGCCAGCGCTCCCTGAGCTGGCGCCGGCAAGAACCACGACGGATCCAGGCGTTCGGTGATGGCCGCAGCCAAACCCAGCCGACGCAGTCCGGCGGCAGCCAGCAGCACGGCGTCCAGGTCGGCGCCGACCCGGGAAAGCCGGGTCTCCACATTGCCGCGGATCGCCACCGGCTCCAGATCGGGACGCCGCAACAGCAGCTGCGCGGCCCGCCGCGGCGAACCCGTCCCCACCCGCGCCCCGGCCGGCAACCCGTCCAGGCTCAGCCCGTCGCGCGCGCACAGCGCATCGGCCAGATCCTCGCGTTCGGGCACCGCGGCCAGCAGGAAATCGTCATTCGGCTCGGTCGGCAGATCCTTGAACGAATGGACGGCCAGGTCGGCCTCACCGGCCAGCACGGCCGCTCGCACCGCCCCGACGAACACCCCGGACCCGCCCAGGCTGGCCAGCGGCGCGGTGGTCACATCGCCGTGTGTGGTGACCCGGACCAACTCGACCTCCTGCCCGTGCGTCCGCAGCAGGTCGGCGACCATCCCGGATTGCGCCCAGGCCAGCTTCGAGCCACGGGTGGCCAGCCGCAGCTTCATTGACGCACCCTCATTGCGCCCCTCATTTCCGGGGTCCGGTTCCGGGCACGGTCGGCAGCTCGCGGCGCGGGTTCGCGCAGCAGCCGCCGAAGCAGAACTCCCCGTCCTGTGGTTCGGCGGACGGAGCCGCCAGCTCAGCGGCGATCCGCCCGGCCAGGGCAGAGACGAAGCGCGGATCGGTGCCGACGGTCGGCGTCCGGACCAGGCGAAGGCCCAGCTCAGCAGCGGTGTCGCGGGCCTGAGTGTCCAGGTCCCAGATCACCTCCATGTGATCGGACAGGAAGCCGATCGGCACCAACACCACCGCGGTCGCCCCCTCGGCGGCGTCGGCCCGCAGCGCGTCGTTCACGTCCGGCTCCAGCCAAGGCATGGTCGGCGGACCGCTGCGCGACTGGAAGACCAGATCCCAGGGCTTCGTGACTCCGGTAGTCGCAGCCAGATGGCCCACTACCTGCTCGGCCACCCAGCGGTGCTGGTTCACGTACGCGTCCCCGGACGGCCCGGACGCCCGCGCGGCCGAGGTCGGCACCGAATGGGTGGTGAAGACCAACCGGATGCTCGGATCATCGAGTGAGATGTCATCGGGCAGCGACTCGAGCAGCAGCGCGGCGATAGTGCCGGCGAACTCGGGCAGGTCATAGAACGGCCCCAGCTTGCGCACGGACAAGCCGAGGTCGGCGGAAGCGAGTGCGGTTCCCAGATCCTCCCGGTACTGTCGGCAACTGGAGTAGCCGGCGTAGGCCGCCGTGGCCACGGCCAGGATCTCGCGGCGTCCGGCGGCGGCCAGTTCGGCGAGCACGTCCGGCACGAAGGGCGGGGAGTTCCGGTTGGCCAGGGCCACCTCGATCGGCGAGCCCTGAGCAGCCAGAGCCTCGGCCAGCGCCGTCCGCAGCGCTCGGTTCTGGGCGTTCAGCGGGCTCACCCCGCCGAGCGTGAAGTAGTGCTGGCCCACCTCGACCAGCCGCTCGGGCGGAATCCCGCGTCCGGCGGTGACCCGCTCCAGGAACGGCACCACCTCGTCGACCCCCTCCGGGCCGCCGAAACCGAGCAGCAGGACGGCGTCGGTCATCGCAGCACGCGGGGCAGGTCGGACGGGGTGATCCGGTGCCCGGTGAAGAACGGCACCTCGAGCCGGACATGCCGGCGGGCGCCGGAGCCGCGCAGGTGCCGCATCAGGTCGGTCAGGTCGACCAGTTCGTCGGCCTCCAGGGCCAGCAGCCACTCGTAGTCGCCCAGCGCGAAAGCGGCCACCGTGTTGCTGAGCACCTGCGGGAACTCGCGTCCCTGCGCGCCATGCTCGGCCAACAAGGCGCGACGCTCGTCCTCGGGCAGCAGGTACCACTCGTACGAGCGGACGAACGGGTAGACGGTCAGCCAGGTCTTCGGCTCGACGCCGCGCAGGAACGCCGGTCGATGGTCGCGGCTGAACTCGGCCTGCCGGTGCACCCCGAAGCCGGACCAGGTCAGCTCGACCGCACCACCCAGCGCCTCCCGCTGGAAGCGGCGCTGCGCCTCCTGCAGCTGCTCGGCCGAATCGCCGTGCAGCCAGACCAGCAGGTCGGCCTTGGCCGGCATGCCGTGGACGTCGTACAGGCCGCGAGTGGTCACGCCGAGCTCGGCCAGCTCGCCGATCAGCTCGGTGACGTCGGCGGCCACGTCCACTGGGGCGGGGGCGCGGCGAGTGAAGACGGCATAGCAGGTGTAGCTGATCGCGTCAGTCATGAATCGACCCTAACTCTGGCGGCGGCTTCACGTGCAGTGGTGGCTTGTGAGGTGGGGCTGGCTTCGGGGGTGGAGGCGGCGTCCAGGGCGGCGGCTGCCTGGCGGCGTCCGTCGGCGATGCAGTCGGGCACCCCGACCCCGCGCAGCGCCGAGCCGGCGATCCGCCAGTTCGGCAGCTCGGCCAAGGCGGCCTCGGCGGTGGCGATCCGGTCCAGGTGGCCGACGGTGTACTTCGGCATCACCGACGTCCACCGGGTGAGCCGGACCAGGAACGGGGCTTCGGTGGCGCCCAGCACGGTGCCGACGTGGGCGATCACGGTAGCCAGCAGTTTGTCGGTGTCGGCGGTGGCGATCGGGCCGAGGCGTTCGGGGACGAAGGCGCGGATCAGCACCTGATCGGCCTCGGCGCGTCCGGCCCACTTGGCCGAGCTGACCGTCACGCCGCTGATCGGCGCGGCCTGCGCCTCCAGCCAGCCGTGGGTGGTCACCGGCGTCGGGAAGGCGGACGCGCGGTAGCCGAGGCTGATCACATTCGACGTAGCCAGCGGCACCTGGGCCAGGGCGTCCGCGGCAGATGGGGCGGCCTCGGCCAGCAGGTCAGCGCTGCTGCGGACGCCGCCGGCCAGCACCACCGCGTCCGCCTCGATCACGGTGCCGTCGCTCAGAGTTGCTCTGACTGGGGTGGACGGTAATGGAACCGTCCCCGCGAGTTGCTCTGACGAGGGTGGACGGGATGGGAACCGTCCCCGCGGATCGTCCTGACGTGGGTGGACGGTAATGGAACCGTCCCCGGGAGTTGCTGTGACCAGGGTGGACGGTAATGGAACCGTCCCCGTCGTTGGGGTCAGCGAGAGGACCGAGACCCCGGTGCGCAGGTCGGCTCCGGCTGCGGTGAGCTGGGTGGCGAGGGCGTCCACTAGGGAGCCCAGGCCGCCGCGCAGGGTCTGGAAGGGCGAGCCCGGGCCGCGGGCACCCGAGGCCTTGCGGGCGGCGCGAGCCTTCCGGCCCGAGGCCAGCGAAGCCAGGATCAGGCTGCGGTGGGCGGCCTCGTCGGAGCGCAGACTGGGCAGCACGGCGTCCAGACTCAGCTCGTCCACGCTGGCGCCGTAGATGCCGCCGACCATCGGGTCGGCGAAGCCGGTGACGATGCCGCCTCCGAGCCGGCGACGCAGGAAAGCGCCGATGGCCACGTCGTCCGTGCCGAGTTGGCGGGGCAGGATCAGGTCGAGCCCGGCGCGCAGCTTGGCGGCCACCGAGAGAATGCCGGTGGTCGCGAACGGCAGCAGCCGCGTCGGCAGCACCATGCCCATCCCGGCCGGAATCGGACGCAGCTTGTCCCCCGAGCGCAGATAGACCTGCCGGGACCCCGAGGTGCCGATCAGCTCCTCGCCCAACCCGACCTCGCGGGCCAGCTGGGCGGCGGCCGGACGATAGCTGACGAACGAATCCGGGCCGTGCTCGATCAGGAATCCGTCGATGCTCTCGGTGTGCAGCTTGCCGCCGAGCCGCTCGTCCGCTTCAACCAAGACGACCTCGGTGCCGGGACGGGAGATCGCCTCCCAGGCTGCAGCCAGCCCGGCGATCCCGCCGCCGACGACCAGCAGCCTCACTGGGCTGCCTTGGGCTGATAGGGGCACAGCGGGTCGGACTCCAGCGGATCGCCGGTCCAGGCATAGGCGCGGGCCCGGGAGCCGCCGCACCAATCCTGGAACTCGCAGACCCCGCAGCGGCCCTTGAACTGGGCCGGATCGCGCAACGAACGCATCAGCGGATCGTCGCGGTACAGCTCGACCAGCGAGCGCTCCTTGACGTTGCCGATGCTGATCGGCAGGAAGCCGGACGGGGTGACCTCGCCCAGGTTGGAGACGAAGACGATGCCGTTGCCGTCCCGGATCCCGAAGGCCCGCGACATCGGGTGCGCTTCGAGGTCTTCCTTGCTCTTGCCGGCCCGCAGCATCGGCTGGGCGATCAGCCGGCGGAAGTGCATGGCCTCGGTGGTCTTCACCCGGAACGGCGCCTCCCGGTTGGTGGCGGCCGCCCACAGCAGCCAGCGCTCGGCCTCGCCGGGGCTGAGCTCGGTCAGCTCGGAGCCGCGCCCGATCGAGATCAGGAAGAACAGGCTCCACTGCATCAAGGTGTGCGTGCTGAGCAGCTCGTAGACCGCCGGCAGGTCGGCCGCGGTATTGGCGGTGACCAGGGTGTTCACCTGCACCGACAGTCCGGCGTCGGCCGCATCGTCCAAGGCGGTGAGGGTGGCGTCGAAGGTGCCCGGCACCATTCGGACGCCGTCGTGGTACTCAGCGGTGGAGCCGTCCAGGGACAGCGAGATGGCCTGGATGCCGATCTCCTTCATCCAGAACATCCGCTCCCGAGTGAGCAGCGGGGTGACCGCCGGGGCCAGGGAAACCCCGATCCCGCGGGCGGTCGCGGCGGCGACGAGTTCGGGCAGGTCGGCCCGGCGCAGCGGGTCGCCGCCGGTCATCACCACATGCGGCAGCGCCTCGTCCGGGCCGGCGAAACCGAGGATGTCGTCGAGCAGGGCGATCGCCTCGGAGGTGGTCAGCTCGCCGGGGGCGGCGTCCGGCATCGCGGTGGCCCGGCAGTGCCGGCAGGCCAGCCCGCAGGCATTGGTCAGCTCCCAGTAAATGATCATCGGGGCGCGCTGGTAGGCCCAGCCGTCCGGCTTCACCGAGCCGATGCCGTGCGTGCGTCCGGGGTGGCCGGCGTGGGTGGCGTGGACGGGGTGCCCGGTGGCGGCGGGATGCATATCAGTTCTCCGGAGGGATCGAATGGACCAGCTCGACGAGCCGGGTGAGGACGTCCGGGTCGGTGTCCGGCGGGACGCCGTGACCCAGATTGAAGACGTGGCCCGGGGCGGACGCACCGCGGGCGATGATGTCGCGGGTGGCTGCTTCGAGGGTGTTCCAGTCGCCGGACAGCAGCGCCGGATCGAGGTTCCCCTGCAGCGGGACGGCCCCGCCGAGCAGCTGATTGGCCTGGTCAAGCCCCAGATCGGAGGCCACGCCGATCACGTCCGCCCCGGCGGCCAACAGGTCGGGCAGCAGGTTCGCGGTGGCCGTGCCGAAGTGCACTCGGGGGACGCCCAGGTCGGCGATCGCAGCGAAGACCTCGGCCGAATGCGGCTGGACGTTGCGGCGGTACTCGGCCGGGGTCAGCCGGCCGACCCAGGAGTCGAACAGCTGCAGCGCAACCGCTCCGGCCTCGACCTGAGCGCGCAGGAAGGTGGCGGTGATCCCGGCCACCCAGCTCAGCAGCGCGTGGAAGGTCTCTGGGTCCTCGGCCAGCAGGGCCTTGGTGGCCGGCAGCTCGCGGTTGGGACGGCCCTCGATCAGGTAGGAGGCCAGCGTGAACGGGGCGCCGGCGAAACCGATCAGCGGGGTTTCGCCGAGCTCGGCCACCGCGCCGGCCACGCCCGCTTTGACCGGCGCCAGGGCGTCCGGGTCGAGCTCGGGGAGGTTCGCCACGTCGGCCGCGCTGCGGATCGGCGACTCCAGCACCGGGCCGACGCCGGGGACGATCTCGACCGCGATCCCGGCCAGCCGCAGCGGCACCACGATGTCGGAGAAGAAGATGCCGGCGTCCACGTCGTGCCGACGGACCGGCTGGACGGTGATCTCGGCGGCCAGCTCCGGGGTCAGGCAGGCCTGGAGCATCGAGGTGCCTTCGCGCAGCGCCCGGTACTCCGGCAGCGAGCGTCCGGCCTGGCGCATGAACCACACCGGACGCCGGGTGACCGAACGTCCGTGGTAGGCGGCCAGCAGGGGAGCCTCGGTCATTGCGGCACCTCGATTCCGAACAGGGTGTGCAGGGCGTGGGAGTAGTCCTCGAGCTCACCGGTGCGGGCCAGCTCGGCCGCACGCAGTGACGGCGTGTGCAGCAGCGCGTTCGAGACCCGACGCAGCGAGTGGGCCACCGCGGCGGCGGTCTCGGTGTCGTAGCGGCGGTTGGCCGACTCGATCTCCCGCTCGATGAACTGGGTGACATGTGCTCTGATGGCGGTGACCGCCGGGGTGGCCTGGCGTCCCTGCTCCAGGTGCAGGTAGGTCTCCACGCCGCGATTGACCAGGTCGCGGGCGTGCAGGACCGCCGCGGTCTGAGCGGCCGGGGCGGCGGCGCCCACCTCGTCCAGATCGATCAGGTCGACATTGGCCAGGTTGTCGGCGTCGGCGGCAACGTCGCCGGACAAGGACAGATCCAGGATCGGCAGCAATGGCGCGCCGGCGCGAGTGGACGCCAGCTGGAAAGTGCCCAGGATCGGCTCGCCGCGATGTTGACCGCCGCTGCAGGTGACCACCAGTTCGGCGGCGGCCAGGGTCGCGTCCAGCTCGTCCTCGCCGACAGGACGGACGTCGTGGCTGGCGGCAAACTGCGCGGCTCGGCCGCTGGGGGAGTACACCGACAACTCGGTGCAGCCGCGGCGCAGCAGGGCGGCGGTGACCACCCGGGCGTAACTGCCGGTGCCGATCAGCAGCACCCGGCGTCCGGCCAACGGGAAGTGGCGCTGCTCGACAAGGTCGAGACCCACCTGGGCAAGGGAACGTCCGGCCTCGCCCAGTCCGCTCTCGCTGGCCACTGCTTTTGCCGTGGTCAGAGCCGCATCGAAGAGCCGATGCAGGGACGCGCTGGCCCGGGGGCCGGCCGTCGTCACGGCGTTGCGAACCTGGCCGATGATCTCGGCCTCGCCAACCACCATCGAATCCAGGCCGCTGGCCACCTCGAGCAGGTGCTGGACGGCGACGTCCGCGGCGTACACCTCGAACTGATCGACAAGGTGCCGATCGGCGGGGGCCAGTGCCTCGCGGATCGCAGTGAGCACCAGCTCGAGGCCGCCGTGGAAGGTAGGTGTTTCTACGTAGAGCTCGAACCGATTGCAGGTGTTCAGCAGGATGCGCCCGGGGACGTCGGCCCGATCAAGTCGGGCCAGGATCTGTTCGGAAACCGCGCTCAGCCGGGCCAGCTCGTCGAGGGCCACCAGGTTGTGGTTCACGCCGACGCTGGTCACAGGCACGCTCTGCATGGTAGCCGCTGGTTCAGGGACGACCCGAACCCGAATGTGGGCTGCGGGCGTGCACTTCACGTCCGTTGAGGGGTCTTGGTAGGTCACCGGTGGAGCAGGTCGAGCCCGACCACCGAGCCGATCACGGTGAGCGCCGGCGGCTGGATTCCGGCCTCGGCGGCCAGGGCGGGCAGGGTGTCGACGGTGCCGCGGACGACCTGCTGGTCGGGGGTGGTCGCCTGGGCGACCACGGCGGCCGGCGTCTGAGCGTCCAGGCCGTTGGCGATCAGTGCCGCGCAGATGTCGGCCAGGTGCCGCACCCCCATCAGGATCACGATCGTGCCGGCGGTCTTGGCCACCACCTCCCAATTGACGGTGCTGGCCGGGTGGGTCGGGCCGACGTGGCCGGAGACCACGGTGAAGCCCTGAGTGAGGCCGCGGTGGGTGAGCGGGATGCCGGCCAGCTCGGGCCCGGCGATGGCCGAGGAGACTCCCGGGATCACCCGCACCGGGACGCCGGCCTCGGCGCAGGCCAGCCACTCCTCGCTGCCGCGGCCCAGCACGAACGGGTCGCCGCCCTTGAACCGGACGACGCTGGCGCCGGTCTGTGCGTGCTCGATGAGTAGCTGGTTGATCTTCGCCTGGTCGGTGTGCCGGCCGCCGGGTAGCTTGCCGACGTCGATCAGGGTGGTGCCGGGCTTGACCTCGTCCAGGCAGGCCAGCGGAGCCAGGTGGTCGTAGAGCACGACGTCGGCGTTGCGCAGGGCGCGTAGGCCGCCGACGGTGAGCAGGTCGGGGTCGCCGGGGCCGCCGCCGACCAGGATCACTTCCCCGGTCTGAGCAGGGCGGACGTTCATGAGGTTCCTTTCGCTGTGGCGGAAGCGGTGGGTGGGACGAGGCTCGGGTGGTAGCGGGACGGGTGGCGGCTGGCTCCGGCGTGGGCGGCGCGATCGGCGGCCGGACGAAGATGTCGGTTCAGCCGGTGCGTCCGTCCGGGCCGCACAGGGCGTTCAGGGCGGCCACCGTGACCGCGCTGCCGCCGCGGCGTCCGTGGACCACCAGGTACTCCAGACCGAGGTCATTGGCGGCCAGGGCCTGCTTGGATTCGGCCGCGCCGACGAAGCCGACCGGGATGCCGAGCACTGCGGCCGGGGCCAGACGTGGCTCGGCGGCGACCACTTCGAGCAGGTGGAACAGCGCGGTCGGGGCATTGCCGATGGCGACCACCGCGCCCGGCAGCAGCGGACGCCACAGCTCGACGGACGCGGCGGTCTTGGTGGTTCCGAGTTCGGCGGCCAGGGCGTCCAGCCGCGGATCGCCGAGCAGGCAGAGCACCTGGTTGTCTCGGGGCAGCCGGGACCGGATCACGCCGCTGGCCACCATCTTCGCGTCGCACAGGATGGGCGCACCGGCCCGCAGCGCCGTGGTGGCGGCGTCCGCGAAGCCGTCCGACCAGGCCAGATCGTCGACCAGGTCCGGCTGCCCGGAGGCGTGCACCATCCGGATCGCCGCCGCCCGCAGCCCGTCCGGCACCCGGCTCAGGTCGGTCTCCGCCTCGATGATCGCGAACGAATGCCGATAGATCTCGGCTCCGTCGCGCAGGTACTCCCTGGTCCCTCCCGCAACGGGGACGGTTCCTGTTACGTCCCGCGTCCCCTCCTGTTTCGGGGAGGGGTTCTGGGACGTAACAGGAACCGTCCCCTTTTGTCCCGGAGAGGTGTAGAGGGAGAGGAGGTGGTCGCGGACGGCGCGGGAGCGGCGGGGATCGCCGCCGGAGAGGACAGCTAGGGAGAGGCCGTCGATGGTGGCGGTGGCCGGGGTCCAGGCTGAGCCCTGGTCGGCCCGGTCGGCGCGGACGCAGAAGGTGTGCCGGGCCTCGGCGGCCGCAGCCACCTGGGCATTGGTCGCCGGATCGTCGGTGGCGGCCAGGACGTACCAGGCGCCGTCCAGGTCGCAGTCCTGGAAGGTGCGCTCGCGCCACCGGATCGTCCCGGCCTCGGCGAGCGCCGCCAGCGCCGGATGCAACGTGGGGGCGACGACGGTCACCTCGGCCCCGGCGGCCAGCAGCTTCGGCACCCGACGCCGGTTCACGCAGCCGCCGCCGACCGCCACGACCTTGCGTCCGGTCAGCAGCAGCCCGCTGAGGTAGGCCGACGACCCGGCCTCGGCGCGCAGCTTCAGGACGCCCTCCCGGTAGCGCTGGACGACCACCTCGGCCAGCTCGTCGCAGGCACCGATCACGCCGGACACCCGCACTTCGACCTCGGGATGGGACACCATGAACTCGGCGGTCTGCTGGTGCACCCACTGGTCGAGCCGGCCGGTGAACAGGAAGTGCGGCATCACCACGATCCGCCGGCTGCCGCTCGCTGCGGCCTGGGCCAGCGCCTCGGGCAACGACGGCCGGGCCACCTGGATGAAGGCCGCCGCCACCTGCCGGTAGCCACCGGCCTCGAACAGCAGCCGGGTGAGCCGGACGTGGTCGGCATTGGTCTCGGCGATGCTGCAGCCGCGTCCGACCAGGATCACGTCGGTGTCGGCGGCCGCCCACTCGCCGCGGGCCGCGTCGATCCGGGCCTGGACGGCGGCCAGCAAGGCCTTCGGCGAGCCGAGGTGGCGGGTGTAGGCCACCGCGGCGCCCGGCTGGGTGGCCTGGGCATCTGCGATCGCCTCGGGAATGTCGTCGCGGACGTGCCCGCCGCTGCCGATCATCAGCGGCACCACCACGGCCCGGCCGTGCTCGGCCAGCAGCGGGGCCAGCGCGGCATCGATCGGCGGCTCGGTGAGCTCGACGAAGCCCGCCTCGACCCGCACGTCCGGTAGTAAAGCCCGTACTCGGGCCACCAACTCCGCGGCCTGGGCCGCCCCGGCGGCCACCCGGGTGCCGTGGCCGGCGATCACCAGCGGCGGGGTGGCCGCGGCGGGCGCGGAAGGGGTGGGCGACAGGTTCGGGTGGCTCATCGGTTCATCCAGTGGTAGTCGCGCGGGGTCACCATGGCGGTGCCGCCGACGCCGGCGGGCAGGTAGCGGGTCGTCGAGGAACCGATCACGACAAGGGAGTTCATGTTCACCACGGACGGGTCGAACTCGGCGATCGTCGACAAGGTGACCCGCTGGTCGGGCCGGTCGGCCTCCTCGACCACGGCGATCGGCGTGGTCGCCGGCCGGTGTTCGGCGAAGATGGCCACGGCGTCGGGCAGGTGATGCAGGCGGGTCCGGCTGCGCGGGTTGTAGAGCACCGTAACCAAGTCGGCCTCGGCCGCGGCCCGCAGCCGCTTGAGGATGGTCTCCCAGTCGGTGTGCAGGTCCGACAGCGAGATGGTGGCGTGGTCGTGGCCGAGCGGCGCCCCCAGAATCGCGGACGCGGCCAGGCTGGCGGTCACGCCCGGGACGATCTCCACCTCGATCCCGTCGGTGCCCTGCTCGAGGGTGGGCGAGGCCATCGCGTAGATGGCCGGGTCGCCGGAGCAGACCAGGGCCACCTTGTTGCCCTGCCGGGCCAGCTCGATGGCGGTGGCGGTCCGCTCGGCCTCCTTGCCCATCGGGGTGGACGCGATTCGCACCCCGGGGGTCAGCAGGTCCTTGATCTGGGCCACGTAGGGCCGGTAGCCGACCACCACAGAGGCTTCCCGGACGGCGGCCTGGGCTCGCGGCGTGGTCAGATCCCGGGAGCCGGGGCCGAGTCCGACCACGGTCAGCTTGCCGCGGGCCGGGAGCCGTCCGATGGCGCAGGTGGCCTGCGGCGTCCGCTGCTTCTCGACGATCAAGCTCGCCCCGTGAGCGAGGACGGACGCCTCGGCCACGCTCGGGGTGCCGATCGCGCGCAGCGGGGCGTCGCTGGGGTTCGGGACGTCCTGGGCGGCCAGCGTCTCGGCCGGATAGGTCACCAGCGGGACGCCGAGTTCGGCGGCCAAGGCAACCAGGCCCGGCTCGTCGGCCTTCGCATCAACCGTTGTCAGGGCGGCAACCGAGGCCAGCGCCAGTCCGGCGCCGGAGAGGCTGTCGGCGAGCAGCACCCGCAGCGCGTCGAGTTCGGTGCCGGCATTGCAGCCCAGCCCGGCGACCAGGCTGGGCGGGTTCAGCGCCACGGTCGGCACCTCGGACGGCTCGGTGTGCCGATCGGTGACCAGGATCAGCCCGGCCAGCCCCTGGTCATCGGTCAGCCGATCACCCGCGTCGCCGGTCTGCACGGTGACGTTGCTCGGTAGCGCCGGCAGCGGCCACGGCTGGCTGCGGACGAGGCGCACCGGACGCTCGTCGAGGATCGCCCGGGTCACCTCGGCGACGGCTCCCGACCACGGCCAGCCGAGGGTGTCCAGGCCGGGCAGGCCGACAGCGTCAGTGGCGGTGGTCAGCACGGCGGTGGCGTCCAGGCCGTCGGCGAGCCGGCGGGCCAGCTCGTTGGCACCACCGGTATGCCCGCCGACCAGGGGAATCGCAAAGCGTCCGGCTTCGTCCAGGACGACCACACCCGGGTCGGTCAGCTTCGAGGCGAGCAACGGGGCGATGATTCGGGTGGTCGCGCCCAGAGCCAGGTGAGATATCACCAGATCGCATTCGGACCAGGCCTGCGGTAGTCCGGCGACCGCCCCGGAGGTGTATCGCCGGGTGGTGACGCCCAAGATGGCGTCGATCCGGTCGGCCTGAGCCTGGCTGGCCAACCCTGAGGTGACTTGGCCGATCACCGGCTCGGGCCGACCGGCCACAGCGGACGTGGCGGCGTCCACTGCGGGGCCTGCGGGGCTGGCCTCGGCGACCACCCCGGCCCAGGCCGGATCGGACGCCGTCGGCGGCCGGTCCAGGATCAGCACCACATTCGGTTCCACCGGCTCGGCGGTGAGCGCCTCGGCGCCGGTGAGCACTCGCACTCGCTGGTCGGGCTCACCCAGCCGCTCGGCCAGCACCCAGTGACGCTCCAGCTCGCCCAGCCCGGCGGCCAGTTCGCGGATGCCGTGCTCGGCCGAGGTGAACACCGCCACCTTCGCGCAGTCGCGGGCCAGCCGCAGCGCCGGCTCGAGCGGACGGCCGTGGACGCTGACCACGGCGGCGTCGTCCCAGGGCAGGCCAACCGCGGCGAACGCCGACGCGATCGAGGAGACCGCGGGCACCACCTGCGGCCGCAGCCCATGGCGGCGCAGCGCGCGCAGCACCCCGAAGAAGCCCGGGTCGCCGCTGGCCACCACCAGCACGTCCGCTTCGGTCGGCAGGGCCAGAACCTGGGCCACCGCAGTGCTCAGTGCACCCAGGACGATCCGACGCTCGGGTGCCACGCCCAGGGCGTCCAGCTGGCGGGTGCCGGCAACCACCCAATCGGCGCCGGCCGCAGCGGCCCGGAGCTGGTCGTCGGGGGCGCCGAGCAGGCCGTGGACGGTGATCACTGAAGCTCCTTGGTGATGAGTTCGCTGCCGTCCGCGGCCCGGAACTCGTGCCGGAAGCCGGGGTGGTACAGGTGGCTGCGGGTCGTCGAGGTCTCGGCCAGCGCCGGGCCGACCAGCACCACGGTGTGCTTCCACAGCTTGTGTTCGCGCATGGTCGCCGACAGCTCGTCCAGCCGGCAGCGCAGCAGCAGCTGATCGGGCCAGCTGACCCGGTAGCCGACGATGCAGGGGGTGTCGGCGGGGTAGCCGCCGGCCAGCAGCTCGTCCTGCAGCACCTTGTTGCGGGCCGCCGACAGGTACAGCGCCATGGTGGCGCCGTGGGCGGCGAAGCCGCGGACGGTTTCCCGGTCCGGCATCGGGGTCCGGCCGCCCTCCAGCCGGGTCAGGATCAGGCTCTGGGAGACCTCCGGGACGGTGATCTCGGCATCGGCGGCCGCCGCGGCTGCCGAGAACGCCGAGACTCCCGGGATCGTCCGGTGGGCGATCCCGATCCGCTCGCAGACCCGGCGCTGCTCGGCGGTGGCGCCGTAGATGCTCGGGTCGCCGGTGTGCACTCGGGCCACCAGCAGCCCCTCGTCGCGAGCCCGCTCGTACAGTGGCGTGATCTCCTCCAGGGACGCACTGGCCGAGTCGACCAGCAGCGCACCCGGCTTGAGGCTGGCCACGATTCCGGCATCGACAAGGCTGGACGCCCAAATCACGATGTCGGCTGCGGCGATTACGGCGGCCCCACGGACGGTGATCAGATCGGACGCGCCCGGCCCGGCCCCGACGAAGACGACCTCACCGACGGGGGTCTCGGCGCTCACAGCCGGCCGCCGATGTCGTCGCGGGTTGGGGCGATCTGCACTGTCGAGAAGTAGGGCGCGGCTTCCTCGGTCACCTGCGACAGCGGCGTGATGGTCTGGTCCGGACGGCCGAGGTTCACCCCGAGGACGGCCTCCCGTCCGGATGCGGCCACCACGGCCCGCAGCTCGGCCAGCTGGCGTCCGCCCTTGTAGGCGACCACGGTGTCGGAGTGGGCCAGGGCGTCCCGGACGGTCTCCAGTCCGGCCGTGGTCGGCACCAGAGTGAGCGACTCGGTGCCCTCGACCAGCGGCGTCCGGCTGGCTGCGGCGAGAGCTTGCATGGCAGTGATGCCCGGCACGACCGACACGTCAACGCCGGGCATCACCGCCTGTACTTGGGCGGCGAGGTAGGAGAACGTCGAGTAGACGCTCGGATCGCCGACGGTGGCGAAGGCGACCGTGGTCGCCCCCGCGGAGAAGGCATCGACCGCCGCCTGGGCGGAGGCCTGCCAGGATTCGGTGCGCGCGCGGCCGACACCGCGTCGCTGGGCCATGCTGAACGGGATCCGGCGCAGCTTGGCTTCGGATTGCGGGCAGGCGGCGAGGACGATCTGCTCGGCACGTCCGGCGGCGTCCGCGCTGGCTTCGGTGGCCGGCACCAGGATCACGTCCGCCTGTTGCAGGACGGCGACCGCCTTCACGGTGATCAGTTCTGGGTCGCCAGGACCCACGCCTACCCCGACGAGGGTAGGCGTCAGGGGAGCAGGCGTTGCCGCCATGGAGCCTCCTCAGGTTTCCGCGCCCGATGTGTTGCTCGGCAGCGAGGCGAGTTCCTGGCTCCCGGAATCGCTTCCGGTCACAGTGGCGGGACCGCCCCGGACTCGCCCTTGCGGGGCTCACCGGAGTTCCTGCGCTGATCGCTGCGGGACTCAGTCTGGCACACTCGGCGGGGTCGGATTGACCAGCCTCGAGCTGCTGAGCGCACCCCCATCGCCGAACGCCGGTGCTTCGGACGGGAGTTCAGCGAGTGCCACGACCTGGTCTGGTGGGGACGGTTCCATTACCGTCCAGGCTTGTCTGGTGGGGACGGTTCCATTACCGTCCAGGCTTGTCATCGCGATTCGTGGGGACGGTTCCATTTCCGTCCACGACTCGCCGAGTGCGACCCCAGGTGGACGGGTTGACTGATGCGTGTCGCCGGGTCGGGGAGACCATTCTCGAACTCCGTGGCTGGGTT
>JAFADF010000036.1:0-137645 GCA_023425145.1 Actinomycetes bacterium | reverse complement strand
GCGGGACGAAGTTGGTGACTGATGATGGTGTGTGGACGGCGAACCCGGATGGTTCGATCCGGTTCGTTCCGGCTGATGGTTTCACCGGCATCGCGAAGGTGACCTACCAGATCGCTGATGCCAACGGTGCCACCGCAACCGCCACCCTCACCATCACCGTCGGTGCCGCGCCGGTCACGGCGACCGATCACGGCACCACCAAGCAGGGGATCGCCACCGACCTCACCCCGGCCAGCAACGATCTGGCCGGCGATGACGGCTCGGGCCTGGCCGGCACAGTGGACCCGTCCAGCCTGGTGTTGCTGAATGCGTCAGGCGATCCGGTGAACTCCCTTGTCGTGGCCGGAGTTGGTGCGTGGAGCGTGACCAACGGCGTGCTGCACTTCGTTCCCGAGGCAGCCTTCACCGGCGATGCGTCGGTGTCCTACCGGGTGGCCGACTCCTTCGGCAACACCGCGACTGGGACGGCTGTGATCACCGTCACCGCAATCGTGCCCGAAGCCAAGCCGGACGCCGCCCATGCCGCCTTCGCGCACTCGGCCAGCGTTGACGTGGTCGCCAATGACGTAGCCGGCGACGCGTCGGCACCGCTGGTGGCCGGCTCCGTCCGATTCACCGACGCGGCGGCGACCGACGGCGGACGCCAGCTGGAGACCGCAGCGGGGCAGTGGAGGGTCGATGACCAGGGACGGGTGAGCTTCGCCCCGGCTACCGGCTTCACCGGCGACGCGAGTGCGGCCTACCAGGTGCTGGACGTCAACGGGTCCTCGGCATCGTCGCTGGTGACCGTGCGGATCGGTGCGGCCCCGTTCACCGTGACCCAGGCTGCCGGCTCGACCGCGCAGGGTGTCGGAGTCGTGGTCGATCAGCTGACCAACGACGTCGCCGGCGATGATGGGGCTGGAGTCCGTGGCTCGCTGGCTGCCGGTTCGGTGGTGTTCACCTCCTCCGACGCGTCCAGCGATGGCAAGACCCTGGTGGCTCCCGGTGTGGGCACCTGGTCGGTGACCTCTGCGGGCCTGGTACGGCTGGATCCCGAGCCCGGCTTCGTCGGGACCGCTTCGGTGAACTACCGAGTGTCGGACTCTTTCGGGAACTCCGCTGTCGGGTCTGCTGCAGTCGTGGTGTCAGCTGTCATCCCGACGGCTGTGGACGACGCCGCGCACACCCCCTTCCGGACGCCGGTGAGCGTGCCGGTGGCCGGCAATGACACCGCGGGTGCGGCGACGGCGGCGCTGGTGCCGGGCTCGGTGCGGTTCACGGCGTCCGCGGCAACCGATGGGGGCAAGGCGCTGGTGACGGCGGACGGCTCCTGGTCGGTGAGCGCCGACGGTTCGGTGCGATTCGTCCCGGCCGACGACTTCACCGGAGTCGCAACCGCCGCCTACTCGATTGCTGATGCCAACGGCACCACGGCGACCGCATCGATCAGCATCACCGTCGGCGCCGCGCCGGCAACAGTGGCGGACGCCGCCACGACAACTCCGCAGAACGTCACCGTGGCCCTGAACCCGCTGGCCAATGACGTGGCCGGGGACGACGGCGCCGGCACCCACGGCAGCTTCGACGCCGGCAGCCTGCGCCTGACCGGGTCCGATGCGGCCGGTGACGGCAAAAGCGCGTCGGTGGACGGTGTCGGCACCTGGGCCGTGAACGATGACGGCACGCTGACCTTCGACCCGGAGCCGGGCTACCTCGGCACCGCCTCGATCGGCTATCGGGTCACCGACAGCTTCGGCAACATCGCCACCGGCACCGCCCTGGTGCAGGTCACCCCGATCGTCCCGATCTCCCGCGCCGACTTCGGACACACCCCCTACCGGACTTCGGTGGTCAGCGAGGTGGCCGGCAATGATGAGGCCGGAGCAGCCTCTGCGCCGCTGGTGCCCAGCACGGTTCGGTTCGTCGACCCGGCTGCCAGCGAGGGCGGACGGCGGCTGGAGGATTCCAGCGGCGTCTGGACGGTCGACGACCAGGGCCGGATCGGCTTCGTTCCCGCTGCCGGGTTCCGCGGCACGGCCACGGTCGGCTACCGGATCGCCGATACCAACGGCACGACGGCGAGCTCCACCTTGACCGTCCGGGTCGGGGCCCCGCCGCAGGCCGACGACGACGCCGCAACCACCGGGCAGAACGAAACCGTCTCGATCGCGGTGCTGGTCGACGACCGCCCCGGCGAGGACGGCGACGGCGGTTTCGGCACGCTGAGCAGTGACTCGGTGGTGTTCACGGCGAACCATGACACCGCGCTGACCACTGCCCAGGGCGCCTGGACAGTGAACAGCTCCGGTCTGGTCAGCTTCGCCCCCGCGCCGAGCTTCGTCGGCCAGGACGTCACCAGCTATCAGGTCGCTGACAGCTTCGGCAATCTGACTTCGGGTGCCATCACCGTCACGGTGACCCCGATCACGCCGAGCGCGAGCACCGATCACGGTGCCGGTCCGGCGCGCCATGCAGTGACCGTCGCGGTGCTGGACAACGACCAGGCCGGTGCCGCCAGCGCGCCACTGCGTCCCGGCACGGTCAGCATCGTCGCCGCGGCGGCCACTGCGGACGGCACCCAGCTGCTGGTCGACGGTCAGGGCACCTGGGCGGTCAACGCGAACGGCACGATCACCTTCACGCCGCTCGCCGACTTCGCCGGCCTGACCAGTGCGATCACCTACCAGGTGGCCGATACCAACGGCACCACCGCGCGATCGACGGTCACGGTCACCATTGGTGAGCTCTCCTTCACTCGCCCGGATACCGCAACCATCCTCCAGGGCACCTCGGCCACCCTCGCCGTCCTCGACAACGACGTGCCCGGTGACGACGGACGCGACGCCGCGGGCAGCTTCGATCCGAGCACCTTGTGCCTCGGCCCGGACTGCCTGGCCGGCGTCACCGTGCCCGGCCAGGGAGTCTGGACGGTTCTGCCCGGCGGTCACGTGGTGTTCACCCCCGAACCCGGCTTCATCGGTCATGCCGTGCTCAGCTATCGGGTCACCGACAGCTTCGGCAACCCGGTCACCGGTACCGTCGGCTGCTACGTCACTCAGGTGGTGCCGACTGCGGCCGCCGACGTCGCGCACACGGCAGCGAACAACCCGGTTCGAGTGGACGTCCTGGACAATGACGCCGGTGGCAACGCCACCACGCCGCTGGTGGCCGGCAGCGTCCGACTGGATGCGGGGCAGGGCAGCCCGGACGGTCTGAGCCTGACCGTGGCCGGCCAAGGAACCTGGACCGTGAACTCTGATGGCACGATCAGCTTCGCCCCGGCGTCCGGCTTCACCGGTGCCACGGACCCGATCAGCTACCAGGTCAGCGACAGCAACGGCACCCCGGTGTCGGCAACCCTGGTGGTCACCGTCGGAATGCTGCCGGTTGCCACCGACAACAGCGCCACCGCCGTACGCAATCAGCCGGTGACCTTCGACGTGATCTCCGACGACAGCGCCGGTGACGACGGTGCCGGCGTGGCCGGAACGGTGATCGCCGACAGTGTGGTGTTCACCTCTGACCAGGCCACGAACAGCGGACGCACCCTGGAGGTCGCGGGGGAGGGCACCTGGACCGTGGATGCTGATGGGCGGATCACCTTCACGCCGCTGGCCGGCTTTGTGGGCGCGGCGACCGCCGTCGGCTACCGGGTCAGCGACAGCTTCGGGAACACGGCGCAGGCCCAGGTCTCGGTCGTGGTGGCCGACGTCACCCCGGCGGCCGCGGACGACTCCGCCGTTGGTGTCCTCGACCATCCGGTCAGTCTCGATGTGCTGGCCAATGACGTGCCCGGCGACCCGAGCGCGCCACTGGACGCGTCCTCGGTCCGGTTCACTTCGTCGGCGGCCACCGACGGTGGCACTCGGCTGGAGGTTGCCGGTGAGGGGCTGTGGACGATCGGCACCGATGGGCAGGTCACCTTCACCCCGGAGGCTGCCTTCAGTGGAACCACCACCGGGGTCGGCTATCAGGTGCAGGACCGCAACGGTGCTCTGGCCTCGGCGACGATCACCGTGGTGATCGGTACCGGCCCGGCGGCAGCGGCCGATCAGCTCCAGGTCTGGCAGTACGGCGGAGTCTCGGTGCCGGTCCTCGACAACGACACCGCCGGCCAGGGCTGCGTCCTGGAACCGGGCAGCGTCGGCCTCACCGGACTCGCCCTCCTGGCCGGTCCGCAGCGAGGGATCAGCGAGCTGATCGTGCCGAGCGAGGGAATCTGGTCGGTGAGCGGAGACGGCAGTCTGGCCTTCACCCCGAATCCCGGTTTCGGTGGTTGGAGTAGCTGGGTCACCTACTCGGTCTACGACAGCTGCGGCAATGGGGCACAGGCGCAGGCTCGGGTCTACATGCCGGCGGCCAGCACCACCGTTGAGCCCACCGAGGATCCCGGGTCCGACCCGGATCCTGCCGATCCGGACAACCCTGGCGGTGGCAGCGGTGGGCACCTGGCCTACACCGGTGCCGAAGTCGGCGGCCTCGCGGTCGTCGCAGTCGCCCTGATTCTCGGCGGCGGATTGCTTCTGGTACTCCCGAAGCGCCGTCGACGTGAGGAGGATTCACCTGCTGCCTGAGCGGCAACCCCCCGAGCAATGTGAATCCTCCAGGTGATGGATGATCGCCAAATCCCCCCGGGCGAGCTCCATCCTGTATTGAAAAACACAACTGAATATTGGGCTCGAGTCCTATTGTCAAGAGCATCACCCGAAGTCGGAAGCCGTGTCCCCCATATGAGTGATCCCCCCGGTCACTCTCGGGGGGACTGTCTGATCGAGGTGGTTTCTCTAGAATTGTTAGGCAATAAGAATTCACTCGAGTAGAGCAGTGTCGGCTCGGTACTTGGCCCCCAAGTGCAGTCATCGGACCGTTCCTGCTCAGGCAAGCTGGCTGAGGAGGCCTGGATCGTGGTCCCCTATCCCAACCGGGTGGGCGCATCGCTCACCGCTCGATCGGTGCCTCAGCAGCCCCAGCTCACCGGCTTTGCGTCGGCCACCTGCACCCCGGTGGCCGACGCAATGTCACGTCCACAGCCGGATCGACACTCCGGCGCTCTCGTTACTGCTTGACTCACCTTGGATGGCGTGACGGTCGCTCTGGCTCCCGATCGCAACGTCGTCCGAGGCCGACCCGGTCCTTCGAAGCCTCTACTCGAGGGGGCTTCTGGGGCCGCCGGGTTTCGGCGGGCTCCCAGCGCCTGGGGGATCACGTTGGTGAGCCCGTCGAAACTCTTCAGCATCCGGCCCGGTTCCCCCGTGGCCGACCTGTCAGGGCAGCCGAGTAGGGTTGTCCGGTGAGTTTGAGTGGGTTGATCGGCTACATCGGCAGCGAGTCGGTGTTGTCGCAGGTGATCACGGATTGCCGTAGCGGCCGGTTGCCGACCCTCGATCTGACGATTCCCGCTCCGGTGCGCCCCTTCCTGGTGGCGGCGCTCGCCGCGCAGACCGAGCGTCCACTGCTGGTGGTGGCCTCCACCTTCCGAGAGGCCGAAGCCATCACGGCCACCCTCTCCTCGCTGCTCGGCGCGGACGAGGTCGCCTACTACCCGGCCTGGGAGACGCTGCCGCACGAGCGGCTCAGCCCACGCTCGGACACGGTTGGACGGCGTCTGGCCGTGCTGCGCCGCCTGGTCGGCAACGATCCGCTGCCGGCGCCACGAGTGGTGGTGGCCCCGATCCGTTCGCTGCTTCAGCCTCAGGTGACCGGCCTGGGTGACCTGCTGCCGGTTCAGCTGATCGCCGGGCAGGACTACGAGCTCCACGATGTCGCCGAGCGGCTGGTTGCGGCCGCCTACCTGCGGGTCGATCTGGTCGAGCGGCGCGGCGAGTTCTGCGTGCGCGGCGGAATCATCGACGTGTTCCCGCCCACTCTTGAGCATCCGGTGCGAATCGACTTCTTCGGTGACACCGTCGAGGAGATCCGTCCGTTCTCGGTCGCCGACCAGCGCTCCTTCGAGCAGACGCTGCCCGAGGTCACGGCCTCGCCGTGCCGCGAACTGCTGATCACCGACGCCGTACGAGCCCGGGCCGCCGAACTGGCCGCCCAGCAGGCCAATGAGCCGGGGAATCTCGGCGAACTCTTCGAACGGATCGCCGCCGGCCACGCCGTGGACGGAATGGAGTCGCTGGCTCCGGTGCTGGTGGACGGCCTGGAGCTGCTCATCGATGTGATGCCGGCCAATACCCAGATCCTGATCGAGGATCCCGAGCGGATCCGTTCCCGGGCCAAGGAACTGGTGGCCACCAGCGAGGAGTTCCTGCACGCGTCCTGGGCTGCGGCTGCGGCCGGGGGAGCGGCACCGATCGATCTGGGCGCCTCGGCCTACCGCAGCCTTGCGGACGTGCGGGCGCACGCGCTCGAGCTCGGCCAAGCCTGGTGGAGCCTTTCTCCATTCGGCACCGACGACGCCGGACCGGTGATGGCAGCCGATGCCAGCGCCGTGCCCAGCAGGGCGCTGGAGGCGAGCGAGGCTCCCATCTGGCGCGGCGACACCGAGGCGGCTGTGGCAGCGATCAGAGACGCTGCCGGGGCGGGTCATCGGGTGGTACTGGTTGCCGATTCGCCGGGTCTGGTCGCCCGGATGGCCGAAGTTCTTGGTGGTGCCGGGCTTCCGGTGAGCCGTCCCGATGGACTCGTCGAGGCTCCCACAGCCGGTGTGGTCAGCGTGGTGGGCGCCGAGTTGCGCCACGGCTTCAGCATCCCCGGCATCGACCTGGACGTCTTCACTGCCGGCGATCTGTCCGGCCAACGCGAGCCGGACAAGGCGTCCCGCAAGATGCCGGCTCGCCGAAAGAACCAGATCGATCCGCTCGAGCTGGCCGCCGGCGACCCGGTCGTCCACGAGACCCACGGGGTGGGCCGCTACGTCGAGATGGTGCAGCGGACGGTGGCCGGGGCCACCCGCGAGTATCTGGTCCTCGACTACGCGCCCAGCAAGCGCGGACAGCCCGGCGACCGGCTCTACGTGCCGATGGATCAGCTGCACCTGGTCACCCGCTATGTCGGCGGCGAGGCACCCACCCTGGACAAGCTCGGCGGCGGTGACTGGGCCAAACGCAAGTCGCGGGCGCGCAAGGCCGTCCGCGAGATCGCCTCGGAGCTGATCAAGCTGTACGCAGCCCGGCAAGCCTCCCGGGGGCATGCGTTCAGTCAGGATTCGCCGTGGCAGAACGAGCTCGAGGACGCCTTCGTCTACGTCGAGACTCCCGACCAGCTGTCGGCGATCAGCGAGGTCAAGCACGACATGGAGCAGGTCGTCCCGATGGATCGGCTGATCTGTGGCGATGTGGGCTACGGCAAGACCGAGATCGCCGTCCGTGCCGCGTTCAAGGCGGTGATGGACGGCAAGCAGGTGGCGGTCCTGGTGCCGACCACGCTGCTGGTCCAGCAGCACTACGCCACTTTCGCCGACCGCTACGCCGGGTTCCCGGTGACGGTTGCCTCGATGAGCCGGTTCTCCACCGAGGCCGACAAGAAGAAGGTGCTGGCCGGGTTGGCCGACGGCAGCATCGACGTGGTGGTCGGCACCCACGGCCTGCTGGCCGGTGCGGTGACGTTCAAAGACCTCGGCCTGGTCATCATCGATGAGGAGCAGCGGTTCGGCGTCGAGCACAAGGAAGCGCTGAAGAAGCTGCGACTGAACGTCGACGTGCTGGCCATGAGTGCGACTCCGATCCCGCGAACCCTGGAGATGGCGATCACCGGCATCCGGGAGATGAGTGTGATCGCCACCCCGCCGGAGGAACGGCACCCGGTGCTCACCTTCGCCGGGCCGTACGACGAGAACCAGGTCCGAGCCGCGATCCGGCGCGAGCTGGCCCGTGAAGGTCAGGCCTTCTTCATCCACAACCGGGTGCAGACCATCGAGAAGGCTGCCGCTCAGATCGCTGAGCTCGTCCCCGAGGCTCGGGTGGCGGTGGCCCACGGTCAGATGAGCGAACGGGCCCTCGAGCAGGTGATGGTCGACTTCTGGGAGCGACGCTTCGACGTCCTGGTCTGCACCACGATCGTCGAGGCCGGCCTGGACATCTCGACGGCCAACACGTTGATGATCGAGCGGGCGGACCTGCTCGGCCTTTCACAGCTGCATCAGCTGCGCGGACGGGTCGGCCGCGGACGCGATCGCGGCTACGCCTATTTCTTCTATCCCGGCGAACGGACGCTCACCGATACCGCCCACGACCGGCTGGCCACCATGGCTGCGCATACGGATCTGGGCTCGGGCATGGCCATCGCCCTGAAGGATCTGGAGATCCGAGGGGCGGGCAATCTGCTGGGCGGGGAGCAGTCCGGGCACATCGCCGAGGTCGGCTTCGACCTCTACATCCGACTGGTCGGCGAGGCCGTGGCCGAGTATCGCGGCGAGGATGCCGAGCCGGAGCCGGAGATGAAGATCGAGCTTCCGGTGGACGCTCATCTGCCGGCCGACTACGTCGAGTCCGAGCGGTTGCGGCTGGAGATGTACAAGCGGTTGGCCGCGGTGGCTACCGAGGCCGACATCGACGCTGTCCGCGAAGAGCTGCTGGATCGCTACGGCCCGCTGCCGCAGCCGGTCGCGGCCCTGCTGTCGGTGGCCGCTTTCCGGCTGCATGCCAAGCGCTGCGGGGTTCAGGAGGTGGTGGCCCAGGGCAACTTCGTCCGGTTCGCCCCGGCCGAGCTGCCGGACTCGGCACAACTGCGATTGGCGCGGCTGTATCCCGGTTCACAGGTTCGCAAGGCATCGGGCTTCATCCTGGTGCCGCGTCCGATGACCCGTCCGATTACCGGCCAACCCCTGGTGGACGCCGAGTTGCTGGCCTGGGCCGAGAAGGTGCTGGCCGATCTCTTCACCCCGTCCAGCCCGGCGCCGACCGCGACCGGCAGCAGGTAGGATCGCGACGGCGAACGTTCCCGAGAAGGTGGCAGACGACAAATGAGCAAGATCACGGCGAAGTTGGTGGCGCTGTTCTGCGCCGGACTGCTGGCACTGACTGGCTGTGCGCAGAGTCCGCAGCTGGCAGCACAGGTCGGTGATCGCCGGATCACTGCCGCCGAGGTCGCTCCGATCGCCGAGGCGATCGCGAACCTCGAGGCCGGCAAGGAGACCGCGGCCGGGATGACGCCGACGGTTGTCACGCTGATGATTCGCTCCGAGGTCGCCCGGATCGCCTTGGCCAACAGCGGGAAGACCATCTCCGACGCCGACCGCCAGGCGCTCTACGCGCAGAACACCGGACTGGGCAGCCTGGCGACCCAGCCGGCCACCAAGGACTTCATCGAGCGCTACGCCGACTTCTTCCTGCTGACCTCCGACGACGCCGGAGTGACCGAGTTCACCAAGGCGCTCAACGGCATCAAGATCACGGTGAACCCGCGCTACGGCACCTGGGATCCGGCCAAGGCCATGGTGTCCGAGGGCACCGGTTCACTCTCGGAGCTGGCCCCGACCAAGTCCTGACGCCATGACCGACCACCTCGCTGAACTCGACCGGCTGGTGGCCGTGATGCACCGGCTGCGGTCGGGTTGCCCGTGGGATGCCCAGCAGACCCACGAGTCGCTGATTCACTACCTCGTCGAAGAGACGATGGAGGTCGTCGAGGCGATCGAGGCCGACGCGGACGATCAACTGGTCGAGGAGCTGGGCGATCTGCTGCTTCAGGTGGTCTTCCACGCCGAGATCGCCGCGGAGACCGACCGGTTCACCATCGCCGATGTGGCCCGCGGGATCTCCGACAAGCTGATCGCCCGGCACCCCTATGTGTTCTCCGAAGCTGAGGTTCCCGCCGACCTGATGAGTTCCTGGGAGCGGGCCAAGGCGGTCGAGAAGCACCGGACGTCCGCGCTGGACGGGATTCCGCAGCGTCTGTCGGCGCTCAGCCGGGCGCAGAAGGTGATCGGACGGGCGGCCAGCCACGGGATCGCGCTGCCACCGAGTTCGCCCGACCTGGCCGAGCTGGACGCCGCTGAACTCGGGCCGGCTTTCGTCCAACTGGCCCAACGTGCCGTTGCGCTCGGTCTGGATCCCGAGCAGTTGGCGCGTGGGGCCGTCCGCGACGTTGAAGCGCGGATTCAGGCTGTCGAGCAGGGTTCCGCTCCGCGCTGAGCCGGTACTGCGGCACGATTCCGGACCAGCCGATCACCCCGTCCAGTGGAACTGGTTCGGTAGCGGTCAGGGTAGGCTGATCTCGACGTGAATTCCGCTTGAAAGGCACTCATCGTGGCAAGTATCGATTTCGTTGACGCCCGGCAGATCTTCGACTCCCGCGGCAACCCGACCGTGGAAGTCCAGGTCGTCCTGGACGATGGTGCCGAGGGCCGCGCTGCGGTTCCGTCCGGCGCCTCGACTGGTGCGTTCGAGGCCGTGGAGCTGCGCGACGGCGATGCCGCGCACTACGGCGGCAAGGGTGTGCTCAAGGCAGTGGAGAATGTGATCGAGCAGCTGGCCCCCGAGGTCATCGGCATGGAGGCTGACGAGCAGCGTCTGCTCGACCAGGCCATGATCGAGCTCGACGGCACCGACAACAAGGGCAAGCTCGGCGCGAACGCGATCCTGGGCGTGTCCCTGGCCGTTGCCCACGCCGCGGCTGATTCGGCCGGCCTGCCGCTCTACCGCTACATCGGCGGCCCGACCGCGAACCTGCTGCCGGTTCCGATGATGAACATCCTCAACGGCGGCTCGCACGCCGACTCCAATGTCGACATCCAGGAGTTCATGATCGCTCCGATCGGTGCCGGCACCTTCGCCGAGGCCATGGAGATGGGCGCAGGCGTCTACCACTCGCTCAAGGCCGTGCTGAAGAGCCGTGGCCTGGCCACCGGCCTGGGCGACGAGGGTGGCTTCGCTCCCAACCTGGAGAGCAACGCCGCCGCGCTCGATCTGATCCTCGAGGCGATCACCAAGGCCGGCTACGTGCCCGGCAAGGACGTCGCCCTGGCCCTGGACGTGGCGGCCTCGGAGTTCTACAACGAGGACGGCACTTACAACTTCGAGGGTGGCAAGAAGACCGCCGCCGAGATGAGCGCCTACTACTCTGAGCTGGTCGCCAAGTACCCGCTGGTCTCCATCGAGGACCCGCTGAACGAGGACGACTGGGATGGCTGGAAGACCATCACCGAGATGCTCGGTGACAAGGTCCAGCTGGTCGGCGACGACCTGTTCGTCACCAATGTGACCCGGCTGCAGAAGGGCATCGACAACAAGACCGCCAACGCTCTGCTGGTCAAGGTGAACCAGATCGGTTCGCTCACCGAGACCATCGACGCGGTCACCCTGGCCCACCGCAGCGGCTACTCCACCATGATGAGCCACCGCTCCGGTGAGACCGAGGACACCACCATCGCCGACCTCGCCGTCGCGCTGGGCTGTGGCCAGATCAAGACCGGTGCCCCGGCTCGTACCGAGCGGGTTGCCAAGTACAACCAGCTGCTGCGCATCGAGGAGGACCTCGACGACGCCGCGCGCTACGCCGGTGCCGCCGCCTTCCCGCGGTTCAAGGCCTGACCTCGCAGTACTGATCAGCGCCGGACGGTTCGCCGTCCGGCGCTGATTGCTTTCTTGGGCACGGTCGGCTCAGCGTGCCATCACGGCCAGCCGGCGCTGGGCGAGCTGTTCCTGCTCGCCGAGCAGCTCGGTGGCGCGCCGGTTCAGCTCGACGCGCACGGCGCCGACGGCATCCAGTGCCCGGCGGCTGCTGGTCGCTGCCTCCCTGATCCGGTCCCGCACTGACAGGTCGGCGAAGAAGTTGTCGAGCCAGACATCGAAGGTGTGGGTGAGTTCGGGGATGTCGAGTCCCGGGACCGCCGGGATGCGGACGTCGGCGAGCTCATTGGACAGCACCTTCAGCGCCTGACCTGCCGACCGAAGCTGGGCGACCGCCCCGTCGATCCGGCTGTACTTGGCGGCGTCGACCAGCAGGCCGCCGCCGAGGAACACGTCGAAGTCGGCGAGATCCTCGGCGTGGGCAAGCTCACTGATCGCGGCCTGCAGGCGGGCGGCCGCCTGGTCTGCGGCACGCTGGGCCTCACCGATCTCGCGAGAGTCGGCCTGGCTTGCGGCGAGCTCGGCCGCGATCTCCACCAGTTCTGCCGCAGCGGGCCCGCCAGCTCGGCGCAGCTCGGCTTCGGTGTCGTCCATGGCACGGCGGCGCTTCTGGTCGACGTCTCCCAAGGCGGCCAGCTCGGTGCGGAGTTGCCGCACCAGCGAAGATGCCTCGCTGAGTGCTCCGTCAGCGACGCGGGATTGGTAGACCGCAGCCGCCAGTTCGGCCTGTTCGCGTTCGAGATCGCTGGTGTGGGTGCCGCGCAGCTTCGCCCACAGCTGGGTCGGGCTGAAGTCCTCCAGCGCCTTCAGCTCTATGGTCTCGGTGCTGACCTGGGATCGGGCCTTATCGGCACGCTGTGCGGCCCTGGCCTCTTCGGTGGTGGCCGAGGCCAGCCGGGTCAGCAGCCGATCCCGCTCGGCGCAGGCGTCCAGGGCGGCGAACAACTCATCTGTGCTCACCCGATCGAGCCTAACTGGGCTTGCCCGGTCCTGCTGGCGAGTCGGCAAGCTGGTCGCGGCCGGAGGCCACCTATCCTGGAACGCGATCGGAGGTGGCAGATGGCCAGCGCCCCGCGCGGACCGCGCAGCGGCAGTACCGGACCAGGACGTCCGCAGCAGCGGCGTACCCGGACGGCGTCGCGGCCCTCGACCGCTCCGACCAGCCCGGTCGAGCCGGCCAGCAGCACTCCGGCAGCCTGGATGCGTGGCCTGCGGGTCACGCGACGGGCCATGATCCTGGGCCTGGTGGTCGTGGTGCTGGCGCTGTCCTATGGCGGATCGCTACAGATCTATTTGGGACAGCAGCACGATCTGGCCGTGGCTGAGCAGCAGATCCGAGATCGCACGGCGCAGGTGGCTGATCTCGAGGCTGAGCTGGACCGGTGGAACGACCCCGATTACGTCCGGGCGCAGGCGCGGGCGCGACTGGGCTGGGTGATGCCGGGGGAGACCGGCTACCGAGTGGTCGGAGCGGACGGTCAGCCGATCGGTGGCGGAGTCACCCTGGAGTCCGAACGCGGCTTGGCGCAGGGTGATCGCGCGCCGGTCTGGTGGGATCGGATGCTCGGCTCGATCGAGACCGCGGACGCGCCGGCCCGCAAGGTCACTCGCCGCTGAGCCGGTAGCCGCCATGGGAGAATGGCGGACATGCCTGAGCTGGAACCGATCACCGAAGCCGACCGGGAGGCGATCCACGCCCAACTCGGACGAGAGCCCCGTGGGGCGGTCGGTGTCGCCTGGCGATGCCCCTGTGGCAAGCCCGGTGTGGTGGCCACGAGCCCACGGCTTCCGGACGGCACTCCGTTCCCGACCACCTACTACCTGACCTGCCAGCGGGCCACCTCCGGGTGCTCGACCCTGGAGGCCAGCGGGCTGATGACCCAGATGTCGGAGCGGCTGCTGGTCGACCCGGAGCTGGCCGCGAGCTATCGCGCCGCGCATGAGTCCTACCTGGAGGATCGCGGACGCCTGGGCGAGGTCGCCGAGATCGCGGGGATCAGTGCCGGCGGGATGCCGGAGCGAGTCAAGTGCCTGCACGTCCTGGTCGCCCATTCGCTGGCCGCCGGACCCGGGGTCAATCCGCTGGGGGACGAGGCGCTGGAGCGCCTGGGTGAGTTCTGGCATCGCCCGTGCCGGGGTGCGGACGCCGATCCGTCCGCGCTGGACCAGGCCGCTGAATAGACTTCTCGACCAGGCCCCCATGGCCCAACCGGTAGAGGCAGGCGGCTTAAACCCGCCCAAGTATGGGTTCGAATCCCATTGGGGGCACGCGGAGATCCTCACCGCTTCATTCCCGTGTGGTTAGGGGATGACGTAGGGGAGAAGTCAGGGACGGAACACAGCCGACCCTCATCGGCGTTGCCTACCATGGAAGTCGACGACGGCACGCCGCCGCCAACCCAAGGAGGAAACAGACGATGGCCCGCAGCAGCAACCCGGTCCTGTCCAAGCCGGACGCTTGGCAGACCGCGCCGGTACAGAGCTACCCGCAGTACGACGGCTACGCCCCTGGCGCCGTTCCCGGGTACCCCAATGACATCAACACCGCCCAGTTCGGCCAGCCGCAGACAGCCGTCGGCCGGATGACGCTGGACGATGTAATCACCAAGACCGCCATCACTCTCGGCCTGGTTGTCGTGGTCGCCGGGCTGACCTACTTCGCCGCCGGCTCCGGGTTGATCCCGCTGGGCGGGCTGAGTGCGGCCACCATCGTGGCTGCCCTGGTCGCCTTCGGTGCCTCACTGGTGGTCAGTCTGCGCCGGAAGGTGAACCCGGCCTTCGTGCTCACCTATGCCGCGATCGAAGGTGTCTTCATCGGTGGCGTGAGCTTCCTGTACACCTACTGGTTCGGCAACGGCATTCTGCCGGCCGCCGTGCTCGGCACGCTGGTCGCCGCTGGAGCCACGCTGGGTGCCTACAAGTACTTCCGGATCAAGGTGAGCAGCCGCTTCCGTCAGATGGTGGCGATCGGCACCGTGGCCTACGCCGGCGTCCTGCTGGTGAACCTGGTGCTGTCCTTCTTCGGCATGTCGTTCATCACGGCCGGCAGCCTGACCATCTGGGGTCTGATCGCCTCCGCGATCGGTGTGGGGTTGGCGGTGTTCAACCTGATCCTCGACTTCGACTTCATCGAGCAGGGCATCGCCCAAGGCGCGGTGGCCTCGGAGTCCTGGCGGGGCGCCTTCGGTCTGACCGTGACCCTGGTCTGGCTGTACCTGGAGCTGCTCCGGCTGCTCAGCTACTTCAGCCGCAACTAATCGGGGACGGTTCCATTACCGTCCACGCAGTCTCGTCCCCGTCCGGTCTCCGGGCGGGGACTGCTGCGTTCGGGCCGCCGGAGGCGAGGGCGAGGATCAGTTCAGGCCGGCGGCCAGGTCGGCCAGATGGCGGTCCAGCAGCACCCGGGCCCCGGACGTCCATGGCCACTCCGTCCAGGCGTCCAGGCTCACCCAGGCTGCGTCCGCTGTCGTGCCACCGACATCATTGACGACCGGATCGGTGGCGGACGGGCTGTAGGCCGCGTAGATGATCCGGACGGCGTGGAAATCCTCCATCACCTGGCTGGGGGAGCGGCCGATCCAGTGGTCGGTCTGCACGTCCACGAGTTGCCGGATCTCCAGCTGCTGCCCGGTCTCTTCCATCACCTCACGCACCAAGGCCTGGGCTGGACTCTCGCCGGGATCGATCCCGCCGCCGGGTAGCCCCCACAGGTTCGGCACCGCAGTCAGATCGGAGAACTGCGTGGCCAGCACGCCGCGCTCGGACAAGACGAGGCCGTAGGCGGCGAGCCGCTGCCGGACCACCGGGGACGAGGCCGGCTCATCGGTGAAGTCCAAGGATCGAGGCTTGGCTGCGGGGAGTTCCGGGCTGCGTCCATGCCGAGAGACCTGGACGGTCAGACTCACCTCGGGCGCCGAGCCGGTCGCGGAGAGCATCCGGACGATCCGAAAGCCGCTCTCCCAAATCAGTCGGTGCGGATCTGCGCCGTGGCCGAGGTCCTCGTTCAGCACCGGCACGCCGCCGGCGACTTCCACCCCGATGATCCGCATCGATCCATCATGTCGCAGCGCTGGAGCCGTCCCAAATGGCCGCGCCCGGGGTAACCCGCTGGTAACCAAAGCCGAACGGCATATGCTTCGCTTCACATCAGCCACGGTGGGGGAGCAATGAAGCGGCACAACGATAAGGCAGCGTGCGGTGGGCGCGCTGGAGGCGGACGCGTGCTCGCACACCGTTGATCAAGTACCTCGGCTCGAAGCGCCGGCTGGTGGGCGAGTTGGGGCGGATCTTCAGCCAGGCTGAGGCACGCACCGCGGTCGACCTGTTCACCGGCACTACCCGGGTTGCTCAGGAGTTCTGCCGTCGAGGCGGACGAGTCGTCTGCGTCGACACGGCCGCCTATTCCGAGGTGCTTGCGCAGTGCTACGTGGAGCTCGACGCCAATGATGTCGATCCGGCCGAGGTGGACGAGGCACTGGCCCGGCTGAGTGCGCTGCCGGATCGGCGTGGCTATGTCACCGAAGTCTTCTGCGAGCAGGCCCGCTATTTCCACCCTGACAACGGGGTGCGGATCGACGCGATCCGACAGGGAATCGACGACCTGTACGGCGACCACTGGCTGCGTCCGGTGCTGCTGACTGCGCTGCTGGAGGCTGCTGATCGGGTGGATTCGACGCTCGGGCTGCAGATGGCCTACCTGAAGCAGTGGGCGCCGCGCGCGCTGCGTCCGCTCCGGCTGGCCGCGCCCGAGCTCACCCCGAGCACCGGCCGGGCCGTCCGTGGTGACGCCCTGCAGCTGGTCGGCCAACTCGAGCCGGTCGATCTGGCCTATCTGGACCCGCCGTACAACCAGCACCGCTACTACACCAACTACCACGTCTGGGAGACGCTGGTTCGCTGGGACGCGCCCGACCACTACGGCGTGGCCCGAAAGCGGGTGGACGCCCGCGACGAGGAGACCCGCAGTGCCTTCAACTCCAAGCGCCGAATGCCGGAGGCGCTGGCAACGGTGATCGCCGAGGCCCGAGCCGAGACCGTGGTGGTCTCGTTCAATAACGAGGGCTTCGTGCCACTGCCGCAGCTGGAGGAGTTCTGCCAGGCGCGAGGCAACCGAGTGGCTGTGCTGGCCTACGACACCAAGCGCTACATCGGCCAGCGACTAGGGGTGTTCTCCCCGGACGGACGCCGAGTGGGCGAAGCCGGGCCGGAGCGCAACGTTGAGTATCTGCTGGTCAGCGCACCCGCCGAGCGACTGGACGCGATCACTCGCTGATGATCGTGCCACCCAAGGTGGTCGTCACGTTCACGTCGCCGACGCTGACGTACATCCGCGGGCTGCCGTGTCCTGCGCGGTCGTCGATGACGACCTTCCAGTCGGCGTTCAGCGGGGCTCGCTTGCCGTCTCGAAGGCTGTTGACCACCCGCCAGATCGTGGTCGCGTCGACCTTCGTGGCCGAGAACTCCGGCAGATCGCTGTTGCCGGGGATGGTCACCGCGGTCACCGGGACGCGCAGCCCGCGAGTGCGATGCACCAGACGGTCAGTGCCGCCGGTGCAGATCACCTGGACGCCCTGGCTCGACGAGACGGTGATCGAGTAGACCAGCGTCCGGATCCCCAGAGCGTCGGACAGCCCGGTTCGGATGCCGTCCACGTTGTCGAAGTCGAGCAGCTTCAGCAGGGTGCCGTTCGGGTTGAAGAACACGGTCTTGGTCTCGGGGACGGTGGCTACCGACATCACCACATCGCCACCGGCGTTGTCGACGATGTTGAGCGCCTGCTCTTTACTGGACCCGGACACCGCCGCCGCCGTGGCGAACAGCGCGCCGACGTCGTCGATATTGAAGCGATCGATGCTGAAGGTTGCCTGGTTCACATAGGTGAGGTCGCCGATCACCTTGCCCACGGTGCCGTCCCGATAGGCCCAGGTCGAGGCCTGACCGTCCTTCAGGACACCGATCTGCACGCCGGTCTGGGTCACTTCGAGCATCAACAGCTTCGCGGAGCCGGCCTCGGCGATCAGGGTCTCGACCATCCGTCGGGCAACCCCGGGACGGGTGAAGTCCGGCGTGCTCGGACTCGGGCTCGGACTGGCGCTGACCGACGGTGAGGCTAGCGGAATCGGCGGCACGCTGGCTGGAGTGCACCCGGAGAACAGCAATGCCGCCACCACGAGGCCGGCGTGCCGGAGCAAGCGTTTGTGCACTGATCGAGGGTATCGCCACTGGCATCACCCTGCGGTCCACGGGGCAGACTGTGGTGGTGATCGATGTCGGACTGGCCGCCGAAGAGGTGGCCGCGCTGTTGGTGGGTGCGCTGCTGTCCGACGGAGGGATCACCGTGCGGCTGACCGAGGTGGAGGCCTACGCCGGCAGTGGCGATCCGGCTTCCCACGCCTGGCGTGGGCCGCGCCCGGCCACGGCGGCGCTGTTCGGGGCGCCCGGCACGCTGTACTGCTACCGGTCGCACGGGCTGCACATCTGCGGCAACCTGGTCTGTGGCAGCACTGGGGGAGGCTCGGCTGTGCTGTTCCGCGCCGGCGAGGTGGTGGACGGTCTGGCACTGGCCAGAGCCCGACGACCCGGGGTGAGCGAGACCGCCTTGGCGCGCGGCCCGGGCAATCTGGGGCGGGTGTTCGGGTGGAGCCTGGCCGACAGCGGGCGTCCCGTCGTCCTCGGCAGTGCGGCGGACCGGCCCGACAATGCCGTGCTGCTCAACCCTGGCGCTGCGGTGCCGGTGGCCACCGGGCCGCGGGTCGGGGTCAGTGTGGCCTACCAGCGTCCCTGGCGGTTCTGGGCCGACGGTGACCGGACGGTATCGGCCTATCGACCCAGCCCGCGGATCGTGCCCGGCCGCCTCGACTGGTGACTCAGGGGCGCACGGACAAGAACAGGTAGGCGGCCAGCAGGGCCAGGTGTACCCAACCCTGCAGGGTCTTGGCGCGGCCAGGGGTGACGGTGAGCACGGCCACCACGGCCGAGATCAGGAGAAGCACCATCTGGGTGGGTTCCAGGCCCAGCGACAGCTTCTCCGGGATCCAGATCGACGCCACGGCGATCGTCGGAATCGTCAGCCCGATCGAGGCCATCGCCGAGCCGTAGGCAAGGTTCATGCTGGTCTGGACGCGGTTGCGTCCGGCCGCCTTCACCGCGGCGATCGACTCGGGCAGCAGCACCAGCAGGGCGATCACCACGCCGACCACTGTCTGCGGGAAGCCGATCGCCTGCACCCCGGCTTCGATCGCCGGCGACTCGACCTTGGTCAGCCCGACCACCGCGATCAACGCGATGAACAGCGCGGCAAGACTGATGAAGGTCGCGGCATTGGTCGGCGGCTCGGCGTGGGCGTCCTCATCCAGGGGCACAGCGTCGGCGGTGGTCGGCAGGAAGAAGTCGCGATGCCGGATCGTCTGGGTGAACACGAACATTCCGTACAGCGCCAGCGAGGCGACCGCAGCGAACGCGAGCTGCTCGGGGCTGAACACCGGGCCGGGCTCGCTGGTGGTGAATCGCGGCAGCACCAACGTCAGCCCGGCGAGGGTCACCACTGTGCCCAGCGCCGATCCGGCTCCCTCTGCATTGAACACGGCCAGGTGATGCTTGGTTGCGGCCACGAGGAGGGAGAGGCCGACGATGCCGTTCATGGTGATCATCACCGCGGCGAAAACCGTGTCCCGGGCCAAGGTGGTGGTGCCACCCTTGCCGGACAGCATCAAGGTGACGATGAGGGCGACCTCAATCACGGTGACCGCGACCGCCAGCACCAGCGAGCCGAAGGGTTCGCCCACCCGGTGAGCAACGACCTCGGCGTGGTGGACGGCGGCCAGCACTGAGCCGACCAGGAAGGCACCGGCGAGGACCAGCAACCAGGCCTGCGGCTGGCCGTTCCACGTGATCGCCAGCAGCACGACGGCAATCACCGGCACGCTGATCGTCCAGTCCAACAGGGCTTTGATCCGTGGGGCTGCCATGCCCGAATCCTATGTGGTCACTATGGCCGGGCCGAGGGAGCGGGCTTCGCTCCCCGCGAACGGTCCTGCCTGCGGGCGTCCGATTGAGTGGCGCGTGAGTGTTCCGGTAGTCGCGGGCCGGTTGGCAAATGCCGTTCTCGGACGGCCTGCAGGCTGATCGTCAAGAGTCTCGGCTCGGATGGACGCACTGGGCGGAGAAAGGGGTGAGGGCCGGACCAAGTATGAGTTGGTCCGGCCCTCGTTTGCCCAAGCCGAACGAGCCTGGACCCGGTGGCCCGCCTGATCCGCCCCTGTCCGAGGGCTCCCACGGATTGCTCCGCAGGCTCAGAGGATCTCGATTGCCAACCGTCCGCCATCTCGTCCGCCGTGCCCTTGGACCCGGCTTCCGCGATCGCGTAGGTATGTTCTACGCCGGGTCGGGAGCGCTGCGCAAGAGGGTTTTGCGGGGATCTTGGACGAGTTTCGGACCAGCTGTCACAGCCGTCACACACGTCCCTTTGGCGTCGGGATTGCCCCCTCGATGGACGTACGAAGCCGGACCAACTCATACCTGGTCCGGCTTGGAATATGTCTATCGGTTGGCGACTCGCCGGGCCGGGACCGACACGCGCCGGGGCTCGAATTCACCCATCTGAACTGGTTGCCGCAACCCTCTTCCATCCCGGCTCAACGTGAGTAGGGTGGCCGGTAACTCCCCAATGGCGGGGAGTTTCGAACCACTGAGTGGAACGAGGTCCATGATGATCGATATCAGTCAGGGCGACACGCTCGTGAATCCGGTGGACACCACCGTCGAGATTCGTCGGTCGGTGTCCCAACCTCTCAAACAAGTTTGGCGAACTCTGGCGTGCCGCGAGGGCGCCGAAGCGCTGCTCGGCCCTGGTGCCGAGTTTGGCGACAAGGGAGACAGCTGGCAGGCCGTGGACGGCACTTTCGGTGTGATCCGCTCCTACCACCCCCTCGAACAGATCCGATTCAGCTGGCATGTCGCCGAAGACGCCCCCAAGACCATCGTTGAGGTGGATCTGGTAGCCGAAGGCGAGAACCAGACCGCCATCGAGGTTCGGCACCAGCACGTCCCCACCTATTTCGACACCGCCGCCCTCGCTCATCGCTGGGAGCAAGCGCTGGAGAAGCTGGCCGCTCTGCTGGTCTGACGCCGTGCCGCCGGCCGGCTCTGGCCGCTCAGGCTGAGGCCGGCCGGCACCGCACGCCGGTGGCGTGCACCAGGAACGTGCCCCGTGGGCTTCTTCGCCCGACGCTGCGGGTGAGGATGCCTCGACAGCGCGCTCAATCAGTTCTGTTCGGCCACCCGGGCCAGCGACTCAGCGTCATGGCGCGCTCAAACCCGGTTTTCGTCCCGATCTGCGGCGTTCATCTTTCGCTCGCGAACTCGAACCCGGTTTTGGTCCCGATAGCGGGTGACTGCGAGGCCTGATTGGGTACCAAACTCGGGTTCGGCCCGCGCGAGCCTCGCGGATCTCGCCAGATCGGGCCCAAAACACGGTTTGAGTGCCACTCCATCGCTACCAGTGAGTCCACACGGCCTCACCTGCGTCGCGAGGCCTCCGATAGGCCGGATTCAGGTCGCTGATGGACCGCACTTCACGCCGGTGGCGTGCACCGGGCAGTATCCGTCCGGGTTCTTGGCCAGGTAGCCCTGGTGATAGCGCTCGGCGTAGTAGAACGGCCCGGCGTCAGTCACCTCTGTGGTGATTGCGCCAAAGCCGGCCCGGGTCAGCTCGGGCTGGTACTCGGCCAGCGCAGCCTCCGCCTCGGCCCGTTGGGTCGGGTCGGTCACGAACAAGATCGAGCGGTACTGAGTGCCGTGATCATTGCCCTGCCGCATTCCCTGGGTCGGGTCGTGGTTCTCCAGGAACACTCGCAGCAGCTGCTTGTAGCTCACCTGACTCGGGTCGAAGACCACTCGGACGCACTCCGCGTGGCCGGTGGCGCCGGTGCACACCTCTTCATAGGTGGGGTTCGGGGTGTAGCCGCCCTGATAGCCGACCGCGGTGGTGAGCACTCCCGGCTGTTCCCAGAACAGCTTCTCCGCCCCCCAAAAGCAGCCGAGCGCGAAGTAAGCGACCTCGGCGCCGTCGGGCACCTGGTCGATCCTGGTGCCGAGCACCTCGTGGAAGGTGGTTCCCGGGGTCAGCACCGGACGATCCCGCCCGGGCAGTGCTGAGGCGGGGGAGACCATGGAGGTTTTCGTGAATCCGAACACGTTCTAAGAACACCTACTCGTCGTCGGGCATTCCATCGGCCGGACGCGCCAGGCGCCAGTCGATCGGCTCGGCATCTTGCTCGGCCAGCGCCTGGTTGGCTCTGCTGAACGGACGGGAGCCGAAGAAGCCGTACCGCGCCGACATCGGGGACGGGTGCGCGGAAGCGATCTGCGGGACATCGCCCAGCCGCGGAGCCAGCGACTGCGCGTCCTTGCCCCACAAGATCGCGACCAGAGGGCCACCGCGAGCGACCAGGGCGTCAATCGCCGCCTCAGTCACCTTCTCCCAGCCTTTGCCGCGATGCGAAGCCGAGGCCCCCGGACGCACGGTGAGCACCCTGTTGAGCAGCAGCACCCCCTGCTCGAACCACGGGCTCAGATCGCCGGAGGCGGCCTTGGGGATGCCGAGATCGGCCTCGAGCTCGGTGTAGATGTTGGCCAGGCTCTGCGGTAGCGGACGCACGTCCGGGGCCACCGAGAACGACAATCCGACCGGATGGCCCGGGTTCGGATAGGGATCCTGGCCCACGATCAGCACCCGGACGTCGGCCAGAGGTCTGGAGAAGGCACGCAGCACCCGATCCCCGCTGGGCAGGTAGCCGCGACCGGCAGCCAGTTCGGCTCGGAGGAAGTCGCCCATCTCGGCGATCACCGGTGCGACCGGGGCCAGCGCTTCGGCCCAGTCCGGTGCCATCAACTCGGCCAGCGGCTTCTTCACGGCGATCACCCTACGCCGCGCCGACAAGGGACGCAGGGTCGGCGCCAACGACTGGTTCGTGGCTGCAGTGATGCGGACGCAGTGGGATTCCCGGCCCGGGCTGTGCACCGGCTCCGGGTCGACTCAGGGGCTCACCTCATCGGATCGGCCACCGCCGCTGGCTACAGTTCGGGCATGCGAACCCCGCGTCCGAGACGCCCATCGACAGCTGACCGACGCGTCCCCGAGGGCCTGATCACCGCGTCGGAGTGGGCATGGCGCGGCCTGTTGGTTGCGGCCGTGATTGCCGGGCTCTGGTGGCTGATCACCTACTTCTCCGGCGTCACCGTGCCGCTCGCGGTGGCCGTGTTGCTCACGGCGCTGTTGACGCCGATCAACTCCCGGCTGATCGGCTGGCGCTGGCCGCGTCCGCTGGCGGCGATTTCGACGTTGCTGGTGACGGCCGCGGTGCTGGGTGGCATCTTCTTCGCGATCGGCGCTCAGGTGGTCAAAGAATGGCCGCAACTGTTCGACAAGGCTGTTGCCGGCGTCGGCACGCTGCTCGCCTGGCTGGCCAGCGGCCCGCTGCACATCGATCAGGCGCAGCTGGACGGCTACTACGCCCAGTTCACCGACTGGGTGAACAACTCGCGAGCGGACCTAGCCGCCATGGTGGCGGCCGCCGGGGTCGGCGTGGGCCACTTCTTCGCTGGCCTCGCGATCGCCCTCATCGCGACCTTCTTCTTCCTGGCCTCGGGGAGCCGGATCTGGGATTCGATGCTGAGACTGTTGCCCCGGCACTACCAGGAACCGACCGCACGGGCGGCCGGCAACGGTTGGGCCTCGTTGGTGGCCTATATGCGGGCCCAGGTGCTGGTTGCCCTGGTGGACGCCGTGGGCATCCTGGTCGGCGCTCTGGTGCTCCAGCTTCCGATGGCCTGGGCGCTGTTCGCACTGACCTTCATCACCGCCTTCATTCCGGTGGTTGGTGCGGTGCTGGCCGGCGCCGTCGCCTGCGCGTTGGCCCTGGTCAGCTACGGGCCGGTGACGGCACTGATCATGCTGGCCATCACCGTGGCCGTGGTGCAGGCCGAGGGCCACTTCCTGCAGCCGATCCTGCTCGGACGGGCCGTCTCGCTGCATCCGCTGGCAGTCCTGATCGGCTTGGCGGTCGGTGCCACCATCGCCGGCATCGTGGGTGCGCTACTGGTGATCCCGGTGCTGGCCTTCGGGACGGCCTTCATCCGGGGGTTGGATCCGCAGCGCTTTGGCGGGCCAACCCCGAGTGGCCCCTGAAAGTAGTAAGTCGGCCTTTCTGTTCTATAAAGCCGGATCTACCATTACTTCATGAGCAATCCTGATCTGACTCCCATTCTGGAGGAGCTGGCCGCTGGCCGGATCGACGCCGCCGAGGCGGCCCGGCGCATTGACGCACTGAAGGCCGAGGCCCAGCCCCGGCATGCCGAGGACGGCACCGTTGAAGCCGAGGTCGTGAACGAGCCCAGTGACGAGGAGCTCGGCGATGATCTGGACGCGGGCCGCCGCCAGTACTCCCCGCACGCCCGGGAAGTGTTCGAGCAGCCACCGGTCGACGCCGCCAGCGCCGGACGCCGCCGCGCCGCCGGCAGCAAGGGCGTCGATCGGATCTCGGTGCGGGTCGTCGGACGTCGGGTCCGGATCGTCGGCGACCCCAGCGTGGCCACCGCCTCGGCCGAGGGCCCACACGTCCTGCGTCGTTCCGGGTCGGTCCTCGAGGTGAACAGCGACGGAGAGTTCGGTCCCAGCCTGGACGGGTTCAGCCTGTTGCGTCCGCCGCGCAGCCTGGACGACATCCGCTCGCTCGGCCTTGGCAAGGAGCTCTACCTGCGGGTGAACCCGTCGATCGCCGTCGATGTGGAAATCACCGCTGGCCATCTGAGCTGTTCCGGAGTGCCTTACCTGGGCAAGGTCCGGATCACCGCCGGCGGCGCCGACCTGCGTGACGTCGCCGAAGCCAACGACGTTCTGGTGCAAGCCGGCTCGGTCGATCTGCACGGTGCGATCGCCAGCGGTCGTTCTCGGATTCGGGTCGAGTCGGGCAATCTGAACATCGACCTGGACGAGTCGTCGAACGTCACCGTCCGCGGTGAGGTGCAGCTGGGCAAGATCAACTGGTCCGGCGTCCACAACGGACCGCTGGACGAGGTCGTGCTCGGCAACGGTTCGGCCCGGCTCGACGTCGGCGTGGTGATGGGCTTCGCCAGCATTCGCTCCGGTGCCGCGGAGGACCTGCGATGAGCAAGGCGCCGACCTATCGGGCTCCCTCGGACTGCCCGGTCTGCGGGGACGAACTGATCACCACCCGGCTCGGCTGCCGCAACTGCGGCTCCGAGCTGGCCGGCGAGTTCGGCCACTGCGACTTCTGTGCCCTGGACGAGCGGGAGACCGAGTTGCTCCGGGTGTTTCTGGCTTCGCGCGGCAACCTGCGCGAGGTCGAGAAGCACCTCGGAGTCTCCTACCCGACCGCACGGGCCCGGTTCACCGAGCTGTTGATGAAGCTCGGCCTGGGCAGTGACGCCAACACCGTCCCGACGATGACCCGCGAGCAGGTGCTCAGCGAGGTCGCCAGTGGTGCCCTCGACCCGGCCGAGGCCGCCATTCTCCTGGCCAACCTCGACTGACGCCAAGGGTGCGGGCGCCCTTCGACAGGCTCAGGGAGCGCCCGCTTCGTTGGCTGGGTGTCCGTTCGTTGGCTGAGCTTGTCGAAGCCCGGTCAGGACGTGAAGGGCTTGACCTCGACGATGGTGACCTCGATCGGCTTGCCGGTCGGGGCGATGTAGCGGACGGTCTCGCCGATCTTGCGGCCCATGATCGCTGCGCCCAGCGGTGACTGTGGGCTGAAGACCTCGAGATCGACAGAGTCGTCCAGGCCCATCACTTCGCGCGATCCGAGCAGGAAAGTGTCGGAGTCGTCGGGGTCGTCGTCGTAATAGATGGTCACCGCAACGCCGGGGACGACCTCGTCCGCGGCCACGACGGCCTCGCCGACCTGGGCGTTCTCCAACATCTGAGTGAGCTGACGGATCCTGGCTTCCTGATGACCTTGTTCCTCGCGGGCGGCGTGATAGCCGCCGTTCTCGGACAGGTCGCCCTCTTCGCGAGCCTGCGCGATCTTCGCTGAAACCATGCGCCGGCCCTCGCCCTTGAGGTGGGCGAGTTCGGCACTGAGGCGCTCGAAGGCCTCGGGGGTGAGCCAGGTAACAGATTGTTCGGTCATAGTCTGACCAGCCTAGCGCGAGCGCAATGGACGTTCCGGGCCGGTGTTCGCTGGGCAATCCTTCGGCCCGGGCTGGGCGATCCGCGCTTCGCTGAACCACAATGGGGCCATGTCAGCGCAACCGGACGCACTTCGCCTGCTGCACGTGCACGCCCACCCCGACGACGAGTCGAGCAAGGGTGCCGCGACCACGGCGCGCTATGTGGCCGAGGGGGTGCGGGTGATGGTGGCCACCTGCACCGGGGGTGAAGCCGGCTCGATCCTGAACCCGAAGATGGACACCCCGGAGAACTGGGCCAACCTGCCCCAACTGCGCCGAGCCGAGATGGCCGAAGCGGCCCGGATCCTGGGCATTGAACAGGTCTGGTTGGGCTTCATCGACTCCGGGATGGGGCCGAAGGTTGCTCCGGAAAGCTTCGCCGCTCAGCATGTCGACCACGCAGCCGGCCCGCTGGTGAAGGTGATTCGCGAGTTCCGTCCGCAGGTGCTGACCACCTATGACGAGCACGGTGGCTACCCGCACCCCGACCACATCATGTGCCACAAGATCTCGATGGCTGCGGTGAAGGCGGCTGCGGATCCGTCCGCGTGGCCCGAGCATGGGCAGCCCTGGCAGGTGTCGAAGGTGTACTACGACATCTCGCTGAACCGGGCCCGGCTGGCCGCGCTCGACGATGCCATGCACGCCGCGGGACGTCCGCGGCCGTATGCGGACTGGCTGTCCCGGATGGAAGGCGATGGACGTGGTGAGGCAGACCGGCTGACCACCTTTGTCGAGTGCGCCGACTACTTCGAGGTGCGCGATCGGGCCTTGCTGGCCCACGCCACCCAGATCGACCCGGACGGCGACTGGTTCGAGGTGCCCCTCGATCTGCAGCGCGAGGTCTGGCCGACCGAGGACTACCAGCTGGTGTCGTCCACCGTCCCCACCAGCCTCCCCGAGAACGACCTGTTCGCCGGCCTCCGCTAGTGGGGACGGTTCCGAAATTCGTAGAGCAGCCCGCTGACGAGGGGTGGACGGTAATGGAACCGTCCCCGATATCGGTCCGCTGACGAGGGGTGGACGGTAATGGAACCGTCCCCGATATCGGTCCACAGCGGGGTCTGACCTAAGCTGCGCTGTGTGAATCGCCTGGCCGACGCAAGCTCTCCGTACCTGCGGCTGCATGCCGAGAACCCGATCGACTGGTGGCAGTGGGGTCCCGAGGCGCTGGCCGAGGCCGAAGCCACCGGGCGTCCGCTGCTGATCTCGGTCGGCTACGCCTCCTGCCACTGGTGCCATGTGATGGCGGCCGAGTCGTTCTCCGATCCGGCGATCGCCGAGCTGGTGAACCCGAACTTCATCGCGATCAAGGTCGACCGCGAGGAGCGTCCGGACCTGGACGCGCTGTACATGGCCGCCACCCAATCGCTCACCGGGGCCGGCGGTTGGCCGATGACGGTCTTCGCCACCCCGAGCGGGGAGCCGTTCTTCGCCGGCACCTACTTTCCACCGGAGCGGGTCGGCCAGACTCCGTCCTTCGGTGAAGTGGTCACCGCGATCGCCGAGGCGTGGCAGCACCGTCGTGACGAGGCCGCCCAGGGTGCCTCCGCCATCGCCGCTGCACTGGCCGAGACCTTCGAGCCGATGCCTGCCGAGCCCGGACGCCTGGACGTCTGGAAGCTGCTCGATGCCGCCTCGGCCGACTTCGACCCGCTGAACGGTGGCTTCGGCACCGCCCCGAAGTTCCCGGCCCCACTGCTGATCGACGCCCTGCTGGTCAAGGGCGAGCCCGGCTCGCTGGACGCCGCCCAACGCAGTCTGGACGCGATGGCCCGTGGCGGCATCCACGATCAGCTCGGTGGCGGCTTCGCCCGCTACAGCGTGGACGCCTCCTGGGTGGTGCCGCACTTCGAGAAGATGCTCTACGACAACGCCCTGCTGCTGGGCACCTACGTCCGCGGCTGGCGGCGTACCGCCGACCACGACCCGACGCTGCGCTGGCAGCACGAGCGGGTGGTCCGCGGCATCGTCGGCTGGCTGGAGCGCGAGTTGCGCACCGAGTCCGGCGGCTTCGCCTCGTCCCTGGACGCCGACAGCCTGGACGCCCACGGCAACCGGCACGAGGGCATCTACTACTGCTGGAGCCCCGACCTGCTCACCGATGCTCTCGGTCCCGAAGACGGTGACTGGGCTGCCGGAATTTTCCATGTGACGTCCACCGGCACCTTCGAGCACGGTCTGTCCACCCTGCAACTGCGCGGCCACCCCGACCCGCAGCGGCTGGCCGGGGTCACTGAGAAGCTGCTGACCGAACGGTTCCTGCGCTACGCCCCGGCTCGCGACGACAAGGTGATCGCCGTCTGGAACGGGCTTGCCATCGATTCGCTGTGCTGGGCCGCCACGGTGTTCGACGAACCGCATTGGCTGGAGTTGGCCACCGATGCGGCACAGGCTTTGTGGCGCGACCACTGGATCGGCGGACGGCTGCGTCGTTCCAGTCTCGACGGGCTGGCCGGCGACGTCCCCGGCTTCGCTGAGGACTACGGCGCGGTCGCGACCGGCTTCGCCCGGCTGGCTGGAGCCACCGGTGACGCGAGTTGGCTGGAGCGGGCGCACGTCTTGGTGGCTACCGCGCTGGAGCTGTTCAGCGCCGAGGACGGCGGCTTCTACGACACCGCGGCCGACGCCGAGCAGCTGTGGGCCCGTCCGCGCAGCCTGGCCGACAATCCGACGCCGTCGGGCACCAGCACGCTGATCGCCGCCTTGCGGTTGGTCGGACTGCTGGTCGATGATCCGGCACTCATCGAGCGGGCTGATCAGGCCGCACTCACGCTGCGCGGGCTGCTGGAGGCGGCACCTCGGTTCGCCGGGGCCGCTCTCACTGATGCCTTGGTGGCCGACGAGGCCCGCACCGGTCTCAAGCCGGCCGTGGCCGTGGTGATCGCCGAGGATTGGCTGGACGAGTTGGCCCGCGCGACCTGGCGGATGGCGCCGGTGGGCACCGCCGTGGTCACCGGTCCGGCCGGCACTCAGGGCTTCGCCCATCACTTCGAGGAGCGCACCGAGGCTGCCGTCTACGTCTGCCGGGGGACGACCTGCTTCGCCCCGACCAGTGACTTGACCGAGCTGCGCACCGCCTTGTGGAGCCGGGTCAACTAGACCGCGGTGGCCGGCGCTGTCCGGCCGGACTAGGTCAGGATGGCGATGGCGATCGCCGCGAAGTGGCACATGGCCGCGACGATGGTCAACGCATGGAAGATTTCGTGGAAGCCGAACCAGGTCGGTGACGGATTGGGTGCCTTGCGCCCGTAGATCACCGCGCCGATCGAGTAGAAGAGACCGCCCAGCAGGATCAGTCCGATCACGACCGGGCCGCCGCCCGTCCACAGTGCCGGCAGCCAGCCCACGGCGACCCAGCCCAGCGCCAAGTAGCAGCCGACATTGAGCCAGCGCGGCGAGGTGGGCCAGAGCACCTGAATGAGTAGCCCGACGACGGCCACCGACCACACGACGATGAGCAGGGTCACCGAGTCCGGCGGCTGCAGCACGTTCAGGGCCAGCGGGGTGTAGGTGGCGGCGATGAAGACGAAGATATTGGCGTGATCGATCCGGCGCAGGATTCCGGTCACCTTCGGCGACCAATGGCCCAGATGGTAGGCCGCACTATTGCCGAAGAGGATGATCGCGCCGGCCATCCAGGCGGCGGCGCCCACCCGTCCGTTCAGGTCGTGAGCGAAGACCATCAACAGCACGCCGCCGACGATCGCCAGCGGTGTGGCTGCCGCGTGCAACCAGCCCCTCATCCGGGGTTTTGCCGGTACAGGGTTGGTCTGAACGGGTGCTGCAACCATCTCAGCCATCATCTTCCATTCCTACCTACGGTGAAGTAACTTACTCAACCGTAGGTTACTTCCACGCCACATTCAAGCCTTGTCCATTCACAGGTTCTCGGTGTCGTCCCGGTGACGAGTTTGCCCGGTCGCGGCGGTAGGGTTCAGGCATGTCGCTGGGCTCGCGCTTCCGGGATGTCAAACACCGGTTGCAGTCGCTGAACCTGCTCTATTCGCTGTACGAGCAGCGAGTGCTGGCTGAGCTCGAGATCGACGCGCTGCCGCGCCATGTCGCTGTCCTGGCTGACGGCAATCGGCGCTGGGCCCGAATGAACGCCCCTGATCGCCCGCTGGTGGTGGGCTATCAAGCCGGTGCGGACAAGCTGATCGAGTTCGTCGGTTGGTGCTCGGAGCTCGGCATCAAGGTGGTCACCCTGTGGGTGCTCTCCACCGACAACCTCTGCCGTTCGGCCGAGGACGAGGTGGCGCCGCTGCTGGAAGTCATCCAGGCCATGGTCGACGATCTGGCCGCAGCGGGGGACTACCGGGTTCAGATCGTCGGCGATCCGGGATTGCTCCCGGAGGCGATGGTCCAGCGCTTGGCGGCGGCTGAGGCGGCCACGGCCGATCACGCCGGCTGTCATGTGAACGTCGCCATCGCCTACGGCGGACGCCAGGAGCTGCGCGATGCCGTCCGCTCGCTGCTGGCCAGCGAGGCCGCGAAGGGCACCGACCTGAACGACCTGGCCAAGAGCCTGGAGATCGACCACATCGCCGAGCATCTCTACACCGCCGGCCAGCCCGACCCGGATCTGATCATTCGCACCTCCGGTGAGCAGCGGATGTCCGGCTTCCTGATCTGGCAGTCCGCGCACAGCGAGTTCTACTTCTGTGAGGCGCTGTGGCCCGACTTCCGCAAAGTCGACTTCGTCCGGGCGCTGCGCTCCTACACCCAGCGCGAGCGCCGTTACGGTCGCTGACCCTGCGGCAGGCAAACCCTGGGTTACAGCCGGGTTAGCAGCATCCCGCGGACGGCGTGTCGCCTGTGACAAGGCAATCGGCGGACGTAGCGTGAAACTGCGTTCGGGGTCCTCCCGGGCGTCGAGAGGCTCTACATGCTCCGTCCGGCTCTGATGAGCTTGACCCGCGGGCCTGCACCCGGCCCGAGCCCTTTCGGCTGACCACACTGGTTGAGCCGGAGATGGGTGAGGCCCGGCTCGGATAGGTACCGACAATGCAGCGCACGAGCACCCGAACCGTGTTTTCCGCCAATGCGTCCACCGCCCAGGCGTTGAAAACCTACGTGCTGGATACGTCGGTACTGCTCAGTGACCCACACGCTCTGCACCGCTTCGCCGAGCACTCGGTGGTCATCCCGGTGGTGGTGATCACCGAGCTCGAAGCCAAGCGGCATCACCCAGAACTCGGCTACTTCGCCCGCACCGCACTGCGCGCCCTGGACGATCTGCGGGTTCGTTATGGACGCCTGGACGCGCCGGTCCCGGTCAACGAGGTCGAGGGCACTCTGCAAGTCGAGCTCAACCACACCGACCCCGAAGTGCTGCCGGCCGGCTTCCGGCTCGGCGACAACGACTCCCGGATCCTGGCGGTTGCGCTGAACTACCGCGCTGAAGGCAACGACGTTGTCCTGGTCAGCAAGGACCTGCCGATGCGGGTCAAGGCGTCCGCGGTCGGCCTGGCCGCCGAGGAGTATCGCCACGAACTGACCCCCGATTCCGGCTGGACCGGGATGGCCGAACTCGACGTGAACTCGGAGTCGATCGACGAGCTGTACGCCGCCGGCAGTGCGGTGATCCCCGAGGCGCTCGACCTGCCCTGCCACACCGGCGTCGTGCTGCACGGCTCCAGCTCCTCGGCGCTGGGGCGGGTCGCCACCGACGGCACCGTCCGGCTGATCAAGGACCGCGAGGCTTTCGGAATCCGCGGACGCTCTGCCGAACAGCGGGTGGCGCTGGATCTGTTGATGGACGCGGAAGTCGGCATCGTGTCGCTGGGTGGACGCGCCGGCACCGGCAAGTCCGCGTTGGCGCTGTGCGCCGGGCTGGAAGCCGTGCTGGAGCGTCGCCAGTACTCCAAGGTGATCGTGTTCCGTCCGATCTACGCCGTCGGTGGACAGGAACTCGGCTACCTGCCCGGCAGTGAGGGCGAGAAGATGTCGCCGTGGGGCCAGGCGGTGTTCGACACCCTCGGCTCGGTGACCAGCAAGAACGTCATCGACGAAGTGCTCGCCCAGGAGATGCTCGAGGTGCTGCCGCTGACCCACATCCGCGGGCGCTCGCTGCACGACGCCTTCGTGATCGTGGACGAGGCGCAGTCGCTGGAGCGCAATGTGCTGCTCACCGTGCTCAGCCGGATCGGTCAGAACTCCCGAGTGGTGCTGACTCACGACGTCGCCCAGCGGGACAACCTGCGGGTCGGCCGGCATGACGGTGTGGTGGCCGTGGTGGAACGGCTGAAGGGCAACCCGCTGTTCGCTCACGTGACGCTCACCCGTTCCGAGCGCTCGCCGATCGCGGCTCTGGTCACCGAGATGCTGGAGGATGTCGGGATCTGAACGGCTCCGTCGGCCGCGTTGCGGGTTAGGCTCTGGCCATGAAGGGCAACGGAGCACTACAGATCATCTTCGCGTTCTTCCTCGGCCTGGTGGTGGTCGCCTTCGTGGGGATCGGAGTGAACACCTTCTACCCGGAGCCGACCTACACCAACTGGGACTCCGCCACCGCCAGCACCTGGCGACTCGTCACCGGCATCATCCTGCTGGTCCTGGCGACCCTCATTCTGGTGATCTCGCTGGCCCTGCCATCGCATCAGGCGGTGATCACGAACGGCCTGCTGCTGGGCGGGGTGTTCACGATGATCTACGCGGTGGGGATCACCATCAGCACTGACCAGAGCGTCTGGAGGTTCGTGGTGGTCGCCGTGGCCTTGGTGGTGACCATCGGAGTCGGCTACCTGAAGTTCGCCAAACCCTGGCGCTCGCCGGCAGCCGCAGCGGTGGCCACGGACGAGGCAGGGCAGGCGAGCCCGGAGCTTGCTGCCCGGTTGGGCGAGCTGGAGCGTCGCTTCGACGCGCTGCGCCGCGCGCTGGACGAGTAGTCCGAGCCGGCCGTCGCTGAGCCTTCGTCAGGCCCAGCGACGGGGACGCATGGTCAGAGCAGGCCGGACGCTTCGGTGAGCACCTGGCGCAGGATGCCGGTGATCTCGGCGAACTCCGGCTCGCCGATGGTCAGCGGTGGGGAGAGCTGGATCACCGGGTCGCCCCGGTCGTCCGCACGGCAGTAGAGGCCGGCGTCGTAGAGCGCCTTGGACAGGAAGCCGCGCAGCAGCTTCTCGGACTCGGCCTCGTTGAAGGTCTCCCGAGTGGCCTTGTCCTTGACCAGTTCGATGCCGTAGAAGTAGCCCGCGCCGCGGACGTCGCCGACGATCGGCAGGTCGAGCAGAGTGTCCAGTTGGGCCCGGAACTTCGGGGCCAAGTCATGGACGCGCTGGTTCAGGCCTTCGGCTTCCATCAGGTCGAGGTTGGCCATGGCCACCGCCGCCGAGACCGGATGGCCGCCGAAGGTGTAGCCGTGGGCGAAGCTGGTGGTGCGATGCCGGAACGGCTCGAACAACCGCTCGGAGGCGATCATGGCCCCGATCGGGGCATAGCCCGAGCTCATCCCCTTCGCGCAGGTGATGATGTCGGGGACATAGCCGAAGTCGTCGCAGGCGAACATCGAGCCGATTCGTCCAAAGGCGCAGATCGTCTCGTCCGAGACCAGCAGGACGTCGTAGGAGTCGCAGATCTCGCGGACTCGCTCGAAGTACCCCGGCGGCGGCGGGAAGCAGCCACCGGAGTTCTGCACCGGCTCCAGGAACACTGCGGCCACCGTGTCCGGCCCCTCGAACTCGATCATCTCGGCGATCCGGTTGGCCGCCCACTGGCCGAAGGCGTACTCGTCGTCGCGGTACTGCTCAGGCGCCCGGTAGAGCCCGGTGTTGGGCACCCGGAAGGCACCCGGAACCAGGGGCTCGAACATGGCCTTGGCGGCTGGGATGCCGGTGATCGACAGGGCGCCCTGCGGGGTGCCGTGGTAGGCGACCGCGCGCGAGATGACCTTGGTCTTGGTCGGCTTGCCGGTCAGCTTGAAGTACTGCTTGGCCAGCTTCCACGCCGACTCGACGGCCTCGCCGCCACCGCTGGTGAAGAAGACCCGGTTCAGGTCGCCGGGGGCGTAGCCGGCCAGCCGCTCGGCCAGCTCGATCGCGGCCGGGTGGGCGTAGCTCCACAGCGGGAAGTAGGCCAGCTGTGCGGCCTGGGTGGCCGCCGCCTGGGCGAGCTCAGCGCGGCCGTGGCCGACCTGGACGGTGAACAGTCCGGCCAAACCGTCGATATAGGAACGTCCGGCCGAATCCCAGATGTGATGGCCCTTCCCGCGGACGATCACCGGTACTGCCGCTCCGCCTCCGCCTGCGTCGGCCGGCTCGTACACCGAGTGCCGGCTGAAGTGTCCCCACAGATGGTCGCGAGCCGAGTCGGTCAGCTTCGCGCCGCTGCGGGTGAAGGCATAGGCGGGATCGGCATCAGTCATCTAGTTCCCCAGTCGTAGTGCTGTTTGTTGAGTCTCAGGTACACATAGGTCTCGGTGCTGATCACTCCGGGCAGCGCCCGGATCTTGCTCATCAGCACTTCGAGAAGCTCGTCGTCGTTCTCGCAGACCACCTCGACCAGCAGATCGTGGCCGCCGGCCGTGGTCACCACGTAGTCGACCTGCGGGATCTGACAGATTGCATCGGCCACCGGCGCCACGTCGCCTTGGGTCTTGATGCCGATCAGCGCCTGCCGGGCGAAGCCCACCATCAGCGGATCGGTGACCGCGACGATCTGGATCACTCCGGCGTCGATCATCCGCTGGACGCGTTGCCGGACGGCCCCTTCAGACAGACCGACCTCGGCAGCAATACTGACGTACGGCATCCGTCCATCGGTCTGCAGAAGTTCGATAATGCGCTTTCCGATCGGGTCGATCAGGCTTCCGACCCGCGTCGAAATGCCGTCTGACGGGCCGGGTTGATCCATGCGAGGGGTTGACACGCCGTCGATACTGCCTGCTGATTGCGTAGATCGCAAGTGCAACATCTACGAAATCCGTGGTAACAGGGGCGAAACAAAGGCGGTTTAGCGTGTTGATTACTGAGCGTCTGAGAAGAGGAGCACCGATGTCCGAGCAACGCGATATCAATGCGCTGACCGCCTCACTGGCTCGTTCGGCACTGACCCGCCGATCGGTGCTCGGTGGCCTGGCCGGCCTCGGCGCCGCGGGCCTGCTGGCCGCCTGTGGCAGCCCGGGACGCAAGCCGAGTGGCGCGGCGAGCTCGGCAGACGGAACGCCCAGCCCGGCGAAGACGCCGCTGGCCGCGACCGACCTGTCTGACACCGACAAGGTGGTGAACTGGTCGAACTGGCCGCAGTACATCGACGTCGGCGACAACGGCAACCACCCGACCATCGACGCCTTCACCAAGTCGACCGGGATCAAGGTCAACTACAACGAGGACTACAACGACAACGACGAGTTCTTCGCCAAGGTTCGTCCGCTGCTCGAAGCCGGCAAGGACACCGGTCGTGACGTCTGGGTGAGCACCGACTGGATGGTGGCCCGGATGATCCGGTTGGGCTACCTGCAGCCGCTGGACAAGGCGAACATCCCGAACGCTGCCAACCTTGAGCCGACCCTGTCCAATGTGGAGTTCGATCCGGGTCGGGTCTACTCCCTGCCCTGGCAGAGCATCTTCGCCGGCATCGCGTACAACCCGAAGGCGACCGGTGGCAAGAAGGTCACCACGATGGATCAGTTGCTGCACGACCCGGCGCTGAAGGGCAAGGTCACCTTGCTCACCGAAATGCGCGACACCGTCGGGCTGGTGATGATGGAGCAGGGCAAGAAGCTGGCCAGCTTCACTGCAGCCGACTTCGCCGACGCGATCGCAGTGCTGCAGGCAGCCAAGGACGCCGGCCAGATCAAGGGCTTCACCGGTAACGAGTACACCAAGCCGCTGGCATCGGGTGATACCGCAGCCTGTGTGGCCTGGACCGGTGACGTCGTCCAGCTGCGCGCGGACAACCCGGCGCTGGGCTACGCGCTGCCGGCTACCGGTTTCACCATGTCCTCGGACAACTTCGTGATTCCGGCCATGGCTCAGCACAAGAAGAACGCCGAGACGCTGATCAACTACTACTACTCGCCCGAAGTGATGGCGGCGGTGGTCGAGTACGTCAACTACGTCGGCCCGGTGGTCGGGATCAAGGACATCCTGACCAAGTCCGACCCGTCCGTGGCCAAGAACGAACTGATCTTCCCGACTGCGGCGACACTGGCCAACGGCCAGGTCTTCCGCTCGCTGACCGCTGAAGAAGAGACCTCTTTCAATCAGCAGTTCCAGACGCTGGTCACTGGCTAGCGATGTCATTGACGGCCGGTGGTGGGCTGTCGCGCCGAGGGTTGTTGGCTGGCGCGGCGGGCCTGGGCGCTGCTGCTGCCCTGAGTGCCTGTGGGGTGGCCGGACGTAACCCGTCCGCCAGCGCCTCGGCCACCAAGACGCCCGCAGTCGCGACCGACCTGTCCGACACCGACAAGGTGGTGAACTGGTCGAACTGGCCGCAGTACCTCGACGTCGGAAAAGGCGGCAAGCGCCCGTCCCTGGACGCGTTCACCAAGTCCAGCGGGATCACGGTCAACTACAACGAGGACTACAACGACAACGACGAGTTCTTCGCCAAGGTTCGTCCGTTGTTGGAGGCCGGTAAGGACACCGGTCGTGACCTCTGGGTGAGCACCGACTGGATGGTGGCCCGGATGATCCGGTTGGGCTACCTGGAGCCGCTGGACAAGTCCAACATCCCCAATGTCGCCAACCTCGATCCGAACCTGGCCAACCCGGAGTTCGACCCCGGCTGCACCTACTCATTGCCCTGGCAGGTGACCTTCGCCGGCATCGCGTACAACCCGAAGGCGACCGGCGGCCGGAAGGTCACCACGATGGATCAGTTGCTGCACGACCCGGCGCTGAAGGGCAAGGTCACCTTGCTCACCGAGATGCGCGACACCGTCGGACAGCTGATGATCGAGCAGGGCGTTGACATCACGAAGTTCACCGCCGAGCAGTACACCGACGCGATCGCGGTGCTGCAGGCGGCCAAGGATGCCGGCCAGATCAAGGCCTTCACCGGCAACGACTACACCAAGCCGCTGGCCTCCGGTGACACCGCAGCCTGTCTGGCCTGGACCGGCGACGTCGTCCAGCTCAAGGCCGACAACCCGAGCTTGGGCTACGTCCTACCCGAGAAGGGCTTCTCGGTCGGGTCGGACTGCCTAGTGATTCCGGCGATGGCTCAACACAAGAAGAACGCAGAAAAGCTCATCAACTACTACTACGACCCGGAGGTGATGGCGGAGGTGGTTGCCTACATCAACTACGTCGGACCAGTGCTTGGCGTGAAGGACGTCCTGGCGAAATCGGACCCCGAACTGACCAAGAACGAACTGATCTTCCCCAGCCAGGAAACCCTGGCTCGCGGCCAGATCTTCCGTTCGCTGACCGCGGCCGAGGAGACCTCCTTCACCGAACAGTTCCAGACCCTGGTGGCAGGCTGAGATGAGCGAGACGGCAACCCGAAAGGCCTCTGGCGAGCTGCGTTTGGTCGAGCTCGTCCGCACCTATGACGAGTTCGTGGCCGTCGACGGGATCGACCTGGACGTCCCGGCTGGCTCCTTCTTCGCCCTGCTCGGCCCCTCCGGCTGCGGCAAGACGACCACGCTGCGGATGGTGGCCGGTTTGGAGACTCCTTCTGCAGGTCGAATCTTCCTTGGCCCCAACGACATCACCAACACCCGGGCCCACCAGCGTCGGGTGAACACGGTCTTCCAGAGCTACGCGCTGTTCCCGCACCTGAACATCATCGATAACGTCGGGTTCGGACTGCGCCAGCTGAAGGTGGCCGACTGGAAGCCCAAGGCCATGGCCGCGCTGGAGCTGGTCAAGCTCGCCGACCGGGCCAAGCAGAAGCCGCGCCAGCTCTCCGGTGGCATGCAGCAGCGCGTCGCGCTGGCCCGGGCCATCGTCAACGAGCCCGAGGTGTTGCTGCTGGACGAGCCGCTGGGCGCCTTGGACCTCCAGTTGCGTCGTGAGATGCAGATCGAGCTCAAGCGGATCCAGTCCGAGGTGGGGATCACCTTCATCCACGTCACCCACGACCAGGAGGAGGCCATGACCATGGCCGACACCATCGCGGTGATGCGGGCCGGACGGATCGAGCAGCTCGGCACTCCCAGCGACCTCTACGACCGGCCGGCAACTCCGTTCGTCGCCAACTTCCTGGGTCAGTCGAACCTGCTGCCCTTCGCCATCGACGGCCAGACCGGTGGCTTGGTCAAGGCGCTCAGCCATGGCCACACCTTCCTGGTCCGACCCGACCAGCTGCCGTCCGGAGTGTTGGAAGGCCTGCAGTTGGGGATTCGCCCGGAGAAGCTGCGGCTGGTCTCCAGTAGCGACCGGACGCTGACCAACCGAATGGACGGCGTCGTCAGCGACGTCTCCTTCACCGGGGTGGCGACCACCTACCTGGTCCGGATGCCATGGGACCAGGAGATCACGGTCACGCAGCCCAACGACGGTTCCAACCGAGCCAGGCTCGGGGAGCAGGTGACGCTGGGCTGGGATCCCCATCACTCCTTCGTGGTGGGGGCGAGCTGATGGCCTTCGCGGTGCCGAGCCGGGGCGCCCGGCGGACGGAAAAGGCGCGGCGGGGCTTCGCCACCCCGCTGATTCTGCTGGCGCCGGCCCTGCTGTGGCTGATTGTGTTCTTCGTCGTTCCGACGATCTCGCTGGCGTCCCAGTCGCTGCAGACCGGCGACATCGACAACGGCTTCGTCCTCACCTGGCATTTCCAGAACTACGCCGACGCCCTGAGCCGGTTCTGGCCGCAGTTCGCCCGCTCGTTCGGCTATGCCGCGATCGCCACCATCGGCACGCTGATCCTGGGCTACCCGCTGGCCTGGTTCATCGCGCACCGCTCCGGACGGTTCAAGACGATGCTGCTGGTCTTGGTGGTGGCGCCGTTCTTCACCAACTTCCTGATCCGGACCCTCGCCTGGCTGATCATCCTCACCGACTCCGGCCCGGTGACGGCCTTCTTCCGGGCCACCGGGCTGACCAACCTGTTGCAGGCGGTGGGTCTCACCGACAACAACTCGCTGCTGTTCTCGCACTTCGCGGTGATCAGCGGCCTGATCTACAACTTCCTGCCGTTCATGGTTCTGCCGCTGTACAGCTCGATCGAGCGGCTCGACCTGCGCCTGGTGGACGCCGCCGGTGATCTCTACGCCAACGGCTGGAACAAGTTCTGGAAGGTGATCTGGCCGCTGTCGCTGCCCGGGGTGGTGTCCGGCACGCTGCTCACCTTCATCCCGGCCTCCGGTGACTACATCAACTCCAAGCTGCTGGGGAACACCCAGACCGTGATGATCGGCCAGGTGATCGACTCCCAGTTCCTGCGGGTGCTCAACTACCCGCTGGCTGCGGCGCTCTCGTTCATCCTGATGATCTCGATCATCGTGCTGGTCGGCGCGTACGTCCGGGCCGCGGGAACTGAGGAGCTGGTCTGATGGCGTGGCTTCGACGCAATGTGGTGGTGATCCTGGGCCTGCTGGTGCTGGGCTACATCCTGCTGCCGAACATCGTGGTGATGGTGTTCTCCTTCAACAAGCCCACCGGGCGCTACAACTACGAATGGAACCACTTCTCGCTGGACGCCTGGCTGGACCCGTGCGGCAGCCCCGGCATGTGCGAAGCCCTCGGCCTGAGCATCTGGGTGGCCGTGGTGGCGTCCCTGGTCTCGACCGTGATCGGCACGATGGCCGCCTTCGCCCTGGGCCGCTACCGGTTCCGCGGACGCGCGGCGACCAACCTGCTGGTCTTCCTACCGATGGCTACCCCCGAGGTGGTGATGGGCTCCTCGCTGCTCACCTTGTTCGTGGCCATGGGCATGCAGTCGGGTCAGACCACCATCCTGATCGCACACATCCTGTTCACCCTCTCGTTCGTGGTGACGACGGTGAAGGCCCGGGTGGCGTCGTTGGACCCTGCCCTCGAACAGGCCGCCGCTGATCTCTACGCGACCCCGTCGCAGGCCTTCTGGAAGGTCACCTTCCCGCTGGTCGCGCCGGGCATCGGGGCCGGCGCGCTGCTGGCCTTCGCGCTGAGCTTCGACGACTACATCGTGACGAACTTCAACGCGGGGGCCACAACGGTGACCTTTCCGATGTATGTATGGGGTGCAGCGCAGCGCGGTACCCCGGTGCAGATCAACGTGATCGGCACCGTCATGTTCCTGGGGGCGGTCGGCATCGTCGGCATCGCCCAGGCGATTGGCGCGAGAAAGAGAAAGGCTGACTAATGCGCGTCCTCGTTGTCGGGGCCGGAGGAGTGGGCGACGCCGTCGCCCGGATCGCCGCCCGACGCAGTTTCTTCGAGGTGATGGTGATTGCGGACTACGACCTGGCAAAGGCGCAGGCGACGGTAGCCGCAGCAGAGGCCGCGGGAGGAGGTGGACGATTCCGCGCCGCCTTCGTCGACGCGTCCGACTCGGCTTCGGTGACCGCATTGGCCCTCGAACACCAGGCGACCCACGTGCTCAATGCCGTGGATCCGCGGTTCGTGATGCCGATCTTCGACGGGGCCTTCGCCGCCGGGGCCGACTACCTGGACATGGCGATGAGCCTGTCCCACCCGCACCCGTCGGCACCCTACTCCGAAGTCGGCGTGAAGCTGGGCGATGAGCAGTTCGCCAAGGCGGCCGAGTGGGAAGCCGCCGGACGGCTGGCCCTGGTCGGGATCGGCGTCGAGCCGGGCCTGTCGGACGTCTTCGCCCGCTACGCCGCCGATCACCTGTTCAGTGAGATCGACGAGCTCGGCACCCGTGACGGCGCGAACCTGGTCGTCCGCGACGAGAACGGCGAGGAGATCTTCGCTCCGTCCTTCTCGATCTGGACCACGATCGAGGAGTGCCTGAACCCGCCGGTGATTCACGAGGCCGGACGCGGCTGGTACACCACGCCGCCGTTCAGCGAGCCGGAAGTGTTCGAGTTTCCCGAGGGGATCGGGCCGGTCGAGTGCGTGAACGTCGAGCACGAGGAAGTGCTGCTGATGCCGCGCTGGGTGGACGCCAAGCGGGTCACCTTCAAGTACGGCTTGGGCGACGAGTTCATCGGGGTGCTGAAGACGCTGCACGCGCTGGGCCTGGATCGCACCGAACCGGTGTCGGTGAAGGGCGTCAAGGTGTCCCCGCGGGACGTGGTGGCCGCCGTGCTGCCCGACCCGGCCACGATCGGCCCCCGGATGACTGGCAAGACCTGTGCCGGGCTGTGGGTGACCGGGAAGGGCAAGGACGGCCGGCCGCGCCGCACCTACCTGTACCACGTGGTCGACAACGAGTGGGCGATGGCGAACTACGGCGCCCAGTGCGTGGTCTGGCAGACCGCGATCAACCCGGTGGTAGCCCTCGAGCTGCTGGCCACCGGGGTCTGGTCAGGGGCCGGTGTGCGCGGGCCGGAGTCCTTCGACGCCGTGCCCTTCCTAGAACTGCTCGCCGGGGCCGTCCCGGCTGGTTATGACTCGAAGTGGGGGATGGAAGACCGATGATCACCCAGCAACGAAAGCTGGTTACCGAACTACCCGGACCGATCTCGAAGTCGCTGGCGCAACGCCGGGTGGCCGCGGTGTCATCCGCCGTCAGTGGGGGCAGCGACATCTACGTCGCCGGCGCCGAGGGCGCCATTCTGCTGGACGTCGACGGCAACCAGATCATCGACTTCGGCTCCGGGATCGGCGTCACGTCGGTCGGTCATTCCGCTCCACGGGTGGTGGCCGCGGTCACCGAGCAGGCAGCGTCCTTCGGGCACACCTGCTTCATGGTGAACCCCTATGAGAACTACATCGAGCTCTGCGAGAAGCTCGCCGACGTGACTCCCGGCGACTTCGAGAAGCGTTCGGTGCTGCTCAACTCCGGTGCCGAGGCCGTCGAGAACGCCGTGAAGATCGCCCGCGCCTACACCGGCCGCCAGGCTGTCGTGGTCTTCAATCACGCCTACCACGGACGGACCAACCTGACCATGGCCATGACCGCCAAGGTCTCGCCCTACAAGGATGGCTTCGGGCCGTTCGCGCCGGAGATCTACCGGGTCGGAATGGCCTACCCGTACCGTTGGCCGACCGGTCCGGAGAACTGTGCCGAGGAGGCCTTCTCCGACTTCGTCAAGCAGGTCCACATCCAGGTGGGTGAGCAGCATGTCGCCGCCGTGGTGCTGGAGCCGATTCAGGGTGAGGGCGGCTTCATCGTCCCGGCGCCGGGCTTCTTGGCCAAACTCGTCGACTGGTGCCACGAGAACGGTGTGGTGTTCATCGCCGACGAAGTGCAAAGCGGCTTCTGCCGCACCGGTGCCTGGTTCGCCGTGGAGCACGAAGGGATCGTCCCCGACCTGATCACGACCGCGAAGGCGCTCGGTGGCGGGTTGCCGATCGCCGCGGTGACCGGACGGGCGGAGATCATGGACGCGCCGGTCCCTGGTGGGCTGGGCGGCACCTTCGGCGGCAACCCGCTGTCGTGTGCGGCCGCGTTGGCTGCCATCGAGACCATGGAGGCAGAGGATCTGCCGGCCAAGGCCCGCCGGATCGGCGAGGTGCTGTCGACCCGGCTCACCGCCCTCGCGGAGCAGTTCCCGCAGATCGGTGAGGTGCGTGGTCGCGGCGCCATGATGGCCGTCGAGATCGTCGTCCCGGACGGCTCCAAGACGCCGGACGCCGCCCTGACCAAGGCGGTGGTGGCCACCTGCATCCGACATGGCGTGGCCATGCTGAGTTGTGGCAGCTTCGGCAATGTGATCCGGATGCTGCCGCCACTGGTCAGTGAAATCTCACTGATCGAGGATGCCATGGAAGTCCTGGCTGAGGCCTTCGCTGAAGCGATCGGCTGAGCAAGACTGAGATCGTGACGCCCGGGCGGTTCCGGCTGCCCGGGCGACGAACAAGAGAGGACTGCGATGACGGCACTTCCAGCTGGCGTCCCTACTCAGCTGTTCATCGGGGGAGTGTGGCGTGCGGGCAGCGAGGGTGAGCGATTCGTCGTGCAGAACCCGGCCACGGCGTCCACCCTGGCCGAAGTCGCTTCGGCGACGGCTGCTGACGCTGTGGCTGCGCTCGATGCGGCTGCCGCTGCCCAGGAGTCCTGGTCGCGGACGCCGCCGCGGCGTCGGGCCGAGCTGCTGCGCGCCGGCTTCGAGGCGGTCACTGCGCGAGCCGACGACTTCGCGCTGCTGATGACCCTGGAGATGGGCAAGCCGCTGGCCGAATCCCGCGGCGAGGTGGCCTATGGCGCGGAGTTCCTGCGCTGGTTCTCCGAGGAGACCCCACGGATCTACGGCCGCTACTCGATCGCGCCGGACGGGGCCAACCGGCTTCTGGTCTCCAAGCGTCCGGTAGGCCCGTGCCTGCTGATCACGCCGTGGAACTTCCCGCTGGCGATGGCCACCCGCAAGGTTGCTCCGGCCCTGGCTGCCGGTTGCACGGTGGTGGTGAAGCCGGCTGCGCTGACGCCGCTGACCACGCTGCTGTTCGCCAAGGTGATGCAGGAGGTCGGCGTCCCCGACGGTGTGATCAACGTCATTCCCACCGCTCACTCCGGAGCCGCGACGGCACCGTTGTTCGAGGATCCACGGCTGCGCAAGCTGTCGTTCACCGGTTCCACCGAGGTCGGCCAGGCGCTGCTGCGGCAGGCGGCCGGCAACGTCCTACGCACCTCGATGGAACTGGGCGGCAATGCGCCGTTCCTGGTCTTCGCCGACGCCGACCTCGATGCCGCCGTGGAGGGTGCCTTCGCCGCCAAGCTGCGCAATGGCGGCCAGGCCTGCACGGCGGCCAACCGGATCTACGTCGAAGCGCCCATCGCGGAGGAGTTCGCCGCAAAGCTGTCGGCCAAGGTTGCCGACGTGAAGGTGGGCCCGGGCGTGGAGGCCGGGGTTGGCCTTGGACCGGTGATCGACGACGACGCCCTGGGGCGGATCGGAGGCCTGGTTTCCGAGGCACAGTCGCTCGGCGGACGGCTGCTGGTCGGCGGGCATCGAGTCGAGGGGCCCGGCTACTTCTTCGAGCCGACCGTGCTGGTGGACGTCCCTCGCGAAGCCCGCGTGCTGACCGAGGAGATCTTCGGACCGGTGGTGCCGATCGCCACCTTCGACTCCGAGGACGACGCGGTGGCGGTGGCGAACAGCACCCCGTTCGGGCTGATCTCCTACGTCTTCACCAAGAATCTGTCTCGGGCTTTGCGCTTGTCGGAGCGGATCGAGACCGGGATGCTGGCGGTGAATGCGGGGGTGATTTCGAACCCGGCGGCACCGTTCGGTGGGGTCAAGCAGTCCGGCCTGGGCCGGGAGGGGAGTGCCGAGGGCATCGAGGAGTACCTCGAGACCGTCTACATCGGTATCGCCGACCCGTTCGCCGGCGTCTAGCGCTCCGTCCGCCGGGTGGGGCGATCGCCCCGGCCCGCCCGTCGCCTGGCGCTTCGCTACCTGAAATGCGCTTCGCTACGCGAGTTCAGGTAGCACGACGAACTGCGGGTAGCGAAGCTAGCCGGGCCACCCGCTGCTCCCGCGCTCCGCTACCGCTGCGGGCGCTTCGCTACCGCTAGACGGGTAGCGACGTGGGGTAACCGGTAGCGAGGCGTGCACAACCGGTAGCGATGTGCGGCAACCGGTAGCGAGGCAGGGGTGCCCGCGGCTGGCGCTCAGACGCGGACGACCCGGTACAGCGCGTACTCGAAACTGCGGCCTTCGCGGGTCACCGGGATCAGGATCTCCTCGACGTGACGGGACAGTCGCTTCAGGGTGATCTCGAGTTCGGGGCTGGCCTGCTCACACCAGATGACCAGGCGTCCGCCGGGGACGAGCCGAGTCAGGCAGGTTCGAAGGAAGTCCACCGAGTAGACCCGGGCATTCTCATCGTGGATCAGGAAGCTCGGACCGTTGTCGACGTCGAGCAGAATCGCGTCCCAGCGGTCGGCGTCGCCCTCGATGGCGGTCACCACATCAGCCACCATCAGCTCGGTGCGCGGATCGTCCGCGACACTGCCCAATTGCGGGGTCAGCCGAGCCATTGCCCACTCCACAAGCGGTTGGGCCAGTTCGACCACTCGCACCAGTGCCGCACCGTTGGCCAACAGCCGAGCTGCCGTGTAGCCCAAGCCGAGTCCGCCCACCAACACCCGACCAGGTGGGACGCCCGGTGCTGCCGAGGCCGCATCAGCCAGCGCCAGCTCGGAGGTGACCTCGGCCGAATCCATCGCGAAGACCCCGTTGACCACCAGCTCGTCCACGGGCCCGGCGCCCTCGTCGCGGCGGCGCAGGACCACGTCGCCGAAGGCGGTGTGCGCCCGGGCAATCAGCTCTGCTCCGCTCACCGGGCAATCGTCGCACGACGGGCATCCTCGTGGCGTCGTGTCGGCCGGTTCGCCATCGGCAGGTCAGAATGAGCCATGGCCGAACGCGAACTCCTAGCCCCAGTGAAGCTCATCCTCCCCGGCGGGATCCTCAATGCGGACGCGGTGGGATGGGCACGCCGCCCGCTCGTGGACACCTCCGGCATCAACGGCCGCGGAGGCTGGCCGCGCAACAAGCGCTGGGAGTACTGGAACGTCGTCACCCCCACCCACGTGCTCGCCGCGACGGTGTCGTCGATCGACTACGCGGCGGTGCACGAGATCTGGGTGCTCGACCGAGCCACCCAGCAGAGTTGGGGAAAGGCCGCCACCGTGATTCCGGCGCGCGGCGCGATCCTGCCGGCCAACCTGGGCGCCGGGGTAGCCTCCGCGCGAGCCACGGGCTTGTCCATCGACATCACGCCCGAGTCCGGCTCGGTCAGATTGCAGGCGCAGACCGACGCGGTCAGCTTCGACGTCGCCATCACCCGGCCCGCCGATCAGGATCTGCTGGCGGTCGTGGTGCCATGGAATCGGCGCCGATTCCAGTACACGGTCAAAGACATCGCCCAGCCGGCGGCCGGCTCGCTGACGATCGACGGGGTCAGCTTCCCGGTGCCGGCCGGCGACTCGTGGGCGGTCCTGGATCACGGGCGCGGCCGCTGGCCCTACGACGTCCACTGGAACTGGGGCGCGGGATCGGGGCGGGTCGACGGTGAGGTGTTCGGCATTCAGGTAGGCGGCAAGTGGACGGTGGGCAGCGGCTCGACGGAGAACGGAATCCTGCTCGGCACCCGCCTCCACAAGATCTCCGAGGAGCTCGAGTGGCGCTACGACCTGGCCGACTGGCGGCGTCCGTGGCGGATCGTCGGCGGCGGGCTGGACGCGACCTTCACTCCCGAGTTCGACCGAACGGCAGTCAGCAATCTCGGAGTCATCTCATCCCGGACCGATCAATGCTTCGGATATTGGTCGGGACGCTTCGACGATGTTGCCCTCGATGGCATCTACGGCTGGGCTGAGGACGTCCATAACCGCTGGTGAGAGCGACTGGGGGCCTGCCTGGGTAGGCGTGTCAGCCTTCGAAGGGTGTCCGACTCTCCGGCCAGGACCTTTGTCGGTGCAGCACGCTCTACGAGACCGACGGTTTTGTCGTTGTCGGGCAGGTCAACAGCGTCGGTCTGAAGGCGACCGACGATCTTGTCGTTATGACCTTGGTCGAGGTCCCGGTTTACGACGAAGTCGTCGGTCGGGCCCGGCTACGGCCCAGGCATCCGTCTGAAAATGACGAAATCGTCGGCGAGGCGGCCAAAGGTAGCGCGAGGCAGGCGCGGTGGTCTGGTTCCGGAACAGCAACGACAATGTCATCTGCTGGGAGAGCTACGGGTGGCGTCCTGCCGGCGGCAGACCGGCGACGAACTCGTCGAAGACCGCTCGTCCCTCCGGCCACGGGCCACGACCAGACGCTGTACTCAGATGGCCACCGTTGGCGACCTCGATCAGCCGGACGCCCAGCAGCGCGGCCGTCTGTTGGGTGAAGGACCAGTCGGCATACGGGTCGTCGGTCGACCCGACCATCAGCACCGGGTCGCCAACCGGGGCAGACGGACGCGAGAAGCCGCGAATGGCCTCGGGGAAATCGGCGCGCCCGGCGTCCGGGACGGCCACCAGGAAGGCGCCGGCGGCCACTCCTGGATGACGGCCCAACCAGGCCAGGGTGGCCAGGCAGCCGAGGCTGTGGGCGACGATCACTGAGCCCGGCTCGACGACGGCGTCCAGCGCATCCTGCCAGTCGTCGAACTCCGGCTCCAGCCACGAGCTCGGTGAGGTGCGGACGGCCTGCTCGCCCCACTGCTGCTGCCACAAGGTCTGCCAGTGTCCCTCATCGGAGTCGAGATAGCCCGGCGCGATGACGAAGTGCATTCAGCCCTCGGCCTTCGGCCGGGCTGCCTCGATCTTGGCCTTGGCCCCGTCCAGCCAGTTCTGGCAGATGGCGGCCAGCTCTTCTCCCCGCTCCCACAAGGCCATCGACTCGCTCAGCGGGACTGAGCCGGACTCCAGCTTGTGCAGGATCTCGACCAGCTGATCGCGTGCCTCTTCGTAGCTGGGCTGGGCGGGCTTGCTCATTGCTGCTCCTGATGCAGTTCGGTGACGGTGAGGTCGAGGCGGCCATCGGCCAGCCGGGCGCTGAGTTCTTGGCCGGGCTTTGCGGCGGCGACCCGGTCGACGGTGTGGCCAGCGGCGTCGGCGAGGATCGCGTAGCCGCGCTGCAGCGTGGCCCGCGGCGACAGGCCACGCACCCGCTCGATGGTGTGGCCGAGGCCGAGCGACTCTTCGCGCAGTCGGCCGGCGATGGCGCGTCCCAGTCGCTCCCGGGTCTGGCCGAGCCGCTCATAGTGGCCGGCCAGTGCGGCCGTCGGATCGCGCAGCACCGGACGGCTGCGCAACTCGTCCAGCCGACGCTGCTCGTTGTGGATCCGGTTGCTGATGGCCAGCTCCAGCTGTCGCCGCGCCGCGGCCAGCTTCTCGGCCTCTGCGGCCGCGTCCGGCACTACCCGCTTGGCTGCGTCGGTGGGAGTGGACGCCCGCAGATCGGCCACCAGGTCGAGAATCGGGGTGTCCGTCTCGTGTCCGATCGCGCTGACCACCGGCGTCCGGCAGGCGAAGACGGCGCGAACCAACCCCTCATCGCTGAACGGCAGCAGGTCCTCCAGCGAACCGCCGCCGCGGGCGATGATGATCACGTCGACCTCGGGGGCCGCCTCCAGGCTGCGCAGCGCGTCAATGAGCTGCTCGACCGCCGCCTGGCCCTGGACGAGGCTGTGCCGGACCTCGATGACGGCGGCCGGCCAACGGCGTCGGACGTTCTCGATCACGTCCCGCTCGGCGGCACTGCCGGCTCCGGTGATCAGGCCGATCCGCCGCGGCAGGAACGGCAGCCGCCGCTTGCCGGCCGGATCGAACAGGCCTTCGGCCTGCAGCATTCGCTTGCGCTGCTCGATGGCGGCCAGCAGGCGTCCCTCGCCGGACGGACGCAGCTCGCTGCACTGGAAGGTGAGGCTGCCGGACTTCGTCCAGATGGTCGGCTTGATCAACGCGGCGACCACGGTGCCTTCGGTGAGCGGCCCGGCCGCGTCCAGCACGGCTTGGTTGGTCGAGACCGTCACCGAGAACTCGCCGAGGGTGTCGCGCATGGTGAGGAACTGGGTGGGCCCGGTGCGCCGCTTGATCTCGATCAGCTGACCCTCGACCCAGATCGGGCTGAGCCGCTCGACCCAATCCTTGGTGGCCTGCAGCACCACCCGCAGCGGCTGCGGCTTCTCGGGGCTGCTGGTCAACGGCATGGCCCCACGCTAGCGGGCCGGGCCGACCAAAGCCGCAGCTACTTCACGATCAGGGCGTTCAGCTCGCCGACCGGGACGGTGCGGGCACCGGTGTAGGTGGTGTCGATGGTGCCGGACTGACCCGACGCCGCCCAGTCGACCCGCCAGTTCGTGTGCGCCCGGACGGTGTAGCCCGAGGCGGGCGAGGACTGCTGGTAGACGTAGCCGCAGGTGGGGGAGGGAGCGCCCGGCACCGTGGTGGACGAATACGGCGTTGTCCTCGTGCAGGTGAGGCTCTGCCCGTCGCCGAACTCGAAGCGGGTGCTCTCCCAGGTGGCGGTGAGAGTGAAGCTCAGTCCGTAGCGGCTCGCCGTGGTGGTCAGCCGGGTCGGACCGGACGTCCATAGCCACAGCGGATAGCCGACGGCCAGCATGTGCCACTGGTTGGCCTCCGGATCCGGGCCGAACTGCGGGGTGGGATCGGGGAGGTGCAGTCGGGCGACGACCTCGTGAGCCACCGCCGGCACATCGAGGCTCCCGATGAGTCCCTCGTAGCAGAGGTCGTCATGCGTCTCGCGCAGGCACTTGACGATCTGATCGCGGATCGCCGGATCGAAGGAGTCCAAGGAGCCGTCGTCATCGTCGGACGGTTTGTGCTCGACAGGCTTGGGCTTGGACGGCCTGGACGGATCCTTCTGGCCTATTCCAGTTGAGCCCTCAATGTAGCCGTCGTCGGCACCGACCGACGGCGTGGGGTTCGAGGCGTTGTCGCCAAATGCAGGCGTCACGGAGATGGTCGCGAGAACGGTGCCCGCGAGCGTCGCTACTAGGAGCATTCTTGCCTTCAGCATGACTTCAGCTCTTTCCACTGGGAGCTCTGAATCTTGAGGCTGTTGCCAGCCTTGGCAAAGTAGAACCGTTCGCTGATGACCAGACCGCGAGACTCATAGCCGGAGTCACCCCGGAGGACGACGCTCGATGAGTCCACGCAAGTGGCCAGCGTTGCGACGGATCCCTCACGGGTAATCCCGGGGAGCCTAGTTATGGTCTGCAGTCGGGGGGTGCCTTCGACAATCCTCGCTCGCCGGTCGTGTAGGGCTCGGTAGAGGCTCATCGAGTCGCGCTGGAAGCGTCCGGTCGTAGTCTCCATAAGGATTGCGGTTGGCTCGGCTACCCCGCCGTCGAGGTAGATTCGCACGTTCTCGGCGAAGAACTTCCGGTAGACGGCCTCCGCCTCGGCGTAGAGCTTGTCCTTGGCGATCATCTGGTCGTAGTCAAACTGCGAGCACTCGTAGGCTGCGCCGCCGGCCTCGGGCGTGCAGCTGAACGTCGGAGTCGGCGTCGTGGCTGACGGTGCCGGCGTCGACGGCTGGGGAGCCGCGGTGCAGGCGGTGAGCAGCACACAACTCGCGGCGAGTACGGCGATGCGGGACCAGTGCATCGGCAGCCTCCTGGGGTGAGGTGAGCCGAGTTTCGCAGATTCCGGCGGTGGGGAATAGAGCGATCGGCGACTTGTCCCCAGCGGCGGCCAAGTTCGTTCACTTATCCACAGGCGGGCTGTGGTAGGCAGGTCTGCGGGGGCGGGTCGAGGTCGTCCGGAGTGCCCAACTAGACTGCGGACGTGCCTGAAACCAAGAGTGTCGTCGTCGCTGCGCCGCGCGGCTATTGCGCCGGCGTCGACCGCGCGGTGATCACCGTCGAACGCGCGCTGGAGGTCTACGGGCCGCCGGTGTACGTGCGCAAGCAGATCGTCCACAACCGACACGTGGTGGAAGACCTCGAGGCCCGTGGTGCGATCTTCGTCGAAGAGCTGGACGAGGTTCCGACCGGTTCCACCGTGGTGTTCTCCGCTCACGGGGTGTCACCGGCCGTCCACGCCGAGGCAGCCGAACGCGGGCTGAAGACGATCGACGCCACCTGTCCGCTGGTCACCAAGGTGCACCACGAGGCCAAGCGATTCGCCGGCCAGGGCGTCCAGATTCTGCTGATCGGTCACGCCGGTCACGAAGAGGTCGAAGGCACCACCGGCGAGGCTCCCGACCACATCCAGCTCGTCCAGCACCCCTCCGACGTGGACGGGGTCGAGGTCGCCGACCCGGACAAGGTGGCCTGGCTGACCCAGACCACGCTGAGCGTGGATGAGACTGCCGAGACGGTCACCCGGCTCCGTGAGCGGTTCCCGAACCTGATCGATCCGCCCAGTGACGACATCTGTTACGCCACCCAGAACCGGCAGCAGGCCGTCAAGCAGATCGCCGGTCACTCCGACCTGGTGATCGTGGTCGGCTCGCGGAACTCGTCCAACTCGGTGCGGCTGGTCGAGGTGGCCCTCGAGGCCGGCGCCAAGGCCTCCTACCGAGTCGACAACGCCTCCGAGATCGACCCGGCCTGGTTGGACGGGGTGAACTCGGTCGGCGTGACGTCGGGCGCCTCGGTGCCGGACGATCTGGTTCAGGGCGTCCTGGACTATCTGCAGAGCAAGGGCTTCCCGGCAGCGGTCGAGGAGCGGCTCATCGAAGAGAGCTTGACCTTCGCATTGCCGCCCGAACTACGTAAGGATCTCCGGGCTCGCCGCTGATGTTGTTTGCTCCCTTTGCCCCCGACGCTCACGGGTCGAGCGTCGATGCCCTGGTTCGGCCTGCCCGCACCGGTGATCTCACTGCCTGTGCCACGCTCTCCCAGCGGCGAAACGGTGGCGATGTGGACGCCTGGTTCGGACGTCTCGCCGTCGATCTGGAAGACCCCGAGGCTCACCTGGTGGTGGCCGAGGTGGACGGCGTTGTCGTCGGTCACGCTGCGGCCCGCTGGCTCTCTTTCGCAGCCGATCTGGCTCGCAACGTCGAGGACGGCTGGTATCTCACCGGCCTCCTGGTCGATCCCGCGCATCGTCGACGCGGGCTGGGCCGGCGGTTGGTTCAGGCCCGCCTGGATTGGCTGGACGCCCGCACCGACTGCAGCTGGTACTTCGCCGCCGCCACGAACCCGGCCTCGATCGCGCTCCACGTACCGTTCGGCTTCGCCGAGGTCACCCGCGACTTCGCCGTTCCCGGGGTGACCTTCGCCGGTGGCGAAGGCGTCCTGTGCGTCCGGCATTCATTTCGGGTCTAGTCGACAGCTTCGCCCGCCTCGGCGGCGAAGCTCAGTGCCAGTACTGAGCTGATCTCGCGCTGTCGAATCAGGAAGGCGGCCTCGTCCAGACGCTTGCGACGCAGCCAGCCGGTGACCTCGGTGTCGGATTTGCTGGCATTGCAGGTGGGGCAGGCCGGGACCACATTGGTCAGTGTGTAGCGTCCGCCGTGGGCCACTGGCTGCAGGCAATCGCGCTGCAGAGCGGTTCCGGTCGCACCGCAGTAGGCGCAGCCGCCCCAGGCCTCCTGAAGGGCGCGCCACTGGGCGGGAGTGAGGTCGTTGTCGCGTCCGGCCAGCCGCAGGCTTCGTCGCCGGGCCGCTCGGGCCCGGCGGCTGCGGCGAACCGGAGCCGCCATCAGACCAGGAAGCGGTAGAACGGGCTGTCGGCCGAGACGAACTCGAAGGTGATCGGGCTGGAATCCAGCCGGGCCACCAGGTCGCCCAGGGTCGTCGGGTCGCCGAGCTCGATGCCGACCAGGGCCGGCCCGGTCTCGCGGTTCGACCGCTTGACGTACTCGAAGTGCGTGATGTCGTCGTCGGGGCCAAGCACCTCGTCCAGGAAGCGGCGCAACGCGCCCGGCTCCTGCGGGAAGTTCACCAGGAAGTAGTGCTTGCGGCCCTCGAACACCAGCGATCGTTCGATGATTTCGGAGTAGCGGGAGATGTCGTTGTTGCCGCCGGAGATGATCACCACCACCGTCGAGCCGGGCTCTGGCTGGAACTGGCCCAGCGCGGCTGCCGCCAGGGCGCCGGCCGGCTCGCTGACGATGCCCTCGGTCTGGTAGAGCGACAGCATCTCCGAGCAGATACGTCCGGTCGGAACCGAGTACAGCTCGGGGCTGAACTCGGCGACCATTGCGTGAGTGAACTCGCCGACACGGCGGACGGCGGCGCCGTCGACGAAGGTGTCCATCTGCTGCAGTTGGACTGGTCCACCGGCGGCCAGTGCCGCCGTCATAGATGCGGCCTCGGCCGGTTCGGCACCGACCACCTTGGTCTCGGGGTGACGCTCGGACAGCCAGGCCAGGCAGCCGGAGATCATCCCACCGCCACCGACGGGGACGATCAGTGCGTCCGGCGCGTAGCCGAACTGGTCGACGATCTCGGCGGCCACAGTGCCTTGGCCGGCGATGGTGTCGGGATGGTCGAAGGCCGGCACCAAGACGGCGGCGGAGGCCGCTGCGGCAGCTTCGGCGGCGGCTGCTGCCTCGTCGTAGGTGTCGCCGGTGACCACCAGTTCGATCAAGCCCTCGCCGAGCGCGACGATCCGCTGCCGCTTCTGCCGAGGGGTCGTGGCCGGGACGAAGATCCGTCCCCGGATGCCGAGCCTGGCGCAGGCGAAGGCGACGCCTTGGGCATGGTTGCCGGCGCTGGCGCAGATCACGCCGGCCTCCCGTTGGACGGGAGACAGCTGGGACATCAGGTTGTAGGCGCCGCGGATCTTGTAGGACCGGACCGGCTGCAGGTCCTCGCGTTTCAGCCAGATGTAGGCACCGGTGGCTTGGCTGAGTCGCTCATTCAGTTGGAGCGGCGTCCGGGTCACTACACCGTCCAAGCGGCGGGCGGCAGCCTCGACTGCGGCGGCATCGATCTTCACCGAGTCATTGTGTCACCGGGACGCACTCGCGCCCGGGAGCGGCCAGCGAGGATCAGCGAGCCGGGTTGGTGTCCTTACCGTCCAGCCACAAGGTGTCGGACGGGTCGGCGTGGCTGCCCTCAGAACCGACATGCTTTGCGTCGATCTTCGGGCCCTTGGTGATCACGTGGACCAGAGCCATCGCATGGCCACGGCCCAACCCGTAGTCGGCGGCCAGCCAGGCGATGATCTCGCCGGCCTTGGTGCCGGGGCCGAAGCCCCTCGTCGAGGCCTGTTCGATGAACTCGCGCGGAGTGAGGCCGGTCTTGTCCTCGATGTTGTCCAGATATGCCTGAAACGACATCTCGCCTCCTCGCTCAGGCGCTGAGCACGCCTGACTCGCCGCTGGGCTTCTCGGCAGCCAGCATCGCATCAAGAATCGGGTCGGTTGCAGCGGGTAGTTCTGCCTCCGCCGGACGGGGGCGTCCGATCATCGGGGTGACTGCGGCGGCGTCCTCGATGAGCTCGGGTGCGGTGAGCTGGCGGGCGGTGGCGTCGATCGCGTTCACCGGCTCGAGCTCCTTGTCGACCACCTTCAGATCGCGCAGCTTGCGGGCCGTCGGGAACACCCGGGCCTCGATCGACCCGACCGACTCGTTGTAGGCCTTCACTGTGCCGTTGAGCATTCGCCCGACCTTGTCGAAGTTCGCACCCAACTTGCCCAGCCGGTCGTAGAGCTCGCGACCCAGCTCGAACACCTCACGAGCCGAATCGGCCAGCGCCGCCTGCCGCCAGGCGTAGGCGGTCGCCTTGAGCAGCCCGATCAGAGTGCTCGGAGTGGCAATCACCACGCCGCGATCGTTGGCGTACTCATGCAAGGTCGGCAGCTGCTGGAATGCCTCGGCCGCCAGCGCCTCACTCGGCAGGAAGAGGACGACATACTCCGGAGTTGAGCCGCCCGCCTTGAAGTAATCCTTGCCGCCCAGCTGATCGATATGAGTCTGCACATTGCGGGAGAAGGTGGTCAGCAGGCGGGACCGCTCGGCCGGATCGTCGGTCTCGTGAGCTTCCAGGAAGGCGCTCAACGGCACCTTGGAGTCGACGTAGAGGTAGCGGTCCTCGCTGAGCATCACCTTCAGATCGGGACGAATGACCGAACCCGATGACGTCTGCGTCGTCTGCTGCAACACGAAGTCGCAGTGCTCGACCATGCCGGCCAGTTCCACGACGCGCTTGAGCTGCAGCTCTCCCCACGCGCCACGCACCTGCGGCTTGCGCAGCGCCGTCACCAGCGCGGCGGTCTCCTTGCGCAAGGCGTCACCGGTGAGGCGCACCTCGCTCACCTGGCTGCGGAGCTCGGAGGTCATCGCGACCCGCTCCTTCTCGACCTGGGTAATCCGGTCGTTGAACTTCTCCAGGCTTTCCTTGACCGGGGCCAACAGTTGCTCGGTCTTCTCGTGGCGCAGTGCTGCGGAGGCGTCCAGCTTGCGCTCCTGGGCCTCGATGGCCTCGGCTGACAAGGCCTTGAACTGGTTGACCAGCTGCTCGCGATCGGCCACCAAACCCTCAACGCGCTGCACAGCGGCGTCCCGCTGAGCCTCAGCACCGGCCAGGGCTGCCCGGGCATCGGCCGCCTCGGCGCTGGCCAGTGCGGCATCGGAGTGTGCCGCGGCGGCCTCGGCGCGAAGTCGCTCGAGCTCGGCGGTGCCGTCCGACTGCTGCTTGCCGGCCAGCGCACGCAGGCTCACCCATGCCGCCACTGCGCCGAGGACGATGCCGACCACCAACCAGGCCAAGTTCTCCATGTCGTTCAGGATTTCAGGTGCTGCCGACACTTTGGCCGAGGCTCGCTCGACGCCATCGGGGACGGTTCCATTACGGTCCAGCGCCGAACGCCTCTACCCAGCTTGCGATCTTCGGCGATGAGAGCGAGCGCGGACGCCATCGGGGACGGTTCCATTACGGTCCAGCGCCGAACGCCTCTACCCAGGTTGCGATCTTCGGCGATGAGAGCGAGCGCGTGCGCGGATTTGGGGCTGGTCGGCCTGGTCGGTGCAGACTGAACTCATGACCGCCCGCGCACATCTCGATGATTTGGCCGCCTTCGTGGCGGCGTCCCCGTCCAGCTATCACGCCGCATTCGAGGTTGCCCAACGGCTCAGCGCGGCCGGATTCGTCCGGCGCGAGGAGGGTGAGTCATGGCTGACAACGCTGGACGGTAATGGAACCGTCCCCGGGTACTACGTGATCCGGGACGGGGCGATCATCGCCTGGCGGCTGCCGTCCGCCGAGGCGGAGGAGGCCGCGTTGGGCTTCCGAATCGTCGGGGCGCACACCGATTCGCCGGGGTTCAAGCTCAAGCCACAACCCTCGGCCTACGCCTTTGGCTGGGCGCAGGCGGCCATGGAGGTCTACGGCGGGCCGCTGCTGAACTCCTGGCTGGATCGCGAGTTCGGTCTGGCCGGACGGGTGATCACTCGCTCCGGTGAAGTCCGGCTGGTCTCGACTCCGGCCTGGCTACGGATTCCGCAGGTCGCGCCGCACCTGGATCGCAGCGTCAACGACAACCTGCACCTGGACAAGCAGGTGCACCTGAAGCCGATCTTCAGCACCGGCGCCACCGACCTGCTCTCCGCACTGGCCGCCAGCCTCGACCTTCGTGCCGACGAGATCGACGGTTTCGACCTGTTCGCCGCGGTCACCGAGGCGCCGGCCGTCATCGGGGTGGCCGGAGAGTTCCTGGCCTCACCGCGGCTGGACAACCTGTCCAGCGTGCACGCCGGGCTGGCCGCACTGCTGGGCAGCGAGGCGTCCGATCAGGTGCAGGTGCTCGCCTGTTTCGACCACGAGGAGATCGGCTCGGACTCCCGCAGCGGTGCGTCCGGCCCGTTCCTGGCCGACATCCTGGCCCGGATCGCGGACGGCCTGGGCTGGCGCGGCGAGACCTGGCAGCGGGCGCTGGCCCGCTCGTTCGTCATCTCGGCCGATGCCGGGCACTCGGTGCATCCGAACTACCCGCAGCTGCACGACCCCGACCATCGCCCGATCATCAACTCCGGGCCACTGCTGAAGGTCAACGCCAACCAGCGCTACACCACCGAAGGGCCGTCGGCTGCCCGTTGGATGCGGATCTGCCGCGCCGCCGGGGTGCCCACGCAGCCGTTCGTGTCGAACAACTCAGTGCCGTGCGGTTCCACGATCGGGCCGCTCACCGCCACCCGGCTCGGCATCGCCAGCGTGGACGTCGGCATTCCGCTGCTCAGCATGCACTCGGCCCGCGAGCTGTGCGGCGCCCAAGACCCGTGGTGGCTGGCTCAGGCGCTGGGTGCGTTCTACGCCGGCAGCGAGGCCTGAGTCACCCGATCCAGCGGCAGTTCCGCGAACAGGTGCGGGTAGCCGTCCTCGACGACCACCGGCAGAGCGTCGGTGTCGAGGCGGAGTAGGACGAGGTCGTCGTCGGCCAGATCGCCATAGAACCGCGCCCGGGTTCCGGCCAGCTGGGCACCGAAGGAGCAGTGGACGAATCCCTCACCCAGATAGTCGACGTCCCGGCTCGACCACGGATAGCGGCCCTCGATCTGTGCCTGTGCCCAGTGCTCGCGGGTGGCCAGGTGGTAGACCGGCTCGGTGATCGGCGTCCGCCCGCCGAGCAGGCCGAGGCTGACCAGTTCGGCGCGTAGGGCGTCCGCGTCGGTGAAGCGGACGCCGGTCAGTCCGACGGCCTGTGCGCCGGCGACATTGGCCGGTGAATCGTCGATGAAGACTCCCTGATCAGGGGAGATGGACGCCCGGGTGCAGGCCAGTTCGAAGATCTCCGGGTGCGGCTTGACCAGACCTTCGTCGCCGGAGACCACGATGTCGAAGAACCGACGCAGGATTCCGAAGCGTTCGCGGGCCTGGGTGAACATGTCGCCGGCCCAGTTGGTCAGCGCCATCGTCGGCACCCCCGCAGCCTGCAGCTCTGCGATCACCGCCCCGGTGCCGGGCACGGCCTCGGTGATGGTGAGCAGGAAGTTGCGCCGGTAGGCCCGGATCGCCTCGGCGTCGGCGGGGAAACGGGTGATCAGAGCGGCCTCGTTGGCATCCAGCGTTGCCACGGCGTCATTGGCCCGGTTCCAGTCGTCGAACCCGATCCGCTGCATGAAGGCCGGCACATCTTCGGCCGGCATCACCGGTTCGTAGGCCCGTTCCGGAGCCCAGTTGATCAGCACGCCACCGATATCGAAGATCACCGTCCGCATGTGCCCAGCATTGCGTATCCGCAGGGCTGGACGCCTGTACCTACCTATAGGTACAGTGATGGCATGGACTCCCGGGAGCGACTCATTCAGGCCACGAGCGACCTGATGTGGGAGCGCGGCTATGCCGCCACCAGCCCTCGCGAGATCCGCGAGCGATCCGGAGTCGGCCAGGGCAGCATGTATCACCACTTCGCCGGCAAGCACGAACTCGCGCTGGCCGCCCTCGAGCGCAACTGCGCCGACCTACTGCCGGCCACCGAGGCGCTTCTGACCGAGCCCGGCGATCCGCTGGACAAGCTCGAGGGGTACCTGAGCCGCCAGCATCAGGTGCTCAAGGGCTGCAAGGTTGGACGAATGACGCAGGACCCGTTGGTGGCATCCGACCCGACCCTGCTGGCGCCGGTGCGCGACGCCTTCGCCACAATCCACGATCGCCTGGCCGTCGTCATCACCGAGGCGATCAACCTCGGCGAGCTGAGCGCCGACCTCAACCCCGACGAGCTGGCCTCGATGATCACCGCCACCATCCAAGGTGGGTATGTACTCGCCATCGCCGCGCAAGATCCTCGTCCCTTCGACGAGGCCCGGGCCGGTGCCCGTCATCTACTTCGGGCGGTTGCTCTGGGCGCCGCTCAGGATCGAAAGGAACAGAAGTGACCGTACGAATCGGAATCAACGGCTTCGGCCGAATCGGACGCAGCTACCTGCGCGCCGCGCTAGCCAATGCTGCCGACGTCGAGGTGGTGGCCGTCAACGACCTCACCGACGCCAACACCCTGGCCACCCTGCTGGAGTGGGATTCGATCTCCGGCCATCTGGACGGCGTCCGCGCCGACGGCGACACGATCTGGGTGGGCGAGAAGGCCATCAAGGTGCTTTCTCAGCGCGACCCGGGTGCCATCACCTGGGGCGATCTCGGTGCCGACGTGGTGATCGAGTCCACCGGCTTCTTCACCGACGGCGCCAAGGCTCGCGCCCACCTCAACGGTGGCGCCAAGAAGGTCATCGTCTCGGCCCCGGCCAAGGGCGACGTGCCGACTTTCGTCCTGGGCGTCAACGACAACACCCTCGACCCGACCGCGGCCGACGTGTTCTCCAACGGATCCTGCACCACCAACTCGGTGGCTCCGCTGGCCAAGGTGCTCAACGACACCTTCGGCATCGAGACCGGTCTGATGACCACCGTCCACGCCTACACCGGTGACCAGCGCCTGCTGGACGCCCCGCACTCGGACCTGCGCCGGGCCCGGGCGGCCGCGGTGTCGACGATCCCGACCTCCTCGGGTGCGGCCAAGGCCATCGGCAAGGTCATCCCCGAGCTGGACGGGCGCCTGACCGGCTTCGCCCTGCGGGTGCCGGTGCCGGTGGGCTCCATCACCGACCTGACCGTCGTGCTGAACCGTGAGGCGAGCGCGGTCGAGGTGAACCAGGCCTTCGCCGAGGCTGCCGCATCCGGCCCGCTGGCCGGCTACCTGCAGTACTCCGAGGCGCCGCTGGTCTCGGCCGACATCGTCGGCAACCCGCACTCCTCGATCTTCGATGCGCCGCTGACCGAGGCGATCGGACGTCAGGTGAAGGTGTTGGGCTGGTACGACAACGAGTGGGGCTTCTCGAACCGTCTGGTCGAGTTCTCCGAGCGGATCGGTGCCGCTCTCTGACGGTGATCGACGCAGCTGCCGCCGGGGTCCTTCCCGGCGGCAGCTGTCGTTCCGGCTACTCGGCCGGCGCCCAGTAGCAGCGGACGGGGGAGACGATCCGTCCGTCCTTCTTCAGCTCGGCCATGGCCTTGTCGACCGCCTTGCGGTCCAGGCCGGTCAACTCGACGACCTTGCCGGCGTTCAGCGGCGCTGCGGCCGTCCGCATGGCGTCGAGCACCTGCTCGGCATCGCTCATTTCCTACCTCCGATTGCTGGTGTTGTCGCCAACCTAGCGGGGTCTTGACGAGCGTGCTGCCACCAGTGGAGCTCTGGTCTTCGTTCGTCCCGCGCTGATCAGTTCGGGCGGTTGTGCTCACCGAACAACTGGACCAGCGCCTGCAGCACCGGACGCCGCGAGCTGCCTTTGCGGGTGGCGATCTGCAGCCGCCAGGCGGGCAACTCTTCGCTGAGCGGACGGACCGCACAGCCCTCGAAGTCGACGACCTTCGGGATCACCGCCACCCCGAGGCCGGCCGCGACGTAGCCCGGCACCGCCGGTAGGCCGGGCACCTCGGCGGCGATCTGGCGGCCGAGCCCCAGGCTGGTCAACGCGGCCTCCACCTGGATCCGATTGCCGTAGCCGGCCGGGACCTCCACCCAGGGTTCGCCGGCCAGGTCTGCCAATGACACCGACTGCCGGGCGGTGAGCCGATGGTCGGGCGGCAGCACCGCCACATAGTCCGCGCTGAGCAGCTCGACGGTGTCCAGTTCTGGCGGGGGAGGGACGGCCACGAAGGCCGCGTCCAATCGTCCATGGTTGAGATCCTCGCTGAGCCCGAGCGAGCCCGAACTGGACGCGGTCAGGCTCACCTCGACTCCAGGGAAGCGGGTCCGCAGGTCGCGTAGCACGGACGGGAGGTGGCCGACCTGCTCCAGACCGACGAAGATGCCCAGCCGCAGCCGTCCGCGCAGACCACCGTCGGCCTGACCGGCGAGCACGCGCAGCGCCTCGACCTGGTCGAGGATCTCCTGCGCGCGCGGCAGCAGGTGCTCGCCGGCCTCGGTCAGTCGGACCGACTTGGTGGTCCGGGCGAAGAGTTGGACGCCCAGCTCCCGCTCCAGGCTGCGCAGCCCGGCCGAGACCGTCGATTGAGCCACGAACAGCCGATTCGCCGCCTCGGTCACGTTCAGTTCGGCAGCCACGGCGGTGAAGTACTCCAGCAGGCGGGTGTCCATGGAACCAATAATAGAGGAAAGCGATAAGAGCGATAGAAATAAATCGTTGGACACGATGGATGGTTGAGCCTAACCATGGAGTCATGACCACCAAGTTCGCCGAAGCCACTGTCCCGACCACCGACCGCGCAGCGCTCAGCGCTCGCGCCGGCTTCTGGATCGTCGCTATCGCCTTCGCGGTGCTGATGGCCTTCACCACGGTGCCGACCCCGCTGTATGCGCTGTACCAGGCGCGGGACGGCTTCCCGACGCTGGTGGTGACGGCCATCTTCGCCGCCTATGCGGTCGGGGTCATCCTGGGCCTTCTGTTCCTCGGCCATGCCGGCGATCACCTGGGACGACGTCCGGTGGTACTCGCGGTGGCCGGCGTCCAGCTGCTCACGGCGATCGGCTTCACGCTGTTGAGCGATGTTGCCGGGCTGCTCGTGCTGCGGCTGGTCTCCGGGGTTGCCGCCGGCGTGCTCACCTCGACCGCGACCGCCTACCTGGCCGAGTTGCGCAGGCAGTGGCGTCCGGGTTCGCCGGGACTGGCCGTCAGTGTTGGCGCCGCAGCCAACCTGGGTGGTTTGGCTCTGGGGCCGCTGGTCTCCGGCATGGTCGCCGAGTGGGCACCGGTGCCGATGGTCACCGCCTACCTGGTGTTGGCGACCGCGATCATCGCGGTGGCGATTCCGCTCACCCGGGTTACGGAGACCGTCGAGGCTGATCGCGAGGGCTTCGCGGTGCGGCCGCAGCCGATCGCGGTGCCCGCACAGCACCGGACGCTCTACTGGGCTGCCGGGCTCGGCATCTTCACCGCCTTCGCCATCACCGGCTTCTACGGATCGGTGGCGCCGGCCTTCCTCGGCCAGGTACTTGGCTCCCATGACCGGCTGCTGGCCGGCGTCGCCTCCACGGTCGTCTTCGCCGCTGCGGCCGGTGCCCAGCTCGGCTTCGGCCACCTGCCGATGCGGCTGCAGTTGCGACTGGGGACGGCCGCGATGGCGGTGGGACTGATCGTGATTGCGTTCGCCGGACCGTCCGCATCGCTGGCTGCCTTCCTGGGCGGGGGAGCGGTGGCCGGGGCCGGCCTGGGCCTGATGTTTCGTGGGTCGCTGGCGGTGGCGTCCGGGCTGTCGGACGGACACAACCACGGTGCCGTGCTGGCCGGGATCCTGCTGATCGGCAATGCCGGCCTGGCGATCGCGCCGGTGCTGGTCGGGCTCAGCCTGAACTGGCTGCCGATCGTGGGGGTCACCATCGGCTTCGCCGCGGCGGTGCTCGTCCTGGTGCTGTGGGCTGGGCCGCGACTGGCTCGGGCCGGTCGGACGGTCTGAGTATCTCGGCAGCGGCGATCGTCCGGGTTCGAGGCACCCGCCGCCACCGGTAGGCTTTGCGGACGTGGCTCTCACCATCGGCATCGTCGGACTGCCCAACGCCGGCAAGTCCACCCTGTTCAACGCGCTGACTCGCAACAACGTGCTGGCGGCCAACTACCCGTTCGCGACGATCGAGCCGAATGTCGGCGTCGTCGGCGTCCCGGACGAGCGGCTGCCGGTGCTCGGCAAGCTGTTCAACTCCGAGCGGCTGGTGCCGGCCACGGTGAGCTTCGTCGATATCGCCGGCATCGTGAAGGGCGCATCCCAGGGCGAGGGGATGGGCAACGCCTTCCTGGCCAACATCCGTGAGGCGGACGCGATCTGCCAGGTCACCCGGGTCTTCCGCGACCCGGACGTGACTCACGTCGACGGCGAGGTGAACCCCGGCAGCGACATCGAGACGATCCGCACCGAGCTGATCCTGGCTGACCTGCAGACCTTGGAGAAGGCACTGCCGCGGGTGGAGAAGGAAGCCCGGATCAAGAAGGAGAAGCAGCCCACTCTGGCCGCGTACCTGCAGGCCCAGGAGGTGCTGAACTCCGGCGTGGGCGTCCATGCCGCCGGGCTCGACCTCGAGCCGCTGCGCGAGCTGTTCCTGCTCACCGCCAAGCCCTACCTCTACGTGTTCAACTGCGACTCCGACGAGCTCACCGACACCGACCTGATCGCCAAAATGCGCGCGCTGGTGGCTCCGGCCGAGGCGATCTTCCTGGACGCCAAGATCGAGTCCGAGCTGATCGAGATGGAGCCGGACGAGGCGCGGGAGTTCCTCGAGGAGATGGGCATCGCCGAGCCCGGCCTGGACGTCCTGGCCCGGGTCGGCTACGAGACCCTCGGCTTGCAGAGCTACCTGACCGCGGGCCCCAAGGAGTCCCGGGCCTGGACGATCAAGAAGGGCGCCACCGCGCCCGAGGCGGCCGGGGTCATTCACACCGACTTCCAGAAGGGCTTCATCAAGGCCGAGATCGTCAGCTTCGACGACCTGGTCGAGCTCGGCTCCGTCGCCGCAGCCCGGGCCGCCGGCAAGGCCCGGATGGAAGGCAAGGACTACGTGATGGCCGATGGTGACGTGGTCGAGTTCCGCTTCAACGTCTGAGCGCTTCTTCGGTCGCCTTCGTAGTCTTGTCGCGCGCATCCGGGAGTGGTGGTCGGGTCCGGGGTGGGATGCACCAGTGCCTCGCGAGCGAGTTCGCCAGGAGGCCGCGCGCCTCGTCGCGGGTGAGATCACCGAGCGGGAGTTCGTGAGCTGGCTTCACACGCATGTCGGGCACGGGGGCTACGACGATCTCATCGAGTTGGTTGAGCTGGACGACGAGTACGACCCTGTCGATTTCCCCGATGAGGGCCAGTGGTTCCGGGAGTCCCCTGAGGCTGAGCCGATCCGCAACCAGGTGCGTGAGGTGGCGCTGCGACTGCTGGCTGACTGCTGAGCGGGAGACGACGGACTGTCCGGTGACGTGCGCGTGGGGTGAACCTCTCCGCAATACATGTTCACTTTCGGTGGCCAATTGAACATGTCTGGTGGTTGTGTCTACGCTCTGTACATGTCCTTCCACCCGGAGCTGCCCTACCAGGACCTGCCGGCCCTGCCGCCTGGTCGCGACGTCGAGACTCCGCAGGTGTTGAAGTCGGTGGTTGCGGCTAGCAGACATCTCGCTTCGCTCGACATGGCGTGCAAGCGCCTTCCTGACCCAAGCTTGCTGATCAACATCACTCCGCTGTTGGAAGCGCAAGCGTCCAGCGAGATCGAGAACGTCGTCACAACTAACGATGAGCTGTTCCGAGCTGCGCACCATGCGCTGAGTGAGCCGGAGTCGCCAGCGGTCAAGGAGGCTTTGCGCTATCGCAGTGCGCTCAAAGCTGGATTTGACCACGTGAGCCAGCGGCCGCTCAGTTTCCAGACAGCGCTCGTTGTCGCCTCGGCTCTGACCGGAGCAGAAGCTCAGGTCCGCAGTATGCCGGGCACCTTCATCGGCAACCCAGTCACGAGGGAGCGCACCTACACCCCACCCGAGGGCAAGTCGGTGATCCTCGACAAGCTTGCCGACTGGGAGCGGTTCATCCACGAGCATGGGCCCCTGGACCCGATCGTCGTGATGGCATTGCAGCACTACCAGTTCGAGGCCATACACCCCTTCCACGACGGCAATGGCCGGACCGGGCGCATCCTGAACCTGCTGTGCCTGAAACAGTACGGATTGCTGGAGTTGCCGGTGCTCTACCTCTCGGGGTACTTCGTGCGACACAAAGATGAGTACTATCGACTGCTTCGTGGAGTCACCGAAGACGGTGCGTGGGAACAGTGGGTCACCTATGTTGCCAACGGGGTGAGCGAGTCCGCGCAATCAACCCTTCGCTTGGCGGAGCAGGTGCTGGACGCGCGTGCATCGCTGGAGGTGGCGCTGCGCAGCAACTACCCGAGAATCCCGGCCGTAGACATGGCCAACTTGCTCAATCGGCAGCCTTATGCCCGGATCGAGGACGTCGTTGGACTTGGTCTGGCCAAGCGGGTGACTGCTTCGAGGTGGCTCAATGAACTCGCGGATGGAGGTCTCGTCGCCCGTCAGAAGATCGGGCGGGGCCTCGTCTTCATCAACGAGCGACTGCTCGATCGCATCTTCGCGCTCTCAAGCGCGACCCCCGTCTGATCCTGAACTGCGGATCGCTGCAGGTCGGGACCAGCCCGTCTCGACTGATGGCTCGTGGGCCCGGATCGCGGTCAGGTGCCGCGGGTGAACGTCAGGTGAGTGACGCCGCTGGGCGAGGAGACCGACTCGACCGCGAAGCGGGATTCGATGCCCTCCAGACCATCCCAGAGCCGGACGCCGCGGCCCAGCACGATCGGCACCACCACCAGATGCAGGTGATCGATCAGATCAGCGGCCAGGAAGTCGCGCAGCATGCTCGGGCCGCCGCCGATTCGGACGTCCAGGCCGTCCGCGGCCTCTCGGGCGATGGCCAGGGCTTCGGCGGGAGAGGCTTCGAGGAAGTGGAAGGTGGTGCCACCGTCCAACTCGATCGGCGGATGCGGCCGGTGGGTCAGTACGAAGGTCGGGGTATGGAACGGCGGGTTGTCGCCCCACCAGCCGGTCCAGTCCGGGTCGTCCTGCCAGCCGGGCGGGCCGAACTTGTGAGCGCCCATGATCTCGGCGCCGATGCCGGGGCCGTGGCGCTGCGCGAAGGCGTTGTCGATGCCGTCCGTGCCATCCGGGCTCCAGTACTGGGTGGCCATCATCCAGGTGTGCAGCCGCTGGCCAGCATGCCCGAACGGTGCCTCCGCGCTCTGTGGCTCGCCGGTGGCGAACCCGTCCAGCGAGATGGAGAAGTTGTGCACTCGGGTATGGGACATCGCACTCCTGAAGAGGACTCTGGATCAGAGTCCCCAGGCTGGCAGTGCTTGGCTCGTCCATCAATGATCCGCGGGGGTCGGCAACTGCGGTGTCGGTATTGCGGGGACGGATCCGCGGCGATTTCCGCACTGTGAGCCGCTCCGGACGGGAACGGGTCACCAACAGCGGCGGTATCCGCGTTATGAGGTCGATCGGGGTCGCCAGATCGCGGGATTCGCCGCAGTCTGGTCCTCTTGGGCTGATGGGGCCGTCGATAACGCGGGTTTCGCCGCGTGCCGACGTCGTCGGGCGGCTAGCCGGCGCGGCGCACCATCTCTTCGGCGATCCAGCGGGCCTTCTCCCGGCTGCACGCACCGGGCTCGCTGAAGCTGACGGCAAAGACGCCGGTGATCTCGCTGAGCTGTGGGACGCCGTGGAGCTTGAGGATTTCGTCCGCCTCTGCCGCGTACTCGTCGTGGGTGCCGCCGGCGGCGATCAGCCCCACCGGGTCGGCCTCGGCCAGGATCGAGATCAGTTCTTCGCGGGAAACGGGCATGGACTGAGCCTAGAGGACTTCGGTGCGCAGCCGACGACGCCGAACCCAGCCGGGCGCAACCGCAAGGCCGTCCCGCTGAATCCGGACGAGCAGAGCCACTCCGAGCGCGGTCAGGACGATCACGGAGACGACCGACGCCTCGATTCCGAAGACGCCGCCGGTCAGCCAGTCCGGCCCGCTGAACTGTGCCGTGAGTAGGCCGGACGCCGCCCCCGAGCCGGATACCGCCGAGCCGAAGACCGGTCCCTGCAGCACATTCCAGGCGAAGTGCAGGCCCATGCACCACCACAGCGAGCGAGTGACCACATAGAGGGCCGAGAACAGCAGTCCGGCCTCCAGTGCGATGGCCAGTGCACCCCACAGGGTGGCGTTCTGGTTACTCAAATGGGCCAGGCCGAAGACGAGCCCGCCGACGGCAATCGCGGCCCACGTGCCCAGAGAGTCCTCAACCAGCCGCAACAGGACGCCGCGGAAGGCGATCTCCTCGGCGACTGCAGCGACCAGGCCGGTGGAGATCAGCGCCGGCACGATCGGGTAGCTGGGGTTCACACCCACAATCCGATAGCTGCCGACGATGAACAGGATTCCGACCACCACGAGCAGCAAGCCAGACCCCAGTAGCAGCCCCCAACCCAGGCCGCCGATCCGTCCCCAGGCCAGTTCCACTGGACGCCGCCTTTCCACCCACAACAGCACCAGATAGGCCGCCACCACCACCACGAGTTCGGTCAGCCGGACCAGCGACCAGCTGCGGGCCACGGCGTCCCCGATCATCGGGATCCGGCCGATCAGGACAGCCAGCACCGTCGCCACGGCCAGTGCCGCCAGGAAGACTAGCGCCCGGATCCCGGGGGAGAAGCGCCACCGTCGCTGCGGCGGACGAGGCTTCACCGGCTGATCGGCGGGGAGCAGGTCTTCGGCACGTGGACGCGCTTGTGGGGCGGTGATCGGGAACACCGAAGGATTCTTGCACCCTCTCGGCCAGGATCGTTCGGTCCGAGCTCACGGCTCCTAGCCGCGGCCGTGGAGGTTGGCTCAGTCGCGGACCATCGAGCCGTCGGATTGCCGGTGCCAGTGTTCCGGCCGGCCGACCAGGGTGAAGGCATTGTGCAGCCACCAAGTGGTGTCCGGGCTCCAGCCGGCGATCATGCTGGCCGAGCCGCCGACGTCGATCACCCGGGTGGCCGACCTGAGGTAGCCGTCGATGCTCAGGTGGACGCCGTCGAAGTGGTCTGCCACCTGGCTCCAGTCGGGGATCACCCAATCCCGACTCTGCCCGGTGACCCGGCGCCAGTCGGCGCCCACTCGTCCGGTCACCTCCAGCGGGAACTCCGCGCACAGCTGGGCCCAGTCGTCCGGGCCGTGGATTTCGTAGATCCGAACGGCTTCGTCGGCGACGACCTGCTGCGCACTGGCTCGACTCCAGCCGAGCTCATCCTCGACCAGAACCAGCCCGGCCGGCTTGCCGTCGGGCAGCCGACTTGTCGTGTTCGCCAAGGCGGAGGGAGGCATCGACCACCACGCACCGGTCCAGTTCGCCTCGGGGTCGAGCTGGCGCTCACGCTCAGCGCGCTCGTTCTCCCGCAGGATGTCCAGGCGCCACTGGGCCAGGTTCGGCGGAGCGGCGATCGGATCGGCAGGGTCGTCGTCCCAGCTCAGCAGGCATTGATCATCGCGGCGCGGCGGACGATCCCCATCCTGGACGGCTGCAGAGGCCGCCAGGTGCTCGGCGACCGGACGGAGCGCCTCGCGCAGCTCGGCTCCGGCGATCAGCTGGTCGATCTCGTCCGGCGGCTGCCAGTACATCGCCGCACCGACCGTGCCACACAGGGCAGTGGTCAGGAGTTCGCCCTCGGCGGGGAGGAGGCGCGTGGCCGAAAGCAGTCGGACGACGTCCGCACGCTGGTAGGTCGGCACGTAGGGCTTTGAACCCGCTCTGATCCGGATGGATTGTCCGTCCGGTTCGGCCGAGCCCCAGGACGCATCGAGGACGGCGTGGTTGAGTTCACTGGAGGCGTCCGGGCTGGTGGCCGCCCAGTCGCAAGCGAGCGCGAACTCCAGCACGAACCGCCGACCCCGTGGGCCGGCCAGTAGATCCTCAGCGCTCAGCATCGAACTCCTATCGGGCCGCTCCACCCGGTCAGCGCATGATCTCCCGGGTGAAGCCCCGGTAGCGCGGGCCCTTCCACTGCACAGTGCCCTGGTCGCCTTCGGCGAGCAGGCCGAACTCGTGTCCGGTGAGTTCGAACTCGACCCGCTCGCCGCTGGGGAACTGGAATGTGGCGAAGTGTCGCTGGGTGGTTCGTCCGCCGTCGATCGAGGCGACTTCGATCCGCTTGCTCAGCACCGTGGCGTCCGAACTGAGCTCGGGGGAGTTGGCAATCTGCGATCCCCGGCGGACTGCTGTCGCAGCGCGCAGAACCGTCGGCGCCAGCATCATCACGATGGCAGCGAGCACGGCGAGCGCCATCAGCACCAGAATCAGCAGCAGCGGAAGATTCATCATCACCTCGGCGAGCCTAGCCAACCGCCGTCTCGGTGACGGCTACTTCACCAAGGATGCCTTGGCCTTCCAGGTGTTGCAGGCGCCGATGTTCTTTCCGTACAGGCCGGCCTCGCCCCAGTACCGTCCGGCCTTCGCGCTGCCGTGACCTTTCGCATCGGCGGAGTAGCCGAGCTGGTATTCGATGTCGTCCCGGTCGTCGGAGTTGAACCGGAGGCCGGAGTGGGTGAGCCGGTAGTGGGCCATGCAATGCGCCTGCAGCTCGATGCGTCGCTCGGTGACGTCCTCGTCCTCCTTCAGAGTGAGCGACGCCTCGAAGATTCCGGCCAGTTCCTGCACGTGGTGGGAGTACTCGTGGAACACGAACTCGGCAACCGACAGCCGATAGTAGCGACCCTGCTGGTAGGAGGCGCGAGAGAAGTAGAGGGTCTGATCGCCGGAGCAGTAGCTGGCCGGGAAGGTGGTGTCGATGCTGCCGCAGGGGGTGTTCGTGGTCTTGACGTAGAACTTCACCTTCGGCTTGGTGAAGGCGATCGAGGTCTTGGCCAGGCTCTTGCTCCAGGCGGAGTTCTCGCAATCCACGAGAGCCTTGACCTGGGTCTGGAACGCCTTCCAGGACGAGGGGATGCGCTGATTCGGGCAGGCTCCGGTCACCGTCAGCGAGTAGATGGCGCTCTTCTTGAGGAGGTCGTCCGGCTTGGGCGCCGGCGTCGGCGTCGTGCTTGCCGACGGGCTGGCGGACGTCCGGGTCGGCGTCGGCCCGGTCAGGGTCGGCAACGTGCCGATCGGAGTGGCCATCACGCCGGTGATGGCTCCGGCGGCGATCACTGTGGCTGCGGCCAGGACCCAGCCGCCGACGCCTCGTCGCTTGGGTGCGGGGGCGAGTGGGCCATACCCGTCCGGCGCGAATCGCTGGCCGGCCATCGGCTGCTGCGGTGTGGCGTAGCCGGGGTAGGGATATCCCGGTGGCGGGTAGTTCGGAGGTGGGTAGCTGGGCGGGGCGTAGCCGACTGACGGATCGCTCGGCGGTGGCCCGGCAACACTCGCCTGATACGGGTACCCCGCCGGCGTGGACGGGTATCGGTATTCGGCGGGGCCCGGCCACGGCGGGACGACCCCGTCCGGAGCAGTCCATGGCTCGGTGGTGGCGGGAGGCGTCCAGCCGGGATCGGGAGGAGTCGAGGGGGCGGCGGGCAGGTCGAAGCCTCCCGGCACGTCGGGGGGTGGTTCCTCGCTGCTACTCATTGAACTCCGGCGGAGACTCGCGGCTACTGGGAACGATACGGCCCGTGGTGCAGGCTGAGAAGCCCTTGCTCAGCGGAAGCCGAGGTAGAACACCGCCAGGGCGAAGCCGAGGATGGCCACAATGATTCGCACCGGACGCAGCCGTGGTCGCAGCGACTCCACGGCCGTCCACAGCGCGAGAGCCGAGACAGCCCAGCCGAGCTCACGAGCCGGGTAGACCGCCCCCAGGGTGAGATCGAGGAAGCCCAACACGGCTCCGATCCCGACGCCGATCGCGGCCAGCATCGACACGATTCCCCGGATCCTGGTCAGGGCCGTCTGCCAGCGGGGGACGATGACGGCGGCGCGGCGTCCCTCCGGGGCGCGGTGCGACACCTTGATCACGCCGTCGACGAAGAACCACAGCGCGGTCGCCACAGCGACCAGCACGGGCGGACTGAAGCGCTCCAACAAGGCAGTTCCCCTCTCAGGCCCCAGCAGTCTAGGGGCGTCCTCTCGACTATGCCCAGCGGGTCCTGCTGCGGCCGTCGCCTGCCAGCGCCTGGAACCTCGGCCCGAGCTGGGGGCGTTCGGCGGGTGCCGCGACCTTGGGGGAGCGCACTCAGCGCGTGCCACGGGTCGGGGGAGGCGTTCGGCGGGTGAGGGGGCGGACGGACAGCCGCGCGGCGATGCGAGAATCGGGGCGTGTTCCGTCCCGTCGTCGACCTGCCCGGGCTGTCCGAGGCCCCTGGGCATTGGCTGGCGCCCGATCTGATCGCCTGGCCAGTGGCCATGCCTCCCGGCCAGTCACCGGCGGCGCTGGATTGGCGGCTGCATTGGTCGAACGAGGCGGGCATCGATCCGCGTGCCAGCGAGCCGCTGCCGTGGCGCAGCTGCTTTCTGAGGTTCGATCCGGCCGGATTGCCGCCCGAGGTGACTCGCGGCTTTCCGCACCTGCGCCAATACCTGGCGCTGCGGGTTCCGGACGCCGCTGTGGCCGAGCTGGACGAGATCCTTCGCTGCCAGATCGTGCTCAGCGTCCACGACGGCGCCGGACGGCTCCACGCCGCCGGCCACCTGCAGTTGCCCGGCGTCCTCGACCAGCGCTACGCCGCTGCTGCCTCGGCCGCCCTTGGCCCGACGTGGGCCGACCGGCGTCCGACGTTGCGGGTGTGGGCGCCGACCGCCCGCCGAGTCAGCCTGCTGCTGTGGCCGGGCGCGTTGCAGGGGGCGCCTCAGCGGCTGGCGATGTGCCCGGAGACCGACGGCACCTGGGCGATTCTCGGTGAACCGGCCTGGCTCGGCGCGAAGTACCGCTTCGAGGTCGAGGTCTACGTGCCCGAGCACCAGCGGGTCGTCGCCAATCAGGTCACCGACCCCTACTCGCAGGCGCTGACCGTGAACTCGACCCACTCGGTGCTGGTCGATCTGGACGCCGCCGAGCTGGCCCCCGAGCAGTGGCTCTCCGCCCGTCCGCCTCGCATGGAACAGCGCGTTGATCAGGTGATTTACGAGCTTCATCTGCGCGACTTCTCGATCAGTGACGACTCTGTGCCACAGAAGTTGCGGGGTAGCTACCTGGCGCCGACCGTGGACAGTGCCGGCATGGCGCATCTGCGCCGGCTGGCCGATGCCGGATTGAACACGATCCAGCTGCTGCCGATCTTCGACAACGCCACCGTCGAGGAGCATCCCGAGCGCCAGCAGCGCCCGGCCAAGGCCGCGCTGCGCCAGTTCGCTCCGGACAGCCCCGAGCAGCAGCGTCGGATCGCCGAAGCCGGCGGACGCAGTGGCTTCGGCTGGGGCTACGACCCCTGGCACTTCTTCGCTCCGGAGGGCTCGTTCTCGTCAACCCTGGACAGCGCCGAAGGGGCCGGCCGGATCTGGGAGTGCCGCTCGATGATCGGCGGCTTCCATGCGGCCGGCCTGCGGGTGGTGGTCGACCAGGTCTTCAATCACACGGCTTCGGCCGGCCAGGACCGCTCCAGCGTGTTGGACCGGATCGTCCCTGGCTACTACCACCGGCTGGACGCGACTGGGGTTGTCGAGACCTCGACCTGCTGCCCGAACGTGGCCACCGAGCATCTGATGGCCCAGAAACTGATGGTGGATGCCTGCGTGCTGTGGGCGCGGCACTACCGGGTGGACGGGTTCCGGTTCGACCTGATGGGCCACCACAGTCGCGCGAACATGCTGGCCGTCCGAGCTGCCCTGGATGCGCTCACCCTAGCCAGCGACGGAATCGACGGAACCGCGATCACCCTGCACGGCGAGGGCTGGGACTTCGGCGAGGTGGCCGGCAACGCCCGCTTCGTCCAGGCCACACAGGGCCAACTCGGCGGCACCGGGATCGCCACCTTCTCCGACCGGCTGCGCAATGCCGTCCGTGGCGGCTCGGTCTGGGATCTCGACCCGCGGGTGCAGGGCTTTGGCTCAGGCCTGCTGACCGCCGACAATGCGTCCGGCGCGAACGGGGATCATGGCGCGCAAGGCGAGCGGCTGGCCTACTACACCGACCTGATCCAGCTCGGCCTGGCCGGCAATCTGCGCGGCTTCCGGTTCGGCTCCAACTCCCGGCACGCCGAGCTCACCGGCGCCCAGCTCAGCTTCGAGGAACGTCCGGCCGGCTACGCCGAGCAGCCCGACGAGGCGATCAACTATGTGGACGCCCACGACAACGAGACCCTGTTTGATGCGCTCACCCTGAAGCTGCATCCAGCCACCCCGATGGCGGCGAGGGTACGGCTGAACACGCTGTGCCTCGCCTTGGCCACCCTCGGCCAGAGCCCGGTGCTCTGGCATGCCGGCACTGACCTGTTGCGCAGCAAGAGCTTGGATCGCAACTCCTACAACTCCGGCGACTGGTTCAACTTCCTGGACTTCTCGATGCGCGACAACGGCTTCGCGGCCGGTCTGCCGCCCGAGCGCGAGAATGCGGCCAGCTGGGACGTGCTGGCCCCACTGCTGGCCAATCCCCGGCTCAAGCCGCGCCCGGCCGACATCGCCACCGCCCACGCCGCCGCGCTGGACGTGCTGCGACTGCGGAACTCGTCACGGCTGTTCCGATTGGGCTCGGCAGCCCAGATCCAGGCGAAGGTGAGCTTCCCGGCGGCCAACAGCTGGCATCAGATCCCCGGCGTGATCGTGATGCTGATTGACGACAGCACCGAGCCGGTCGATCCGCGCTGGTCGGGGATCGTGACGGTGGTCAACGCCACCGGCTGGACGATCCACCAGACCCTCGACCGCGACCTGACCGGCTTCGTCTTGCATCCGGTGCAGGCCGCGGGCAGCGATCCGGTGGTCACCTCCAGCCGGATCGGCGCCGATTGGGTCCGGGTTCCGGCGCGGACGGCCGCGGTCTTCGTCCGTCCGCGCTGAACTAGCCGACCGGCTGCGGCTCGGCCGTCGCCGGCACGCCAGGCTGCGTTCGGGTGAGGAACAGCCCGCCGACCACGGTGAGCACCCAGACCAGGCCGACCACCAGGAAGGCAGTCCGGGCGCCGGTCGCCAGTGCGGCCTCCGCGATCTCACCCGAGGCGGCGGCCCGGCCACCGACGGTGGACATGATCGTCACGAACAGGGCCGTCCCGGCCGCTCCGGCGACCTGCTGCACCGTCCCGATGGTCGCCGAACCGTAGCTGTACAGGTGATGCGGCAGCGTCCCCATGGCCGTGGTGAACAGCGGAGTCATCATGAAGGCCAGGCCGAGGCTGAGCAGCAGATTCGCGACCAGCAGCTGCCACCAGGAGGTGGCCGTCGAGATGGTCGCGTAGATGGCGAAGGCGCCACCGACCACGACGGCTCCGGGCACCACCAGCAGGCGCGGACCGACCCGGTCGTAGAGCCGGCCGACGACCGGACCGAGCAGGCCCATCAACAGTCCGCCGGGCAGCAGCAGCAGGCCGACGGTCAGCGGCTCCAGGTGCAGCACCTGCTGCAGCACCAACGGGGTGGCGATGATCGAACCGAACAGCACCATCATCACCACGGCCATCACTCCGATGGCGATCGCGAATCCGGGCTGGATGAAGGTGCGCAGATCGAGCAGCGCGCGATCGCTGCGCTGCAGGATCAGCTGACGCAGCAGGAAACCGGCCAGGCTCAGCGCTCCGGCGGCCAGCACGGCCGAGAGCTCCCAGTCGGGAACCGCCGGATTGCCGACCAGGCTGAGTCCGTAGACCAGTCCGCCGAAGCCGAGGGCGGCCAGCGGGATGCTCAGCACGTCCAGGCGCACCGGACGCGGCTCGTCGAGATTCGGGACGACCCGAAGGCCGACCAGCAGAATGCCGACTGCGATCGGGAAGACGATGGCGAACACGAACCGCCAGCTGAGGAACTGCAGGATCACCCCGGACAGCGTCGGGCCGATCGCCGGGGCCGTCGCGATCACCAGGCTGATCGTGCCCATCACCCGACCGCGTGCGTGCAGGGGCACCAGTTCCATGACCGTGGTCATCAGCAGCGGCATCATCACCGCGGTCCCGCTGGCCTGGATCACCCGACCCAGCAGCAGCGGGCCGAAGCCGGGGGAGAGTGCCGCAACCGCCGTGCCGATCGCGAACAGGCTCATGGCCAGGCCGTAGACCCCACGAGTGGACAGCCGCTGGAGCAACCAGCCGCTGATCGGGATCACCACGGCCATGGTCAGCATGAAGCCGGTGGTCAGCCACTGCGCCGTGCGCTCGGTCACGGCGAGATCGGTCATGATTCGCGACAGCGCGACGTTCATGGCGGTCTCGTTCAGGATCACCACGAAGGCGCTGATCATCAGGACGGTCAGGATCGTCCGGGTGCTCTTCGGCAGCCGGTCCGACTGGTTCTGGTCAGCACTGGCTGCGGCCGGTGGTGGGTTCAGTTCGGAAGAAGTCTCAGAAATCGGGGCTGGCATGCGGGCCTCACTAGCTTGCGTCGCGCCGGACGGGGTTGAGGCGGCAACATTGGCGCCGGAAACGATGTCTCAACCCCGCGCAGAGCACGGCTATTCCCGATTGCGCGCGCAGGCGGCCGAATCGAGCGTGGTCAGGGCGGCGCGGTGAGTTATGGGAGACTCGATGCCGAAACCAAGAGACCCCCGAAGTGGGCGCAGGCATTCGATGGAGGAAGGCCAAAGATGACCGAATTCACCTGGACGGAACTCGACGCCCGAGCGGTGGACACCGCCCGGATCCTGGCGGCGGACGCCGTTGAGAAGGTCGGCAACGGACACCCGGGAACCGCGATCTCGCTGGCTCCGCTGGCCTACCTGCTGTACCAGAAGGTGATGCGCCACGACCCGGCAGACCCGAAGTGGCTGGGCCGCGATCGCTTCGTGCTGTCGATCGGGCACTCTTCGCTGACCCAGTACAACCAGCTGTTCCTGGCCGGTTTCGGCCTCGAGTTGGACGATCTGAAGTCGCTGCGCACCGAGGGCTCGCTGACCCCCGGCCATCCCGAGTACGGCCACACGGCCGGCATCGAGGTCACCACCGGCCCACTGGGTGCCGGCGTGGGTAATGCGGTCGGCTTCGCCATGGCGGCCCGCCGCGAGCGCGCTCTGCTCGACCCGAACACTCCGCTGGATCAGCCCAGCCCCTTCGATCACTTCGTGTATGCGATCGCCGGCGACGGCTGCATGCAGGAGGGCCCGGCCGCCGAGGCGTCCTCGCTGGCCGCCACCCAGGAGTTGGGCAACCTGATCCTGTTCTACGACGACAACCGGATCTCGATCGAGGGTGACACCAAGATCGCCTTCACCGAGGACGTCGCGGCCCGCTACGCGGCCTACGGCTGGCACGTCCAGCACGTCGACTGGACCAACGGCGGCACCGGCTACACCGAGAACCTCGAGGCCCTCTACGCCGCGATCGAAGCTGCCAAGGCCGTCACCGACAAGCCCAGCTTCATCAAGCTGACCACCGTGATCGGCTGGCCGTTGCCGACCAAGGCCGGCAGCCACGCCATTCACGGCTCCAAGATCGGCGGCGAGGAGATCGCCGCGCTGAAGTCGCTGCTCGGCTTCGACCCCGAGGTCGCCTTCCCGGCCGAGGCGGACGTGCTCGCTCACACCCGCGGCCAGGCCGCTGCCCGCGCTGCAGCGGCCAAGGCCGAATGGACGCCGCTGTTCGACGCGTGGCGTGCGGCCAACCCCGAGCAGTCCACCCTCTTCGAGCGCCTGGTCGCCAAGGAGCTGCCGGACCTGTCCGGCGTCCTGCCGGTCTACCCGGCCGGCAAGAAGGCCACCCGGGCGGCCTCCGGTGAGGTGCTGTCGGCGCTGGCCGGTGCGGTTCCGGAGCTGTGGGGCGGCTCGGCCGACCTGGCCGGCTCGAACAACACCACGATGAAGGGCCAGAAGTCGTTCCTGCCCCCGGATCGTTCCAGCCACGACTTCTCCGGCGACTTCGGCGGACGCACCCTGCACTTCGGCATCCGCGAACACGCCATGGGCAACGTGCTGAACGCGATCAACACCGGCTTGACCCGCGCCTACGGTGGCACCTTCCTGGTCTTCGCCGACTACATGCGCGGCGCGGTCCGGTTGGCGGCGCTGCAGAAGATCCCGAGCATCTTCGTCTGGACCCACGACTCGATCGGTGTCGGCGAGGACGGCCCGACCCACCAGCCGATCGAGCATGTCGCGTCCTTGCGGATCATTCCGGGCCTGGACGTCATCCGTCCGGCTGATGCCAACGAGACCGCGCAGGCCTGGGCCCAGGTGCTGGCCCACACCGATCGTCCCAGCGCACTGATCCTGTCTCGCCAGGACCTGCCGATCATCGACCGGGACGCTCCCGGCGTGGCCCCGGCCAGCGAGCTGGCCAAGGGTGCCTACACCCTGCTGGACGCTGACGGCGAGCTCAAGGTCGTCCTGATCGCCACCGGCTCCGAGGTCCAGGTGGCGGTCGCTGCCCGCGAGCTGCTGCAGGCCAAGGGGATCGGCACCCGGGTGGTTTCGGCTCCGTGCCTGGAGTGGTTCGACGCCCAGCCGGCCGAGTACCGCACATCCGTCCTGCCCGAGGCGGCCGCCAAGGTCGCGATCGAGGCCGGGGTTCCCTACGGCTGGCGCGACTACGTCGGTGCCAACGGCGAGATCGTCGGTATCGACCACTTCGGTGAGTCCGCGGCCGGCGACCGGCTGTTCGCCAAGTACGGCTTCACCGCCGAGAACGTGGTGGCGAAGGCCGAAGCCGCACTGTCCCGGCTCGGCTGAGGTTGCCCAGCAGTCTCAGCGGACGCAGGACCAGAGCCAATCTGCTGCTCCTGCTCGCTTCGGCAATCTGGGGCTTCGCCTTCGTTGCCCAGCGAGTGGGGGCGGCCCATGTCGGGCCGCTGACCTTCAATGGAGTCCGCTTCGGCCTAGGCGCGCTGGTGGTGCTTGCCGTCATTTGGTGGCGCGGACGACGGGTCGGGCTCTCCGCTGAGCGGGACCGGCGCGCCTGGCGTGCCGCGCTCGGCCCGGGCCTGGCTGCCGGGGTGGCCTTGACCGTGGCCAGCAACCTGCAGCAGTCCGCGATGAGCAGCGTGCCGGCCGGCAATGCTGCCTTCATCACCGGGCTCTACATGGTGTTCGTCCCGCTGATCGCGGCATTCCGAGGGCATCGCAGCAGTGCGTCCACGGTCGTGGGCGTGGTGTCGTCGGTAATCGGGCTGTATCTGATTGCCGTGACGGATGCGTTCACCATCGGCACGGGTGAGGTGCTACTGATCATCTCGACTCTGGTGTGGGCCGGCCAGATCTTGATCATCGATCGCTACGGCGCCGTGTCGGCGCTCAGGCTGGCCGCCGTCCAGTTCATCACCTGTTCGCTGCTGTCGAGCGTTGGCGCGTTCGTCCTCGATCCGGCACCTTTCACCGGCATCGACCAGGCGATCATCCCGATCCTGTACGGCGGCATCTTGAGCGTGGGAATCGCCTTCACTCTCCAGGTCGTCGGCCAGCGGGACGCCCTGGCCACCCACGCCTCGCTGATCATGGCGATGGAGTCGGTCTTCGGGGCGATCGGCGGCGCCGTCCTGCTCGGAGAGTCGCTGGGGCTGCGCGGCTACATCGGCGCCGTCCTCATGGTTGGCGGCATCGTGATCTCTCAATGGGGTGTTGCCCGGCAGTCTGCGCCGACATCACCTGACCCGGAGCCGGTCGCACCGTAGACTCCTTCGCAGCCCAGCGGAGAGGATGCGGCGAGTTGGCTAAAGCGAAGTCACAGCGGATGTCGATGACCGCTCGGGTCGGCATCGGTACTGCCGTAGGCCTGGTGGTGCTCATTGGCGGCGGCTACCTGGTCGGTCACCAGCTGGCCGGGGACAAGCTGCCCCAGCACACCAGCGTCGGCCAGATTGCTCTTGGCGGGCTCACTCACGCCCAGGCTCAGGCCAAGCTGAAGTCCGAGTTCGGTCCGATCCTGGAGCGTCAGTTGGTGCTCACCGCCGGCGATGCGAGCGTCAGCTTCACCCCCGCCGAGGCCGGGTTGGCGGTCGATTATCCGGCGACCCTGGCCGAGCTCGGCACCGTCGGCAGCTGGAACCCGGTGGACATCCTGACCGTCCTGTTCGGTGGGCGTGCCCATCAGCCGGTGCTGAAAGTCGACCAGACCAAGCTGGCCGCGCAGGTCACGGCGCTGGCCAAGCAGGTGGACGTCCCGGCGGTCTCGGCGAGCGTCGGCTACGAAGCCGGCAAGCCGGTGCGCACCGAGAGCACGGCCGGGACGCTGCTGGACCGAGACGCCACCGCCCGGACCGTCCAGGACGAGTTCCTGACCAAGAAGACGATCGTGGCCACAGTCGCCCCGGCCCCGCCGGAGGTGACCACCGAGCAGGCAGAGCAGGTTGCCGACAAGTTGGCTTTGACCGCGATTTCGGCCCCGGTGAAGGTGCAGGTCGGTAAGGCCGGCACGCTCAGCGTCAGCCCGGAGCTGATCGCCGACACTCTCACTTTCGAGGGCCGCGGTGGCGTGCTGGTTCCGGTCTTCGACACGGCCACCCTGGTCAAGAAGCTCGACCCGGCGCTGAACAAGCTCGGTCTCGATCAGCCCACCGATGCCACCGTGACCATCAGCAAGGGCAAGCCCAAGGTCGTTGCGGCCAAGGATGGCCAGGGAATCGACCCGACCGAGTTGGGCTCGGTGCTGGCCGAGGCTGTGCTCAAGACGGATGGACGCACCGGCACGGTCTCGGTCTCCACCCGTCCGGCCGGTTTCACCACCGCGCAGGCCAAGGCCAGCGGGGTCAAGGAGATCACCGGTAAGTTCACCACCTACTTCCCGGGCACCGCTTACCGCTACAACAACATCGGCAAGGCGGCCAAGCTGATCAATGGGACCTTCCTCAAGCCGGGGGAGACCTTCAGCATGAACGCCACCCTCGGCAAACGCACCAAGGAGGCCGGCTGGATGGCTGGGGGTGCGATCGACGGCGGCAAGATCGTCGAGCGACTGGGCGGTGGCATCTCCCAGGCCACGACCACCACGTTCAACGCCATCTTCTTCGCCGGCCTGGAGGACATCTACCACAAGCCGCACTCGCTGTACTTCAGCCGCTATCCGGTCGGCCGCGAGGCCACGCTGGACTGGGTGAGCGTGGACATGAAGTTCCGGAATGACTCGCCCTACGGCGTGGTGCTGCAGGCCTGGATCACCGGCCATCCCGGCAGCCAGGGATCGGTCACGGTGCAGGTGTGGTCCACCAAGCGCTACACCATCAAGACCACCAAGCCGGTGCTGAGCAACTACCGCTCACCCGGTGCGACCGTGTACGACGAGTCGAAGGACTGCAAGCCGCAGAACGCGATGAGCGGCTTCGACGTGAAGTTCGATCGGCTCTTCTACCAAGGCAAGAAGCTGGTCAAGCGAGAGCCCTTCAAGTGGCGCTACAACTCGCTGACTCCGGTGGTCTGCGGGGCCAAGCCGACCAAGTAGCTGCGCTCAGCCAGTCACTTCGCTGAAGCCGCGCTGCTGCAGTTCGGCGATGACGGACGGGTCGTCGGTACGCACCTGGACGCTCCGCGCTCCGCGCTGGGTCGCCCACCAGGCCAGTTCGACGACAGCGGACGCGTCGGCGGTGCTCACCCATTCACCGTCCAGTCCGGCCGACACCGGCGGAGCTGCGTCCGCCGCGCCGGGGGGACGCAGCTGAGTGCCGAGCAGGTCCGAGATCCTGGCCACGAAGCGGCGTCCGACCAGGCCGGACGCGGCCGCCAGCCGATCCAGCTCGGCCGGAGGGGTCCGCCTCGGGTCCCGGCCCAGCGCCACCCCGACCAGCCGCCACGCCACGAGCTCGTCTCGTTCGACGCGATGCTCGACGCCGGCCTGGTCGCGAACGGTCAGGCTGGATCCGGCGTCGTCCAGCACGAAACCGATCACGTCGATGCTGTGTGGCTGCGCGGCCACCCTCAGCACTACTCGCTGGCCCGGATCAAGAGGCGGGAGCCTCACCAGATTCCCCTTCCGCTCGTCGTACAGTTATCGGCAAGCTACCGCGAATTGAGGATCTGTAATGGCTTACGTCATCGCTGCACCGTGCGTCGATGTGAAAGACCGGGCGTGTGTCGAGGAGTGCCCGGTCGATTGCATCTACGAAGGTAACCGCATGCTCTACATCCAACCGGATGAGTGCGTTGACTGCGGGGCGTGTGAGCCGGTCTGCCCGACTGAGGCCATCTTCTACGAGGACGACCTGCCCAAGGACCAGGCGGAGTACCTCGAGGTGAACGCCGAGTTCTTCACCGAGATCGGTTCGCCCGGCGGCGCCGCCAAGTTCGGCGTGGTTGATTACGACCACCCCGTGGTCGTGGCCCTGCCGCCGCAGGCGTGAGCCCGGCGCTGGCCGGCCGGCTGCCGGACTTCCCCTGGGATTCGCTGGCCGCGGCCAAGCGCACTGCTGCCGCATATCCGGACGGCATCGTCGACCTGTCGGTCGGCACGCCGGTCGATCCGACTCCTGCCGTGATCCGCGCGGCGCTGCAGTCGGCCTCCGATGCACCGGGCTACCCGGCAACCTGGGGAACCCCGGAACTGCGGGCGGCCATCATCGGCTACCTGGAGCGCCGCTGGGCTGCGACAGGCCTCACCGAAGCCGGCGTGCTGCCGGTGGTCGGCACGAAGGAACTGGTGGCCTTGCTGCCGCTGTTGCTCGGCCTTGGACCGGACGACACGGTGGTCATCCCGAGCGTGGCGTACCCGACCTACCGGGTCGGCGCCCAAGTGGTGGGTGCGCGGGTGGTGCCATGTGACGATCCGTCGCAGGTGGCAGCACTACGGCCGGCACTGATCTGGATCAACTCCCCGGCGAACCCGCACGGCGCGATCCTGGATGTCGCTCAGACGAAGGCCTGGGTGGACGCCGCTCGCGGCAGCGGAGCGGTCCTGGCGGCCGATGAGTGCTATGGAGAGTTCGGCTGGACCGCCGAGCCGGTGTCGGTGTTGGATCCGCGGGTCAATGCCGGTGTCGTCGACGGGCTGCTGGCCGTCCATTCGCTGTCGAAGCGGTCGAACCTGGCCGGCTATCGGGCCGGTTTCGTGGCCGGCGATCCGTCCCTGGTCGGTCCGCTGCTCGAGGCTCGCAAGAACCTCGGTCTGATGTTGCCCGGGCCGGTGCAGGCAGCCATGATCGCCGCCCTGAACGACGATGAGCACGTCGCCGAGCAGCGGGCACGCTATCTGCGTCGCCGGGAACTGCTGGCCCCGGCGTTGGCTGCGGCCGGCTACCGGATCGAGCACTCCGAAGGCTCGCTCTACCTGTGGTGCACCCGGGACGAGGACTGCCGGGCGAGTGTGGCGCAGCTGGCCGACCTGGGGATCCTGGTGGCACCAGGAGACTTCTATGGGCAAGACAGCCGCAACTACGTCCGCGTGGCCCTGACCGGGACGGACGAGCGGATCCAGGCCGCGGCTGCCCGGCTGAGCGCCCTGAGCTGAGTCGTCCTGGTCAGCGCGGCGTCGCGGTCGGCGCCGTGAAGCTGATCACGACCTCGTTGCTGGTCACCGGTCCGGTGCCGGACCAGGACGCGGGCTGGCTCCTGGACAGCGTCCAGCCGTAGGCGCCGAGTTGGACGGCGCTGACACCGAACCGGCCGGAGCCGGCGATCGCCATCTCGGCCACTGCCCAGGCTTGGGCCTCACCCTTGGCGGTCACCCGCAGGCTGTTCTCGGCCGCGCTGACCTGGATCTGGCTCTTCAGGGTCTTGGTCAAGTAGTCGCTGAGTCCGGACGGGTCGGCCGGCTCAGGGTTGGCGAATACGCAGGTGAAGGAGGCCGGCGTCTCGCCGGTGAGCGCGCTGGCCAGGGTCTTCGCGTTGTCGACATGCTTGCGGTACGCGTCCGGATAGGCGCTGCGCTGGACGGCCTGAGCGACGTCGTTGATGTCCTTGCTGTCCCACTTCTTGACCTTCACCAGGGCTCGGTAGAACTCGCGGGTCGAGTACCACGGGTCCATGATCTCGGCCTCGGTGCCCCAGCCCTTCGATGGGCGCTGCTGGAATAGCCCGAGCGAGTCGGAATGGCCGTAGTCGAGGTTGCGGATGCCGGACTCCTGGTAGGCGGTGGTCAGCGCGATGCTGGCTGCGCGTGGCTTGAGCCCGCGCTGCACCGACATCCCGGCGATGATTCCGGCGTAGTAGGCCTGGTCGGGATCGATCGTGGTGGTGCGTCCCTGGACGGTGGCACTGCACCGATCCTGGATCGGCAGCGGCACCTTCTGATAGCTGGACCACAAGACGACCCCACCGGCCACCAGCGCGGTGGCCAGAACCACCCCGAGGAGGGCCCAGCCGGCCTTCTTCAGCGCACCCACGAGTTCCTAGTTGGCGTGCAGGGCGGCGTTGAGTTCGATGCCGGTGCCCTTGCGGGGACGGGCCTCGACTGCTCCGGTCACCGAATTGCGCAAGAACAGCAATCCGGGCAGACCGCTCAGTTCGGCGGCCTTCATCACTCGTCCATCGGGCAGGCTCACCTTGGTACCCGCGGTGACGTAGAGGCCGGCCTCGACCACGCAGTCGTCGCCCAGCGAGATACCGATTCCCGACTCTGCGCCGAGTAGGCAGCGCTCGCCGATAGTGACCTGCTCCGAGCCGCCACCCGACAGCGTCCCCATGATCGAGGCGCCGCCGCCGATGTCGGAACCGTCGCCGACGACCACTCCGGCCGAGATCCGGCCTTCGACCATGGACGTCCCCAGCGTCCCGGCATTGAAGTTCACAAAGCCCTCATGCATGACCGTGGTGCCGGGCGCCAGGTGGGCGCCGAGCCGGACTCGGTCGGCATCGGCGATCCGGACCCCGGACGGCGCCACGTAGTCGACCATGCGCGGGAACTTGTCGATGCCCAGCACGTTCACCGGGCCGCGCCCGATCCGCAGCGCCAGGCGCACCTGCTCGAAGTCGTCCGGCGAGCACGGGCCGAAGTTCGTCCACACCACATTCGGCAGCGCTGCGAAGATGCCGGTCAGGTCGATGGTGCGGGGCCTGGCCAGCCGGCAGCTGAGCAGGTGCAGCCGCAGGTAGGCGTCCGAAGTGCCGGCGGGGGCCAGATCTAGATCGATCTCAGTGAGCACGACCTCCACCCGGACTCGGCGCAGCGGGTCACTCACCGCAGCTTCGACGAGCTCAGCCGGCGGCTCGCCGCCGGCGGCGGGGCCGAGCTTCGGCTCGGGGTACCAGGTGTCCAGGACCTGTCCACTCTCGTGAATGGTGGCCAGTCCCCACCCATGCGCGGCTCGAGTCATGCGTCCACCCTACCGGGGGCCTCCACCTCGGGACGGAGCAGGCAACGGCTCGCACCGCGGCCCGGCGAGACCCTCACCGGCCGTTGGCCTGGCGAGCCCTAGGGTTGAGCCATGAGCTTGGACCTGACCGGTGACCTGATCGCGCTGTTCCGCCAGGTGGTCGACATCGAGAGCGTCAGCGGCAACGAACGCGCCCTGGCTGACGAGGTGGAGATCGCGCTGCGCCAAATGCGGCACCTGCGAGTGGAGCGCGACGGCGACACGGTGATCGCACGGACCGACCTGGGTCGTGCGGAGCGGGTGGTCATCGCCGGGCACCTCGACACCGTCCCGGTGGCCGGCAATCTGCCGTCCCGGCTGGAGGGTGACCTGGTTTACGGTCGTGGCACCGTCGATATGAAGGGTGGAGTGGCAGTGGCGCTCGCCGCGGCCGCGGCCCTGGACTCGCCGTCGCGGGACGTGAGCTGGATCTTCTACGACCACGAAGAGGTCGAGGCCACACTGAACTCGCTGACCAGGATCGCGGCCGAGCGCCCGGACTGGCTTGCCGGCGACTTTGCGGTGCTGATGGAGCCGACCGCGGCCCGTATCGAGGGTGGCTGCCAGGGCACCATGCGATTCACCATCAAGACCTCGGGCCGGGCCGCGCATTCGGCCCGCTCCTGGCTGGGCCACAACGCGATCCACGATGCCGCCGAGCCGCTGGCCCGGCTGGCGGCCTACTCAGCCCGAGTCGTCGAGGTGGACGGGCTCACCTACCGCGAGGGGCTGAATGCGGTCGGCATTCGCGGTGGGATTGCCGGCAACGTGGTACCGGACTCCTGCCTGATCACCGTGAACTACCGCTTCGCGCCGGATCGCGACGTGGCTGCCGCGCAGGCGCACTGCCGTGAGGCGTTCGCCGGCTACGAGCTGGAGTTCGTGGACGCGGCTGCGGGTGCTCGTCCAGGCTTGGACCTGCCGCTGGCGGCCGACTTCGTGGCGGCGGTCGGTGGGACACCGACCGGGAAGCTCGGCTGGACCGACGTGGCTCGATTCTCGGCCCTCGGTATCCCCGCGGTGAACTTCGGGCCCGGCGACCCGGGCAAGGCCCACGCCGACGACGAGTTCTGCGCGGTGTCGGAGCTGCACAGCTGCTACGACGCGCTGCTGCGCTGGCTCGGCTAGCCCTGCCGGCGAGGGGCGGTCACTTCGCGTAGCGCCTGCAGCGTCGTGGCCAGCGCCGGGACGGCCTGGGCCCCGGCGAGGTGAACGGCTCGCACCTGGCGGTCGCTGGCCTGGCTGAGCCGATGTGCGGACGTGCCGCTGGGCAGTTCCAGCGGCTCTAGGGCCAGCTCGGGCTGCAGGGCGACTCCAACCCCGGCTGCGACCAGGCCGAGCACGGCCACCGAGTTGTCCGTGGCGTGCGCGATCCGGGGACTGAAGCCCAGGGCGCCGCAGGCGGCGAGGAGATGGCCGCGGCACAGCGGACAGCCGCCGATCCAGCTCTCCTCCGCCAAAGCGGCCAGCGGCACCGAGTCCGCTCCGCTGAGCCGATGCTGCCACGGCAGGATCACCACCGACGGATCGTCGAAGAGGGGCAAGACCTCCATGCCGGCGTACTCGGCGTGCGGGTCGGCCGGGTCACCGGGATAGGCGAAGGTGAGAGCCAGGTCGATCGCGGCGTCGTCGAGCATGGCCAAGGCTTCCGGCGGCTCGGCCTCGGTGTAGATCAGTCGCAGTCCCGGATGGGTTCGGGTGATCTGGGCGATGAGCAACGGGACCACGGTCGAGGACGCACTGGGAAAGCCGGCCAGCCGTACCGTTCCGGTGGATCTGTCGGCGAGCTGGCCCAGCTCGTCCTCGGCGGCCTGCAACGCGGCCAGGATCGGCCCGGCATGGCGGACCACGGCTCGGCCGGCGTCGGTGAGTCGGACGGATCGTCCGGCCCGCAGCAGCAGCGGCAGCCCGAGCCGGTGTTCGGCGCGCTTCAGGTGCTGGCTGAGCGCGGGCTGGCTGTAGCCGAGGCTGGCCGCCGCGGCGGTGATCGAGCCCGTCTCGGCGATCGCACGAATGATCCGGATCGTGTGCAGATCCAGTCTCGGGACATCACTCATAGCTGAATGTTATCGAGGCGACAAGAATCATGCTCTGGTGTGATCTGACGGCAGTCGGAACGATAGGTCCATGACTTCCCTCGTTGCCGAACAGCTCACTGCAGCCGAGCTGGCTGCTCACTTCCACCCCATCCCGGGATATCTGGCTGCAGCGTCCTGCGGTGTCGCCGCGGACGTGACTGTGGCGGCCCTGCAGGAGGATCAGCAGGCCTGGGCGGCCGGGCGGCGTGGGCCGGCTGACTACGACCGGGTGGTCTCACGCACTCGGAGGCTCTACGCCGACCTGGTCCGCGTGCCGTCGGAGTGGGTGGCCATCGGCTCGACGACCTCGGGGCTGGTGGCGAGTGTGGCGGCGGCATTGCCCGACGGTGCCGAGGTGTTGGTCGCCGAGGACGAGTTCACCTCGATCATCTTTCCATTCCTGGTCGGCGGGCGGCTCAGTGTGCGCAGCGTTCCGCTGGCAGAACTGGCGCAGGCGGTCGGGCCGCGGACCGCGCTGGTCTCGTTCTCGCTGATCCAGTCCGCCACCGGCGACGTCGCCGACACCGACGCCATTGTGGCCGCGGCCGCTCGGGTCGGTGCCCTTACTCTGGCCGACCTGACCCAGGCTGCCGGGCTGCTTCCGATCGCGGCCGACCGCTTCGACGTGACCGTGTGCCACGCCTACAAGTGGCTGTGTGCGCCTCGCGGGGTCGCTTTCATGACCGTGCGCCCGGCGGCGGCAGACCGGCTGGTCCCGGTCAGCGCCGGTTGGTATGCCGGCGAGGATCCCTGGGCGAGCTGTTACGGCACCGAGTTCACCCCGGCCCGGTCCGCCCGTCGCTTCGACACCTCACCTGCCTGGCAGGCATTCGCCGGCGCCGAGGCTGCGGTGGAGCTGTTCTCTCGGGCCGACCTTGCCGACGTCTGGCGGCACTGCGTGGGCCTGGCCGATGAGCTCTGCCGCGGACTCGGCATCGAGCCACGTCACCAGGCGATCGTGAGTTGGCCGGATCCGGAGGGTTGCCAGCTGGCCGCTCTGACCGCCGCCGGCATCCAGGCCTCCGGCCGAGCCGGCCGGGTTCGGGTGGCGTTCGCGGTGTGGAACACCCCCGACGATGTCGCAGCCGTTCTGGTCGCTCTCGGCCGGGGCCAGGGGCGGTAGCCGCTGGGCGCGGAGCCCGCTGAGCGGGCGTCCGGCTGACTAGATTGGCAATGTGAACAAGCACGTGCAGGGCGCGGTGGTGCGCAGTCACGATCAAGTGCCGTCCACCACCTTGGATGAGCACCTCCTCAGCGGTGGAGGCGCCGACTGGCTGAGCGCAGATCCGTGGCGGGTGCTGCGCATCCAGTCCGAGTTCGTCGAGGGCTTCGGCGCATTGGCCGAACTCGGCCCGGCCATCGGGCTGTTCGGTTCTGCCCGGACGCCCGAAGACAGCCCGATGTACCGCGCCGCCCAGCAGATCGGACGTGGCCTGGCCGAGGCCGGTTTCGCCACGATCACCGGTGGTGGCCCGGGAATCATGGAGGCGGCCAACCGCGGAGCGCTGGAGGCCGGCGGAGTCTCGGTCGGGCTCGGTATCGAGCTGCCGTTCGAGCAGGCCATGAACTCCTATGTCTCGCTCGGGGTGAACTTCCGCTACTTCTTTGCCCGCAAGGTGATGTTCCTGAAGTACTCCCAAGGGTTCGTGGTGATGCCCGGCGGTTTCGGCACCCTGGACGAGGTGTTTGAGGCGCTCACTTTGGTGCAGACGCACAAGGTGCGTTCGTTCCCGATCGTTCTGTTCGGCTCCGAGTTCTGGGCGCCGCTGCAGGAGTGGTTGCGGGCGCGAGTCCTTACCGAGGGCTATCTGGGCCAGGCCGACCTGGGGCTGCTCACGGTCACCGACGATCCTGCCGAGGCGGTGGCATTGGTCACCGCGGCCGGCCCGGAGCCCACCGGTGCGGACGCGACGGCAATGAGCTGAGCCCAGCTAGAGTTTGCCCATGGAATGGCTGGTCTGGATGGTCGCGGTCGCGATCCTCGGCTTGGCGGCGGTGGCAGCCAGCGGCCGATTAGGTGAGTTTCCCGCGACGGTGACCGATACTCCGCAGCCTCATGTGCCCAGCGGGGAGCTCACCGGCTCAGATCTGCGTGCGCTGCGCTTCGCGGTCGTGCCGCGAGGCTATTCGATGCAGCAGGTCGACGAGCTTCTGGACCGTATCTCCCGTCAGCTCGATCACGGGCCGGATGAGCAGCTTGCTGCCGCTGAGGTCGAGTCGTCGGTCGAGGAGTCCTGGCCGGTGCCGTCCGCGACCTGGGCTGACCCTCATGGGGACCAGCCCGGCCTCGAGGTCGAGCCGCAGCCGCCATTGACCGACGACCCCGACCCGATGCTGCGGCACACCGAAGATGTCCCCGTGGCGCCGATCTGGCAGGCCGCCGAGGTCGTGTTCGCCGATGCCACTGCCGATGCCGAGCTGCCGGACGAGCCGACCCTGGCCAGCGAGCCGGACGCCTCGGACGAGGTCGTCGAACCGGTGGCCGAACCGAGTCAGGTGGTCGAGCCGGAGCCGTCCGTCGACGCGGAGCCGGACGCGCAGACGGAGTCCGCCGCGATGGACGCCGAGTCGGAGTCGATCGAAGTGACTCACGTCGATGACGACCCGGCGGAGCAGGCATCCGTCGATTTCCCGCCAGCCGATTCGGCGTCAGTGGGGGAGTCCCCCGAGGCAGTCGGTGGCGGCGATGACGCCGCCGAACTGGTCGGCTCCGAAGGCACCGGGGAGGTGGCCGCAGAGCCCACGGCCGTCGATCCGACAGCTGTCACGGAGTCCGAGGTCGCGATCGAGCCGGAGCCTCACCCCACGGTGTCGACGGCCAAGCCCAAGCGTGAATCCAAGGCCAAACCCAAGGCCAAACCGAGCCCGGTGGTCGCGGAGACCGAGCCGGTCGTCGATGAGCTGGAGGCGCAGATCGCCCAGATCGACACCGCTCCGAGCTCGGTGGCCGACTACGGAGCAGCGCTCGATGATCTGGTCAGCAAGTACTCGTTCCGCAAGGTGGAGCATTGGTACGAGTTGCCCGGCTTCGACATCCCGGCCCCGGCCGACCGGCAGCCTTCGACTGAGCCCATGTCCGACCAGTCCGGGCAGGATTCCACAGCTGACGATATCTGAGGGAGAGGTCCAGCTCATCCGTCCGCTTTTCCGTCGAGAGGGTGCCGGGTGGAATAATGGCCTGAGTTGGATCCGAATCAGCCAGAAATTGAGGTATGCGATGGCAGCGATGAAACCGCGGACCGGGGACGGGCCGATCGAGGTGGCCAAGGAGGGTCGAGTGATCGCCATGCGTATCCCTGCCGAAGGCGGCGGACGTCTGGTCATCGAAATGAACGCCACTGAAGCGGCTGAACTCAAGGCTGCCCTGGAAGGCGTTGTGGCCTGATCCCATCAACGACTACGACGAGGGCCCCGGCACGCTGCCGGGGCCCTCGTCTTTGTCTTCAGTGGGACGTATGGAAGGCGATTGCCTTCTCGTAGACATCCACGGTTTGCCGGGCGATCTTCTCCCAGGAGAACTCCTGGATGCAGCGCTCGCGGCCGGCAGCCCCATATTTCGCAGCGAGTGCCGGATCGCGGGTCAGCCGGTTGATCTGCTCGGCGAAACGAGACTCGAACTCCGCCACGAAGGCGGGATCGTCGGCTTGGGCCGGGTCGTAGTCGACCAAGGTTCCGGTCTGGCCGTCCACCACGACCTCAGGGATGCCGCCGACGGCAGAGGCGACCACTGCGGTCTGGCAGGCCATGGCTTCCAGGTTCACGATGCCCAGCGGCTCGTAGATCGACGGGCAGGCGAACACGGTGGCGTGGGTGAGCACCTGACGGACGGCGGCCCGTGGCAGCATCTCCTGCACCCACTTCACGCTCCCGGAGCGGGACCGGCTGAGCGTGGCGAAGGCCTGGTCGAACTCCGCGGCGATCTCCGGGGTGTCCGGTGCGCCGGCCAGCAGCAGCAACTGGGTGTCCGGGTCGAACTCCTGCGCGGCTCGGACCAGGTGCACCAGCCCCTTCTGCCGGGTGATCCGCCCGACGAAGACGACCAGCGGACGATCGCGGTCCACGCCGAGTGCGTCCACCACGTCCGTGGCCGGGTCTGGACGGAACTCGTCGGGATCGATCCCGTTGCGCACGACGTGCACCCGATCGGGATCCAGTTCCGGATAGGACGTCAAGACATCACGCCGCATCCCCGAACTCACCGAAATCACCGCGGCCGCGTCGGCGAAGGCGGTGCGCTCGGCCCAGGATGAGACTCGGTAGCCGCCGCCCAACTGCTCGGCCTTCCAGGGACGGTGCGGCTCCAGCGAGTGTGAGGTGACCACATGTGGCACATCCCGGAACTTGGCACCGATCAGGCCGGCGAAGTTGGCATACCAAGTGTGGGAGTGGATCACGTCCACGTCGCCGATCGCGTTCGCCATGGACACATCCGCGCCCAGCACGCGCAGCGCAGGGTTGGCCCCCGGCGGGAAGTCCTCAGCGTGGGCGGTCGCGCCCTCGCGGGGCTCGCCCATGCACTGCACCTCGACGCTCTGGGTGAACTTGCGCAACTGGGGGACCAGTTGGCCGACGTGGACGCCGGCTCCGCCGTAGATGTGCGGGGGATACTCGCGGGTGAGAATCGAGACTCGAAGTGCCATGCGTTGATCGTTGCACACCCGGCGCCGCCAACGCCGCTAGTGCCTGGTGACTGATCGGAGCGCGAGCCGACAAATGAGTCCGGAGGATTTTGCGCGATTCGCTAGCCCTTCACCGCGGCCTGTCCTAAGTTCAGGGCATGAGCAGCGGCCCCAATGTTTTGTCCATCGTCCTCGCTGGTGGTGAGGGAAAGCGGTTGATGCCGCTGACCGCAGACCGGGCCAAACCGGCCGTCCCATTCGGCGGGACCTACCGGCTGATCGACTTCGTGCTGTCCAACCTGGTGAACTCCGATCTGACCAAGATCTGCGTGCTCACCCAGTACAAGTCGCACTCGCTGGACCGGCACATTTCGCTGACCTGGCGGATGTCGGTGCTGCTGGGCAGCTACGTCACGTCGGTGCCCGCGCAGCAGCGCACCGGCAAGCAGTGGTACCAGGGCAGCGCGGACGCCATCTTCCAGTCGATGAACCTGATCAACGACGAGGACCCGGACTACGTGGTGGTCTTCGGAGCCGACAACATCTACCGGATGAACGTCGAAGACATGGTGAAGGCGCACATCGAATCCGGCATGGACGCCACCATCGCCGGGATCCGGGTGCCCCGGTCGGAGGCGTCCGCCTTCGGCATCATCGACGCCGCTGCCGATGGCAAGATCAATGCCTTCCTGGAGAAGCCCAGCGATCCGCCGGGACTGGCCGACAGCCCTGAGCAGTCATTCGCCTCGATGGGCAACTATGTGTTCACCCGCAAGGCCTTCGTCGAGGCGCTGAACGACGACGCGAACTCCAGCAGCTCTCGCCACGACATGGGCGGCGATATCGTCCCCAGCTTCGTCTCCCAAGGGCGGGCTCAGGTGTACGACTTCACCGAGAACAACGTCCCCGGCGCGACCGACAAGGATCGCAACTACTGGCGTGACGTCGGTTCGATCGGTGCCTACCACGCCGCGCACATGGACTTGGTTTCGGTCGATCCGGAGTTCAACCTGTACAACCGGCGCTGGCCGATCTGGACCTCGCAGGCCCAGCTTCCCGGCGCCAAGTTCACCCTGCGTGGGACGGCGGAGGACTCCATTGTGGGAGCCGGCTGCATCATCTCCGGCGGGGACGTGGACCGCTCGGTGCTCTCGCCCAATGTCATGGTCGACAAGTGGGCCAACATCGAGGAGTCGGTGGTCTTCTCGGGCAGTCGAATCGGTCGCAACGCAGTGGTGCGTCGCGCGATCCTGGACAAGAACGTGATCGTCGCCGACGGCGCTGAGATCGGCGTCAACCATGAGCATGATCTGGCGCGAGGCTTCCATGTGGACGGCGGGATCACCGTCGTCCCGAAGAACTCGACGGTTCCGGCCGGCAACTGACTCTCCACTCATCGAGTGCCTCCACCTGGGTGGAGGCACTCGGCGAGTTCCACGACCTAGGTGGAGGGGCTCGGCGGGTCCGGATCACGCTGAGGAGCTTCGGACCCGGTCGTGGCCAGCGGGAACACGTCCAGGTGCACCCGGAACCGCCGGACGGTGTCGCTCAACTCGCGGTCCTGCGCCTTGGCGGAGAAGATCCTGATCACCTCACTCAGCTGTTCGGTGAGCTCCTCGGCTTCGGCGGTGCTGAGGTTCAGGCTTGCCCCCGAGACAAGCCCGAGCGTCTCACTCTGATCGGGCTTGAGGCTGCTGTACCAGGCCGACAGGGTGGCTGCCCGCTCGGCGATCAACGATTCCAGTACCGCTTTGGCCGAACCTGAGGTGTCCGGGTCATTGAACATCCCCGCATCTGTGACCTCGAAACCCACCGGACGCCACCAGCGTTCTCGTCCGCCGCTATGCGCGGGGTCGTCCTCGACGAAGCCGTGCCGTTCGAGCTGACGCAAGTGGTAGCTGGTCTGTCCGCTGCTCTCCCCGAGGGCGCGGGCCAGTTGGCTTGCGGTCGCCGAGCCGAGGCGTCCGAGTTCGGCGTACATGGCCATCCGTAGCGGGTGAGCGAAGGCCTTCAGGGCCGCGGGCGGCGGCGAGAAGCGCTTCGGCGGCTCGCCGGCTGGTGTCGGGGACTTGCTCTCCATCGGATGCAGAGATACCTTTGCATAGAAACCTTTGCAGAGAGTTCTCTGCACCCCCAGTCTAGAAGATCGGAGCCCTCAATGCCGGTAACCGAGGCGCAGTCAGCCGAGCTGCTCGCGACCAAGCCACAGTGGGGACGAGGCTTCACCGCCCAACTGAGTTCCACGGGGCTGGCCAACCTGGGGGACGGGATCGTGCAGACAATGGCCCCGCTGGTGGCGCTCGGTCTGACCACCTCGCCGGTGGCGATCTCGCTGCTCTCGGCGGTCAGCTGGCTGCCGTCGCTGCTGCTGAGCATCGCGGCCGGGGTGATCGTCGACCGGGCCGACCGGCGGCGGGTGCAGGTGGTCGCCCTCGTGGCGAGGGCGGTGGTGCTGCTGGCGGCCGCCGCGGTGGCCGCGATGGGGCAGCTCAGTATCGGATTTCTGGCGGCCGTGGTGCTGGCCTACGGAGTCACCGAAGTGTTCGCCGATCTGGGGGCCAGCTCGATCCTGCCGTCGCTGGTCGCACCCGATCAGTTGCCGGCCGCCAACGGGCGCGTGCTGGGCGTCCAGCAGGTTGCCAACAACTTCGTCGGAGCTCCGGTAGCCGGGTTCTTGTTGGTGCTCGGTGCCGGGCTGGGCTTCGGCACCTCCGCCGCGTTGGCGGCGCTGGCCGCCGCGGTGTTGTGGTTCGGCCTTCGCGGCAGCTTCCGGGCTGCCCGAACCGCTGAGGACCGCGCGGGTTCAGCACGGGCGGAAGTGAGGGACGGCCTGCGCTTCGTGTTCACCCACCGGCTCATTCGTCCGCTGGTGCTGGCCTCGAGTCTGCTGAACTTCGCCTTCACCGGCTACTTCGCCGTCTTCGTGCTGTGGGCGGTCGGCGCGGGTTCGGCCCTCGGGCTGAGCCAGGCGCAGTATCCGCTGCTCACCTTGGGCTTCGCGCTCGGTGCCGTCTTCGGCTCGCTCTGCACCGAGGTTGCTCAGCGCGTGGTCGGTGAGCTGCCGCTGCTGGTCGGGTCATTGACGCTCAGCGTCATCCTGCTGGCGGTGCCGGTGTGCTGGCCGAATCCGTGGGCCACGGCGGTCGCGCTCAGCCTGATCGGGTTCGCGAACGCTCTGGGCAATGTGGTGGCGCAGAGTCTGCGGCAGCGGCTGGTGCCGTCCGCGATGCTGGGGCGTGTCGGTGGAGCGAGTCGGACCTTGGCTTTCGGTCTGATGCCGATCGGGGCGCTGGCTGCCGGCGGTTTGGCCGAGGTCGTCGGCCTAGCCGGAACCTTCCTGTCGACTGTCGGCTTTTCGCTCCTTGTCTGCGGCTACCTGGCGGTCGCGGTTCGCGGAGCGGACGTGGCCGAGCCGGAGTCAGTCGCGGACGGCGACCAGCAGCCCATCGCCTAGCGGCAGCAACGCGGAGGTGAACAGGCCGCTCTCGGCGACCGCCTCGAGCGCTTCGCGAATGATCAGCGGCTCGTCGTCGCTGTTCTGCTCATCGGCCACCTTGCCCTCCCACAGTGCGTGGTGCAGGACCAGCAGGCCGCCGGGACGCAGCAAACGCTCGGCCTGGGCGACGTACTCGACGTACTCGAGCGGATCGCCGTTCACGAACACGATGTCGTAGGCGCTGTCGCTCAGCTTGGGCAACACCACCAGGGCTTGGCCGGCGATCAGCCGGATCCGGCGGCTGGGTACCCCGGCCGTGCCGAAGACCTCCCGGGCGGCGGCCTGGTTCTCCGACTCCGCATCAATGCTGGTCAGCACGCCATCGGCGACCATTCCGGCAAACAGTGCCAGGCCGGAGACTCCGGTGCCGGTGCCGATCTCGACGACCGCCTTTGCGGCCAGAGTCTTGGCCAGGAAGGTCAAGGTTGCGGCCACACCGTCGCTGACGCTGTCGACGCCGAGCCCGTCGGCGTGGCGCCGCGCAGCGCGACTGGGCTCGGACTCGGCCACAAAGGCCTCAGCGTAGGCCACCGAAGCCGACAGCGATCCGGCTCGTGGCGAGTTCTTGGCTGCTGCGTTCACGCACTTCAGCTTAGGGGAGTCTCGATACCGATGGCGGGACCCTGCCCGCACCCGACGATGGCCTTACCATTGCGTCCCATGAGTCACGTCGTGGTAGCCGAACTGGTGGCCAACGTCCTGTCGGTGGAAGTCGTCGCCGGGCAGCAGGTCGATGCCAGCCAGGCCGTGGTGGTGCTGGAGTCGATGAAGATGGAGATTCCGGTGCTCGCCGAGGTTTCCGGGAAGGTGAGCGAGGTCATCGTGGCACCGGGCGACGTGGTTCGAGACGGCGATCCCCTGGTCGTCATCGACGCGCCGTAGGCTGGCTGTCATGACATCGCTGCCTTTCGGTCGGATCATCACCGCCATGGTGACGCCCTTCGCTCCCGACGGCTCGCTGAACCTGGATGAGGCGCGCCGGTTGGCCGCTCATCTGGTGGATCAGCAGGGAAACGATGCCCTCGTGATCAACGGCACCACCGGTGAGTCACCCACCACCTCCGACGCAGAGAAGCGCGCGCTACTCGAAGCCGTCGTGGCCGAAGTGGGGGATCGCGCCAAGGTGATCGCCGGTGTCGGAACTTTCGACACCGCGCACACCATCGAGCTGGCGAATCAGGCTGAGCAGGCCGGGGTGGACGGTCTGCTGGTGGTCACGCCGTACTACAGCCGCCCGCCGCAGGATGCGGTGGCCGACCACTTCCTCACCGTCGCCGAAGCGACCAGCACGCCGATCGTGATCTACGACATTCCGCACCGCACCGGGATTCCGGTGGAGACGCCGACGTTGATCCAGATCGCCGCCCATCCGCGGATCGTCGCGGTGAAGGACGCCAAGGGCAACCCCGTGGCGTCGTCCCAGGTGATTGCGGCCACCGGCCTGGCGTACTACGCCGGTGACGACGCGATGACCCTCCCGCTGCTTTCGGTGGGAGGTGTCGGCGTCGTCGGCACCTCCACTCATTTCACCGGACGGGGCACCCGTACCCTGGTCGAGGCGTATCTGGCCGGGGACGTGCAGCGTGCTCTTGAGGTGCACCAGGAGTTGCTGCCGGTCTACCAGGGCGTCTTCGCGACTCAGGGCTGCCTGCTGGTGAAGGCCGGATTGGCCGCCCGCGGGTTCGTCCCTGGCGGCGTCCGTAAGCCGCTGCTGCCGGCCAGCCCTGCGCAGGCGGCCACCTTCGTGGCCTTGCTCGACCAGGCCGGCCTGTAGGACGCAGGGGCCGCCGCCATGTTCAACCTGGACTGGAGTGAGGTTCTGGTCCTTCTGGTGCTCGCGGTGGTCATTTTCGGCCCGGAGCGGCTGCCGGATGTGGCTCGGAAGGCCGGCCGGATCGTCCGCTATCTGCGCACGATCGCCAACGACGCCACCGGACGGCTGCAGGCCGAACTCGGGCCTGAGTTCGCCGATCTGGATCTTCGCAATCCGCGGGCCATGGTGACCAAGCACCTCATCGATCCGGTGCAGGCCGAGCTTCAACCGGTCAAGGCGGAGTTGGCCCCGCTAGCCTCCGGGCTGGCCGTAGCGGCGCCGCCCCTGGCGGCCGTGGCTGCAGCTGCGGCTGATCCGGCGCCGACGGTGGAGGAACTACCCTCCACCGTGGCCTACGACCCCGAGGCGACCTGACGCCTGTCGTGCGGCAGATGATCCATCAGTGGGCTAGCCTCTGGTCGTGACTGCGACTTCATCGATCTTCGTTTCGAGGATCAAGGGGCTGCCCATGCTCGACCCGAACGGCGAGCAGGTGGGCAAGGTTCGAGACGTCGTCATCCAGAACCGCTCTGGGAATAGACCGCCCAAGGTGAAAGGGCTGGTCGTCGAGCTGTTCGCCCTTCGCCGCATCTTCTTCCCGATGGATCGCGTGCGCTCCATCGACGCCAACCAGGTGATCATCTCCGGCCTGGTGAACACCCGGCGCTTCGAGGTGCGCGAGCGCGAGATGCTGGTCGCCGATCAGCTCTTCGATCGCACCGTCCAGCGCGAGGACTCCGGTGTACCCGAGACGATCTTCGACGTCGCTATTCGGCACACCCGCGGCCGGGACTGGGAGCTGGCCGAGGTGGCGTTGCGCCAGGCCGACCGCCGGCCCTTCCAGCGCAGCCATGTCACGATCGTCGACTGGTCCGAGGTGCCCGACTTCCTCGACCGTCCGGCACCTCGCGATGCCGAACAGCAGGTGATGCGACTGTCGGAGCTGAAGCCGGCCGACGTGGCCCGCGAGCTGCACGACATGGATCCTGGCTTGCGCGCCGCGGTGGTCGAGGCCATGGACGACGATCGGCTGGCCGAGGCGCTGGAAGAGCTGCCCGAGGATGAACAGGTCGACGTGATCGCGACCCTGGACACCGAGCGCGCCGCCGACGTCCTGGAGGAGATGGATCCCGACGACGCGGCCGACCTGATCGCCGAGTTGGAGCCCACGCTGGCCGAGACGATTCTGCAGCGGATGGAGCCCGAAGACGCCAAGGACGTCCGGACGCTGCTGTCCTATGACGCCGCTACCGCCGGTGGTCTGATGAACCCCGAGCCGGTGGTGCTGGGCATCGACGCAACCGTGGCCGATGCGCTCGCCTCGGTGCGCCGAGAGGAGGTCACGCCGGCCATGGCCGCACTGGCCTTCGTCTGCCGCTCCCCGCTGGATACTCCGACTGGACGATATGTCGGTGCCGTGCACATTCAGCGGTTGCTGCGCGAACCTCCGTCGATCCTGGTGGCCAGTCTGATCGACCCGGACATCACGCCGCTGACCCCGCAGAGCAATGTGGCCCAGGTGAGCCGCTACTTCGCGACCTACGACTTGGTCTGCGCGCCCGTGGTGGACGCGGACCGGCGGCTGATCGGGGCGGTCACCGTTGATGACGTGCTGGACCATATCCTGCCCAACGACTGGCGCGGGGTGCAGTTGGATCGGCTTGAACTGGAGGTGACCGATGGCTGACAAGGACCGGCTCGATACTCCTGGCCGTCGGCGCAGTGCATGGGTGCCGCGGATGCGGTTCGACCAAGACAGTGTGGGCGTGTTCGCCGAGCAGTTCGCTCGGCTGATGGGTACTGCCGGGTTCCTGTTCTGGATGACGGTCGCGATCATTGCGTGGCTGTTCTTCAACCTGTCGATGCCCAAGGATGTGGCGCCGGATCCGTGGCCGTTCATGTTCTTGACGCTTGCGCTGTCGCTGCAGGCCTCGTATGCGGCACCGCTGATTCTGCTCGCCCAGAACCGGCAGGAGGCCCGCGACCGGGTGAGCCTGGAGCACGACCGGCAGGTGGCCGCCCAGTCCCGGGCTGATATGGACTTCCTGGCCCGAGAGATCGCGTCCCTGCGGATGCGGATGAATGACGTCGCCACCCGCGATTTCATTCGGTCGGAACTGCGCGATCTGCTGGCCGAGCTGAGCGAGGATCCCGAGCAGGAGAAGCCGGCCAAGTAGTCCGGCTGCACGGTTGCCCAAACCGCCAGGGGTATTGGGTGACGTGACCTCGGCCGTCGTAAGGTAGACGCCATGTCCACCGAACTCGTCGCCGCCGTCAACGCTGCCTTGGCCACTGTCATCGATCCGGAGATCCATCGTCCGATCACCGAGCTCGACATGGTTGATTCCCTCAGCGTGGACGAAGCCGGCGTTGCCTCGCTGACCATTCTGCTGACCATCACCGGTTGTCCGATGGCCAACACCATCGAAGCCGATGTGCGCGAGAAGGTCACCGCGGTGCCCGGCGTCAGCGCCATCAACCTGACCATGTCGGCCATGAACGACGAGCAGCGGGCTGAGCTCAAGCGCAAGCTGCGCGGCGGCGCCACGGAGCGTGACATTCCGTTCAGCAAGGCCGACTCGACGACCCAGGTGATCCTGGTCGCCTCCGGCAAGGGTGGGGTCGGCAAGAGCTCGGTCACGGTGAACCTGGCCATGGCCCTGGCCAACGAGGGTCGCTCCGTCGGCGTCCTGGACGCCGACATCTACGGTCACTCGATCCCGCAGATGCTGGGCCTGATGGAGTCCTGGCCGACCTCGGTCGACGGCATGATCCTGCCGGTTCCGACGATGGGCCTGAAGGTGATCAGCATCGGGATGATGAAGGAGTCCCGCGATCAGGTGATCGCCTGGCGTGGCCCGATCCTGGACCGTGCGCTGCAGCAGTTCCTGGCCGACGTCTACTGGGGCGACCTGGACTACCTGGTCGTCGACCTGCCGCCGGGCACCGGCGATGTGGCGCTCTCGCTGGGCCAGAAGCTGCCCAATGCCGAGGTGCTGGTGGTGACCACCCCGCAGCAGGCCGCTGCCGAGGTGGCCGAGCGCGCTGGGACGATGGCGTCGATGCTCGATCAGAAGGTGCTCGGAGTCGTCGAGAACATGGCCTACCTCGAGGTGACCTGCTCCCATGGCGAGACTCAGCGGGTGGCCGTGTTCGGCACCGGTGGTGGCGCCGAGGTGGCCGCGACCCTGACCAAGCGGCTCGGCTACGACGTCCCGCTGCTGGCCGAGGTGCCGATGGATCCCGCGGTGTCGGCTGGTGGCGACGAGGGACTGCCGCTGGTGGCCACCGATCCCACCCGCCCGGCCGCGCAGGCGCTGGCCGGATTGGCCCAGCGGATCGTGGCTCGCCGACCCAGTCTGGCCGGCCGAAAGCTGGGGCTCACCCCGGTCAGCTGACGCTCACAGCAAACGCACAGCCGACACTGAAAGGGTCGGTGCGCCTGCTGGCATAGGCTGGCGCGGTGACGAACTCTCGCGACCTGCCTCGCCGCACGATTCTGGCCGTCCCCGGTTCCTCGGACCGGTTCATCGAGAAGGCCAGGACGCTGGCCGTCGACGGCCTGTTCCTCGATCTGGAGGATGCTGTCGCGCCGGCGGTGAAGGTCGAGTCCCGGCGACGGATCGTCGATGCGCTACTGGCGCCGTCCGGCTTCGCGGCCGGTCTGGTCACGGTCCGGGTCAATGGCTGGGAGAGCCCCTGGACCTATGGCGACGTGATCGAAGTGGTCAGCGGAGCCGGCGCGATGATCGACGCCCTGGTCCTTCCCAAGGCCACCTCGGCCGCCCAGGTGAAGGCGCTGGATCTGCTGCTCACCCAGGTCGAGCACACTGCCGGCCTCGAGGTCGGCCGGATCGGCCTGGAAGTGCAGATCGAGGACGCCGTGGGCCTGCTGCACGTCGCCGAGATCGCTGCGGCCAGCCCGCGGTTGGCCTCCCTGGTGTTCGGGCCCGGCGATTTCATGGCCAGTCTGGGCATGGGCGGGCTGAATGTCGGAGCGCAGCCCGACGGTTACCCGGCCGACGCCTTCCACCACGTGCTGATGTCGATCCTGGTTGCGGCCCGGGCTCACGGGCTGCAGGCGATCGACGGCCCCTTCGTCGCCATCCGCGACGTTGAGGGCTTCCGGCGCTCGGCGCAGCTGTCGGCCGCGCTGGGCTATGACGGCAAGTGGGTACTGCACCCGGCGCAGGTCGAGGCCGGCAACGAGGTGTTCTCACCCAAGGCGTCCGACTTCGAGCGGGCTCAGCGGATCATGGGTGCTTATGCCCACGCGATCGGTCAGGGCCACGGTTCGGTCGGGGCGATCGTGGTAGATGATGAGATGGTGGACGAGGCGGGCGTGAAGCTCGCCGCCGCAATTCTGGCCCGAGGCCGGGCCGCCGGGATGGAGGTCACATCATGACCCAGGCAATGTCTCCGAAGCTGAGTAGCCTGTTCAAGCTGGAGTATCCGCAGTCGGTCGGCGTGTTCAACACCTATGACGAGGCGCAGCGGGTGGTCGACTTTCTGGCCGACCAGAAGTTCCCGGTGCAGCACCTGGCCATCGTCGGCACGGAATTGCGCTCAGTGGAGCGCGTCCTCGGCCGACGCAACTGGGGCACGGTGATCTTGGCCGGCGTCCAGAACGGCGTCACCACCGGCATCATGATCAGCCTGCTGATGATGCTGTTCGTCCAAGAGGCTGCGGCGAACCCGCTGGTCATCATCATCTACGCCTTGTTGATCGGCATTCTGGTGGGAGTGGCGATGTCGTCCATCTCCTACTGGGCGGCTCGCGGCAAGCGGGACTTCACCTCGGTCTCCCAGACCATCGCCACCAAGTACGAGGTGCTCGCCGAGCATAAGGTGGCCGGTCAGGCGCGTGGCCTGGTGGCCACCATGCCCGGGCTTCGCGCTGCCCAGTTCGATGCCGGCTGGGTGGCTCAGCAGCCCGGCTATGGCTATCCGCAGCAGCCGGGGTACCCGCCGGCATACCCTCAGCCCGGATATCCGCCGCAGGTCTATCCGCAGCAAGGATTCCCGCCGCCCGGCTATCCGGCGGCCTACCCGGAGCCGTCTTACCCGCAGGCCGCACCCGCTCAGCCGCAGGCCGACACCTCTCAGCCCAGTGCGCCCGCGCCGGAGCCGTCCGGGGCTGCCGAGCCGGGCCAGGGCGAGTCCGAGCCCAGGCCGCAGGCCTGAAACCGACGAAGTCGACGACTCCGCAGAAAAGGGGACTGTCCCCTTCTCTGCGGCACTGAGGTGCGTTCGGGCGGGTGAAGAGGGTGACCGAGGCACGTCCGACTGCGCTTCGTTCTGAACACAGAAGGGCCGGCCGGACTGTGTCCGACCGGCCCTCGACTGAGCACTCAGCTGTCGGCCATGCCTCCGGAGAGGAACTCGGCGTAGGCCGGTAGATCGAGCTGGCCCGAACCGGAGACGCCGATCACGATCACCGGAGACTCGCCGGCCTCGGTGGCCAGACGCGCCTGACGGATCGCACCGGCGATGGCGTGGTTCGACTCCGAGGCCGGGACGATGCCCTCGGCGCGGGAGAAGATCACGCCGGCCTCGAAGGCGTCCAGCTGCTTGATCGCCGTGGCGCTGATCAGGCCCTCGTGGTAGCAGTGGCTGACCAGCGGAGACATGCCGTGGTAGCGCAGGCCACCGGCGTGGACGGCGGCCGGGACGAAGTCCGGACCCAGGCTGTACATCTTCAGCAGCGGCGTCAGATGCGCAGTGTCGCCGAAGTCGTACATGTATTCGCCCTCGGTCAGCGACGGGGCCGCCTTGGGCTCACACGCGACGATCTTGGTCTCAGCGCGTCCCTCGAGGTTCTCCCGCAGGAACGGGAAGGCGATGCCGGCCAGGTTCGAGCCGCCACCCGCGCAGGCGAACAGGTAATCGGCTGGGCCTTCGCCGAACAGCTTCAGCTGCAGCAGCGCTTCTTGGCCGATCACCGTCTGGTGCAGTGCGACGTGGTTGAGCACCGAGCCCAGCGAGTAGCTGGCGTTGGGATCCTTGGCTGCCGCCTCGACCGCCTCCGAGATCGCCATGCCCAGGCTGCCGGTGGTGTCGGGGAACTGCTCGCGCAGCGCACGCCCGGCCTCGGTCAGCTCGGACGGGCTGGCCACCACCGAAGCTCCGAAGGTCTCCATCAGGTAGTGCCGGTACGGCTTGCCCTCATAGCTGGAGCGCACCTGCCAGATATCGCAGCTCTGGCCGAAGATCTGAGTGGCGAAGGCCAGTGCCGAACCCCACTGGCCGGCGCCGGTCTCGGTGGTCAGCCGGGTGCGTCCGGCGACCTTGTTGAAGTAGGCCTGGGCGACCGCGGAGTTGGTCTTGTGGCTGCCCACCGGCGAGGCGCCCTCGTACTTGTAGTAGATCCGGGCGGTGGTGCCCAGCGCCTTCTCCAGCCGGTGGGCGCGGTAGAACGGCGAGGGACGCCACAGGCGGTAGATGTCGTGAACCTCTGCCGGAATTTCGATCCAGCGCTCGGTCGTCACTTCCTGCTCGATCAGGGCCGGCGGGAACAGCGGCGCGAGATCGTCCGGCTCCAGCGGCTGCTGGGTGCCCGGGTGCAGGTGCGGCGGCGGGGGAGTGGGCAGGTCGGCGACGATGTTGTACCAGTGCGTCGGCATCTGGGACTCGTCGAGTACGACCTTGGTCTGTTTGGGATCTGACACAGAAGTTCCTTCGCCTTTGAGTTCACTGGGCCGCGTTGCCGTTGCGGCCCAGCAGAACTCTAGGGGGCATCAGGCCGGTTCCCAGCGACGTCCGATGAGCGTCCCCCTAGATGGACGCCCGACCCTTGACATGATATCGAATAACGATAAGGTTATCGGCAGTCGATAACTGGAGGCCGAAATGAACGTGCTGCCCGCGCTGGTCTTGCTCCTGTTGGCTTCGTCACTCCTGGCGCTGCCCTTCTTGATCATGCGAATCGCCTCAGGTAGCCGTGCGAGCCTGCTGCGGATTATCGGCATCGCCGGACGGGCTGCCATCGTGCTCGCGGCCATCTGGGGCATCGCGGCCGTCGTAGGCACCACAGTTCCGAGCCCGACGGTCACCGTTCCAGTGGAGACGATGCCGCTGCGACTCCCTGAGGGCTTCATCCCCTTCGGGCTGAACGCCACCTTGACCAGCGGCGGCTTCGATCGGGTGACGGTCACCGCGACGGGCTTCACTGTGCTGACCCGGGTCGCGCTGGCGCTGGCGCCGGTTCTGACCGCAGCTACGAGCATCGTTGTGGCTGTGGTGGTCCTGCGGCTAGCTCGTTCGCTCGGTGAGGGTGACCCGTTCGCGCTCAGCGCGACGGCGGTGGCGACCACGGGCTGGGTCACCCTTGCGGGCGGAACACTGGCCACCTGGGTGGGGAATTTCGCCGACTGGTTGGCCTCGCGCGACCTGTTCGGGGCCATCGGCTGGTCCTACACCGACGACCTAACTGACGCGACGACCCTGGGCTGGCCGACCGCCGCCGCCTTCCGCCTGGATCTGCCCTTTACTCCGCTCGCTGCAGGACTAGCGCTGATGTTGTTGGCTGCCGTGTTCCGCCACGGCGCTCAGCTGCGCGCCGACGCAGACGGGCTTGTCTAGTGCCCACCGAGGAGGGTGGCCGGATTCACTGCCGGCTGGACGATCTGCTGGCCGACCGCGGGATGACGCTGACCAGGCTTTCCGAGCTGGTCGGAGTGAGCCTGGTGAACTTGTCCGTACTGAAGAACGATCGCGCCCGAGCGATCCGGTTCAGCACGCTGACCGCGATCTGCGATGCCCTGGACTGCTCGGTGGGCGACCTGCTCGAAGTGCTCCCGGGCTAGCGAGCCCAGACCTTGGCGATCCAGGCCTCGACGGCGTCGGGATCGCGGGGCAGGTGGTTGGACAGGATTTCGCAGCCGGTCTCGGTGATCACCACGTCGTCCTCGATCCGGACGCCGATGCCGCGGAACTCCTCGGGCACCAGCAGATCGGTGGCCTTGAAGTAGATGCCGGGCTCGACGGTGATCACCATGCCGGGCTGCAGAGTCGCGTCGCGGTAGTTCTCCTGACGGGCCTTGGCGCAGTCGTGGACGTCCAGGCCGAGGTGGTGCGAGGTGCCGTGCACCATCCAGCGCCGGTACTGGCCGCCGTTGATCGGGTCGAGGGACTCCTCGGCGCTCACCGGCAGCAGACCCCACTCAGCCAGGTGCCGGACGACGACGGCGACCGCGGCGGCGTGAACGTCGGAGAACTTGTTGCCGGGCTTGGCTGCAGCGAAGCCGGCCGCCTGAGCCTCGAGGACGGCGGTGTAGACCTGGCGCTGGGTCGGGCTGAACGTGCCGTTGACCGGCAGCGTCCGGGTGATGTCTGCGGTGTACAGCGAGTCGACCTCGACGCCGGCGTCGAGCAGCAGGAGCTCGCCCTCGCGCAGCTCTCCGTCATTGCGCATCCAATGCAGCGTGTTCGCATCATCGCCGGCCGCGGCGATCGTGTCGTAGCCGACCGCATTGCCCAAGTGGCGAGCATGCAGGCCGAAGATGCCCTCGACCCAGCGCTCACCCCGGCCGCGTCGGACGGCCTCCGGCAGGTCGGCCACCACGGCAGTGAAGCCCACGGCGCTGTGCGCACAGGCCTGACGCAGCTCGTCCAGCTCGAAGTCGTCCTTGATCATCCGAGCCTCGGACAGGATCACCTCGAACTGCTCGTCGGCTTCGGCCTCGGAACGAGGGTCGACGCCGGCCGCAGCCCGCAGTCCGTCCAGCCGGACGGTGAGTCCCTCATCGGCCTCCCGCACCAGCCGGACCGGCACTGAGTCCAGGTCGGCGGTCAGGGCATCCTCGAACTGATCGATCGGAGCGCAAGTGATGCCGGTGAGCGCCTCCATCTCCTCCAGCGACTCCCGGGTGCCCACCCACATCTCGCCGTAGCGCGCATCGGCGTAGAACTCCGGATCCGTGCGCGGTGCCCGCGGCTTGAAGTACAGCGTCGCGGAGCCGTCCGGCTCGATCACCAGGTTGGCGTCGGGCTCACGCTCCGAACCCAGCCCGGTCAGCCACGCGAAAGCCGAATGCGGACGGAACCGGTAGTCGGTGTCGTTGGAGCGGGCCTTCAGTCCACCGGCCGGGAAGACCAGCCGCTGGCCGGGGAACGCCGCAGCGATCCGGGCGCGGCGACCCGCAGCCGGCACCGAAGCCGGCAGCGCCTCGGGCACTTCGGACGGATAGGGCGCCCATCCGGTCGGAATGAACTCGACGAAGGCCTTCGGGAACGGAGTCTGGCGGTTAGGGAGCTTGGGCTGTTCTTCGGCGTTGGTCGAGCTGGTCATGCTCGAAATGCTATCCCCGTCCGACGGTCGACTCTCCCGCCAGCTGCGCCGGGGTCGGCTGAAGAACTGCCCGGACGCGAGCGCTCAGGTCTCGCACCACCATGATCGCCAGGATCGCGGCGAGGAGATGCGCCACGTCTCCGACAGCCTCCACCGCGGTGGAGTCGGCGAGCGAGGACAGGCTCGACCCGCGCAGGGAGAGCTGGACGCTGACCATGCCAGCGGCACTGCCGCCGAGCCAACACAACCACCACGCCAGGTAGCCGGCCGGGATCCGTGATGGCGCGCGTGCTCCGTCCAGGGCGCCGCGCAGGTCGGCCAGATTCTGTACCGGGAACCACAGGTTGACCACCGGAACGAACCAGGCGGCGATGTGCCAGCCCGGAGCATGCCGCAGAGCGACCGCGGGTACCCGGGAGACCAGGCCGTATTGCCAGATGATCCAGATCACGCCGGTCACGACGGTGCAGCCGAACGTGGCCAGGGCCCCGATCGTGTGCAACTGGTCGTAGAGGTTGTAGGTGTCGAGGTTGATGCTGAGCGGATCGCGAGCACCCTCGGCGATCAGCCGAAAGCCCCACAGCCCAAGTGATGCGCTGGCCAGCGCGACGAGGGCGGCCAATGCCAGCAGCACCTGGACCACCCGCGCCAGAGTCGGTGAGCTCTGTGGCAGCTGCGGCGTCGACGGAGCAGATGGCTGCCCATACAGCGGCTGGGTCTGGGAGGTCCAGTTGCGACCGGCCCAGTAGCGAAGGTTCTGGCTGAACTCGGGGTCGGGGTACCAGCCGGCAGGGGTGGGGTGCGATGTCGTCACGGCCCCATCCGTTCGAATGGGTCCATCGCGCGCAGGCAAACCGCGCAGGTGAGCCGGTAGAGTCGGTCTGACAACTTCAGGAGGACCAGATGAAGGCTGCCGCATCGGCGCAACGACGGCTGCTCGACTTGCAGCAAGAGGACACCGTGCTGGCCCAAGTAGAGCATCGCAAGCGGGCGCTGCCCGAGCATGCGGCCATCACCGAAGCCAAGAACGTCCGGGTCAAGCTGAAGCAGGATCATCTGGCCGCACAGACCCGACTCGGCGACGTTCAGGCCGACCTGGAGAAGGCGGAAGCTGACCTGGTGCCGGTCCGTGAGCGCAAGGACCGTGATCAGCAGCGTCTGGACGCCGGCGTGGTCACCGACACCAAGGCCCTGCAGGGTCTGATCGACGAGATTGAGCACCTGGGTCGGCGGATCTCCGAGTTGGAGGACGTCCAGCTGGAGGCCATGGAGCAGGTCGAGCAGGCCAGTGCCGAGGAGGCGCAGCTGGCCGAGCAGATCGGCGAGGTGGAGTCCTCGTTGCGGGCCTTGATGGCTTCTCGGGACGAGCAGCTGGCCCAGCTGGATGCCGAGGGTGCCCAGCACCAGGGTGTGCGCAACGGGATCGCCGCGGAGCTCCCGGCCGATCTGGTCGCGCTGTACGACCGGATCCGAGTGCGTTCGGGTGGTCTGGGAGCTGCCCCGCTCAGGGGCCGTCGTTGCGGCGGCTGCCAGATCGAGGCGACACCGATCGCGTTGGCCGGCTATGCGGCCGCCCCCGGCGACGAGGTGCTGCGCTGTGAAGAGTGTGAGCGTGTGCTCGTCCGGATCGGCGCGGTGGAGATCTGATGGCCCGAGCGGCTCAGTCGCAGGACGGGCCGGGGCTCTTCGAGCTCGATGAGGCGACGCCGGAAACCGACGCCACCACATCGTCGGCGTCGATGCGACGGCTGATCGTCGAAGCCGACGGCGGCTCACGCGGCAATCCCGGGCCGGCCGCCTACGGTGCGCTGGTGCGCGACGCCGAGACCGGCGAGGTGCTCAACGCCGAGGGGCTGACCCTGGGGATCAACACCAACAATGTCGCCGAGTACTCCGGGCTGATCGCCGGTCTGGAGATGGCCCGGGCGATCGACGCCGATGCGGCCGTGGACGTCCGGATGGACTCCCGGCTGGTGATCGAGCAGCAGGCCGGGCGCTGGAAGGTGAAGCATCCGGCCATGCGTCCGCTGGCTGCGAAAGCACGGGCGCTGCATCCGTCCCAGGTGACGTGGACGTGGGTGCCGCGGGAGCAGAACAAGGCTGCGGACGCCCTGGTCAACGCGGCTTTGGACGGTAAACCCAGAGCCAGGCGATAGGGGAGAGCGGTGCCGATCCGCGAGGTCAGTCTGCGCCGGGCCGAACCCCCGGCGTTGGCCGCTGGGCTGCAGCGGCTGCGCACCGAGCTCGGCGTCCCGACCGGCTTCCCGGGGCCAGTGCTGGCCGAGGCAGAGGCCGCCGCGCAGGCGCCCCTCTTGCCCAGCACTGATCGCACCGACATCGAGTTCGTCACCCTTGACCCCGAGGATTCGCTGGACCTGGACCAGGCCTTCCACCTGTCCCGGACCGCCGACGGCTACCTGCTGCGATACGCCATTGCCGATGTGGCCGCCTTCGTCGCTCCCGGCGGTGCGGTCGATCGTGAGGCGCATGCCCGGGGCGAGACGCTCTACGCCCCGACCTCGCGGACGCCCTTGCATCCGCCGCTGCTCTCGGAGGGTGCGACCAGCCTCTTGCCCGGCCAGAATCGTCCGGCGTTGCTCTGGGAGCTGCGCCTGGACCGGGCCGGGGCCACGGTCGGTGCCTCGGTGGCGCGCACCATGGTTCGCAGTCGAGCCAAGCTCGGCTATGTCGATGCCCAGCGCCACCTGGGTGCCGGGGACGGTGGTGAGCAGTTGGAACTGCTCCGCGAGATCGGGACACTGCGGCAGGCACTCGAGGCGTCCCGTGGCGGGGTCAGCTTGTCGGTGCCCGAACAGGAAGTGGTGCCGACCGAGGCCTCTTGGGGGTTGGAGTACCGCGCCTCGCTCCCGGTGGAGGACTGGAATGCGCAGCTCTCCCTCGCCACCGGGATGGCAGCCGCGCAGCTGATGCTGGATGCGGGCATCGGACTGTTGCGCACGTTGCCGCCAGCCCCGGATTCGGCGATCGCCCGCCTGCGTCACACCGCTCAGGCGCTGGGCATCAGCTGGCCGCACACCGTGGGCTACCCGCAGTTCGTTCGCGGCCTGGACGCGTCCATTCCCGCCCATGCGGCGATGCTGAACTCCTGCACCATGCTGTTCCGAGGTGCAGGCTACGTCGCCTTCGACGGTGCCGCGCCCGACCAGCCACTGCACGCGGCGATCGCCGCGCCCTATGCGCATGTCACGGCGCCGCTGCGTCGGTTGGCCGATCGGTATGCCGGTGAGATCTGCGTGGCGATCTGTGCTGGGTCGCCGGTTCCGGAATCGGTGCGCTCCGAACTGGTGACGCTGCCGCCGGTGATGGCCGAGTCCAACCGGCGAGCGCACCGCTACGAACGCGGGGTGGTGAACCTGGTCGAGGCGATCCTGCTCGAGCCGCACGTCGGTGAATCCTTCACCGGCACCGTGATCGAGGTGGACAGCGATCGCAAGGACGGGATCCTGCAGTTGGCCGAGCCGGCTGTCGAAGCCCGGGTCGCCGGCACCGACCTGGTTCTGGGGCATGCCGTCACCGCGACACTGATCAGTGCCGACCCGGCGACAGGGAAGGTCGAGTTCGCCCTCCGCCCCTGAACCCGGGGACGGTTCCATTCCCGTCCGCCCTGGTCAGCGCCGAAGGTGGGGACGGTTCCATTACCGTCCGGCCTAGTCAGCGGGCTGGCCGGGCTGCCGAGTCGGCGAACTGCACCGTCCACGGCTACCCTTGTCCCGGACGAGTCGGCCGGGTGATCGCGGCGCAAGTCGAGGAAAGTCCGGACTCCACAGAGCAGGGTGGTGGGTAACGCCCACCCGGGGTGACCCGCGGGAAAGTGCCACAGAGAACAGACCGCCCCGCAAGGGGTAAGGGTGAAACGGCGGTGTAAGAGACCACCGCACTCCAGGTGACTGGAGTGGCTCGGTAAACCCCACTCGGAGCAAGACCAAGAAGGGCCCGATCTTCGGATCGGGCCTGCGGACGCCGTTATCAGCGCTGCTCGCGCGAGGCGTCCGGGTAGGTTGCACGCCGGAGACGGCGAAGGCGGTTGGCAACAGCCGTCGCAGATGGATGATCACCGCCCGGCGACGGGCACAGAATCCGGCTTACAGGCCGGCTCGTCCCCTCTCGGAGCGCTTGCCCCCGATTCTCCTGCCTGCCCGCGAGGGTTTGCGGGTGTGGGTGAGCTTCGCGGTCGGGAAGATCCGCGCCGCGTCTTCTGGGTGATCGTCGGCCAGCGCCGCGGCGGTCAACAAGCCGGTGGCTACCCCATTGGCCGCACCGACCAGGACGTCGGAGGGGAAGTGCATGCCCACGTAGATTCTGGACCAGGCCAGCAGCGACGGCCAGGCAATGGCCGCGGTGCGCACGCCTGCGCGAGCGGCCGGCGACGAGAGCCGCCCGGCGAGGATCGCGTAGGTGACCGCAAGTGAGACTGTGGCGCCGAGATGTCCGGAGGGAAAGGACGAGGTCGGCTGCTCGTGATCGAGCCGGGGGACTGCCGGGCGTTCTCTGCCCACCAAGGCACCGCTCACCAGATAGACCAGGGTCTCGCTGACCAGCGCGATCGCGGGTCGTGCCACGACTCGTGGCTGACCGCAGTAGCGGTGCAGCAGCGCGGTGGCGGCCACCCCGTGAATCACGCTTGCCGGGACGTCCGCGGCCGTGGAGAGCTGTTTCGCCAGCCGATCGCGGGCGGGGGTGCTGACAGCCCGGAGGCGATGGATCTGGGCGGTCTCTCGCTCCCGCAGGCGGTGGTCTGCGGCGAGTCGACGGCCAAGGGCCACGTTCGCCGCTGCGATGACTGCGGTCCCGGCAGCCAGACCGACCAACCGGACGCCGATACGTGCCGTCATTGCCTCAGACTGACGCCGACGCCGGATCAGTGGCTCGCTCAATCAGGGCTGCGCCGAGTTCGCGGTACTCGATCGGATCACCATCGATCCCGAGGGAACGCTGCACCGCGTAGCCCATCACCAATCCGATCAGGACCTTGACTACGTCTTTCGGGTCGGCGCCGGGGGAGTGATCCGCGCACCAGGCACGGACGAAACCCTCGACGGTGGCATGCATCGCGGTGACTTCGTTTTGCAGCAGCTTGGCCAGGGCCGGATCGTATTGTGCGCCGGACCAGATCTGGAGCAGCAGTGCTGCGATGTGCTCACTGCGGGCCACCTGGTCGAAGGCCGCCCGGAAGAGATCGGCCGGCGACAGGCTCGGCGAGGTCTGCATGATCATGGCCATCGGCGCGGCCACGGCGCTACGCCCGACCTCGAGGACCAGGCGTCCCTTGCTGCCGAAGTGGTGGTAGATCGCTCCGGCGGACGTGCCTGAGCGGGCCACGACGTCCGAGATCGAGGTGCCGGAGACGCCGCGTTCACGGATCAGTTCCGTGGTGGCTTCCAGGATCGCCTCTCGCGCGATGGGAGATCGGGTTCTGGATGAGTCCACCCGTTCAGACTAGCGCCGCCGGCGCATCAGTCATGTACAGTGCAGAACAGACAGAACGATCGTTCTGTGTGGAGGGAGCCTGAGATCGAACCTTTGGCACTCGGCCTGGATATCGGCTCGACGACCGTGAAGGCGGTCGTGCTGCGCGGCGATGCGATCTGTCACAGCGCGTATCGCCGGCACAACGCGGACGCGCGGGGTGCGCTCCGCGTTCTTCTCGCGGACGTTGCCGCTGCATTTCCAGATCGCTCCTTCCGGGTGGCGGTGACCGGTTCGGCGGGCCTCGGCGTCGCTGAGCAGCTCCGTGTGGAGTTCGTGCAGGAGGTGATCGCCAGCACTGCCGCGATCGAAGCCCACATCCCGAATGCCGATGTGGTGATCGAGCTGGGCGGGGAGGACGCCAAGATCACCTTCCTGCGTCCGGTCGTCGAGCAGCGGATGAACGGCACCTGTGCCGGCGGCACCGGAGCATTCATCGACCAGATGGCATCCCTGCTGCACACCGATGCCAGCGGCCTGGACGAGCTCGCGGCCGATTACCAGCACCTCTACCCGATCGCATCGCGCTGTGGGGTGTTCGCCAAGTCGGACCTCCAGCCGCTGCTGAACCAAGGTGCCGCTCACACCGATCTGGCTGCGTCGGTGTTCTCCGCCGTGGCCACTCAGACCATCGCGGGGCTGGCCTGCGGGCATCCGATCCGCGGCAATGTCGTCTTTCTCGGTGGGCCGCTGCACTTCCTGCCCCAACTGCGGCAGGCCTATCAGCGGGCCCTCGACGGGCAGGTCGATTCGTTCACGACTCCCGAGAACGCGCACCTCTACGTCGCCATTGGTGCGGCTCTGCTTGCGGGTGGCGGCCGTCGAAGCGGGGCCGGTCCCGCCGCGGGCCTCGAGCATCGGCTGGAGGTGCTGATCGGAGCCCTCGGTCAGCAGGTGCTGATTCCGGTGAACAGCGTCCGGCTGCGTCCGCTGTTCGCCGACGAGGCCGAGCGGGCCGACTTCTCGGCTCGCCACCACAGCACCTCGGTCGCTCGCGCGGAGCTCGCCGACACCGTCGGGCCGGTCTTCCTCGGCATCGACGCCGGCTCGACCACGGTCAAGGCTGTCCTCTTGGATGCGGAGGACCGGATTGTGTTCTCGCATTACGAGGGAAGCAACAATCCGGTTGCCATCGGGGTGGAGATCCTGCGGCAGGTGCAGACCGAGCTGCCCGCGCAGGCCTATCTCGCCCGGGTCTGCGTGACCGGCTACGGCGAAGGCCTCGTCCGGGCAGCGCTGCGGCTCGACGACGGCGAGATCGAGACCATGGCTCACTACCGGGCGGCCGAGCGGGTGTGCCCGGGGGTCACCAGCGTGATCGACATCGGCGGCCAGGACATGAAGTACCTCAAGGTCCGCGACGGCGCCGTCGATTCGATTGCAGTGAACGAGGCGTGCTCGTCGGGTTGTGGGTCCTTCCTGCAGACCTTCGCCGCGTCCATGTCCACCGACATCCAGTCCTTCGCGACGGCGGCGCAGGAGTCGAGTGCCCCGGTCGACCTGGGCACTCGCTGCACGGTGTTCATGAACTCCTCGGTCAAGCAGGCCCAACGAGAAGGGGCCAGCCTGGCCGACATCGCTGCCGGTCTGTCCTACTCGGTGGTACGCAACGCCCTGTTCAAGGTGATCAAGCTCAAGGACGCCGCCCAACTCGGTGACCGGGTGGTCGTCCAGGGTGGAACCTTCCTCAACGACGCCGTGCTGCGGGCTTTCGAGCTGCAAACCGGTGCTCAGGTGGTGCGTCCGGACATCGCCGGGCTGATGGGTGCCTACGGCGCGGCCCTGACGGCGGCCCGCAACTGGTCTGTCGGCGAGCGCTCCCAGGCGCTGGCCCCCGAAGAGCTGGACGAGTTCAGCGTGGCGACCCAGCTGGACACCTGCCGGCTGTGCCAGAACCACTGCCAGCTCACCATCTCGAACTTCGGTGACGGCACCCGGCACGTCTCCGGGAATCGCTGTGAACGTGGTGCCAGCACCGAGAAGGTGCCGCGCAAGACCGAACTGCCCGATCTGTTCGACTACAAGTACCGCAGACTGTTCGGCTACCGGCGACTGACCGCCGATAAGGCCGTCCGCGGTGAGATCGGCATCCCGCGAGTGCTGAACATGTACGAGAACTATCCGCTGTGGTTCACCATCTTGACCCAGTTGGGTTTTCGAGTGACCCTGTCGGGTCGTTCCAGCCATGACGTCTTCGAGTCCGGCATGGAGTCGATCCCCTCAGAGAACGCCTGCTATCCGGCCAAGCTCGCCCATGGCCACATCGAGCACCTCCTCGATCGCGGCATTACGACGATCTTCTACCCGTGCGTGCCACTGGAGGCCCGGGAGACCCAGGCGTCGGACAACCACTTCAACTGCCCGGTCGTGGCGTTCTACCCGCAGGTGATCGAGCGCAACCTGCCTCGGCTTCAGGAGCCGGGGATTCGCTACCTGTCCCCAATGCTGAACCTCAATGAACCGGGCAAGCTGGCCGCCCGCCTCGTGGAGACCTTCGCCGACTTCGGGGTGACTCGTGCCGAGGCCGAAGCCGCGGTGGCCGCCGGCTATGAGGAGGACGCCCGGTTCAAAGCAGACGTTCGTGCCGAGGGCCAGCGGGCCTTGGAGTACATCGCCGAGCATCACATCAAGGGCATTGTCTTGGCCGGACGGCCCTATCACGTCGATCCCGAGGTGCACCACGGGATCCCCAGCCTGATCACCGGCTTGGGAATGGCGGTGCTGACCGAGGACTCGATCCTGGAGCCGGATCAGAGCCTGCTCGCCCGTCCGATCCGGGTGCGGGACCAATGGGCCTACCACACTCGCCTCTACGAGGCTGCGGCCCGGGTGGCCCGCAACGCCGATCTGCACCTAGTGCAGCTGAACTCCTTCGGCTGTGGCGTCGACGCCATCACCACCGACCAGGTGCAGGAGATCCTCGAACAGGCCGGCGACATGTACACCCTGCTGAAGATCGACGAGGTCTCCAATCTCGGTGCCGCCACCATTCGGCTTCGGTCGATGAAGGCTGCGGCCGCTGAGCGGCGAGGCACGGCGACGGTGAGCACCTTCGGGGCGCTCGGCGAACGTCGGCTGTTCGACGAGACGGCGCGCGATACTCACACCATCTACGCCCCGCAGATGGCGCCGATTCATTTCCGGCTGGTCATCCCGGTGCTGCGCAAGATCGGTCTGAACGTCCAGCTGCTGGAGCAAGCCTCTGCCGAGGACGTCGAAGTGGGCCTGAAGTACGTCAACAATGACGCCTGCTTCCCGGCGATCATGGTGGTCGGGCAACTGCTGAACAAGATTCGCAGCGGAGAGGCCGACCCTGACCGCACCTCGGTGGCGATCACCCAGACCGGAGGCATGTGCCGGGCGACCAACTACGTGGCGCTCCTGCGCAAGGCGCTTGCCGACGCCGGCTTCCCGCAAGTCCCGGTGCTGGCGATCAGCGTGCAGGGACTGGAGAGCAATCCCGGCTTCAGCCTCACTCCCTCCTTGTTGCTGCCGGCGATCCAGGCGCTCATCTTGGGCGATCTCCTGCAGATGCTGACCTTGCGGGTTCGTCCCTACGAAGCTGAACCGGGGGCGACGATGCGGCGCTACCAGTTCTGGGACCAGGTCTGTCAGGAGTTCCTGCAGTACGGCGGACACAGCGCAAAGTTGGGTCGCAGCATTGGCTACCGCGGGCTGATCCGCGAAATCGTCGCCGACTTCGACCGGCTGCCGCTGCGGGACATCCCGCGCAAGCCCCGGGTGGGGATCGTGGGCGAGATTCTGGTCAAGTTCCATCCGGACGCGAACAACCACGTTGTCGACGTGGTGGAGGCTGAGGACTGCGAAGCGGTGCTCCCCGGCATCGTCCAGTTCTTCCTGATGCCGCTGTATTCGGCACAGTTCCAGTGGGAGACCCTGGGCATCGGGCCGCGCTCACATCAGGTCAAGAAGCTGGTTCTGTGGCTCATCGAGAAGTTCCAGGCGCCGGTGACGGCCGCGCTGGCCAAGACCGGCGGCAAGTTCGATCTTCCACCGAAGATGAAGGAGCTGGCCAAGAAGGCCGACGGGGTGATCTCCATCGGCACCCGGGCCGGCGAAGGCTGGCTGCTGACCGCGGAGATGGTCGAACTCATCGAGATCGGGGCACCGAACATCATCTGCGCCCAACCGTTCGCCTGCTTGCCCAATCACGTGGTCGGCAAGGGGATGTTCGCCGAACTTCGACGCCGTCACCCGGAGGCCAACATCGTCTCGGTCGACTACGATCCGGGCGCCTCGCAGACCAACCAGCTGAATCGGATCAAGCTGATGGTGGCCACTGCCCACAAGCGTCATGAGGCGCGGGATTCGATCGCCGACGCCGACCGGATCGCCGTACGCGATCAGTCTGTGGCGCCGATCTCACCGGCTGACCTGTGGGAAGAGGCCGGCTCGCTCACCACCTGAGCACCCCGGGACGGCCCGGCCGCTGAACCCGGTCGGGACGAGGGCTACGCCCGGCCGCGGCCACCGAGGGCGTAGACGGCGTTCACGGCGATGATGCCGACCCAGGACAACACCAGTCCGAAGGTGCCCGACGTGCCACTGGCAATCGCGGTCAGCGGAATGCCCAGCGCCAGCGAGACGATGGCCAGGGCGAAGCGGGACTTGTCCGGTTTGGCCAGTTCAGTCGGGTAGGGCGAGTGGGTCGGCTGCAACTGTGGCTGGGGCAGCACCGCCGGCACTGGCGGCATCTGCTGTGCCGGCGCGGCCGGCGGCTGGGCCCACAGTTCCTCATTGGTGGGCTCGTGGTACTGGGTCATGGGCCAAGGCTAGCCGGGTGAGCCAGCGTCGTCGGTTGGTGCCTGCATCGGTTGCGCTGATGGCTGAGGCGGCCCGGCCAGGCGAACCGGAGGGGATGGCGGGCCTGGCGGGGCCTGACCGCGATCTGGCTCAAGGGGGGAGCCTTGATCGGGCTGGCTCCACCGTAGCGTGTCCGCGGGCGTGTGCGAACGTGGCCGGTCCCTGCCGAAGTCCATGCGGGCCGGGCCGGCCCGCTCCCCGATCAGGGGACCGTCAGAATCTCGGCACCATCCGGGGTGATCAGGATCGTCTGCTCGAACTGAGCAACTCGACTGCCGTCATTGGTGACCACCGTCCAGTCGTCCGACCAGGTGTGGGAGTGGTAGTCACCCAGCGTCAGCATCGGCTCGACCGTGAAGGTCATCCCGACCTCGATCACGTCGTTCAGATGGGGCGCGTCGTAGTGCGGGATCACGAGTCCGGAGTGGAAGGACGAGTGCACGCCATGTCCGGTGTAGTCGCGGACGACTCCGTAGCCGAATCGTTTCGCATAGGACTCGATCACCCGTCCGATCACGTTCACCTCGCGGCCCGGACGCGCGGCGCGAATGCCGCGATTCATCGCTTCCTGGGTGCGCTCGGCCAGCAGCCGGGACTCCTCGTCCAGCTCACCGCAGGCGTAGGTGGCGCAGTTGTCGCCGTGGACGCCGTCGTAGAAGGCGGTGACGTCGATCTTGATCAGGTCGCCATCCTCGAGTGGACGGGCATCCGGAATTCCGTGGCAGATCACCTCGTTGACCGAGGTGCAGCAGGACTTGGGGAAGCCGCGGTATCCCAGGGTGGACGGGTAGGCGCCGTGGTCGACGATGAAGTCGTGGACCACGGCATCAATCTCGTCGGTGGTGACCCCCGGGGCGATGATCGCCGCACCGGCAGCCATCGCCTGGGCAGCGATCCGGCCGGCGATCCGCATTCGTTCGATGGTGTCGGCGCTCTGCACGTGGGAGCCGGTGTACCGCTCCGGGCCAGGACGATCCACGTAGTGCGGACGCATGATCCCGGCAGGGACAGGACGTCGGGCGGATACCGGATAAGGCTTGATTGCGGTCACTCTTGGGATCATAGTTGTCGCCCGGGCCCACCGATCCCGGGGAGGAGGCGGTGATGCTCTCGACCGACTGGTACTACTGCCTCGACCACCACACCGTCGAGCCCTACGAGGGTTGCCGCAGCGCCAGCAGGCTCGGGCCGTACCGCACGATCGACGACGCCTGGGCCGCGCTGACCCGGGTGGCCGAGCGGAACCAGGCCTGGGAGAACGATCCGCGCTTCACCGATCCCGATGCCGACGACGGCGAGCCGGCTGCGCAGGGCGACGACGACCCACCGCGATGGGGGCCATTCGCCGGCTGAGAGGCGCACATTTCCCCGCGGGTCGCAGGCAGGTTGTAACCAGACTGAAACACATCCAGCGGCAGACTTGGGTCATGGATAAGCAGACCGAATTCGTGCTCCGCACCATGGAGGAGCGGGACGTCCGCTTCGTCCGGCTGTGGTTCACCGACGTGCTCGGCTTCCTCAAGTCCGTTGCGATCGCCCCGGCCGAACTCGAAGGTGCGTTCAGCGAAGGCATCGGCTTCGACGGCTCGGCGATCCAGGGCTTTGCCCGGGTCTATGAGTCCGACATGGTTGCCCACCCGGACCCGTCCACCTTCCAGTTGCTGCCGTGGCGCGGCGCCACCCAGGGCACGGCTCGGATGTTCTGCGACATCCGGCTGCCTGATGGCTCGCCGTCCTTCGCCGATCCGCGCTACGTGCTCAAGCGGGCGTTGAAGAAGGCCGCGGACATGGGCTTCACCTTCTACACCCACCCCGAGATCGAGTTCTATCTGTTCAAGCAGCCGGTGGTCCCCGGCCAGGTCCCGGTGCCCGCCGACCAGTCGGGTTACTTCGATCACACCACTACCAGCCCGGGCGCCGACTTCCGTCGCCAGGCCATCACCCTGCTGGAGCAGATGGGCATCTCGGTGGAGTTCAGCCACCACGAGGGCGGTCCCGGCCAGCAGGAGATCGACCTGCGCTATGCGGACGCTCTGACCATGGCCGACAACATCATGACCTTCCGGGTGGTGATCAAGGAGGTCGCGGTGATGCAGAACATGTTCGCGTCCTTCATGCCCAAGCCGCTGGCCGACCAGCCCGGCTCCGGAATGCACACTCACGTCTCGCTCTTCGAGGGCGACACCAATGCTTTCTACGACGCCAGCGCGGAGTACCACCTATCCAAGACCGGACGCCAGTTCATCGCCGGCCTGCTCAAGCACGCCGGTGAGATCAGCCTGGTCACGAATCCGTGGGTGAACTCCTACAAGCGGCTCATTGCCGGTGCCGAAGCGCCCAGCTACATCTGCTGGGGTCAGAACAACCGCTCCGCGCTGGTCCGGGTGCCGATGTACAAGCCGAACAAGGGTGCCTCGGCTCGGATCGAGCTGCGCTCCATCGACTCGGCGGCCAACCCCTACCTCGCCTATGCCATGGTGCTCTCGGCCGGTTTGGCCGGCATCGAGAACGAGTATGAACTTCCCGAGGGCGCTGAGGACGACGTCTGGTCGCTGACCGATCGGCAGCGCAAGGCGCTCGGCATCGACCCGCTGCCGCGCAGTCTGGGTAACGCCATCGACCTGATGGAGAGTTCTCAACTGGTCGCCGACACCCTCGGTGAGCACGTCTTCGACTTCTTCCTTCGCAACAAGAAGGCCGAGTACGAGGACTACCGCAGCCAGGTCACCGAGTGGGAGTTGACTCACAACTTGCCGGCCCTGTAGCCGCAGGTGAGCGTGAGCCGAATCTCTTGACCCACAATTCTCCGCGGATTGGTTCCGGAACCTCGGTTGAAGGGCCAAGATGGTACCTAGCACCGGGGCCGGTCCGGATCCAGGCCCGGTCGGAAGTCATCTGCGGGGGGCGGGTGACAACCGTAAGAGCCGGTGGGTGAGCCCGTCGAGGTCACAGGGGTGCATCTCGACGGGTTCGCCGCGTCTGGGGTGTTTCTGACCCGCAGCCAATAGAGGAGCCCGCCGAGGCTGCCCAGTGGGCGTCTCGGCGGGCTCTTCGCTGTGCTGCGGCTTGCCGCCTACTTGCTGGTGGCCGTGGCTGACGGCTGGGCCGTCGGCGCGGCAGCCGCTGGCGTTGCTCCCGCACTGCTCGCCGCCGTCGAGGACGACGTCGAACTGCTGGAGGTGGACGTCGTCCGCCGCCTGCTTGTCTGGTTGGACGGGATCTCGGCTGTGTTGTCGGCCAGCACCACGATCGCTCCGGCGTCAAGGCCGGACGTGATCTGGACCCAGCCACCACCCACGGCGCCGGTCTTGACCTCGGTGCTCTTGGCAGTTGTGGCCGACGTGCTGGTGACGACCTGCACGGTGGCCGTTCCGGTTCCGGTCGGCGTGACCGCCGATGCCGGCACCCGGAGCACTCCGGTGACCGCGTTGATGGGCATGGTCACCGCAGCCTTCGAGCCGCTGGGAAGCAACGACTTCGGGTCTTCGATCAGCGCGATTGCGGTGTAGGTGGCGGTGTCGCCACTGGTGCCGCTGGTCGCCAGGGTGGCGATCGAGGTGATCTTGCCGGTGAGTTCGGTCGTGGACCCCGCCGGAGTGACGGTGACCGCCTGGCCGACCTCGACCTGGCGACGGGTCTTGAGCGGGAGCTCGAAGGTGATCTCTGCATTGCCGCTGCCGACGATCGTGACCGAGCCCGAAGAGGCGCTCGAACCAACGGACAGGCCAACAGTTCCCACCGTGCCGGAGATCGGGGCAACCAGCTTCGCCTTGGCCAGGTTGGCATTCGCCGTGTCGAGGCCCTGCTGGGCCTGGAGGAGAGTCGCCTCGGCCTTGGCGACCGCCGACTTACTCACCGTGGTGGTCGACGAACTCGTCTTCTTCTTCGTCGATCCGGTGCTGGAGGTGAGCTTGGCGATCAGCTCCTGCAGGTTGGTGTTTGCTGCGATGACCTCGGCCCTCGCGTCGACGCAGGCAGCCAGGTCCTCGTCGCTGACCTCGGCAGCCGTCACCTTCGCCAGACTGGTGGCGGTCTCGGTCGGCGTCGCCGTCGCGCTCGGCTCAGCCGTGGCCGACGATTCCGCGGCCGGGCTGGAGGCCTCGGCGCTGGACGAGGTCACCCCGGACGAACTCGCGCTCAACGAGGCGATGAGCGCATCACACTTGGTGGCCTCGTCCGCCACGGCAGTGTTCACCCGAGAGGTGGCCGCAGTCAGGATCGCCGGATTCACGACAACCCCGCCCGTGCTACCCGAGCCACCAGATCCGCTCGACGTGCTGGTCGGATGCTTGGCGGCGTACAGACTCGCTTCGGCCTGTGCCACCGAGGTCGAGGCGTTCAGCACAGCCAGTTGCAGACTGGCCTTGTTGAGCGTTGCCAGGGTGTCGCCGGCCTGGACCTTGTCGCCCACCGAAACCTTGACCGACGATACGGTCCCGGAGACCTCGAAGGAGGCCTCCGCGGTGTTCTTGCGGGTCACCGAGCCGGTCGCGGTGTAGGTCTGGGTGACGTCACCGGTGCCGGCGACGGCGGTCACGTACTTCAGACTCGCCGCGGCCGAGGACTGCGCCCAGTAGACACCGGCACCGGCCACGACGGCCAGGGCGACGGCGATCCCGAGGATCGCCTTGATCCGTGAGCTGATCTTCATCATTCGCTCCTCAGCGCGTCGATCGGGGCGAGTCTCGCTGCCCGGGAGGCCGGGTACACCCCGGCCACAAGGCCGATGCCGAGCGACACGGCCAAGGCGATCAAGGTCGCCGGGATGGAGATGAGCACCGTCATGCTCAACACCGGGGTAAGGATGGCGGCACCGGCGAAGCCAAGGCCGACACCGATCAGGCCGCCGAAGACGCCCAGGATCCCGGCCTCAACGAGGAACTGACGGCGGATCACTCCGGGAGTCGCGCCCAACGCCTTGCGCAGGCCGATCTCGCGGACCCGCTCGCTGACCGACACCAGCATGATGTTCATCACGCCGATGCCGCCGACCAGAAGCGATATGGCGGCCACACCACCGAGCAGCAAGGTGAGGATTCCGGTCACCGACGTCGCTGTCTCCACCAGGGATGCCTGAGTGGTGACGGTGAAGTCCGCGTTGTCCGAAGTCACCTGATGTGATGCCAGCAAAGCAGTCTTGATCTGCTGATAGGCCGCCGAGAGGCTCTCGGTGTCTTTGCCGGACAGGTAGATCGACGACACGGCGTTCGCATTACTCGACGTGGACAGCTGTGAGGCGAAGGTGCTGATCGGCACCAGGACCGTGTCGTCCTGATTGGAGGTGCCCGAGGTGCCCTCCGCCTTCAGCACCCCAACGATCGTGAAGGCGTTGCCGTTGATGCTCAGCGTCTGTCCGACCGGAGAGTCGGTGCTGAACAGCTCGCTGGCCGTCTCCGAGCCGATGACGGCGACGTTCGAGGACGAGTCCAGTTCGGACTGGGTGAAGAAGCGTCCGGAGTCGACGGTGCGGGCGCGGACGTCCAGCCAGCTCGGCACCGTCCCGACAACGGTCGAGGTCCAGGTGGTCTCGCTGGACTGCAGCGAGCCGCTGGTCGAGGACGTTGGGGCCACGGCGATCACGTCAGGGGCGATGGCCGTATCGGCCAGCATGTTCGCGTCCTGCATCGTCAGAGTCGACACCGCGCTGCCGCCGCCACGGAACCCGCCCGAGGACGACTGGGTCGGGCTGACCACAATCAGGTTCGAGCCCAGCGAGTTGATCTGGCTGGTGATCTGTTCCTGGGCGCCCTGGCCAAGGCCGACGGTTAGCATGACCGCGGCGATGCCGATCAGGATGCCCAGCATTGTCAGTGCCGAGCGCATCCGCCGTGCGTTGAGCGCGGCGAAGGCGGTGCGCAGAGTCTCGGTCCATCCCATCATCGCTGGGCCCCCGTCGCCGCGACCGGCGATGCTTCACGAAGCAGCCCGTCGTAGATGTGCACTAGGTGCTTGGCCTCTTGGCCGACCTCAGCTTCGTGGGTGATCACCACGATCGTCCGACCGCTGTCGTTGAGTTCCTGGAACAGATCCAGGATCTCGCGGGTGGAGTGGGAGTCGAGGGCGCCGGTGGGTTCATCGGCCAGGATCAGCGCCGGATCGGTGACCAGGGCCCGAGCCACGGATACCCGCTGCTGCTGGCCGCCGGAGAGCTCGCCGGGACGATGCTGGACCCGTTGGGCAAGCCCGACCTTGGCCAGTGCGGCCATGGCCCGCTCCTTGCGTTCTGAGGCCGGGACGCCGGCGTAGACCAGCGGCAGTTCGACATTGCGCAAAGCGGTCAGGCTGGCCAACAAGTTGAACTGCTGGAAGACGAAGCCGATCTTCTGATTCCGAATCTCGGCCAACTGCTTCTCACTCATCTTGCTGACATCGGTGCCGTCGAGTCGGTAGCTCCCGGCCGTGGGGACGTCCAGGCAGCCGATGATGTGCATCAGGGTCGACTTGCCCGAGCCGGACGGGCCCATGATGGCCAGGTACTCGCCGTTCTCAATTTCGAGGTCGATTCCGCGCAGCGCCTCGACCTCAACCACACCCGTGGAGTAGGTCTTGCGCACGCCGGACATGCTGAGCATGCTCATCTGCGTCACCGACCGCCGCCTGCACCGGCAGGCGGGGCACCGCCGCCACCGGGGCCGCCGCCGTCGAGTCCGCCGCCGAAGCCGCCACCGCCGCCGAAGCTGAAGCCGCTCTGGCCGCTGGAGGAGCTGCCGGTGCTGCTGGCGGTCCGGGTGAAGGAGATTCGGACGGTGTCGCCCTCGCTCAGTCCGCTGGTGATCTGGGTGTAGGTGCCGAACACCTTGCCGACTTCCACCTCGACGGTGCTGGTCTGGTCGCCAGACACCTTGGTGACAACCGTCTTGTTGTTCTCGGACTTGATGGCAGCGGTGGGAATCGTGAGCACATCGGTGTAGCTGCCGGTGGTGATCACGGCCGTCGCGGTCGTGCCGGAGTACAGGTCGGTGTGATTGCCGCTGAGATTGATGACCACGGGGAAGGTGGCAGTGCCGTCATCGCTGGTTGAGGTGGCCACGATGCCGACGGAGGCGACCGTGCCGCTCAGCGCGTCCGTGCTGGCGTCAGTGGTCACGGATACCTTCTGTCCGGCCTTCACGCTGGAGAGGTCTGCGGCGCCGATGCTGCCCTCGACCTTCCACTTCGCGGTCTCGATGATCACGAAGGAGGCCGAACTGGACGAGCTCGAACTCGAGCTCAGCGAACCCGTGCTACTGGAGTTGCCGGAGCTGCTCGAGCTGGAGCCGACAGTGTCGCCGACCTCGAGGTCGACGCTGGCCACGGTGCCGGTGATCGGTGAACGCAGGACCGCGTCCTTCAGATCGTCCTGCGCGCTGGTCAGTGCCGCTGCGGCTGAGGTGACCTGGGCATTGGCCGACTTCTTGGCCGCGCTGCTGCCGTCGTTGTCGTAAACCTCGGTGCGGTTCGCCTTCGCCGAGGTGAGATTCGCTTCAGCGAGGTCCACGGCGTTCTGCAGGCTCGAGTCGTCGATGGTGGCCAGCTTCTGGCCCTTGGTCACCTTGTCGCCGGCCTTCACCTTCACCGAGGTGACCGTGCCGGACACCGAGAAGTTCACGTTGGACTGCTTACGCGGGCTCAGCGTGCCGTCCAGACTGACCGTCTGGGTCTGGTCACCCGAGGTGGCCTGGACGTCCCTGGTGAAGGTGCGGGTGGCCGAGGTGCTCGCCGGACGCAGCAGGAAGAAGGTTCCTGCACCGACGCCGCCCAGCACGACGACGGCAGCCAGGCCGACCGCGAGCCATTTGCGCCAGGTCATCCGGCGGGGCTTGTGTACTTCGCTCGGGCTATCCGTCGGAAAGCCGGACGGGTCTGTGGTCATTAGGGGTAGTTCTCCTCCTGGGTCGACACCACCTGTGAGCGTAAAGAGGCGACCTGTGCCCGCTGCCTCGCTCGCCTGTGTGCCAGCTGTGTTCACGAAGAAGTGGGAGCGGAACGCGCGGCGAGCGCTGAGCGCCGGCTCGTCGCGCCGTAGGTGCGGCTAGACCGAGGAGACCAACTCCGGTAGTGGCCACAGCCCGGCCAGGTCGGAGTGGATGCCGGAGGCGGTCACGCGATGCGCGGCGAGCGCCTCGGCCCAGGCCAGGTGGCCGGCGGCCAGCTGGAGCAGGGTCACCGCATCGGTTTGGACGACATTGGGCGGGGTGCCACGGGTGTGCCGGCCGCGCTCGCCGATGCCGAGCTGGACGGCAGCCACCGGGGGCACCCGGACCTCGACGCTGCCACCGGGGTAGCGGGCGCCGAGCAGTGCACAGGTGGTCCGCGCGGCCGTAGCCAGGGCGGACGGGCTGAGCTCAGTCGTCGCGGCGGCCAACTCCGCACAAACCTCCTGCAGTTGCTGCACGTCGGCTGGTGAGACACGTTTGGCCACGTCCAGACGCTAGCATCGCCAGAGTGACCCGCATTGAAAGCCAGTCCGTCCGGTTGGCGCGGCTCGGCTTCGCGGACGTGGCTCGTGCCGCAGAGCTGGTCGAGAGCTGGGCAACGTCGGGAACCGCCGAACAGATCGATGCCGCGCTGTCCGCGCTCACCGAGGTTCCCGATCCGGATCTGGCCCTGGCCGGCTTTCATCAGCTCACCCAGATCCGTCCCACCCTGCTCGGCGAGGGTGCCGCCGACCCGGAGTTCCTGGCCCGCCTGGTGGCCGTCTTGGGGTCTTCAGTGGCGCTCAACCAACACCTGGTCGCGCATTCCGACGATCTGGAGCTGCTGCGTGGTCCGCTGGAACGGCGATCGGCTGAGCAGTGGCGCACCGCATTGCTCGCGGCGGTGGGCGCAGACCCGTCCGCGGCGGAACCGGTGGCCGAGGCTGGCCGTTCGGACGATCTGCGCCGGGGCTATCACCGAGCGCTGCTCCAGGTTGCCGCGCGGGACCTCACCTCGCCGGACCTGCTTGCGGTGCTGCCCGAGATCGCGGCAGAGCTCGCCGACCTCGCCGATGCAACCGTCGAGACGGCATTGGCGTTGGCCAGGGGAGAGGTTCCCGAATGGGAGGGGTGCCGGCTCGGAATCGTCGCGCTGGGCAAGACCGGCGCCGGTGAGCTCAACTACGTCAGCGACGTTGATGTTCTCTACATCGCCGAACCCCGCCTCGATGCCACGGGTGAACCGGTCGGCGATCCGGCGAAGGCCATGGCGATCGCCACTCGGCTGGCCGGCGCGCTGACCAGAGTCTGTTCCGCACATACGGCCGCCGGCACGATCTGGCAGATCGATGCCGCACTGCGGCCGGAGGGCAAGGCCGGGCCGCTGGTCCGAACATTGGCCTCACATCGGGCCTACTACGAGAAGTGGGCCAAGAACTGGGAGTTCCAGGCCATGCTCAAGGCGCGCCCGATGGCCGGTGACCGGGATCTGGCCCAGAGCTTCGTCGACATGGTGTGGCCGATGGTCTGGCGAGTTGCTGACAATGATCAGTTCGTCGGTGAGGTGCAGGCCATGCGCCGACGAGTGATCTCGCTGCTGCCGCCCCGCGAGGCGAACCACGAGATCAAACTTGGTGCAGGCGGGTTGCGCGACGTCGAGTTCAGTGTGCAGCTGCTGCAGCTCGTCCACGGCCGTGCCGACGAACGGCTCCGGTTGCGCGGCACCTTCGAGGCACTGGCTGCCCTGGTCGAACACGGCTACGTCGGACGCGCGGACGGCGCCGACCTCGGCACGGCCTACCGGTTGCAGCGCCTACTCGAGCATCGAATCCAGCTCTACCGGCTGCGGCGCACCCACCTGATGCCCGAGGACCAGGTCAACCAGCGCTGGCTGGCGCGCAGCATCGGTTTGGCCCAGACCAGCGAGCTCATGCATGTGTGGCGGGCGACGACCCGTCGCGTCCTCAGTCTGCAGCAGCGACTGTTCTACTCGCCGCTGCTGGAGGCGGTGGCCCGGATTCCCTCGGCCGAGGTGCGGCTCACCTCCAGCGAGGCCGAGACGCGGCTGCGCGCGCTCGGCTATGGCGATCCGACGGCGGCACTGCGTCACATCGAGGCGCTCAGTTCGGGGCTTAGCCGGCAGGCCGAGATCCAGCGGCAGTTACTGCCGGCCATGCTGACCTGGTTCACCGCCGGCCCGAACCCCGATCACGGCTTGCTGGCGTTCCGAAAGGTCTCCGAGGAACTCGGTGGCACCCCGTGGTACCTGCGCACCCTGCGTGACGGGGACGCCATGGCCGAGCATCTGGCTCGGATCCTGGCGTCCTCCCGGTATGCGGTGGATCTGTTGCTGCGCGCTCCGCAGAACGCCGCCCTACTCGGGGACGCCGAGGGGCTCAAGCCGCGGCCGGGAGACGAGATTCTGTCGAGCATGCGGATGGCGGCCCGTCGCCATGACACCCCGGACGCAGCGGTGGCGGCCATTCGGGCAGCCCGACGCAGCGAGCTGCTCCGGCTGGCCATGGCCGACCTGCTCGGCGAACTGGACGTGCCCACCCTGGGACGAGCGCTCTCGGACGTGATGGCGGCCACCATCGGTGCCGCGATTGAGGTGGCGGCCCGCGGTTCTCAGGTGCCGCCGATCGCTGTGATCGCCATGGGCCGTTGGGGCGGTGGCGAGCTCTCCTACGCCTCCGACGCCGACGCGATGTTCGTGGTGGCCGATTCCGATGACCCGGAGGCCACCGGCACCGCGGTCACCGTGGTCAGCCGGCTGCGCGCCCTGCTCGCCCAGCCCGGGCCGGACCCCGCCCTCAGTATCGACATCGATCTGCGACCAGAGGGCAAGCGTGGTGCCATGGTGCGCAGTCTCACCTCGTATCGCGCCTACTACGGGCGTTGGTCGGCGACCTGGGAGGCTCAGGCTCTGCTTCGGGCTGCTCCGGGCGCGGGCGACGTCGGGCTGGCCGACGCCCTGCTGGAGTCGGTGGCCGGCATCCGCTACCCGGCCGACGGCCTCAGCCGCACTCAGGTGCATGAGATCCGCAAGCTCAAGGCACGGATGGAGGTTGAGCGGATCCCACGCGGCTCCGACCCGTCACGAAACACCAAGCTCGGCCCCGGTGGGCTCAGCGATGTCGAGTGGGTGGTCCAGCTGCTGCAGTTGCAGCACGCCGCCACGCTGCCCGCGCTGCAGACGCCCAGCACCCTGGACGCCCTGGCCGCGGCGGACCAGGCCGGCCTGATCGAGTCCGCCGACGCCGAGGCCCTGGAGGCCGCCTGGTTGCTGGCCAGTCGGATCCGCAACGCCATGATGCTGCTGCGCGGACGTCCCGGCGACACCCTGCCGACCGACGTTCGGGAGCTGTCCGCGGTGGCGCAGATGCTCGGCTACGCCAAGGGCGAGTCGTCACTGCTGGTCGAGGAGCACCGCCGCCGGGCCCGATTGGCCCGGCAGGTCATGGACAAGCTGTTCTGGGAACCGGCCTAGCGCGAACGCGCCGATGCGCGTGGGCGGCCGAGCAGCGCACCGGTGGAGGCTGCGTCCTGCGCAGCCAGTGCAGATCGGTCCGCGGCGCGGCGGTCTACTCGACGAGCTCGGCCAGATCGGAGACCACCAGGTCGGCGCCGGCGGCCAGCAGGACGTCCGGCCCCGCACCGCGATCGACTCCGATCACCAAGCCGAAGCCGCCCGCCTTCCCAGCCTTGACTCCCGACACAGCGTCCTCGACGACGACGGCCCGCTGCGGCGGCACGCCGAGCCGCTCCGCAGCGAAGACGTAGGTGTCTGGAGCCGGTTTGCCGGGCAGCCCATGGACGGAGGCGATCACTCCGTCCACCACCAACTCGAAGCGATCGATCAGGCCGGCCGCACGCAGCACCTCGGGCGCATTCGCCGAGGATGAGACGACCGCGACCCGGATGCCGAGGTCGGCGAGATCGTCGAGAAGGGCGACCGAGCCCGGATATGCCTGGACGCCTTCGCTGGCCAGCACCTCGGCAAACGCCTGGTTCTTCCGATTTCCCAGGCCGCAAATGGTGTCGGCACCCGGGTCATCGGTCGGCTCACCGTAGGGAAGGCTCAGCCCGCGCGAGGCCAGCAGCGCCCGCACCCCGTCATAGCGAGGCTTGCCGTCGATGTAGGTGAAGTAGTCGGCATCGGTGTAGGGCTGGTCCGGGCTGTGTTGAGCCAGGTAGGCGTCGAACAGCTTCGTCCATGCGCGCTGGTGAGCCTCGGCGGTCGGAGTCAGCACTCCGTCCAGGTCAAACAGTGCTGCGTCGATGTTCTGTAGCAGAGTCCGGGCTGGGATCACCGGACGATGCTAGTGCCAACTCCGGCAAAGACGGCCCTGTTCAGCCCGGTAGTCTTAACCCGATGAGTACCACCCAGACTCCCGATCTGCCGACCACCACGACCCGCCTCACCGGCTGGGGACGGACGGCGGCCAGCACGTCCCAGGTGCTTCGCACTCCGGACGTCGAACTGATTGCTCAGGCGGTTGCCGCGGTGGCCGCCGCCAACGCCGACTCGCCGTCCCATCTGCGCCGCGGCATCGTCGCCCGCGGACTCGGTCGCTCGTACGGCGATGTCGCTCAGAATGCCGGCGGAATCGTCGTCGACATGACTGCGCTGAACACGATTCACTCCATCGACGCGGCCGCTGCCACCGTCGATGTTGATGCCGGGGTCAGCCTGGACGCGCTGATGCGGGCCGCGTTGCCGTACGGGTTGTGGGTGCCGGTGCTTCCGGGCACCCGCCAGGTCACCATCGGTGGCGCCATCGGCTGTGACGTCCACGGGAAGAACCATCACAGCGCGGGATCCTTCGGCAACCACGTCGCCTCGATGCAGCTGCTGGTCGCGGACGGACGCGTGCTCACCATCACCCCCGAGGGCAGCCCGGACGACCCGGACGCCTCGATCTTCTGGGCCACTGTCGGTGGCGTCGGCCTGACCGGAATCATCCTGCGGGTGGTGCTGAACATGACCCGCACCGAAACGGCCTATTTCCTGGCCGACGGGGTGGTCACCCACACCCTCGACGAGACCATCGCCGTCCACTCCGACGGCACCGAGGCGAACTACGACTACTCCAGCGCCTGGTTCGATGCGATCAGCCCGGCTCCCAAGCTCGGCCGCGCGGCGCTGTCGCGAGGCTCGCTGGCCACCCTCGACCAGCTGCGTGAGCATGCCCCGAAGCTGGCCGCCGATCCGCTGGCCTTCAACGCCAAGCCCTTCTTCGACCTGCCTGATGTGTTCCCCAACGGGCTGGCCAACAAGCTCACCTTCGGAGTGCTCGGCAACCTGTGGTACGCCAAGAGCGGCAACTACACCAACAAGATCCAGTCGCTGACCGGCTTTTACCACCCGCTGGACATGTTCGGTGAGTGGAACCGGGCTTACGGCTCGCACGGCTTCCTGCAGTACCAGTTCGTGGTGCCGCCGACCGCCGTGGCCGAGTTCAAGACGCTGATCGCCGACATCCAGGCCTCGGGCCACTACTCCTTCCTGAATGTGTTCAAGCTGTTCGGGGAGGGGAACCGGGCGCCGCTGAGCTACCCGATGGCTGGCTGGAATGTGTGCGTCGACTTCCCGATCAAGGCCGGCCTGCACGAGTTCCTGCATGGGCTGGACGCCCGGATCCTGTCCTTCGGCGGACGGCTGTACACCGCCAAGGACTCCCGGACCAGTGCGGCCACCTTCCACGCGATGTACCCCGAGCTCGACTCCTGGATCGCCACCCGGCGCCGGATCGACCCCGAGGGTGTCTTCGTGTCCGATCTGGCCCGCCGGCTGGAACTCGTCTGAGTCATAGGAGAACTGAAGTGATCGACGCCACCGGCAACCCGCAGACCATCCTGCTGCTGGGCGGGACCTCCGAAATCGGCCTGGCCATCGTCAAGGAGTACCTGGCCAAGCAGCCCTTGAAGGTGATCCTGGGCGTCCAGCCCGGGGACGAACTGGCCCAGGCCACGGCGGACGCCCTGACCGCGGCCGGTGCCAGTGAGGTGCACTCCCTGGACTTCGATGCGCAAGCCTTCGACACCCACCCGGCAGTCATCGACGCTGCCTGGGCCATCGCCGACGTCGACGTGGCCATCGTGGCCTTCGGCATCCTCGGTGATGCCGAGCAGCTGTGGCAGGACCAGGCCAAGGTCGTCCAGGCCGCCAACATCAACTACACCGGCGCGCTCAGCGTCGGCGTCCTGCTGGGTCAGAAGATGAAGGCGCAGGGCTACGGGCAGATCATTGCGATGAGCTCGGTGGCTGGCGAGAAGGTGCGTCGCTCCAACTTCGTGTACGGCTCGACCAAGGCGGGCCTGGACGGCTTCTACCGACTGCTGGGTGAGGCGTTGGCGCCCTTCGGCCCGAAGGTGCTGGTGGTCCGTCCCGGCCAGGTGCGCACCCGGATGTCGGCGCACGTCAAGGACGCCCCGTTGACCGTCGAGAAGGAGCAGTTGGCCGTCCAGGTGGTCGACGCCGCCCGCAAGGGGCAGCGGCTGATCTGGGTCCCGGCTCAGTTCCGGCTGGTGATGATGGTGCTCAAGCACATCCCGGCCCCGATCTTCCGGCTGCTCCCGCTCTAGCCCCGCCATGGAACCGATGCCGCGCCGCCTGGCCGTGCCCGGCGAGGTTCCGGACAACCCGCATCTGCACCTCGACGGTGTTGCGCCGCCGGAGGTGGTGGTTCGGCTCGCGGCCGGACGCAGTGTCGTCCCGGTCTGGCGAAACGAGATCGGTGGGGTCACCTTCTCCATCGCGGATGGAGCCGAGTACCTCAAGGTCGGTCCGGCGCACCGTGAGTTCCGCCCCGCCGACGAGGCACGGAAGCTGTCCTGGCTGGCCGACTACGTCGAGGTTCCCGCGGTGCTCGGTCACGGGGCCGAACCGGACGGCCAGGTGTGGCTGCACACGTCCGGCCTGCCAGGGACCTCGGCAGTCCTGGGGGAGTGGCTGACCCGGCCCGAGTCGGTGGTGCCCGAGTTGGGACGGGCGTTGCGCGCCTTCCACGATCGAGTGCCGGTCGACGATTGCCCGTGGACCTGGTCGGTGGCCGAGAGGCTGGACGGCAAGGGCTCGGCCGCGACGCAACTCGGCGCCATGCCGCCGCTGGATCCGGTGGTCTGTCATGGCGATGCCTGCAATCCGAACTTCATCCTGGATGCCGAAGGGGTCACCTGCGGCTACGTCGACCTCGGCCTGTGTGGGGTGGCTGACCGGTGGGCCGATCTGGCTCCGGCGCTGCTCAGTCTCGGTTGGAACTACGGCGCCGGCTGGGAGACGGCCTTCCTGGCCGGCTACGGCATCGAGTTGGACCGGGCCAAGCTCGATTTCTACACCCGGCTGTGGGAGGCCGAGTAGCCGCCCGCCTGCCGAGGCGGGTGAAGCCGGCGAGTCCGTCCGACGGGCTCAGAGACCGCATCGGTCGGCTCCGCTGTCCCGCTCGCTGCGTCGCGCGGCGAGCCGCTGAAGCCGGGGCTTGTGAAGGTTTGGTTACCTGAGGTTACGAAGCGTCGACGGCCACGAAATCCGTGACCAGAGCGCCTGGGGGCCTCGTATTTTGCTGCCAACGTGCTTGTGGACAGCGAATACCCACAGTGAAGGGCCCCAGCCATGCCGAATGCTCCCGTGATTGGAACCACCCGTCCCGCCGAGGTTGTGGCGCGCGAGAACGGTCTGACGATCGGCAACGCCCGCAAGCTGTTCGCCACTCCGGAGGGCGGTGTGGTGAAGGCCCTGGACGGGGTCAGCCTGCAAATCCGTGACGGCGAGTTCTTCGTGATGCTCGGCCCGTCCGGCTGTGGCAAGACGACCCTGCTGCGGGCGATCGCCGGGCTCGAGGTACTCGACTCCGGGGAGATCTACCTGGGACGTGATCGGATCGATTCGCTGCCGGCCTATGCGCGCCCGGTGAACACGGTGTTCCAGTCCTACGCCCTGTTCCCACATCTGACAGTGGCCCAGAACATCGCCTTCGGCTTACAGATGGAGCGTCTTCCGAAGCCGGAGATCGCTGCTCGGGTCGAGGAGATGATGGCCCTGGTCAGGCTGGACGGCCTGGGCGGACGGCTGCCGTCCCAGCTGTCGGGTGGTCAGCAGCAGCGAGTGGCGCTGGCTCGGGCGCTCGCCAAGCGTCCCCGCGTCCTGCTGCTGGACGAACCCCTGGCCGCGCTGGATCTGAAGTTGCGTCGCGGCATGCAGGACGAGCTGCGCCGGCTGCAACGCACCACCGGCGTCACCTTCGTGTTCGTGACCCACGATCAGGAGGAGGCGTTGTCCCTCGGCGACCGGATTGCGGTCTTCTCCAACGGCGTCCCCGTGCAGGTTGGCACCGCAGAGGAGATCTACGAGCAGCCGGTGAACCGCTTCGTGGCCGACTTCATCGGCGAGTCGAACTTCCTTGCGGCAGAGATCAACGACGACGGGGACTTCCGGGTGGCGGACGGGCTCTGGCGGGAGTTGTCGGAGCCGGTGCTCCCGGCGACGGATGGCACGGTGACCCTCGCCATTCGCCCCGAGCGCCTGGTGGTGGACGGCACCGCTCCTGAACTGGTCCGCGGAACGCTGGCGGAGGTCGTCTACATGGGGACGGACCTGCGCATTCGGGTGTCGCTCGCTGACGGCACGTCGCTGGCGATCCGGGTCTCGCCGCCGTTCGAACAGTTGCACCTCACCCCTGGCGCAGAAGTCGCGGTCGGCGCAGAGCCGGGCCACTTGCACCCGCTGGCGGGGGAGCGATGAGCGAGCCGAGTCGCGGACGGACCCCGGGGCGGCTGCCCTGGTTCGCCAGCCTGCCCGCCCTGGTGATCGGGGCCTTGTTCACGATTGGCCCGTTGGCGGTGATCGTGGCCTTCTCCTTCATGACCCGGCCGGCCCAAGGCGGCGGGGTGGTCTACCAGTTCACCACTGACGCCTACCGGACGTCCCTGTTCACCAAGTCGTTCAACGGCGATCTGGTGTTCAACTCCGCCTACCTCGAAGTGTTCTGGCGGTCGGTGGTGCAGGCGACGAGCTCGACGGCGATCTGTTTCGTGCTGGCCTTTCCGCTCGCATTGTGGATCGCGACGCGGACGCCTCGGGTGCAGAACCTGCTGGTCTTGGCGGTGACGATCCCGTTCTGGACGAACCTGCTGGTGCGCACCTACGCCTGGATGCTGGTGCTGGCCAAGGATGGCGTGATCAATCAGGCGAGCCGGGCACTGGGCCTGGGCGAGCACGAGCTGCTGTACACCGACCTGGCCTCGCAGCTCGGCCTGATCTACACCTTCTTGCCGTTCATGGTGTTGCCGCTGTACTCGTCGCTGTCCGGCTTCGACTTCCGGCTGGCCGAGGCGGGCTACGACCTGGGCGCCCACAAGGTCACCGTGCTGCGCCGGATCATCTTGCCGATGGCCAGGCCGGGAATCATATCCGGCTCTCTGCTGGTGTTCATGCCGGCCCTGGGCTCCTATGTGCAGCCGGTGCTGCTCGGCGGCGGCAAGGTGCTGCTGATCGGCAACCTGATCGCCTCCCAGTTCGGCGACTCCCGCAACTGGCCCTTCGGGGCCGCCCTCTCGGTGATCATCTTGGTCCTGCTCGGACTCTGCCTCCTCGGGGTGGGGCTCTGGGCTCGGCGCACGGGAACGAAGGTGAGCTTGTCGCTATGAGTGAACTGATCGTGGAAGGACGCAAGCGCGTCCCACGCATTCTGGATATCCGCTCGTTCCCCGGTGTCGGCCCGGTGGCGGTGGCTGCCCTGATCTTCTTGTACCTGCCGATGCTGGTGACCACGGTGTACGCCTTCAACGCCGGTGATCAGGCGCTGGTCTGGGAGGGCTTCTCCACCCAGTGGTTCGGCTATGTGCTGACCAACCACACCATCATCGACACCGCCATCACCTCGGTGCAGTTGGCTGTCGCCGCGACCGTGGCTGCCGTCGCGATGGCCTTGGCCTTCGCGCTCTCGGTGGACGGGCTTCGCCGGCGCGGCTCGGCGCTGGCGAATGCCCTGATGGCGGCACCGCTGATCATTCCCGAGGTGGTCCTCGCGGTGGCCACCTTGGCGTTCATCCGGATGATCGGACTCCAACCGGGGTTCCTGTCGCTCTTCCTGGCCCACACCACCTTCTGCATTCCGTTCGCCCTGATGCCGATCCGATCACGGCTGGACGCGATTGGCCGGGAGGTGTTCGAGGCCGGTGCCGACCTGGGTGCCACTGCCGCTCCGATGCTGTGGCGGATCACCCTTCCGCTGTTGGTCCCGGGCCTGGTGTCTGGGGCCCTGCTCAGCTTCGTGATCTCGATGGACGACTTCATCATCTCCAGCTTCCTGTCCTCGGCCGGCTCCACCACCTTGCCGGTCTACCTCTACGGCCTGATCCGGCGTGGTCCCTCGCCGGCAATCAACGTGGTCGCCCTGCTGCTACTCACCCTCGCTGTCGTTGTCACCTCCTTCACCTATCTGGCCCCGAAGAAGAAAAGGTCCGAATCATGATGAGAACCAGTAAGCGGCTCGCCTCAGCGAGCCTGCTCACCGCTGCTGCACTCATGCTCACTGCCTGTGGTGGCGGGGTGAGCGACGCGCCCTCCAGCGCCGCCGCACCGTCGGTCACAGAGTCGTCCAGTGCGCCCGCATTCACTCCCGCCACCAGCGGCGAGATGACCCTCTACACGTGGAGTGACTACTTCCCCGAGGATCTGGCCAAGAAGTTCACCGCCGATACCGGGATCAAGCTCACGGTCGACTACTACGACTCGAACGAGACGCTGGAGGCGAAGCTGCGCGCCTCGAACGGCGCCGGCTATGACGTCGTCGTCCCCAGCGACTACATGGTGCAGACCCTGGTGGCCGCCAGCCTGCTGAAGGAGGTCGACGCCGCCAGCCTGCCGAACGGCAAGAACATCGAGGAGAGCTTCCTCAACCCGTACTTCGATCCAGGTCGCAAGTACTCGGTGCCTTACCTGTACGGCACCACCGGCTACATGTACGACACCGCCAAGACCAGCAAGGAAATGACCAGCTGGGCCGACTACTTCAACGCACCGGCAGAACTGGGCAAGGTGGGCACAATGAGCGACCAGACCGAGGTGGTCGGTGCCGCGCTGCGTGCGGTCGGAGGAGTCACCTGCTCCACCGATGCCACCCAGTTGCAGGCCGCCCAGGATCTGCTCAAGAAGTTCAAGTCCCGGGTGTCCACCATCAACTCCGACGGAATCCTGGATCGGATGGTCAGCGGTGAGGAGTCGATCGCGATGATGTGGAACGGTGCCGCCATGCGGGCCCGGGCCAAGAAGTCCACTCTGAAGTACGTCTACCCGACCGAGGGAATGGCCTTGTGGCAGGACAACTTCACGGTTCCGGTCGGGGCCAAGAACGTCCCGCAGGCACTCACCTTCCTCAACTGGATGATGGATCCGGTGAACTCGGCGGCAGCCGCGAACTTCCAGCGCTACGGCTCGGGCATCTCCGGCGTGAACGATCTGCTGGATGCCGACATGAAGAGCGCTCCTGAGATCGTGATCCCCGACGGCTACACCGGCGCCAAGCCGGTCGAGCCGTGCACCAACGAGCAGCTCACCAACTACACCCAGATCTGGGAATCCTTCAAGGGCTGAGGAGCTGCCACGAATGACGAATGACCTGCTGTTCACTGGCGGCGAGGTCTGGCTGGGTCCGGGCCGGCGTAGCACCGCTTTGGCGGTGTCCGCCGGCCGGATCTCGGCGATCGGCCCGGACGCCGAAGCCGACGGCGCCACCACGGTCGTCGACCTGGCCGGCGGGCTGCTGTTGCCGGCCTTCTCCGACGGCCACTGCCACCCGACCCAGGCCGGGCTGGAGATGTTCGGGCCGGCGATCGCCGGCTTGACCTCGGTGGAGGCCATCTTGGCTGAGGTGGCCCGTTATGCCGCCGACCATCCCGAGCTGGACTGGATCGTGGGCGGCACCTACGACCCGGCCCTGGTCGCCGGAGGTTCGTTCCATGCCGCCTGGCTGGACGAGATCGTCCCCGACCGTCCGGTGCTGTTGAAGGCGACCGACCACCACACGATCTGGTGCAACTCGGCGGCCCTGCGCCTGGCCGGAGTGGACGCCGATACCCCCGATCCGGACACTGGCATGATCGACCGCTTCGAGGACGGGACTCCGGTCGGGACGCTGCGCGAACCCTCCGCCTACCTGCTGGTCGAGCAGCACGCCCCGGAGCCCTCACTGGAGACCAAAGCCGAGGCGCTCAAGCTGGCCTGTCAGGCCCAGGCTGCGGTGGGACTGACCTGGATGCAGGACGCGTGGGTTGAGGAAGGTGGGCATCTGCCATACCTCGCCCTCGTCGATCGCGGTGAACTGAGCATTCGGTCCAACCTCGGCTGGTTGCTGGTGCCGGAGCGCTGGCGCGACCAGCTGTCTGCGATCGTCGCGCAACGAGCCGAGGTGGAGGCTGCGGGTGCTCCGCAGCTGCTCACCGGGAACGCGGTGAAGTTCTTCGCCGATGGCGTCATCGAGTCCGGTACCGCGGAGATGCTCGAGCCCTACGACGACTCCCACCACCACGGAATGCCGGTCTGGGACCCCGACGAACTGGCTGCGGCCGTCACCGCCATCGACGCTCTGGGCTTCCAGGCGCACCTTCATGCGATCGGGGATGCGGCGGTCAAGCACTCACTCGACGCCATTGAGCAGGCGATCCAGACCAATCCGGAGTGGGATCGTCGTCCGGTGATCACGCACGTCCAGCTCGCAGAGGCGTCCGACCTGCAGCGGTTCGCGGACCTCAACGTGACCGCCGCGATGCAGACCTACTGGGCGCAGCGCGACCCGCTGATGGAGATGCTCACCGCGCCGCGACTCGGGCCGGAACGCACCGATCGGCAGTACCAGGTCGCCACGATGACCAAGCTCGGGGTTCCGTTGTCGATCGCCAGCGACTGGCCGGTGTCGACGAACTCCCCGATCGAAGCGATCACCGTGGCGGCCACTCGGCAGACTCATGACGGGCTGCCCGAGGGCGGCTGGATGCCCGAAGAGCGCTTGCCGCTGGAGGAGGGGCTGCTCGCCGCAACGGCGGGTGGGGCCTATCAGGGCTTCACCGAAGGCTTCCGCGGACGCTTGGAGGTCGGCTTCTCTGCCGACCTGGTCTGGCTGGATCGCGACATCACTGTCGGTGAGCCGATTCGAGCCCGGGAAGCGGTCGTGAAGGGCACCTGGTTGGACGGCGTCCAGACTCACCAGGGGTAGTCAGCCACGGCGTGCAGGCGCTAGACGGTGAGGACGGTGCCGTCAGACAGCGCCTGCGCGCCGCATCGAGCGAGCTGATCGCGGAGTTCGGCCAATGGCGGGTTGTCGTGGCCGAGATGGATGGCCAAGACCTGAGTGGCGTCGTCCACCACCCCTCGTTCCCGCAGCGCGGTGACGGTCTGGGCGAAGCTGAGCAGGTGGTGATGATGATCGGTGCGGTCAGTGATGTTGCCGAAGGTCTCCTCCAGCAGCACCAGGTCGGCTCGGCGTCCAGCAAGGGTGTCCAGGGCGGCTGCCGAGAGCGGGCCGGTATCGGTGAGGTAGAGCAACGCTGAGCTGCCGTCGCTGATCCAGTAGCACAGCGCCTCTCCGAACGCGTAGTGGTTCGCGGCGATGGCGAGCACCCGATAGCCAGCCAGTTCGACCTCGTCGCCGGCGGTGAGGACGCGCAGCCGGACCGCCTCCTGATCCGGGTCAAGCCACTTGCTGGTGATCGCGATCACCGGTTCCGGGCCGGCGACCTCCAGTGGGGAGGACGTCACCCACCCTCGGTGCATCAGCAGGGACGGATCGAGATGATCGTCATGGGCATGCCCGGCCAGGATCGCGGCCAGCCCGCTGAGATCGCGTCCATAGCGGCTCACCTGGCGGGTCGCCTCCGGCCCGGGGTCGATCAGCAATCGCCCATCCACAAGCACCGACGTTGGGGTGCGCAGCTCGCCTCGCTCGCGGTAGTCATCGCAGGTCCGGCAGCGGCAGAACACATTCGGGATGCCGTCGGCGGCCCCGGTGCCCAGCAGTAGCACTTCCATCTCAGCCTCCTGGATCGGGCCTTCAGGCTAGCCATCGCCGAGCCCAGAGAGTGCCTCGACCGCCCGCCGAACGCGCCGGTGCGGCCCCGAATGCACTCGGAGCCGCACCTCACGGAGAGGAAATGTGGGACTGTTCGATGGATTACCTCCTGCCAACCTGACTGCTTTCAGCTAAGCCCGGGACCCTGTGCGCTTGCCAAGCCCTCGATGTGAATCGGGAATGCCGGCGGCTCCGATATTGTTGAAGCGTCAACAAAGGAGAAGCAATGACGAGCACACTGTCCGCGGATGCCAGACCGAGCCGGGTCGCCATCGACGTGGCCGATCTCGACGCGATGAGCGCCTTCTACTCCGACGTTCTGCTGCTGGACAAGCTCGACGAGCACGCCGAGCAGGTGTCGCTCGGCCGGGACGGACAGACCCTTGTCGAGCTTCGCCACCGTCCCGACCTGCCGCGGGGCGAGCGACGCAGTGCCGGACTGTTCCACACTGCGCTGCTGCAGCCGGACCAGGCCAGCCTGGCCACGGTGCTGGCTTCGGTGGCCACGCATGCCCCGGATCTGTTCACCGGCAGCGCTGATCACTTGGTCTCGCAGGCGTTCTACCTCGATGATCCCGAGGGCAACGGGCTCGAGCTGTACTTCGATCGCCCGCGTGAGGCGTGGTCGTGGATCGATGGACATGTGCAGATGGACACCTTGTGGCTGGACCCGTCCGCCTTCTTGGCTGAGCACCTGCGCGATCAGGATCGTGAGTTCTTGGCGACGGCCCCCGATCGCAGGGGCAGCCTGTCCGCGCAGACCGTGGTCGGCCACGTCCATCTGAAGGTCGGCAACACCGCGCAGGCCAAGGACTTCTACGTCGACACGCTCGGCTTCGATGTCACCGCGGAGATGTTCGGTGCCCTGTTCGTTTCGGCCGGTGGCTACCACCACCACCTGGCCATGAACACCTGGCAGAGCGCTGGGGTCGGCCTGCGCGCACCGGCGCTGGGCTTGGGTCGGGTCGACCTGGCCGTGCCCACCGCAGACGAGGTCGAGCAGGTGGCCGGACGGCTGGCCGACCGCGGTCTGGCGGTCCGCCGAGATGCGGACCAGCACGGGCCGACGCTGGAAGTGCCGGACCCGTGGGGCAACCTGGTCCGGGTCGCCGTGGCGGCCTGAGCTAGATGTACTGATCGGGGACGTTGGTTAATCGGCTGATCGGGGGTTTGCCTCCGGTGGCTGAGTGGGGCCGGTGGTGATTGTATTCGTGGAGCCAGCCGGGCAGGGCTTGGCGGCGTTCGGCTTCG
>JAFADF010000019.1:0-20629 GCA_023425145.1 Actinomycetes bacterium | reverse complement strand
ACGGTCATCGTGGGTTCTTTCTTCGAGTCGGTTGTGAGAGATCACTCGAAGGATCACGCGGTGACCGTCACCCATTCCGCAGCGACACGCTCACCGGGACCCGTACACCACTCTGCTGGACTCCACTGCAACAGGTCCTCAATGATGGTCACGAGAGTCCGAGATGCCGCAGTCGATTCGATCGCTCTTGCGTCTGACAGGCAGTGGCTTCACCGCCTTATCGCCGATGCTCATGTCCATAAACGTAACCGTTCGGACACCGTCAGGTTGTTCAGAGTCACCAGGTCCATCCCTCAAATTCTCGCCATCCTCCGGCGACAGTTCAGTGTCTTGTTTCGCCCAGCCTCACGTGAGCGTCCAGGCGCGCCAGTAGGTCGACTTCACCGGCTGAGCGTCCACGCCGTGGCGGATCGCCTCGGCGACGAATGGTTGGATCTGCGAGAAGGTCGCGAACCGGCACAGCTGGCCGTCCTGGTTGATCCACGCGGCACTGTCCGGGCTGTACTCGAATCGCCTCATTGCGTGCCACGGAGTCTCGATCGCGTTGGTTGAGTTGATGGCGATGAAGGAGACGAACTTGGGCCGGACCCGAAGCCGAGCTCCAAAGCCGCCAAACGAGAGCGCGAGGAGCGGCCAACTCAGGGTTACCGTCATCCCATTACCCCCTGAAGCCGGAACTGTTCCCCAGCCGACAAGCGAAGGCCCCGACTGGTCGCGTTCATCCGCACTCATCAGCACTACCTCCTTCCTGAAGCCTCAGCGTCGCGGCACTCGCGCGCGGCTGCACAGATCGTCCGGCGGACCGCCAACACCTCACGGCCCACCGTCACTTCTTCGCTTCTGGTCTCTCTCTCGCCGGCACCCACGGATGCCAGCCGCAACGAGGTCCCAAACGAGGAGTCCGACAGCGATCGGAAATGGGATGCTCGCCAGGCCCACGCCCCGACCCGATGTCATGTCCAGAAACGCCAGGACGCCTGCCAAGTACATGAAGATCGCAGCCCAAAGTGTGTAGCCATCCAGCCAATACAGGCCGAAGTACTCGCTGAGCTCACTCAATCTGGCTTCATGAAACTCGCGCAGTTGTTTGGGCAGCGAACTCACACCATCTCGCATCCCTCGATACCGGATATCGCCCATGCATAGCAGGGCATCCGGACGTCGGGGGCCGCGCCAAGCGAACCGTCCCGAAAGTGGCCACTGGCCGGTCCCTGAGCCTGTCGAAGGGACCGGGCCTCGCCAGGCTCAGCCAGCGGCGGTCAACAAGGCCCCGTCAGCGGACGCGCTGGACGCGGGTCTCCTGCCAGACCGGTTCGTCGGCCTCGTAGACCGAGCCGTCCGAGCCGAAGACCACGAAGCGGTCGAAGCTGCGGGCAAACCAGCGGTCGTGGGTGACCGCCAGCACCGTCCCCTCGAAGGCGGCCAGGCCCTCTTCGAGAGCCTCGGCGGACTGGACGTCCAGGTTGTCGGTGGGCTCATCGAGCAGCAGCATCGTGGCCCCGGACAGCTCCAGCAGCAGAATCTGGAACCGGGCCTGCTGGCCGCCGGACAAGGTCTCGAAGCTCTGCTCGGCCGCAGCCGACAGCTCGTAGCGATCCAGCACCCGGCTGGCCTGCTCACGTCCCATGCCGGCCCGTCCGCGGCCATCGGGGGTGAGGTCGCCGCGATGCAGGATCTCCAGCAGCGTCCGCCCGATCAGCTCGGGATGCTCGTGGGTCTGCACGAACCAGCCCGGACGCACCCGCGCACCCAGCTTGGCCCGTCCGGTGTGCGCAACCGGGGCCAGTGCCGCGGCATCACCGACCGGCTCATGCTCGACATCGGGCAGGGTGCCGCCGCGGGCCAGCAGCCGCAGGAAATGCGACTTGCCCGACCCGTTCGAGCCCAGCACGGCCACCCGCTCGCCGAACCACACCTCCAGGTCGAACGGCTTCATCAGCACCTCGGACGCCGCCGCACCAGCCGGCAGCCGCAGCTCGAGCTGCTCGCAAATAAGCGCCCGCTTGGCCGTCCGTCCGCCGCGCAGCCGGATCTTCACCTGCTGCTCCAGCGGCTGTTCGGTCGGCGGGCCGGCCTCCTCGAACTTGCGCAGTCGGGTCTGGGCAGCCTGGTAGCGGCTGGCCATGCCGTCGTTGAAGGTAGCCTTCTGCTTCAAGGTGAGCACCAGCGTCTTGAGCTTGGCGTGCTCCTCGTCCCAGCGGCGACGTAGCTCGTCGAAGCGGGCGAACCGGTCGCGGCGGGCCTGGTGATAGCTCGCGAAGCCACCCGGATGCGTCCAGACCCGATTGCCTTCGGCGCCGAGTTCGACGGTGACCACCGCGGTGGCGGTGTTGGCCAGCAGCTCACGGTCGTGGGAGATGAACAGGATCGTCTTGGCCGACTCGGTGATCCGCTGCTCCAGCCAGGTCTTGCCCAAAACGTCCAGGTAGTTGTCCGGCTCGTCGAGCAGCAGTACCTCTTCGGGCGAGCGAAGCAGGTACTCCAGCACCAGCCGCTTCTGCTCACCACCCGACAGCGTCCGCAGCGAGCGGTATTTGGCCTTGTCGTAGGGCACACCGAGGGCTGCGGTCGTGCACACGTCCCAGAGCACTTCGAGGTCGTAGCCGCCGGCGTCGGCGACCTCCGACAGTGCTTCGGCGTAGGCCAGCTGGACCGACAGATCGTCGCCCTCCATCAGGGCCAGCTCGAGTTCGTCGATCTTGGCCGCCGCGTGGCGAATGCGTTCGGGAGCGACCGACAGCAGCAACTCCGCCACGGTCGGGTCGTCGCTGCCGCCTTCGACGACGCCCTGGCCGACGAACTGGCGCATCACGCCCAGGCCGCCGGAGCGAGTCACCGCGCCGGCATGTGGGGCGAGGTCGCCGATGATGATCCGCAGCAGGGTGGTCTTGCCGGCCCCGTTCGCGCCAACCAGGGCCACCTTGGCGCCCTCGCCGACCCGAAACGACACCTCGTCGAGCAGCACTCGTCCGTCCGGCAGCTGGTAGCGCACCCCGGCGACGTCCACGTGACCCACGGGTTCACCGTAGCGGCAGCGGACGTGGCTTCGACAAGCTCAGCCAACGGGAAGCCGGACACGCTCAGCCAACGAACCAGATCCCTGAGCTTGTCGAAGGGATCGTCAGCCTTCGCTGCCGTCGGACGCCTGGACGAACTCCCGCAGCGCCGCGACACCGCCGGCCCGGTAGGTGATCCAGTCCGCGGACGAGTTGTTCCGCTGGTGCCGCCGTAGATCGTCGGACCATACCTGCAGCTGCTGCGCAGCGACCGCTGCCGGTGACTCCCCGGCGTCGGCTCGACGCTGCACTTCGCGCAGTGCGGCCCACCGCCCTTCGGCGGCCTTCCGCCCGCCGACAGGTCGTCCCGCCTTCGCGATCACACACGAGCTCGGAGCGCCGGAGTCGGCTTGCAGTTCCTGCGCAGCCGCAGCTACCAGGTCGGCCAAAACCGCGCCGGTCACGGGGTGGACGCGCAGGAGGCCTCCCCGCGCAGGCGGCGGTGCAGTGCATAGGCGAGCAGCGCCACGCCGGCCACGGCCAGGAACGGCTGGGCGGGCGCGAACCACTGCAGCGCTCCGGTGTAGCCCAGCGCGAGCAGAGCCAGCTTGTTGCAGACCGGGCAGCCGACGGCCAGGTAGCCGAGGATTCCGCCGGCCAGGCCGGCCTTGCCGGGCGCAGTGGCCTCGTCGGGGTTGCGGACGTAGCTCGCCCCGAGCAGGCCGCCGAGCACCGAGGTGAGGATCAGCACCGGCCAGGCCCAGTCGGTGGTGGGCACCTCTCGTCCGAAGATCGGGTTGGGGATCATCGCTGTGGACAGCCCGATCAGCGCCGCGATGCCGAGGGCACCGACCAGGGCGGCCAGCCAGCGACGGCGCGGCCAGCGGCGTAGCAGCAGGAGATCCTCGATGATCGGACAGCGCGGGCCAAGCTGACCTGCCCAGGCCGATCCGTCCAGGCCGGGCACCGGATGCACGGTGAAGTCCAGGTCAGCGAGAGGCCGATCGGGGGCGGATGTCTGGTCTCCGGTCATGGCTAGACCATACCCACCGGGGTATCCAAAGGAAAGCCGTCATCCGAAGTCCGTGAACTCGGCCGTTTGGCTTCGACAGGCTCAGCCAACGACGAGCTCAGCCAAGGGCTAGGAGCGGGTGAAGAACTCCGGGTTCTCCGGGATCTCCCGCGGAGCGCCGTCGGCGTCCACGGCGACGTAGCGGAAGACGGCCTCGGCGACGAAGTCGCGCTCCGGTTCCCACTGGTGCACCAGGTCGCGAGCCCAGACCTCCAAGCGGATGTCCATCGAGGAGCGTCCGACCCGGAGCAGTTCGGCATAGATGCAGACCGTGTGCCCGACGCTGACCGGGCGGTGGAAGACCACCCCGTCCACGGTCACTGTGGCCGAGCGTCCCTGAGCCACCTCACCGGCCATCAACCCGGCAGCAACGTCCATCTGGGAGAGCAGCCAGCCGCCGAAGATGTCTCCCCAGGGGTTGGTGTCGCGCGGCATGGCCAGGGTTCGCAGGACCAGGACGCCGCGAGGCTCCCGGTCGCCGGACTGCGGTTCGGTGTGATCAGCTTCCACTCAGCGCAGCCTAGCTTCGATGGTGGCCACGGTCGTCCGCAGCCGGTCGAGGACCACCTCGATGTCGAGTTCGAGCGGCGACTGCCAGGTGACCGCCACCGCAGCCAGGTTGGACGGCGAGTCGAGCCGCATCGCCACCGAGGCGAAGCCTTCGGTGACCTCGGAATCCTCCTCGGCCCAGCCGCGCCGCCGAGTGGCGGCCAGCATGGTGCGCAACTCGGCCAGAGTCTGCGGACCGACCTCGGTGCGTCGCACCAGGTTCGTCCGGCTCGGGTACAAGGCGCGCACCTGAGCGGGCGACAGTCCGGCCAGGATGGCCCGACCGGACGCGGTCAGATGCGCGGGCAGCCGCACCCCGACATTGGTGACCAGCCGGGCCTTGCCGGCAGCGCGCTCCTCGACCAGGTAGACGACCTCTGAGCCGAGCAGCACCGCCAGATGTGCCGAAAGCCCTAGTGAATCAACGAGGCGTGCGATCGGCAGCCGCGCCAATCGGGTCAGCGGGGCCTGTCGGGTGTAGCCCTGGCCCACCTCCCAGGCGGCGACGCCGACCCCCCACAGCTGGTCGTCGGGGTAATGCACCACGAACGACTCCGCAGCCATCGCGACCAGCAAGTGGTAGGTGGTCGAGCGCGGCAGGCCGAGGTCGGCGGCGATCCGGGCGGCCGGCACTGGGTTGGTTCGCTCAGACAGATAACGCAGCACCTGCAGGGCGGACGTGGCCGCAGGGACCGGACGAGGCATGGGCTAAGTCTCGCATCCGAGACAGTGCTCCGTCTCGGATGCTTCAGTCACTCACCGTCGATGAGTTCAATGTGGCCATGGCAGAGATCTCGGTCGGAACCGTCCCCCTCACCCGCGCGGACGTGGTCGCGGTGGCCCGCCACGGAGCGTCCGTCCGGCTGAATTCTGAGGCTGAGGCCGAGATCAGCGCCTCTCGAGCCCACATCGACGCTCTGGCCGCGGCCGGCGACGGCATCTACGGAGTCTCCACCGGCTTCGGCGCACTGGCCACCCGGAGCATCCCGGCCTCCGAACGGGCCCGGCTGCAGCGCAGCCTGATCCGCTCCCACGCGGCCGGCAACGGCCCGCTGGTCGAGCCCGAGGTGGTCAAGGCAATGCTGCTGCTGCGACTGAAGACCCTTGCCAGCGGACGAACCGGGGTTCGGCTCTCCACGGCCCAGGCCTATGCCGCGCTGCTCAACTCACCGCTGGTGCCGGCCGTCCACGAGTACGGAAGCCTCGGCTGCTCCGGCGACCTCGCTCCGCTGGCCCACGCCGCGCTCGCCCTGATCGGGGAGGGCGAGGTGATCGAGGACGGGCAGCTGCGTCCCTCCGCCGAGGCCTTCGCCGAGCACGGGCTCACCCCGGTCGAACTGGCCGAGAAGGAGGGCCTGGCCCTGATCAACGGCACCGACGGAATGCTCGGCATGCTCGTGCTGGCCCTGGCCGATCTCGAGCAGTTGGCCGAGGTGGCCGATCTGGCCGCGGCGATGAGCGTCGAGGGTCAGCTCGGCACTGATCGGACGTTCGCCGCCGACCTGATGGCGCTGCGTCCGCAGGTCGGTCAGGCAGCCAGTGCGGCGAACCTGCGCCGCTTCCTGGCCGGTTCGCCGATCGTGGCCAGCCACCGGCACGGCGACGGCGTCGTCCAGGACGCCTACTCGCTGCGCTGCACCCCGCAGGTGCACGGCGCCCTGCGCGACGCGCTCGGCTACGCGTCGATGATCGCCGAGCGCGAGCTGGCCGCCGCCATCGACAACCCGTCCGTGCTGGCCGACGGACGAGTGGAATCCCACGGCAACTTCCACGGCGCCCCGATCGCCCAGGTGCTCGACTTCCTGGCCATCGGCGTGGCCGACGTGGCCAGCATCTCCGAGCGGCGCACCGACCGGTTCCTGGACGCCACCCGCAACCGGGGCCTGCCGCCGTTCCTGGCCGACGACCCCGGCATCGATTCGGGGATGATGATCGCCCAGTACACCCAGGCCGGCATCGTCTCCACCCTGAAGCGGCTCGCGGTCCCGGCCAGCGTCGACTCCATCCCGTCCAGCGCCATGCAGGAGGATCACGTCTCGATGGGCTGGGCCGCGGCCCGCAAGCTGCGTACCGCGGTGGACGGGCTGGCCCGCGTCCTGGCCATCGAGGTGCTCACCGCGGCCCGCGGGATCGACCTGCGCGCTCCGCTGACTCCCGGCGCAGCCACCGGTGCCGCGATCGCCGCCCTGCGCGAGGTGGTGGACGGCCCCGGCCCCGACCGCTTCCTTGCTCCCGAAATCGAGGCCACCTACCAGCTGATCGTCAGCGGCGACCTGCTCGCCGCCGTCCACTGCGTCATCCCGTCCGGGGATGCTCGTCCTGAGGAGAACTGATGACCCACGAGACCGTCCGCGCACCCCGCGGCACCACCATCTCGGCCAAGTCCTGGCAGACCGAGGCCCCGCTGCGGATGCTGATGAACAACCTCGACCCCGAGGTGGCCGAGCGTCCCGAGGATCTGGTCGTCTACGGCGGCACCGGACGGGCGGCCCGCTCCTGGGCGGCGTTCGACGCCATCGTCGACACCCTGCGCGACCTGGAGGCGGACGAGACCCTGCTGGTGCAGTCCGGCAAGCCGGTCGGGGTGTTCCGCACTCACGAGTGGGCGCCGCGGGTGCTGATCGCCAACTCCAACCTGGTCGGCGACTGGGCCAACTGGGAGCACTTCCGCAAGCTGGAGTCCGAAGGCCTGATGATGTACGGCCAGATGACCGCCGGCTCCTGGATCTACATCGGCACCCAGGGCATCCTGCAGGGCACCTACGAGACCTTCGCCGCGGTGGCTCGCAAGCGCTTCGACGGCACCCTGGCCGGGACCCTGACCCTGACCGCCGGCTGCGGCGGGATGGGCGGCGCCCAGCCGCTGGCCGTCACCATGAACGAGGGCGTTGTCCTGATCGTGGACGTGGACGCCACCCGGCTGGCCCGCCGGGTCGAGCACGGCTACCTGGACGAGTACACCGACGACTACGCGTCCGCCGTCGAACGGGTCCTGGCCGCGAAGGCCGAGCGGCGTCCGCTCTCGGTGGGCCTGGTCGGCAATGCCGCCGAAGTCTTCCCGAAGCTGCTGGCCGACGGGGTGGCCATCGACATCGTCACCGACCAGACCAGCGCTCACGACCCACTCAGCTACCTGCCGATCGGCATCTCGGTGGACGAGTGGCACCAGGTGGCCAAGGCCGATCCGGCCGGATTCACCGCCAAGGCCCGGGCGTCCATGGCGAAGCACGTCGAGGCCATGGTCGGCTTTCTGGACGCGGGCGCGGAGGTCTTCGACTACGGCAACTCGCTGCGCACCGAAGCCGAACTGGGCGGCTACGACCGCGCCTTCGCCTTCCCCGGCTTCGTGCCGGCCTACATCCGTCCGCTGTTCTGCGAGGGCAAGGGCCCGTTCCGCTGGGCGGCCCTGTCCGGCGACCCGGCCGACATCGCGGCCACCGACGAAGCGATCCTGGAGTTGTTCCCCGAGGACGAGCAGCTGCGCCGCTGGATCACCAAGGCGAGCGAGAAAGTGCACTTCGAAGGGCTGCCGGCTCGGATCTGCTGGCTTGGCTACGGCGAACGCCACCTGGCCGGGCTGAAGTTCAACGAGCTGGTCGCCTCCGGAAAGGTGTCGGCACCGATCGCCATCGGCCGTGACCACCTGGACTCGGGCTCGGTCGCGTCCCCGTATCGGGAGACCGAGGCCATGGCCGATGGGACTGACGCCGTGGCCGACTGGCCGCTGCTCAACGCGCTGCTGAACACTTCCTCGGGTGCCACCTGGGTGTCAATCCACCATGGCGGCGGGGTCGGCATCGGCCGCTCGATCCACGCCGGCCAGGTGGTCGTGGCCGACGGCACCGAGCTGGCCGCACAGAAGATCGCCCGGGTGCTCACCAATGACCCCGGCACCGGCGTGATGCGCCACGTCGACGCCGGCTACTCCCGCGCGAAGGACGTCGCCCGGGAGCGCGGCGTCCGGATTCCGATGCTGGAGCAGTGATGGGCGCCAACCAGTTGCTCGCCGAGTTGGAGGCGATCGGACGCACCCGCACCGGCGGCTACACCCGGCTGGCTTGGGACTCGGCCACCATGACCCTGCGGGAGTGGTTCGCCGGCCAGGTGGCCGCGCTCGGCCTGGAGCTGACCGAGGACGGCAACGGCAACCAGATCGCCTGGTGGGGGCGCGGAACCGACGCCTTGCTGGTCGGCTCGCACCTGGATTCGGTGCCCGAAGGCGGGCCGCTGGACGGTCCGCTCGGAGTCACCTCTGCACTCGCCGCGGTGGCCCGGCTCAAGGCGTCCGGGTGGACGCCGAGTCGTCCGCTCGGCGTGGTGAACTTCACCGACGAAGAAGGCGGACGATTCGGCGTGGCCTGCCTCGGCTCGCGGCTGGCCACCGGCGCGATCACGCCGGAGAAGGCGCTGGCCTTGCGAGACGGCGAGGGCACCAGCCTGGGCGAGGTGATGGCCGCACAGGGACGCGATCCACGCGCCGCCGGGCCGTCCGACTGGCTGGCTCATGTCGGCCAGTACGTCGAGTTACACGTCGAGCAGGGCCGCTGGCTGGCCCCGCACGAGACCGCCCTCGGGGTGGCCTCGGCGATCTGGCCGCACGGCCGCTACCGCTTCGAGTTCTGCGGCGAAGGCAATCACGCCGGCGCCACCGCCATGGCCGATCGGCACGACCCGATGCTGGCCTACGCGGCCACCGTGCTGGCCGCCCGCGAGCTGGCCACTTCGTCCGGACAACGGGCGACGCTGGGACGAGTGGTGGTCGAGCCGGGCAGCACGAACTCGATCCCGTCCCGGATCCTTGCCTGGCTGGACGCCCGGGCCGACGCCGAGCCGGCCCTGGAAGCCCTCGTCGCCGGGATCGTCGCCCGCGCTCAGTGGGCCGCCGAGGCCGACGGCACCCAAGTGAAGGTGCGAGCCGAGTCGACCACCGGTGCGGTCGAGTTCGACCACGACCTGCGGCACCGGCTGGCCGCGCTGCTGGACGCGCCGACGCTGCCCACCGGCGCTGGCCATGACGCCGGCATCCTGGCCGCGAAGCTGCCCACCGCGATGCTGTTCGTCCGCAACCCGACCGGGATTTCGCACGCCCCGGCCGAGTCGGCGAGCGAAGACGACATCGATGCCGGGGTGGACGCCCTGGCCGCGGTGATCAAGGACCTCGGATGACCAGCATCCCGGCGTTCGCGAACTGCCATTCGCACGCCTTCCACCGGGCGCTACGGGCCCGGACGGTCGGCGGCGCCGACTTCTGGGGCTGGCGGGATCGGATGTACGCCGTTGCCGGGCTGCTGGACGCCGATCGTTACCACCGGTTGGCCAAGGCCACCTTCGCCGAGATGCGGCTGGCCGGCTACGCCAGCGTCGGCGAGTTCCACTATCTGCACTCCCCCGACCTGGCCGAAGCCGTGATCGAGGCCGCCCGCGAGGTCGGGTTGCGGATCTGTCTGCTCTCCACGCTGTACGAACGCGCCGGATTCGCCGGCGAGGAGCTGCACCCGGTGCAGCAGCGCTTCGTGCTGCCGCTGGAGACCTGGCAGGCCCGAGTCACCGACCTGGCCAACCGCTATGCCGATGATCCGCTGGTGGTGATCGGGACTGCGATCCACTCGGTACGCGCGGTGGCTCCCGAGCATCTGGCCGCGGCCGCCACCACCCTGCCGGACGCGCCGCTGCACGTCCACGTCTCCGAGCAGCCGGCCGAGAACGCCGCCTGCCTGACCGCGACCGGACGCACCCCGGTGCAGCTGCTGGCCGAGGCCGGCGTCTGGGGGCCGCGGACCACCGCCGTCCATGCCACCCATCTGACTAGCGGCGATATCGCCATCCTTGGCGAATCTGGCAGCTACGTGTGCTTCTGCCCGTCCACCGAAGCCGAGCTGGCCGACGGGATCGGGCCCTCGGTGGAGCTGCGCGAAGCGGGCGCCCGGATCACTCTGGGCTCGGACTCCAACACCGTCATCGACGGCTTCACCGAGGCCCGGGCGTTGGCCATGCACGAGCGACTGGCCACGGGCTCGCGGGACGGCTGGAACAGCGAGCAACTCTGGCGCGCAGCGACCACGGACGGCCACGCCTGCCTGGGTTTCTCGGTGCGCGACACTCTCAACCTGCGTCCTTCGGTGCAGACTGCGGGCATGACCGAACCGCTGTGGGCCGCGTCGGCTGCGGATGTCGTACCGCCGCCGGAGCTGGATCCCGAAGAGGTCGCCGACGACCTGGCCGCCGTGATCGACGAGCTGTGGAGTCTGGCGTGAGCACGGCGATCACCGGAATCGGCGAACTAGTCAGCTGGGATGCCGAACGCCCGGTGCGCACCAACGCCGCGCTGGTGATCGAGGACGGCGTGGTGGCTTGGGTCGGCGATGCCGGCGACGTCCCCGCGGCCGACGAGGTGATCGATGCGGACGGCGCCGCACTAATCCCCGGCTTCGTCGACTCACACACCCACCTAGTCTTCGCCGGCGACCGGTCGGCCGAGTTCGCCGCCCGGATGGCCGGTGAGCCCTATGCCGCCGGCGGGATCCGGACCACCGTGGCCGCCACTCGTGCCGCCGGCGCCGCCGAGCTCACCCGGCTGGCCGGCGCTCGGCTGGCCGAGCTGCGCGGCCAAGGCACCACCACCGTCGAAATCAAGTCCGGCTACGGCTTGGACGTGGCCACCGAGAAACTGCTGCTGCAGGTGGCCGGCACCCTCACCGAGGAGACCACCTATCTCGGCGCACACGTCGTCCCGGCCGGACTGAGCGCGTCCGATTACGTGGAGCTGGTCACCGGCGAGATGCTCACCCGTTGCGCGCCGCACGCCAAATGGGTGGACGTGTTCTGCGAGACCGGCGCCTTCGACGCCGACCAGGCCCGGGCCGTCCTCACCGCCGGCATGGCCGCTGGCCTGGCCCCGCGGATTCACGCCAACCAACTCGGCTTCGGACCGGGCGTCCAACTGGCCTGCGAACTGGGCGCAGCCGCCGCCGACCACTGCACCTACCTCAGCGATGCGGACGTCTCGGCGCTGGCCGACACCGGAGTGGTCGCCGGCCTGCTGCCCGGCGTGGAGTTCTCGACCCGGCACCCCTACCCGGACGCCCGTCGGCTGCTGGATGCCGGAGTGCGAATCTCGATCGCCACCGACTGCAATCCGGGCACCTCCTACACCTCGTCGATGCCGTTCTGCATCGCGCTGGCCGTGCGGGAGATGGGGCTCACGCCGTCCGAGGCCCTGCAGGCGGCCACCCTCGGCGGAGCCGCCTCACTACGCCGCGAGGATGTCGGCCATCTGCGCGTGGGCGCCCGGGCTGACCTGGTGATCCTGGACGCGCCCAGCCACGTCCATCTGTCCTACCGGCCCGGCGTCCCGCTGGTCCGCCAGGTGCTCACCGCCGGTCGCTGACCCCGTCCATCTCGGGCTCCCCGCCCCGCCCGCGCCGCCTCGCTACTTTTACTGCGGCTCGCTACGCGTACTCGGGTAGCGGCGCGAACTACGGGTAGCGAAGCGGGTGGGGCGGGTAGCGAAGCGGACGGGTAGCCCGGACGGACCGGACGAAGACTCAGCTCTCCCGGACGGCCGGAGTCACGAACGGGGGCTTGACCACCTCGAAGGGCTCGCGACGGTTGCGGACGGCGACCTCGACCACATCGCCGAGCTTCACCGAGCGGTCCAGCAGCGCCAGCGCCACCCCCACCTGCAGGGTCGGCGAGAAGGTGCCGGAGGTGATCTCGCCCACCTCGGTGTCACCGACGAAGACGTCCATCTCCGGACGCGGGATCGCCCGTCCCTGAGCCTTCAGGCCGCGCAGCAGCGGGCCGGACTTGGCCTCGCGCTGGGCGCGCAGCGCCTCCGCGCCCCAGAAGGACGGCTTGTCCCAGCCGACCGCCCAGCCGAGGTTGGCCATCACCGGGGAGATCGCCGGGCTCAGGTCGTGACCGTGCAGCGGGTAGCCCATCTCGGTCCGCAACGTGTCCCGAGCGCCCAACCCACACGGGGCGATGTCGTACTCGCGGCCGGCGGCCAGCACCGCGTCCCACAACTCCCCTGCTGCGGCAGCCGGCACCACCAGCTCGTAGCCGCGCTCGCCGGTGTAGCCGGTCCGGCACACGGTCAGCGGGGTGCCCGCCCAGGAGGCCCGGACGAAACTCAGGTACTCGTGCCCGACCGGCAGGCCGAGGGCGGACAGGGTCTCGTCCGAGCTGGTCCCCTGGACGGCGATGATCGCGTTATCCCGGTGCTCGTTGACCACCGAGATGCCGGCCGGGGCCTGGGCAGCGATCAGCTCCACGACGGTGGTGGTGTTCGAGGCGTTCGGGATGATGAACACCTCCTCATCGCTGATCAGGTAGCAGATCATGTCGTCGATCACGCCGCCGGACTCATTGCACAGCAGCGTGTACTGCGCCTGACCAGGGGCGATCCGACGCAGATCGTTGCTGATCACCGTGTTCACGAAGTCGGCCGCGCCGGGTCCGCTGACCCGCATCTTGCCCAGGTGGCTGACGTCGAAGACCCCCACGGCGGTCCGCACCGCGCGGTGCTCGGCGACCACCCCGGCGTACTGCAGCGGCATCAGCCAGCCGCCGAACTCGGAGAACTTGGCTCCGAGCGCCTCGTGGCGCGAGTGCAGCGGGGAAAGAATCGGGTCGGTCATGACGGCTCCTGCCTGCGGTGGACGGACGAAAGGTTAGTCACAGCGCGGCGCGCAGGATTCCGATCAGGTCGGCTGGACTCGGCGGCACCGGGTTGCCCTTTGTGCTGGACGCCTTGGCGGCGGCCTCCGCGATCACCGGCAGATCGTCCTCGCCCAGGCCGTACTGAGCCAGCCCGCCCACGCCGAACAACTCCAAGGTCTCGGCGAACCACTCCAGGAAGGCGAACTCGTCCTCGGTGCCGGTGAGCAGATAGCCGACCTCGGCGTAGCGGGCCCGGGTGTGCGGATCGGACGCCCCGATGTTGAACCGACTGACCGGCACCATCACCGCCGCGGTCAACGCTCCGTGCGGGGCACCCAGGTAGCCGCCCAGTGGTCCGGCCAGGCCATGCGCGGCACCCAGCTTGCCGTTGGCCAGGGCCAGCCCGGACAGCAGCGAGCACAGCGCCACATCAGTGCGGGCGCCCAGATCGTCGGGGTGTGACCAGGCTCGGCGCAGTCCGAGTCCGGCCCGACGGATGCCTTCGCGGCAGAAGCCGTCGGTGAGCGGATTGGCGAACGGCGAGACGAACGGCTCAATGCACTGGATCAGGGCGTCCAGGCCGGCATGCGCGGTGACCGACTGCGGGCAGTCCAAGGTGATGCCGGGATCGACCAGGGCCACCCTGGGCAGCATGGACGTCGACCGCAGACTCACCTTGACCCGGTGCTCGGGGCTGGAGACCACGCCATTGGCGGTCACCTCCGAGCCGGTGCCGGACGTGGTGGGCACCGCCACCACCGGCAGCGAGGTCTTGGTCAGCGGCAGGCCTCGTCCGATCACTTCGGCATAGTCGAGCGGGTCGCCGCCGTTGGCGACCAGGGCGGCCACGATCTTGGCGGTGTCCAGTACCGCGCCGCCGCCCAAGCCGACGATCACATCGGCGCCATGGGCGCGAGCCGCGTCCGCCCCGGCCCGAACCACGTCCACACTGGGCTCGCCGGCTACGGCGAAGATGGCAGCGCCCGGCAGGGTGGCCAGCACGGCTGCGTGGCGGTCAGGGTGGCCACCCGTGCAGACCAGCGGACGAGAGCCCAGCCCGGCCACCAGCTCGGGGAGCTGGCTGACCGTCCCCGGCCCGAACACGATCCTGGCGGCGGTCGCGAAATTGAACGAAGTCACGGGTACATCTTGCCGCCTAGAGCGGTCATTGGCAGACCGCGGACGCGGCCGGCCCGCCCACTCCCGGCGCCGCCCCGTCCCCGGGTCGGCCTGCGGCCGGTTCGGCGATGCAACTCCCGCCGGGGCGGACTAGCCTAGGTCGAGCACGGTCCATCAGGAAGGAACCATAGTGAGCAACGTCGCACTCCCGAGCATCACCCTGGCCACCGCGGTCGGCAAGGATCCCGGCGTGCTGGTGATCGGGCTTGCCGAGACCTCCAACGATCAGGTGCTGATCGGCCTTCCCGACGACCTGGCCAAGGGCTACGCCAAGGCGATCGGCCGGGAGCTCGCCGAAGTGGCGATCAGCCTGGGCGGCAGCAGCAAGAACGGCAAGACGGTGCTCGTCGCCGGACCGTCCGGACAGCGCATCGTGGTGGTCGGCCTGGGTCCGATCGACGTGACGGCTGAGCAGGTCCGTCGGGCCGTCGGTGCGGCCATCCGCGTAGTGGCCGGCCTGGACGGTGCCAGCTCCGTGAGCATCAGTCTGGAGACCAGTGAGCCCGGCGTGATCAAGGGTGCGGCCGAGGGTGCCCTGCTCGGTGCCTACAGCTACCGCGAGCCGTCGCGGATCTCGGCGATCACCCTGGTCAGCGCCAACCGCAAGCCCGAAGCCAAGCAGGCCCTCGACCTGGCCGTCTCCACGGCCAAGGCAGTGGCCACCACTCGCGAATGGGTGAACCTGCCGGCCAACCAGCTCTACCCGGAGACCTTCGCTGACGCGATCCGCAACCTCGCGAAGGCCACCAAGCTCGACATCGAGGTGTGGGACGAGAAGGCGCTGGAGAAGGACGGAATGGGCGGCATCCTGGCCGTCGGCGGCGGCTCGGCCCGCAAGCCGCGCCTGGTCAAGCTCAGCTACGCCCCGCGGGGTGCCAAGTTCCACCTGGCCCTGATCGGCAAGGGCATCACCTTCGACACCGGCGGCCTCAACCTGAAGCCGGCCGACGGCATGTACACGATGAAGTGCGACATGGCCGGCGCCGCCTCGGTGCTGGCCGCGACCGCCGCGATCGCCGAACTCGGGCTGAAGATCAAGGTGACCGCCTGGGGCGCCTTGGCCGAGAACATGCCCTCGGGCAGCTCGTACCGTCCCTCTGACGTGCTCACCATGTACAACGGGCTGACCGTCGAGAATGGGAACTCCGACGCCGAAGGCCGGATCGTGATGGCCGACGCCCTGGCCAAGGCCAGCGAGGAGAAGCCGAACCTGGTGATCGACGTGGCCACCCTGACCGGCGCCTGCATGGTCGCCCTGGGTGAGAATGTGGCCGGCCTGATGTCGCGTGACGACGCCACCGCCGATCTGATCCTGGACGCCGCTGAGGCTGCCGGCGAGCTGTTCTGGCAGCTGCCGATCCCCGAGGACGCCGCTCCGAAGCTGGAGTCCAAGGTGGCCGACCTGCGCTCGACCGGCGACAAGTACGGCGGCGCGCTGACCGCGGCGGCGTTCCTGTCCCGGTTCGTGGCCGACGATCTGGCCTGGGCCCACCTCGACATCGCCGGACCGGCTTTCAACACCGGCTCCGCGCACGACTACGTCCCGGTCGGTGCGACCGGGATGAGCGTGCGCACGCTGATCGCGTTGGCGCACGCCCTGGCCAACTGAGATGGCAGAGCATTCCTTCGACCTGGTCGTGGTCGGCGCGGGAGCGTCCGGCCTGCTGGCTGCGATCGCAGCCCGGCGACTGGGTCGGAATGTGCTGGTGGTCGAGGCCACCTCGCTGGCCGGAGGCAGCACCGCCGGCTCGGACGGCAAGCTGTGGCTGCCGGCCAACCCGTTGCAGGCCAAGCTCGGCGTGACCGACTCCGCGGCCGAGGCGCTGGAGTATCTGGACGCCGTGCTGGGCGCCACCACCGATGCCTCCACCGCCGAGCGGCGCGCCGGCTACGCCAACCTGTCGGGCAAGATCGCCCGCTGGCTGGTCTCCTCGCACATCCCGCTGGCTGTGGTGAAGACGCTGCCCGATCACCATCCCGAGCTGCCCGGCGGCAAGGCCAAGGGACGGGTGCTGGCCACCCAGCCGCTGGATCGCCGCACGCTGGGTGACAATGCCCAGCTGCTGGCTCCCGGAGAGCCGGAGCGTCGCGGACCGATGGGTCTGATTCCGTCCGCACTGCCGCTGCCGCTGCCCCGCAACACGGCCACGTCGGGTGAGGCTTTGGTGGGCAATCTGCTGCACCGCGCATTGGCCAACGGCGTCCAGCTGTGGCTGGACGCACGGGTGGTCGAACTCCTCAGCGATGGCGATGCCGTGACCGGAGTGCGGGTGCGCCGCGGCGCTGCCGACACTGAGGTGGCTGCCGACCAGGTGCTGCTGGCCAGTGGCGGGTATGAGCACAGCCAGGACCTGCGCGAGGAGTACCTGCCGCTGCCGACCTCGGCGGAGTGGTCGATCACCGGGGTGCCGAATGACGGCGCCTTGCTCAGCCAGGCGATCGCTCTGGGCGCAGGCACCGCGCTGCTGGACGAGGCCTGGTGGACCCCGGTGATGGTGTCCGAGGGACGGGCCTACCGACTGGACTCCCAGCGTGGCAAGCCGCACTCGCTGATCGTCGACACTGCCGGCGACCGCTTCTTCGATGAGGCCACCTTCGCCCACGCCGCCGGACGCGCGCTGTACGACCGCAATCGTGGAGTGCGGGCGGTGCCGTCCTACCTGATCATGGACAACCGGCATCGGCAGGCCCACCAGCTCGGCCCCTGGCCGGCCGGCAAGACTCCCAAGCAGGCCATCGAAGCCGGCGAGATCATCAAGGCCGCCACGTTGAACGACTTGGCTCAGGCCACCGGGATCGATCGGGCCGGGCTGCTCGGCACCGTCGTCCGGTTCAACGGCTTCGCCGCCAAGGGTGGCGACCCGGACTTCGGTCGCGGCGCCTCCACCTGGGATCTGGCCCTGGGCGACCACGGCAGCAAGAAGGCCGGCTCGGTGGGGAAGCTGGACAAGCAGCCGTTCTGGGCCGTGCCGGTCTACCCGGGCGATTCGGGCACCAAGGGCGGGTTGCTGATCGACGCAGACTCCCGAGTTCTACGTACTGATGGGACGGCCATCACGGGCCTCTATGCCTGTGGTGGGGCGGCCGCTTCGCTGTTCAAGTCGGCCTCGCCGGCACCAGGAGTTGCCCTGGGCGCGGCATTGGTCGAGGCCTTCGCCGCGGTCACCGATCAGCGCTTGGGCCTGCGCCGAGAGTCGTAGTCACGCATCCGTTGCGGGTAGCCGATCACGCCTGCGTCGTAGGCCGGCAGGCCTGAACGAGCGGCAAATCGCCTGGCCCAAGCGACATCGGGGACGGTTCGCCGGGTCCACTCACCGTCGTAGGCGATCAGCAGGATGCTGGCTTTGGTCATCGTGGTGGGTTGTTCGATGAAGGCCTCCACCCCTCGCCGGGAGGCCACGAACTGCTCCAGGTGGGCCACCGCGGACGGCTCGGGACGCGTGGAGCTGCGGGCCGAGGAGCCCCGCCGCCAACCGGAGAACCAACTCACCGGACCATTATCCCCACCTCGATCCGGGCTAGTCTGACTTCTGAACACCGTCTTGTATGAACGCGAAGGAGCTTGCGTCATGTCCACTCCCGTCCCACTGCCGGCACTTGGTGAGAGCGTCACCGAAGGGACGATCTCCCGCTGGCTGAAGAAGGTTGGGGACTACGTCGAGGTCGACGAGCCGCTGGTCGAGGTCTCCACCGACAAGGTCGACACCGAGATCCCCGCGCCGGTCGCCGGCGTCCTGCTGGAGATCCTGGTGGACGAGGACGGCGTGGCCCCGGTCGGCGCCACGCTGGGTGTCATTGGTGAGGCTTCCGAGGCAGGCGCGGCTCCGGCCGCCGAGGCACCGGCCAGCCCGGCTCCGGCTGCGGCCGCCGAGCCCGAAGCAGCGCCCGAGCCTCCGGCAGCTCCGGAGCCGACGCCCGCGCCGGCTGCAGCGCCGTCCACGGCCGGCAGCACGCAGGTCACTTTGCCGCAGCTGGGCGAGTCGGTCACCGAGGGCACCATTTCCCGCTGGCTGAAGGCCGTCGGCGACCAGGTCGAGGCGGACGAGCCGCTGGTCGAGGTCTCCACCGACAAGGTCGACACCGAGATCCCCGCGCCGGTTTCCGGCGTCCTGCTGCAGATTCTGGTCGCTGAGGACGGCGTGGCCCCGGTCGGTGCCGTCCTGGGGGTGATCGGCGCGGCCGATGCCGCGCCCGTCCCCGCCGCCGCTCCGGCACCGGCTGCTCCGGCTCCGGCCGCTGCCCCTGCGCCGACTCCCGCTCCTGCCGCTTCTGCTCCGGCACCGCAGGCCGCAACTCCTGCCCCGGCTGCACCCGCTCCGACTCCGGCTGCGCCCGCTCCGGCCCCGTCCCGGGCCAGTGGCCCCGCCGAGGTGTACGTCACTCCGCTGGTCCGCAAGATGGCGGCTGAAGCCGGCGTCGAACTGACCGAGGTCACCGGCACCGGCGTGGGCGGACGCATCCGCAAGCAGGACATCCAGGCTGCCGCCGAGGCCAAGAGGGCGGCCGCTGCTGCCGCCGCCGCACCGAAGCCCGCTGCCCCGTCCGCTCCGGCGGCCGCCGCTGCCCCGAGCGCCGATGCCGCCAAGCGTGGCACCACCGAGAAGATGACCCGGCTGCGGGCCACCATCGCCAAGCGGATGGTTGAGTCGCTGCAGGTCTCGGCGCAGCTGACCGCCACCGTCGAGGTCGATCTCACGGTGATCTCCAAGCTGCGGGCCAAGGTGAAGGACGACTTCCGGGCACGCGAGGGCGTCGGCCTGAGCTACCTGCCGTTCATTGCCAAGGCCACCACCGAGGCGCTCAAGCAGTTCCCGAAGGTGAACGCCACCATCGACACCGAGGCCGGCACCATCACCTACGCCGACGCCGAGCACCTGGGCATCGCCGTGGACACCGAAAAGGGCCTGCTGGTTCCGGTGGTTGCCGACGCCGGCACCTTGTCCCTAGCCGGCTTGGCCAAGAAGATCGGCGATCTGGCCGCCCGCACCCGGGCGTCCAAGGTCACTCCGGACGAGCTGTCCGGCGGCACCTTCACGATCACCAACTACGGCTCGGCCGGCACGCTGTTCGACACCCCGATCATCAACCAGCCGCAGGTCGCGATCCTGGGCACCGGCGCCATCGTGAAGCGCCCGATGGTGGTCGAGGATCCGGCTCTGGGCGAGATCATCGCGGTCCGGGACATGATGTACCTGTCGATGTCCTACGACCACCGCCTGGTCGACGGTGCCGACGCCGCCCGCTTCCTGAGCTTCATCAAGGCGCGCCTCGAAGAGGGCGACTTCGGAGCTGAACTGGGCCTGTGAGCCTGCCCGCCCAGCCGCTGCCCGAACCGATCGAGTTCGACTATCTCGGCCTGACCGAGGGTCAGCTGGTCGGCTATCGGGACGGCTGGGCTCGCCAGCGCGAGATCCACGCGCAGGTCGCTGATCGCAGCCTGCCGCCGCAGGTGCTGTTCGTCGAGCACGACCATGTCTTCACCGCCGGGCATCGCACCGAGCCGCATGAGCGACCGGTGGACGGCACCGAGGTCGTCGAGGTGGATCGCGGCGGGAAGATCACCTACCACGGCCCCGGCCAGCTGGTCGGCTACCCGATCATCGGGCTGCCCGAGCGCGTCGGCGTGGTCGACTACGTCCGCCGAGTTGAAGAGGCGCTGATCCGGCTGCTCGCCGAGTACGGCCTGGCCACCGGACGGATCGAGGGACGCACCGGCGTCTGGCTGGCCGCCTCCGGCAGCCGCCCCGAACGCAAGATCGCCGCCATCGGCGTCCGGGTGTCCCGACGGACGACCCTGCACGGCTTCGCGCTGAACGTCGACCCCGATCTGTCCTGGTTCGGACGGATCGTCCCCTGCGGCATCGACGACGCCGGGGTCACCTCCATGGCCGCCGAACTCGGCACGGCCCCCAGCCTCACCGAGGCGGCCAAGGCAGCCGAGCCGCACCTGTCCGCCCTGCTCGACTTCAGCGCCTACGTCCCTTCGGCGCCGCTGGCCACCGAGCCGCGTCCAGCAGTCCAGTACGGCCTCACCGGAATCACCGCCTAGATGTACTGATCGGGGACGTTGGTTAATCGGCTGATCGGGGGTTTGCCTCCGGTGGCTGAGTGGGGCCGGTGGTGATTGTATTCGTGGAGCCAGCCGGGCAGGGCTTGGCGGCGTTCGGCTTCG
>JAFADF010000054.1:0-4377 GCA_023425145.1 Actinomycetes bacterium | reverse complement strand
GCTGTACGCATACGAAGGTAAAATCCGACCGTGAAACAGCCTCGCAGTTATCCGCCGCCACGGAGACGCCAAACCTCCGCTTCAGCTCCGCACATCTATTTCCGTCGGGGTCTGAAATCGTCAGATCATCCGCCTCGAACATTACGTCGGAGACAAGATGGTTTATCAGAAGCTCTGTAATATGACCCGCGCCAATGAATGATATTCTCATGTTTCGTACCTCCTGTTTCTTTTAATTCTGCATCAGCTGTGGAAGCCATAATGCAATTTGTGGAAATGCGATTATAATAGCCAGCCCTATTATCTGTAGAATTATGAACGGTATTGCGGCAGAATATATCTCTTCGATAGCGACATCCTTAGGAGCAGCTCCCTTCATGTAAAACAGGGTAAAACCAAAAGGCGGAGAAAGGTAAGCCACTTGTAAAAGGACCATGAAGATGAGTCCCCACCACAGAGGGTTGAACCCAGCTTTAGCGATTAAAGGAGAAACGATAGGGGCGGCAAGCATTATCATTGCCGCTGGTTCAAGAAACATTCCTAAAATAAAAATAAATAGTAACGCTACCGCCAGTATCGCCCATGAACCTCCTGGCAGACTCATGGCAATATTGCTAATGAGGACATTGCCACCTATTCCAGAAAATATTGAGCCAAATGCGGAAGCACCAATGATGATCCAGCAGACCATCGCAGTAATCTCCAATGTTTCCACAGACGCTTCCAAAACAAGCGCTTTTGTGAGCTTTCTATTTAAAGCTACAAGCAGAACAGCACCACCAGCACCGAAAGAGGCTGCTTCGGTTGGAGTCGCAATACCTGTCAATATTGACCCAAGTACGATAATTATAAGCATGCTTGGCAGGAATACATTACGCAGGGCCTCAACTTTCTCTCTTGTTGTAGCACGTTCATTCAAGGGAAGGGATGGACATAGGCTCTTATTAAAATAACTTCTCAATAGAATATACAGTGAATAGATAAACGCTAAAAGTAGCCCACAGGTTATGCCTCCCGCGAAAAGTCCACCAATAGAAACTCCTGTCACCGCACCATAGACAACCATGTTTGTGCTAGGAGGAATCAGTTGTCCTAAGGTTCCCCCAGCCATGACCGAGCCAATTCCTATTTTTCTGTCATATCCATGTTTTGTCATCTGTGGCAGTCCAATCAGCCCAAGGCCGATAACCCCTGCCGCAACAACACCGGAAATCGCACCTAGCATGGCTCCGACAAGTATAGTCGCAACAGCTAAACCTCCGCGCAGAGGTCCCGACCACTTGTAAAACGCGTCATAAAGATCTTCCACTACCCGTGCCTTTTGTAGAACCAATGCCATAAAAATAAAAAGAGGGATAGCGATAAGTGTGAAGTTGTTCATAGTTCCCCACACTGCGGATATCGCCAGGCTTATTCCTCCCGCACCCCACAAGGCAGTACCAAACAACAGTGCGACAATTAGGAGAGAAAACGAAATAGGAATACCGAATGCAAGAGCCAGCATCAGCAAGATGAACATATAAAGAGGAGTATAGTCAAAAACCATAATTATTTATCCTCCTTTAAAGGTTTCAAGTCATCCGAATCGGGTGGTGGTAAAATTATGTTTGCTATAGATTGTAAAGCTATCAATAGAAACGAAACGGGAACAAACCATTTAAACCACCACACAGTTGGGTTAAAGTCTGTTTGATGGACAGATCGCTCATTAATTAGAGTTGATTCATATGCCCATTTACTTGCATAATAGGCCACAGTAAAACAGGCAATAGCTATCATCACATTTGATATTACACTCAATCTTCTCTGCCATTTTGGCGATACATATTTAGGAAGGATGTCGACATTTACGTGTTTGCCTTTTAGCTGACACAAAATACCTCCCATGAGGAAGAATATCCCGTAGATAAATATCGGAACTTCGTACCCCCATGAAGGCATACTGTCAAAGAAATAGCGTTTTGACGTAGCATAAACTATCAATATAATTAAGGGCAGAATAAGAAGAGCGGCAATGTTTCCAATGTTTCTTGACAAATTGCTAATTTTTTCAGCAAAAATCTTTAACATCATCTTTCTCCTACAGTAATCTTTTAATAAAAGGGGCATAATCCCTTAAGGTATGCCCCTTTACCAATATTGCTATGTGGCGAATGTTGGCTATTTATACCCTAATGCCTTTGCTTGTTCTTTATAACCAAGTTCGTTTAGTACCTTTGAATATATTTTTATGAATTCTTTACCTTCTGCCGTCTTACCAGCCTGATCAAGAATTACCTTTGCACCAATTTGACGTGCTTTGTCTACATCTTCTTTAGGTAAAACTATAATTTTAACCTTTTTATTTATCCAGTCCTGTTTTGCCATGATACTCTGTGGCGGATTAGTAATAGCAGAGCGGTATCTTGAGTGGTCTCTGGCAGCCAGAACAATGTCTTTCAGATCCTGCGGCAGGTCGTTCCATGCTTTCGTATTGACAATGAACCCTTTATCTTCGTTAGAACCAAGATGCAGACATGGCTCTATGACATACTTAGTGACTTCGTGCAGCCCCATATCCTTGTTCTCTTTCCAATCAGAAAACTCTGCCGCATCAATTGTTTTCATCTGGAGAGCAGTATATATCTCAGGAGCTGCAATGCTTACGGTATTTGCACCAAGCGCTTTATAGAATAGAGCGCCAATTCCACCAGCACGAATATTCTTACCCTTGAAATCCGACAATTTATTAATGGGGACGACTGAACATAAAATTTCTGGAGGCATAAAGTCCAGCGTACCTAAATATGTAACACCATATTTTTTATATAGTTTTTCTTTTATCGGCATAAGTTGCTCTTCTAGATACATTTCATTGCTAAAATCTGTAATGGGGCATCCAGGACGGTTCCCAAGTACAGCAAACGTCGGATCCTTACTTGACCAGTACCCCGACCAGACAAATCCTGCCTGCACAATCCCATTTTTTACTGAGTCGAAAGAATCGTAAACTGGGAATAAGACACCGGCTCCAAAAGGTTCAATCAAAAGTCGCCCTCCAGAAGCTTTTTTTACAGTTTCGCAAAAATCTACAACTGTTTGATAACGTTCCGTACCAACCATGGAATGTGTCACCAAACGCCACTTATATACCTTATCGGCCGCACTTGAGGGAGCTGTCATTACTGCAAGATACAAAATCACTAAAGAAAATACGATTAAACCTCTGAAAAATCTGTTCATTTCAACTGCCTCCTTTAGTTTTTATAACGTAACACGGTGTAAATAATGTATTTCAAAATATTGAATATGTCATTAGAATGGAGGCACAAAATAAGATTGCATTATCTCATATTGATTGTGCATTTTGCACAAGTATTGATATTTCATGGTACATCTCACATAAACGATTTTGACTCAACGATTTAATATAGTTATCTTGTTAAAAGAACTCTAGGATTTTTAAATACTCATTATTTATTTTTATGTAAAGAGATAGACTTATGGCAGATAAATAGCGTAGAATTATCTTGAGAAAGGGTCTCTCTTTCGTGTTTTTCAGGTATTGTGTGAGGTGGTCAAATGATGAAGCAAATCTTTAAGAATAAAATCTTTTTATCTCTGATTTTGATATTCTTTATTGTGGGAAACCGCGCCGCGGCGGAGGCAGCCGACAGCCTGCCCGGTAAAGATGTCATCCAGGACAAAGAGAGTACGGAGCGAGCGGAGTTTGAGCGGGACAGCCCCGAAACGCGGGTGCACATGCAGAGCTGGGGTTTCCCGCACAAAGAGGGCGTCGTGCTGGTGCTCTGCGGCGGAGGGATGAAGGGGCTCTCGCATCTTGGCGTATTTGAGGTGCTTGAGCGTGAACATATCCCAGTCGCCGCCATCATCGGCACCAGTATGGGCTCGATAATGGGCGGCCTCTACGCCTCAGGCCATACACCTGCCGATATGCGCGAGATACTCTCAAAGGTAGACCTTATGGAGATCATGTCGGGACGCAACCGGACCGATCTTATAAACGGCTACAATAAGCCCGCCACCCCAGGGGATTCGCTCTTTTCTCTCACAATAGATAAAAACAAAAACGAGCAGGGCCGCCTCGGAGCCCTTAACGCGAAGGACCTCTACGCTTTTCTCAGCGAGCTCACATCCACTGTCTCGGTGACGGACTTCGACCACCTTCCCATCCCCTTCGCCGCGGTTGCGACGAACCTGGGGAATGGAGACACCGTCGTCCTGCGCAACGGTAACCTCGCTTCGGCGCTGCGCGCCTCGATGTCGATACCTGTCATCTTCGACCCATGGCCGATGAACGGCATGCTGCTGGTCGACGGCGGCCTGAAGGCCAATCTGACTGTCCTCGAGGCAAAAAAGATATTCCCCGGACATCCG
>JAFADF010000048.1:0-115081 GCA_023425145.1 Actinomycetes bacterium | reverse complement strand
GGCCGGGGCCGGGGTCGGCGCCTTGGCCTGAGCCGGGGCGGTCGGCGCGGCGGGCGCGGCCGGCGCGGGCTTGGCCGGGGCCGCAGTTTGCTTGGGTGCTGCCGGGGCCGGCTTGGCTGCTGCCGGGGCGGCGGACGGGGTGGATGACGACTTCTCCCGAAGCCGACGCACTACTGGCGCTTCGATCGTCGATGACGCCGAGCGGACGAACTCCCCCATGTCATTGAGGGTCTGCAAGAGTTCCTTGCTTTCGAGTCCGAGCTCCTTTGCGAGCTCGTAGACGCGGACCTTGGCCACTACTCTCCTTCAGGTCCGCGCAGGCGCGTGGACCAGCTAGTTCTGTTCAGTGCTCATTTCGAGATTCTCATCGAGTGGTCATGAGCGTTAGCCCACTTTCTGGTTGTGCTCGCCACGAACCGGCGAACGCGCAGCCAGCAGTCTATCTCTTCCACCCTCAGACCACTCAATCGGCACCCCGGTCACCGGGCCGCGTAGACCGCTCAGCCAAGCTCGGCGAGCAGGGCGGCCACTTGGGCCGGCTCCACGGGCCGACGCAGCGCCCGACCGACGACCCGCCGGCGCACGACCTCGTCCGCACAGCCGGGATGCAGATAGCACCCTCGTCCGGGCAGACGAAAGTCGTGATCGAGAACCACACAGGCATCGGCTTCCACCCAGGCCAGCCGGACCAGCTCGGCGCGGGGCACCGATCGCCGGCAGCCGAGGCAGGTTCGCACAGGCTGACTCACGGACAGGAGTCTAGGCCGACCACCGATCCACAGCTGACACTCAGCAAGGCGAGGGCACGGCCATAGTCATGGCGAGTTACGTAGTGAACAGCAAAGTCAGGGAGTCACATGAACAAGTCGGTCAAGATCGGGCTCGGCATCGCCGGCACGATCGTCGCGATCGGAGCCGCGGTCGGAGTCGGAGCGGCAGCGGCCGGGATGGCAACGGGCACGCAGGATGCCGGAGCCCCGGTCAGCGGATACGGTCACGCAGCGGGCGGGCAAGGTCAAGGCGGGGAGGGCCAAGGCCGCGGTGGCTTCAACAGCACCGAGTTGGCCGCATCGCTAGCCACCAAGCTCGGCGTCGATCAGGACAAGGTTGAAGCGGCCCTCAAAGAGGTCATGGCCGCCAACCGGCCCTCTGGCACCCCATCAGCCATGCCGTCGGGTCAGCCGTCGGCGATGCCGTCGGGTCAGCCCTCCGGCCAGCCGGACGGCCAAGGCGGTCCGGGCAGAGGCGGCAACCTGGAGTCGATGGCCAAGAGCTTGGCCGAGAAGCTCGACCTCGACGAGGCCAAGGTCCTCGCTGCCCTGCAAGAGGTGATGGGGAATCGGGGCGGCCAGCCATCGGCCAGCGCCACCAGCCAGTAGGGATTCGCCCTCTCACAGACCCGGCCCGCCGTAGACCAACCAGGTCTGCGGCGGGCCGTCCACGTTGTGCCCCGAGCGGCTACTCAGCCGGTGCGGTATCCGGCCGGATATCGATTCGCCAACCGGTGAGGCGGGCGGCCAGTCGTGCGTTCTGACCCTCGCGGCCGATAGCCAGCGAAAGCTGGTAATCGGGAACGACGACTCGGGCGGCCTTCGCGGCGGCGTCGGTCACGGTGACCGAGCTCACCTTGGCCGGGCTGAGCGCCTGAGCCACGAACACGCTCGGGTCCTCGGAGAAGTCGACGATGTCGATCTTCTCCTCGTTCAGCTCATGCATGACCGCACGGACCCGCTGACCCATCGGCCCGATGCAGGCGCCCTTGGCCGACACGTCCCGGTTGTGGCTGATCACGGCGATCTTCGAGCGATGGCCGGCCTCGCGGGCGATCGCCTTGATCTCGACGATGCCGGACTCGATCTCGGGCACCTCCAGCCGGAACAGCTTGGCGACCAGGTTCGGATGCGTCCGGGAGACCACAACCTGCGGCCCGCGCAGCTCACGACGCACGCTCACCACGTACACCCGCAGCCGCTTACCGTGGGAGTAGTCCTCGCCGGGCACCTGTTCGGCCGGCGGCATGATCGCCTCGATCGAACCGAGGTCGACCCGGACCGTCCGCGAGTCGCGATCCTGCTGGACGACACCGAGGACAATGTCACCTTCGACCCCGGCGAAGTGGCCGTACTTCTGTTCGTCCTCTGCCTCCCGCAGCCGCTGGAAGATGACCTGCCGAGCGGTGGCGGCAGCCACCCGTCCGAAGCCCTCCGGGGTGTGGTCGTACTCCCCGATCCGATTGCCGTCCTCATCGAGTTCCGGTGCCAGCACACTCACCTTGCCGGTCTTGCGATCGATCTCGACCCGGGCCCCTTCGATGGCGCCGGGGGTGTGCGCGTAGGCGTTCACCAGGGCCTCGCTGAGGGCGCCGAGCAGCACCTCCATGCTGATTTCCTTGTCGCGCTCCAGCGCCTTCAATGCACTCAGATCGACGTCCATCTCAGTCTTCCTCCTCGTCCAGCTGGCTTCCCGGGCGGTTCAGCTCCACCTGGACCAGTGCCTTACTGATGGCAGCGAGCGCCACGGTCCGGCTGCCCCCATCGATGTCGAGTTCCACCGCGTCGTCGGTGACGGCCGCGATTCGGCCGACCACCTCACCGTCGGTGGTGGTCAGTGCGACCAAGCGCCCCAGATTGCGCCGGAAATGCTTCGGTTCGGTGAGCGGACGGCCGACCCCGCGCGAGGACACCTCCAGCACGTAGGGGCGTCCCTTGGTCAGGTCGGCGTCATCCAGCGCCTGCGAGATGCTCCTGGTGGCCTCGGCGATCTGATCCAACGACGGGCCATGACCCTCGGGCCCGTCACCGTCGAGGAAGATCCGCACCAGCGCCCGCTTGCCGGCAGCCACCACTTCAATCCGATCGATTTCGAGGCCGTGGTTCTCCACCACCGGCTCCACCACAGTGGTCACCTGAGCGTTGTCCATTGTTCCCCGATCCGATTGTTCGATGCTGTTGTGCACGGCCTGGCGGCGCGCGTGAATCACCTCAGCGCCCAGTGTAAGGCGCTGAGGTGCCCGCTAGCGCAGGATCAGTCGCGGACGCGCGCGACCACTGCAGCCACGACGTCGGCCACGGCGAGCTCGATCCGCTCGCCGGTGGACCGAACCCGGAGCTCGACCAGACCATCGGCCAGGCCACGTCCCACCACGACCGCCAGCGGCATGCCGAGAATCTCCGCATCGGTGAACTTCACCCCGGGGCTGGCCTTGCGATCGTCGTACAGGACGTCCAGGCCGGCAAGCGACAGCTCGGTGGCCAGCTTCTCTGCGGCGGCGAACAGCTCTTCGCCCTTGCCGGTCGCCACCACCTGGACGTCGTACGGTGCCAGTTCCTTCGGCCAAGCCAGGCCTCGCTCATCGCAGGAGTTCTCCGCGACCGCGGCCACCGCACGGGAGACCCCGACGCCATAGGAGCCCATGGTCACGGTGACCAGCTTGCCGTTCTCGTCCAGAACCTTCAGGCCGAGCGCCTCGGCGTACTTGCGGCCGAGCTGGAAGATGTGGCCCATCTCGATGCCGCGGGCCAGGCTCAGCGGCCCCGAGCCGTCCGGCGACGGGTCGCCTTCGCGCACCTCGGCCACGTCGATCACGCCGTCACTGACGAAGTCCCGTCCGGCCACCACATTCAGCTGGTGGGTGTCGGCCCGGTTCGCGCCGGTGATCCAGCTGGTACCGGCCACGACGCGAGGATCGGTCAGGTAGCGCACCTTGAGGGCGCCCTTGAGCCCGAGCTGCAGCACCGCGACGCCGTCCTCCAGCCGGACCGGCCCGATGTAGCCCTTGACCAGGCCCGGATTCGCGGCGAAGTCCTCCTCGCCGACAGCCACCGCTTCGGCCGGAGTGATCGCGGCCTCCAGACGCTTGAGATCGACGTCGCGGTCACCGGGCAGGCCGACGACCAAGAGCTCGGACTTGCCGTCCGGGAAGGTGAGCTTGAACACGACGTTCTTCAAAGTGTCGGCAGCACCCCAAGGACGATCCGCGCGCGGGAACTTCGCGTTCACGGCGTCGACGAGTTCGACGATGGTGCCGGTGCCGGGGGTGTCGATCTCCTGGATCGGGGCAATCGCCGAGGCGTCCTGCTCGGGCGGCGGGGTGATCTGCACGGCCTCGACATTGGCCGCATAGCCGCCCGGTGAACGGACGAAGGTGTCCTCGCCGGTCTCGGCCACGGCCAGGAACTCCTCCGAAGCCGAACCACCCATGGCACCGGAGGTGGCCTTGACGATCACATACTCCAGGCCCAGGCGATCGAAGATCCGGATGTAGGCGTCCCGATGGGCTTGGTAGGAGGCGGCCAGGCCGGCGTCGTCCACGTCGAAGGAGTAGGAGTCCTTCATCACGAACTCGCGGCCCCGGAGCAGGCCGGCTCGAGGCCGGGCCTCGTCCCGGTACTTGGTTTGGATCTGGTACAGCGACAACGGCAGGTCCTTGTACGAGGAGTACAGGTCCTTGACCAGCAGCGTGAACATCTCCTCATGCGTCGGACCGAGCAGGTAGTCGCCGCCCTTGCGATCCTTCAGCCGGAACAGGTTCGGCCCGTACTCGGTCCAGCGGTTGGTGGACTCGTAGGGCTCGCGCGGCAAGAGCGCCGGGAAGCGAACCTCCTGGGCGCCCATCGCGTCCATCTCCTCGCGGACGATCTGCTCCACCTTCTGCAGCACCCGCAGGCCCAGCGGCAGCCAGGTGTAGATGCCCGGTGCAGTCCGGCGGATGTAGCCGGCCCGGACCAGCCAGCGGTGGCTGGGTACCTCGGCATCGGCGGGGTCGTCGCGCAGAGTGCGCACGAAGAGCTTGGACAGTCGCGTGATCACCCGATGATCCTATCCAGCCCGGCGACCGAACCTCGCCGAGGTTCGCCACCGCCCGCTGGGCGGGATCTCTCCTGGCCCCTCGGCATGGGTTGTAATTCCGCTCCGATTAGGACACATTGGTTCGGTTAGCGGTCTCAATGCGGAGGTACTGATGCTCGTCGTTGGCGTCATCCTGACGTTGTTGGCGGCGAGTATCCAGATCTACGTCTTCACGGTTCAGTCCCTGAACTGGACCAAGGATCGCACTCGGTCAACATTCGGTCTGAGTCTGGCCGAAGCGCAGAGCACTCAGTTACTCGCCTTCACTCAGGGCTTCCACAACCTGTTCCTGGCCGTCGGCTCCATCCTGGGGGTGATCCTGCTCAGCTTCGGGCAGACCGCGGTTGGGGCCACGTTGATCCTGTCCGCTGCCGCCGCCATGGTCGCCGCCGCTCTGGTCTTGTTGCTGTCGGCCCCCAGGCTGGCCCGAGTGGCCCTGTTCCAGGCCGCGCCTCCCCTGTTCGCCATCTTGTGTGTGGCGGCTGGTCTGGCCGCCTGATCGCAGACGGGCACAATGAGCCGGTGACCACCTTCGAACTGCCGGACGGCGCCCGACGGGTCGCGGCCTGGCTGGCCGCTGCCGGACACCCCGAGCCGATTGTCATGCTTCCGGTGACCGGTCGCACCGCAGCCGACGCTGCCGCCGCTCTCGGCGTTGAGCTGGGCCAGATCGCCAAGAGCATCGTCTTTCGCCGGATCCACGACGACGCCGCGATCCTCGTGGTGGCCGCCGGTGACCGCCGAGTGGACGAAGCCAAGGTCTCGGCGCTGGTCGGCCCGATCGGCCGTGCGGACGCCAACTTCGTCAAAGCCCACACCGGCTTCTCGATCGGCGGGGTCTGCCCTGTCGCCCACACCGGCGACGTCGTGGTCCTGATCGACGCCGAGCTGTCCCGCTTCGAGCAGATCTGGGCGGCCGCCGGGCATCCTCATGCGGTCTTTCCGCTGTCGCCCGATCAGCTGCACGCGCTGACCGGTGCCCCGGTGGCCGACATCTGCTGAGTCGGACTAGTACAAGATGGTGGCGAACTCGCCTACCTGTTCGAAGCCGGTGCGCAGGTAGCTGCGCACGGCCCGCACGTTGAAGTCGTTCACGTAGAGGCTGGCCACTCTGAAGTCGGCCAGGACGTACTCGACAACTGCGGCCATCGCAGCGCTGGACAGACCTTGGCCGCGCAGCGACGGGTGCAGCCAGACACCCTGAATCTGCGCCACCTGGTCATTGGTCGCGCCGATGTCGGCCTTGAACAGCACCCGTCCGTCCTCGACGATGCCGAACGCACGTCCCTGCTCGACCAACCACCAGCAGTAGCTGCGGTAGCCGGAGTCGGCGCCGGTGCCCGGATCGCTGCCGACCTCCTCGGTGTACATGGCCACCGACGCCTGGAAGTAGGAACCGAACTCCGCCGGACGAATCGGACGCAGCCGCGGCTCGGGGGCCACCTTGGGCGGCTCGCTGATCGCCATCACCGGCTGCCTGGACCGCACCTCTCGGACGGCGTCGTAGCTACGCCCCCACCGGGCCGCCAGCGCCCGCCAGAACGGCATCACCAACCAGGACGGACCGACGATCGACTGGCTGGTCCTCCGCCGCCCGGCCGCCTCGACGAAGGCAGACACCGGGTCGAGATTGTGAGCCACCGGAGCCAGATTCGCCCCACAGTGCAGCAGCGCGATCGGCTGTGCGCCTGGCCAGCCCCACAACAGTCCCGGAGCAGAAGGGCTGAGCACGCCCGCATCGATTCGCGAGCCGACGAAGACGTTCTGGACCGGGTCTTGGCCGACCACGGTCCGAGCGGCCTCCTCGTCAGCAGGAGTGAGGATGCGAGCTTCCACCTGCTACCCGACCGAGACCTGCACCGGGCCGGACTCGCCGGCCGGCAACTCGGCGGCCAGCCGATTGGCTTCCTCAATCAGGGTGGCCACGATGTCAGATTCCGGAACGGTCTTGACCACCTCGCCGCGGACGAAGATCTGGCCCTTGCCGTTGCCGGAGGCCACGCCGAGGTCGGCCTCGCGGGCCTCCCCCGGGCCGTTCACCACACAGCCCATCACGGCCACGCGCAGCGGGACGGTCATCCCCTCCAAGCCCTTGGTCACCTCGTCGGCCAGCGTGTAGACGTCGACCTGGGCGCGTCCACAGGAGGGGCAGGAGACGATCTCGAGCTTTCGGGGCCGCAGGTTGAGCGACTCCAGGATCTTGATCCCGACCTTCACCTCTTCGACCGGCGGGGCCGACAGCGAGACTCGAATGGTGTCCCCGATCCCCTTGGCCAGCAGTGCGCCGAACGCGACCGAGGACTTGATCGTGCCCTGGAAAGCCGGGCCGGCTTCGGTGACGCCCAGGTGCAGCGGGTAGTCGCAGGCCTCGCTGAGCTGCTCGTAGGCCCGCACCATCACCACCGGGTCGTGGTGCTTCACCGAGATCTTGAAATCGCGGAAGCCGTGCTCCTCGAACAGTGACGCCTCCCACAATGCCGACTCGACCAGCGCCTCCGGCGTCGGGGCGCCGTACTTGGTGAGCAACCGCTTGTCCAGCGAGCCGGCGTTCACGCCGATCCGGATCGAGACTCCGGCATCGGTCGCGGCCTGGGCGATCTGCTTGACCTGGTCGTCGAAGGCGCGGATGTTGCCCGGGTTCACCCGGACGGCCGCGCAGCCGGCCTCGATGGCCGCGAAGACGTACTTGGGCTGGAAGTGGATGTCGGCGATCACCGGGAGCTGGCTCTTCTTGGCGATGATCGGCAGCACGTCGGCATCGTCTTGGCTGGGCACGGCCACCCGGACGATGTCGCAGCCGGCCGCGGTCAACTCGGCGATCTGCTGCAAAGTGGCATTGATGTCGGTGGTCTTGGTGGTGGTCATCGACTGCACCGAAATCGGCGCGCCGCCCCCCACTGCAACCTTGCCCACCCGGATCTGGCGAGTCGGACGCCGCGGCGCCAACACTGGAGGCGGTACTGCGGGCATCCCAAGACTGACGGTCATCGACTCCTCGTTCGTTCAGCATCAGCCGGTATCGACCGGCCGCCAGTAAGCCTACTCAACGATCCTGGCGACCTGGGAGCGCTGCGCTCCCAGGTCCCCAAAGTACTCAATCGACTCGTCCGCGCAGCGGCGCCACGCACACAGGCCCGCGCCGTCAGAACAGCTGAACCGGGCTGACGATGTCGGCCAGGATCAGGGCGATCCCGCTGATCAAGAGCAGACCGCCCACGCCGTAGGCGATCGGCAACAGCTTGGCGGTATCGAAGTAGCCCGGGTCACGGCGGCGGAACAGCTTGGCGAGCCCGCGGCGCAGACCCTCGTACAACGCCCCGGCGATGTGGCCGCCGTCCAGCGGCGGCAGCGGGACGAAGTTGAACAGGGCCAAGAAGAGGTTCACCGATGCCAACAGGGAGGCGAAACTCGCCACCTTGGCGCCGGTATCCATCTGGCCGGAGGCCACCACCTGCCCGGCCACCTGGCTCGCACCCAGGATGCTGATCGGGTCACTGATGTCGCGAGGCTGGCCGGTGACCATCCCAGCCACCACATGCCAGACCTTCACCGGGAACTGGACCAGGGCGACCACACTCTGCTGGGTCAGCGTCCACATGTCCGAGACGACGTCGGCCGGGCCTCCCCTGACCAGCGTTTGCGTCGGTCCGATGCCCAACCATCCGGCCTGCAGCTTGCGGCTGGGGTCCAACTGGTCGGTGACGCTGTTGATCACGGTGTGCACCGGAGTCAGCGAGACCCGCTGGCCGTCACGCTCAACGACGATCTGAGCCGAACCGTCCAGGTTCGCCCGGATCAGCGAGCTGAGCTGCGCGTAGGAGGCCACCGCGACCCCGTTGAACTCGACGACCTGATCGCCGACCTTCAACCCCGCGGCCGCGGCCGGCGAGGGCGGGTCGCTGGGCAGGCAGCTGGTCCGGCCGGGCTCGGCGATCACGCACGCCTGCACGGCGGCGATGGTCGTTTGCGGGCGGTACACCCCGTAGCCGGCAGTGACCGCGAACATCAGCACGAAGGCGATCAACAGGTTCATGGTGGGGCCGCCGGCCATCACGATCAGCTTCTGCCAGGTCTTCTTCTGGTAGAACAGCCGCTGATTCGCGACGTCCTCCTCGGAGATCTGCGTCCACTCATATGCGCGAGCGTCGTCGGCGAACTCCGAGAGCCGGGTCCGCCGGAAGCTGCCGTCGCGCCGCGGTGGGTACATGCCAAGCAGCTGGACGTAGCCGCCCAGCGGGAACCATTTCAGGCCATATTCAGTCTCGCCGCGGACGGTCGACCAGATCCGCGGACCGAAGCCGACGAAGTACTGCGGCACCCGCACTCCGAAGAGCTTGGCCGGCACCATGTGGCCGATCTCATGCAGTGCAACCGAGGCCATGATCAGCGCGAAGAAGCCGATCCCGAAGCCCACTGTGGCCAGAAGCTCCATCAGCGCTCCTTGATCCGCTCTGCGGCCGCGACCCTGGCCCAGGCATCGGCGGCCAGCACCGAGGACACGCTCAGTTCCTCGCTGACCGGGTTCTGCAGCTGCTGCTCAACGACGTCCGCCACGACCTCGACTATGCCGCTGAAGTCCAAATCGCCGGCGCAGAAGGCGTCCACACACACCTCATTGGCGGCGTTGTAGACCGCCGGGACGGTGCCACCGGCCTTACCGGCCCGGCGGGCCAGTTCGACGGCGGGGAAGGCATCGTTGTCCAGCGGCTCGAAGGTCCAGTTGGTTGCCGACGTCCAGTCGCACGGCCGTGCGGCGTCCGCCAGCCGCTCCGGCCAGCTCAGCCCGAGCGCGATCGGCAGCTTCATGTCCGGCGGCGAGCATTGGGCGATGGTGGAGCCGTCATGGAACTCGACCATGGAGTGGACGATGGACTGCGGGTGGACGACCACCTGGATCGCGTCGAGATCCACTCCGAAGAGCAGACCGGCTTCCAGCAGCTCCAGGCCCTTGTTCATCAGTGTGGAGGAGTTGATCGTGACCACTCGTCCCATCGCCCAGGTCGGGTGGGCCATGGCCTGGGCCGGGGTCACTCCGCGCAGCTCAGCCTTGCTGCGGCCACGGAACGGACCACCGGACGCGGTGAGGATCAGCCGACGGACCTCGCTGGCCCGACCGGCCCGCAGCGCTTGGGCGAAGGCCGAGTGCTCGGAGTCGACCGCAACGATCTGGCCGGGCGCGGCGGCATCGGTGACCAGGCGTCCGCCGATCACCAGCGACTCCTTGTTGGCCAGAGCCAGCGTGGTGCCGGCCCGCAGCGTGGCCAGAGTCGGCTCCAGCCCGGCTGCGCCGGTGATCCCGTTCAGCACCACGTCGCACGGGCGAGCGGCGCCGGCGCTGGCAGCATCCGGGCCGGCCAGCACCTCAACTCCCGGCAACTGCTCGGCCACCCAGTTCGCCGCCTCGAGGTCGCTGACCGCGACCCAACCCGGATGGAGCTGTCGGGCCTGTGCAACCAGCAGTTCGGCCGAGCTGCCGCCCGCGGCCAGGCCGACCACTTCGAACCGCTCCGGACGCTCGGCGATGACCTCGATCGCCTGCGTGCCGATGGATCCGGTGCTCCCCAAAATGACTACCTGACGCATCCGCCACTGACTCCTTGCTGTACAGGCACCATTGCAGCCTAGCGTCCGCCGACCGGCCGGATAGTGTGCACACAGTGGCAGTTGGCGGCTGATCGGAGGAGCGGTGGAGCACGGCTCACAGCCAACAGACGGGGTGGAGATCGAGACTCTTGCCCAGTTCGACGCTCAGCTGAGCAGCGGCTCGCTGGTCGGCTGCTACCTGCAAGCACTCGATCTCACCGAGCGTGGGGACGCCCTGCTGAGCGCCGACGTCACCCGAGCGGTATTCCTGGGTTGCTCCTTCGGGTCCGGCGTCGAGGCCGCCATCGAGGCCAGAGGAGCCCTGGTCTTCCCGGACCTGCCGGATCTCCCCTTCGAGCCCTACCGGACCGGCCTGTATCAACCCGCCGAGCTGTATGCCGGCCTGGAGCGTGGCTACCGCTACACCCTGGACGCCCGCACCTACCGCTGGTGGCGCCATGTTGGCACCCAGCGGAGCCTGACCAGCGAGCTGGCCATGACTCTGCACGACCACGCCATCACCGAGGCCTTGGACGATCTGGCGCTGGTCGGCGCGGTCGGGGTGATGGGCGGGCACGCTCTCGAACGCGGCAGCGCCGGCTATGCTGCCGCCGCCCAACTGGGTCGCGCGCTGGTGGCCGACGGCCACCCGGTGCTCACCGGTGGCGGCCCCGGCGCCATGGAGGCGGTGAACCTGGGCGCTGCGCTGCCTGCCGATGCCGACCTCGAGCCCGCCATCGTCGCCCTGGCTGCCGTGCCGAGCTTCCGCGACGCCATCGAGCCATGGGCACTGTCGGCTCTCGCGGTGACCGAGGGACAGGCCTTGACCGGCCCCAGCTACGGCGTGCCGACCTGGCTGTACGGCCACGAGCCGCCCAATGTGTTCTGCCGGGGCTCGGCGAAGCTGTTCTCCAATGCGATTCGCGAGGACGTCTTGTTGCGGCACGCCTCGGCCGGGCTGGTCTGTCTGGCCGGCGCGGCCGGGACGGTCCAGGAGATCTTCCAGGCGGTCACGCCGCGCTACTACGCCAGCACCGGCCCGATCCCGCCGCTGATCCTGGTCGGCGTCGAGTACTGGACCACGACCGTGCCGGCCTGGCCGCTGCTCACCGCACTGGCGCAGGGGCGTCCGCTGGCCGCCGGGATCCACCTGGTCGACGATGTGGCCGAGATCCCGGCGCTGATCGGCCCGGTCAGTCCCAGCGCTGGCTGAGCCGCGGACCGTCCGGCCCGGGCACCAACTCGAGCCAGGTGTCGATCATGATCCTGGCCAGGAACTCAGGATCGTGACTGACCACCAGCAGCCCACCGCGATAGCGGTTGAGAGCGGCGACGAGTCCGTCCACCCGCTGCAGATCCAGGTTGTTGGTCGGTTCGTCGAGCACGACCAGCTGAGGCGCCGGATCGGCCAGCAATAGCCGAGCCAGCACCACCGTGAACCGCTCTCCGCCCGACAGGCTTGCCACCGGCCGGTCCACGGCAGGACCGCGCAGCCCGAATCCGGCCAACTGCGCCCGGATCTCAGCGCTGACGCGGTGCGGCGCGGACGATGCCACGTTGCCCAGCACCGACATCTGGTCGTCCAGATCGTCCAATCGCTGCGGCAGATAGCCGATCCGCTCAGCCAGCGGCCGAGCCTGCAGCGGCGCGTCCGGGGCCGGAGCGAACAGGGTCTCCAGCAGCCGGGTCTTGCCGATCCCGTTGTCCCCGCTGAGCGCGACACGTTGCGGCCCGGCGATGATCCAGCTGTGGTCGGGATCACGGAGTTCCGCCAGCCGACGGCCCGAGCCCAGCTGCGGATCGGGAAGCTCGACGCTGAGTACCGTGGTCGGACGCAGCTGCTGTTCGGCCTGGGCAAGGCGCTCCTCGGCCTGGAGCACCTTGTCGTCGAGGGTGCCGCGAACCTTGCCTGCGGTCTGTTGAGCCTGCCGACGTCGCTCATCGGCCATCGCGCCGATGAAGGTCGAGTTCGCCCGGTCCTTGCGCCCCTTGCGGGCACTACGCGCCAACCGGGTCTCGGCCTCGATCCGCTGCCGCTGCTCGACGCGCAGCACCTGGCGCGCGGTGGCCACGGCCTGCGCCGCAGCCGCCTGCTCCCGCTCCCGCTGGGCGCGGAACTCGTCGTAGCCGCCCCCATAGACACTGAGCCGGCCATGATCGAGCTCGACAATCTGCTCCATGGACCGCAGCAGCGGCAGGTCATGGCTGACCACAATCAGCGAACCGGGCCAGTCGGCGAGCACCTCGCGCAGCGCGCCCTTGGCCCGGGCGTCCAGGTTGTTGGTCGGCTCGTCGAGCAGCGCCAGCGCCGGCCGGGACGCCCGCAACCCGGTGATGGCGACCAGCATGGCTTCGCCGCCGGACAGGGTGCCCACCGGCCGATCCAGGCCCAGCCGATCCAGACCCGCTGCTGCCAGCGCTGCGGCGGCTCGGGTCTCGACATCCCAGGCATCGCCCAGCAGGTCGTAGTGGATCGGGTCGCTTGCACCGGCCTCGATCGCACGCAGTGCGTCGAGCTGGCGTCCGAAGCCGAGCAGGTCGACCACGCGTCGTTCGGCCTGGAGCACCAGGTGTTGGGGCAGCACACCCACGCGTCCGGCCACGTGGAACCGTCCCGCGTCGGGGCGCAGGTCACCGGCGATCAGCCGCAGCAGGGTGGACTTCCCGGCTCCGTTGGACCCGATCAGCCCGGCTCGGCCAGTCAGGCTCGCCGAGGCCGCATCGAGCACCACCCGGCCGTCGGGCCAGGCGAAAGAGACGTCCTCAAGGACGGTTGTGGGATGAAGCATGAATGGACTCCTCGATCAGCGCGCTGCGCCCGGAGTCCGGCAGGACTCGACAGGTCAGCGCTGGGTGGCAGCTGAACTGGAGTCTGTGTACATCTCAACCTCGATCAATCGGGGATACCGCTGCCATGGTGCACCTTCTCGAACGCCATCGGCAAACCGGCGGTCAATCCTGGGCGTCCGCCTCGATCCGATCCAGCCACTCGCCGACCAGCGCGGCGAACAGGGCCGGCTGCTCGATCTGCAGGTTGTGGCCGGCCACGTCCAACACGGCCACCGAGGCATGCGGATAGCGCTCCAGCAGGGCCAACTGATCGTGATAGCCGACCGCGATGTCCTGGCGGCCGAGCAGGATCAGCGACGGCCCCAAGAACGCCGGCCGATCACGGTCCGGATCAACACTGAGCGCGTAGTCGGCCTCCACTCGCTGGACGGTCTCGGGATCAGCGGCGGCCAGGCCGGGCTGGACCTCGGCCAGGAAACGGCGGACCGCCTCCTCGGTGTGCACCACGGCCAGTCCGGTGAAGTTCTCGGTCAGCTCCGCCGACAGCCCGTCGAGGGCGCCGGGCTCGCGGCGCAGCACCTGCAGCGCCGGCAGCGTCCGCTCGGCGTACGGCAAACCGGAGGAAGGACAGATCAGCGCCACCCCTCGCACCTGGGTGGGTCGGCGGTTCACGATCGCGCGCGCCAGCAGACCGCCGTAGGACTCCCCAACCAGCAGGAACGGCTCAGTGCCCAGCTGCTCCTCGATGAAGGAGTCCAGTGCCTCCAGCACGTCGTCGGAGCTGGCCACCTGATCACCGGGCGAGGCGCCCAGGCCCGGCAGATCGGGGTAGATCCGCCGGTAGCCGGGCCGGTCGGAGAAGATCGGCTCCAGACAACCCAGAACGATGTGGTGATCGACCGGCCAGCCGTGCACCGCAACCAGCGCCACGCCGTCGCCGAACTCCTGATAGGCCAAGCCGGACATGCCACTCCTCGCGTCGAACGTATGTTCGAAACTCTAGCGGTCCAGGACTAGCCGGCGACCTCGATCGCGGCCAGCTGGCCGCAGGCGCCATCGATCTCGCGGCCACGGGTATCCCGGACGGTGACCGGCACTCCCCTGGCCTCCAGCCGGCGGACGAACTCCTCGGCATCGGCCGGCCGCGACGCCGTCCACTTCGAACCGGGGGTCGGATTCAGCGGGATCGGATTGACGTGCACCCAGCCATAGCCGTTGGGGCCGCGCAGAATGTCGGCCAGATGCTCGGCTCGCTCGGCCTGATCGTTGATGTCGCGGATCAGCGCATACTCGATCGAGACCCGGCGACCGGTGGTCAGGAAGTACTGCTTGGCCGCGCCGATCACCTCGGCCACCGGCCAGCGGGTATTGATCGGGCACAGCTCGTCGCGCAACTCGTCGTCGGGCGCGTGCAGACTCACCGCGAGGGTCACCGGCAGCGCTTCCGCGCACAGCTTGCGGATCCCCGGCACCAGGCCGACCGTCGAGATCGTGACGCCTCGCGCCGAGATCCCCAGGCCATTCGGTGCCGGCGCCACCAGGGTGCGCACCGCATGCAGAACGGCGTTGTAGTTGGCCAACGGCTCGCCCATGCCCATGAAGACCACGTTGCTGATCCGACCAGGTCCGCCGGGCACCTCGCCGTCTTTGAGCCGCCGGGCGGCGTCGATCACCTGGGCGATGATCTCGCCACTGCTCAGATTGCGGCGCAGGCCGCCTTGGCCGGTGGCGCAGAACGGACAGGCCATGCCACAGCCGGCCTGGGACGAGATGCAGACGGTGGCCCGCTCGCGGCCGCGTCCGCTGGCCCGAATGCCGGGGACGCCGTAGCGCATCAGCACGCTCTCGACCAGAGAGTTGTCGAACAGCCGCCACAAGGACTTGACCGTGGTGCCGGCGTCGGCCTGCTGATCGCGGACGGCCGTGATCAGGGTCGGCAGCCAGGCGTCGGCAAGTTGCTCCCGGACAGCCGTCGGCAGATCGGTCCAGCCGGACGGATCGGTGGACAGGTGCTCGAACAGGTGCCGGTTGATCTGCCCGGCCCGAAATGCCGGCAGCCCGATGGACGTGACTGCGGAGACCCGCTCGTCGGCGTCCAGGTCGGCCCAGTGGGTAGCCGGCTTGCCGCGTCGCGGCACGCCCAACTCCAGCGGCACCTGACGTCCGGCGGCCGCCTGGGCCAAGGTCTTCTGAAACTCAGCCTCTTCGGCCGGGGTAAGTCCGCTCACCCGAACAAGCCAACCATGGTGAACAAGACCCACGCCGCCGGACCGGCCAGCAGCATCGAATCCAGTCGATCCATCACGCCGCCGTGCCCGGGCAGGAAGGAACTCATGTCCTTGATCCCGACATCGCGCTTGATCAGCGATTCGATCAGATCACCGGCCGTGCCGAAGATCACCACAATCGCCGCCAAGACCGCACCATGCCACCACGGACGGCCACTGAAGAGCTCCGCGTACAGGCTGCCGACCAGGATGGCCAGACCGAAAGAGCCGGCCAGGCCTTCCCAGGTCTTCTTCGGACTGATCGTGGGCACCATCTGATGTTTGCCGAGAGTCGCCCCGACCACGTAGCCACCCGTGTCGCTGCCGACGACGCACAAGAAGACGGCGACCACTTTGGCGACTCCGTGATCCTGGGCGAGGATCAGGCCGATGAACGAGGCCAGCAGCGAGATGTAGCCGATGATGAACACACTGGCCGCACTGTCGCGGACATAACCTGAAGCGCCACCGAACATCCGCGCGATCAGTGCCATCAACACGGTGCCACCGATCGTGCCGAGCAGCACCACATGCCAGGGCACATTGGTCTGCTTCTGGAACTCGGCAGCGGCATAGGTGCCGCCGATGATCAAGATGTTGCCGATCACCACCGGGATGATCGTCGAGGTCATTCCCACCCGCCGCAGCGCTTGATGCAGTTCAATCGCACCCAGACTGGTCAGCAGCACGAGCAGTGCCACGAAGCCCGGATGGAACCAGATCAGCGTCACCACCACCAGGGCGAACAACGCCAACCCGACAGCGATCGCTGCCGGGAGATCTCGCCCCGGACCTCGCTTCGGGGAGGCCTCGGGCCCCTGGTCGGTGGTGGTCACTCAGACCTCCAGCAGTTCGGCTTCCTTGGCCTTCAGCAGCTCATCGACCACGTCGATGTGCTTCTTGGTGGCCGCATCCAGCTGCTTCTCGGCCCCACGGGCCTCGTCCTCGCTGGCTTCCTTGTCCTTGACCAGCTTGTTCACCGAGTCGATGGCGTGCCGACGGACATTGCGAACCGCGACGCGACCCTCCTCGGCCTTGTGCCGGGCCAGCTTGATGTACTCCTTGCGGCGATCCTCGGTGAGCTGCGGCAGCACCAGCCGGATCACGTTGCCGTCGTTGGCCGGGTTCACGCCCAGGTCGGAGTCACGGATGGTCTTCTCGATGTTGTTCATGGCGCCCCGGTCGAACGGGGTGATCAGGACGGTCCGAGCCTCCGGCACCTGGAAGGTGGCCAGCTGCTGCAGCGGCGTGGGCGAGCCGTAGTAGTCCACCATCAGCTTGCTGAACATCGCCGGGTGCGCCCGGCCGGTCCGGATGGCGGCGAACTCCTCGCGAGCGTGATCGACCGCGATGGTCATCTTGTGCTCGGCGTCGGTCAGGATCTCAGGGATCACTGTTGGGTTCCCTTCTGGGTCACACGCGCGAGGCGTGCAGGATGGTTCCGATCTTCTCACCCGCGACCACGCGGGAGATGTTGCCGTCGACGCCGAGGTCGAAGAACACCATCGGAAGCTGGTGCTCACGGGCCAGGCTGACGGCGGTGGCGTCGGCGACCTTGAGGTCGCGAGCCAGGAAGTCGTCGTAGGTGAGCTCGTCGAAGCGGCGAGCATTCGGGTTGGTGCGAGGATCGGCGTCGTAGACCCCGTCGGTGCCTTGCTTGGCCATCAGCAGCACGTCCGCGTGAATCTCGAGTGCGCGCTGCGCCGAGACCGTGTCGGTGGAGAAGAACGGCATTCCGGAGCCGGCGCCGAACACGACCACCCGACCCTTCTCCAGGTGCCGGATCGCCCGCAGTGGGATGTACGGCTCGGCCACCTGACCCATGGCGATCGCGGTCTGGACGCGGCTCGGTTGACCGGCCTTCTCCAGGAAATCCTGCAGGGCAAGGGCGTTCATCACGGTTCCCAGCATGCCCATGTAGTCGGCGCGGGCTCGATCCATGCCTCGAGTCTGGAGTTCGACGCCCCGGAAGAAGTTGCCGCCGCCGGTCACGATGGCCACCTGCACCCCGGAGGCCACCACGTCGGCGATCTGCGCGGCAATGCCACCGATCACGTCCGGATCGACTCCGAGCTTGCCCCCTCCGAAGGCCTCTCCGGATAGCTTCAGCAGGACTCGGCGATACGGACTGACCATGGGGTCTCCTTCACAGCTGGACGGCACTGGCCGATGGCATCTCACACCCTAACGGAAATGGGGTGTCCGGACGCACCTGCGGCCGCCCAGCAATGCTGGACGGCCGCAGGTGGCGTGTGTGAATCAGGCGCCGGCGGAGAAGCGGATGAACCGCTTGACCTCGACCCCGTTGTTCTTGAGCAGCTGGCCCACGGTCAGCTTGTCGTCGGAGACCGACGCCTGCTCGACCAGGCAGACCTCCTTGAAGAAGCCGCCCAGACGACCCTCGACGATCCGCGGGATGATCTGCTCGGGCTTGCCCTCTTCGCGAGCGGTGAGCTCGGCGATCCGGCGCTCGTTGGCCAGCACGTCCTCGGGGACGTCCTCGCGGGTCACATAGGACGGGGACATCGCGGCGATCTGCATGGCGATGCCACGCACGAACGCCTCGTCGCCACCCACGTATTCGACCATGACGCCCACCTGCGGGGGCAGGTCCGCGGACCGCTTGTGCAGGTAGATGCTGACCTCACCGTCGTAGCTGGCCGCAGCAGCGAGCTCCAGCTTCTCGCCGATCTTGGCGCTGAGCTCGTTGATGGTGTCCAGCACGGTCTTGCCCGAGGGCAGGACAACGGCATTGGCCGCCTCGATGCCGTGGGCGCCAGCAGCGTCCACCGCCTTGGCGATGTCGTCGGCCAGAGTCATGAACTCGGCGTTCTTGGCCACGAAGTCGGTCTCGGCACCCAGCTGGATGACGGACTTGCCGGCCGAGGCCACCAGGCCGTTGCTGGCCTCGCGGTCGGACCGCTTGGCCATCTTGGCCTGGCCGGTCACCCGCAGGATCTCGACGGCGGCATCGAAGTCGCCGTCAGCTTCGGTGAGCGCCTTCTTGGCGTCCATCATTCCGGCACCGGTCGCGTCGCGGAGCTTCTTCACATCCGCGGCAGTGATCGCACTCATCAGTCTCTCGTTCCTTACTTGGTCTTCTTGGCCTTGGGGGCAGCCTCAGCGGCCGGCTCCTCGGCAGCAGCCTCTTCGACGACCGGAGCATCGGCCTCGACGGCCGGCGCCTCAGCCTCAACAGCAACAGCCTCAACGGCAACAGCCTTGGTCTCAGCGGCCGGGGCGGCCTCGTCGGCCTTGGCCTCGGCACCGGCCAGCAGGTCGCGCTCCCAATCAGGCATGGGCTCGGCTTCCTCACCGGTGGCGGCTGCGGACGAACGGGCCAGCAGGCCCTCGGCAACCGCGTCGGCGATCACCCGGGTGAGCAGCGCAACCGAACGGATCGCGTCGTCGTTGCCCGGGATCGGGAAGTCGACGTGGTCGGGATCGCAGTTGGTGTCCAGGATGCCGACGATCGGGATGTGCAGCTTGCGAGCCTCGTCGATGGCGAGGTGCTCCTTGTTGGTGTCCACCACCCAGATCGCCTGGGGCACGCGGTGCATCTCGCGGATGCCGCCCAGGGTCTTGGCCAGCTTCTCCTTCTTGCGCTTCTGCTGCAGCAGTTCCTTCTTGGTCAGGCCGGAGGACGCCACGTCGTCGAAGTTGAGCCCTTCGAGCTCCTTCATCTTCGCGATCCGCTTGCTGATGGTGCCGAAGTTGGTCAGCATGCCACCCAGCCAGCGCTGGTTGACGTAGGGCATGCCCACCCGGGTGGCCTGCTCGGCGACGGTCTCCTGGGCCTGCTTCTTGGTGCCGATGAACAACACCTGGCCGCCCTTGGCGACGGTCTCCTTGACGAAGGAGTACGCAGCGTCGATGTAGGTCAGCGACTGCTGCAGATCGATGATGTAGATGCCGTTGCGCTCGGTGAAGATGAACTTCTTCATCTTCGGGTTCCAACGGCGAGTCTGATGCCCGAAGTGGACGCCACTGTCCAGCAGCTGGCGCGTAGTAACGACGGCCATAGCCGTTCCTTTCTGCGCGGGGCCGGGGCATAGCCCTGCCCGCATTAGGTTGTCCGGACCGAGCGTTTCGGTCCGCCTGACCCAGTCGCCGGCGCTCCCTCCCCGAAGGGACCGTGGGTGCCGACCCGCCCGAAGGCGGAAAGACTGCGTGCGAAGTCAACCTGGATCTGCCAGATTGCTGAGCCGATTCTACGCGGGCCGACCGCTGCTTCACCAATCGGGGCTGTTGACACCGGGCTCGCCTCATCCACAGGCCCCCGCTTCGTGAACCACAGACGGCGACCCACCCCACAGTACGGGTATGAAGATCCTTCGATTGGCGGTGGTTGTCGGGTTGTGCACGACGACGCTGATGGCCGGCTCGGAGCCGGCCCTGGCCACTGACGGCGCCGTCCGACCAGTACCCGGGGCGGTCGCCCGCGGCTTCGATCCCCCTGATCAGCCGTGGCTGGCCGGGCACCGCGGCGTCGATCTGCGCAGCGGTCGCGGCGAGTCGGTCCGAACCGCCTTGGCCGGGCGGGTCACCTTCGCAGCCGAACTGGCTGGGCGCGGGGTGGTGGTGGTCTCCCATGGATCGCTGCGCACCACCTACGAGCCGGTCACCGCGACGGTGTCTGTCGGTGAGCGAGTCAGCACCGGCCAGGTGATCGGAACGCTGCAGGCCGGCCATCTGTGTCCGGGTGGCAGTTGCCTGCATTGGGGCTTGCGCCGCGGCGACACCTACCTGAACCCATTGTCCCTGCTCGATCCCGAGCCGCTGCGGCTGCTGCCCAACCCGACCCCCGGCCAGGCGGACGGCACTGTGGTGACCGAGACCGGCTGCGTTCAGGCCCTGGGGTGGGCCTGCTGGTAGGCCTTTCGCAGCCGCTCGGTGGTGACGTGGGTGTAGAGCTGCGTGGTGGCCAGTGACGAGTGACCGAGCAGCTCCTGCACCGAGCGCAGGTCGGCACCGCCTTCGAGCAAGTGGGTGGCCATGGCGTGCCGAAGGCCGTGCGGGCCCAGATCCGGGGCCTCCGGAATGCGCGCCAGACTGCGATGGACGATCCGGCGGACCACCCGCGGGTCGATCCGTCCGCCGCGATCACCGACGAAGACCGCACCCTCCGCAACCGGTGCGGCCAGCAGGCCACGCACCGCCAGCCAGGCGTCCAGGCTGCGCCGAGCCGGGGCCCCGAGCGGCACCACTCGCTGCTTGCCGCCCTTGCCCAGCACGCGCAGCAACTGCCGCTCAGCGTCCTGATCGCCGAGGTCGAGGCCACACAGCTCCGACACCCGGATCCCGGTCGAGTAGAGCACCTCCAGGATCGCCGAGTCCCGCAGTGATCCGGCCCGCTGTTGCGGATCCTCGAGGGCTTCGGCCTGGGCGGCGAGACCGTCGAGCAGCCGCCGGGCGTGGTCGACCTCCAAGGTGGGCGGAAGCCGGCGATCCACCTTCGGTGAGCGCAATCCCCGGGCCGGGTCGGACGGCACCCGACCGGTGCGAGCGGCCCAGGCGAAGAAGGTGCGCACTGCGGCGGCATGCCGCTGCACAGTGGAACGATCAGCGCCGGCGGCGTGCTGATTGGCCAGCCAGGTGCGCAAGTCCCGCAGGGTCACCTCTGCCGGGGCCGGACCGTCCACCCTCTGCAGGTGGGTGAACAGGGCGGTCAGGTCACTGAGGTAGGCCCGCACGGTGTGCGCCGAACACCCGCGCTCCTTGGACAGGTGCTCCGCGAAGTCGGCCAGCAGCGCCTCGACCACAGGTGCGAGGGCCACAGGCTCAGTCGGCTTCACCCGGCCAGCGTCACCCCGACCGTCACCGAGTGCAAGCGGGCGCGCTGGGCGTCCTATGATGACTCGGCGAGGCGAAGAGGGAGCATATGGGCATCGAGGACCTGACCACCGGAGGCAAACTGCTGCGGATGACCCGCTGGGGAGAGCCTGTGATGCACGCACCCACCCGTCCGGTCACCGACTTCGGACCCGAGCTGCAGGAGCTGGTCCGCGACATGTTCGCCACCATGGAGGCGGCCCGCGGCGTGGGCCTGGCCGCCACCCAGGTGGGCGTCGACCTGTCCTTGTTCGTCTACGACTGCCCTGACGAGGACGAGATCAACCGGGTCGGCGCGGTCTGCAATCCGGTGCTCACCCTCCCCGAGGGGGATGCGCGCAACCTGGAGTCCACCGAGGAGGGGTGCCTCTCGCTCCCCGGCGGCTACCAGCCACTGGCCCGCCCCGACCACGCCACGGTCACCGGTGTGGATCCCTTTGGGGAGCCGGTCACGGTGCACGGCACCGGCCTGCTGGCCCGCTGCTTGCAGCACGAGACCGACCACCTGAAGGGGACGGTCTTCGGCGACCGACTGTCGAATCGGCTTCGCCGCAAGCTGTATGCCCAGCACGAGGAGCTCGCGCACCTCTACCCGGAGGATTGGCCGATCACTCCGAAGCGCAGCTCGGCGGACAGCTGACCTTCGCCTCAGCGGCCCCGCGCGCCGAGCTCGTAGCAGGCAATCGCACTGGCCGCTGCCACATTGAGTGAGTCGACCCCGGCACGCATGGGGATCCGAACCACGGAGTCGGCCTGGGTGATCCAGTGCCGACTGAGCCCGTGGCCTTCGCTGCCGAGCAGCACTGCCAGTCGAGGGGCGGCAGCCGCTCGCGGGGCGAACTCGGCCAGCGAGACCGAGTCGTCCGACAGCGCCAAGGCGGCCACCAGGAAGCCGGCCGACTGCAGGGTCGGCACCGCCTCCGCCCAGTCGTCGAGCCGTGCCCATGGCAGGGACAGGACGGTTCCCATCGACACTTTCACCGAACGCCGATAGAGCGGGTCGGCGCAGCGCGGGCCGAGCAGCAGCCCGTCCCAGCCCAAACCCGCGGCATTGCGGGCGATGGCCCCGACATTGGCGTGGTCGGCGATCTCCTCAGCCACCACCAGCCGGTGTGCGTCGGCCAGCAGCCCGCCGACCGTGTGCCGCTGCTCGCGGTGCAGGGAGGCCAGTGCGCCACGGTGCACGTGGAAGCCGGTCACCTGTTCGGCCAGCTCCTCGCTCACCAGATAGACCGGCACGTCGGGGACGGCCTCGAAAAGGTCGCGGAGGTCGTCCAGCCACCGTGGCGCCAACAGGAAGGACCGCGGCCGATAGCCGGCTTCGATGGCCCGCCGAATCACCTTGCTGCCCTCGGCGATGAACAGCCCCTGCTCGGACTCAAGACTGTGCCGCAACGACGATTCGCGCAGTCTCACATAGTCGGCCAGACGTTCGTCCCCGGGCTCAGCAACATCGACGATCACTCCGGGATTCTAGGATGCCGGGGTGAGACTCCCCCGCATCCCGATCGACCGCTTCCTCCTGGCCATCATCGCCGCCGCGATCACGGCCTCGATCTTCCCGGCCTGGGGGCTGGGCGAGCAGATCCTGGAATGGCTCACCACGGCGGCGATCGCGATCCTCTTCTTCCTGTACGGGGCTCGGCTGAGCCCGCAGGAGAGCCTCGAGGGGCTCAAACACTGGCGGCTGCATGCCGTGATCCTGAGCTTCACCTACGTCGTCTTTCCGGTCCTGGGCCTGGGCATCGTGGCGGCCACCAATGGCTGGATGAACCCGAGCCTTCAAGCCGGGTTGCTCTACCTCACGCTGGTTCCCTCGACCGTGCAGTCCTCGATCGCCTTCACCTCGATCGCCAAGGGCAATGTGGCCGGCGCCGTGGTCTCGGCGTCGGCATCGAACATCCTGGGGGTGTTCATCACTCCTGGGCTGGTGTGGCTGCTGATGACCCGAACCAGTGGGGTCAGCTTCACCACCGGAACCATCGTCGACATCGTCCTGCAGCTACTGGTGCCGTTCATCCTCGGCCAGCTGTCCCGGCGCTGGACGGCCGGCTTCGTCAAGGCACACCCGGAGCTGAAGTTCGTCGACCGAGGTTCGATCGTGCTGGTCGTCTACTCTGCCTTCTCGGCTGGCATGCGCGAGGGGATGTGGTGGCAGACCACGTGGGTCGATCTGGTGGCGCTGCTGGTGATCTCACTGGTGATTCTGGCGATCATGCTGTGGCTGACCTGGTGGACGGCCCGCCGACTGGGCTTCAACCGCGAGGATGCCATCGCCATCCAGTTCTGCGGCACCAAGAAGTCCCTGGCCTCCGGCCTGCCGATGGCCGGGGTTCTGTTCGCCGGCTCTCCGATCGGCTTGATGGTGCTGCCCCTGATGCTGTTCCATCAGGCCCAGTTGATGGCCTGCTCGACGCTGGCCGGCCGGTACGCCAGGCTCGCAGAGGCAACCGAGTCTCCCCGCTAGGTCCTCTACCCTGCCGCGGAGATTTCCGCGTGATCCGGGACGATTGCGCGGTCGAAGACCTCTGGCCGCGGCGAAACCCGCGGTATCGGGCGCATCCACGCTGCCATTTGCGCGGATTTCGCCGCCAGCGGCAGCGCGATCTGCCCAGTCAGAGCTGTTTTACGCGGATTTCGCGGCGAGTTCTGATCCGCTCGTTGCTCACCGTCGGGTGACCGTGGATCTACTCGACCAACACGCCCAGCCGCTCGGCCATCAGCGGGGCGAGATCGAGAAGCTGCTCCAGAGAGACCGTCGCTCCGGAGAGCCCGGCCAGATCCCCCACGTCGCTGAGCTGCGCGCCGCGTAGATCCACATCGGCCAGGGAGGATCGGGTCAGCTCAAGACGCCTCAGTCGGCAGTTCACGAAGGCCATCCGGGTGGCCTTGGCGCGCATCAGGTCCAGCTCTTCGATCAGGCAGTTGCTGAACAGCAGGTCACTGACCTGGGCGTCGCGCAGGTTCAGATAGCCGAGCTTGCAGCCGCTGAAGTGCACCCCGCGCCACACCGATCCGGACAACTCGGCCGAGCCGATCCGGGAGTCCCGCACCTCGACTCGGCGCCACCCGGAGTCCGACGCGTGCACCGACACGACCTCCACCCGCTCCAAGACGGTCTCGGCCATCGCCAAGCCGTGAGCGTGCCATTGCTCGACCTGCAGTCCGAGGATCCGGGACGAGTCCAGTCGTCGTCGAGTCGGCCAGCTCAGCGATGTCCGCTGGAGCCCGGTGATCTCGACCGCCTCCAGATCGTCGTCGCCGTCGACGAACCGCTCCTCGTTGACGACGGCCACAGCACCGAGCTTCACCGGAGGGACCCGGGGTGCGGAAGTGCGGCGGGGTTGGCTATTCATCACCCTTTCACCCTAGTCAACCCGACTGACAGCTCCGGCCGACTGCGCCCTCTTCTTCCCCGCAGAAAACGGGGACTGTCCCCTTTTCTGCGGGCGGGGCGGGCAGGTAGGAGTGATGCTCGGGTGGGCCGACGTGGACGGCGCCGGTCAGCCGTCGAGCCGCGCGAAGGCCATGGTGTGCACCACCAGTTCGCCGGCGTCGTCACACTCGTCCAGGTCGATCCGGGCGGTGATCGACCAGTCCCGGTTGCCGGCCGGGTCGGCGATGATCTGGCGAACTTGCCAACTGCGCGACTCCTCCTCGATCACCAGCAACTGCGGGCCACGCGCGTCGGCGTCGACGCCGATCTCGTCGTGCTCGTCCCAGTACTGCCCCAAGGCGTCGTCCCATTCGAGCCGACCCATGGCCCCACCCGGCTCGAGGGCGGCCAGGGCGTCCACGTCGTCGGCCGCGGCCAGCTCGACCCGGCGGAACATGGCATTGCGCACCAGGACCCGGAAGGCTCGGGCGTTCCCGGTGACCGTCTTGTTCGGCGGTGGCGCCTCCCCCAGCTCGGACGCCGTGCCGGCCAGAGTGGTCAGCGAAGCCCACTCGTCCAGCAGCGAGCTGTCGGTCAGCCTGGTCACCTCGCCCAACCACTCGATCAGGTCGCCGAGCTCCTCGGTTCGAGCGGCCTCCGGAACTGTCTGACGCAGCGCCCGGTAGGCGTCCGACAGGTACCGCAACAGCAGCCCTTCGCTGCGTTGCAGCTTGTAGAACCCGACATATTCGCCGAACGTCATGGCCCGCTCGAACTGGTCGCGGACGATCGACTTCGGGCTGATCGGGGTCTCGGACAGCCACGGGTGGGCAGCCGACTCCCGCAGATGCACCCGCTCCAGCATTTCGGCCAGGGGACGCGGCCAGGTCACCTCGTCGAGAATCTCGGTGCGGGCCTCGAAGTCGTAGCCGTCGGCCTTGAGTTCGGCCACCGTCTCGCCGCGGGCCTTGAACCGCTGCGCCAGCAGGATCACCATCGGATCCTCCAGCGTCGATTCGATCACGCTGACCACATCGAGGGCGTAGCCGGGAGCCTCGGCGTCGAGTTCGTCCATGGCAGCCAGGGCGAGTGCACTCAGCGGCTGGTTGAGGGCGAAGTTGTCCTGCAGCTCCACGGCCAGCTGATAGCGGCGTCCGGACGCCGTGGGCTCGGCCAGCCGCACGACGACTCCGGCACTGATCAGCGAGCGACCCATCGCCGCGGCCCGTCCGATCAGCCGGCGTCGTGTCGTCGGGTCGGGGTTGCCGGCGTCGATCAGGTGGACGAACGCCGCCGCAGTGTCTTCCTCGCGTTGAAGGAGGTTCAGCAGCATGGCGTGGGTGACTCGCATCCGCGCCCGCAAGAGCTCCGGGGTCGACTCGATCAGCTTGGTGAAGCTCGCCTCGGTGTAGTTCACGAAGCCCTCCGGCGGCTTCTTGCGCCGCACGCTCTTCAGCTTCTTGGCGTCATCGGCGAACTTGGCCAGGATCCGGGTGTTCTCCACCTCATGGTCCGGCGCTTGGGCCACCACGTAGCCGACGGTGTCGAAGCCCGGACGTCCGGCACGTCCGGCGATCTGGTGGAACTCGCGGCTGCGCAGCAGCCGGGAGCGGTGTCCGTCGAACTTGGACAAGGCGGCGAACAGCACCGTCCGGATCGGCACGTTGATGCCGACCCCCAGAGTGTCGGTGCCGCAGATCACCGTGAGCAGGCCGCGTTGGGCCAGGGTTTCGACCAGACGGCGGTAGCGCGGCAGCATGCCCGCGTGATGGACGGCCACCCCGGCGTGCAACAAGGTGGACAGCGTCTTGCCGAAGCCGCCGGCGAACCGGAAACCGCGCAGCGCCTCGACCAGCTCGGCGCGATGGCGGCGATCAACGATCCCCGAACTCAGCAGCGCCTGGGCTTGGTCCACCGCTCCGCCCTGGGTGGCATGCACCACGTAGACCGGAGCCTGCTGGGTAGCGATCAGGTTCTGGATGGTCTCGTGGATCGGGGTCACCGCCCAGGAGTACATCAGCGGCACCGGACGAACAGCGCCGCCGACCACCGAGGACGACCGGCCCGTCCGCTGCTCCAGGCCGCGGGCCAGCTCGGTGACGTCGCCCAGAGTGGCCGACATGATCACGAACTGGGCCTGCGGCAGTTCCACCAGCGGAACCTGCCAGGCCCAGCCGCGGTCGCGGTCGGCGATGAAGTGGAACTCGTCCATGATCACTTGGTCGACGCGGGCCGCCCGTCCCTCGCGCAGCGCGATGTTGGCCAGGATCTCGGCGGTGCAGCAGATGATCGGGGCCTCGGCATTCACGGCGGCATCGCCGGTCACCATGCCCACGTTCTGCGCACCAAAGATCGCACACAGGGCGAAGAACTTCTCGCTGACCAGGGCTTTGATGGGTGCGGTGTAGTAGCTGCGACCACCGGCAGCCAGGGACGCGTAGTGTGCGGCCACCGCGATCAGCGACTTGCCCGACCCGGTCGGCGTGGTGATGATCGCGTTCGCCCCGGTGAGGATGTCGATGATCGCTTCATCCTGGTGCGGGTAGAGGGTGATGCCGTCGGCGCTGGCCGCGGTGACGAAACTCTCGTAGAGCGCGTCCGGGTCCGGGGGTTCTCCGACGGGAAGCTGCTCAGCGAGGTTCATAGCGGGGTCATCGTCTCACTCCGGCGGTCGCCCACGCCTAATGGAAGTCTCGGGAGTGATGCGGCACCAGGATCGGCAACGCTTCGATCCGGTCGGCCAGGATGTTCACCACGCCCTCACTCGAGCGCTCCAGCTTGCCGCGGACGACCAGCGCCGACGATCCGCGAGCCACTCGGCGGTAGCGCTGCCAGACCCCCTGCGAGCAGACCACGTTCACTAGGCCGAACTCGTCCTCCAGGCTGAGGAAAGTCACTCCGGACGCGGTGGCCGGACGTTGCCGGTGAGTGACCAGCCCGCCCAATTCGATCCGGCGATCCGGCTCGGCGAAGATCAGGTCGGCCGAGCTGAGCACCCCCCGGGCACGCAGCTCGGCGCGCAGCTGCCCGATCGGATGCTCGCCGGTGCTCACCCCGGTGGCCCACAGCTCCTCGGCCAGGGCTTCGGTCGGGCTCGGCTCCTCGAACAGCGGCGGCTGGCTGGCCAGCAGCGTCCCCGGCAATGAGTCTGGCTGGTCGAGGGCCGCACTGCCGGCTCGCCACAAGGCCTGACGCCGACTCAGCCCAAAGCAGTCGAAGACCCCGGCAGTGGACAGCGAGGCCAGCTGTTCGGCGTTGAGCCCGGTGCGGCGGACCAGCTCCTCCATCGAGCGGTACTCCCCCTGAGCCCGCTCGGCGACGATCCGTCCGGCCACCTCCGGCCCGATCCCACGGACGCCGGCCAGGCCGAGTCGCACCGCGAAACCGGCGTCGCGGCGATGCTCGCCGGTCCGATCTGGGGTCGCCGCGTCGAACTCTCCGGGCTTCGGCTGGACGCGCTGAAGGCAGTCGTCGCGCCCGGACGGCTGCCGCGAGGCTCCGATCAACTCCAGCTCGGCCTGCACCCCGGAATGGACCAGGTCGGGACGCAGCACCTGCACCCCATGCCGACGCGCATCGGAGACCAGAGTCGAGGGCGAATAGAAGCCCATCGGTTGTGCCCGCAGCAAGCCGGCCAGGAACGCCCCCGGGTAGTGCAGCTTCAGCCAGCTGGAGGCATAGACCAGCAGCGCGAAGCTCAGTGAGTGCGATTCGGCGAAACCGAAGTTGGCGAACGCCTGGATCTGGGCATACAGCCGGTCGGCCACCTCTCCGACCAGCCCGTTGCGGGCCATCCCGGCGTACAGCTTGGCCTTCAGCGACTCGATCCGCTCGATGCCGCGTTTGGAACCCATCGCCCGGCGCAACAGGTCGGCGTCCTCCCCGGTGCAGTCGCCCACGGCCATCGCCATCTGCATCAGCTGTTCCTGGAACACCGGGACGCCCAGCGTCCGCTTCAGCACCGGTTCCAGTAGCGGATGGGCATAGCTGACCGGTTCTCGGCCCAGTTTGCGCCGGACGAACGGATGCACCGCCCCGCCCTGGATCGGCCCGGGCCGGATCAGGGCGATCTGGATCACCAGGTCGTAGAAGCGGCGCGGCTGCAGCCGGGGCAACAACCCCATCTGCGCCCGCGATTCCACCTGAAAGACGCCGATCGAGTCGGCCCGGCAGAGCATGTCGTAGACCCCGGGCTCCTCCTTGGGGATGGTGGCCAGCTCCCAGCGCTCCCCGGTGGCGCCGGCGATCAAATCGAAGCAGTACTGCAGGGCGGCCAAGATGCCCAGGCCGAGCAGATCGAACTTCACCAGACCCATCCAGGCGGCGTCGTCCTTGTCCCACTGGATCACCGTGCGGGCCTCCATCCGGGCGTGCTCGACCGGCACCACTTCGGCCACCGGACGCTCGGTGAGCACCATGCCACCGGAGTGAATTCCCAAGTGGCGCGGCGCTTTCAACAGCTGGGTGGCCAGCTCGGCCACCTGCTCGGGCAGGGCGTCCTCCGCCTCCACCGGAGTCGGCCCCCAGCGCTCGACCCGCTTGGCGAAGGCGTCGGATTGGCCGGGGCTGTAGCCCAGCGCCTTGGAAATGTCGCGGACGGCGTTGCGCGGCCGGTACTGGATCACATTGCAGACCTGGGCTGCGCATTCGCGTCCATAGCGATGGAAGACCCACTGGATGATCTCCTCGCGCCGGTCGGAGTCGAAATCGACGTCGATGTCGGGCTCCTCGTCGCGCAGCGCGGACAGGAACCGCTCGAAGGGCAGGTCGTAGCCGATCGAGTCGACAGCGGTGATGTTCAGCAGGTAGCAGACCGCCGAGTTGGCCGCCGAGCCGCGTCCCTGGCACAGGATGCCGCGGCGCCGGGCCTCGGCGACGATGTCGTGGACGATCAGGAAGTAGCCGGGAAAGTCCTTGGCTTCGATCACCGCCAACTCGCGTTCGATCCGGGCCCGTTGCGGTTCGGTGAGGTCGGGATAGCGGTGTGGCACCGCCTGCCAGACCAGGTGCCGCAGCCAGCTCATCGGGGTGTGCCCGGCCGGCACCTCCTGCTTGGGAAGGGCCGGCTTGGCCCGGCGCAGGCTGAAGGCCAAGTCGTCGGCCAGCGAGACTGTGCGAGCGACCGCCCCGGGATAACGGACGAAGCGCTGCGCCATCTCGGACCCCGAGCGCAGGAAGGCCGACCCGGCGGCCGGCAGCCAGCCGTCCAGGGCGTCCAGGCTGCGGTTGGCTCGGACGGCGGCTACCGCCTGGGCCAGCCGGTGCTGCGCCGGGGTGGCGTAGTGGACGTTGCCGGTCGCAATCACCGGCAGGCCGCGCACGTCCGCCAGCGCGGCCAGCGCATCGTTGAGGTCGGCGTCGAGGGGATGCCCGTGATCGGTGAGTTCGACGAAGACCCGTTCGGGACCGAACAGCCGCACCAAGGTGTCCAGCTCCACCCCGGCCGCCTCGGTGCCGCCACGGGCCAGAGCCTGACGTACGGCTCCCTTCCGACAGCCGGTCAGCACCACCCATTCCCCGTTGGCGGCGTCGGCGAGCTCGTCCAGTTGATAGACCGGACGACCCTTCTCACCCCCGGCCAACTGGCCCTTGGTGATCGCCGCTGACAAGCGGTGATAGCCCGATTCGCCGGCAGCCAGCACCAGCAGGTGGCCTCCTTCCGGGTCGGGATGCCCGGCCTGCGGCTCGGTCAGGCCCAGGGAGAGTTCGGCACCGAACACCGTCTTGACCGACGTCGGCTCGGCCGCCTCGGCGAACCGGACGATCCCGTACAGCCCGTCGTGGTCGGTGATCGCCAGGGCGTGCAGGCCCAATCGCTCGGCCTCCACGGCCAGTTCGGCCGGCCCGCTGGCCCCGTCCAGGAACGAGAAGGACGAGTGGGCATGCAGTTCGGCATAAGGCACCACCTGGGTGGGCCGCTCGATCACCGGCGGTTCGTAAGGCCCCCGTTTGCGGGAGAACGGCGCCTCCAGCGGACGCTTCCCGGTGCCGCTGAGGGTCTGCTCCAGCTGCGACCAGGGCATCGGTGGATTGTTGAAGCCCATCAGTCGTACCTCGCCTCAGCCCAGCAGCCGTCGGCGTCGGTGAACAGCAGCCAGCCGGTGCCCTCACCGTCGACCACCTGGAACCGGTCGGCCCGCCGGGCCCGCTGCGGGTCCCAGGCCCGCTCGCTGACCGGCCACGGTCCGGCCCAGCCGATCACCGGCAGCGTCCGCTGGCCCACGCCGAGAGCCACCGGAGGGTCGGTGACCCGGCCCCGATCGTCCACCCGCACCGGACGCCCCGACGAGGTCAGCAGTCGCACCGGCTTCGGCTCGGGGAACACCGAGCCGGGCAGCGGCTCGGGAACCATTCCCGGCCACGGCTCCTCCCGCCGGGCCGAGGTCGCCGGACGGTCCCCCCAGGCGACCAGCTGTTGCCGCTCGGCCAGCCAGCGTCCCCCGCTCAGCCGGACGGTGACCACCTGGTCCGGCCCGACCAGCGACTGCACTCGGGACAACACGTGATGCACCCGTTCGTCCGGCCCCAGCCCGAACAGCCCAGGGACGTGATGAGCCGCCTCATCGGTAGTGAGCGGCTCCAGCCGCAGCCGGGCCAGCGGACTGGACAGCTGACCCCCCGAGGCCGCCTGCAGCTGCCACCGGATCCGGTCGATCACCGCTGCGGCATCGAAGACGGTGGCGGCCAGCCAGTGACGGGCGATCACTTCGCCGGCCTCGCTGGTCAGCTCGATCCGGACTTCAGTGAGGGCCAGCCCCGCCGCAGTGAGTCTGCCGATAAACTCCTCGGTGGTTGCCTTGGCCGAGAAGGCCACCTGCTCGATCACCTCCAGCGGCGGCTCGAAGCTGAGGGTGGCGGTCAGCTCCGGCGGCGGAGTACGCGGCTGAAGATGCTGCGGATCGGTGCCGCCGGCCAGAGTGTGCAGCCGCAGCCCATCGGAGCCGAACCGCTCCCGGACCGCTGCCACCGGCAGCGACGCAAACTCCCCCAACGTGCGAACTCCCAAGCGAGGCAGCAGTTCGGCAAGTTCCGGCCGGCCCAGCCGGGCCACCGGCAGTGGGGCAAGGAAGTCCGGTGAACCCCCGGGCAGCACCCGCAACACCGGGTCGCCGGCTCGGGCCGCCTGGATCGCGGCGAACAGTCCGTCGGCGATTCCGAACCGTCCACTGATGATCCCGACCTCGGTGGCCACCGCTTCCAGCAGAGTCTCGGCTGCCTCCAGTTCACTGCCCAGATAGCTGGCCAGCCCGCGCAGCCGCAGCGCACACAGCCCCGGACGGATCACCTGCACCCCCGGTGCCAGCCGCTCCACCGCAGCCACCACCGGCTCGAAGCAGCGGGCGTCCCTGGCCTCATCGGCCGCGATGACACGCAACTGCGGGCAACGAGACTGCGCCTCTCTGCGGCGCTGCCCCGGCAGCACCCCTTCGGTCAGCGCCGCCGTTGAACAGGAGGTGACCCGGTTGGCCACCACCACCGCCACCGGTGCCGAATCGTCCTCGGCTTCGGCCAGCGCCCACGCGGTCACCGGCCAGCCGGGGAACCACAGCACCCCGAACCGCTCGGCCATTTCAGCCGACCGCTCGCAACGGACTGGACTCCTCGATGGCCTGCAGCCTGCCGTCGGCCGCCGGCAGCAGCACCCGCGCAGTGCGCCCGGACGGATAACGCTTGGACGTCACCGACACCTGCACCTCTTGACTGCGCAGATGGCCGTGGCCGAGCCCCAGGCCTTGCCAGCTGCGGGAGCCGATGGTGAACCGGGCCTCGGCCCGTGGCCAGTCGCCGGCCACCAGCAGCACTCCGCCGCGGTCGCGCAGCCGGGCCGCCAGCCGGGCGGCATCGGCCTCGCGTACCCGTCCGGGCGGACGCAGCGCGAGCACCGGGATCACCTCGGCCAGTGCGGCGGTGGCGGCCAGCCACTGCTCGCCCGGCTCGGGCACCAGCACCAGCCGCTCCAGATTCACTCCTGCTGCTGCCGCCGCCTCTGCTGCCAGGGTCGGGATCCCCACCGCACCACACCAGTGGCCTTGCGCCGAGGCGGCAGCCAACAGCACATTCAGCAGCGCCCCGGAGACCCCCAGGCAGTAGGCCGCCCCCGGCTTCAGCCCCGGCTCCCCCAACAAGCCGGCCAGTACCGGATCCAACCCGAAAGGCTGCTGCCGAACTCGCGCTTCGGCAGTGGCCACCTGTGCGCGCAACGACTCCAACAGCTCCGCCGAGCTGGCGGAGGAAGGGACGGCGAAGGCGGCTTTCACCCGTCCATGATCGAACGCTTGTTCGATTACGTCAAGTGGCTCACCAGCCGGCGCGATCCCCCGAATTCCGGCCGATCGGAGCGATCTGACCCAGCCGATCCAGGGCCTCACTCACCCCGGAAACGATCAACAACTCGCCCGCTTCCACCACGCGTCCATCCGGCGGCGTGGCCTCGTAGGAGCCTCCCTCGCGAAGAATCGCCATAGTGAGCACTCCCTCCGAGCGCAGCTCCCCGATGGTCTTGCCGACCAGCTGACCGCCGGGGGTGGCCAGCACTTCCTCCATTCCGAAGGCAAGGCTCTGCCTGGTCAGGGCCGCGTCGATGAACTCGACGACAGCCGGACGCAGGGCGAGCACCGCCAACACCCAGCCGAGCACCGGACGCCCGGCCACCGAAGAACCACCGGTGCGGCGTCGTTGCCGCACCCTCATGCTCCACACGCTGGCAGCCTAGGACGCACGGCTCACCACCTGCTGACAAACCGCCCCAGTCCTCTTGACTCTTCCGCGACGAGAGGGTGTCTGATGGTCGCGACGAGAGGCCCCCATGGAAAAGATCGACTTCAAGAAGTCACTGCCCAGCTACGCCGCGCGCGCCGGAGTGTTCGAGGTCATCGAGGTGCCACCGCTGAACTACCTGATGATCGACGGGCACGGCGATCCGAACGCCGGCGGCCCGTTCAGCGAGGCGATCAGTGCGTTGTTCAGCGTCGGCTACAAGCTGAAGTTCACCTCGAAGAACGAACTCGGACGCGACTACACCGTGATGCCGCTGGAAGGGCTGTGGTCGTCGACCGACCCGTCCACCTTCACCACGGCCTTGGACAAGTCCACCTGGGACTGGACGCTGCTGATGATGGTGCCCGACTGGATCACCGCCGAGCTCTTCCAGGCAGCCCGCGAGGCCGTCCGCGCCAAGGGAGGGCCGGCCATCGACCGACTCCGGCTGGAAACCCTGGACGAAGGACGCTGCGTGCAGGTCCTGCATCTGGGCCCGTTCGACGAAGAGGCCGAGACGCTGCATCGACTGCACAGCCAGTTCATCCCCGAGCATGGCTTCACGCTGCGCGGACGCCACCACGAGGTCTACCTGTCCGACTTCACCAAGACCGCCCCCGCCAAGCTGCGGACGATCTTGCGTCAGCCTGTCGACTAGGCCATATGTGGGTAGCTGGTGCCCGTGGGCGGCAGCAGGTTCTCCTTGATGGCGCGCGGGCTGACCCAGCGCATCAGGTTCCACAGCGAGCCGGCCTTGTCATTGGTGCCGGACGCCCGGGAGCCGCCGAAGGGCTGCTGCCCGACCACGGCGCCGGTGGGCTTGTCGTTGACGTAGAAGTTGCCGGCAGTGTGCCGCAGCGCCGTCGAGGCCTGCTCGACTGCGGTCCGGTCGGTGGCGAAGACTGCCCCGGTGAGTGCATAGGGCGAGGCCTGGTCGACCAGGGTCAGCATGTCGGTGTAGCGCTCGTCGTCGTAGACGTGGATGCCCAGGATCGGCCCGAAGTACTCGGTGGCGAAGATGTCCTGGGACGGATTGTCCGAGGTGATCAGGGTCGGCCGGATGTACCAGCCCTCGCTGCGGTCGTAGCGGCCACCGGCGACGATCTGGGCGTCGGCTGACGACCGGGCCTGCTCGATGGCACCGGACAGCTTGGTGAACGCCCGCTCGTCGATGACCGCGGAGGTGAAGTTATGGAAGTCGCGGACGTCGCCGACGGCCAGCGCCTCGGTCTGGGCGATCAGGTCATCGCCGATCACCTTCCACAGGCTGCGCGGCAGGTAGGCCCGAGAGGCGGCCGAGCACTTCTGGCCCGAGTACTCGAAGGCGCCCCGGATCAAGGCGGCGGTCAGCGCCTCCGGATCGGCGGACGGGTGAGCCACCACGAAATCCTTGCCGCCGGTCTCGCCGACCAGCCGCGGATAGGCCCGGTAGCCGGCGATGTTCGCCCCAACCTGCGACCACAGGCTCTGGAAGACTCGGGTCGAGCCGGTGAAGTGAATGCCGGCCAGTTCCGGGTGGCTGAGTGCCACGTCCGAGACCTCCGAACCATGGCCGGGCAGCAGGTTGATCACGCCGTCCGGCAGGCCGGCTTCGATCAACACCTCCATCAGCAGGTCGGCGGCCAGGCTCTGAGTCAGGGCCGGCTTCCAGATCACGGTATTGCCCATCAGGGCCGGGGCCGTGGGCAGGTTGCCGGCGATGGCGGTGAAGTTGAACGGGGTGATCGCGTAGACGAAGCCGTCCAGCGGCCGGTAGTCCATCCGATTCCAGACGCCCGGCGAGTTCTGCGGCTGATGGGCGTACAGCTCGCGGGCGAAGGCCACATTGAACCGCAGGAAGTCGATCAGCTCGCAGGCGGAGTCGATCTCCGCCTGCTGGACGGTCTTGCCCTGGCCGAGCATGGTGGCTGCATTCAGCAGCGCCCGCCGCGGCCCGGACAGCAACTCGGCAGCGCGCAGGAAGATCGCGGCACGCTCGTCGAAGGGCATTGCAGCCCAGTCGGCCTTGGCCTTCAGAGCGGTCTCGATGGCCTCGGCAGCGTCGGTGGCAGTGGCCTGATGGACTGCCGCCAACAGGGTGGAATGGTCCGAGGGCATCCGCACCTCATGGACGGCCGCGTTCACCGAGGCGGCGGCCACTCCCCCGATCACCGGCAGGATTTCGCGGGTATCGGCGGCCAGCTCGGCCAGCTCGGCCTCGATCGCGACTCGCTCGGAACTACCGGGCGCATAGCTGCGAACAGGCTCATTGACGGGACCAGGAACAACGGTGATGGCATCCACGTTCCGACTCTACGCCCAGCCGTCCGCCCGGGCCGAATCGCAGCGAATCAGCTAGCCGCAGCCTCGTCCCGGCGCTTCTTGGCAGCTTCGACGGACGCCTTCAGCGCTGCTACCAGGTCGACCACCTGGCCTCCGGTGTCGGTCGGCGCGGCCGTCTCCGGTGGGGCGATACCCTCCAGTTTGGCGTTGATCACTTCGGTGAGCGCTTCTCGATAGTCATCGGTATAGGCAGCCGGATCGAACTCACCGGATAACTGGTCGATCAGCATTTCGGCCATCGACACCTCGGCATCGCTGACCTTCACCTCGGCCTCGGGAGCGGCGAACCCGGCGTCCCGTAGCTCGTCGGGCCACAGCATTGTGTGCAGCCGCAGCACCTCCCCCACGGGGCGGATCAACGCCAGCGACTCCTTGTTGCGCAGTGCCACCTTCACCACCGCAGCCCGACCGGAGTCGGCCAGTGCCCGGCGGAGCAGGACGTACGGCTTCAGCCCGGCCTTCTCCGGGGCGAGCAGGTAGGTGCGGTCGAAGTAGATCGGGTCGATCTCTGCCAGCTCGACGAACTGCTTGACGTCGACAGTCCTGCCTTCGGCTGCGGGCAGCCCGGCGAAGTCGTCCGGTTCCAAGATGGCCATTCGCCCGTCATCGGCTTCGAAGCCCTTGGCGATGTCGGCATAGGCGACTTCCTCGCCACACACCTCACACACTCGCTGGTAGCGGATCCGTCCGCCGTCGCTCGAATGCACTTGCCGGAAGCTGATGTCACGTTCCTCGGTGGCCCCGAATACCTTCACCGGAATCGTGACCAAGCCAAAGGAGATGGCGCCCTTCCAGATCGATCTCGGCATCGGCGTTCCCTCCGTGGGCGGTCAGCTCACTACCAGTGCACCCCATTCCTCCGGGCCATGCCAGAGCAGGTCAGCATTCTCCAGTAGCGCGATCACGGCCGGATCGTCCCAGGCCGCAGCCAGTTCCCGGCCGCTGGCGGCACTCGCCGCGGGCCGCACGGCGGCCGGATCAGCCTCCTCAGCGAAGATGGCCTGCACCGCCGCGTAGGGCAGCTCGGAGACTCGAAGCTCACCGAAGTCCGGATCCCCGGACGGCTCACCGACACCTTCGGCCACCACGACCAGCCGCACGCCATGCCGGGCCAAGCCGGCCACCGAGGCGACCAGCAGCGCGATGTGCTCAGCCTCCTCCTCGTCACCGGTCTCGAATGCGGCACGCAGACCGGCGTTCGCCGTGAACCCCGGCCGCGGCCAGTCGAGCCGGCCACCACTAGCCCAGGCGGCCAGTTCGGCCGGGGTCAGCGGGACGAACAACAGGCTCACTGGGCCTCCTTGATCAGCGTGGCCAGTTCGGCGGCGAGATCCTCGGCCCAACCGTCCAGGGGGTGCGTCGAGACGGCGGCCAGGCTGATCCGGCCGCGGTAACTGGTCACTGCGACCGACAACTCCTCGGCGTCAGTGGTGGCGGTACACCCGAATACCTGCTCAACCAACGCCGCACCCAGGTAGCGGGCCCGCCCTGGGCCGGGGACGTCAGCGACCAGCACCTGATGCGCGCGTCCTGCCCCGACACTGCCGACGGTCACCGCGTGCAGAGTCGGTGGGGCGAAACCGGCGAGTTCGACGAGTTCCGGGACTCGGACGCACTGGCCGCTATCGGCACGGACCCGGGTCAACGTGGCGATGGTGGACAAGCGCTCGGCGGCCGACGGCTCGGCCACCGGCAACGACAGCCACGACGGTGCGATCCGGCAGCCGATCGCCGACTCCAAAACGGCCGGCTCGTTGATCGCCAGCGGAACCAGCGCGACCGGGTCGGCCGCGGCCCGGCCCTGTCGCCGAGCCTGCCCGCGTAGGCCGGCCGTGACCAGGGCCAACAGCACGTCGTGGACGGTGCAGGCGAAGCCGTTGCGAACCACCTTCACCGCGGCCAGCTCGACTTCGGCCGTGACCAGATACTGCACCTGCTCGGCCACAGTGACCGAGCGGACGGCGTTCTCGACCAGGCCGAGCAGCCCTCCGGCGACCTCTTGGGCGGCCTGAAGCGGATCCCGCAGGCCGGACAGCGCGGCTCCCAGCCCTGGGGCCGGCTGCGGCTCCCAACTGGGCGCGGTTCCGATCTCAGCGACCGGCCGCTCGTCGAGTAGCTCCTGCAGCAGATGGACGTGGTCGTAGCCGTCGACCAGCGCGGGATGACAGCGGAACACCAGCGCCTGGCGGCCGGGCGCGACCTGATCCAGCACGATGGCCTGCCACAAGGGATGTTCCGGATCCAACGGCTCGGTGAGCAGCTCGGCCAGCCACTGCTCGAGGTTGTGGCCCGCGGGCAGCCGCTGTTGCCGGACGTGACCGGCCACGCTGAAGCTCGGGTCGTCCACCCAAGCAGCCACCGGCCAGCCTTCGACGCGGCGCCGGAAGCGCGGCGCGTAGCTGATCCGCTCATTGATTCGGGCGATCAGCTCCGCCCTGGTCACAGCACCGGCCAACAGCAGCACGAACACCTGCTGCCACGGCTTCTTCGGTTGGTCCCGGGCCAGCAGCGCCGCCTCGGTGACCGAGACGAACTCGCTCACGGCCCAACCCTACTCATCCACAGGTTGCCGGATTCGGCTATTCGCCCCGGTTCCGACCGGGCCAAGCTGGGAGCAGGAGGAAACATGGATCCAAGCCAGGCCACCTTTCGCCCGGCACCGTACCCGGGGCCGCCGTCGACGCCATTGCTCGAGCCGCCGCTGTGGCCATCCCCCGACCAGCCGCTGCTGCCGTGGGCCGCTGCTCCCGAAGTGATCGACGCAACGGCCTTCGTCCCGGCCGACCTGCGTCGACTGGCCCGGGACCTGACCAGTGCCATGGTGGAGACGTTGGCCGGGCGTCGGCCACTGCACCAGCTGGAACCGTGGCTGAGCCCCGACGTGCTCAGCGTGATCGAGATCGTCCGGCCACAACGCGCCAGCCGCGACCTTCGACTCCTCTCGCTGCGCATTCAACAGCCGCACCCACGCGCGGTCGAGGTGGCCCTCCACTTGCGTCAGGCCGGACGCTCCCGAGCGGCCGCACTGCGGCTGACTCGCTGGCACGGCCGCTGGCAGATCACGCAGCTGGCAATCGCACTGGAGCCACCGATAGTGCACCTCGCCGGCCCACAGGTGTCGGCCGGCTAGGGCGAATCCGGAAAGAGTCAGCCAGCGCTCAGCGCGAAGCCCCACAGGTTGTCGATGTTGGTGTCGCTCCAGGTGACATGGCCCGCGGTGTACGGCGCGGCAACCGCGTAGAGCCGGCCAAGGCCGACATCCTCGCTGCCTCGCACGCCCACCAAGACGGTGTCCGGAGTCGTGCCGACGTGATTGAGAACCGCCACCACCGAGCCGAGCTTGCGCCCATCGCGCGCCAAGGTGCCGCCGAGAATGCCGTTCTCCGCAACCAGCCGCGCCTTACAGCTCGACGTGCGCTTCACCGGAATCACCCAGGCCGCTCCGTCCTCGCCGGTCAGGAAGCTCTCGCCGGGCCCGCCCACCACGACGCCGGTCTTGCCCGTGCAGACCTCGGCGATGGCGACCGCCGCGCCGAAGCGATCGTGACGCTCGCCCACTCCGGGGACGCCGCTGCTGTTCTGGTCAATGGCAGCCAGGGGCTTCAGCTTGGATCCGGGCAGAGTGAAGAGCTGGACAAGACCGCCCTGCTTCTCCTCTCCCGGCACCCCGACGGCTACCACTCCGCGCCCGACGGCGACCGAGGCTCCGAACTGGTCGTAGGCCTCGGCCTTGTCCGGAACACCGGCGGAGTTCTGCCCGTATGCAACTCCGCTGAAGCGTTGCCCACCGGCATAGGTGAGGAGAACGACATTGCCCGCATCCTTGACCTTGCCGATGTCCTCACCGGGGACACCGACCACCAGCGTCGATCCGGACGCCGCCACGGCCTCACCGAATCGGTCGCCCGCCTCAGCGGTCCCGGGAACCCCCGGCGAAGACTGATTGATCCAGAACGGGGAACCCGAGGGCAACCCATTCGCGTCGAGCGGGAAGGCAGCGAGCGAGCCCCCTGGGACATTCGACTGCTCAGCACCGACGACCAGAAGTGGCGTCGGCGCAGTGATCAATGCCAGCGAGCTGCCGAAGGACTTGGTTGAATCCGGCCGGGCGAAGACCCGTTGGTCGGCCCCATTCAAGCCGCTCGCACTGCCCAGGATCACGACCAGCGCCTCAGGCCTGAGCGAGTCGGTCACGACCAGATCGCAGTAGCCATCGCCATTGAGGTCGCGGGCCAAGATGGCGCGCCCGAACTCCGTGGACAGGTCCGGATCGAGGTCAGGGGCAATGAAGTCCTCGCGTCCGCTCCCGTAGACCACCGACACACCTTCATGGACCTCACCGCGGATGGCGTAGACGATGTCGGCCAGCCCGTCGCCGTCGAAGTCCGGGCTCGCTCCCGCCACCGGCGCCGGCGTCTGGGGCATCACCGCCATCGCCATCGGAGCCGCTGTCAGGCAGCTCAACAGGCCGACGGCCGTGACCGTGGCGAGAACGGTCGACACCGATCTCATTCGGGCTCCTAATACGGGCTGGCAAGGACTTCTAATCACCCTAGCGATCCCCAGGGTCGATCAGACCCCCGCCAGATAAAGTCGTGCAGTTCCTTCGACCGAGACGCGCCCGGCCCGCCTCCGCGCGTCCTACCGGTGCGGGCGCCAGCAACTCGTCCACCCCGCGACGAGTCGAGCCGCAGAACCCACGGCAATCGCGCAGAATCAGCCGGCCACCGGGCTGAGCGCGATGGTTCCCTCCTCGTTGAGCAGCAGCCCATCGGCAACGACCGCCGAGTCGGCATAGGGCGGCGGGACCCGGAAGACCCTCGCGGCCACGCTGTCCTCGGTGCGGCTCGGGGCCGCCACGATCAGCGTGTCGGCCTGCTCGGATCCGGTCCGCAGCCGACCGACCGCCGCCCCGACCAACCCCATCTGGGTGGGACGCCCGGATAACACTCCACCCTCGGCGATCCTCTTGGCCGGACAGTCGGCGGAGGCGGTCAGCGGGATGACCCACGCCGCACCTGCTCCGTCGACCCCATCAACGGCCTCCGCGAACGCGCCCACCAGCACTCCCGGGGCACCATCACAGACCCGGATCAGCGCCACCGAGGACCCGAACTGCTCGCCGCTCGCGGGCTTCCCCGACAGCTCATTGGCGGACTCATCGATCATTCGAGCGCTACCGAAGTCTCCCGCCGGAAAGACCAGCACGGCCCCGGCGTCGAGTCGGCCGACCGTGCGTCCGGGCATTCCGGCGGCCACCCGGCCGTCCGCCACGGCGACGCTGGCACCCAGCCGATCACCAGAGCGGGGCCCTTCGCCCCGCCGGGCAGGGTCGATCGTCTCCAGACGTCCGCTGAGCACTCCCTGGCCCTGGTAGGTGGCCACGAAGACCGCACCGGCGAGGGTGGCCGTGTCGACGCCCTTGCCGGGCACCCCGACCACTAGCGTGTCGGCGCTGGCGGCCAGCGCCGCACCGAACCGGTCACCAGGGTTGGCCTCGCCAGTGAGCGCGCGCTGAGTGAGGATCGCCGCGGCACCGAGTGGCAGACCGTCGGAGCCGATCCGGAACGTGGTGAGGGCACCGCCATCACCGTCCCCACCGCCGGCCACCACCAGCAACAGGTCGGGCTCGCTGAGCAGCGCCGGAGTGCCACCCACGCCGGCCACCGGGTAGCGGTGGGCCTGGGCGAGGTTCAGCCCGTCGTCGGCCCCGAAGATCAGGTACACGGCCGAGCCACCCGCATCGACGGTGGAGTCGACCACGACCAGGTCGCTCAACCCGTCGGCATTGAGGTCGGCGGCCAGTACTCCGTCGCCGAAGCCGCGGACGTTGTCGTCGCTCTCGGACGCCGGGCCGCCGACGTCGGTGCGCTCAAAGCTCACCGTCTTGCCGGTGCCATAACTGACCGCGACCCGGCCATGCGTCGAACCGATGCCATAGACGAGATCGGCCGTACCGTCGCCATCAAAGTCCGGCGCGACCGAGCCGGACCGAGCCGGGATCGCACTTGAGGGCACCGCCGATGGGCTGCAGCCCGTCAGCACCAGCAACAGCGCTGCAGCAGCCACCAACCAGCGCGGTGACCGCATCGAGGACTCCCCTCAGGAGTTGCGACCGTGGCAGACCTTGTACTTCTTGCCCGAACCGCACGGGCACGGCGAGTTGCGGCCCACCCCGGCATAGGGATCGACCTCGGCACTGTTCGTCCCGGCCTTGGTGGCCGTCCCGGTCTCATCGGGCGCCGAGTAGGCCATCGGACGGGCCGCCTTGCGCTCCAGCCCCTTGGCCTTCAGCGCCGACTTCGCCGGAGCCTTGGCCTGCGCCGCCAGCTCGGCAGCCGCACCGGCAACCAGATCGTCGGTGGTGGTTGGCGCGGCGGCGGGGGCGGGTGCCTGCTCGACCCGGACCTCCAGGTTGAACAGATACCCGACGACCTCCTCCATGAAGGCTTCCATCATGGTGTTGAACATCTCGCCACCCTCGCGCTGGTACTCCACCAGCGGGTCGCGCTGGGCCATGGCCCGCAGCCCGATCCCCTCGCGCAGGTAGTCCATCTCGTAGAGATGCTCGCGCCACTTGCGATCGAGCACGGTCAGCAGGACCTGCCGCTCGAACTCGCGCATGGTCTCCTCACCGAGCATCTCGGTGCGCGCGTCGTAGGCGGCCTGGGCGTCGGCCTGGAAGTCGGCGACCAGCTCATCGACGCTGACATCACCGCGGGCCTCGTACTCGGCCTGATCGAGCTTCACCGGGTAGAGGGTGCGCAGCTGGGTCCACAGACCGTCGAAATCCCAGTCCTCGACGAAACCTTCAGTGAGGCTGCGGACGTACTGCTCGACGACCGTGTCGACGGTCTTGCGCAGCTGAGCCTCGACATCGGCGCCCTCCAGCACTCGGCGCCGGTCGCCGTAGATCGCGTGCCGCTGCCGGTTCATCACGTCGTCGTACTTCAGGACGTTCTTGCGCATCTCGAAGTTCTGGGCTTCGACTTGCTCCTGGGCCTGCTGGACCGACTTGCTGACCCGGGAGTTCTCGATCGGCACATCGTCGGGCACCTTCAGGGTCTGCAACACCCAGGCGATGATGTCGGACTTGAACAGCCGCATCAGATCGTCCTCGAGGGACAGGTAGAAGCGGCTCTCACCCGGGTCGCCCTGACGGCCGGAACGTCCACGCAGCTGGTTGTCGATGCGTCGGGACTCGTGACGCTCGGAGCCGATCACGTAGAGCCCACCGAGGCCGACGACCTCTTCATGTTCATCGGAGACCTGCTGCTCGATGGTCTTCAGGGTCTCCGGCCAGGCAGCCTCGTACTCGGCCGGCGACTCGACCGGATCCAGGCCCTTGCTGCGCAGCACCTGGTCGGCCAGGAACTCGGCGTTGCCGCCCAGGATGATGTCGGTACCACGGCCGGCCATGTTGGTGGCAACGGTGACCGCACCCTTGCGTCCGGCCAGTGCCACGATCGCCGCCTCGCGTGCGTGGTTCTTCGCGTTCAGCACCTCGTGCGGGACGCCTGCCCGCTTCAGCGCCTTGCTGAGCACTTCGGACTTGGCCACGCTGGCCGTACCGATCAGCATCGGCTGACCGAGCTCATGGCGGGCGACGACATCCTCGACCACGGCGGCGAATTTGGCCTCTTCGGTGCGGTAGATCAGGTCGGACTGGTCGATCCGGATCATCGGCTTGTTGGTCTCGATCGGCAGCACGCCCAGGCCGTAGATCTTCTGGAACTCGGATTCCTCGGTCTTGGCGGTACCGGTCATACCGGCCAGCTTGCTGTACATCCGGAAGTAGTTCTGCAGAGTGATCGTTGCCAGCGTCTGGTACTCGTCCTTGATCTCGACGCCTTCCTTGGCCTCGAGCGCCTGGTGCAGACCTTCGTTGTAGCGACGGCCGATCAAGGTGCGTCCGGTGTGCTCGTCGACGATCAGCACTTCACCGTTGAGGATGACGTAGTCCTTGTCCCGCTTGAACAGCTCCTTGGCCCGGATCGCGTTGTTCAGGTAGGAGATGAGCGGGGTGTTCACGCTCTCGTAGAGGTTCTCGATACCGAGTCGGTCCTCGACCACGCTGATGCCGGGCTCCAGCACCGAGATGGTGCGCTTCTTCTCGTCCACCTCGTAGTGGACGTCGCGCTCCAGGCTGCGGACCAGCTTGGCGAACTCGGGGTACCAGTCGGAGTTGTCCTCCGAGGGCCCGGAGATGATCAGCGGCGTACGAGCTTCGTCCACCAGGATCGAGTCCACCTCGTCGACGATCGCGTAGTAGTGGCCGCGCTGCACGCAATCGTCCAGCGACAAGGCCATGTTGTCGCGCAGGTAGTCGAAGCCGAACTCATTGTTGGTGCCGTAGGTGATGTCGCAGGCATAGGCCTCACGGCGCTCGGCCGGGTTCATGTCGGACAGGATCGCGCCGACCTTGAGACCCAAGAAGTGATGGATGCGGCCCATCTGCTCGGACTGGAACTTGGCCAGGTAGTCGTTCACGGTGACGACGTGGACGCCCTTGCCGGGGATCGCGTTCAGATAGGAGGCCAGTACCGCGACCAGGGTCTTGCCTTCACCGGTCTTCATCTCGGCGATGTTGCCCCAGTGCAGTGCGGTGGCGCCTTGGATCTGCACATCGAAGTGCCGCTTGCCGAGCACTCGCTTGCTGGCTTCACGAACCGCGGCGAACGCCTCGGGCATCAGTGAATCCAGGCTCTCCCCGTCGGCGAAGCGGGTGCGGAACTCCTCGGTCTGACCACGCAGCTCGTCGTCGCTCATGGCTTCGAAGTCCGGCTCGATCAGGTTCACCTGATCGGCGACCACCTTCAGCTTCTTCAGCTGACGGCCTTCGCCCATGTGCAACATCTTGTCCAGTAGAGCCACGCTGATCCGCTTCCTGATCGCACCAAAGCATCGCCGCGCAAACGCGCGGCGGCTTCACCATCCTAGCGAGGATGCCGAAAAACTCAGTCCGGCTCGGTCTCGCCCAGTTCGGAGTCTTCGATGTGCGTCGGATCGAGCACCCGCTTGAGGAAGATCTGGGTACGCCGCTCCTTCGGGGCGGTGATCAGATCCTGCGACGGGCCCTCCTCAACGATCACTCCACCGTCCATGAAGATGGTGCGGTCCGACACGTCCCGAGCGAACGACATCTCGTGGGTGACTACCATCATCGTCATGCCGGCATGCGCCAAATCTCGCATCACCGCCAGGACGTCGCCGACCAGCTCGGGGTCGAGCGCTGCGGTCGGCTCGTCGAACAGCATCACCTTCGGATCCATCGACAGGGCCCGGGCGATCGCCACTCGTTGTTGCTGACCACCCGACAGCTTGGCCGGCACGTAGTCCATCCGGTCCGACAGCCCGACCATGGCCAGGTTCTTCTTGGCGATCTCGATGGCCTCGGCCTTGGAGCGCTTGAGCACCTGTCGCTGCCCGATGATGCAGTTGCCGATGGCGGTCATGTTCGGGAAGAGGTTGAACGACTGGAACACCATGCCGACGTGTGCACGTACCTGGTTGAGCTCGACGTCCGGATCGGTCATCTCCGCACCCAGCAGCTGGATCGAGCCCTTCGTCGGCGTCTCCAGCAGGTTCACACAGCGCAGCAGCGTCGACTTGCCGGAACCGGACGGGCCGATCACACAGACGACTTCACCCTGCTGCACCGTCAGGTCGATGCCTTTGAGTACCTCGTTGTCACCGAAGCTCTTGTGCAGGTCGGTGATCACCACCGGGGGCGCACTGGATTCCAGGTCCGGAAAGTAGTTGCTCATCGCTTCGGGTCCAGCTTCTTCTCAAGCAGGCCGACCAGGTAGGTCAGCGGCAGGGTGACGACCAAGTACGCCAAAGCCACCATCACCAGCGGTGTCGGGCTACCCGTCAGACTCAGGGCGTCCTGGCCGAAACTGGTGAGCTCCTTCTCCTTCACCGCGAATCCCGCGACGAAAAGCAGCGAGGTGTCCTTCAGCAGCATGACGAACTCATTGGTCATCGGCGGAATGACGATCCGCAGCGCCTGCGGCAGCACCACCCAGAACATCGTCATTCCCGAACTCATACCCAGCGACCGAGCCGCCTCGGACTGGCCGGGGGGCACGGCTTCGATCCCGGCGCGGACGATCTCGGCGGCGTAGGCACCAGTGACGATCGTGAGCGCCATGATGCCTGCCCCCGGACCGCCGCCAGGAATCTGGAAGCCGAAGGCGATCGGAATCACGAAGGCGAAAGTGAAGATGGTCAGCAGGGCAGGAATGCCACGGAAGAACTCGATGAACGCGGTGGCGAACCAGCCGAGCGGGCCGCCGGTCACCTTCAGCACTGCGAGCAGGACCGCAAGGATGGATCCGAGAACGAAGCTGGAGATCGTGTAGATCAGGGTGTTCTTCAGCGCGATCGTGACAATCGTCGGCCACATCTGGGCCGCGACCTCGAGATTGAAGAACTCTTTGCCGATCGTCTTCCAGTCGGCGAACAGGGCAATCACAAGCAGCAGAGCCATGCCCACCGCATACGACGAACCCCGGCCGAGCCTCGCCCGAACGGTGGGTTTCAGATAGGGAATGGCGCTCACGCGACTCTCCGAATAGTCACACAGGCATCAGGGTGGGCCCGCCGAGCGAGCCCACCCTTTCGCCTGCTCAGCCGAAGTACTTCTTGTACAGCGTGTCGTAGCTGCCGTCGGCGCGCATCGCCTTGAGCTGCTCGTTGACAGCAGCGAGGAGCTCCGGCTTCTTGTCCTTGGCCAGGGCGAACCCGTACTGCTCGTTGGTGTTGTAGGTCTCCACGATCTTGTAGGTCGGGTCATCAACCTCGTGCTGGTGGTTCACCGGCTGATCCTGGAGGATGGCGTCCACCTGCCCGGCCTTCAGGGCAACGAACATCTTGCCGTCATCGGGGAAGTCGATGAGGGTGGCGTCCTTCGGAGCGTTCTTGGTCGCGTAGGACTTGCCGGTGCTGCCCTTCTGGAGCGCGATCTTCTTGCCCGAGGTGCCGGCCAGGTTAGCGATCCCGGAGTCCGCCTTCACCAGCAGCGACTGCAGGGAGTCGTAGTAGGCATCGGCGAAGTCGAGGTTCTTCTTGCGCTCGTCGGTGATCGTCATGGCAGAAGCGGCCAGATCACACTGGTTAGCCACGAGGGCGGTGCCCGACTGAAGAGCATCGAAGTCGGTCTTGATCACCTTCAGGGTGAGCCCGAGCTTCTGGGCAATGGCGCCGACCATCTCGATGTCGAAGCCGGTGTAGCCGGTATCGGTGCTGGCGTCCTCGAACTCGAAGGGCTTGTACGGAATGTCGGAGCAGACCGTCAGAGTGCCGGGGGTGACCAGCTTGTAGTCAACGGCCGGGGCAGAGCTGCTGGCGGACTCGCTCGGGCTCGGAGCGGCAGACGTTGCCGGGCTGGCCGGGGCGCCCGAACAGCCGGTCAGGGCCAGGGCAAGGGCGGCGACGCTCGCCGCAAGGGTGTAGGTCTTCTTGAAGAGCATCACGCGGGCTTCTTTCTTGAATGCGGGCAGAACTCTGTAGGTGCAACTGGTATCGGCAAGTTACCTATTGCATGTGAAGGTGGCGTTACAGTATCGGGCTCAGCCGCGGACGTCCGGGCGTCCCGCTGCCTGAATGCCCTGGCCGCGCCGACGAAGCTGGACGGTCACCGCCCGCACCAGCAGGCCCGCGGCCAAGGCCCAGAAGGCGGCACCGATTCCCGCAACGCTGATCCCCGAGGCCGCCACCAGGAAGGTCACCACGGCTGCCTCGCGTCCGTCCGCCTCCGCCATCGAGCCGGCAAGCGAGGCCCCGAGAGTGCCCAGCAAGGCCACCCCGGCTGCGGCCTGCAGCAGCCCCGGCGGTCCGGCGAAGACCAGCGCAGTGATGGTCGCGGTGATGCCGCCGAAGACCAGATAGCCAGCTCCGGCCACCACAGCGGCCCGCCAGCGTTTGGCCGGGTCCTCGCCCGCGTCCGGCGAGGCCGCCAGGGCGGCGCTGATCGCGGCGTAGTTGATCGCGTGCCCGCCGAAGGGCGCCCCGACGATCGTGCCCAGCCCGGTCAGGGTCAGTGCCGAGCGCCACGGCGCCTGATAGCCGAAGCTGCCCAACACGGCGACGCCGGGGATGTTCTGGGACGCCATGGTGACCAGCCACAGCGGCACGGCCAAGCCGATCGCCGCCGACCAGGACGGCACCGGCATGGTGAACACCAAAGCCGTACCGGGCGGCGGCAGGACACCCAGCCCCGGACCGGCGCCGACCGCGATCACCGCGATCACCAAAGCCAGCCCCACCGCCGTGGCCGCCGCCCAGCGCGGCTTCCAGGCCAGCATCACCAGCCAGGTGAGCAGGACCGGTGCGATCATCAGCGGCGCCTTCAACAGCGACTGCACAGGGACCAGGCAGATCGGCACCAGCACCCCGGCCAGCATTGCTTGGGCCAGTTGAGTCGGGATCTTGGCCACCAGGCGTCCGAGCCACGGCACCAGGCCGGTCACGGCCAACAGCGCCCCCGTCACGATGAACGCGAAGACCGCCGCCGGCCAGCCTCCCTCAGGAATCCCGGTCGAGGCCAGCAGGGCCGCTCCCGGGGTGGACCAGGCGATGGTGATCGGCATCCGATACCGCCAGGCGAGCACGATGGTGGACAGTCCCATGGTGAAGCACAAGACGGCCAGGCCGGACGCCGCTTGGGCCGGGCTGGCCCCGACCGCCTGCAAGCCGGTGAGCACCACCGCAAAGGCCCCGGTGTACCCCACCAGAATCGTCACCAGCCCGGCGACCACTGCTCTGCGCATCACAGCCCTCCGCGTTCCACATACAGAACGTTCCGTATGTGGAACGAAAGAGTAGCCTGTGCGTGTGACGGACTCGGGCCCCAACTCGGCAGTCGGACGACGGGTGCGCACCCTGCGCCAGGCGCGCGGCTTCTCGCTGTCCGGATTGGCCGCCGCAGCCGGCATCGGCAAGGGGTCACTCTCCGAGCTGGAGGCCGGCACCCGCAATCCGACGCTGGGTACCCTCTACGCCCTGGCCGGCCCGCTGGAGGTGCCGATCTCGGCGCTCTTGGGTGAGGAACTCGGCACCAGCATCGAGGCCGGTGGCCTCAGCCACCAACTGATCGACGTGCACCGCACCGACCAGTCGGTCCGCGAGACCTTCCGGGTCGAAGGTGGGCCGGACGCCGTCCGCCGGTCCCCCGCCCACGGTCCGGGGGTTCGCGAACACATCGTGGTCACCCATGGACGAATGCGGGCCGGCATCGTCGGAGCCGAGCAGGAAGCCGGCATCGGCGAGGTGCTCAGCTGGGTCAGCGACGCACCGCACAGCTACCAGGTCGTCGAAGCTCCTCTCGAGGCGATCCTGGTGATTCTGACCCCGATCAGCCGCTGACCGCGGCCAGCGCCGCGGCCAGATCACCGCGTGGCGCCACCACCACTTCATCCAGCCCCAGCCAGTCGGCCAATCGGCGTAGCTCAGCGGCCAGCCGAGCGGCCGTCTGCCCCTGGTCGCAGCCCGGCTCCAGCCAGGAGGCCTGGACCAGCAGCCGGCCGGCCTTGCGATCAGCTTTCAGATCGACCCGAGCGGCGATCGCCTCATCCACGACGAAGAGATAGACGTAGTAGCCGTGCACTCGTTGGGCGGCCGGGGTGTACAGCCCGATCCGGTAGTGCACGTCGAAGGTCTCCAGCAGCCGATCCCTGTCGAAGACCAATGAATCGAACGGGGCCACCAGGGCGTCTCCGCTGATCCGGCGCGGACGGGCGGCCTCCGCCCACAGGTAGGCCGGGCTGGACCAGCCGCGAACGGTGACCGGCTCCACCTCGCCGCGGCCCACCAACTCGGCCAGCGCCACCTGAGTCTGAGCCCGGTCGGTATAGAAGTACTCGGCCAGCCACGGTTCGGTGAACACGCCCAGCGCCGATGCCGCCCGCCGGGCCAGCATCAGCCGCGCCTCCTCCTCGCTCGGGGTGGCTATCTGATGCACAGCCTTCGGCAGCACCCGCTCCGGCAGGTCGTAGCGACGTTCGAAGGCGGTATTGCGGCCGGCACTGGTCAGCTCACCGATCAGGAACAACCACTCCAAGACCGACTTGGCCGCCGACCAGTTCCACCAACTGCCGGGCGTCCGCTCCTCTTCGTGGTCGATCTCGCGAGCAGTCAGCGGTCCGCGTTCCCGGACCTGAGCCAGCACCTTGTCGACCAGTTCGTGATGAACGCTCAAGATCTCGCGCATCTGATTCCACGGACGGCTCCGGTTGGCATCCATTCGCCAGCGCAACGCAGGCTGCAGGTTCACGTCGATCAAGCAGGCGGCGTGTCCCCAGTACTCGAAGACCCGGCGCGGCGCGACACCGCCGGCGCGATCGAGCAGCGTCCGGTCGTAGCCACCCAGCCGGGCGAACAGCGGCATGTAGTGCGCCCGGACGCAGACGTTGACCGAGTCGATCTGGAGCTGCCCCAGCCGGCTCACCACCTGCTGCACCTGGCGCATGGTGACCGCGGCGTCCGGACGGCGTCCGAAGCCTTGCGCGGCCAGAGCGATCCGTCGGGCCTGAGCTGAAGTGAGAGTCGCTGCCACGGCGGGCAGCCTAGCCGGGGCCTGTGACACTGGCCGGGAGCGGCGAGCTTGCCGGGAGCGGCCGAGCGCCGACGACTAGCCCACCCCGAAACGACGGACATGGATCGGCCTCGAGGCGCAGCCGGCGAACCGGACGCCCCGAGGCCGGTAGGTTCAGGCAGTCGCGGCGGTCACCCCATCGACGCTGAGGTGAATCACGCCGTAGTCGTAGGCCTTGCGGTGGTAGACGACACTCGGCGCGCCGGTCTCGGCGTCGACGTAGAGGAAGAAGTCGTGTCCGACGAGCTCCATCTCGTCCAGGGCCTGCGCCAAGGTCAGCGGAGTGACCTCGAAGTACTTCTCCCGCACCACCAGCGGGCCGTCGCCCTGCACTTCCAGGCCGGCGATCTTGCGGATCTCGGGCCGCTGCTCCTCCACCGACTCATTGACCAGCTCGAAGCTCTGATCCTCCGCCGACTCCTGGCCGCGCAGGCCGCGGTGGGTCTTGCGACGGTCGGCTGCCCGCCGCAGCTGGGCCTTGAGCCGGTCCAGCGCATGGTCGAAGGCGACGAACTTGTCGTCGGCGGACGCCTCGGCCCGGACCACCGGGCCGCGTCCACGCAAGGTGATCTCGACCTGGGTGGCCTGATCGGGCTGGCGCTTGTAACCGTAGGCAGTGACCTGAACCTCGACCCGAATCACCCTGTCCTTGAGTTTCTCGATCGATGCGATCCGGTCGGTGACCCGCTCGCGGAAATCGTCGGGAATCTGGCAATGGCGACCAGTAACCAGGACGTCCATGTCTACCTCCTAGGTCTGTCCACTCGTCGGGTGACAAGCGGAGATGACGAAGGCACCACGCCAGATCACCCCCCCGAGGGGTGCGGTGCTGGCTGTGGTGCCATGGCTCCAACCTAGCTCGCCCACCCCCCGTTCGCCAGCACTGGAGCTGTGGATTTCCTGGGTCTGAGCCGTGCGCCGAAACCACTTCGTAACACGGGCTAACGCGTTAGTAACGCGGGCCGCATCGGCACGTAACACCGGTACGGAACCCTCGTCACCATGTTGGAAATCAGCGCAGGCGACACCGCCTGGGTCCTTGCTAGTGCCGCTCTGGTGCTGCTCATGACCCCCGGTCTCGCGTTCTTCTACGGTGGCATGGTCCGGGCCAAGGGCGTCCTGAACATGATGATGATGAGCTTCATCTCGATGGGCGTCATCGGTGTGCTTTGGGTCCTGTTTGGTTACAGCATGTCCTTCGGCAACTCGGTTGGCGGTCTCGGCCTGATCGGTAACCCGCTGGAGTATGCGGGCCTGCAGGGGCTCATCACCTACAGTCCGGACGCCTCTCTCCCTAGCCTCGCCTTCGTCGCCTTCCAGGCCTGCTTCGCGATCATCACGGTCGCGCTGGTCTCCGGCGCGGTGGCCGACCGGGCATCCTTCGGCGCGTGGACGCTGTTCACGGTGCTGTGGGGCGTCCTGGTCTACTTCCCGGCGGCCCACTGGGTCTTCGCCTTCTCCAGCGCGGACGGCTCCGTGGTGGGCGGCTGGATCGCCAATGTGGTCGGCGCTCTCGACTTCGCCGGTGGCACCGCGATCCACATCAACGCCGGCACCGCCGCGCTGGTCCTGGCCCTGGTGCTCGGCCCGCGCATCGGCTTCGGCACCAAGCCCATGCGTCCGCACAACATGACGCTGGTCATGCTGGGCGCCGGCCTGCTGTGGTTCGGCTGGTTCGGCTTCAACGCCGGTTCCGCTGTCGCCGCCAACGGCCTGGCCAGCCTGGCCTGGGTGAACACCCTGGGCGCCACCGCGGCGGCCATGCTCGGCTGGTTGATCGTTGAGAAGTTCCGCGACGGTCACGCCACCTCGCTGGGTGCGGCTTCGGGCATCGTGGCCGGCCTGGTCGCGATCACCCCGGCCTGTGGCTCGGTCGATCCCATGGGTGCGCTGGCCATCGGCCTGCTGGCCGGTATCGCCTGCGCCTACGCCGTCGGGCTGAAGTACAAGTTCGGCTACGACGACTCGCTCGACGTGGTGGGCGTCCACCTGGTCGGCGGTCTGGTCGGCACCCTGCTGATCGGCTTCTTCGCCAGCCCGCTGGCAGCCACCTCGGTGGCCGACGCCGCAGACCCGACCAAGGCTCACGCGGCCGGTGTCGCCGGACTGTTCTACGGCGGCGGCTTCGACCAGCTCGGCAAGCAGGCGATCGGCGCCTTCTCGGTGATGCTCTACTCCGCGATCCTGACCTACATCATCGCGCTGATCATCAAGCACACCATCGGTTGGCGGATCAGCCCGGCTGACGAGCTCAGCGGCATCGACCTGGCCGAGCACTCCGAGGCCGGCTACGACCTGAGCCCGGTCTACTACACCAACAAGGTTCAGCGGACTCTGGTCCTCACCAAGGACGACCTCGCTGAAGCCGACAAGACGGGAGCTTCGAAGTGAAACTGGTAACCGCCATCATCCAGCCGGAGGCGCTGGAGACCGTACAGAAGGCGCTGGTTCGGCACGGCGTGGGTGGAATGACCATCTCGGAGGTGTCCGGCTACGGACGTCAGCGGGGTCACGTCGAGGTCTACCGCGGTGAGGAGTACACCATCGACTTCATCACCAAGGTTCGCCTGGAGGTGCTGGTCGATGACGAGGAGGCCGAGGCGCTGACTGGTGTCATCGTCCAGGCTGCCCGCACCGGCCAGGTCGGCGACGGCAAGGTCTGGGTTATCCCGGTGGATACCGTTGTTCGGGTTCGGACCGGCGAAAGCGACTCTTCCGCCATCTGATCCACGACCCAACGACCCGAATGGGGGTCCCTGCCTCAGCAGGGGCCCCCTTTCGCCGTTGCCGCCACGGTCACACAACCCAAGACAACTCCCCCGGCCACCTGGCAGGCTCGGACGGCCTCAGCCAAGGTGGCGCCGGTCGTGACGATGTCATCGACCAGGACGACCGGCATCGACCCGACTGATCGTGCCCGAAAAGCCCCCTGGAGGTTGCGCCAGCGTTGGTCACGGGTCAGTTCTGACTGATCCTGCGGACGGCGTTGGATCACCAGCAGCGGACGCGCCGTCACCGCCACTCCCAATCGGCGCAGCCGCACGGCCGCCAACCGGGTCAGCTCCCGGGTGTGGTCGACGCCCCGCTCGGCGGCACGGGCTCGCAGCGTCGGAACGTTGACCAGTTGCACCGGTACCAGCGGCGAGCTGGGGATGGCCAGGAGCAGGGCCGCCAACGCCGCTGCCAGTCGCTCGGCGAGTATCGGCAGCAATCCCAATGCCGAGCGTTCCTTGGCTGCGATCAGCACGTCCCTCAAGACCCCGGCATAGGGGCCCGCTGCATAGACCGGTGGCAAACCGGTCAGCTCGGCGGCTCGAAACGGCCTGACGGCGCGGATTGCGGCCAGGCAGCGGTCACACAGGCCGAGCCCGGAACACCGACAGCCCGGGCAGGTGGCACCCAGCACCAGTTCGGCCGCCGCCTGTCCCGTCTGCTGCCAGCTCATACCTGCACAGTGGGGCTCGGCAAGGACCGCTGTTCAGTCGTCCACAGCCCTAGCCGGAGTAGGCCAGCGAACTCACTGACGACATGGTCAACGGCCAGGCGAACTCGCCGTCGTAGCGATAGACGCTGCCTTCGGCACTCCGGGCCAAGGTGGATCGCCCGGGCGCGACCGCGAGCTGGACCAGCGGCCCGACGTCGCCTGGGCCGAGGTCGGTGACGGTGTCGGCATCCTCAGTGGACTTCAGCACGCTGGAGTCTCCAGAGTCCCCGGTGACCAACACGGCCAGACCGGTGGCATTCGTCCAACCGATATCGCTCGCCGTACCCGACGTCGCGCCACCCGCGGCGAGAGCGAGCGGCCGCCAGCTCCCCAGCCGGAGACTTTCCCCTTGCCGGACGATGGTAGCCAGCCCCACTCGGGTCGACTTGCCCACCTTCAGCACCAGTGCCAGCCGCACTCCGTCCGGGGAGAGTCGCATGGCGACCACCGGCAGGTCCGGCACTGCGGACGTGTCCACCGGCACCTCGGCGTCGGCGCGAAAGACCTTCAGTTGGCGAATGCTCGCCGCCGTGGCCGACCAGAGCTCGCCATTGCGTCCGTAGTCCGGCCGGAGCAGCTCGGTGCCGGTGCGCAGCTGCCGAGCCTTGGTCTCACCGATCCGGCTCACCTCGAGCACCCGTCCGTCCGCACTCACCGCAGCCAGTTCGGTGGCTGCGGCGTTGGCGGTCAGTGCACCCGGCGAGGTCAGGCCGTTCACCACTTCGACCGACTGGCTGCTGTCGTTGATGTTGCGCACCTGGCGAACCTTGCGATCCTCGCCCTCGACGGCGAACAGCAGGCCCGATGAGCCGGAGTTGTCGGGGCTCAGCTGGCTGTAGCTGGCCGTAGTCACCACCGCCCGCCCGGCCGGATCGAGCCACGGCCCGGCCTCGGTGACCACGGTCAGTCCGGTCACCTGGCTGAAGCTGGAAAGGGTGAAGGCCAGCTCAGCCAGCAGCCGCTGGCGCTCAGCGGCATTCAGCGAGCTGGCCATCCCGCCCAGCGTGATCTTGGCCAACCCCGTCCGGTCCAGGTCGAGTGAGACGACGCTCACGCCCGCAGTGTCGATCGGCTGGACGGCCGGCTTCAGCCAATCGGACGGGCCGTCCAACTCGGCTTCGACGGCAGCCTGGATGGCCTGGTCGCCGCTGGCGAAGAATCGGGAGTCCGGCACCAACACCGAGCCGGTGGCGTCGAGGAAGTGCAAGTTCACATCGGTGAATCCGGTGGAGAACAGATAGCGGGACAACAGCAGGCCGACCGGCGGCTTGGAGATCCGCCATTGGCCTTCGGCGTTCTTGACCAGGGCGAAGTCCTGCCGGATCGGGTCGGCCTTCTCGTCGGCGGTGGTGTAGATCCCCCGGGCGTCCACCTGCCCGACCGGCTGCGCCATCAGTCGCACCGAGGACCCGGCGTCGGTGAGCGGTACACCGTCGGCGTACACCTGCACCCCGTCCTCGGGATGCCACTCCTTGCTGGCCTGTTCGGTCAGGTACTTCCGCGCCACTGCATAGTCGGGCTGATAGGTGCTCATCGCATGCAGGAAGCCCTCGACGATGAGCAGCGGGCTGGCACCATCCGACGGCGGCAACGGGTCAACGCGGACTCCGCCGTCCACATTGGCCCCTTGCGGCGTGTGGTGAGCGACCGGGCCGCTGGTCGGCACCGAGGCACAACCGGCCAGCAGGACTGTGACCAGCACGATGGCCAACCGCTCAGCTACTGATCGCATCGATCCCCTCCTTCACATCATCGGGAATCAGCGGCAGTGGCGAGGAGCGGACGGTGTCGCCGGCTCGGCGCGGCACCGTCAGCCGGAACTGGGCACCCTCCCCAGGCCGTCCCCAGGCGGTCAGCCAGCCACCGTGCAGCCGTGCGTCCTCCAAAGCGATGGACAACCCCAGCCCGGTGCCGCCGACCCGACGGCCACGGGACGGATCGGCTCGCCAGAACCGGTTGAACACCTGCCCGCCTTCGGCCACGGTGAAGCCGACGCCGTGATCGCGGACGGCGATGGCCACCGACTTCTCATCGCCGGCGACCTGGACCACGATCGGGCCTCCCTCGCCGTGCTCGATCGCATTGGTGAGCAGATTGCGCAGGATCCGGCGGATCCGGCGACCATCCACCTCGGCCACGCAGTTGCCGCTGGCAAGGACGGTCACCGTACTGCCGGACTCCTCGGCCAGCCGCTGCACTCCGGACACCTCCTCGGTCGACAAGCCGTGCAGGTCGACATCGTCCAGAGCGAGCTGGGCGGCACCGGCGTCGAAGCGAGAGATCTCCAGGAGGTCGGCCAGCAGTTCCTCGAAGCGGTCCAACTCTGCAGCCAGTAGCTCAGCCGATCGCCCCGAGGCGGCGTCGAAGCTGAACCGGTGGGCGTAGATCACCTCGCTGGCCATCCGGATCGTGGTGAGCGGAGTGCGCAGCTCGTGGGAGACGTCGGAGACGAACCGCTGCTGGACGGCCGACAAGTGCTCCAGTTCGGTGATCTTGTGCTCCAGCTCGGCGGCCATGTGGTTCATCGAGCGGGCCAAACCGGCCAGGTCCTCGGTGCCGGTCACCTTCATCCGGTCGGTCAGGTGCCCGGCGGCCAGCCGTTCGGCGGCCAGCCGGGCATCACGCACCGGTCGCAGCATCTGCAGCGAGATCAGATAGACCATTACGGCCAGCCCGACGATCACGAACAGCCCGGTGGCCCAGGTGGCCTGCTCGACGACGGCCAGCGTCTGCTGTTCCTGCGCGGTCGAGAACAGGAAGAAGATCCGGTACGGCTCCTGTCCGGGAGCCACCAGCAAGGCGGCCACCACCAAGCCAGGCTCCTCGGCCCGGCTGTCGGTGAACCGGATCACGGTGGGGGTGCTCCACAGCCCGTCCCCGTCGGCGGCAACGCGGATCGAATCCGGAATGCTGGACGACGCCACTCCCTCGGTTCCGATCTGGGCGATCGAGGTCTCCACCACGACGAAGTACTGATTGCCGACCTTGCCGCGGTTGGCGGCTTCCCTGGTCAGCTGGGTGATCCGCTCGCCCAGCGACGTGGTACGCGGGTCGGTGGCCGAAAGATCTCGCTGCATGCTGGCCACCACAGAAGACGCCTCAGCGAGGCTGGCCTGGGTCTTGCCGGCCATGACTCCCTGGACCGATTGGGCGGTCAGGAACCATCCGGTGGCCATCAGAATCAGCACGGCGGCCAGCAGGGTGCTGGTCACCACCCGGTACGGCAGTGAGCGTGACCACAACTGCAGCGGGTTCAGCCGGGCCAGCCAGCGTCTCATCAGGCCGACTTGGGCTCACCGGCGCGGTAGCCGACGCCGCGCACCGTCACGATGATCTCCGGCTTCTCCGGGTCCTTCTCGATCTTCGAGCGCAGCCGCTGCACATGGACGTTCACCAGCCGGGTGTCCGAGGCGTGCCGATAACCCCACACTTCCTCGAGCAGCACCTCACGGGTGAAGGCCTGTCGCGGCCGGCGGGCCAGCGCAAGCAGCAGATCGAACTCCAGCGGGGTCAGCGTGATCTCACTGTCGCCACGCCGGACGGTGTGCTCGTTGACCCGGATCACCAGGTCGCCGATCCGCAAGGTGTCGTTGTCGGAGTCGGCCACCACGTGGCGGCGCAGCCGGGTCTTGATTCGGGCGATCAGCTCCTGGGTCTTGAACGGCTTGGGAACGTAGTCGTCGGCTCCGGCGGCCAGGCCGTCCACCACATCGGTGGTGTCGGACTTGGCGGTGAGCATGATCACCGGCACGCCGGATTCCTCGCGGATGTCGCGGCACACGTCCACGCCGTCGCGCCCGGGCAGCATCAGATCCAAGAGGACGAGGTCGGGTCGGTAGTCGTGGAAAGCGGCCAGGGCGGTGTCGCCGTTGTGGCAGAGCCGGGCGTCGTAGCCCTCCGACTCCAGCACAATGTGCAGCATCTCGGCGAGGGCCTCGTCGTCGTCCACCACCAAGATCCGCGCCGGTGCGGTGCGGGGAGCCTCTGAAAGCAACTTCCCTCCTTGGACTTGCAACAGCGTAATCCTATGCGACAAGGCGCGCTCAGTTGAGTTCTGCGTTCGCCGTCCAGGTAGAGAGCAGCGCAAGCTCTCCCCCTTGTCGACGTAGTATCCGCCGCCACAGGCTGGCCGGCTGAGTGTCGAAGACGTCCTCGATCAGGGCCGGCACCACCTCCCACATGCCCAGCTCAAGCTCTCTCTCCAGCTGGCCGGCATCCCAGCCGGCGTACCCGGCGAAGATCCGCAGCCGCCGGTAGGCACCGGACGCGATCTCCACAGGCGTCTCCAGATTCAGCAGCCCGACCCTGCCGAAGATCGGACGCCAACCCGGCGGCTCCTCACCGGCATGGGACGGCTCGGCCAGGCAGATCGCACCCTGTTGGGAGACGGGGCCGCCGTCGAATAATCGAGCCGGCTCACTGACCAGGCCCGCCCAGGCCGGAAGTGCCGAGGGGAGATCCAGGTCGGAGATGCGGTTCAGCACCACGCCGACCGTGCCGGACTCGTCGGCCTCGACCAGGAGGACCACAGTGCCGTCGAACACACCGTCACTGATCGCGATACCCGCGACCAGCAAGTCACCAACGCCGAAACTGGCCATCACACCTCCCGTGGCCCCACCTTATCCAGCGGCGGAGAAGCTCAACGAGCCCAGATCCGGGCATAGAAGGTCCGCGAAGGTGCCGAGAGCAGTGCGGCGTATTCCTGAGGCGGAAGCGCCAACGCCACTCCCGCGACCGGGCGCGTGCCGATCAGTGACATGCCGAGTCCTGCCCTGCCGCCGGCAACCGAGAAGCCCAGCGCCTCCAAGGTGGTCGGCAGCACCGAGAACTGGTCACCCTCAGCGACCTCCAGCCGAACCGGGGCCGGGCTCCAGAGCCGGAAGAAGATCCTCCGTTGCGATGCCTGAGAGAGCTCGTCATAGAACGCCGTCCCGGCACCGATCCCCTTGAGGTGGTCGCCGGTAACGATCACGACGGTGTCTGCCAGATAGCCCGCTGCCCGCAGGTGATCGATGAAGCCGGCCACGGCCTGCATCGAGCAGCGCGTCGCGGCAGCCATCGGCTCGCGCCCCGAGGCTGGGCAGGAGTCCCGCAGGACGGCCGGTTCGTGCGTATCGAGGGTGAGCAGCGTGAGGTTGAACGGCCGCTGCGCGGCGTGCAGTTCGTCCACCACAGCGCGGGCCCGGGCGAACAGGTGCTGGTCGGACAGCCCCCAATCGGAGATGTCCTGGGCGGCTTCTCCAGTCCGCTTCCAGTCGTCCAACCCGAGGACGGTCTGGTAGCCGTGCGAGTACAGATAGGTGTCCTTGCCGGCGAAGGAACTACTGGCCCCACCAAGGAAGGTGCTGGTGTAGCCGGCCTGGCCCAGCAGGTCTCCCAGACACACCGCGCCGGGCAGGTAGGCGCCGAGGCGTTCGCCGGTCTCGTTGGGATCGAAGCCGGCCTGGAGAAGGTCGCTCTTCAGAGCCATCCCGCATTGGGTTGCCACGATGCCGGCCATCGTCCAGCCGCCGGTCGCCGGCTGCTGCAGATCTCGGTAGACCGACCAGTCACGGGTGGCCAGCTCGACCGGGGCCAGCAGATCCTCGCCGAACAGCTGTGCGTCGCTGAACGTGTCCTCAATGGACTCCAGGTAGATCGTGATCAGGTTGAGCGCCCGAGCGGGCTTGGCCGTGATTGCCGGGGTTACGTAGTACGGCTCGATGGATCGACTGTCGCTCAAGGAGTACACGTATTGCGGAACCCCGGTGATCGACAAAAAGCTGGCCAGCGAAACCAGGGCGGCCAGGAGCGGCAGCCAGATCGCACGCATCGAGATCCGCCCCTGCACCCGTCCGGCTCGTCGGCCTCGGCGGACCAGCACCAACGACACAGCCACAGCGAGCGTGAGCGGGGCCATCAGCCAGCCGACCAATTCCACTGCGACAGCACCGCTGCCGACACCGGTCCCGCCGCCGATCGCCGGAAGGTTGAGCAGCACCTGATCGAGCAGGACGGCGCCGAAGCGGTAGCGGATCCAGAGTCCGGCCGCAGCGAATACCACGGTGGCCACAATCAGCAACCAGCGCACCACATCGATGATGTGGTGCTGGCCGGAGGTCGTGGAGGGGGTGCCGCTATTCATGCTGAAGATCACGCTAATCGGCCGCGATACGCGCATTACTCCGAAAAGTGGGGAGGGTGCCTAATCGACCGCAAACTGACCGCTCAACCGGCGCTCACAAAGAAACAGCCCTCACCGATATCGGTGAGGGCTGCCCTCAGCAGGGTGCCGCCGACCGGGTGGGTCGGGCAGCTGGTGGAGGTGGCGGGAGTCGAACCCGCGTCCTCAAGAGGTGAACCAGGACTTCTCCGGGCGCAGCCGACTAGGCGTTCTGCTTGGCTTTCACCCTCTCATCGGCAAGTGGTGAACAAGCCCAGTTCCATAAGTTTCCCCGGACGGCCCTGGAACGAGACCGCACAGGTAAGCCTTCTAAATGAGGCCAGGATCCGGACGGAAGGCACATCCGGGCTGACCCTTCGGTCACTGCTCAGGCAGCGAGAGCGAAGTCAGTGCGCTTGGAATCGGCACTTATTGGTTTTCGGGAATCGTTAACGAGATGTCCCCGATCCTCGGCCCGCTTCTCCTGGGACTACCGTCCCAAGTCGAAACCAGTCACCCCCTGTTGAGTTGTACCTGCGCGGTGTGACCCGCTCAGCTTTGAAAGTATACGCCGCCGGGGCAGTGGTGCCGATTCGGTAGGGTTCCGCGCATGGACAAGCCATTCGTCGACCCGATCGAGGGTCCAGCTCCCACCGACCTGCAGATCATCGACCTTGAGGTCGGCACCGGCCCCGAAGCCGTCGCCGGCAAAACCGTCGCTGTGCACTATGTCGGTGTCGCTCACTCCAGCGGCGAGGAGTTCGACTCCAGCTACGACCGCGGAGCTCCCCTGGTCTTCCCGCTCGGCGCCCGCCGGGTGATCACCGGCTGGGACACCGGGCTGATCGGAATGAAGGTCGGCGGACGTCGCCGCCTCGAGATCCCGCCGCACCTGGCCTACGGTGACCGCGGCGCCGGCGGCGTGATCGCGCCGGGCGAGACCCTGATCTTCGTCTGCGACCTGGTCGGAGTGAAGTAGCAGCTACCAGCTGCTGGCGCCACCGCCGCCACCACCACCGCCGGAACTGAAACCGCCGCCCCCGCCGAAGTCACCGCCGCCAAAGGCGGAACCGCCACTGCCGAAACCGGTGTCGGAGCTGAACGCGGGGGCGGCCTCGGCGATCGAGCCCATCACCGAGGTGTCCAGCTGGTTCAGCTGCCAGCCCATGGTGGCCAGGCTCCAGTTCGGACCGTAGTACCAGGTGGGCGTCATGTCGGGAATCCGGCCCAGCTCAACCAGCCGTTCACACAGTTTCGTCCAGCGCTCCGTCAGGTCGAACATCACTGCCCACGGCAGGTACTTGCTGAAGATGTCCTCGCCCTCTTCGAACCGCAACTGCTCGGCCTCGGCCGTTGCCAGATATAGCCGGAAGCCCTCGATCTGATCAGTGAGCGCTCGCCCCACCCCGGTTCGCTGACCGCGGCGCAGCCGCGCCCGAACCACCACCCAGGTGATTGCCAGCGAGCCGAGCACCGGCAGGGCCCACAGCACCACCGAGCCCAGCACGTTCACCCCGAAGAAGCCCACCACGATCAGTGGGAACAGCGTCTTGGCCAGGCCGCGCCCCACTCCGACGACGCCCCCGGGCTCGCGGGCGAACCAGCCCTCCTGGCTGGCGTGATTCATCACGGCACGTCCAACCGACTCATGCGCATCGGTCATCGTGCCGGCCTCACCCAAGTCTCGCTGACTGCCGACCTCGGCCGTGGGGAACAACTCCGCCAGCAGCACCTGCTCCGGCCCGCCGAGTCGAACCGACGGGTCGACCAGCTCCACCTGCTGGATCTCGTCACTGCGCAGCCGGACCGCCCCACTGACGGCGAGGCTGACCAGGGTTGCCGTGGTGTCGCGCACCTGCAGCTCGCCGTCGACCAGCAGCCCGGCCTCGGCGACAGCGATCGGCGGCGGCGCGAAGCAGACCGGGATCTCCAGCTTCGGGTCGGAAAGCACTTCGGTGGCCTCCACCCCCGGTGGCGGGATGGTGCCCGGCGGCATGCCGGCGAAGCGGTAGTCGCGGGTGCGGCGGCGCAGGTAGGCCCAGCCGGCGAACGGCACCAGGGCCGCGACCCCCAGCGAGCCACCGAGCTGCCAGGCGGTCTGACGGGCGGCAATCGCGTCGGCGCTCTCCTCGCGCAGGACGTTCGGATTGGTGACCGCACCATCGGCCAGCTTCACCGCGACAGTCATCAGCTCGCCGGAAGGGACGGCACCGGCGAACACGGCCTGCTGGCCGACCACTTTCGCTTCCTGGCAGCTCCCGCTCTGACCCGCTCGTGCGATCGAGCAGACCGCGTCCTGAGCGCCACCGGGCACACTCACCGAAACCTGGGCGGCGCTGATCGCGGGCATCGACGAGCCGGTCACGTCCCAATACAGCTGCGGGATGCCGTTCGCCGTGCGGAGCAAGCCCAGCTCCCGATAGGAGATCACGTACGTGGCCGTGTCGGAGCTGACCGTCTGGTCCGGTGAGCCGATTCTCAGTTCCTGGTACTGCTCGCGCCCGCTGCCCTGGTCGGTGATCTGGAGATCCGTGGCCACCTGCGGGTCAGGGCTGGACACCGAGATCTGGTCGATCCGGTAGACCATGTCGAAGTCGCTGGTGCCGTCCGGCTCGCGAGTGATCAGGGTGCGGGTGATGCCGTGACGTCCCGATCCGGATCCGAACCGCCAGACGAAGGTCTCTGTGACATGGACGTAGCCCTGCTCGTCCACGGCGGCCACGACGTTGAGGCTGTCGATCCGATCACCGGACGCAGCCATGGCCGACGGCGCGGCAACCACCGCCGACCAGCCGGTCAGCATCAAGACGGCCAGCGCCGCCAGCCAGGAGGGTAACCTCCGTCGGCTCACCGCTCACCCCGGTTGCGAGCGGCCAGCTCACGCTGCGTGTCCCGGTCGGCATCGCGGGCAGCGATGGTCTGTCGCTTGTCCCAATCCTTCTTACCGGTGGCGATAGCCAGCTCGACCTTGGCGTATCCGTCGGAGAAGTAGATGGCCAGCGGAACGATGGTCTTGCCGGTCGCCGACGTCTCCCGATCCAGCTTGGTGATCTCCTTGCGATGCAACAGCAGCTTGCGGTTGCGCCGGGTGGCGTGGTTGGTCCAGGTGCCGAAGGCGTACTCCGGGATGTGCGCATTGCGCAGCCAGACCTCACCGTCGTCGACGGTGGCGAAGGCGTCGGCCAGCGATGCGCGGCCCAGACGCAATGACTTCACCTCGGTGCCGGTGAGCACGATGCCCGCTTCGAAGCGGTCGTGCAGGTGGTAGTCGTGCCGCGCCTTGCGGTTCTGCGCCACCATGATCCGTCCCTGCGGTCGCGGCATGGCTCCTCCTTCCCACAGTGCGGTTCCGTCAGCCTACCAACTCCGGCTGACGGCTCCGCTGCCTGAGGTCAGAGGTAGTTCATCGGGTTGACCCGCTCACCGTTGCGGTAGATCTGCAGGTGCAGGTGGCATCCCGTGCTCAACCCGGTGGTACCGACATAGCCGACGATCTGGCCTTGGGCCACGTACTCACCGGCCTTGACGATGATCTTGGACTGGTGGGCATAGCCGCTGGCCAGCTGGGCACCCTTCATCTTGCCGTAGCTGATGATCGTGTAGTTGCCGAAGCCGGTGGTGGTCCAGCCGGCCGACACCACCTTGCCGTTCGCCATGGCCCGGATCGGGGCGCCGCAGGCGGCGCCGAAGTCGGTGCCCCAGTGCATCCGCCAGTAGTGCAGGATCGGGTGGAAGCGCATTCCGAACGGGGATCCGGCCGGCGCATTCACCGGACGGATGAAGCCGCCCTTGTTGACCAGGTTGTAGTTGTCCTTGGCCAGCTTCGCCGCGATCTTCGCTTCCTCGCGCTGCAGCGCCTCGTATTGCGACTGGGACTGGTCGAGTTCATCTTTGGCTGCGGACTTCGCCTTCTCCCGCGTGGCCACCAGAGCGGTCACCGTCGCCTGATAGCCGGCCGCTTCGCGAGTGAGCTTCTGCACCTTGGCCAGCGCCGCGGCACTGGCCTGGCGGCGTTCGGCGACCTTGGCCTGGGCAGCCTGCTTGGAGGCCGTCGTTGCAGCCAACTCGGCCTCCGCGGCGCTGAGTCGCGCGTACTGCGCCTGCACATTGCCCAAGATGGAATCGGTCCACTGCATCCGCTGAGCCAGATCGGCGGCCGAGTCGGAACCGAGCACCATGGTCACCCCGAGGAGCGGCGTCTGCTGCTGGTAGGCCGAGCGGACGGCGTTGGCCACCACTCGACGCTGTTCGGCGACCCGTGCCTGCGCTTGCTGCTCGGCAGCCTGTGCCGCCTGTGCGGCCGCGTCCGCTTCGGCCAGCTCCTGAGCAATCTGCGCATCATCGGCCTTTGCCTGGTCGAGCTTGGCGTTGGCGGCCTCGAGCGCCCGCTGGGCCGTGATCAGCTGCTCCTGGGCGTCCACCAGCTGCGCCTTGGCGTCGGCCAAGGCCTTCTTGTCCGCGGCGACCTGCTTGTTGGTCTGGGAGAGCTCACGCCGGACCCGATCCCGGGCGTCGTTGAGGTTCTCCGCCTGGGCGGGTCCGCTGAGACTGACGCTCAGACCCGCGACCAGGCCGATCACCAGTAGCGACCGGAGTCCGGTCCACATTCGTCCAGGGCCGCTGCCCCGGGCCACGTTCTGGGTGGAGGAAGGCACCCGCACGATTCGCCCCTATCAGTTGTCTGGCTAAACCCGAAGGAACCTTCGAGTCGCGATGAGGGTAGGTATGACTGATAGCACGACGGCCACGATGGAGATGATGCCCATCGCCCAGCCGACTTGTGTCCACTCGATCCACCGGATGGTGGTGATCTCTCGGGCCGCCTTGTCGACGATCACGAACTGCTCCACGCCGGCCAGAGTGAGACAGGCCAGCGCCGCACCGCCGATGGCAGCCACCAGCGACTCCATCAGGAACGGCAGCATGATGTACCAGTTCGAGGCACCGACCAGCCGCATGATGCCGATCTCGCGCCGTCGGGAGAAGGCCGCCATTCGAATGGTGTTGCCGATCTGGAGCGCCGCGGCCAGCAGCAGCAAGCCGCTCAGCCCGACCGTGGCCCAGCGAGCCAGGTTCAACCAGGCGAACATCGGATCCAGGATCTTGCGCAGATCCTGGACAAGCTGCACTCCCGGCATGCCGTTCACAGCCGAAACCACCCCGAGGTACTCCTCCGGGTTCTTCAGCTTCACCCGGAACGAGTCCTGCATCATGTCGACCGTGGTGGTCTGCAGCACCGGGTTGTCGGCGGCGAACTCCTTGAACTGCTCGAAGGCCTGTTCCTTGGACTCGTAGTAGACCTCGGCGACCTCCGGGTTCGACTTCAGGGTCTGCTCGATGGCCTGTCGCTGAGCGTCGGTGGTGCCGGCGCCGTCCTCACAGTTCGCCCCCGGTGAATCCGGGACGCACAGGAACACGCTGATCTCGATCTTGTCGTACCACTCGTCCTTGAGCCGGTCGACCTGCTGGGCGACCAGCAGGCCGGTCCCGAACAAGGTCAGTGATACCCAGATGGTGACGACCACGGCCACGGCCATCGACGCATTACGGCGCAGCCCCGACCACGCCTCACTGAAGGTGTGTCTCATCGCCGGCCTCCCGTGCTCCGCTGCTGATCACTGGTAGCCATAGACGCCCTTGGTCTGGTCACGGACGACTTCGCCGTTGGACAGTTCGATCACTCGCTTGCGCATCTGGTCGACGATGTTGGCATCGTGGGTGGCCATCACCACGGTGGTGTCGGACCGGTTGATCCGATCCAGAAGCTTCATGATTCCGACGCTGGTGGTCGGGTCGAGGTTGCCGGTGGGCTCGTCGGCGATCAGGATGGCCGGCCGGTTCACGAAGGCTCGAGCGATCGCGACCCGCTGCTGCTCGCCACCGGACAGCTCTTCCGGTAGACGCTCCCCCTTGCCCTCCAGGCCGACCAGCTCCAGGGTCTCGGGGACGACCTTGCGGATCACCGAACTCGGCTTGCCGATCACTTGAAGCGCGAAGGCGACGTTCTCATTGACGGTCTTGCCCGGCAGCAGCCGGAAGTCCTGGAACACCGTTCCGATCCGACGACGCAGCCCGGGCACCTTCCAGCTGTGCATCCGGCTCAGGTCCTGGCCGGCCACATGGATGTGCCCGCTGGTCGGCAGGTACTCGCGCAGGATCAGCCGCAGGAACGTCGACTTGCCCGAGCCGGAGGTTCCGACCAGGAAGGCGAACTCGCCCTTGGCGATCTCTACCGTCACGTTGTTCAGCGCAGGCCTCGACTGGCCGTCGTAGGTCTTGGTGACGTTCTCGAATCTGATCACAGTGAACTGACCGTCCCGGTAGACATTGGGGAAGCAAGCTTAAGAAATCCTGAGGAACGGTCAACCAGGAGTCTAGAGGACGCAGCCAACCGCCCCCGACAAGCCGTGCGGCGTGTCAGCGCTCACCCTGTTGACGGCGCCAGCGCACCCCGGCGTCGATGAAAGCGTCGATGTCGCCGTCGAACACGGCGTCCGGGTTGCCGACCTCATGCTCGGTGCGCAGATCCTTGACCATCTGGTAGGGATGCAGCACATAGGAGCGCATCTGGGAACCCCAGGAGTTGCCGGCGTCGCCCTTCAGCCCGCGCATCTCGGCTTCCTTCTCCGCCCGCATCCGCTCCAGCAGCCGCGACTGCAGCACCCGCATGGCCGCGGCTTTGTTCTGCAGCTGCGACTTCTCGTTCTGGCAGGAGACCACCAAGCCGGTCGGCAGGTGGGTGATCCGCACGGCCGAGTCGGTGGTGTTCACGCTCTGGCCGCCGGGGCCCGAGGAACGGAAGACGTCCACCCGGATGTCGGCCTCAGGAATGTCGATGTGGTCGGTCTCCTCGGTGACCGGCAGCACGTCGACACCGGCGAAGGAGGTCTGCCGCCGACCCTGGTTGTCGAAGGGGCTGATCCGAACCAGTCGGTGCGTCCCCTGCTCGACCGAGAGCATGCCGTAGGCGAACGGCTCCTTCACGGTGAAGGTGGCCGATTTGATCCCGGCCTCTTCGGCGAAGGAGGTGTCGTAGACCTCGGTGGCATAGCCGTGACGCTCAGCCCAGCGCAGATACATCCGCAGCAGCATGGACGCGAAGTCGGCCGCATCGACGCCGCCGGCTTCGGCACGAATGGTGACCAGCGCATCACGTTGGTCGTACTCACCCGACAGCAGGGTGCGAATCTCGAGCGCCTCGATGTCGGCCGCCAGCGCCTTCAGATCCCGCTGAGCCTCGACCAGGGTGCCTGGATCGTCTTCCTCGACGGCAAGTTCGATCAGCACGCCGAGATCGTCCACTCGTCCACGCAGGGCGAGGATCCGATCCACCTCGGCCTGGAGTCGAGACAGCTTCGAGGTGACCGCCTGGGCGTTCTCCTGGTCATCCCACAGATCGGGGGCGGCGGCCTGCTCGGCCAGCTCGGCGATCTCGGCCTTCTTGGCCGCCGGATCGAGGACGGCTTCGATCGACTGGAGGGTTCGGTCGAGACTGGCCAGATCGGCCTGGAGGTCTGCTGCGGTCACAGCCGACTACTTTACCGTGAGCCGTCCGCGCCGAGACTCCGGCCAATGGCGGCCATCGAGTCACCCGGACGAGTGACGGGCCTGTCACCCATTGGGGGGACCGGATTAGTAGCCGGAAGAATGTAATCGAAATTGTCTGGCAATCGGGGTTGCATTAGCTGCAAATCCCTGCGTAGAGTTCTTCTCGAGGCGGGTGGTTCCCCCCGAGCCGATCGCCTCACCGGCCGGTTCCCCTGAACCGGACCCCCTGCCCCCCGGCAGTGCCCGCAGAACGTTCCCAGGTTCGTGGCGGGCATTTTACTTTTCCCGGGCCGACTAGGCCTTGAACCCTGTGAAGCCACCCCGGCGGGGGTCGGCACCAGCCCCAGCAGACCCCCAGCCCGGAAACAAGAGGTTACCCTCTCTTTCATCCTGCTTTTGGCCCCGCAAACCCTCAAGTTCAGGACGAGACTGAATAGCGCTGAATTAGCAACCAACTTGCCGGAATTGAAGAATCAGCAATAGATCAGCGCCGGCAGGTGCGACTTCGACGGTGGCGAGGCGGCCCTGCACCGGAATCAGCAGCGCTGAGGCCCGCACACCACGGTATGGTCACCCCAGCGCGTCGGCGGCACCGGCGGGGTGGGCGCAGAGGGACTCGAACCCCCGACCCCCTCCTTGTAAGGGAGGTGCTCTAACCAACTGAGCTATGCGCCCCGCCCGGACATCCTAGGGGGCAGCCGGCCAGAATCGGGAACCGAGAGTCGGCTACGTGCTGATCAGCTTGGCCCGCAGCTTCTCGATGGTGGCCTCGGTCAGGCCCACCCCGTCGCGCAGGTAGCCGTCCAGGCCTCCATAGCCGCTCTGCGCGGCCTCCAGGCCGGCCTGGAGGTACTGCGGCTCCACCCTGGCCTGAGCCAGGTAGAGCTCGGCCGCCGCTCGGCCGTCCGCCTTCTTCCGCGCCGCATAGCCTGCCTTCAGCTCCGCGGCGCGGTACTGATTGGACGCCAGATAGGAGCTGAGCACCACCTGGTCATCGGCGCCGGCCAGATGCGCCAGCATTGCCGACACCCATCCGGTGCGATCCTTGCCCTCGGTGCAGTGGATCAGCACCGGGCCGGACGCGGCCGCGATCTGCTCCAGGACATCCCGCAGTCGGCGGCGCTGCTCGGGGTCGGTGACGAACTCGACGTTCAGTTCTCGCAGCCGGGCCCGAGCGTCCGCCACCGTCCGAATCCGCGGGGACGGCGCCGTTTGCACTCCGAACAGGTTGATCAGCTGGTAATCCGCCCCGGCGACGGCAGGATCGGGTGACCGACGCGCCACGTCGGGGGTGCGCAGGTCGAAGATCGCCACCAGGCCAAGACTCGTCAGCGCCTTCAGATCGGCCGCAGTGAGGTTGCTGAGCTTGCCGGAGCGATAAACAACGCCACGGGCCAGGTGCCGGCCGTCAGCGAGCTGCAGTCCGGCACCGTCGCCGGCCAGGTCACGGAAGTTGGGAGCACCGGTCAGACGGACGGTGTCCGACGCAGTGGAGGCCGAGGGGCTCGTCGGCGAGACGCTGGGAGTGGACGGGCCCGCCGAAGCCGTCAGCGATGGCTGAGCGGTCTGGGACGCCCCTGCCACCGCGACCGACGGCACCGAGGCACCCGAGCAGCCCGCCAGGACCAGCGCCACGGCGCTGGCACCGACAGCGAGCCATCCGGCTCGCCGGCTAGCGACGGCCACCCTTGGGCCGCACCAACTTGTGCCCCTGCCAGGCCTTGCCGACCGAAACCGAGTTGGCCAAGGCCAGGCCGGCGGTCAATGCCGCCTCAGCCAGATCGGACGGGTCCAGGTAGCCGTCCCGGCCCACCTTCGGGGTGAGCAGCCAAATCGAGCCACCGGCCGCGAGATCGGTCAGCGCATCCACCAGGCCGTCGCCGAGATCGCCGTCCTCATCGCGCCACCACAGCAGCACGACATCGACAGCCTCGATGGCTTCGTAGACGAAATCTTCACCGATGACGTCCTGAATCGCCGAGCGCAAGCCCTCGTCGACGTCCTCGTCCCAGCCGAGCTCCTGGACCACCTGGCCAGCGGCCAATCCCAACGCGGCCACCGGGGAACCGGTGGTCGATCCGGGCGCGGTACTCACGCGCTCAACACCTCTCTCGGCCAGTCCAGAATCTGAATGGCTTTCAGCCTGCCAGATCTGGACCGCCGAGGAAAGACGAGTCCACTCAGGAGTCGCCGCCAACAGTGCCGGAGGCGCCTGCCGAGACGTCATTGAGGTGGTACAGCTCGGCGGCGCGGGCCGCCTCACCGGCATCCAGTTCGCCGGCCGCAGCCAGCTCCTGCAGGGTGCGGACCACCAGCGACGGGCCGTCGATGTGGAAGAAGCGTCGGGCGGCCGCACGAGTGTCGGAGAAGCCGAAACCGTCGGCACCCAGCGAGGCGAAGCGCTGCGGAACCCAGTTGAGGATCTGGTCCTGGACGCCCCGCATGAAGTCGGACACGGCCAGCACCGGGCCGGGACGGCCCTGCAGCTTCTGGGTGACCCACGGAACCTGAGCCGGCTGATTGGGGTGCAGGAACTTCTGCTCGTCGCAGATCAGGCCGTCGCGGCGCAACTCGTTCCAGCTGGTCACGCTCCAGACGTCCGCCACCACCCCGAAGTCCTTCTTCAGCAACTCCTGGGCCTCCAGCGCCCAGGCCACACCGACTCCGGAAGCGAGCAGCTGCGCGCGGCGGGCGTCGGCTCCGACACCGTCGAAGTTGCCCTCCTTGAGCAGGTACATGCCCTTGACGATGCCTTCGACGTCGACATTCTCCGGCTCCGCGGGCTGCGGCATCGGCTCGTTGTAGACGGTCAGGTAGTAGATGACGTTCTCAGGGTTCTCCCCGTACATCCGGCGCAGACCGTCCTCCATGATGTGGGCGATCTCGTAGCCGTAGGCCGGGTCGTAGGCCACGACGGCCGGGTTGGTGGCTGCCAGCAGGTGGCTGTGCCCGTCCATGTGCTGGGTGCCTTCGCCGGTCAGCGTGGTCCGGCCCGCGGTCGCGCCGATCATGAAGCCGCGCGACAGCTGGTCGGCCGCAGCCCAGATGGCGTCAGCCGTGCGCTGGAAGCCGAACATCGAGTAGAAGACGTAGATCGGCACCATCGGCACGCCATGGGTGGCGTAGGACGATCCGGCGGCGGTGAACGCGGCCACCGAGCCGGCCTCGTTGATACCCATGTGCAGGATCTGACCCTTGGGGCTCTCCCGGTAGGCCAGCATCAGCTCGTGGTCGACCGGGGTGTAGTTCTGGCCGTGCGGGTTGTAGATCTTGATGGTCGGGAAGAACGAGTCCATGCCGAAGGTTCGCGCCTCGTCGGGGATGATCGGCACCACGTGCGGGCCGAAGCCCTTGTCGCGCATCAGATCCTTGAGCAGACGCACCCAGGCCATGGTGGTGGCCACCGGCTGCTGGCCCGAGCCCTGCTTCACCGCGGCATAGGCACTCGGAGCGGGCAGCGGAAGCGGCTTGGCGACATCGCGACGCTCGGGCACCCAGCCGCCCAGCGCCTTGCGACGCTCCAGGACGTAGGCGATCCGCTCATCGCTCGGACCGGGGTTCACATACGGCGGCTGGTAGGGGTTCTCCTCCAGCACGGCATCGCTGATCGGCATGTCGAGCCGGTCCCGGAACTGCTTGAGGTCGTCCAGCGCCAGCTTCTTCATCTGGTGGGTCGCGTTACGTCCGGCGAAGTGGCTGCCCAGGAAGTAGCCCTTGATGGTGTGGGCCAGGATGACCGTCGGGGCACCCTTGAACTCCATGGCGGCCTGATAGGCCGAGTACACCTTGTGGTAGTCGTGGCCACCGCGAGTGAGCTTCCAGATCCGGTCGTCGGACCAGTCGGCGACCATGGCTGCGGTCCGCGGGTCGCGGCCGAAGAAGTGCTCGCGGACGTAGCCGCCGTCGTTGGCCTTGAACGTCTGGTAGTCACCGTCGGTGGTGGCGTTCATCAGGTTCAGCAGGGCACCGTCGTTGTCGGCGGCCAGCAGCGGATCCCAGCCGCGTCCCCAAACCACCTTGATGACGTTCCAGCCGGCGCCACGGAAGAAGCTCTCCAGCTCCTGCATGATCTTGCCGTTGCCGCGGACCGGGCCGTCGAGCCGCTGCAGGTTGCAGTTCACCACGAAGGTCAGGTTGTCCAGCTGCTCGTAGGCGGCCAGCTGCAGTGCACCGCGGCTCTCCACCTCGTCCATCTCGCCGTCGCCGAGGAAGGCCCAGACGTGCTGATCGGTGGTGTCTTTCAGGCCGCGATTGGCCAGGTACTTGTTGAACTGAGCCTGGTGGATGGCGTTGATCGGGCCCAGGCCCATTGAGACGGTCGGGAACTCCCAGAAGTCGGGCATCTGGCGCGGGTGCGGGTAGGACGGCAGCGCGACCGGACGTCCGTCGACCAGGTGGCTCTTCTCCTGGCGGAAGCCGTCCATCTGGTTCTCGCTGAGCCGCCCCTCGAGGAAGGCCCGGGCGTACATGCCGGGGCTGGCGTGGCCCTGGAAGAAGACCTGATCGCCGCCGCCGGGGTGATCCTTGCCGCGGAAGAAGTGGTTGAAGCCCACCTCGTACAGCGTCGCGGAGGACGCATAGGTGGAGATGTGGCCGCCGACGCCGATGCCGGGGCGCTGGGCCCGGTGCACCATGATCGCGGCGTTCCAGCGGGCCAGGCGACGGAACTTGCGCTCAAGCTCGACGTCGCCGGGGTACCAGGGCTCCTGGTCGGCCGGAATGGTGTTGACGTAGTCGGTCGCGGTCAGTGCCGGGAGCCCCACGTGCTTATCGCGGGCCCGCTCCAGCAGCCGCAGCATGATGTAACGAGCCCGGTTGCGGCCGGACTCGTCCAGGAGCATGTCGAGGGACTCCAGCCACTCGGCGGTCTCCTCGGAATCGATGTCGGGAAGGTTGGTCGGCAATCCGTTCAGGATCGGGCCGGCTTGGTCGCGACTTGCCACGGTAGGGTGCCTTTCGGTCGTACAGCTCGAGATCGTCGAGCAAGGCTGACCTTACCCGGCAGGATCGGCTCGGGCGTCCGGTCAGGAGCGCTCAGGGCTCTTGGTGGCCCGATTATTAGCAGTTCCTCGACCGTCCGGATTATTCCCGCGACCGCCAAGGTGCCTCCCGATTGCCCCCGAATCAGCCCGTGCAGCCTAGGATTCGGGCCATGGGAGCTCTCGGGGACCTGATCGCGGACAGCCCGGACGATGCCCGCGACCTGCTGTCGCGGCTGGTCGCGGCCGCCCGCCATCGGCTTCCCGACGCTATAGAAGGGGTCAGCTACGGGATCCCGGCGCTGATGCATGCGGGCAAGCCGGTGATCGGCTTCCGGGTCGGCGCCAAGGACTTCTCCCTCTACCCGTTCTCCTCGGCCGTGGTGGCCGCAGCCGCGTCCGTCCGGCCGGGCCTGACCACCACCAAGGGAAGCATCCACTTCACGCTGGCTGAACCACTCAGCGAGGAGCTGATCGACCTGATCGTCGCTGCGCGAGTGGCCGAGATCGAGAGTCGATGACCGCCACCGACCAGTCCTGGTGGCCCGCTCCCGAGGCCCGCGCGGCCAGTGCCCGCGAGCTTGGCGCCGAGGCCGCGGGCCTGACCACTCGAGCCCTGGCCCGGATCGCGGCCGAACACCCCTGGTTCGGTGAGCTGGACGCCGAACACCGCTCCTGGATCACCGTGGTGGCCAGAGCCGGCATCGACGGGTTCATCAGCTGGTTCGCCAGCGGCGGTGAGGGTGCCGACCCCTCAGCGGCGTTCGACGCGGCCCCGCGAGCCCTGGCCAGACGGATCGCCTTGAATCAGACGGTGGACCTGGTCCGCAGCACCATCGAGACCGTCGAAGAGCGGATCGCCACCATGCCGGAGAGCGAACAGCTCCCGCTGCGAATCGGGATCCTGCGCTACTCCCGCGAGATCGCCTTCGCCGCCGCCAAGGTGTACGCCCGCGCCGCCGAGGCGCGCGGCGCCTGGGACACCCGGTTGGAGGCCATGGTGGTCGACGCCGTGCTACGCGGGGACGCCGATGAGTCGGTCGTCTCGCGCGCCTCGACGCTGGGCTGGCTGGCCACTCCGGACATCGCCGTGGCCATCGGTACCGCCCCTCAGGATCCGGTCCGTGCCGTCGAGAGCATCCGGGCCGCAGCCCAGGCGGAGTCGCTGGATGTCCTGGCCGCCCCGCAGGGCGACCGGCTGGTGGTGGTGCTGGGCGGACGACTGCCGTCCACTCCTGAACTGGTGGCCACCGTGGCCGGCTTCGTCGATCAGTTCGGTCCGGGCCAAGTCGTGGTCGGCCCAGTAGTACACAGCCTCGGCGAGGCTGTTGGCAGCGCTCGCGCAGCCCTGTCGGGTCTCCGCTCGGCGTCCGCCTGGCCGCAGGCGCCGCGCCCGGTGGCCGCCGTCGACCTGCTGCCGGAACGAGCTCTGGCCGGGGACGGCCACGCCCGGCGGGCCTTGTCCACCGAGCTCTACCAGCCGCTGGTGGCAGCAGGCGACCTGGTCGACACGCTGGCCTCCTTCTTCGAGCAGAACTCCTCGATCGAGGGCACGGCGCGAGCCCTGTTCGTCCACCCGAACACGGTGCGCTATCGCCTGCGCCGGATTCAGGACATCACCGGTTATTCACCAATGGACGCCCGGGACGCCTATGCGCTGCGCCTGGCGCTGACCTTGGGTCGCCTGCTCGGTTGAGCAAATCCGACAAGGGGCGACAAGGAGAGCCCGCCGAACCTGGCGTGCCGTTGTAGGAAACCTACAAAATTGCCCGTTGCTTTTTCGTGATGCGGAGGCACGCACGCCGTTCCATTTCTCGCCACAGTGGTGGGGTGCTTGCAATCGTTGCGCCCGGACAGGGTGCTCAAACCCCCGGCTTCCTGGCCCCGTGGCTCGAGGAGCCCCGGTTCGCCGATCGGCTGAACTGGCTGTCCACGGTCGCCGGAATTGATCTGGCCCACTACGGCACCCAGGCCGACGCGGAGACGATCCGGGACACCGCGATCGCCCAGCCGCTGTTGGTAGCAGCCGGCCTGCTGAGCGCTCTGGAGCTGTTCCCGCAGCCTGCCGACGGCTTCCGCCGTACCGGTGTGGCCGCCGGCCACAGCGTCGGCGAGATCACCGCAGCCGCCGCAGTCGGGGTGCTCTCGGCCGAGCAGGCCATGGTCTTCGTCCGCGAGCGCGGCGCCCAGATGGCCGCGGCCAGCGCCGTCCGTCCGACTTCGATGATGGCCGTCATCGGCGGCGATCCGGACGAGGTACAGGCCGCCATCGCCGCTGCCGGACTGACTGCCGCGAACAACAACGGCTCCGGACAGGTGGTCGCCGCCGGCACCGTCGAGCAGTTGGCCGACCTGCAGGCCAATCCCCCGGCCAAGGCCCGACTGATTCAGCTCAGCGTGGCCGGCGCCTTCCACACCGTGCACATGCAGCCCGCCGTCGCCCACCTGGACCGGCTGTCCCGGGCGATCACCACGCACGATCCGCGCACCCGGCTGCTGTCGAACGCCGACGGCCAGGTCGTCCAGTCCGGACGCGAGTACCTGGCTCGCCTGGTCAAGCAGGTGGCCAACCCGGTGCGCTGGGATCTGTGCCTGGCCACCATGGCCGAGATCGGCGTCACCGGGCTGCTGGAACTTCCCCCGGCCGGCACCCTGACCGGGATCGCCAAGCGCAACCTCAAGGGGGTGGAGCTGTTCAGCCTGAACACCCCCGATCAGCTGGCCGACGCACAGGACTTCGTGGCTCGCCACGGCGATGCCGGCTGGGCCAACCCGCTGGCCAGCACGCCGTCGTGGCGAATGCTGGTCTCCCCGATCAAGGGCGAGTTCGCCAAGGCCACCGGGATCGAGACCGGCCAGGTGATCACCGCCGGCACCGTGATCGGCACCGCGGCGAACCTGCGCGACAGCGTCGAGGTCCGCGCCACCCACGATGGCACCGTTACCGAATGGCTGGTTGAGGACGGTGACCCGGTGGCCCCGGGCCAGCCGCTGATCCGGCTGTACCCCGCAACCGAGGCAGGAGCCCAGTGACCGAACTCAAGGCCAGCACCGGAGCCGCGTACGCACGCATTCTCAGCGTCGGCTCGGCCACCCCGTCCAAAGTCATCGACAACGAGTACCTGCTGCAGTTCATCGACTCCTCCGACGAGTGGATCACCCAGCGCACCGGCATCAAGGAGCGCCGCTGGGTGGCCGAGGGCGAGACCATCGAGACTCTCTGCCTGGAGGCCGCCGGAAAGGCCATTGAGCGCTCCGGCATCGAGGCATCGAAGATCGGCGCGGTGATCCTGTCGACGATCTCGCACTACCACCAGACTCCGGCTCTTGCTCCCAAGCTGGCCGCCGAGCTCGGCATCGGCGACGCCGCGGCGTACGACATCTCCGCCGCCTGCGCCGGCTTCAGCTATGCGCTGGCCCAGGCCGAGTCGATCGTCCGCGCCGGCCAGGCTGAGTACGTCCTGGTGATCGCCGGCGAGACGATCAGCCACATCACCGATCTCACCGACCGCGGCACCGCCTTCCTGTTCGGCGACGGCGCCGGTGCGGTCGTGGTCGGCCCCAGTGAGACCAACGGCATCGGCCCGGTGATCTGGGGTTCCGACGGCGCCCAGGAGGGCGTGATCTGGCAGACCGCCGACTGGCAGAAGGCCGTGGCCGAGGGCACCTTCCCCAAGCTGGGCATGGACGGACGTGCGGTCTTCAAGTGGGCCACCACCTTCATCGCCGGGGCCGCCAAGAAGGCCCTCGACGCCGCCGGCATCGGCCCGGATCAGCTGGACGTGTTCATCCCGCACCAGGCCAACAACCGGATCACCGACACCCTGCTGCGCTACCTGAAGCTGCCTGAGCACGTCGTGGTAGCCCGAACCATTCAGCACCTCGGCAACAACTCCGCAGCCACCATCCCGATGGCCATGGACGCCCTGCTGAGCTCCGGCGAGGCCAAGAGCGGCCAAACCGCCTTGATCATCGGCTTCGGAGCCGGGCTGGTGTACTCCGGCCAGGTGATCACCCTCCCCTGAACCTCCGGCCCGTCCGGACCCCAAGACCCACAACACAAGGAGATATGAAATGGCCACCACCGAAGAGATCCGCGCCGGCCTCGCCGAGCTCGTCAACGACGTCGCCGGCGTAGCCGTCGAGGACGTCCAGCTGGACAAGTCCTTCGTCGATGACCTGGACGTCGACAGCCTCGCCATGGTCGAGATCCTGGTCGGCTGCGAGGAGAAGTTCGGGGTCACCATCCCCGACGAGGAGTCCAAGAACCTCAAGACCGTGGGCGACGCCGTCGCCTACATCGAAGCGCACAGCTGAACCCAGCTGTGACCGGCGGCCGCTCCCCACAGGGAGCGGCATCACGCCGACCCACCACACCCCACTCGTCCACCACCGCGGGGAGCTTGCATGACTGAGATCGTGATCACCGGCCTGGGCGCCACCACGCCGCTGGGCGGAGACTTGGCGTCCACCTGGGCCGGAATGCTCGCCGGACGCTCCGGCGTGAGCGCCATCACCGAGGACTGGGCAGCCGACCTGCCGGTCCGGATCGCCGGCCAGATCGCCGTCGACCCCTCAGAGGTGATCGATCGGGTGAAAGCCCGTCGGCTGGACCGCTCCACGCAGCTGGCCCTGATCGCGGCCCAAGAGGCCTGGATCGATGCGGGCTTCGAGTGGGAGGCCCCCGAAGGCAGCCAGGTCGATCCGCATCGGCTCAGCGTGTCGGTGGCCAGCGGAATCGGCGGCCTGCACTCCCTGCTGAACAACTGGGACGCCCAGCGCGACAAGGGCTATCGCCGGGTGAGCCCGTTCACCATCCCGATGCTGATGGCCAACGCGCCGGCCGCGAATGTCGGCCTGGCCGTCCACGCCAAGGCCGGCGTTCACGCTCCGGTCTCGGCCTGCGCCTCATCCAACGAGGCCATCGCCTTGGCTGTGGATCAGCTGCGACTCGGCCGCGCCGACATCGCCGTGGTCGGCGGCACCGAGGCGACCATCCATCCGCTGCCGCTGGCCGCGTTCAGCCAGATGCAGGCGGTCAGCCGTCGCAACGACGACCCGCAGGGCGCGTCCCGGCCGTGGGATCGCGGTCGCGACGGCTTCGTGATGGGCGAGGGCTCTGCGGTCATGGTGATCGAGACCCTCGAGCATGCCCTGGCCCGCGGCGCCAAGATCTACGGCACCATCGCCGGCAGCGGGATCACCGCTGACAGCCACGACATCGTGCAGCCGGATCCGACCGGCGAAGGCCAGTCCGGCGCCATGATCAAGGCCATTGCCGACGCCAAGCTCAGCCCGTCCGACATCAAGCACGTCAACGCCCACGGCACCTCCACCCCGCAGGGCGACGTCACCGAAGCCGGCTCCATTCGGACCGGGCTCGGCGCAGCCGCCGACGGTTGTGTGGTGACCTCGACCAAGTCGATGACCGGTCACCTGCTCGGTGGGGCCGGCGCTCTGGAGACCATCGCCACCGTGCTCGCCCTGCGCGACCGGATGGTGCCGCCGACGATCAACCTCGAGGACCCCGAGCCCGATCTGGGCATCGACATCGCCGCGAATGTGGCCCGTCCGCTGCCCGCCGGTGACCTGGCCGGCATCAACAACTCCTTCGGCTTCGGCGGCCACAACGTGGCCGTCGTCGTCACCAACGCCAACTCCACCCGCTGAGTCCCCTCACCGCAGGCCGCACCAGGTGCGGCCATCGCGGCCTACCCAAAACCGGCCCCGGCCGACCTGGAGGTTTCCATGACTGACGCCGTTGCCAAGCCGCCCCGGCTGCCCCGCGAGGAAGACCCGCGCAACCCGAATGCCCGCCTGGCTGCGCTGCTCGATGCCGGTTCGCTGGAGCTGATCAGCGCCGATGACCAGTCCGGCATGCTGGCCGCGCTCGGCACCGTTAACGGTTCCCGGGTGGTCGCGTTCTGCTCCGACGCCACCGTGATGGGTGGGGCCATGGGCGTCGACGGCTGTGAGGTCGTCGTCCAGGCGTACCGCCAGGCCATGATCGAGCGGATTCCGATCATCGGGATCTGGCACTCCGGCGGCGCCCGGCTGGCCGAGGGCGTGCTCAGCCTGCACGCGGTCGGCCGGATCTTCCATGCCATGACCCAGGCCTCGGGCAAGATCCCGCAGATCTCGGTGGTGCTCGGCGCGGCGGCCGGCGGTGCCGCCTACGGCCCGGCACTCACCGATGTGGTGATCATCGCCCCCACCGGACGGATCTTCGTGACCGGCCCGGACGTGGTCCGCTCGGTCACCGGCGAGGACGTCGACATGTTGCGGTTGGGCGGGCCGGACACCCACGGACGCAAGTCCGGAGTGGCCCATGTGATCGCCGACAACGAGGCGGACGCGCTGCTGCGGGCCCGCACGGTGACCACCCTGCTGGCCGCCCAGGGCCGGATCGGTGAGGTCGCCGACACCGAGCTCAGTGACCTGCTGCCGGACTCCCCCAAACGCGCCTACGACGTGCATCCGCTGATCGATGCCGTCCTCGACGAGGGCAGCACCTTCGAGTTGCACGCCCGCTGGGCGCCGAACGTGACCATCGCCCTGGGCCGGCTCGGCGGCCGGACCGTCGGCGTGGTGGCCAACAACCCGTTGCGCCTGGGCGGCTGCCTGGATTCGCTGAGTGCGGAGAAGGCGGCCCGGTTCGTCCGCTTCTGTGACGCCTTCGGGGTGCCGCTGGTGGTGCTGGTCGACCTGCCCGGCTACCTGCCGGGCGTCGGCCAGGAGTGGGACGGCGTCGTCCGTCGCGGCGCCAAGCTGCTGCACGCTTTCGGGGAGGCCACCGTGCCCCGCGTGACTCTGGTGACCCGCAAGGCCTACGGCGGCGGCTACATCGCCATGAACGCCCGATCGCTGGGTGCCACTCGGGTGTTCGCCTGGCCCGGCGCCGAGATCGCGGTGATGGGGCCGGTGGCGGCCATCCGGATCCTGCATCGCCGCAAGCTGGCCGAGGTGCCGCCGGACATGCTGCCCCAGGTGGAGGCAGAGCTGGCTGCCGAGCATGAGCGAATCGCCGGCGGTGTGGAGAAGGCCGTCGAGATCGGGGTGGTGGACGAGATCATCACGCCGGCGACCACCCGAACCGCCCTGGCCGCAGCGATCCGCGACGCCGACACCGGGCAGCGTGGGCTGCACGGCAACATCCCGCTCTGATCGGATTCAGCGCGTCCATCGTCGCAAGCTGTGACTTAAGCGGCGACATCGACTCCTCACTCACAGCTTGCGAGGGGTGGCGGCGCTAGCCGACCTGGTGCAACCAGCGGACGGGCTGGCCGGCTCCGGCCTGGCGGAACACCTCGAGTTCGTCGTCCCAGCGAGCACCGAGCAAGTCGGCTACCCCTTCGGCCAGGCTGCGCCGGCCGAGCGCGTCGGCCAGCAGCGCCTGCTTGAGCCGATCCTCGTGAATCATGATGTCGCCGTGCTCACCGATGGTGGCCGCGAACAGGCCCAGCGCCGGGGTGTAGGCCCAGCGGTTCCCGGCGCCGGCTGCGCTGGCCTCCTCGGTGACCTCGAACCGGGCTCGCAGACAGCCCTTCAGGGCGCTGGTCAGCTGCGCACCGGTGCCGGCCGGGCCCTGCCAGGAGTACTCGGCCCGCAGGCTGCGGGGTTCGGCCGGCTGATCGGACCAGGAGAACTCGATCGGGTGGGCGAACACCGCACCCACAGCCCACTCCAGATGAGGGCACAGCGCAGTGGGCGCGGAGTGGATCTGAATGATCCCGCGCGTGTGGTCCATCTGATCCCCAATCGCTGAGATTCACCTTCCCCAGCAACCTCAGCCGTTCAGGGACACCGCCATTGTGCACCCGGCCACCGGCGAAGACCAGGAGGTGGCGACTGGGCAAACCTGGTTAGCTAGGGATATGACCCAGATTGCGGCGAACTTGGCAGCTGTCCAGGCCCGAATCGCGGCCGCCTGCCAGCGTGCCGGCCGCGAACCCGATTCGGTGGAGCTGCTGCCGGTCTCCAAGACCCGGCCGGCCTCGGACGTCCTGGCCGCCCACGCCGCCGGCTACCGCCGCTTCGGAGAGAACAAGGCCCAGGAGGCCGAGGCCAAGGCGTCCGAGCTGGCGCAGGTGGCCGATCTGGACTGGGTGATGATCGGCCACTTGCAGACGAACAAGGCCAAGCTGGTGGCCCGGTTCGCCAGTGAGTTCCAGGCGCTCGACTCATTGCCGCTGGCCGCAGAACTGGATCGACGGCTACAGGCCGAGGGACGTCAGCTCGACGTCCTGATCCAGGTGAACTCCTCGGCCGAGGACTCCAAGTTCGGTCTGCCGCCCGATGCGGTGCCCGCCTTCGCTGCGGCGCTGACCAGCTTCGATGCACTGCGGGTGCGCGGCCTGATGACGTTGGCGCTCCCCTCTCCGATCGACGATGAGGTGCGCGCCTGCTTCGTCCGGATGCAGCAGGTGCAGGCTCGGCTGCGGGAGCAGGGCGTCGCAGGGCAGAGCTACGACGAACTGTCGATGGGCATGTCCGGCGACTTCGAGCTGGCCATCCAGCACGGCGCCACCGTGGTCCGGGTCGGCACCGCCATCTTCGGCCAGCGCAGCTACCCCGCGGTCGGCTAGCCGATTACGGCCAGCGGGCGGCCAGCGACATCATGGCCAGCACCGCCAGAACCGAGAATGCCACCGCGTAGCCGGCATAGGTTTCGGTGACCTCCTGGTCGGCCTTGACGTAGCCCACCGACCGGGCGATGGACGCGTAGACCTGGCGCAGTTCCTCCGATGAACCGGCCGAGAACTTCTTTCCGCCCGACAGCCGGGCCACCTGAGACAGTTCGGCGTGGTTCACCGGCACTGGCTCCCGCTGGCCGCCATCGCCGATCAGGTAGCCGTTGGCGGTGCCGTAGGCGATCGTGTAGATGGGGATGTTCTCGGTCTTGGACTCCTTGGCGGCGTCGGCCGAATCGCGTCCGATATTGGTGAAGCCGTCGCTGAGCAGGACGATGGCTCCCGGCGCGGTGGCGTTCGGATCGTTCGGATCGGGCGGGGCCTGGGCGATCGCGTCCAGCGAGGAGTAGATGCCCTCGCCGATCGCGGTGTACGGCGCCACCTGCAGGTTGTCGATGGCTGCGGCCACCGTGCCGCGATCACTGGTCGGCGGCACCACCACGGCCGCGGTTCCGGCGAAGCGGACCAGCGAGACGTTGAAGCCGGCCGGCAGCATCTGCAGGAACTCCTTGGCGGCGCTCTTGGCGGCGTCCAACCGGTTCGGGGCAACGTCGGTGGCCTGCATGGACAACGACACATCGATGGTCAACACGATGGTGGCTCGGTCTCTGGGCACGTCCACTTCGGCCTTGGGCTGGGCAAAGGCGATGTTCAGCGCAGCCAGGGCCAAGATGGCCAGGCCGACCGCCAGGTGCCGCTTCCAGGCTTGCTGCTTGGGCAGCACTCGTTCCAGGTTGTTGATCCGGTGCGCCTTCGACGTTGATCGCCGCCGCCACAACAGGAACACGTACAGCGCGGCCAGCACCGGAATCAGGATCAGCCACCACAGCCGGTCCGGACGCATGAACTCGGTCGGGATCAGGGCCATCTCGCCCCCAAAGAGACGGCAGCCAGGGCGGCCACCACGGCGAAGGCCAGCCCGTAGCCGGCCCAGATCGCGGTGGTCTCCTTCTTGGTCGGCGTCTGGCCGACCTCGCTGCGAATGTTGTCGTACACCCGGCTCAGCTGACTGAGATCCTCAGCACTGTAGGTGCGGCCGCCGGAGTCGGAGGCCAGTTCGGAGAGCATCTGCGGATCCGGCGGGACGGCTTCACGCTTGCCGTCCAGGTCGACGTAGCCGTTCGCGGTGCCGTAGGCGATCGTGTAGATCGGCACGCCGGCCTGCTTGGCCGCGAAGGCCGACTGGACCGGCGAGCGACCGGCGGTGTTCTGGCCGTCGGAGAGCAGCACGATTGCCCCCGGTGCCGGGCTGGAGTCGCCGCTCGCCCCGGCCGGAGCCATCTTCAGCGCGTCCAGGCTCACGTAGACCGCCTCGCCGACCGCGGTGGAGTCCTGCACTTTCAGGCTTTGAATCGCCAGTCGGGCCTGGGTCCGGTCGGTGGTCGGTGGTAGCCGGACGGACGGGTTGCCGGACAGACTGACCAGGGACAGGTTGTACTTGGCCGGCAGGCCCTTCACAAACTCCAATGCCGCCTCCTTGGCAGCCTCGAGTCGGTTCGGCTTCACATCGGTGGCCGCCATCGACTGGGAGATGTCGATCACCAGCACCACGGTGGCCCGCTCACGCGGCACCATCTCAATGCCATTGGGACGCGCCCAGGCCAGGCTCAGCGCAATCAGGCTGAGCAGCGACAGCGCCACCGCCAGGTGCCGACGCCACTGCGACTGCCGCGGCATCACCTGGGCCAGCAGTGAGGTGTTGGTGAACCTCATCCCGACCCGCTTCCGCAACCGGAGGACGACCAGGTAGGCCGCGATCAGCAGCGGAATCAGCAGCAGGATCCACAACCGCTCGGGGTTGAGGAAGGTCGGCCAGGAGAACATCAGCGGCTCACTCCGGTCGGCGGCTGATGCAGCATGCCGGCGGTGCGCCGGTAGGCCATGACGAAGCGGGCGATGTCATGGACCCAGTCTGAGTCGGTGCGCAACTGGATGTGGGCGGCGCCGGCCCGGCGCAGGGCGACCCGGATCCGCTCCCGCTGGGCGGCCGAAGCGGCGTCCATCCGATCCCGGGCGGCCGGGTCGGAGGTGTTCACGTAGCGCTCGAAGTTCGTCTCCGGATCGCGGATCAGCAGGTCACCGACGTCGGCGAACTCCACCTCGTGGCGATCGACGACTTCGACGGCCAGCACCTGATTGCGCACGGCCAGCCGACGCAGTGGACGTTCCCACTCCGGCTCGACATTGGGGTCCAACTCGAAGTCACCGGGGGTGAGGAAGTCGGACACGATCAGACGCAGGCCGCGGCGTCGCTCGGTGCGGCGCAGCCGCTCAATGCCGGCGGCAAGCGAGAACGGGCCGGTGGTGTGGTCGGAGACGATCGGCTCGGTGAGCATCCGGCGCAACAGCGCATACAGCGCCGTCCGTCCGGATTGGGCGGGCAGCCGCTTCATCAGGTCCGGACGCATGATCAACCCGCCGAACCGGTCACCCATCTTCTGGGAGAGGAAGCCGATCGTGGCCACGGCAGCGATGCCCAAGTCACGCTTGGTGACCCCTTCGGTCCCCCAGTTCATGCTGGGCGTGACGTCGAGCAGGGCCCAGATCTCCAGTTCCCGGTCGGCGACGGTGTCGCGGACGTAGGGCACCGTCGTGCGGGCGGTGACCGCCCAGTCGATCTTGCGGACGTCGTCCTGCCCGGGGACGTACTCGCGGGCGTCGCTGGCTTCCGAGCCCGGACCCGGCAGCAGTCCCTGGTGATCGCCGTGCAGGAAGCCTTCCAGGCGCCGGACGATGGTCAGCTCCAGCCGGCGCAATGCGGCCTCCGGAGCCAGCTTGTTCAGCGGAATGGTGGCGCTGGTCGGCTCGGCCAGCACCGATCGCACCGCGCCGAGCTCGGGCGGTGGCGGTGCAAAGCCGGGCGCTACGCTCACCGGCGATCAGCCCTGGACGGGGGCAGCCATGGTCTGACCGGCCCGCTGCTGGTTGTTCCACACCGGGGTGGGCGGGGGCACCATGGCCAGGATCCGCTCGATCACCTGGGCCGGAGTGACGTTGTCGGCCAGGGCGTCGAAGCCGAGCACCAGACGGTGGCTCATCACGTCCTTGGCTACCGCCTGGACATCGGTGGGCAGCACGTAGTCGCGTCCGTGGATCAATGCCAGCGCGCGGGCCGCGGCAACCAGGCCCAGGGTGGCGCGGGGGCTGCAGCCGACCTGAATGACGTTGACCAGGTCGGGCATCCCGAACTCGTCCGGGGTACGGGTGGCCAGCACCAGCCGGACGATGTACTCCGCGACCAGGTTGTGCACGAACACATTGGCGGCCAGCTCCTGAAGCTCCTTGACCAGCTCCGGATCGAGCACCGGGTTGGAGGTGGGTGGCTTGACGCTCATCCGGCGCAGGATCTCGAACTCCTCGTTGCCACGCGGGTAGGGCACGTCCACCTTCAGCAGGAAGCGGTCCCGCTGCGCCTCCGGCAGCGGGTAGACGCCTTCGGACTCGATCGGGTTCTGGGTGGCGATCACGATGAACGGCTGCGGCACCGGGTAGGTGTGCCCACCGATCGACACCTGCTGCTCGGCCATCAGCTCGAGCATGGCCGACTGCACCTTGGCCGGAGCGCGGTTGATCTCGTCGGCCAGCACGAAGTTCACGAACACCGGGCCGAGGGCGATGTCGAACTTCTCCTCACGGGAGGAGTAGATCCGGGTGCCGACGATGTCGGAGGGGACCAGGTCCGGGGTGAACTGGATTCGGGCGAACTGGCCGCCCACCACGGTGGCGAAGCTGCGCACGGCCAGGGTCTTGGCGACGCCCGGGACGCCTTCCAGCAGACAGTGTCCCTTGGCCAGCAGCGCGACCATCAGCTGCTCGACCATGTGCTCCTGGCCGACGATCACCCGCTGCACTTGGGCGATCGCCTCGCCGAGCACCTTGGCGGCCTTGGCCGCGTCGGTCTTGGCCGGCGCCGGGGCGGCCGGGGCCGTCGGCGACTCCGGGGTACCGGGCTGGGATGCCATGGTGGGCTCGTTCTCGCTACTCACAGGTGATCTCCCGCTGGGTTTCGTCTGGCCGTCCAGACCCGGTCAACGATACCGGCTGGTGGTAGCCGCGACCTGTGACCGAACCGGCGTCCGGATGCGGTCCTGCGCAGGTGCGGCACAATGGGTTCACCTCGGTTCCCGAGCCCGATTGGACGAGATGAGCACACCGACCCCGGACGGCCAGCCCCTGGCCCGCCCGTTCCCGCTGCTCGCCTCCGATCCGCCGAAGGTCGGCGACTACTGGATCGACGCCCGGCTGGCCGCCGCTGCGTCCGGGGTCGCCTATGTCGGCCATGACCAGGTGAACACCTCGGCGATCGTGATCCTGCTCTCCGAGGGCGCGGCCGAGGATGCTGCAGCCCGCGACCGGTTTGCCGGGCTGGTCAACCAGCTGCACATCGACACCGTGCTGGCCCGCGGTGGCCATGGTCAAAGTGATGGCCGACTGGCCGGCCGGTTCCGCCCGGACACCGATGACCCGGCGGTCGGGGATGACCTGCCGGACACGCCCTGGGTGGCGCTGGCCTACGACGCCACGGCCGCCTCGATCGCCGAGGCGCAACGGATCCTGGACGACATCGCCCTGGTCGGGGTGCCCGCGCAGGGCCGTCCGACCGGCCCGGATTACCGGCTGCACTGGATCGACCGGAATCGACCCGGAATCGCCAAGCTGTGGCCGCTGCCCTGGCCGGGCCGCTACGACCGGGCCGGCTGGGGCTCGATCCTGGCCTCCTGGCTGCTGATGGTGCTGCTGTGCCTGCTGGCCATCCTGATCGCGATCCTGCTGTTCCAGCAGGCGCCGACTCAGCGTCCGCAGCCGCCGGTGCCCAACAGCGGCTCGCCGACTGCCACCGCCACCACGTCGAGCAGTTCCTCGCCCAGCCCGAACTCGGCCAGCCCGTCACCGCGGACGGCCTCGCCGACACCGAGCTCGGCCAGCTCACCCACCCCGAACTCGCGGCTATGACCCGTCCGCGGCTGATCGCGACCGACCTGGACGGCACCTTCCTCAATCCGCACAGCGAGGTCTCCGAGGTCAATGCGTCCGCGGTGATGCGGGCCGCCGAACTCGGCATTCCGTTCGTGGTGGCCACCGGACGACCGAGCCGCTGGCTGGGGGTTCTCGATGAGTTGAGCGCCGCCCACCCGCAGGTGATCGTCAGCAATGGTGCTGCCGTCGTGGAACTGGCTTCTCGCAAGGTGATTCATGAGTTCCCACTGCCCGCATCGGTGGCCCTGGAGGTTGCGGCCGAACTGCGCGCCGTGATCCCGGGGATCAGCTTCGGCTTCGAGACCGGCACCGGCTTCGGTTGCGAGCCCGACTCGCCGTCGCGGCAGCGCAGCGAACCCGGCCATCACCTGGGCACCCTGCCCGAGCTGGTGGCCTCGCTGGGGAAGGTGATCAAGCTGCTCGGCTTCCACTCCGAGCTGGCCTCCGACACCATGACCGAGCTGGCTGCTCCGGTGGTCGGCGACCGACTCACCCTCACCCACGCGGCCACCAGTCACCCCTACGGGATGATCGAGCTGACCGACGTCGGGGTCAGCAAGGCCAGCACGCTGGCTCTGCTGTGCGCCGAACTGGGCATCGACGCCGCCGACGTGGTGGCCTTCGGTGACATGCCGAACGATCTGGACATGCTGCAGTGGGCCGGGCGCGGCTATGTGGTGGCCAACTGCCATGCCAGCCTGAAGCGTCCCGGCCTGCACCCGGTGGCCGGCAACGACGCCGACGGCGTCGGCACCACGATTCTGGAGCTACTCCGCTGAGGCCGGCTGATCGCTGAAGGCCGCCTTGGGGACGAAGGCCAGGGCGATCGCCGCCGCCAGTGCGGTCAGGCCACAGACCGTCCACACCGTCAGATAGCCGCTGAACGAGCCTGCCGTGCCGGCCGCAGTGCCGTCGGGGTGGGTGGCCAGCGCGATTCCGAACACCGCGGACGCCACGGCACCGCCCACCGTCTTCACCGAGTTGGTCAGCCCGGTGGCCACCCCGGTCTGAGCCGGCGGGGCTGCGGCGGCCGCTGCGGCCGGAAGTGCGGCCACCAGGGCACCGGAGCCGATGCCGGCGATCACCATGTTCACCAGGGTCTCGATGAAGCTGGCGTGCAGCGGCAGGAACAGCAGGTAGCCGAGCGCCACCATGGCGCTGGCCCCGATCAGGGCGACTCGCGGCGCGACCAGCTTGGTGACCACTGGCAGCAGCAGCGCACCGACGGCCAGCATCAGCACGTAGACCCCGATCAGGATCGAGGTCATCCCGCTGCTGGCACCCAGGCCGTAGTGATAGATCGCCGGGTCGGTGCGGGCGAAAGTGGACAGCGGCGCCTGGGCACCCAGCACGCTGACCCCGAACAGGCCGGCGGTCAGGAAGACCGGCCAGAGCGCCGGGTTGGTGAACATCCGGACGTCCACCACCGGATCGTTCTGACGCAGCTCCCAGGCGATGAACGGCCACATCAGCACCAGGCCGATCAGCGTCACCACCCAGGCCAGCAGGCTGCCCGGGCCGTAGACCCGCAGCAGGAACAGGCCGCCGGTGAAGCCGAGCAGCGCGATCGCCACCAGGATCAGGCCGACGGTGTCGAAGCGACCGCCGTGCAGTTCGGGAGACTCCTTCACCCCGAACCAGATGATGAAGAAGCAGGCGACCACGGCGATGGCCGGAATCCACAGCACGCTGGGCAGGCCCAGCACCTCGATCAGCTGGCCCCCGGCCAAGGCGGCCACGATCACACCGGTCTCCAGGGCACCGACCAGCAGGCCGGCCGCCCGCCGGGTGAGCGCGGCCGGATGCCCGGTGGACCGGGCTCGGGAGTAGATCAGCGCCGTCTCCAAGGGCAGCCAGACGATGTAGAAGCCCTGCAGCGACCAGGCCACCAGGAACAGCCAGAAGTTGCCGGCCAGCGGCATGGCGATGCTGGCCAGGGCGGTGACCGCAGTGGAGATCAGCAGCATCTTGCGATGCCCGATCATGTCGCCGAGCTTGGCGAAGGCCGGGATGATCAAGGCCGCGGCCATCGCCTGGCCGCCTTCGAGCCAGTTCACGTCCGCGTCGGGGACGCCGAAGTACCGGGCGATGTCGGTGAGCATCGGGGTGTAGAAGCCCTGGATCACCCCACTGGTCAGCTCGACGAAGACCAGGAAGCCGACCACGGCGCCCAGCGCACCGAAGCGGACCCGACCCGGGTCGGTGATCTGGCTGGGTGTACTCATGCGGGTAGCCCTTTCAGCAGTGCCCGATAGCAGCGCTCACCGCGCTGCAGAGTGTCGATCGAGACGTGTTCGTTGTTTCCGTGGATGCTGCCGCGCTGGGCGGCGTCCATCAGCAGCGGGGCGAAGCGATAGACGTCCGGGGTGAACCGGTGCCAATGGCGTCCGTCAGTGGCCGCGGTGGTCAGGTAGGGCAGTACCGGCACGCCCGGATAGCCGGCCTCGACGGCGGCGGCCAGCACTTTCCAGGCCGGATTGTCGAAGCCGGATTCGGGAGTCGGCTCGTCACCTTCGATCAGTTCGACGATCACCTCTCGATCGGCGATCACCCGGCGCAGTCGGGCCAGCACCCCGGCGGTGCTCTCCCCCACATTCACCCGGATGTTCAGCGTGGCCGACGCCTGCGACGGCAGCACGTTCGCACTGCTGCCGCCGGCCAGCATGGTCGCGGCCAGGCTGGTCTGGACCAGCACCCGGGCGTCCGGGCCGGCCAGGGTGAGCAGCCGGCTGGTCAGCGCCGGGACGGTCAGCGCAGCCCGGTAGAGCCGGGCGTACGTCGGTTCGGCGTGCTCGGCGATGGCGGCCAGCAGTTGCCGGACGGTCTTGGGCAGCCGGATCGGGAACGGATTGTGGTTGAGCCGGTTGACTGCCCGCGAGATCCGCCCGACCGCGGTCAGCCCGGACGGCGCGGACGCGTGCCCGCCGGCGCCGGCCGCGCTCAACCGGACGGTCATCACGCCCTTCTCGGCCAGCCCGACCATGCCGAACCAGCCGCTGACGCCGGGGAACGGAATCTCGGTGATGGCACCGCCCTCGTCCAGCACGAACCAGGGCTGCACGCCGCGCTCGCGCAGAGTAGTGGCGATCTGCTGCGCCGAGCGCCCGTAGACCTCCTCATCGCCGCCCAGGCAGATCAGCACCTCCCGGGCCGGAGCCCAGCCCTCGGCCAGCAAGTTCTCCACGGCCTCCAGCAGCACGCAGACCGCGCCCTTGTCGTCCAAGGCCCCGCGACCCCAGACCTGACCGCCGGCGATCTCGCCGGAGAACGGCGGCTTCGTCCATTCGGCTTCCTGGCCGGCCACCGGGACGACGTCGTAATGGCCCATCAGCACCACCGGGGCGGCATCGTTGGGTTCGGCGGGAGACCAGCGATAGACCAGACCGAGATCACCGATCCGCTCGGTCTCCAGCCGGGTGTGAGTCAGCGGGTAGAGCTCGGCGAGGAGGCGCTGGAACGCCTCGAACGGCGGCAGGCCGGTGGCGTCCAGCTCGGACGAAACCGTTGGGTGCTGAATCATCACCGACAAGCGTTCGGCGATTCCCTCTCTGACCGGTGCGGCATCACTCGGCGCAGGCAACTCCTGGTGCATGGCGGGCAGCCTATTCCTGGCCGGAATCCCGCGCTGACGTGCCCGCACGTCGACCGGGAGCTAGGGTCGATTCGTGAGCAATGAACTAGCCGAAGTGATCGCGAAATCGCAGCGCATCGTCTTCTTCGGCGGTGCCGGAGTCTCCACCGAAAGCGGCATTCCGGACTTCCGATCCGGCAAGGGTCTGTACCAGCGCTGGCTCGGGCCGTACTACCCGCCCGAGGAGATCCTGAGCCACAACTTCTTCATCAGCCACACCGCGGAGTTCTTCGACTACTACCGGACGAACCTGCTCCACCCCGAAGCCCGCCCGAACCCCGCACACCTGGCTCTGGCCAGGCTCGAGGAGCAAGGCAAGCTCAGCGCGGTGATCACCCAGAACATCGACGGTCTGCACCAGGCGGCCGGCTCGAAGCACGTGCTCGAACTGCACGGCAGCGTGCTGCGCAACAGCTGCCAGCGTTGCGGGAAGAGCTATCCGATGGAGCTGATCCTGGCCGCAGAGGGCATCCCGCGCTGCGAGTGCGGCGCCACCGTCAAGCCTGACGTCGTCTTGTACGGCGAGTCGCTGAACATGCAGGTTCTGGACGAGGCGCTGGAGGAGCTGGCCGCGGCCGACACCTTGATCGTCGGCGGAACCTCCCTGGTCGTCCAGCCCGCTGCCAGCCTCACCGAGGCCTTCACCGGTGACCAGCTGGTGCTGATCAACGCCAGCAAGACCTCGATGGACTCGCGCGCCGACCTGGTGATCCGGGAGCCGATCGGACAGGCACTGGGGGACGCGGTCCTCTAGCTGGGTAGAACTCAGCCTCGACGCCGATCCCCCACCGGGCAAGGATGAGGACATGAGCACCGAGCGAGTGGTCGTCGACGGCCGTGAGCTGACGCTGACCAACCTCGACAAGGTGCTCTACCCGGCCACCGGGACCACCAAGGCCGAAGTGATCGCCTACTACGCCGAGGTGGCTCCGCTGCTGCTGCCACATCTGCGGCAGCGTCCGATCACCCGCAAGCGCTATCCCGACGGCGTCGGGGACGGCACCGAGCCGCCGAATGTGTTCTTCGCCAAGAACCTGGCCGAGGGCACCCCGGACTGGGTGCGCCGCTATCGGATCGAGCACCGCTCCGGGCCCAACGACTACCCGGTGGCCGACGACGTGGCCACCCTGGTCTGGCTGGCCCAGCTGGCCGCCCTGGAGCTGCACGTCCCGCAGTGGCGCTTCGCCACCGACGGCACCCCACTGCCGCCCGACCGGCTGGTGCTGGATCTCGACCCCGGTGAGGGGGTCAGTCTGGAGGCCTGCGCCGAGGTGGCCGGCTGGGTCGGCGAGGCCCTGGCCGGAGCCGGGTTGACCGCGATTCCGGTCACCAGCGGCAGTAAGGGCATTCACCTCTATGCGTCCCTGGACGGGACACTGGGCACCGAGCAGGCCTCGACGGTGGCCCACGAGCTCGCCAACGCCCTGCAGACGGCCCATCCGAACCGGGTCACCTCGGTGATGCGCCGCGCCGGGCGCGACGGCAAAGTGTTCTTGGACTGGAGCCAGAACAACGGCTCGAAGACCACGGTCTCGCCATACTCGCTGCGCGGCCGGGAGCGTCCCTGGGTGGCCGCCCCACGCAGCTGGGACGAGCTGAGCCGGCCGGGGCTGCGCCAGCTGGAGTTCGCCGAGGTGCTGGAGCGGCTCCCCGACGGCGACCCGCTCGCTCCCCTGCTCAGCCGGCCCGACCGGCTGGCCACGTACCGCAGTCTGCGCGACGGAGCCAAGACCCCTGAGCCGGTGCCGGCAGAGCCGGCTCCGCCCAGCAGCGGCCGCTCCTTCGTGGTCCACGAGCATCACGCCCGGCGACTGCACTACGACTTCCGGCTCGAGCATGACGGGGTGCTGGTCAGCTGGGCAGTGCCGAAGGGCCTCCCCACCGACCCCAAGCAGAACCGGCTGGCCGTCCAGACCGAGGATCATCCGCTCGCCTACGGCAGCTTCGAAGGGACGATCCCGGCCGGCCAGTACGGCGCCGGGACCGTCCGGATCTGGGATGCCGGCGACTACGAACTGGAGAAGTGGCGCGACGACGAGGTGATCATCACCCTGCACGGACGACCTGACGGCGGCCTGGCCGGGCGTCCGACCCGTTTCGCCGTGATCCGAACCGACGAAAACTGGCTGATGCATCTGATGGGCCCTGCCGCCGGTTAGGCCCCGTGTGAGACAGTGGCCATCAGGGGGTGTGGATTGGACGTCGTCGCGGCCGTGTTCGCCGAACAGGACTATGTCCTGGCCTGCCGCCGTCGGCCCCACCTGCGATCGGGCGGCCGCTGGGAGTTCCCCGGCGGGAAGATCGAGCCGGATGAAGCCCCGCAGGACGCGCTGATCCGCGAACTGCGTGAAGAACTCGACGTGGAGGCCGAGATCGGCGCGCTCCTCGATCACACAACGACCTGGACGCCGGACGGCCCGATCAGTCTCGCCTGCTACTTCGTCCACTCGCTGACCCCACTGCCGGCGACCAGTCCCGACCACGACGTGATCTCCTGGTTCGACCGATCACGGCTGTGCGCCCTGAACTGGGCCGAGCCGGATCGTCCGGCAATGTGGAAGCTCATCGGCAGCTGAACGCGCACAATGGAGTCATGGCACTCTTCGCAAAGCTACGCACGGATCCCACCCTGGCCACGCTGATCGGACGTCGTGCTGTACTCGCCATCGGTTCCACCGCGGAGGGTCAGGTGGTGGCCACCACCGACAGCCTCTGGTACCCCGCCGCGGACGGATGGAGTCAACAGCCGTGGCATCAGATCATTCATGGCGGTTGGGACCGCGACAACCAGCAGTTGCGCTGGCGCGGGCAGGATCAGACCGAGCATTCGCTGCACCTCACCGAGAGTGGGCGACTGCCCGAGGTCTTCAATGAGCGGGTCACCGAGAGCATCGTCGTGCAGCGCGTCGTCGACCTGAGTGGGTCGGGCGCCGCGGTGATCAGCGCCCGCCGCGACCTCGGCCGGGGCGACGCCCCGCTGGAGTGGCACGTCGAGCCCACCACCGGCACCGCCGCCGAATCCGTCCTCACTGACCGGCTGGTGGCGGCCGAGTTGGCCCGGTTGCGCTCCGAGTACGACGTTCGCTGAAGTTCTGCTAACGTACCTACTCGCGCCCAGCGCGATCCCCTGTAGCTCAATTGGCAGAGCGTCGGACTGTTAATCCGTAGGTTCCTGGTTCGAGTCCAGGCGGGGGAGCTTCGAAATCCGTTGCAGTTGCCTGCAACGGATTCGTCTTTGCGGGACTCTTCCTTATGTGACCGCATCCAGCGAGGAGCTCGAGTCCTGCACCCGGCGATCCGAATCGGCGACGTTCGAGGGCTACGTCCGGACCCGATCGGACGGTCTGCTGCGGCTGGCCTGGCTGATCACGCGCAATTGGCACGACGCCCGCGACGCCGTCCAGGACGCGTTCATCTCGCTGTACCCGCGCTGGTCGCAGCTGCCCGAGGGGTCGCGGCGGGAGTCCTACATCTACCGCAGCGTGGTCAACGCCTGCCTGAGGGTGATCCGGCACCGTAAAGCAGAGCTGGTGGCCGAGCCGGACGGCCTGCGCGAAGCGCCGATCAGCGCCGATGCGAGTGCGTCGGTGGCCGACTCGACGGCCTTGTGGCGGCTGTGTGGCGCGCTGCCGCCACTGCAGCGCACAGCCGTCGTGCTCCGGTTCTACCAAGATCTGAGCTTCGCCGAGGTCGCCGCCGCCATGGGGTGCCGTGAGGCCACGGCCCGCTCACACGTCCATCGAGGCTTGGCCGCGCTGCGCGCCGAGCTGAAGGAGGAACAGCCATGAGTGACTTCGAAGATCGCGTCCGCGACGCCCTTCGCCCGGCGGCGAGCATGCCAGTTCCGGTCGCACCGCTGGATCCCGACGAGCTGGCCACGCGAGCCGACGATCGTCCGCTCCCCCGACCCTCGGCTCGGACCTGGCTGGCCGCAGCGGCGGTGATCGCGGTGGTCGCCGGAGTCGGAGTGGTCGCGATCTGCGCTCCCGGACGCGGCCAGGGCGTCCCCGCCGTGCCGATCGCGCCGACCCCCTCGGCGATCACAACGGCCCCCTCAACGAGCGCGCCGACCGCGGTCGGCAGCATGACCGCCAAGGTTCAGGTGCTGATGTTCTCCGGCCGTCGGGACCCCGTCGTGAGTCTCGATTCCGACGTGGCTGACCAGTTGTACGCAATGCTGGCCGACCAGGAAGCGGCTGGTTTGCTCAAGCCCAGCGATGTTGCACCCGACTATCTGGGCTTCCGGGGACTCCTGGTCACCACGATCGACCCCTCGCGGCCGGCGCTGCAGATCCTGCCGACCGCCGTCTACGTGCAGGAATCGGGGATGTATCGCTTGGACGACCCTGACCAGAACTTCTACAACCGGGTGTACGACGCGATCGCACCTCAGCTGGACCCGGACGTCCGGGCGGCGCTGCCCAGCGGTCAGCCGACAGTTCCGACGGTCGGCGCCAGCGTCCCACCACAGGTCGGAGTGACGGCCACCTGGACCGTGGCCAAGCCGGAGTCGATCGATGCGCACACGGTCACCTTCGAGGTGCTCGCCACCCGGCTGGAGTGCTCCAGTGGCAGGACCGGCGATCTCCTCACGCCCGTGATCGCGATGGGCGAGAACGAGGTCGTGATCAGGATCGATGCCAAGCCGCGAGTGGTCACGGCAGACTCCTGCCAAGGCAACAACCCGGTCCGGGTGAAGATCACGCTCCCCGAGCCGCTGGGCCATCGCAGCCTCGTGGACGCCGCCTGCCTGTCCGGAGACGGTGTGAGCATCGCAGCCTGCGCGGGCGGCGCCGTCCGCGCGATGACGCCATGAGAGGTCATCACCCCAAGCCGGCGGCCGACGTGTGCGAAGATGCATGCAGTAGTCGACACGGGAGGGCACATGGTGAGCCGCAGCGGAGCAGAGTCACTGGCCACTGACCAGTACCTGCGGATCCGTGCCGACATTCTCAGCGGCGAGTTCCCGGTCGGGCAGCGGCTGTTGGAGACGTCCCTGGCCACCCGCTACGGGGTGTCTCGCACGCCGGTTCGCGAGGCACTGACCGCGCTGCAACACGAGGGCCTGATCGAGCGCACCGAGGGCGGCTTCCGGGTGCGCACCGGCACCGCCGAGGACGTGATCGAGATCTACGAAGGCCGGATCGCTCTGGAGCCCGCTGCCGCCGCGGCCGCCGCCCGCAAGCGCACCGATCTGGACCTGCTCCGACTGGAGAGTCTGCACCGGGCCAGCACCGAGGCTCCGGACGTCCTGGCCGGCCACGAAGCCGACGCCTCCTGGCATCGGGCCTTGTGGGAGGCCGCTCACAACCAGACGATCTCGACCACTCTGGAGCGCTGGTCGGCCCAGTTGCGGATCTACGACCAGGGCCCGCCCGGACGCACCGATGACCTGCATCTGACCAATGCCGAGCACGCCGCGATCCTGGATGCCATCCGCGATCGGGACGACGCTGCGGCCCGCGCAGCCATGGAAGCGCACCTGACCCGTAGCCGGTCGGTCCGGCTGAGCGCGCTGGCCTGAGTGCCTAGTGATCGGCCTGGATACGTCGGCCGACCCCAGCCAGACTGTGGGCTTCCATTCGCCGCTCCGAACGCTGGGTGAGCGATGAGCACCAGAGACAGGATTCTTGAGGCCGCAGCTGCCGAGATGATGCAGCACGGCTACGCGGCGTCCTCACTGACCTCGATCGCCCAGCGAATGGGGCTGACCAAGGGCGCGCTGACGCGGCAGTTCCCGACCAAGGAGGATCTCGCCCGGGCCGTGGTGGACGATCTGGAGACCGTGGTGGACTCCCAGCGAGACAGCTCGCTGGAGGCCTACCCGGGCAGTGGTATTCGGGCCGCGGTCCATTTCCTGCTCACCATCGGACGCAGGTCTCGCGAGGACCCGCTGGTCACGGCGGCCGCGGTACTGCTCACCGATCGGACGTCACCGACCTTTGCTGCGGCCGGCATGATCGCGGTCTGGAAGGGCTCGTTCGCCACCTTCTTCGAGCTGGCCAAGCGGGTCGGCGAACTCCCCGAGGACACCGCAGTGAGCGACCTGGCCGAGTACACCTTCATCACCACTGTGGGTGAGGCGGCCTTCGCCGCTCGCGCCTACTCCCCCGCGGCCCGAGCCGAGCCTCTGCACTTCTTCCGGTTCACCATGACGGCTGCCGGTGTCGCAGAGATCGACGCCATCGTTGACGAGGTCAGCGCGGACGTGTGACTGTCCCGAGCAGTGCGTGCGCGCTGCTCGGGACAGCCCGAGGTCTCCTTAGCGCGGGTCTCAGTGCGTCCGCGGCCGAGAGATCAGCAGCGCACCGACACCCACGACCAACAGAACCAGCGCCCCGGCCAACGGCCAGGCGATCTCGGCACCGGTGTAGGCCAGGGAGTCTCCAGACGTGTCACTGGTCGCCTCGACCGTCGGGACGACAGTCTCTGTCGGATCGACCGTCGGAACCACAGTCTCCGTCGGATCGACCGTCGGCGTCGGATCAGTCGGCGTGGCCGGATCGGTCGCAGTCGCCGTCGGGTCAGTGGTCTCCGTGGGGTCAACCGTCGGCGTCGGATCAGTCGGCGTGGCCGGATCGGTCGCAGTCGGATCAGTCGTCGCAGTCGGGTCCGTGGTCGGAGTCGGGTCAGTGGTTTCCGTCGGGTCAACCGTCGGCGTCGGATCAGTCGGCGTAGCCGGATCGGTCGCAGTCGCCGTCGGGTCAGTGGTCTCCGTCGGATCGACCGTCGGCGTCGGATCAACGGTCGGCGTCGGATCAGTTACCGTCGGCGTCGGATCGGTCGGCGTCGGATCAGTCACCGTCGGCGTCGGCTCAGTCGCAGTCGGAACCGGCGTTGCCGGCTCGTCCGCCGTGCACGGCAACGCTGCGGAGAAGGCGTGATGGTGAATCTCGCCGCCGCCCGAGCTGATCACCTGCGCGGCCAGCCACTGGCCGTTGGTGGTGGTTCCGGAGTCGAAAGCCAGGCTCGCCTGCGGTGCCCAGATCGCACCCATCTCCAGGCCGTTCACCGTCACCGTCCCGGTCACGGTGGACAGGTCGAGAAGGATGTAGCGCGCGAAATCCTGCTGCGCGCCCTTCTGTGCCGACCAGCCTTCGAACTGCAGCTTGCCCAGCGTCGTCGCCCCCGCGGACACCCGGACGATCAGCGGCGCGGTGGCGTTCGGCTGGTAGCCGCCGGCCCGGTCGAGCTTGACGGTCTTGCCGGCGATCGCTGCATAGTCGATGACATTGGGACGATCAGTGGCGAAACCGGACACGTACACCAGACCGCCTTCATCCTGGACCGTCACCTGGTTGGCCAGGCCGAGGTCAGGGGTGTACAGCGAAGCCAGGCATTGGTTTGCCTTCGCAATCCCGGTCTCCAGGCCGGCGAAGTAGCTCGCCACCGATGACTTCTCGGTGGCCAGGTCGGCGACGGATGAGCCCTGGAACGGCACCGTCTTGAGGTCGAGGATTCCGCCGGAGGCGTTGGTGACCCGCAAGAAGTCGGTGCCCGCTGCAGCGCCACTGCCGCCACCTCTGGCCGATCCGGTCAGCCCGGAGACGTCCACGAACTTCGCGACCGCGGTTGCCTCGGCCGAGTCGGCGGCGATGGTGTGTGAGTCATCGCGGTTGCTCAGATCGAAGGCTCCGGTGCCGCTGAACTGGTCAGCGAGGATGCGCACCGGCACCCCGTCCACCTTCGGCACCACGTAGTCCGGCGTGCCGGCGGCGTTGTGGATCACCGGGTAGCCGTTCTGGTTGCCGGAGGAGATCGAACCGAAGGCGGCAATCGAGCCCTCCAACTCGCTGTTGTTCAGGGTGACGTCGCCCTGCGACACCACGGTGAATCCCTGATTCAGGTCGAACGGATTGAAGGTGGACGACGCCGCGTCCGCCCGCACCGCGCCGAGCCCTACGCTGGCGACCACCGACAAAAGGACCGCCCCGGCCGCTGCCGCGGCTCCACGACGATAGGCCCGAGCCGTAACCCGGGCATGCAAATGCGAACTCCCCACGAATATCCCCCCAGATTGGCGCGGACGGCCGATAACGTCGCCTGCCCGCAATCGCTCTCAATACACCAACAAGCGTAGACGATCGTCTACAAATACCCAAGTTGGGACTAGCTCATCTGCCAAGCAATACCCCCACCTCACCAGCGACGACCCTTCCGGGGCATCCGGAGGACGGTAAACATCGGCCACCCGAGCGTCCGGGACGGACTCCCGCCCGCCACACCCGTCCATTGTTTGTCGGGCGAGCAAGCCGCCCGCTAGCGTGACTGGCGGACGGCGTTGGGGGCGGTAGCTCAGCCGGTCAGAGCAGGGGACTCATAATCCCTGGGTCGCGGGTTCGAGCCCCGCCCGCCCCACCCCTTGGCTGTGTTGTTTCGGCTGGTGCCTGACGTTTGGGCTTCGGCTGATGCTTGTCAGTGGTCCGGGTGATGGTTGACATCTACTTCGGCTGATCCTTGACACTCCCGTATGCGGAAGATGAGTGTGGCGGAGCAGCGATATCAGGCCGTGCTGGCTGTGATCGGTGACCGCGCGACGGTGACGGAGGTGGCGGCCCGGTTCGGGGTGTCACGGCAAACGATGCATGCGTGGCTGGCCCGGTGAAGCGCTCTAGGTTTGACGCCGCATCCTATTGAGTTGGAAGGTGCGGTCATGCTGAAGAAGATCCTCCCGGAGCGCCTGCTTCACTAGTACGGTGAGGCCGCTGGCGCCCAGTGAGCGGTCCCGAACCATGAGGTCTGAGATCCCCGGGTGTCACTCCTCCGGGTCCGGCATCGGGCGTTCCTGCAGCGCCCGGTTCACTTCGTAGAGATCAAACTCGGCCGGGTCGAACCCGACGGGCAGCCACTCGAGTCTCTCGGCCATCCACTCCGCCTCGCCCGGCTCAACGTGGCCTTCGAGAGCAGCCAGGAGCTGCTCGTAGCCGGGAATCCCCCCGACGTCCTCCGGGGGCAGGCCCGCCGCCCCGCGACGCAGGTTGCGACCGGGTCGCCGTCCGCCCAGGGCTCGACCTTCTCCAGCTTGATCGTGTGGTGCCAGCTGTCGCCGAAGTCGTACTCGTAGAACAGCCGGTGCCCCGGCTTGGCAATGACCTGGTCGAGGCGGACCTCGGACTCCAGCATCCCGTCGGTCTCGCCATCCTCGACGTCGAACGGCGTGAGGAAGGGCACCACCCGGAGGTCCTTGGCGTCCAGCCCCATCTGGAAGTGGTGCAGGTGCATGTCCGACCACCCCATCGCGGCCTGAATCACGTCATGCACCTGGCTGAGCGGCAGGTCGCTCCCGAGCCGTAGTCGGCGCCAGATCGGCGGACGCGCGTTGTCCAGGTCGAGCCGCACCACAAAGCAGACGCGCCTTCTGCCCTTCTTGAGCAGATCCGGACGGACGCGGCCGAAGCCATCCCCATCTGTGTCGACCCCCTGAAGCGCTCCCATCGCACCACGAACCGCTCCCAGCAGCTCGATCGCGCTGAGCTCGCCGCTGCGAACGCGGCTCAGGATGTCGTCGATCGATGCCTGCGCAGCGGCATCCGGCTCGGCAGGCCGGTTGCCTGAACGCCCGGGAAACGGGATCACATTCTCATCGTCCGGCAAGGTCCGACCTCCCCATTCGTCGCCGGCGCCCGGGCTGATCGACAACGCTGGTCCTGGTCAGCCTCTCAGTGGTCGTCGCCGGAGTGCTTTCGTCCCCGCCGATCGCGCGACTTCTTGTACTTCTCCACAGCCTTTCGCGTGCTCAGCCACTGACCATCGCTCCGCTGCTGCGCGTCGAGGCGGCCGCGGGCCGCAGCCGCCCTGAGGGCTACGAGGCTCATCTCCGCGTCCACCAAGGAAGCCAGCGGCACCAGCTTGGCTGGACCCGCGACACCCGGGATGATGAAGCGATTGAGGTTGTCGATCATCGCCCGCGCGAGCATCTCGCCGAGCGGCCCGTAGTCACTTTCATCGGCTCGTTGCATTGCCTTCAAGTAGCGCTCCCGCTGGGCCTTGAGGATGACGACAGGCGGATAGCCCAGCCGCACCAGCACCAGGTTCAGCACGAGCCTGCCGGTGCGACCGTTCCCATCGAGGAATGGGTGCACCCGCTCAAAGCCGTTGTGGAGTTCAGCGAGGACTTCGGGCAGCACCCCACCGGCAGCCAGGCGGTCGGGCAGCGTGACAGCGCGGCGCACCCAGGCCTCAACCTCTGCCGGCACGAGCGGCCACGAAGGTGGCGTCATGCCGGCCTCGAACGGGTGGATGTCATGCTGCCGGTAGCTGCCGGGCGCTTCCGCATCCGTCGCGTCGGGATGCGGCGCGACGAGCCACACCGGTGCCATGGCCAGATGGTGGATGTGCCGAATCTCGTTCACCGTCACGAGTTGGCCGCTCTGGTGGTCGCTCGCCCCCATCCCTTCGCGGTACACCCAGGCAGCCGCGTCACCGTAGCCCTTGACCTCCATGTACTCCCGAAGCGGCTTCGAACCGACCGCACGGCCCTTCTCCAGGAGGTTCTCAACCTCGCGGAGGACGAGGGTGTTGCCCTCCAGTGCGGTCGAGTGGTGCGCCTCGAGGTGCCAGATGTCGGACCAGATGTACTCCGACTCCTTCGGCGACGGCAGGCCGCCCAGACGCGTCTTCAGATCGGCCAGCTGCGCATCGAGCCGTCGGTAGATCGTCTCCCGAGACACGCGTCCCCTGGGCATCGAACCTCGCTTTGTTGAGTGGTGCGGCCTGGGTAATCGAACTGAACAAATCCTAGCCCCGCAGGGGCGCCTTTTGTTCAGCTCCGCGGCCATCAAAATGAACTAAACAAAAAGACGCCCGACACACTCAGGGACCTGGGACGCCAACCAGCGAAGTCGGCTCGTCACTCCGAGTAGTGAAACCGCGCCGCCAGCACGACGATCCGGGTCTCCTCGACGGCATACACGAGGCGATGTTCCTGGGTGATCCGCTGCGACCAGCGCGGACGTCTCACCCTCGACCCTTTTGGTCCGACCAATAGTCGCAATTGTTCTAGACTGTCTCCCGTAAGGCCTTCTGGCCTGCTCGCCACCGTTGGCAACCTCCGACCTGGTGGCATCCCCAACCCAGCTCGCGCGCGTGATCCGCGCGCGTGCGCAGAAGGAGACGCATGACCGCCGAGGTGGACACCCGCCCATCGCTGTACCGGGACGACGCGTGGGAGGGGTTCACGACCGGACCCTGGACCGAGCGCATCGACGTCCGTGATTTCATCCTGACGAACTTCACCCCCTACACCGGGGACGCCGCCTTCCTGGCCGGGCCCACCGAACGCACCCTGACGGTCTGGGAGACCCTGCAGCGCGACTACCTGTCCGTCGAGCGCGCCAAGCGCGTCTACGACGTCGAAACCCACATTCCGGCCGACGTGGACGCCTTCCCGGCCGGCTACATCTGCGACGAGGACAACGTCATCGTCGGCCTCCAGACCGACGTTCCGCTGAAGCGTCCGATGATGCCGGCCGGCGGCTGGCGGATGGTCGAGACCGCGATCCGCGAGGCGGGCCTCGAGCCCGACCTGCGGCTGAAGGAGGTCTTCACCAAGTACCGCAAGACCCACAACGAGGCCGTCTTCGAGATCTACACCCCGCGGATCCGCGCCGCCCGCAGCGCGCACCTGGTCACCGGCCTTCCGGACGCCTACGGCCGTGGCCGGATCATCGGCGACTACCGCCGGGTCGCCCTCTACGGCGTGGATCGGCTGATCGAGGCCAAGCAGGCCGACATGGATTCGATCAACGACCAGCCGTTCAGCGAGAACTGGGCCCGCTACCGCGAGGAGCACGCCGAGCAGATCAAGGCGCTGAAGAAGCTGAAGAACCTCGGCGAGGAGTACGGCTTCAACCTCGGACGTCCGGCTGCCACGTTCGTCGAGGCCGTCCAGTGGACGTACTTCGCCTACCTGGGTTCGGTGAAGAGCCAGGACGGAGCCGCGATGAGCATCGGACGCCTGTCCGGCTTCTTCGACGTCTACGCCGAGCGTGATCTCGCCGCCGGCATGCTCACCGAGTCCGAGGCCCAGGAGGTCATCGACGCGCTGGTGACCAAGCTGCGCATCGTCCGCTTCCTGCGCACGATCGACTACGACCAGATCTTCTCCGGCGACCCGTACTGGGCGACCTGGTCCGACGGCGGCTTCGCCGACGACGGCCGCACCCTGGTCACCAAGACCTCCTTCCGGCTGCTGCAGACCCTGCGTAACCTCGGCCCGGCGCCCGAGCCGAACATCACGATCTACTGGGACGCCAAGCTGCCGGCCGGCTACAAGGACTTCTGCTCGGCGATCTCGATCGAGACCTCCGCACTGCAGTACGAGTCGGACGCCGACATCCGCGGCCACTGGGGCGACGACACCGCGATCGCCTGCTGCGTCTCGCCGATGGCGATCGGCAAGCAGATGCAGTTCTTCGGCGCCCGGCTGAACGCGGCCAAGACCTTCCTCTACGCCATCAACGGCGGCCGTGATGAGGTGTCGGGCAAGCAGATCGTCCCCGGCCTGGACGCCATCGAGGGCGACGGACCGCTCGACTTCGACACCGTGTGGGCCAAGTACGACCAGATGCTCACCTGGGCCGTCGAGACCTACGTCGAGGCGCTGAACATCATCCATTACAGCCACGACAAGTACGCCTACGAGGCCATGGAGATGGCCCTCCACGACGACGAGATCGTCCGCACCATGGGCTGCGGCATCGCCGGGCTGTCGATCGTGGCCGACTCGCTGTCGGCGATCAAGTACGCGAAGGTCACGCCCGTCCGCGACGAGACCGGGCTGGTCGTCGACTACCGCACCGAGGGCGAGTTCCCGCTATACGGCAACGACGACGACCGCGCCGACGAGCTGGCGTCCCTGGTCGTAAAGACCGTGATGGACAAGATCCGCAGCATCCGGATGTACCGGGACGCCGTCCCGACCCAGTCGGTGCTGACCATCACCTCCAACGTCGTCTACGGCAAGGCGACCGGCGCGTTCCCCTGCGGGCACAAGGCCGGCACCCCGTTCGCACCGGGCGCCAACCCGGAGAACGGCGCCGACAGCCACGGCATGCTGGCTTCGATGCTCAGCGTCGGCAAGCTCTCCTACGACGACGCGCTGGACGGCATCTCGCTGACCAACACGATCACCCCGGACGCCCTGGGCCGCTCCGATGAGGAGCGCGTCGGCAACCTGGTCGGCATCCTCGACGCCGGCTTCGGTGAGGGCCTCTACCACGCCAACATCAACGTGTTGAACCGGGAGACCCTCCTCGACGCGATGGAGAACCCGGAGAACTACCCGCAGCTCACCATCCGGGTTTCCGGCTACGCGGTGAACTTCACCAAGCTCACCCGCGAGCAGCAGCTCGACGTGCTGTCCCGCACGTTCCACGAGGCCATCTGAGTGGCCTCGGCTCTGTTGGAGGTCGCCCCGGGGTATGAGCCCGGGGCGGCGCTCCGCCCTGTGCGGGCGCCCGAGGCCGGACGCCTGGCTGGGCTGCCCACCGCGCAGCATCTGGGACGCAGCGACCTGCTCGCCGCCCAGCGCAGCGGCGAGGTGGGTTCGGTGCACTCCTGGGAGCTGGTGACCGCCGTCGACGGGCCAGGGACGCGGATGACCACGTTCCTCGCCGGCTGCCCACTGCGTTGCCTGTACTGCCATAACCCGGACACGATGAGCGCCCGCGGCGGCGTCCCCGTGTTCGCCGACGACCTGCTCGCCCGGATTCGCCGCTACCGCGGCATCTTCGCCACCACCGGGGGCGGCATCACGCTTTCCGGCGGTGAGGTGCTGGCTCAGCCGGCGTTCGCCCGACGCATTCTGCGCGGGGCCAAGGAGCTGGGCGTTCACACCGCCATCGACACGTCCGGCTTCCTAGGACGCAACGCCGACGACGCCATGCTCGCCGACGTCGACCTCGTCCTGCTGGACATCAAGGCCGGCGACGAGGACAGCTACCGCCGAGTCACCGGCCGGACGCTCGCGCCCACCCTCGAGTTCGGACGCCGCGTCGCCACCCTCGGCATTGAGATCTGGGTTCGCTTCGTTCTGGTTCCCGGCCTCACCGACGACCCGGCCACCATCGCGCAGGTTGCTGACCATGCCGCCTCGCTCGGCACCGTCTCTCGCGTGGAGGTACTCCCCTTCCACCAACTCGGCACCACGAAGTGGGCCGAACTCGGGCTCGACTACGCCCTTGACGGCAACCGCACCCCGACTGCTGCCGAAGTCGAAAACGCTCGGGCTGTGTTTCGTGCTCGGGGGCTGATTACCCTCTGAGTAAGGCCGCTGGCTGAGCTTGTCGAAGCCCGCATCGGCACGCACGAGTTGGTGGAAGATGTCGTCATGACCACCCTCGCGGAGCGGATCCTGGCAGCCATCCGATATGCGCCCCTTGATGGACGACGTGCTCGCTTCGCGAGTCGGAGCGAGCAGCAGGCAAGCTGTGAACCAGACCGCGCGACGCCTTGAGTGCGCCGGCCGGCTGCGCCGCACGCCAGGGCCCGAGGGCAAGATCGTCAACGAATGGATCGAACCCGGTGAGGTTGCAGCGGCCCTTGCATACCCGCAGCCCGCGCATGTGGGTGCCGTCCTGTTGTCAGAGGATGAAGTCAAAGGCGCGGTCCGGGATTGGCTAGCCAACCAGGGGTTCACAGTGACTGTTGCGATGGGGCATGAGCGAGGTATTGACATCGACGCCCGGCACCCCGATGGCCGACGGTGGGTCGTTGAGGCTAAGGCCGGAGTCGCCTCAGACCAACAGCAGGGCAACTACTTTCTCGGTGCACTCGGAGAACTCCTCCAACGAATGGACGACCCGGTGGCCACGTACGCGTTAGCGCTGCCCAACAACCGTCGATATCGGGGCCTCATCCATCGCCTCCCCCGCCTTGCCAAACAGCGCCTGAACCTCCACGTTCTCTGGGTCGACGCGAGCGAAGGGGCGCCATCCGTCACTGACGAGCAGCTTGCCAACAACTAGTGGCAGCGAGTGCATACCGGCGCAGGAACCGAAGGCGACCGGCCTGCCGCAGCTGTCCTGACGAAGGGGAGTCTCTTGGGCTGGACAAAGTAGTCGAGCCCAGCGCCGATCAAGCCTCAGCGGACTGCTGCCCGAGAGGGCCTGGCGAGCTAGTGACGACGCCGATTGGACTCGAAAGCACCCGTGTATACGATCTTCAGAGTCTCCGGCTTCCCCGAACACTTAAGGCAGACTTCGAAGTCGGGGCTCTTTGGGCCATGGCATTTCGGACAGACCTGACCGGTAGCGCACGGGGTGCAGAGGGCGTCCGGGCCAGGTTTCCTCACTCGAAGTGCGACCGGACGTTCCTTGCCGCATCGACCACACACGAAGGTCTTGGCCGTGGCCCGCGGCCGGGCATTGTCGCGGGACAATGCGGTTGCCTCGTCCGCGGAGCTGCGCGGTCGGGCCATCTGTGCGCGCTTGCGCGCCTTCAGCCTCCTGAGCTTGCTCTTGAGTTCACCGATGCGGACCCGCACTACTCGGCTCGCAGCGGACGTCCTACCCAGATGGCACGCTCTGCTAGCGAGCTGAGCCAGTGCCACCTCCGCCTCAACAAGGCGTCCTTGGTCGAGCATCCGGTCAATTGCATCTGCTCGCTCTGCCAGACTCCGGAGCAAGGTGACCGACGGCGGTTGCCTTGGTTTCCGTTCCCGAGCGCTCGGGGACGACTGCCGGTCAGCCAATGATGGCCACCCCCGGGGCGAGCAGTTCCATCTGTTCGATGACCTGTTTGACGGCACCCTCGGCACGGTCCGGCGGGTATTTGTACTTTCGCAGCAGACGCCTGATCTTGGCCCGCAGGGACGCGCGAACGTCGTCGCGGACGGTCCAGTCGGTCTTCACGTCGGCCCGCATCATCGCCACGAGCTGGCGCGCGATGTCGGCGAGCACGTCCTGGCCAAGCACGTCGAGTGCGGAGGCGTTGTCGGCGATCGCGTCGTAGGTGGCCAGCTCTTCCGGCGCCAAAGGCGGGTCGAACTGCTCACCACGCCGTGCTTCCGCAGCGAGATCCTTGGCCATCTCGAACAACTCGATCAGCACCTCAGCGGCGCTCAGCTGGCTGTTCGTGTAGCGGTTCATCACATCGGAGAGCCGCTCGCTGAAGGCCCGCTGACGCACAAGGCTGGCACCCGTGGCGCGGGCGGCCTCGGCCAGGATGGCATCGCGCAGGGCCTCGATCGCCAGGTGCGGATTGCTCGACTGCTGCGCCCGAGCCAGAGCGGCCGGCGTCAGGTCGTTGAAGTCCGGCGGGGTGATCTCGGCGGCGGCATAGATGTCGATGACTTCGTCGGAATCGGTCGCCTGGTAGGCCAGCTGCCGCAACAGCCGGGCCACTTCCTCGGGAACGGGCTCGCCCCGAGCAACACGTTCGGCGGCATCGAACTTAGCCATCCACACGCGCACCTCTTCGTAGAAGCGCACCTCGTCACGCACGTCCGACAGGTTGGTGTAGCCCGACGCAAGAGCCCAGGCCCGGCCGAGCTGCCCGGACAGTTGCCGGAACCGTCCGGCAAGCCCGAGCTCTCCCTCGGCGACCTGATTGCCCGGGTTCTGTGGGTTGCGCAGCCAGGCGGTGAGGCCGGTGGCGGCCTTCAGCCAACCCTTCGGACCACCCAACTTCGCCCTCCAGTCGTAGCCGGCCACGAGCGCACGCAGCTGGTCGAGCAGGAGTCGGGCCAGCTCGACAGCCTCATCGGCCGTCCGCCCGACCGGGCGATGCTGCTGGTCGGACGGGCTGTACTCGGCCAGTGCCGCACTCAGACTCTCCACAAGCGGCGCGTAGCCCACGAGCAGGCCGGAGTCCTTGCCACGGAAGGTGCGGTTCACCCGGGCAAGGGTCTGCATCAGCAGCGCGCCCTTCATCGGACGATCCAGGTACAAGGTGTGCAGCGGCGGCGAGTCGTAACCGGTGAGCATCATGTCCTTGACGATCACCAGCTCCAGCGAGTCTTCGGGGTCCTTGAGCCGCTTCTTGATGACCTGGTTCTCCGAGTCGCGGCGGACGTGCTTGGCGATCTCCCCGCTGTCCGACGCACTGCCGGAGTAGACCACCTTGAGCACGCCTCCCTCGAGCGCGTCGGAATGCCACTCGGGTCGCAGCTCAATCAGCTGGGCGTACAGGTCGGCGCAGATCTGTCGAGTCGCGCAGACGATCATGGCCTTCCCCGGCCCGTCGATCAGCGGACGCATCCGCTCGCGGCGGGTCTCCCAGTGAGCGACGATGTCGGCAGCCAGGGTGGCCAGTCGAGCCGGAGCGCCGTAGACCGCGTTGATCACGGCCACCGACTTCTCCAGCCGCTCACGCTCGACCTCGTCCAGCCCGACGGTCGCCTCATCGGCGGCGCGGTCGAGGTCTTCGGGCGTGACATCGTCGGCGAAGGCCACCTTCACCAGCCGGGGCTCGACGAAGACCGACACGGTGGCGCCGTCGTTGACCGCCCTGGTCAGGTCGTAGATGTCGATGTAGTCGCCGAACACCTCGCGGGTGTTGTGATCGACAGTGCTCACCGGGGTGCCGGTGAAGGCGATCAAGGTGGCGTGCGGCAGGGCGTCGCGCAGGAAGCGGGCGTAGCCGTCCAGGTCGTCGTAGTGGGAGCGATGCGCTTCGTCGACAATGACCACGATGTTGCGCCGCTCGCTGAGCAGTGGGTGATCAGCACCCGACTGGCGCTCTTCCAGCGTCCGATTGAACTTCTGCAAGGTGGTGAACAGGATCCCGCCGGACGACCGCTGGGTGAGTTCGGTACGCAGCTGGGAGCGGGTCGTGATCTGGATCGGCTTCTCCGGCAGCAGGGTCGACGCGGAGAAGCTCTGGTACAGCTGGCCGTCGAGTTCACGGCGGTCGGTGATCACCACGATCGTCGGGTTCAGCAGATGCGTGGAGCGCATCACCAGGTTGGCGAACAGTTCCATCTCCATCGACTTGCCCGAGCCCTGGGTGTGCCAGACGACACCAGCGCGTCCGTCGGACTTCACCGCGGTCACCGTGCGTCCGAGCGCCTTGTTCACCGCGAAATACTGGTGCGGCTTGGCGATTCGCTTGGCCAGGCCGAACTCGCCGGCGTCGAAGGCGGTGAAGTGCCGCAGCAGGTCGAGGAAGCGCATCTGGTCGCCCAGCCCATAGAAGGTGACCTCGAGCGCGTTGTCGTAGTCGGTGTCGGCAATGGACTCCCCCGCCGGCAGCGGGACGCCATCGTCATCGACATTCCAGGACGCGTAGTGGTGCAGCGGGGTGAACGGCGTGCCGTAGCCGGCCGTGACCCCGTCGGAGATCACGCTCAGCACGCACCCGCGGAAGGCGAGCGGGAACTCCGACAGGTAGGTGCCCAACTGGCTGTGCGCGGCGGCCAGATCGGCGGTGGCGAGTCCGGCTTGCTTCAGCTCGCAGATGATCACCGGCAGGCCATTGAGGTAGCAGACCACGTCGAAGCGGCGGTGGTGCTCGGTATTGCTGATGGTCAACTGGCGCACAGCCAACCAGTCGTTGTCGCCGGGGTCGCGCCCGATCAGCTGGATCGTCGGGTTCTGCTCCACGTTGTCGTTGTCGAGGTAGCTGACCCCGCGATAGCCGTGCACCATCAACTCGTGCAGCCGCCGATTCTCGGTGATCGCGTCCTGGCTGGACGGCGCGAGAATCTCGGTCGCCGCCTGGCGCAGATACACCTCGGGCACGGACGGGTTGAGCCGCACCAACGCCTCCCGGAACCGCTCATGCAAGAAGATGTCGGACACCGAGGCCCGCTCGCCGGCGATCTCGGCGCCGGTGGCGGCCACCCAGCCCTGCTCGGCGAGCACCTCGAGCGCGGTGGACTCCCATTCGGCTTCACTGATCAATGCCATCACAACACCTCCTCAACCTGCTTCTCGGCTTCGCGGACGGTCAGGCGACCGCTCATCAAGTGCGGCAGAAGGGTGTCGCGGAGTTCGGCGAGGTGCGCGGACTCAGCCACCGCCTGGTCGATCCGCGCCTCGATTGGCTTCAGACTCTGCTCAAGGATTGCGAGCCGCGACTGCGAAGGCCACGCAAGCACGACCCCCCGGAGATCCCTCCCGCTGATCGAGCCGAAGACCGTTCCCTCGCCATTGAATGACTCCCACATGGGGGCGTTCCTGAGTACATGGAACAGTACGTTCGGGTATTCGGATCGGACAGCGGCCAGACCACGGCCGACACACATCGTGCGGTCGGCCCGGTTGACGCGTCCAACCGGCGCGCGGACGCTAAGGAGCACATCGCCGCTAGCCGCAACCCTGGTGGGCTCAGTCGTGGAGACTCTGCGCACGGGAACGCGAATGCCGAAGTCGCGCACGCCCTGGAAGAATTCGATGCCTTCTCCCACCTCATTCATCGACTCGCCGCGAGGTGAACTACCCATCACGACCTCGGCGACCCGAGCCAACTGTGTGGGCTCGGACTCCTCGCGCGCCACAAGGGCAGTCGCAAGGGTGTCGGCGGAGTCGGCCACCAGCTGGTTCGCGGCGATCTTGTCGTCGAGGGCGCCGAGGACTTCGGCGATGGCGCGCTGGGTGGGGAGGGGTGGCAGCGGGACAGGCACCTGCGATATGTAGTTCCGATTCAGCATCGCCTGCACGCTGCCGGAATCAAAGCCGGTCAGATCGATGCTCTGAAAGAGACGGTACACAAACCCGGGGTCGTTCCCCTTGAAGTCTTTGACGTACAGCGTCGTATTGAGCGGCCAGAAGTCGCCTTCGACCCACGTCGGGCGTCCAAGGTTGGTGGCTCGGCCGATCGCGACGCCGGGTCCCCTGACCGGCCCCTCGTTATGGGATCCGACGATGCCTCCCGCTGAGACGACGGGAAAGTCACCCGGGCGCCGCTGAGGGGCAGGCAAGTCCATGCCTCGTTGCAGCGTCACTACATCGGACAGCGGAACCTTTGAGTAGCTCAAGACAACCTCGCAAGCTGCTCACGCACCACGGCATCCAGCCGAGCCGAGTCGTCCAGGGCGGCCACTAACCCGCTAGTTAGGAGCTTGATCTTCTCGTCGAGGTCGACGCCGTCATCCTCGACGGCCGCCGTGCCGACGTAGCGCCCAGGGGTCAGGGCGTAGTCGGCGTCCTTGATCTCGGCCAGCGTGGCCGAGTAGCTGAAGCCTGGCTCGTCGGCGTAGCCATCATCACGCCAAGCACGGTAGGTGCCGGCGATCTTGGCGATGTCCTCATCACTCAACGCGCGCTCGGCGCGATCGACCATGTGGCCGAGGTTGCGGGCGTCGATGAAGAGCACCTGGCCGCTGCGGTCGGTGGCCCACTTCTTGTCCTTGGCGAAGAACCACAGGCACACCGGAATGCCGGTGGAGCGGAACAGCTGGGTCGGCAGCGCCACCATGGCGCTGACCAGGTCAGCCTCGACCAGCCGGGCCCGAATCTGGCCCTCACCGCCGGAGTTGGAGCTCATCGAGCCGTTGGCCAGCACCACTCCCGCCTGACCCTTGGGGGCCAACTTGCTGACGATGTGCTGCAACCAGGCATAGTTGGCGTTGCCTGCCGGCGGCACGCCGTAGCGCCAGCGGGCGTCGTCCTCGTTGCGGGCCCAGTCCTTGATGTTGAACGGCGGGTTGGCCAGCACGTAATCGGCCTGCAGGTCGGGGTGCAGGTCGCGGGCGAAGGTGTCGCCCCAGCTCGGGCCGAGGTTGCCGATCAGGCCGTGAATGGCCAGGTTCATCTTGGCCATCCGCCAGGTGCGCTCCATGTTCTCCTGGCCGTAGACGCTCAGCTCGTTGGGGTTGCGGTGGTGAGCCTCCAGGAACTTTTCGGCTTGCACGAACATGCCGCCGGAGCCGCAGCATGGGTCGTAGATGCGTCCGCTCTGCGGTTCGAGCATCTCCACCAGCACCCGCACCACGCCCGGCGGGGTGTAGAACTCGCCACCACGCTTGCCTTCGGCGGCGGCGAACTTGCCCAGGAAATACTCGTACACCTCGCCCAGCAGGTCACGGGCCTTCGATGCACCCTCACCGGTGAAGCGCGCGGAGTTGAACAGATCGAGCAACTCCCCCAGCCGACGCTGATCAACCGCCTCACGGTTGTAGATCCGCGGCAAGGTTCCTGCCAGGGCCGGGTTGGCCTCCATCAGCCAGCCCATCGCCTCGTTGATCAGCTCACCGATGGTCTTGGTGTCAGTGCCCTTGGCGCGCTCGGCCAGGAACTGCCAGCGGGCGTTCACCGGCACCCAGAACACCCCCGCGCCGGAGTACTCGTCCTTGTCTTCGAGCGAGTCCTCGATGTCGGTGGCCGAGTAGCCGCCGTCAGCCTCCAGTTCGGCGCGGATCTGACCGCGTCGCTCGTCGAAGGAGTCCGAGACGTACTTCAGGAACACCAGGCCCAGGATCACGTCCTTGTAATCGGACGCCTCCAGCGACCCGCGCAGCTTGTCGGCCGCCTTCCACAAGGTGTCCTTGAGTTCCTTCATCGTGGTCGGGGCTTGCGGGGCTACGTCAGTGCGACGTCGGGCCATGATTCTCCTTCGAAATGCTGAGCTGCCGGGATTCGACAGCTGTGATGAGGTCAGTGCTGAGGGCGTCCAGCGCGGCGAGCTCTGCGAGCAGCCGGACCCGCTCAAGGGACAGTTCGGTCAGGGCTTCGCCGAGGCCGCTGCAGTCGGGTTCGGGGAGGACGCTGATCGTCCAGTTTCGCCACTGGCCATCGCCGGCGGCGTTGATCCGAGCGAGGATCGCTCGGGCCAGCAGCGGCGCGTTGCTGCGCACTCGGAGCACCCGCGCCGGTGCCAGCACCAGGGTGCCGCCCTCCTCGTCGAGGCGTGCGTGCGGGTTGGGTCGGACGTCAAAGATGATGTCGCCAGGCTCGGTGAGCTCAACCTCCGAGCGTGCCAGTAAAGCCAGACGATCGACCGTTCGCGACGGCAGAGCAGTCGAGTCGACCACCGGGACGCTGCCGCTGGGCAGACCGTCGAGGTGCACGCGTCGTCCGGGCAGCACCCGCAGCCAGCCGCGCTCGAGCGCCTGCCCAACCGTGACCAACTCCGGAGTGCCAGCCGCGACGTCGAGGCGATAACCGGCCAGCCGACCTTCGCGGTCAGCGGCGCGCAAGTCCACGACCCAGTCGGCACCGTTACGCGGACGCGCTTGTGCTCGCGTCGGGCGCGCTGGGGTCAGCGTGCCACTTGCCGAGATCAGGTCGCGGGTGAGCACCGGGTGCAGGTGGGCCCAGGCCCGTCTGCGGGCTCCGTCGACCCCCTGCCAGGCGGCGAGCAGGTCATCAGCCAGACCGTCGCAGTCCGGGAGCGTCAGGTGTCCGAGATCAGCGACCAGAGTGCGCCGCTCGGCCGGGCCGGTCGAATCGGGCGAGCCCAGCAGCCACAGAGCCGAATGCTCTCGCGGAAAGGCCGGACGCAGCCCGGCCGGAAGCCGCACCACAGCACGCACATAGCCACCACGGAGAAGTTGGTCGCGGCGGGTCAAGCCTGGCCCGGTCAGCGGGTCGGCCAACGTCGCTGAGGGCGCCAGGCAGAGCGCGAGCTGCTGGTCGTCGAGCTGGAGCGCAACCTCCTCGATCAGATCGAGCTGTTCGAGCGCGTCCGCGCCTGGCAGGGCGGCACTGGGCACGACGAGGACGTGAGTAACGGGACCAGTCATCGACCAGCTGCCCCCGTCTCGCTCGACGGCCCGGAATGGGCGGTCGGCGACTAGCAGCTGACGACGAACCAGGCGGTGAGCCGGCGAATCCCCGTCGATCAGCGCGGCCGGAAGCTCCAGGCTCGCGGCCAGTTCAGCCAGCACGTCCACTGCGGCGCCGGTGGCATCCATCACGGTGGGCTCATCGAGCTCCCGGGCCAGCGGCCCGACCAGCCCCAGAAGAAGGCGACGCCCGGGGTCGCTCAGCGCGGTCCGAGCCAGAGCGGTGCCCGGCGCCCGAAGACGAGACTCCATCAGGCGACGGTGAGCCTGAGGAGCATCCCAGGCCGCGTCGACCAGGTCATCCGCCGTGCGAGCCAGCTCGCCCAAGTTGCGAGAACGCGTGACCTCGCGGAGGAGATACCGGTCGTCGGGGTCGTGTTCATCGGCCAGATCCAGCAGGTCGTCCGCGCTCAACTCCGCCAGTGGCCCACCGATCAGGTGGCGCAGAGTGAGCAGTGCACTCAGCGCTTCGGCAGCTCGGGCGCTGCCGTCGGAGAGCAGCGCGAAAGCTGCGGCGTCCGCGCGCACATCAGTGCTATTACCTCGCCGAGTCGCCTCGAGCCAATCGACGATGTCCTCCCGCAGGAACAACTCCTGCCCGTCGCGATGCTCGCGAGCACTCGGGAAGGGATGGGCGCTGCCTCGAGACCGCTTCCGCCAGGTGGTCACCACCGGACGCTGCACGCGCGCCAAGCCGGCGATGTCGCGCATCGTCATCAGCTCGGGCATGGCGCCTCCTCGGCACTCATCCCATCAGTTCACCTCGGGTCGCGCAAGACTGTCCGTTTGATAACCCCCGTTATCAGGCTGTGTTTGGCCTGGGTGTCGATCGGCCGTCACGCTGAGGTTGACCCACTCGCCCACACAGAACGGACAACCCAATGACCCACACCGACCCGTCAGCCCCGCAACCGCCGGACGGATACCAGCCCGCCGAAGCCTCGCCCGAGGATCCCCATCTCGATGTGCCATCTTCCACCCCGCGCCGTCGACTGCTCACCTCCAAGCCGGTGATCGGCGTGGCCGCCCTGATCATCGGGCTGACCGTCGGCGGCGCAGCCGGCGCGGGCGGGAAGGCCGATGTGGCCGGTGCCGCACCGACGGTGACGGTCACTGCCACCGAGACGGCCACCTACGAGGCGTCCAGCGAGCCGAGCGACGAGCCGTCCGCCGATCCCAGCGAAACTGCGACCGAGTCCCCGAGCGCGAGTACGGCCCCACAACCGTCGAAGAAGAGCTACAAGGAGCTGTCATCGCGCAATTTCAAGCTGCTCGCCAAGGATCCGGATGCCTACATCGGCGACACCTACGTGATCTACGGCGAGATCACGCAGTTCGACGCAGCCACCGGGACCGACACCTTCCGAGCCGACACCGGCCCGAAGAAGCTGCGGATCTCCTACGGCTACGTCGACTACGACCAGAACTCGATGCTCAACGGCGAGGAAGGAACGCTCAAGAAGCTTGTCGAAGGTGACTGCTTCAAGGCCAAGGTGACCGTGCTCGGCTCGTTCTCCTACGACACGCAGAACGGCGGCAACACCACGGTGCCGCTGTTCCAGGTCGACTCGATCTCGGTCTACGGCAGTACCGACTGAGCACCCAAGGCCGGAGTGGGGCCGCACGAGAGGGGTCGGCCCCACTCCCCTACACCGACTCGACAACGGAAGGAGGTGATTCACATGAGCAGCTACGACGTCGTTCCACGCGGTGGCGAGTGGGCAGCACAGAGATCAGGCGCGTCGCGCGCATCGTCCCTGCACCCCACCCAAGCCGCCGCAATCGATGCGGCTCGCGGCTACCTGAGTAATCAGGATGGCGGCGAGTTGAACATTCACGGCCGCGACGGCGCAATCCGCGCCAAGGACACGATCAAGCCGGGCAACGATCCGCGCGAGATCGCGGGCTGACCCACGGGCAGCCAATCGAGCTGGACGAGATGGCACACAGCGGTTTCGTCCAGCTCAAGGCCGTGCCCCCCGACGCGGTGCACCAGCCACGGTCCCACCGCGACGGATGATGGCGCTCCTCGCGTGGTCAATACGCGCGAGGGCACACACTCGGCTGGTGATCTGCTCGAATCAGCGACATCTTCCGCGTGACTATCTGTACGACTTTTCTGAGAATGTGTCGTCGGGCGGAAGCACTAACGAAAGTGTCAGTGGCTCTGTTTAGTGTGGGGTTATGGATGAGAGCTTCGCTGAACTGAGTGATGGCCAGTTGTTGGCCGTTATCGGTGCTGCTTTGGATGCTCTCACCGATGATCGGCTGCGGCTACCAACAGATGCCGAACAGCTCTCCCAGCTGCGGGTGGCGCTGCGGCTGGATGCCCGGCTCCAGGCCTGGCAGCAGCAGTTGGCGGCCCGGATCGAAGCTTCTGAGGCTGCCTGGCGTGAGTACCGCACCTCGACCACCACCTGGCTGACCGATGCTGCCCAACTCACGCCGCGCGAGGCCCGACGACTCGTCAAAGCCGGACAAGGACTCACCCAGTTCCAGATCGTCGGAGCCGCTGCTGCCGCAGGGGCGGTGCTGCCCTCCCAGGCTGAGGCGATCACCTCTGTGCTGGCTGATCTGCCGCGAGCGTTTG
>JAFADF010000070.1:0-2584 GCA_023425145.1 Actinomycetes bacterium | reverse complement strand
GCGGCGCTCTCCCTGTCCTCCGGCAGCCGTTCCAGAGGCTTCATCCCCGCAGCCTGAATCTCCTCGTTGACCGCAGTGAGCCCCTTTTTCTCAACATCCTCCACCAACGCGTTTCCGTTAAACAGATAGACACCCTTTTCAATCAGCCTGATCAAATCCTCATCCTCTTTTCTTTTTGTTTTTCTAATATTTTCAGAATTTATAGTAAAATTTAAAATATAGTTATCTTATATTCTCTTTAGGACATTTAACTCAGCAGATACAACATTGTCCCTTACAACTAAAAGTCCACTCTAATGACAGTAAAATATACTGCAGTAAATATTTATTATTTACTTTTATTGGTTATATTATTTTATTGTCAAGTTACAAGACCAACAGATGCCAGCAAGCGGAGGGTAAAAAAAATGCCGCCTGCAAAGAAAAACACCGCACAGACAACATCACATGGCCGCCGTACAATCTAAAGACGATGGCTCACGAAACAATATCCGCCCGCGCAGATTTATCCCTCGACGGTGTAAGCAGGTCTCCTGGCTTCCATTCATCCTAATTTCGCATCTTCCCAGACAGACGTCCAGTGATCCCGCGATTTCGTCATGGCAACAGTGGCGGGGCCGCTTTGGTTTTTAACCAAATTCCCTTGCTTTTACACCGCTATTTTTGTTAACGTCACTATATCCTCATGTTTTATAAATGTCAAGTTATTTTTCTGCATCAGCTACATATTTTCACAGTTGACAACAAAATGACACAATATAATAAATTATTGTTTCATTTGGAAAATTGGATACTTTTACAGAACTACTTCAACACCAGCGTATCAAACAAAAGGACTCCCGCAGTTAGAAGCCGCCATAATAACGTACCCAACAAACACACCATCACAAAAAGCAAAGGCACCTACAATTAAAGAGGTACCTTTGCAATAATAAATTTGATATAAAAAATGGGATGTACTTTTTAAATATACAACACCCTATTCCCAGGGAACAATTTTACCGGGATTGAGTATATTGTTTGGATCGAAGGCAATTTTTACCCTGCGTATCAAATCTATTTGAGCATCATCAAGAAATTGCGAAATATACGCGGCACGCTTCAACCCCACGCCATGTTCTCCCGTGAGCGTCCCCTCAAGCTTTATAACGATCGTGTAGAGCTTTTGCCGCACGTCCCCAATAATCTCGCGCCATCCAGGGGTTTCCCCCTCCAGATATAACGTTACATGCATATTACCGTCGCCAAGATGACCATAAGCAGCATATTTCACACCCGCACCGTGACATATGTCATCCAACTCCCGCATAAAATCTGCAACAGCGCTTGCAGGAATGACGACATCCTCATTTGACACCTGAATTGGAGCATGTGCCCATACAGCTTCAGCAACACTTTTACGCCCTTTCCACAGCTTATCCTTCACCGTTCTGTTATCCGCAACGAATACCTCCAAAGCCCCCTGCTTTAGACATATATCCCCTATTTTCTCAATTTCATCAGCAAGACGCTCTCTTTCATTTCCCTCATACTGTAATATCAAATGCGCATCAGCTTCGTTCGAAAATGGAAATTTTGTCCGTAGATATTCCTCTGTAAGCAACATCGACTGCTTATCGATAAATTCTATAGAACTGGGGATACTCTTGCCCTCTGTCATTATCGCAGGGACCGCTTTTATTGCGCTCTTGACATCTGCAAAAGGGACCAAAAGGTCTACAACAAAAGATGAGCTGGGCAAAAGTCTAAGTATTATCTTTGTAACAATCCCAAGGGTACCCTCCGACCCTACCATCAGATGAACGAAATCATATCCTGTCACATCTTTTCTTCTTTTGCCCCCAAACCATGTAACGGATCCGTCCGGCAACACAACTTCCATACCTAGTACATGATTACCTGTTGGACCATACTTTACAACCTTATTGCCGCCGGCATTTTCCGCCACGTTACCACCGATAAAAGAGGCATCACCGCTGCACGGGTCACCGGCATAGAGCAGACCATGGTCGGCAGCTGCTTTGTTTATCTCAGCAGTAACTACTCCTGGTTCAACGGTAATCGTCAGGTTCTCCATATCGAACTCCAATATTTTATTCATGCGTTCCAAAGAAAGTTCTATGCCACAAAATGCGGGCACAGCACCCCCTGATAATCCTGTACCAGCCCCTCTCGGAGTAACAGGAATCTTTTTATCATTCGCATACCTCATAAGATCAGATATCTGTTCCGTATTTTCGGCAAAACATACCACATCAGCAGTATATTCTTTATCCCACAAATGTAGCGCAACTTCATCCTTTGAATATGCCGTAACCTTTTCCCTATCTACAGACACTCCTGATGGACCAAAAATTTCAACTAGATCGCGTACCGTTGTCTGAGTAACACGCGCAAAATCAAATTTGGCAGTCATCATATCAGATAACCTCCCGCCTAATCCTATTTATCAATACAGGGACGATATCTTTGAAATCTCCACATAGAGCAACATCCGCTATTTGAAAAATAGGCGCTTCTGGATCTTTATTGATAGCAATAATCTTCTGTGCCGTCTGCATTCCGGCAAGATGCTGTATGGCAC
>JAFADF010000063.1:0-180223 GCA_023425145.1 Actinomycetes bacterium | reverse complement strand
GGCGCGCGTGTGCGTGGGCGCGCGATGGAGCGAGAACCGGTGAACGCGTCACCCTCTGGGCAATCTGTGGATACTCTTCTCGCTATCCACAGATTCGAATCTCTGTTCGATTTTGACGCTCGGCAGTGCCAGACTTGAGACGTGGACGAGACCAGGCAACGCATCGGGACAGCGGAGGCGCTGACTCGCGTCCATGCCGCGCTCGATGCGATCGACCAGGATCGCGCCCGCCTGAACCCAGCGGAACGGCTCGAGCTTGCTCGCCAGGCGCGACGCGCTGCGGATCGAGTCCAGGCACTCGCCCAGGTCCTGGTTGGCGAGGCGGACGCCCATGAGTCGTCCATGGCTGCTGCGGGGACGCCGATGTCGTCGTGGCTGGCACTCGACGGCAAGCTGTCCAAGCGGGAGTCGGCCGGGTTGCTCTTCGATGCCAAAGCCTTGGCGGAACGTCCGGTGCTCGGTGAGGCAGCCGTTGCCGGCCGGGTCGGTGCCGGCCAGGTTCGGGCCATCACCAAGGTGATTGAGGCAATCGCACCACAGCTTGATCAGGCGCAGGCCACCCAGGCCGAGGAGTTGTTGGTCGGGCTGGCCGGGCGGCTGGATTCGGAGCAGTTGGCCCGCTCCGGCGCCGCAGTCCTCGCCGAAGTGGCACCCACCGCCGCCGAGGAACTCCTGGAGGCCACCCTGCAACGCCAGGCCGAGGCCGCCTACCACAACCGGTCGCTGATGTTCACGAACCTGCGCAACGGCTCGACGAGCTTCCGTGGCAGTCTGCCGACGGCCGAGTGTGCGGCCTGGATCGCGATCCTCGACGCCTATCTCGAGTCGCAACGGCGCAATCTGGTGGAGGCACGCGATCCGCTGAGTGTCACGCCGTCGCGCGGGCAGCGCTACGCCGACGCGTTGATCGCAATGGTGGGCAGACACCAGAGCTCGCGACGAGCCCCGTCGGTGGGCGGCGACCGTCCACGAGTCGTGGTGACTGTCGGCTACGAGGCTCTCGTGGCGAAGGCAGCCGGTGCCGGAGTGTTGGGCGACACGCAACTGAGCGCCGGCGACCTGCGCCGCCTGTGCTGCGATGCCGAGCTGGTGCCGGCCGTCCTGGGCAGCGAGTCCGAGGTGCTGGATGTTGGACGAGCACACCGACTGGTGACGCCCGCAATCCGACAAGCACTCACCCTGCGCGACGGTGGCTGTGTGTTCCCCGGCTGCGACACCCGTCCGGCAAGCTGCGAGGCGCATCACCTCATCCCGTGGTGGGATGGCGGAGCGACCGCCCTGTCGAACTTGGCGCTGTTGTGTCACCACCATCACGGCCTGGTTGAGCCCGCCAAGCATGCGCGGCGAGATCAGTGGGAGATCCGACTCGCCCGAGACGGCCTGCCAGAGGTGATTCCACCCAAGCGCTATGACGCCCAGCGAGTACCGCTGCGCCACGCCCGACTGGTGCCACTGAAGGAGACCGGGTGAGGGAGATGGCGAGCGAACCCGGGTGAGGGCCGGCGAGAGAACTCGGGTGAGGAGATGGCGGCGGGCTATGCGCGAGGCAGAGCCCCAGTGAGGAGATGACGAGGAGCCACGCCCGGGCAGGCCTGGGTCAAGAACTGGCAGTCGAACGCACGCGAGGCAGAGCCTGAGTGAGGAGACGGCGTGGCGGATCACCGGCCGAGCGCGAGGAGAGTTCGGCGGAACCGCTCACGAGCCGGCAGCCACGCGGCCCGACCGCTGCCGACCGCTGCACCCCAGGACTCCGGCAGCGAGACCAGGGCCAGACCACCAACTAGACGTGAGATGAGCTCAGTTGGCCGCTCGCCAAGCGAGGCAGGTCAGGTGAGCTTGATGCCCCAGATCCGCTTGGCGTAGGAGGCGACCACGAGCATGTTGCCGTAGACGGCCGGGCTGGCCTCGGTGTTCTTTCCGAGGCTGAGCGTGTCGATGTCGGCGCCGGTGTTCGGATCGAAGAGGTGCATGGTGCCGCCGGAGTCGGTGACCACGCCGTAGGCCGTGCCGTCGGTGGCGTTGATCTGCACCGGCGAGCTCCAGGAGTAGCGCTTGAGATGCCGCTTCCAGACCAGGGCGCCGGACTTGCGATCGAGCGCGATCATGTCGCCCTCGGTGTGGTTGGTGGTCTTGGCCACATTGAAGATGATCAGGTCCGAGATCGAACCGGTGCCGAGCAGCGGGGTGGCCAAGAGCCCGCCGTTGTTCGGCTCCTCACGGACGGCCGGGACGTCGTACTGCCAGACCAGCTTGCCGGTGAGGGCGTCGATCTTGCGCAGGTTGGTGACGAACTGGCTCGGGTCGGTGCGGGCGTCCACCTCGTTGCCGGTGTAGAGGAAGACGCCATCGGGCGACTGGTCGAGGACCGGCGACGAATCAGTGTCGTCGCCGAGTTCGCGAGCCCAGATCACCTGCAAGGTGTTGGCATCCCAGCAGATGAGGTTTCCGTCGTTGTCGGTGGCGTACATGAGGTTGCGGTAGGCCACCGCCGAGGACTCGATGCCGTTCTTCTTGCTCGCCGGCGTCTGATAGGTGAGCTTGGTGAGCTCAGGCGAGACCGAGACCGACTTAGCGGCCGCGTCGAACTTGGCATTCAGCTTCACCTTGTAGATCAGCCCGTTCTCCGCGGGCTCGATCAGGGTGTCCGAGGCGGCGTTGACCAGGGCGGACGAGTCGAAGGCACCCCAGCCCTTGCGCGGCGCACCGGCGTCCTGGCCATCCCAACCCGAGACCTGCTTGTTCTGAATCAGGTCGAAGATCCGGTACTGGAACGGGCACTCCTTGCCGTTCATGTCGTCCAGCCCCTGGCCGGCGTAGAGCAGCGGATAGCCGCGCGGATCGATCGAACCCGTCCCCTTGTAGCCGCAGCCGGTGTTGATCGGGTCGCGAGTCTGCTTTCCGGTCGCGAGGTCGAGTCGATAGATCACCCCGGAGAAGGTCGGGTAGATCACCTCGGTGAAGTTGGGGTCGTTGGCGAACTCGGGTGCATAGCCCATCGCCTTGCGCGTCGCCTCGGGCCAATGGACGAGCAGCGGCTGGCCGGTCCAGCCCGCGCCGGGCCAGTAGGAGTCGTCGCCGCGCACCTCGCCGGTCTCCTGGGTCCAGACGACCTGCAGCTTGCGCTGTTTGACGTCGGCGGTGCCGTAGACCGGAGCCGTGCGGGCGTTGTTGCCGCGGAAGGTGAGGACGCCGGGCACCGCCGTGTAGTTCGCCGGGTCACCGAAGGCCACCGTGTCGGTGGGCTGATAGTCGGGAATCACGGCGTTACTGCCGTCGAGCACCCGCCAGCGAAGGTCGCCGCTCACGTCGGTCATGGCAGACGACTTCCAGCCGTCCGCCCCCACGGCCGGCGCCCGGTACGCCGGCACCTGGGTCAGCGGGATAGTGAGCTTGGCGGGATCGGTCTCGGGATTCACGCTGGGCGACGAGCTCGCCGTCGGACGGTTCGGCCGCTCTCCCTGGGTCACCGGGCCATCGGGGATGGCACAACCTGCCAGTCCGATGGACAGCGCGGTCGCCACAGCTGCACAGCTGATCAGCCGGCCAGAACGGGAGCGCACCCCACCCGAAGCGGCCGCTCGGCGACCGAAGGGTGCTGTCGGCAACTGCGGGGCGGACTGGCTGGCGCCGTGCTGCGTGGACACCGAACGAGGGCTGGAGTGCATGGTCATCGTCAGCGAGTCTAGGCGCGCCCCGCGGACGAGAAGGTCAGGGCGCACCTCACCACCGGCAAGAGGCTTGCCCGGCGCTCTGGGATTGGGGACCCAAGCAGAGCGGCACCCCACAGCGGGGCCAGCTGCAGGGGCCGGAGCCGAAGCGATCCGGACCTACGGCCAGGCCGAAACCCCAGCAGCAAGCCAGACCGACGCCCAACGCGCGGCCGGGTCGACAGCGGAACCCGGACACCGAGCCAGACCGACACCGAGCCAGACCGACACCGGACCAACCAGGCAGCCAGACCGAGGCCGGACCCCTTGCTGGGCAGCCCGGCCGAGAGCGGGACTCGGCCACGCAGACGGGCCCCAACCGTGTCCAGCAAGGGTCGACGCCTGCGGGTGGAGCCCGAGCAGGGCGGAACTGGGCGTTGGAGCCCGCGCAGGGCGGAGCTGCGCGTTGGAGCCCCACCGCGGGGCCGAGGCTGGAGACCAGTCACCCGGCCAGAGCAAGTCCGGAACCCCGGATACCCAGCCGCCCGACAGCGGACCGACCAGGCAGCCAGACCGCGACGATGATCGGAATCACCGAGCCGACGTAGCTGACCGCGACAATCGGAATGCCGAAGAAGTCCGACGGGGTGGCCTTCAGGCCGGTCCAGGCAGTGATCTCGAGGTACATCAGGGCGCCGGCCAGGACCACCGCGGTGAACTGGTTGGCCTTGAACCGCTTGGCCGCGGTGATCGCCGGCAGCACCGGCAGGAACTTCAGGACGGCATCACCCGTGGCATTCAGCACGCCGTAGGTGGTGGACGTCGCGTCCAGCCAGCCGAAGTAGGCGGCCGCGCCGACGAATGCCTTCAGTAGTGCGGCGCCGGCCAGCGTCCACAGGAAGGGCAGGAAGATCGAGGAGATCAGCGCCACGAAACGGTTGAAGATGTTGCCCTTCTCCGCCTCGCCGAGGTCGGCGTCGCCGGTGAGCTGTGAGATGCGTCCGAGCTCGGCGTAGACCAGCGGGACGTTGTTGCCGATGACGACCTGGAACTGGCCGCCGGCCTCCATCACGGCGATCACCCCGGGCAGCTTCTCGACAGCAGCCTTGTCGGCCTTGCTCGCGTCCTTCAGCTTGAACCGAAGCGGGTCGCACAATGCGCCACCGACCCCACATTCGCCTCGCCGCCCACTTTGGCGAGAATGTCACCGGCGAGGGACCGGTAATCCACACTAGCCATTTGCTCTCCCTTGAACCTGACTCGGGGCAACAAAAAACCTGAGCTTCGCCGCCGCGCCGAAGCGCAGGCAACAAGCTCAGGTTTTGCCTCTTGCGAGTGACACCCCTGGGAACCACGCGGTTCCGCGAGGATTTGACAGCACCTTTCGGCGCTGTGTCAATCCCCTTACCAGGCGGACTTGAGCACCGAAATGTACTGGGCGCGCTCGTACGCGGAGGCGTCCTTGACCGTGGCCGCGCTCACCTTGCCGCGGATCTCGGCCAGAGTCGGGTAGTCATTGGACGACAGCCAGGCGTCGGCCTCGGCCAAGATCTGACCGATGGCCTGCGGCCCGCGGGTCATCACTGCAGAAGCGACGTACGAGACGTCCGCGCCGACCAGAGCGGCCTTGATCACTTCGGTGCCGCTGTGCACACCGGACGTGGCCGCGAACGAGGTGCCCGGCAACTGACCACGCAGGATGCCGATCCAGCGCAGGGCGAGGCGCTGCGCAGAAGCGGTGGAGTAGTCGGCGTCCGCGAAGACCTCGAGGGTGTCCAGGTTGATGTCGGGGGCGTAGAAGCGGTTGAACAGGACCAGGCCGTCCGCGCCGGCGTCGACGGCCTGGTTGGCGAAGTGCGAGATCGCCGAGTAGTACGGGGAGAGCTTGATGGCCAGCGGAATGTCGGTGACGATCCGGACGGCCTCGATGGCGGCCAGGTGCTCCAGCTCGATCTCGGCCGAGGTGGTCAGCGGGTTGGCGGTGAACGTGTACAGGTTCAGCTCGAGGGCGTCCGCGCCGGCGTCGACCAGTTCGTTGGCCATCCGCTGCCAGGAGCCCGGCTTGGTGGCGTTCAGGCTGCCGATCACCGGAATGTCGAGCTCCTGCTTGGCCCAGCGGAGCAGGGCGACATGGTCACCGGTGCCATCCAGGTGCGCGTCACCGGAGAGGAACTCCTCCTCGAACAGCGACGGCAGCACGACCGCTCCGGCTCCGGCCGCCGCAACCTCCAGTAGGCTCTCCCGGCGACCCGTGGCGGGCGTGGACGACACAACTACCGGGTTTGCCAGCTCCAAACCCAGGTAGCGGGTTGAAAGGTCGGCCCTCATCGGTTCTCCATCCTGATCACAACGCCGAATGACGCCAGCACAAATGTTGCCACCTCCAGCCGGTTTCGACAGCCGAGGCACCCGGTCCGAACCAGAAATGTCTGCTCAGGAGCTGGGCAATTGGGTCCACGACCCGCCCCGGACCCGGCTCAGGCCAGGCATTTCGTTTCCTCCGGCCTTACCAGGACGCTCCGCATATTCACTGAGTGGCGACTCAGCGAAAATGTAGCCATAGGGGCTTGCGCCCCCGATCGCGGCGGCCCAGCCGTCCCTTCGCCGAGAACCACCCCCGGAAAGGAATGGCTCGGCGAGGGGACCAGAAGGATCCGTCAGAGGGGCTGCCGACCGACCGTCCCGACGATCCCGGCCCGGTACTCGGGGCTGGAGAACTTGGCGAACTCCGCCTCGGCCGTGCGGATCCGTCCGGGCATGTCCAGCCGCTCGCTCGGCTCCTCGTTGCCGGGAGTCGAGACGAACTTGCGGATCGCCGCCAGGCCGGCCTCCGCACGCGAGGCGGCCGCGGCCTGCTTGGCGTCCAGCCGAGCCGCGTACCACTCCGAGCTGCGGATCGCGTCGCCGTCGAACAGGCCGCGGAACTCCGGGGACTCCAGAGTCCAGCCCTCTGCCGAGGTGCCGTGCGCCATGATCTCCAGCAGCGCGCGCAGCGGCGGAATCGCCAAGCTGATCGTGCCGTCGTCGAAGTAGGACTGGGCAACCCGCTGGTGAGTAGCCACGATGGTGTCCAGCGAGTCGGCGAAGACGTCCAGATCCTGCTTCTCCGGACGCAGCATCTCCTCGGTGAAGACCACGTGCGGGTGCAGGAAGATCCGGCCGAAGTAACGGCGCGCGAAGTCCTGGGTCATCCGGTAGCCGAGCCGGCTGGCCAGCACCATTCGTCCGTTGTGCTCGAAGTCGACCAGTCGCTCCAGCGAGCCCTCGGCGATCAGAGCGGACGCGCTGCGCTCACCCTCCGACATCCGGCTGAACACCTCAGGCACCAACATCGAGATGTCGTGATCGACCCGGAACTGCGGCCCCACATAGCCCGCGCAGGAGACCCAGCCGTCATAGCCGGTGAGCGCGAACGACAGCAGCGCGGCATTCAGGTCGAGGATCGCCGGCAGCGCGTTGAACGGGCCCTTGGTCATCGCCCCTTCCGAGCCGGCACCCGTGGTCGAGGGCGACTTGCCGGTCATCGAGGAGATGAACTCGGCGAACAACTCCGGCAGCTCCATGTAGTGCAGCGGGTTGTACGAGCACAGCGCGGGCACCGGTCCGTCCGGCGGGTTGTTGCGGCGGCCGGCGGCCACCACGTCCACCGGGAGCGGCAGCGGCGCGTCCGCGGGCAGCTTGCGGGCCAGGTGCGAGGCCAGCTCGGCCACGGCGGTGGCTTCGGCATTCGTCCGGTCCGGACGGCGCTGCAGGTAGCGCGGATTCTTGCTGGGAGACCCGTTGACCAGCCGCGGGTTGGCCGAGCAGACGAAGAACTCCGGCGAGGAGCCCGGCGCCGCATCGGCCTGGCGCGAGATCAGCTCCTGCATCGGAGCAGTGAACTGGCTGAACGCCACGGCGTCGTCACGCAATTCCACAGCGTCGGCCTGCGTGAGCGGCTGGAAGTTCGACAGGAAGGTGTCCGGGCCGGCGATGTCAGCCTCGGCCTGCTTGTCGTAGCCACGGTGAATGGCGTCGTCGGGACGCTGGAAGAGCAACTCTTCACAGTTCTCCACCAGCTTGTACGAGCGGGACGGATCCAGGCCGAGCATGTTGCCGGAAATCACCACCGACGCGGTGATGTCGTCCTCGGTCTGCACCTTCACGGCCGGGCTGAAGTCGTGACGCAGCCCGAACAGTCGCCAGCTGCCGTCGGCCTCGAAACCGACCCGCAGCATGTTCACCATGATCTTTTCGCCGTCCAGGCGCAGGTTGTTGCCGCGGCGGCCGTTGATGATGCCCACGGTGAAATGCGAGCGCCAGTCGGTGCCCCACTCCGGACGGTAGAACCGCTTCACCACGTAGACGAGCTCTTTGATGTGCTGCGGAATCGAGTCGAGCCAGGCGTTGTACTCCGGCGAGTAGTCCTTGGCCGACGGCGTGAGCAGCTTGATCACCGAGCCGATCGAGCGGTCGTCGGAGAGCACCGCGCGCTGGTCGTAGCCGCGGTCGGCGGGATCGGCGAAGCGGTTGGAGAAGTCGTGGTCCAGGATCGTGGCCACGGCGTCCATGTCGGCGTCGTAGTCGGGCGAGTAGGCGTTGCCGAAGATGAAGGCGTCGGTGATGGCCTTGGAGATCTCCGACTTGCCGCCACCGGACACCGTGGCCGGCTTGTGACAGCTGGTGGCCGTGGCCGTGGTGCCGATCAGGCTCCACTGAGTGCGGTCGGCGGCCTGCTGCAGCATCTGCACCCGGTAACCGGTCGGGGTGAGATAGACCTTGTCAGCGCGCAGCCGCAGGCTGCCTTCCGAGCCGTCCGGGTTCTCCCAGGTGACCGTCATGGTGCGCAGCGAGAAGTTGGCGCCGGCCGGCACCAGCACGATGTGCGGCTGCGCCAGGTCGAGCGCATAGCCCTCCGGCTGCGGGGCGAACCGCTCGGGATTGCGGGCGACCACGTCGGCCAGGACGTAGCCGTCCGGGGCGCTGACCGTGTACTCCTGGCCGAGGTTGTAGGAGGGGAACACCAGCGCGCCACCGGCGTGCTCCTCCTCGGCATTGCCGAACAGGTTCGCCGAGTAGGAGATCTGGGTCTTGACCTCCTTCTTGCAGTAGCCGAAGTAGTTGTCGGCGATCACGGTGACGATCACGCCGCGCTCATCGCGGGCACAGATCTTGAACGCCTGGCCGCCGTTGTACAGCTCGTCCGGGCTCTCCCAGCACTGGCCGTCGCGGCGCTGCCGGTCGGTGGCCTCGTTGATGTGCGGAAGCCCGAGTTCCTTCTTGGTGATCGAGGTCAGGTGCGGGGCCAGGATCACGGCACCGGTGTGGCCGGTCCAGGTGTGCGGGGCCAGCGACGCGTCGTTCTCGGGCAGGTACGGGTCACCGCCGTTACCGAAGATGCCTTCGACGAAGTCGAGGTTCGCGACCAGGCCGCCGGGGACGATGAACCGGGTCTCCATCCGCTTCTCGCGCACCCAGCCGGGCACAGCTGGGGAGACCAGCGGACGCAGCAGCAGCGACACGAAACAGGCCGCCGGCTGCTCAGAACCCGAGCCGTAGGGCAGAACCAGGGCATCGGCCGGCGGCTGGAAGGCCAGCGCCAGCAGCCGGGCGAAGACCGACTTGGTCACGGCGATCTTGTCGTCCGGGATCGGCAGGCCGCCCTCGGCGATGTGGAAGACGCCGGCCGTGGTGCGCCGGTCGTTGGCCGGGTTGTGCAGGACGCCGTTGGCCAGCCGGTAGCTGCTCAGCAGCGGCGAGGAGAATTCATCAGAGTCCAGCGGCAACGACAGGGTGCGTGCCAGTCCGGGCTCATCCAGGACCAGGGTGCGGCGGGGCAGGCTCGGGGTCAGTCCGGTTTCGGCCAGGTAGTCGTCCAACCAGGCCTGAATCCGCGCGTCCGCGGCGCACAGGCGGTCGGCGAGCCGACGGCTGAGCTCGCGCTGCCGAGCCAGGATGGGGGCGACCAGCCGGGCGCCGTCGTCGTTCTGGAAGCGGGACGGGACGGGCAGGCCGAGCTGGGCCAAGCGGAGGTTGATCGCGGCGGTCTGATTGATGGCCATACCCCATTCTGACCACGATTCAGCAAACCGGGCGATTCGGTCTCGCCGGGACCGCTCCGAACTTGCGAAGACGTGCGGGATGTGCGGCCCGGATTGGTCAGGCGTCCAGCCCTCGGACGCGTCTCACAGACAAAGGGGACAGTCCCCTTTCCTGCGGGGCGGACCGAAGAGGTGGATGGGTGCCAGCACGTCCCCGATCCGCAGTGGACGAGCGGGAACGGGCGCCACCTCGTCGCGACCTCGCGCCTCGGGAAGCTGAGGATGGAGCTACGCAGCCGGACAGCGCGTTGCTAGTCTCAACGCATGACTCCAGTCGTACAGGCCTGGGTCGAAATCGGGCTCGGCTTGATCTTCTGCTACGTGGGCTACACGGCTGCCCGCACCGTGATCGGTCTGTGGGGTGCGGCGATCGGACTGCTGCTCGGCGGCATGGTGGACAGCTGGCTGAGCCAGCGGATCGCCTACCTGGCCACCCAACCGTGGCTGCATTACGTGGTCGTGATCGTGGTGGCCGTCGTCGTGGCCTGGCTGGCTTTCGCCTACTACTGGGTCGGAGTGCTGGTGGCGCTGGGTTCCCTGGGCTGGAGCCTGGGCGCGTTGATGAGCGGTTCGTTGCACCTGTCCGGGGCTACCGCCTTCGGGATCAGCGCCTTGGTGGCCGGGCTGGCCGTGGTGGCCGGTTGGGTGCTGGAGTTACCGCGACTGCTGCTGATCGTGACCACCGCACTGCTCGGTGCCGGCGCTGTGTCCAGCGGTGCGGCCGAGTTGCTCGGCTCCCGGATCAGCTGGCTCGACCCGTCCGCCTGGGGACTCGAGCCGTTGCTGCAGGCGATCTGGCTGGGCGGCTTCCTTCTCTTGGCCGTGACCGGTGTCATCGTGCAGCAGCGCGGCAAGTCACAACGGACCCTACGCGCCGCCTATCGGCGCTGATCGGAGACTCTCATGTTGATCGTGACCAGCAATGACATCCCGGGCTACCGTATCGTGGCCGTCCTCGGTGAGGTGATGGGGATGACCGTGCGCAGCGCCAATATCGGGGCGAACATCGTGGCCGGTTTCCGCTCCCTGGGCGGCGGCGAAGTGACCGAGTACACCAAGCTGGTCTACGACAGCCGGCAAGAGGTGATGAACCGAATGTGGCAGGAAGCCGTCTCCCGCGGCGGCAACGCCATCACGGCCATGCGCTTCGACACCGGCGATATCGCCCAGTCGTTCTCCGAGGTGTGCGCCTACGGAACGGCCGTCATCGTGGCGCCCATCCCAGCCGGTGAGCCCGGGGCCACCGATCAGTCGGCGCAGCAGGCCGCCCAGCGCTAGCCGATGCCCGGGGACGGTTCCAATACCGTCCACCTCCGCCGGTTCGCCGGGGACGGTTCCAATACCGTCCACCCTTGTCAGCGCGACTCATCCCCGCAAGAAAGGGGACTGTCCCCCTTCCTGCGGGCTTCGAGGCGACGCGGAGGTCAGTGGCCGAGAGTGGCCAGGACGGCGCCGGAGACGTCCTCGTAGTCGTACTCGGGGTGGAATACCAGCCACTCCATGGCCGCGGTGAGCGTCGCTCCGAGGATGGCCGCAGCCTGGAGCCGGGCCTGGGCCGGTCCGACCCCGGACGCCTCCAGATCGTGCACCAGCGGGGCCACGGTGATGGCTCGCCAGGCCTCGATCGACTCCCGCCAGCTGCGGTCGGTGCGGAACAGCTCGGTCACCATCATCCGAGCCTCGGCGACGTGATCGCGGACCAGCGCCAGCAGGGCCCGGACGACGGCGGCCCGCAACTCGATCCCATGCCGACCGGCGGACGCGTGGGCCATGGTCTCGGCCATCACCTCGCCGGCGTGCACCATCACGGCCTCCACCAAGCCCGCCTTAGACTCGAAGTTGTAGTAGATCGAGCCCTTGGCGATCCCGGCCTTCTCGGCGATCTCGTCGATCGAGGTGGAGGTCACTCCGCGAACCGCGAACAGTTCGGCGGCGGCGCCCATGATGGCTTCGCGGGTGCCCACTCGACGGGCCACCCGCCCGTCCGTCTTGACCGGAGTCGACATCTCGCCCTCCTAGATGCTCAGTGCCGGATGCAGCCGCGACATCGTCCACACCCGCTTGCGGGCCGAGGCGATCGAGGTCAGTGCGAGCGACACGAAGAAGATAGCGGCCATCACCAGCACCGCGAACCAGAATCGGGTCTCAATCCCACCAGTGATCGCCTCCCGTAGTCCGGAGACCACATAGGTCATCGGCAGGTAGGGACTGATCGCCTGCAGGAAGGACGGTGTGGTCTGGATCGGGTAGGTGCCGCCGGCCGAGGCCAGCTGGACCATCAGCAGGGCGATGATCACCACCTTGCCGACCGCCGAGCCCAAGGTCACCTGGAACAGCTGCTGCAGGGCGAAGAACGCGGCCGCGGCCAGCATGGTGAAGCAGAACGTAGCCAGGACGTTCTTCGGGTTCAGCCCGATGGCGAAGTGCATCACGGTCAGCATGATCGTCACCTGGCCCAGCGAGAGCAGCAGGGCCGAGTTCAGCGAGCCCCACGCCATCCGGAAGCCGTTCACCGAGGTCATCAGCGCCCGGGTCTGCAGCGGACGCAGCAGCAGCCAGGTGATCAGCGCACCGACCCACAGGGCCAGCGAGATGAAGAAGGGCGCGAAGCCCTCGCCCCAGGAGTCTGCCGCCCAGACGTGCTCGGTCTTCAGAGTCACCGGGGTGGCCACGGTCTTGGCCCGGTCGTGCCGGATCTCGACGCTGTCGTTCGGGATCTCCTTGGCCCCGTCGAACAGCTTGCTGCCCAGCTTTCCGGCTCCCTTGCGGGCGTCGGTCAGACCCGAAGCCAGCGCCGGAGTGTTCGCCGCCAGCTTGTCGGTCCCCTCGGCCAAGGTCTGGGTGCCGCTCGCGAGCTGATGTGCACCGGAGTTCAGCGCCTGCACCCCGTCCACCAGGGCCGGAACCTGGGCGTTGAGCTGACCGGTGCCGTCGTGCAAAGCGGTCGCACCGGCATCCAGGGCGTCCACACCGTCGGCCATCTGGGCGGCACCGGTCACCGCGGTCGCCGCACCCGCCGAGAGAGTGTCCAGCCCCGAGGAGAGCGAGGACGTCCCGGCCTGCAGCTGGGTGGCCGCGGCAACCAGGCCCGGATGAGCCGGGTCGGTGCTGGTGAAGCCGGCCGCCAGCTGAGCGGCCCCGGCCTGGAGTGCCGGAATGCCGGTGGTGGTGCTGGTCGCGGCAGTCTTCATGGTGGTCAACGCGGTGGAAAGCTGATCGGCTCCGTCGACCAGGGCGGCCACCTGGGCCGTCGTGGTCGGGTCGGCCAGAGTGGACGCTCCGGCATCCAGCGAGGACGCACCGGTGGCCAGTTCCTGCTGGCTGGCGGCCAGCTGGCTCATCCCGTCGGCGAGAGATCCTCCCGAGACCAGGGCACCGTGGATCGTCGTCCAGCCGGTCTTCAGCTGGCCGGCGCCGGTCGACACCTGGGTGGCACCGTCATGCACGTCCGAGATCCCGGCCACGACCTGCCCGGCTCCGGAAGCCAGTGCCGTCGAGCTGCTCTTGGCCTGGCCCAGGCCGGAGCGGATATCGCCGAGCTGAGCTGCCGCGGTCGGGTCGGAGCTGGCCAGCGAAGCCTGCACGGCAGCCAGCGCGTCGTCGAGGTCGCCGAGCTTGCCGGACAGTGCGGTGTTTCCGCTCTGCAGCGAGGCGGCACCCTTGGCCAGCTCGCCGCGGTCGGCGGTGGCGCTGGCCAGGTCGGACGCACCGTCTGCGACCTGCTGGGCACCGGTGAGCAGCGAACCGCCGGTGGCACTCGACGCCCCGGACAGCCAGGTCTTGGCTCCGTCCACCCAGGTGCCGGCACCGGTGGCGAACTCGCCGGAGCCGTCGGCGAAGCTGCGCGCCCCGGTGGTGAGCGTGCCGAGGTTGCCGGCCAACTGGTGGACGCCACTGGCCAGGGCCGGAGCCCCGGTGGTCGGGTCGGCCGCCGCGGTCAGGCCGTCGGTCAGCGCGGTCAGGCCGGACGCCCCGGCGGCCACCTGCTGGGCGCCAGTGCTGGCGGTCTGGACACCGGCCAGGTAGGCGGTCATTCCGGTGTTCAGCGAGCTGGCACCGGAGGCGGCGGACGTGGTTCCGGCCGCCAGCTGGCCCAGACCACCGGTCAGGGTCGGCATCGAGGTCTTCAGCGCGTCCAACCCGGTGGACAACTGGGCGGCGCCGGTATCCAGGGCGCTGACGCCCGCGGCCAGCGGCTCGGTGCCGGCCGCGGCCGACGCGGTGCCGGCCGCCAGGTCACCGGAGCCGGCGGCCAGCTTGATGGCACCGGCTCGCAGATCCTGAGCACCGACGTTGAGCTGGTCAGCGCCGTCCTCGGCCTCGACCAGGCCGTCGCGCAGGGTGAAGGCGCCATCGGAGGCCACCGAGAAGCCGTGCCGGGCATCGCCGACCCCGATCAACAAGGTGTTCACCGCGCGCTTGCTGATCTTGGCGTCGACGGCCTTCTGGACTTCCATCATGGCGGTCTTGCCCAGGGTGGAAGCCAGGAAGGAGTTGGAGTCGTCGTAGGTCACGTTGATGTGGGCGGCCTTGGGGTGATCGTCGCCGATCGACAGGATCGAGTCGGTGAAGTTGGCCGGGATGCTCACCGCGAAGTAGTACTTGCCGGACTCGACGCCAGCCTCCGCGGTGGCGGCGTCCACCTGCGCCCAGCCCACCGAGGCGTCGTCGACAAGCTCGTCGACAACGTCCTTGCCGTAGTGGCGCAGCACGCCGTCATCGTCGGTCTTGGCCACGTCGGCGTTCACCAGCGCGACCGGGAGCTCGTTCATGTGGGTCGTGGGGTCCCAGAAGGCCCACACGTACATCGCCCCGTAGAGGAGCGGAATCAACAGCATCACCGCAATGGCGGCGCGGGTGATCGGTTGCCGGAAGAACCTCTTCAGCTCAGTTCCGTGCGAAGTCCATGCAAACATTCTTCGATTCGTCTTTCAGCGGCGGATGGATATCCGATGGCGGGTGGTGGACGGCTGGTCAGTGGCGAGCGCGCGGATGCGCCGGCGGATCAGGCAGTCGGACGTGGGTGGGCAGGACGGCCCAGCCGAGCCGGGACAGTTCGCCGGCACCGGCAGCCGAGACCAGGATGGTCAGGCCGGAGTCGGTCAGGCCGTGCAGCGCCTCCCACACTCGGCGGCGGGAGTCGGTGTCATGCAGGGCGTCGATGTCGTCGATGACGAGGAGTTCGGGCTCACTGAGCAGCGCCAGCGCGATCCGAAGCAACAGATTGTCGGCCTCGTCCAGCTCATGGACGAACTGCTTGGCCCGCGGAGCCGGAGCATCCCCGAACACCGGGGCGCAGATCTCGGCGATCCGCCGGTCGTCGGGCGTGCGGACGATCTTGTACCAGGGCGCCAGCCAGGCCTCGCGTTCGCGGACGGTAGCGCCGACGGTGACTTCCTCGTCCAGATCGTCCAGGCCGTGGATACCGACGGCAGCGCTGCGGTGTTGGACGCCGGCGGCGCGAGCCGGCAGCCGACGCCCGAGGACGGTCAGCTTGCTGCCGCGGTTCGGCTTCATCCGTCCCACCAGGGTGAGCAGAAGGGACGTCTTGCCACTGCCGGCGCGACCGGAGATCAGATTCAGGGTGCCGGGTTCGATCGCCAGGTCGACCGGTCCGAAGATCCGGCCGCGGCGTCCGTCCAGCTGGAGGGCGGTGGCCTCGATGGCCAACTCGGTGGTGGTCGTCGCTTCCGGGGCGACCTGCGTCAGGGTGTTCACTGCGCTTCCTCTCGACACCTCCAATGTAGTTGAACTGACCGGTCATTACAAATAGATCCGCCGAGGGCTCTCCTTCGCGCCGAGAGCCTGTGCCCAGGAACAAGCCCTCGACCGGAAAGGAGGCTCTCGGCGAGGCGGGACGGGGCGAGCGCGAGTGTGGGACGAAACAGGAACCGTCCCCGCGTCCCGGATCGAGCGCGAGTGTGGGACGAAACAGGAACCGTCCCCACGTCCCGGGGCGAGCGCGAGTGGGTCAGCTCAAGAGCAGGCGAGCGACCCGCTCTGCAGCGTTGGCCAGGTTCTGCGGGCCGGCGGCGAGGGCTGCACTCAGCGGCTGATTGTCCGGGGTGATCGGCACCAGGGCGGTCACCCCATAGGCGAGCAGAGCACTGGCGTCCGGGGCCACCCGGCCGGCGAAGATGACCACCGGAACTCCCGCCGAGCGAGCCACCTCGAGCACTCCCCAGGGCGTCTTGCCGGACATCGTGAGCGCATCCACGGTGCCCTCGCCGGTGAAGACCCAGTCCGCGCCACTCAGCTGTGAGGCCAGCCCCACAGTCTCGGCGACCAGTCCCGCGCCACCGACCAGTTCGGCGTCGAAGAAGGCGGCCAGGCAGGCACCCAGACCACCGGCCGCTCCCGAGCTCGGCAGATCCCGGACCCGACGCCCCACCAGCGGTTCCACCACATCGGCCCAGCGGGTCAGCGCGGCGTCGAGCGCGTGCACCTCACTGACAGTGGCACCCTTCTGCGGGCCGAACACCGCACTGCAGCCACGCAATCCGAGCAGCGCATTCTCAACATCACAGGCCACCTGGACCTGGAGTGTCGCCACCCGCGGGTCAAGCCCGGACAAGTCCACTCGATCGAGTCCGGCCAAAGCGGCCCCACCGGGTGCCAGCTCCACCCCGTCCGCATCCAGGAAACGAGCGCCCAGCGCGGTCATCAAACCACTGCCGGCGTCATTGGTGGCCGAGCCACCCAGCCCCACGATCAGCCGACGGGCACCGCGATCCAGCGCGTCCAACACCATCGCCCCCACGCCGAAGGTGGACGCGCGGGCGATGTCCAGCTCGTTGCGGCGCAGCAGGGCCAAACCGGCCGCGGCAGCCACCTCGATCACGGCCAGTCGGCTGGACTCGAGATAGGCGTACTCGGCGCGGACCGGACGTCCCAGCGCATCGGTGGCGGTCACCGTGAAGAGTTCGGCTCCCACGACCGCGGCCAGCGCGGCCACCGTCCCCTCGCCTCCGTCGGCCATCGGCACCAGCACACACTCGGCTGACGGGACGGCACGATGCACGCCGTCGCGCATGGCCTGCGCGGCGACGAGAGCACTCATCGAGCCTTTGAAGGAATCGGGTGCACAGACAATGCGCATCCGGCTGCCCCTTCCGGGAGGTGGCGGATAGCCAAAAGGCTAGGCCCCCGCTGCGCGAATCTGCGCAAACACGCAGGAGCGTGCTCGGCGGACGCAGCAAATCCGCTAGTCCGGCGCGCCCTAATTGCCGACCGTCCCGCACTGAGGGGGTGCTTTCTGGTTAGGCTGAGCTCCGTGGACCAGAGTTGCCGCCACCTGGTCAGCCTGACCAGTATCAGCGACGCCCTCGTCTGGTCCGGCGACCGTACCGAAGCCTTTCTCGAGGCGTTGCGGATTGTGCGCGAAGCCACCGGGGCGAAAATGGCTCCTGCCTATCTCCTGGACGATCAAGTCACCCACCAGGATCTGATCGCCACCCCCGAGGAGCGGGCACTGATCGGCCCCGAGCTGGCCACCATCGAACTCACCAATCGCAACGGGCGCGCGTTCGTCGGGCAGGCACCCCACCTGGTCGAGGTGCCGGACGAGACTCCGGCCTGGCGGGCGCTCGCGCCGAAGTTCCGCAAGGCCTTCCGCCCACCCGGCGTGGTGGTCCCGGTGCACGCCGACTACCGCCACCTGGGGGTGGTCATGCTGGCCTTCGACGAGGGCTGGCGGTTGGACGAGCCGACCCGGGTCTACCTGGAGTTCGTCGGACGAATGCTCGGCCGCTATTGGTACCGCCTACTCAAGACGTCCCGCGAACACGAGTTGGGCGCCCTCCAGGAGCGCCGCCGGATCAGCGAAGAACTGCACGTCGACCTCTCCCAGCAGGTGACAGCGCTCAGTCTGCGATTGCAGACTCTGCGTCTCGACCTGGGTGACCCGGAGCAGGCCAGCCAGGACTTGGCGATCGTGGATCACCTGGTCAACGGGATCAAGCGGAGTCTGCGCTCGCGGATGCTCGGCCTGCGCCAGGATGAAGCGCTGATCCGGGAAGGTCTGACCCACACTCTCGAAGGGCACATCGAGGCCGCCCGGGCCCGCTACCAGATGCCGATCGAGCTGAGCTGCGCGCCCGAGTCCTGATCGTCGACGACCACGCCCTGGTTCGAGACGGCCTGATCGCCTTGATCGGGCGCTGGCCGGAGTTCGAAGTGATCGGCAGCGCAGCGGACGGCGAAGAGGCCATCGCGCAGGCGGCCGCGCTGCACCCCGACCTGATCCTGATGGACGTCCGGATGCCGCGGCTGTCTGGGGTGCTGGCCACTCGACAGATCACGGCGGCCGACGCACACGTCCGGGTGGCCATGCTGACCATGTCGACCCTGGGCGAGGACGTCTACGAGGCGCCGCGCAACGGCGCCCACGCCTATCTCAGTAAGGACATGCCCGGCGACCGGCTGCACGACGCCCTCCAAGGGGTGCTCCGCGGCGAAGCGGTGCTGTCGTCGGCGATCGCCGCCAAGGTGCTGGCGGAGTTCGGCATGCCAGCTCGCAGCTCCGAAGGCCCGCTCCACGAGCGGCTCACCGACCGTGAACGCGACGTGCTGCGGCTGCTGGTCGACGGGCTCTCGAACGAGGAGATCGGCGGCCAGCTGCACTTGTCGGAGGCCACCATCAAGAAGCATCTGGGCAGCATCATGGTGAAGCTGCACGTCCGCAATCGGGTCCAGGTCGCCGTGATGGGTCTCCGAGAGGGGATCGTTGGGTAGCCGATCGGCTACCCAACTGGAGCCAGGCGGCCACTTACCTCGTCGCACTCGCGGTGGTTGGCTGGGCATTGGGACGGGCCGAGGCTGGCCCCGCCAGGACCTCCGGGTAGAGCAGCCGCCAATAGTCTCCCCGGGCCGAGCCTTCGCGCAGCGACCGGCACCCCCCAGCCGCTGCGGGCCTCGGGTCCGTCCCTTGGCATTAGTGACGTGCGACGGGAGTCAGCGGTGGCCGAGCGCGAGACGCTACGGTGCCAGCTCGCCGTAATCGGTGGCGGCGCCGCGGGACTGATGGCCGCACTCGAAGCGGCGCGACGTGGTCTCGACGTCATCGTGGTGGACCGGCGCGACGAACTCGGCGGCAACATGACCCAGGCGGCGGGGCACGCCGCCTTCGAATCGGCCGAGCAGCGGGCGCGCCGGGTGCCGCTGACCAAAGACGCCGGATACCAGGCCCTGCTGGAGATGTCGGACTGGAAGGCGAGTCCGTCCTTGCTCAGCAGATTCGTCGAGCGCAGTGCCGAGGTCGTGGATCGGCTGCTCGCCCTCGGCGTCCACTACGACAAGGTGATCGCCATCGATCCCGTGCATCAACTTGCGACTTCGCACCTGCCGGTCGGACGGATGCGTGCCGTGGTCGAGGTGCTGAGCGCCGAATTGGAGCGGCTCGGCGTACGGATCTACCGCGGCTATCGCGCCGAGGAGTTGCAGGTGGCTGCTGGTGCGATCAGCGCTGTCCGGGCCAGAAACGACGGGGGAGCCGAGCTACTCATCCAACCCGCGGCCGCGCTGATCGCCACCGGTGGCTACGCCTCGAACCCGCAGCTGCTGCGGCGCTACGTCGGGCTCTTCTCGGTCGGGAGCGCCGGAATCGGCTCGGACACCGGGGACGGGCTGACCCTGGCCACGACGGCCGGCGGCCACGCGTCCAGCCTGATCGGGGCCGTGCTGGTGGCCGCCACCACCAACGGCCGTCCGCTCACCGATCATGTGAGCTGCACAGCCGTCCAGCCCACCCTGTGGGTCGACCAGTCGGGGCGCCGCTTCTGCAATGAGGCGATGGCGCTGGCCCTGTATCGGGTGGGCGACATTGTGGCGCGGCTGGGTCAGGGCTACGCCTGGTCGATCTTCGACCAGCGCCAGATCGACAAGCTGACCCACTCCGGCGCTCGGCGTGGGATGGGTTCCGCGGTGCTGCCCGGCACCAAGCTGACCAAGCTGCGTGAACAGCTTCAAGAGGATCTGGACCAAGGCGAGACGGCCTTCCGGGCGGACAGCCTGGAGGAGCTGGCCGGCCTGATCGGCGTGGACGTTTCGTCCTTCATCGACGAGGTCAGTCAGTATCACGACGCGTGCGCGGAAGGCATGGACCGCCGCTTCTTCAAGACCCAGAATCTTGAGCCACTCCTGCACCCGCCGTTCTATGCGATCCGGATGGAGCCGGTGGCGCTGTGCACCACCGGGGCGATTGAGGTCGATGAGTTCCTGCGCGTCCTGGATCATTTCGGCAACCCGATCGGCGGGCTGTACGCGGCCGGCAACGATGCGGCCGGAGCCTGGGGCAAGGCCGCCACCACCACCATCGGCGGAGCCCCTGCCGGCTTCGCGCTGACGTCCGGGCTCTTGGCTGCCGAGCACGCCGCCGGTTGGTGCCAGCGCCGCTGACCCGGCGAACCCGTCCCCTCCCCCCTCGATCACCGCCCCTGGGACACAAGGGGACGGTTCCTGTTACGTTCCAACGCCCCACCCCGGCACTCGGCGTACACGGGAGCCGGGCCGGGGAGACCGTTCGAAGAACCGGAAGGAACACCCTCACCCCACCCGGCAGCGCCCAACCGCCGACCAGGGCGGACGGAAATGGAACCGTCCCCACCACACAGGAGTCGGGCCGGGGAGACCGTTCGAAGAACCTAAAGAAAGACCCGAGCCCCACCCGACCGCACCCAACCGCCAAGCCCGACCGCCATGTTCGAGAATGGTCTCCCCGACCCGGCGACGATCGCCCGCCACCAACCCGGTGACCAGGCCGGACGGAAATGGAACCGTCCCCGGGGTTGGGGGCTGACCAGGGCGGACGGAAATGGAACCGTCCCCGGGGTTGGGGGCCGACAAGGGCGGACGGAAATGGAACCGTCCCCGGGGTTGGGGGCCGACAAGGGCGGACGGAAATGGAACCGTCCCCGAGTGGGTAGAGGCTCGCACCGAGGAATCGCTGCCGATGCGTGAAGCATGGACTACTTTTTCGGCATGGACCTCTCCTCGTTCCTCGGCGGGCTTCCGCTGCATCCGCTGGTCGTCCACTTTGCCGTCGTGCTGGTGCCGGTGGCGGCACTCGGGCTGTTGCTGCTGGTGCTGTTCGGCAAGCTCGCCGACCGGTTCGCGGTGCTGACCCTGCTGGTGCTGGCTGTCGGCGTCGCCGCAGCCTTCGTGGCGAAGGAGTCCGGAGAGGACCTGGCCGCCAAGCTCGGACGTCCCGCGGAGCACGCCACTTGGGGCTCGCTGCTGCCCTGGGTCGCCGCCGGGCTCTGGGTGGTGGCCGTTGTCTGGTATCTGCTTCATCGCGCCGACCGCCGGGCCAACCGCGGACGCTCCGCCGCCACCATCGGCGGCGCCCTGCTCACCGCCGCCGTGGCCCTGGTCACCGTGGCGTTGACGATCCTGGTCGGGCACAGCGGCGCCACCGCAGTCTGGTCCGGCGCCGCAGTGACGACCCCGAGTGCCACCGCGGCCACCTCGCCAACGACCGCTGCCCCGAGCACCGGCCCCTCCACTCCGGCCGGGCCAGCGACCACCAGCGTCGCCGAGGCGCTCTACCAGGCCAGTGATGTGGCCACCCATCGCGACGCGAAGTCCTGCTGGGTAATCATCAATGGCTCGGTCTACGACCTGACCGAGTGGATCAACGCCCACCCGGGTGGGCCGCAGCGCATCCTGGACATCTGCGGGACCGATGCCACTGCTGCCTTCAACGCCCAGCACCAGGGTCAGGCCGAGCCGGCCGATCAGCTCACGCAGTTCCGGATCGGCTCCCTGGGCTGAGCAATCCCGGCGGCTGAGCGTGGCCTGCCCCGAGCTTGTCGAGGCGTCGAAGCGCGTACCCTTCGACACGCTCAGGGAGGCGAGGAGCGCTCAGCGGGAGCGCAGGCGCTCGGAGAGCTTCTTGAGTTCGCGCTTCTCGGCCTCGGTGAGGCCGTGCAGGCCGGTCTCGTTGATCCGGTCGAGCAGCTCGTCCAGCCGGGCTCGGTCACTGGTTCGTCGCTGGTGCTCCCGATCCGGACGCCTGGTCGCAGCCGGGCGTGCGCGGTGCCGTCCCGGAGCGCCCGGAATCCAGCCGTAGTCGGTGAGCAGACCCACTCGGCGCGCCACCAGGGCGACCAGAACCAGGCTCAGCGGAAGGCTGAACAGTGGAGCGAAGTCGCGGTAGCCCAGCGCGACGAAGATCTGAAGGGCGACCAGCACCACCCCGAACACCCAGGCGGGAATCGCGAAGAAGAAGCGCCGAGTCGGGTACTCGGCGATCCAGACCAGCAGCACCATGAACTGGATCATCGAAATCCCGAACAGTCCCCCGTCGAAGGCCAGTCCGACAAGGCTCACTGCCGCGGTCAGGGACGCCCACACCCCCACCAGCAGCCAGGCCATCTTGACTCGGCCGATAGCGGCCTCCAGCTCGGAGCCGAAATACCAGAAGAAGAAGAGGTTCAGGACCGGCCACAAGCCGAGCTGATTCGCCCACGGCCAGGTGACGAGTCGCCAGACCTGGCCGCTGCCCAGAATCGCCGGGTAGTACCCCAGTGCCGCCCCCAGGCCGTCACCGAGGACCACCCAGGCGATCCAAGACATGACCACCGTGGCGGCCACCGCGACGGTGGTGCCGACCTCAAGCCGGCCCAGCCGGAACCACGGATCGGCGCTGCCACGGGCCGGGAAGAAGCTGCTCATTCTCCCAGCGTGCCAGATCGAACCTCAGGCCACGAACGGCGACACCTGGCTGACCCCATTGCTGAGGCCCGGCACCCGGGCCGCGACCACGGCGCCGCAGATCGGGAACCGCATACAACCCCAGAAGCTGCCGCCGGAGAACTCGGCCCGCAGAGCCTGCTGCAGGATCATCGGCGCACCGCATTCGGGGCAGGTTTGGGCAGTGAACGGCTGGATTCCACCAGGACGTCCGAAACCGATGACCGGGGCAACCGGCATCTCGGGAGATTCCGGCGAGAGCCGAGCCGGCGGCCGCGAGGCCACCGGAGCGGGGACCGGGGTGCGCACCAGCTCCTCATAGAAGGCCGGATCGAGCCGGTAGGCCAGGTCCGGACCGCCATCGAAGAATCGCCGGGGAGCGATGTCGACTTCCAGTTGAGGCACGTCGTCCACGGTGGCGCGACGAGGAAGGGAGGTCATGGGGTACCAACCTTTGGGAGGGGGCAAAGCGGTTTCTCTGAGCCCGAGTCAACCACCGCGGCAGGGGAATTCAGCCCGTCATGAGCGGGTGCCCTCTCGTCCCCCACACGGGACGTCCCCCCAAGCCAGGGACGAGATTGCGAAAGCGGCCGCCCGGCTCTGCCGGACGACCGCTCGATCGCTGTCAGCGCGACGGAATCAGAACCCGTGCCGCACCCGGCTGGCCTGCTCCTGGCTGCGGAACAGCCCGAATCGGGGCAGGAACTTGTCCCAGTCGATGGCGTGCGAGTCGATCTCGGGACCGTCGATGCAGGCGTGCTTGCGGACCAGCTTTCCGTCCTCGGAGACCGGCACCATGCAGGCCCCGCACATGCCGGTGGCGTCCACCATGATCGAGTTCAGGCTGGCCACTGTGGGGACGCCGTAGCCCTTGGTCAGGTCGGAGACCGCGCGCATCATCATCGGCGGGCCGATGGTGACCACCTCGGCGATCCGGCGACCCTTGCCCTCCTGGTTGGCCTTCAGCATCTCCTCCAGCGGAGTGGTGACGAAGCCCTGGATCCCGTAGGAGCCGTCGTTGGTGGCGTAGATCACCTCGAGCTGATCGCCGAACTCGGCCTGAATCCGGCCGACCCGCTCGTCCTCGCCGTCCCAGAACATCAAGTCGGCGCTACGGAAACCGGAGATCAGCGTGACGTGGTTACCCAGCCGCAGGTGCTCGCGCATGATCGGGTAGACCGGCGGCAGGCCCAGCCCGCCGGCGGTGAACACCACGGTGTCGCTCTCGCCGTAATGGTGCAGGTCGCTGGGACGTCCCAGCGGCCCGGCCACCCCGGCCAGAGCCTGGCCGACCTGCATCTGGTTCAGGCCCAGCGTTGAGGTGCCCATGGCCTGGACGACCAGGGTGATCGTGCCGGCAGCGGCGTCCCAATCGGCCAGGGTGAGCGGAATAAGCTCACCGTCGACGGTCGGCAACACCCGGACGAACTGGCCGGCCTGCGCCGAAGCCGCGATCACCGGAGCCCGGACCGTGAACTCCTCGATGCCGACGCTGAGGTGGGTCTTGGCCACGATCACCGGGATCTCAGCAGCCACCTCTGTGTAGGCCAGCGCCCGCGCCACTCGGTCGGGAATCTCCGCGGTCGGGAACTGCGACAGCGTGGCCACGATCTCGCGGGCCGCCGACTGGCCGTCGCCGGCCGCCCGGATGGCCGTCGAGCCGCCGCGGGCCGCATCGCCGCCGGTGAAGATGCCGGCGATCGAGGTCTCCTTCGAGTCGTCGGAGACCTGAGCGATGGTGCCGAACGGCGAGACCGACAGCCTCGGCTCGGAGTCCTTGATGATCGGGTTGGCCGAGTTGCCCAGCGCCATGATCACCAGATCGGCCGGCATCTCGGTGGTCCGTCCGGTGGCGATCGGACGCCGCCGCCCGGACGCGTCCGGCTCACCCAGGCCCATGATCTCGACCTTGGCCGTGGTCACGAAGTGGGTCTTCTCGTCGCCGATGAACTCCACCGGCGAACGCAGCACGGCCAGCTCGATGCCCTCCTCGAGGGCGTGCTCGAGTTCCTCGACCCGGGCCGGCATCTCCGAACGGGTCCGCCGGTAGACGATGGTGACGTTGCCGCCCAGCCGGCGAGCGGTACGAGCCGCGTCCATGGCGGTGTTGCCGCCGCCGATGATCAGCACCTGCTTGTCCTTGACCTCGGGCAGCGGGGTCTCCCGATCGTCGCGGTGGCCCTGCATCAGGTTCACGCGGGTCAGGAACTCGTTGGCGCTCATCACGTTCAGCAGGTGTTCGCCAGGGACGTTCAGGAACCGCGGCAGGCCGGCCCCACTGCCGACGAAGGCGCGGACGAAGCCGGCCTCGGTCAGCTGCTCCAAGGTGGCGGTCTTGCCGACCACGAAGTTGGTGACGAAGCGTCCGCCGAGCAGCTTGATCTTCTCCACCACGTCGTCGATCAGCTGGTTCGGCAGCCGGAACTCGGGGATGCCGTAGCGCAGCACGCCACCCAGCTCGTGGAAGGCCTCGAAGACGGTCACCGGGAAGCCCTCTGCAGCCAGCAGATAGGCGGTGATCAGCCCGGACGGGCCGGAACCGATGATCGCCACCGGCGGCCGCTTGGCGGCCAGCCACGGGTCACGGATCCCGGCGAACCGGGCCCTCGTGGCGCCGGGCTCGGCCAGCTTCGACCACTCCGGGAGGAACCACTCCAGCTGGCCGATGCTCATCGAGTGCTGGTGGATGCACATTCCCTGGCACTGCAGCTCCTGCGGGCAGACCCGGCCGGTGACGTTCGGCAGCGGGTTGCAGGATTCCAGCAGCTCGAGGGCCTCGCGGAAGCGTCCGTTGCCGATCAGCTCGAACATCGCCGGGATGTGGATCTGCACCGGGCAGCCGCCCTGCGGCTCCCGATGCCCGGCCAGCAGAACACCCAGTTCACAAGGGGCTTCAGCGCACTGCTTGTCGCGCAGCGCCTCCAGCCAGACGAACAACTCGATGTCGCGGCGGGTGTAGCCCAGATCCATGTAGCCCAGGTAGCCCTTGTTGACCAGCTCGAAATCGGTCGCCCGATCATCTGGCTCCCGGATGTAGGGCTCGATCGCGTTTCCGGCCGGCCAGTTCTGGCTGAGCCCGGCGAACATCGGGTAGCGATCCGACAGGTGGGCGTCCAAGGCGCGGATGAACATCCGCTTCTTGCCGACCGGCAGCCGCCACAGGAACCGCATCATCACGCGGCTGGAGTCATCATCGCGGCTGAGCACGTCCCAGACCTGAGTGATGAACTCCTTGGTCAGCTCGGGCTGACGGAACTCCCAGGCGACCGCCTCCATGCCGTCGGCGGTGAACAGCTCCCGGAAGGCCCGTGGATCGGCGGTGAGCCGCCGCTCCAGCAGGCCCAACTGGTTGGTGAACGATGGGCTGTTCACGAGATGATCTCCGCGTCGCAGGTGGCCTTCACCCGGGCGATCCGGGCGGCCAGTTCGGCGGAAACGTCCAGGCCGTCCAGGACGCCGTCCTTCATCCGTCCGACGGTCTTGGGCTCGCCGTCGACGACGATGGTCGCCTTCTCGAACAGCTGCGGCAGCTCCTGGTAGCAGGTCGCGCAGTCGTTGCACTTGGTGACGTCGTCGGGATCCAGCCAGATCGGACGCTCCCCGCCGACCACCGGTGCCGCCGGGGCGGACGGCGTGGGTGCCGGGCCGGACAGCATCCCGATGCCCAGGTGCAGCGGGCTGCCGGCCGGAGCGCCGGAGGAGGTGGCCAGATCGGCCATCGCCTGAGCGATCACGTCCAATGCCGCCTCGCGGGCGTCGACTGCCTCGGCGTAGCGGGCCGTCCAGGCGTCCAGTTCGACCTTGTGGGCCGCGTTGAGCTGGGCCTCGGACTGACCGGCCAGGAACTGCAGGGTCCGCCAGTTCTGCCGCCGGTCCTCCACCATCGCCACGATCGCCGGCGAGCAGACCATCTTCACCAGCCGCTGCTTGCGGTCGGTGGTGTAGACGAACGGCGTCCGGGCGGCCCGCTGGGCTGCCGGCAGCTCGACGTACTCCGCGATCGGGATCGCCTGATCCTCCTCGTAAGCGGCCAGCCAGCGGAACTGCTTGGCGAAGCGACCCTCGCCGATGGCGAAATCGGCCGGGGTGAACGGCTGGTTGAGCACCTGCACCCGTCCCCGCTCGTCGCGGTAGGTCAGCGTCGTGGTCACCCACAGGCCGGTCGGCTCGGGGTTGCCCTCCAGGCTGAACCGGGTCGACATCGACGTTCCGCGCCGCGGATCGTGGACGAACAGCGGGCTGACCCGGCTCTCCACGGCCATCCGGGCCCGGGCGTTGGCCCGATCCTCGGGCAGCCCGTTCTCGGTGTCACACGGGGTGTAGGCGACCATCAGCGCCGCACCGTCCTCGTAGCCGAGCATCTCGCCGGCCGCCCGCAGGAAGTGCCCGTGGTAGGCGGTCGAGGTCGAGCAGACGTAGACGTTCGGGTGGAAGGCGGCCAGCAGGCCGAGCTCCTTGCGCCGCTCCTGCTTGCCGGCGTGGGCGGCACCGTAGCGAGCCAGGTCGGCATCCTGGCCCGAATGGGACGCGGTGGACGCCTGGCCGCCGGTGTTGGAGTAGCCGCCGGTGTCCAGCACCAGCGACTTGATCGGGGTGCCGGCCGCGAAGACCCGCGACATCGCGCCGAAGCCGATGTCGAAGGCGGCACCGTCACCGCTGATCGTCACCACGGTCGGCACCAGGGCCCGCTCCTCGAGCGTGAAATCTCGCCACGACAAGGTGGCCAGCTTCGCGTCGTGGATGCTCGGGTCGTACTTGCCGGCCAGCTCCAGCTTGGCGATGCGCAGTGCGCGCACCTCGTCCACCAGACCGGCGACCAGGCCCTCGTAGAGGCCCACTGCCAGCGGCTGGGCGTCCTGGAACAGGCCGTTGACCCACGGGTCGAGGTAGGGCGAGTTCGGCATGGTCGAGGCGTAGACGCTGGAGCAGCCGGTGGAGTTGGCCATCACGGTCGGGGCCGGGCCGTTGCCGGTCGGGCCGGACTCGTAGAGGTAGAGCCGGCGCTCAAGTTCGGCGATGGCCGTGCTCACTCGGGCCCGCCGCGGGCTGGCCTCGGGCAGCTTGCCGGCCAGCGTCGACAGCGAGTCGAGCAGCTGCTCGAGCTCGGCGGTGTGCGCCGCCCGCTGGTCGCCACCGATCCGGTGCGACAGCGAGGTGAACAGGTGGATCGCGGTCACCTCACCGCAGCCGCGGCAGGCGCCGTGGCCACCGGTCATCGAGTAGTAGTCCTTGCGGGACAGCAGAATCCGCTTCACGTCGCCGCCGGGCGCAGTGGCGTCCGCGGTGATCCGCTCGGGGGTGTCCGGCAGCGTGGTGAGCCGCTCGAAGCGGGTCTCCAGCATGGCCAGCAGCGGCTGATCCTGCTCGACCGTGCTCAGCGCGCCGGGGCCACAGACCTCGACACACTGCAGACAGCCGGTGCACTTCCACGGATCGACCACGGCCGAGAACAGCACACCCGAGCCGGGGGCCGTCTTCTCCGCCGCATCGAACAGCGGACGGGTCCGGGCCACCGGGAAGGCGGCCAGCGCGGCCGCGATCTGGTCGAGCTGGGCGGTCCACATCGGCGGAACCTCCAGACCCTCGGCGGCGGCCGAGGCCACCGCGGCCAGGTCGGACGCTGCCGGGTTGGCCAGCAACCGAGCCCGAATAGCGTCGGTCCAGGCCGGCACCAGGCCGAGCCAGGCCGTCCGCTTCGACTCGACCAGGCCGGCCGCCTCGATGGCGGCGATCAGCAGGTCGGACAGCTCGTGGGCCGTGTTCGGAATGGCATTGTCCGGGCAGGCGATCGCGCACTCCATGCAGGCCGTGCAGGCGGCCGGATCGAAGATCGGGACGTTGCGCCGGAAGATGCCCTTGTTCTTGGTGGCACCGCTGCCGGCCGGCATGAACAAGCCGGTGCCCGGCAGCACCGGGGCCTCATCGATGGTGCCGTCACGGAACGGACGTCCCATCATTTCGTCGAAGTAGGACGGGTCGAACAGGCCACTGGTCCGCTCCCCACCCACGGTCGGCGACATCAGCGCCGACAAGGCCGGACGGGCCTCGCGCAGCTGCTCGGCCTCGGCCACTTCGAAGGACGGATCGGCGTAGTCGACCACGGTGGTGGCGCTCATCCCGTCATGGATGACGGCCATGTTCGCCTCGACCACCTTCTCGCCGCGGCGTCCGAACTTCTTGGTGAGCTCGGCGCGCACCTCATCAGCGGTCTCGGCCTCGGCACCCGGGTGGGCGATGCCCTCGACATTGCCCAGGATGGCGCCGATGAAGGCGATCCCCATCATTCGGGTTTCGAGCTCGGGGTTCGGCGCGTGCGAGCGGGCGATCTTGAAGGCGTCGATCACCAGGAAGCGGATGTTGCGCTCCCGGATCGCCCGGCGAGCGAAGGCCGGCAGACCCTTCCAGACGGTCAGCGGGTCGGCGTCGGACTGCATGATCAGGGTGCCGCCGGCGACCAGGCCCTTCAGCGGGTTGGTGTGCGAGAACACCATGTGGTCAGGGGCGACCACGACCTCGACGTCCTCGAGCTCGGCATTGGTGATCAGCACCGGCTCCGGGGACAGGGTGATGTAGTAGTTCGTCGCGGCGCCGGACTTCTCCGAGCCGTACTTGGGCGCGGACTTCGAGTGCATCCCCAGCAGCGAGCTGAGCAGGTCGGTGAGCAGCTTGCCGGTGGCCACCGTGCCGTAGCCGCCGACCGAGTGGAACCGGATCCGCAGCGAGCCCTCGGGCAGTACCTTCGGGTTCTCGCCGGTAGCCAGCGCCATGGCCTGGGTCTCCGGGTAGGCCTCGCGCAGCCGATCCTGGATGGCCGACACGGCCGGGGTCGGGTTCGCGGTGAAGAACTGCGAACCGAGGTAGACCACCGGGGACGGGTTGGCGTCCACCATGTTCTGGAAGCCGGCCACGATGTGCCGCGGCTGGACGTCATGGCCGCCCAGGCCGAAGATCGCCGTGGTCAGTCGGGGCAGCGCGGCCAGGGCCGGGACCCCGGCGAACTGCTCGGTGCCGGCTTCGGCATTGGCCCGGGCGTGGAACAGCGCCGAAGTGACCAGGCGGGTCAGGGCGGTGTCGTCCGAACGCTCCAGGACGGTGACAGCCTTGGCCCTGCCGATGGCGGCGACCAGTTCGGCCTCGGGGAACGGCTGCAGCAGCTTCACCGAGACCACGCCGACCTTGATGCCCTGCGAGCGCAGGTAGGGCAGCACGGCGCGAACGTCGTCGGTGATCGAACCCATGCCGACCATCACGTAGTCGGCGTCCTCACAGCCGTAGGCCTGGACCGGGGCGTACTCGCGCCCGCTGAGTTCGGCGTACTCGGCCATGGCCTGCCGGACCAGAGCCGGGACGGCGCTGGCGAAGTGGGTGCGGTGGTCGGCGGCGCCGGCCTGGAAGTCGGGCTGGTTCTGCACCGGACCGGTCAGGCCGGGATTGTGCGGGTCGACCAGAGCCGGGACCAGCTGACGAGTGCCCTTGGCCTCGGCGTTGCGCCACTGGCGACGCCACTGGCCCTGCTTGTCGGCCGGAACCCAGGACAGCGTCTTGTCCAGCAGCGCCTCGTCGCCGGCCTCGACGGCCTCCGCGTGCTTGGCCAGGTGGCCGCGCAGGGCGGTCAGATCCTTGGTCTCGAAGGCGGCAGCGTTGCGGTCCAGCCAGGCAGTCAGCTGGAAGAGCCGTCCCTTGGCGCCGAAGAGCAGCTCCTGGGCCACGGTCGGGCAGGCGATTCGGCCGGCCGGGTCACCGAGGTAGGTGCGCAGCAGTTCCGGCTCGGGCAGCAGCACTTCGCTCATCACGTGGCTGGTGGCGAACCCGTCCATGGCGTTGGCGACCGGGACCAGCGACAGCGCCGAGGTCCGATACGAGATGGCGGCCAGATCGGCGGCCTCCTGCGGGTTCGAGCCGAACAGGATGGTGTAGCCGGTGGGCAGCAGCGCGTAGACGTCGTCGTGGCCGGCCATCACGTTCAGCGAATGCTTGGTGACCACCCGGGCGGCGACCTGCAGCACGAAGCCGCCGATCTTCTTGCCGACGGTCACGTAGTGCGACTCCAGGCCGTAGAGGATGCCCTGGCTGGAGGAGGCGTTGGAGATGAACGCGCCACCGGTCAGGGCCGCGCCCAGGGCGCCGCTCTGCGCGGAGTGCTCACCCTCGGTCTCGACGAAGAAGGGGTGCTTGCCGAAGACATTGAGCTGGCCCTCGGCACGGGCAGCTTCGAAAGTCTCCGAGATCTCCGTGGACGGGGTGATCGGGTAGCCGATCACGCCCCCACAGACGTGCTTCATGACATAGGCCACAGCGCCATTGCCGTTGATTACCTCGGGCACGCCTGGGTAGGTAGAGGTCTTCGATGACATACAAGTTCCTAACGATGCGCTCAACGGCGGGTTCTGGACCCCGCCGGGCTGCGGGCGGCAACGGTGCCGCGGGCAACTTCGGCCATTGTGCTCCCAATAACGCCGAAGTGGAAACAATTACCCAGCCGCTGGTCAGCGCGAGTTGCGATACCCCGGGTGGTTTGCGCTCAGCAGACGATTTCCGTCCCGATCACTGCGCGAAAAAGAGGCTCAGTCGCTCTGTTCCGGACGGTGCTGCGCAGCCAGGTGCGGCTCTCCGTGCGGCGAGCGGGTGCCCGCACGCTCGATGCGACACCCGCCAGCTGGCCGGATAGCCTGCCCGTTCCGGCGAATGGTGGCGTCCCTTCGCCGGGAGAGGTCCCCCGATGAGTCTGCTGTTCGACGCCGAAGCTGCGGCCGAGCAGCTTCGGACCGCCGAGGATGCGGAGCTGCTGGAACGCAGCCGCCGCGGCGACAGCCTTGCCTTCGCCGAACTCTTCCGTCGCTACCGCCGACTGGCGGTGATGGTCGCCGCCCGGACCAGTTCGTCGCTGGACCCCGAGGACGTCTCCGCCGAAGCCTTCACCCGGGTCTGGCAGGCGCTGCGCAACGGCGGCGGCCCGGAGACCGCGTTTCGTCCCTACCTGAGCACCTCGGTGCGCAATATCGCGCTGAACTGGCGACGCGGCGCCCGGGAGATCCCGGTTGAGCCGGCGACCCTGGCCGAGACCATGGACACCGCCGACGAGACAGAGTTGGCCATCGCCGAAGCCGAGCTGATCGGACGGGCCTTCCGCGGACTGCCCGCCCGCTGGCAGGAGGTGCTCTGGGCCAGCGAGGTGGAGGGAGTGAGCACCGCCGACCTGGCCGCCCGCCTGGGCATGTCGAACAACGCCACGGCGGCCTTGTGCCTGCGGGCCCGGGAAGGCCTGCGCAATGCCTGGCTGGCCGAGCACATCGACCGGCGCAGCGCCGAGCCGGAGTGCCGCTGGGTGCTGGAGCACCTCAGCGGGTACAGCCGGGGACGGCTGCCCGAGGCCCAGCAGCAGCGCGTCGCCCTCCACCTGGACGAATGCCGCCGCTGCCGCAAGGCGGCGTCCCGGCTGGACCGAGTGGTCGCGGTGCTGCGGGTATCGCTGCTGGCTGCCGGCACCTCGGCCGGCCTGCTGGCAGCCGGCAGCCTCGTCACCGGTGAGGCCGGCGGCAAGGTGGTCACGGCGGCGCTGCGGCCGAGCAGCTGGGTGACCCGGCTGTCCCACGGCCTCCTTCAGCCGCAGATCAGCGTGGTGGCCGTGCTCGGCCTGGTCGGAGTGGTCTCGCTGAGCCTCGGCGCCCACGCGATGCCGTCCACTTCGGCCGCTGGGCCGCAGGCATCGCTGGCCCCACTGCTGGCCCAGCCAAGCAGTGAGGTCGAGCCGCTCGCCGAACCCCGCGTTGTCGTGGTGACCGTTCCGAGCACGGCTCCGGCCCAGGAGCCGACGACGAACACACCCCGGCCGTCGCCGACCACGGGCGCCCGCGCTCTGCCGGCACCCGATCCGACGCCGGCACCCGATCCGACGCCGACTCCGAGCGAGCCGACCTACCCGCCGTTCGGTTCGTGGCCGACCGTCACCCCGAGTCCCGAGACCACGGACACACCGACACCGAGCCTGGAGCCCAGCCCCAGCGAGTCGACGCCCGCTCCGAGCGAACCGACCGCCGCGCCGACTGGGTCGCCGAGCCCGAGCGAGCCGGCGTCCACCCCGATCGAACCCACTCCGCTGGCCCTGACGCCGACTGCGACGCCGTCCAGCGAGCCCACCCCGAACGGGCAGTTCAGCCCGGAACCGACGATCGGGCCGACTGAGACGGTCACCTCGACCGAATCAGCCAGCCCGACCTCGACAGCGCAGCCGTCCGTGCCCCCCGACACGACGGCTACGCCTCAACCCAGCCCGACACCCAGTTGCGTCCTGATCTGGGACTTCTTCCTCCACATCGGCTTGTGCCGCGCCTGACTCAGCGCAACACCAAGGTGCAGCACTTCACGCCGCCACCGCCGCGCAGCAACTCGGACAGGTCCACCCCGTGCGGCTGGAAGCCACGGTCGGTCAGATCACGCGCGAAGGTCTCTGCACGGCTGGCGATCACGACATTGCATCCGTCGCTGAACGAGTTCAGGCCAAGCACCTCGGCATCGGCTTGCGTGGCCAAGATCGCGTCCGGGAACCGCTTGCGCAGGATCGCCAGGCTGGCCTCGTCGAAGGCGGACGGCAGGTAGGCCACCGACGCCGGGCCGCCGGCCGGATCGAGGACGGCGAAGGCGGTGTCGAGGTGGTAGAAGCGCGGGTCGACCAGGCGCAGCGTGACCACCTCGCGGTCGAAGATCGAGCGGAGCTCGTCGTGGCTGGCATCGTCGCTGCGGAAGCCGGTGCCGGCGTAGATGGTGTCACCGACCAGCATGAAGTCGCCTTCGCCCTCGTTCACGCAGGCAGCCTCGGCCACCCGGAAGCCGTGATCGGCGAACCAGCGGCCGTAGGCCGGACCCTCCGGGGCCCGCTCGGCATGCCGGAAGCGAGCCGTGTAGGCCACGCCGTCCAGGGTGAAGCCGCCGTTGGCCGCATAGACCATGTCCGGCAACCCGGGCTCGGGATCGATCAGCTCCACCTGGAAGCCCAGGCCCTGGTAGGTGCGATACAGCTCCTGCCACTGTCGCAGCGCCAGCGCGGTGTCGGTCGGCTGCTGCGGGTGCATCCACGGGTTGATCCGGTAGCTGACCGTGAAGTGCTCCGGACGGCACATCAGCACGCGGGGCGTAGTGGGAGTTGAATCAGCCAGGGACAAATCGGCCTCGCTCAGGCTCTCGGGGTTGCACTCGATCAACGTCATACTTCGATGATTCCAGCGATTCCTTGCCCGATCTGTGCATCTTGTGCAAAATTCACGCGTCTTGAGCGGCCAGGCATGGCCTTCATTGCGTAGGATGCCGACATGGACTCCATCGACAGAGCACTGATCGAGGGGCTGCGCCTCAACTCCCGCGCCGGCTTCGCCGATCTGGGCGTGACCGTCGGCCTCTCTGCGTCCGCAGTGAAGCGCCGGGTCGACAAACTCGTCGCCGACAAGGTGATCCGCGCCTTCACCATCGACGTGGACCCGAACGTGGACGGATCTGGCACCGAGGCCTACGTCGAACTGTTCTGTCGTGGCACCGTGGCACCGGCCGATCTGCGCCGGATCCTGAACGCGGTTCCCGAGGTGGTCAATGCCGCCACCATCACCGGCGAGGCGGACGCGATCGTCCACATCCGATCCCGGGACATTCCTTCGCTGGAGGAGGCACTGGAACGGGTTCGCTCGGCGGCCAGCGTCGACCACACCCGCTCAGCCATCGTGCTCAGCCGGCTCGTCCAACGCTGAGTTCAGGACTGGGTGACCCACTCCTGCTCGGGAGCCTCGGCGAAGGCGTCGATCTCGATGCGGCGCATGCCGGTCAGCTTCTCGAAGGCGCCGGGCAGGGCCATCAGCTCGGCCAGATTGGCCGGCACCAGCTGCCAGCTGACCCCGTAGCGGTCCGTGCACCAGCCGCACTGCTCTGCCGCCGGGACCGCGCTCAACTCGTCCCAGTAGCGATCGAGCTCGGCTTGGTCCGAGCAGCGCACCACCAACGACACCCCACAGGTGAAGCTGAAGTCCTGCGGAACAGCGGCGTCCATGAACGCCAGCCACTGGCCGAAGACCAGCAGGTCTCCGAAGCGGAGGCTGCCCGGCTCGGCCGGACCGGTCGGTGCGGTGTAGCGATCGCGAAGGCCCACCCGGGCACCGGAGAAGGTGCGCGCGTAGTAGGCCAGCGCCTCGCCTGCCCGATTCTGGGCCCGGCCACCGAACAGCAGCGTCGGCGTCACGAAGGGACGGGGGTCGGCACCGGGCGCGGGCAGCATCAGCTGCCAGGTCATTCCGTAGCGGTCACGCAGCCAGCCGTAGTAGGGGCTGAAGTCATAGGCCTGGAGCGGCATCAATACTGAGCCGTCGGCCGACAGTTCGGACCAGACTCGATCGAGCTCATCGCGTCCGGATGCAGCGAAGTTGAGCATCAGCGAGATCGAATGATTGATCGGGAACTGCGGACCGCCATTCATCGCGATCAGCCGATAACCACCGATCTCGAACTCGACGCTCAGCTCACGTCCGGCCAAGTCAGGCTCATATTGGCTGAGCTCATCGGCCTGGTAACGACTGACATCGACGATGCGGCCGTCCCGGAATACCGACACGTAGAAATCTGCCGCTTCGGCCGCACTGTCGGCGAACCAAAGGCTCGGAACGATCTTCTGCATGAGGTACTCCCCACGTATCCACCAGGATCCCGGCTGGGCTCGAACTCTACCCAGCGAAATGCGGCATCGGGGAGGCCGCAGAAATGGGTAGGAAGCATTACCCACGCGAGCGCTGAAGACCTCCGTCGAGCACCTGGCTCTCAGCGAACACGGTCACCCCGGACGCCGCTCTCAGCGAATCGTGGACGGTAATGGAACCGTCCCCGCTGGAGGCTGGACGGTAATGGAACCGTCCCCGCCGGAGGCTGGACGGTAATGGAACCGTCCCCGCTGGAGGAGGCGTCAGGGCGGGGACGGCGCTCAGCAGGCGGACCAGCCGAGCTCGCCCCACAGGCCCGGCGGGATCAGCCGGTCGACGCGGTCCAGGACGAAGTCCGGAGCCGATGTCGGCGACAGGGCGTCCACCTCGCCGGCGGTGGCCTCCCCGGTGAGCACCACGGCAGAGCAGACCCCGGTGCTCTTGGCCAACTGGAGATCGGTGTGCACCCGATCCCCGATCATCACCACCTGACCCGGCGACAGCGGCGGCAGTGTGGCCAGGACGGTCTGCATCATCACCGGATCCGGCTTGCCGAAGCTGTGCCGGCAGGTGGTCTGCGTGGACGCCTCGATGGCCGCGGTGATGGCGGCGGCGTCCGGCTGGCCACGTCCGCCCGGGTAGGGACAGAACCGGTCCGGGTTGGTCTGGACCAGGAAGGCCCGGCGGTGGAACCAGATCGCATCGAAGGCGATCTGCAGCTTGCGATAGTCGAAGCCGCGATCGTAGGACGCGATCACGATGTCGATCTCCTCTGGCCGGTCGCTGATCCTGATCCCGGCCTCGGTGAGGGCGCGAATCAGCGCAGCTTCGGCGATCGGGAAGACCACCGCGTCCGGGTGCTGCGCCTTCAGCCAGGACACGGTGGTGACTACGGTGTTCACGATCTCGTCCGGGCTCGCCGCGATGCCGAGACCGGCCAGCTTCGCGGCGTACTGTGCCGGATCGCGGGTCGGATTGTTGGACAGGAAGCGGACCGGACGTCCGTAGTGCCGCAGCGCGGCGATCAGCCGGGTCGCCCCGGGCAACACCTGATCACCGAGGTAGATCGTGCCGTCCAGGTCGAACAGATACGCGTCGAACAGCTGCTGAGGCACCCGCACCATGGCCGCTCCTCTCCGGCGCCCAGCCAAGCACCTTCCGGACGTCCTCGCCAGTACCGCGTCGGTCGCCCAGCCCGCAGAAAAGGGGACAGTCCCCTCTTCTGCGGGGCCACTAGTTCTGCAGCGGGCCCAACCAGGCCGTGGCTACCGTGGCGTGCACCGACTCCGGGTCGGACGGGTGGAACTGGCCGGCCAGGACGTCCCGATAGAGCCGGCTGAGCTCATTGCGGGAGTAGTAGGACGAGCCGCCCGAGACCAGGATCGCATCGTCAACGATCCGCTTGGCCGCGGTCACCGCCCGGTGCTTCATCCCGGCCAGCAGCGAGAACCAGCGGGCACCATGGTCGGCCTGGGCGTCCACGTCCGCACACAGGGCGGCCAGCTGCGGTCCGAGGGCGTCGTAGGCCAGCGCCATCTCGGCGATCCGCCAGCGGATGTCGGGGTCCTGGCTGTACGCCTTGCCGGTCTTCTTCGACTGCCGGCGCCCGACGGTGTCCACGGCCAGCTCCAGCGCCCGTCCGGCAATGCCTGTGTAGACCGAGGCCAGCAGCAGTTCGAAGACGCTGAAGATGCCGAACACGATCGGGTCGGGGTTGGGCCCCGGGTCGACCCGGCGGACGACCGCGGCAGCCGGTGCGGCAGCGCCGTGCAGTTCGGTGGTGCGGGACTGAGTGCCGCGCATGCCCAGGGTGTCCCAGTCGTCGCGGGTGACCACGTCATCGCTGCGCGGGACGAAGGCGTAGACCAGCTTCGGTGCGTCCGGGCTGGTGGTGTCCAGGCCGTGCAGGCCCAGCTGCGTCCACACCGGGGCCAGCGAGGTGAAGATCTTGGTGCCGGTGAACCGGTAGCTGCCGTCCTCGCCGGGGACGGCCTGAGTGTCGCTGCCGAACAGGACCAGGTCGTTGCCGGCCTCGCTGATCCCGAAGGCGAAGACCTCGCCGTCGACCGCGCCGCGACTGATGAACTCCAGGCCGGTCACGCCACGGTCGGCACAGACCTTGGCGACTCCGGTCCAGACCAGATGCATGTTCACCGCCAGCGCCGTGGCCGGAGCGGCCGCGGCCAGCCGCTGCTGCAGCAGGGACGCTTCGGCCAGGCCCAACCCGCCGCCACCCAGTTCGGCCGGCGCCAGGATGGCCAGATAGCCCGCGGCCTTCAGATCGGCCAGGTCGTCGTCGGGGAAGGTGTTGTCGGCGTCGTGGCGGGCCGCCCGCTGCCGGAAGGTGGCCAGCAGCTCATCGGTGAGGATCGTGGACGGATCAAAGGTCGTCATGCCCCGATCCTGGCACCGCGGACGAAATCAGGCCGCGGCCTTGGGCGTGAAAACCGTCACCCGGGCGCCGACCGGGGTGTGCTTGTAGATCCAGATCGCCTCGCTGAGCTGGCCGATGTTCACGCAGCCATGGCTGGAACTGGCGTAGCCAACAGCATGAAAGCCGGGCGAGTAGTGGACGTACATGTCCGGGTGGAACATCACCGAGTACGGCATGGCGCCGCTTCCGTAATTGTCCGACTTCGGGTTCACCTGCTTGTCGAACACCCGCCACGAGCCGTTGGCGGTCGGGAACACCCGCCACTTGTGCGTCTTGGGATGGACGTTGTAGCCGCCCAGGCGCACCTTGAAGGTGCGCTCCACCTTGCCGTCGCGCAGGAAGTAGAGCCGGCGCTCACCCTGGTTCACGCACAGATTCACCCCGGCGCCCAGGCACTTGGCCGGCAGTTCGACCTGCAGCGCCTTGGCCTTGGTGGCCAGCGAAATCCAGGTCTGCCGGGTGGTGGTTCCCGTGGCGGTCAGGCCGCGTGAGCGCTGGTAGTTCAGCAGCGCGTTCGCGCCGGCTGCACCCACGCTCGACCCCGAGGAGCGGCTGAAGCCGGCCTGCTTCAGCCGGGACATGGCCAGCGCTGCACAGCGTCCGGACGAATGGGCGTCCACCACCTGGGTCAGGCAGGCCGTGAATGCCTTGTGCTCCTTCTTGCTGAGCCCCTCCAGCGGATCGACCGGGAGCGGTGGCAGCTGCGGCGGAAGCGGCGGGGCCGGGGTGACCGTCACCGCCGGAGCGGTCGGATTCGCGGACGGCTCGGCCGACTGGGACGGCTGGGCCGGCTGCGACGGCTGGACCGGCGCCACGGTCTGACTGACCACCGGCCCGTCCGCGAGTACCTGCGACCCGGCGCCGGCCCGCGGCGGAGTCTGCATGCCCAAGGCCAGCGATACCGCCGCCATCACTGCGAACGGCGCAACCAGCCCAGCCAACGGTGAGCGTTGCGGCGTAGGTGGCATCGGGCCTCCTCGTGAAGCGGGATCGGCCGTCGATCAAGGCCAGGCTACCGCCTGCCGCCGATGCAGCCGAGCGGGCAATTCGACGCCGTCGCCAACCCGTCGCCGTCCTCCCCCAGCCCGTGACGCCACACGTCGCCGCGCTACCCGTCCCACCGCCGCGCTACCCGTCCAGCTACTGCGCTACCCGTCTACGGGTAGCACCGCGACGAAGCGGTAGCGCGGCGCGGCCTGGCGGGCGGACGGCTCACTGCCGGGCAGACCTACACTGAGCGCCGTGCAGCCGCAGGAGTTCAGTGAGTTGGTTCGGGCCCGCTACAGCGTGCGGGACTTTCGTCCCGACCCGATCCCGGCGGACGTCCTGGCCGCCATCCTCGACGACGCCCGGCACGCGCCGAGCTGGAGCAACACGCGTCCCTATCTGCTGGCGGTGGCCTCCGGCGAACAGGCCGACCGGCTGCGCGCGGCCTATCTGGCCCGATTCGACGAGTCGCTGGACCTGCGCCATCGAAAGCGTGGCGCATTCCTCCGCGCCTGGCTGCGTCGCACCTTGCCGGACGGTGATTTCCCGACCTGGAAGCGCTACCCCGGCGAGCTGCGCACCCGCAGCGTGAAGGTCGGGGTCGGGCTGTACCAGCATCTCGGCATCGTCCGCGGCGATCGGGACGGACGCGATGCGCATGCCCGCCACAACCTGGCCTTCTTCGGAGCGCCCACGGTGGCGTTCCTGCTGGTGCACGAGGATCTGCTGCCGTTCTCCGCGCACGATGGCGGACTGATGCTGCAGACCCTGATGCTCTCCGCGACCGCGCACGGGGTGGGCAGCTGCGCCATGGGCGAGCTGGCCACCTGGCGCGGCCCGCTCGAGGCCGAGTTCGAACTCGATCCGAAGTACAAGCTGATCACCGGGCTGGCTCTGGGCTACCCCTCCGACGCCCCGGTCAACCAGTTCCGGGCCGAGCACCCGCCCGTCCCGCAGGCCCCGTCTCGCTGACCCTCGGGGACGGTGCCATTACCGTCCACCCTTCTCAGCCCCACTGCCGGGGACGGTTCCAATACCGTCCACCCTCTCTCAGCCCCACTGCCGGGGACGGTTCCAATACCGTCCAGCCTTGCTAGCCGCATTGATCGACGGCCCTCGCACCGTCCCCGCAGCCGGGTGCTAGTCACCGAGGTGCTGACCGCAACAGGAAGGACCTCTGGGAGAGATCGAGAGAGTTGGACGGTAATGGAACCGTCCCCACCGAACCAGCTGACGTCGATGGACGGCCAAAGAACCGTCCCCAGTTCGCGCCGATTCCCCGAAATCGGGGGCAAGCTGGAGCTATGGCAACCAGCCTGACCTTCAGTGGAGGGGCCGGCACGGTCACCGGCTCGAAATACCTGGTGAGCGAAGCCGGACGACAGGTCCTGGTGGACGCGGGCGTCTTCCAGGGCGAGAAGCACCTGCGTGAGTTGAACTGGCAGTCGTTCCCGGTGCCGCCCGAATCCATCGACGCGATCCTGATCACCCACGCCCACACCGATCACGTCGGCTACCTGCCGGTGCTGGTCCGCAACGGCTTCGCCGGCGAGATTCTGGCCACCGAGGCCACCTGCGAGCTGGCCGAGATCGTCCTGCGCGACGCCGCCTTCCTCGCCGAGCGCGATGCCGAACATGCCGCTGAGAAGGGCTATTCCAAGCACGAGACGCCACTGCCGCTGTTCACCATCGGCGACGTCGAGCAGGCGCTGGCCCAGTTCCGCGTCGTCGATTTCGACGTGGACGTCCCGCTGTGGCCGGGATGGACGGCCCACTGGACCCGCGCCGGGCACATCCTCGGCTCGGCCAGCATCCGGCTGACCAGCCCGTCCACATCGGTGGTCTTCTCCGGCGATCTGGGACGCCCTGAGCACCCGGTGCTGCGTCCCCGCGAACTCCCCGAGGGCGCCAGGAACGTCCTGATCGAATCGACCTACGGCGGACGCGAGCACCACGACCCGTCCGGTGCGGCGCACGAACCGCTGGCCGACCTGATCCGGCGCACCGCCAAGCGTGGCGGCTCGGTGCTGATCCCCGCGTTTGCCGTCGACCGCACCGAGGTCGTCCTGCAGACGCTCACCCAGCTGCACAAGGACGGACGCATCCCGACGATGCCGATCTTCGTGAACTCGCCGATGGCGCTGGCCGCGCTGCGGATCTATCGCGAGGCCCGGTTCGCCGACGAACTGCGTCCCGATCTGGACGCCGGCAGTTTCGTCGATCTGCCGCATCTGCGTGAGGTACGCAGCACCGAGGAGTCGATACAGCTGAACTCACCGAAGGTGCCTTCGATCATCATCTCGTCCTCGGGGATGGCCACCGGCGGACGCGTCCTGCACCATCTGGAGCACATGCTGCCCGACCCGCGGCACGCGGTGGTGCTGGCCGGCTACCAGGCCGAGGGAACCCGCGGACGGCTGCTGCTGGAGGGCGTCCAGCACCTGAAGATGCACGGACGCCAGATCCCGGTGCGCGCCGAGATCCTGCAGGACGAGGAGTTCTCGGTGCATGCCGACCGCTCGGAGTTGCTCGACTGGCTGGCCGGGCTGACCCCGAAGCCGGCGCAGGTCTTCGCCGTCCACGGCACCGCGGAGTCGGCCAGTGCGCTGGCCGCGGCGATTCGCTCGCAACTGGGTCTGGACGTGGTCGTCCCCGCGCTCGGGCAGACAGTCGAACTGGCCTGAGCCTGAGCCGGTTCGCCCCACCCGTCCCTTCTGTCACGGGGACGGTTCCTGAATCTGCCGAAAAGCCCGCTGACAAGGGGTGGACCGAATTGGAACCGTCCCCATTTCGTACCGGCGAAGGAGTGGACCGAAATGGAACCGTCCCCGTTTCGACCGGCGAAGGAGTGGACCGAAATGGAACCGTCCCCGTTTTGTCCCGACGAGGGGGGAGTTCCAGAAGAGTACGGAAGCTGAGCAGAGATGGCCGTCGGCCGGCCCCAGAGCGCACGGGACCGGCCGACGGAGTCGGTGGGGAGCGGTGAAACCTAGCTGGTCACCTTCTTGGCGGAGGAGAGGTAGCCGGCCAGGACGTCCAGGTTCTTGGCCTGAGCCGAGTAGTTCATCGGCGACACCCGGCGCTCGTAGACCTGTCCGGCGACCAGCGCCGGGTCATCGGCGAAGGTCTTCTGCTTGCGCAGGTCGTCGATCTGGAAGCCCTCGTCGGACAGCAGGATGATGTCGGCGACCTTCACCTTGCCGGCGTTCTCCCAGCTGTAGATGTCCCAGTAGTAGTCGCCACCGGGGTTGAGTTCGGTGTAGTCCACGCCGAGGCTCTTGTAGAGCTGGGTCTCCGGCTCGTCCTCGGGCTTGACCAGGTAGATCCCGTTGGCATCGGCGTACATGGCCGACACCTTCAGTCCGGACGCCTTGGCCACCGTGGTCAGGTTGGCCGCGGCCTTCTCGAAGGTGGCCTTGTCGGCATCCACCTTCGCCTGGTCGGCACCCAGGGCCAGCGCCAACCGCGCGTTCGACTCGAGCACCGACAGCCCGGTGCCACCGACCTTCACGGTGACAATCGGGGCGATCGCGGCCAGCTTGGCCTGCTGTTCGAGGTCCTTGAAGCCGTAGTAAGGCTGGGTGGTGTCGATGGTGCCCTCGCGGTCGGACGGGTAAATGCCGGTCACGATCAGGTCGGGCTTGGCCTGGGCCAAGCCTTCCAGATCGATCTCGCCGTAGCTGTTGCCGAGGATCTTCATGGCGCTGGTGTCGAAGCCGCTGAACCGGGTGTCGCTGGCCACGTCGGTGCGGCCGAAGACGGCCACCGGGGTGATCCCGTAGCTGAACAGCGACAGCGCCTGGTCGGTGAAGCCGGCGATCCGGGTCGGGCGCTGGGCGAGGGTGACGGTGTTGCCGATGTCGTCGGTGTAGGTCCAGCCGCTGGCCGAGGCCGAGCCGGACGCCTGGGCAGCCGGCGCACTCGGAGTGGCGCACCCGGCCAGGGCGAGGACGGACGTCAGGGCAGCGGCCAGCACCGCGAGAGTTCGTGGGTTCATGAGGTTAGGTTAGCCTAACCTAACTAGTTGCTCGGAATCGTCCCGGGCTGCGGACGATGCGAGAGCCCCGGCAGACGGCTCGAGCGGGATCACCAGCGGCGAGCCGGTCACCGGGTCGGCGATCACCTGGGCCTCCAGACCGAAGGCGGTAGCCAGCACCTGCGGAGTGAGCACCTGCCAGGGCGTCCCGTCGGCCAGCACCCGACCCTCGTGCAGCACCACCAGCCGATCGGAGAAGCGCGCCGCCAGGCTGAGATCGTGCAGCACCATCACGATGGTCGTCCCCTGCTCGGCGTTGATCCGACGCACCAGGCGCAGCACCTCGAGCTGGTGGCTGAGGTCGAGGAAGGTGGTCGGTTCGTCCAGCAGAATCGTCGGCGTCTGCTGAGCCAGAACCAGCGCCACCCAGGCCCGCTGCAACTGGCCGCCGGACAGCGTGTTCACGTCCCGGTCGGCCACCTCGGTCAGCCCGGTCGCAGCCAGGGCCGCATCGACGATGTCGGCGTCGTGCGGCGTCCAGGGCCGTAACAGGCTCTGGTGCGGGTGACGTCCACGCATCACCAGGTCGCGGACGCTGGTCGCGGCCGGAGTGAGCGGCTTCTGCGGCAGAATCGCCAGCCGCCGGGCGATCTGAGTGGTCGACATCGTCCGCAGTGGTCGTCCGTCCAGGCGCACCTGGCCGTCCAGCGGAGCGAGCAGCCGACCGAAAGCCTTGAGCAGCGTGGACTTGCCGCAGCCATTGGCCCCGATCAGGGTGGTCACGCTGCCCTGGGCGATGCTCAGGTCGATGCCGTCGAACACCACCTTCTGCTCGTAGCCCAGGCGCAGCCGTTCGGCCTCCACGGCGATCATCGGACGTCCTTTCGTCGGATCAACAACCAGATCAGATACGGGGCACCGATCACCGCGGTGATGATGCCGACCGGAATCTCGCCGGGCAGCAGGCTGCGGGCGAGCACGTCCGCGGCCAGCACCACGACCGAACCAGTCAGTGCCGAGGCGACCAGCGGCGGACGAGCCGTCCCGGCCAGCCGCTGAGCCAGCTGCGGTGCCACGAAGGCGACGAATCCCACCGGGCCGGCCGCAGACACCGCGGCCGCCGTGAGCAGTACGGCCACCCCGATCACGATCAGCCGGTGTCGCTGCACGGCCAGTCCGAGGCTGATCGAGAACTCATCGCCCAACTGACCCAGGGTCAGCCCGGCGGCCTGGGTGATCAGCACCGGAACCGCGCAGCCCAGCACGGCCAGCATCGGCCAGACGCTGGCCCACGAGATCCCCGACAGGCTGCCGACAAGCCATTGGCTTGCCGCGCTGGCCTGAGTGAGCTGGGCGCGGACCAGCAGGTAGCTGGTCAGCCCGCCCAGGCTGGCGGTGAGCCCGATCCCGATCAGGATGATCCGGTAGCTGTCGACGCCACCGCGCCAGGCGAGGCCGTAGGCCAGGCCGGCGGCGACCAGCCCGCCGACGGTGGCCACCACCGGGATCCCGAACCCGAGCAGGGAGGCGCCCACCGAGTAGCCGCCACCACCGAGCACGATCGCGGCCACAGCTCCGGCGGCAGCTCCCGAGGTGACGCCAAGGGTGTCCGGGGTGGCCAGCGGATTGCGCGAGAAGGTCTGGGTGAGCGCCCCGGCCAGCCCCAGACAGGCTCCGACCGCTGCCCCGGCCGCTGCCCGCGGCAGCCGCAGCTCGGTGACGATGAAGGAGGTTGCCGAGTCGGCGACCCCGGCCAGCGCCGCCAGCACGTCGGGCAGCGATAGACCGGACGATCCCGCGGCGATCCCGCCGGCGAAGACCAACGCAGCCACCACCGCGACCGCCGCGGTGGCGGCCAGCACCCGGGGACGCCACGGCAGCCCGACCGGGCCGAGCATGATCCCGTCCCGGCGCGCCTTCAGCTCGACCCCGCTCACAGCGCCACCAGCTTCGCGCGGCGGACGATCACGACGAACACCACTCCGCCCAGGGTGGCCAGGACGACGCCGACCGCGACCTCGGCCTGGCCGCCGATCAGTCGTCCGATCACGTCGGCGCCGAGCAGAGCCAGGACGCCGACCAGTCCGGACGCCGGCAGCAGTCGGCGATGGTCACCGCCGACCAGCGCCCGGGCCAGATGCGGTGCGGTCAGACCGACAAAGCCGATCGGGCCGGCCAAGGAGACGGCCCCGGCGGTGAGGAAGGTGATCGCGGCCAGCCCGACCAGCCGGGCCCGCCACAGGCTCTCGCCCAGCCCGCGGGCCAGTTCGGTGCCCAGCGCCAGGTTGTTCAACGAGCCGGCATTGAGCCCGGCCAGCACCAGCCCGACCGCCACCAGGCAGACCATGGCCGCCGTGCCGTCCAGGTTGCGTCCCGACAGCGACCCGACCACCCAGATCCGGTAGGCGGCCAAAGTGGTCTGGTCGGTCAGAACCAGGAAGGACGTGATCGCGCCGAGCAGCGCGCTGACTGCCGTGCCGGCGATGGCCAGCGGCACCGGGCTGGCCAGGCCGCGTCCGGCGGTGGCAATCGCGAAGACCACCACGCTGGCCACGACGGCCCCGACCAGGGCGAGCGCGGAGGTGACCAGCGGCGAGTTGACCCGAAGGACGTAGACGCCGACCACCACGGCCAGGCTGGCACCGGCCGAGACGCCGAAGATTCCGGGATCGGCCAGCGGATTGCGGGTCTGGCCCTGCATGACGGCACCGGCCACGCCCAGGGCGAAGCCGACCACGATGCCGAGCACGGTGCGGGGCACCCGCGAGCCCCAGACAATTGCGTCCAGATCGACGGCCGGATCGATCAGTGCATGCACGACCTGCCCGGCCGAGATCAGGTTGCTGCCCAGCATCAGGCTGGCCACTGCAGCCAGCATCAGGGCTCCGGCAAGGCCAAGGAAGGCCCCGCGATGGCGGACGGATGGGCGCATGCGGGAACCTTAACGGGTTTTAGTAAGGTTTGCCTAACCTAATTCGATCGGAGCGAGATGGCCCGTTACCCACGACTCATGCCGGCCCAGCCACAGCTGTTCACCGCCGGCGTGCGGCGCAGCACCCGCCTGTCACCCTCCTTCCAACGGGTCACGATCGGCGGGCCGGAGCTGGCCGAGTTCGATTGGCGGGGCTTCGATCACTGGTATCGGCTGTTCCTGCCCGCGCCCGGATCGCCGCTACGACTGCCCCAGGTGTCCGGTCGGTCCTGGTGGCCGTCCTACCTGCTGATTCCGGAGTCGAAGCGTCCGCACTGCTCCAACTACACGGTCGCCGACTTCCGGCGCGAGGCCGGCGAGCTCGACATCGACGTAGTCCTGCACTGGCATCACGGCGAACTGGGTGGACGAGTGGCTCGCTGGGCATCGCAGGCCCAGTCCGGCGACCCGGTCGGGCTGCTCGACCAGGGACTGATGTTCGATCCCCCCGAGGGCAGCGGACGGGTGCTGCTGGCCACCGACGAGACCGGACTGCCCGGAGTGCTCGGCATCCTCGCCGGGCTGCCCGAGGATGCCACCGGCTTCGCCTTCCTCGAGGTGCCCGACGCCGGCGACGTCCGTCCGATCGTGGCACCTCCGGGGATCGAGGTGAGCTGGCTGCCACGGTCCGGCTCACAGCCCCACGGCTCGCTGGTCGCTGCGGCCATGGCCGCCATCACCGTCGAGCCGAATGACTACGCCTACCTGGTCGGTGAATCATCATTGGCCACCGGCGCCCGGCGCCAGTTGCGCAAGGCGGGCCTCCCGACAAGCCAGATCACCTTCTCCGGCTTCTGGAAGGCCGCTGCGGACTAGGACCCGTCTCGGCTTGATCGCGGCCGCAGTCTCCAACGCGGCGCAGCTGACCGGGGTGGACGGAAATGGAACCGTCCCCACCAATCGGACGGAAATGGAACCGTCCCCACCAATCGGATGAACGGGGAGTTGTGCGGCGGACAGAACCGGGACGGCCACCCCCGCTGCGGCAAGGCGAAAGGTAGGCTGCTGCCAGACGGCGGCCAGCGGAGCAGCCGGTTTCATCCCTTGGCCCATCGGTGCCGACGCAGCGAAAGGCAGTGGCACATGCGGCGGCCCCACCGCGGGACGATCGAGCGAATCAAGGTTCTGTTGATTTCGCTCGGCCGCGATCTGCCGCCGTCGGCCCGCCGGATCATCCGCTCCCTGGCCAGTACCCCTGCCCAAGCCCGGGTTCGCGGGCTGCCGGCCGAGACGGTGACCAGCTTCGACGCCTGGCGAAACCAGGACGAACTGGCCTCCCGAGTAGTGGCGGTGCTGCGCAGTTCCGGGATCGACGTGGTCCGGCTGTCCCGCTCCGGCAAGGAGTGGCTGGCCGTCGACCTGCGCCAGCGTCGGGCCGCGATCCTGGCCCTGCAGGAGACCGAGGCCGCCGACTGGATCCTCCGCGAGCGGCGGCACAAGCCGGTCCGGCTCGGTGATGCGGACGCCGGAGCAGTCGGCCGCGAGTTCGCGCTGTTCCGGCACCTGCGAGCCCCGTCCGGGCAGTACCTGGCCGGACCAGAGCTGGTGGTGAACGTCCAGTTCTGGCGGGCCACCCGGGCCAAGACCACTCGTCCCGATGGCGGCCATCTCGAACTCGGCACCCGGCTGCCACCCAGCCGCAACCAGGTGGCGCCCTACTTGGTGCCCGGCCAGTGGGATCAGGCCCGGGCGCATCCACACGCACGTCCGCCGGCTCAGCGGTTGGCCAACCTGCTGGAGGTCACCGAGCCGATCGATGCGGTCTACACCTGGGTCGACGGCAGCGACCCGGCCTGGCAGGCCGAGCGCGCCGCGCATTGGCCCGAACCGGACGGGCTGGCCGCCGACGCCCTCGATCCGGCCCGGGCCCGCGATCGCGAGGAGCTGCGCTACTCGCTGCGCTCGCTGAACATGTACGCGAACTGGATCCGCAAGGTGTGGATCGTCACCTCGGGCCAGGTGCCGCCCTGGCTGGCCGCGAACAACCCCCGGCTGCAGGTGATCAGTCAGGCCGAGATCTTCGCCGACCCGAGCCTGCTGCCGGTCTTCAACTCCAATGCCATCGAGTCCCAGCTGCACCACATCCCCGGGCTGGCCGAGCACTTCCTGTACCTCAACGACGACTTCTTCTTCGGACGTCCGGTCCGGCCCGAGCTGTTCTTCCACGGCAACGGGATGCCCAAGCTGATGACCTCGCTGACCGCGATCGACCTGGATCTGGACACCGAGGCCCGCAACGGCGCGGTGCTGGCTGCCCGGCGCGGCCAGGAGTGGCTGGAGGCCCAGTTCGGGCGGACGGTCAGTCACCGCGTCCGGCACGTCCCGCATGCGCACCGACGCAGCGCCCTCGCCGCCTTCGAAAGCGCCGCCGCCGAGGAGTTCACCCGGCTGGCCGGCTCGAAGTTCCGGCACCGGGACGACCTGTCGGTGCCCTCCGAACTGGGCCACTACTACGGCTACGCCACCCAGAATGCGGTCACCGGCTCGCTGGAGTACCGCTACATCTCGCTCGACTCGCCGCTGGCCCGGGAGCACCTGGCCGCCCTGCTCACCTCGCGGTTCGCCGACTGCTTCTGCGTCAACGACGTGGGCGGCGAGACCCCGGTGCCCGACCATGAGTTGATCGACTTCTTCGAGTCCTACTTCCCGGTGCCCAGCGAGTTCGAAGGGGGCCGATCGTGAGCCGGCTCGAGCCGCTGAAGGTGCGGCTGCGGGCCGTCCGCACTGCCGCGGTGATCGGACGGCTGCGGCTGCGTCGGCTCTGCTGGCGGTGGCTGCCGCGCTGGCTGCATCGCCGCCACGACGTGGTCACCGAGCTGGACGTCCACGCCTATCGGGCCGAGCTGATCGGCACTCTGTCGGCGATCCTGGCCCGAGCCCAGATCGATCACCTGATCCTCGACCAGCGGCTGCTCGACCCGCCCCGGATCGTGATCGACGCTCGGCAGGCGCGGGCCGCGATCCGCGCGCTGCGCCGGGCCGCGGAGAGTCGTCGCTGGTGGGCGGCCACCGCGCACTACGCCAGTGTCGGCCGGGCGACCGCGCTGGCCTGGCCGCGGATCGGCCTCCCCGGACGCACCGGGCTGATGCTGTCCCGCAACCTGGTCAGCCCGGACGGTGTCGAGCTGCTCGACAGTGAGCAGGGCATCCTGCTGGAGTTCTGGCGTCCGCAGCTCACCGAGGCCCCGGCGGCCGGCGGCGGCTGGCATGCCGCCGGCACCCTGTGGGCGCCGCTGGGCAACGGCGTCCTCGACCATGCCGATCCGAGCCTGTGGGCACAGATCCAGGCCAATGACTTCCGGCTGCCGGCCCGTCCGCCGCATCTGCTGCTGCTGAACGAGCCGGTCGACCTGGTCTACACCTGGGTGGACGGGACCGACCCGGTCTGGCTGCGCCGCCGGGCGGAGGTGCTCGGCGAAGAGGTGATGGCCCAGGCCAGCGTCGATGCGGCCATCGACGCCCGGTTCGTCCCCCGGGACGAGCTGCGCTACTCGCTGCGCTCGGTGCAGATGTTCGCCAACTGGGTCAACCGGATCTGGGTGGTCACCGACCAGCAGGTTCCGTCCTGGCTGGTCGGCGATGAGCGGCTGCGGGTGGTCGATCATCGCGAGATCTACGCCGACCCGTCGGTGCTGCCGGTCTACAACTCGCACTCGATCGAGTCTCAGCTGCACCACATTCCGGGGCTGGCCGACCACTACCTTTACCTGAACGACGACATGCTGTTCGGCGCCCCGGTCCAGCCGGAGGACTTCTTCCACGGCAACGGGATCAGCAAGTTCTTCACGTCGCTGGCGCTGCTCGATGTGAGTGCCATCGACCCGCGCGACATGGCGGTCACCTCGGCCGCCAAGAACAATCGCGCCCTGATCGAGGCCGAGTTCGGGCGGACCATCACCAACAAGCTGCGGCACACCCCGCAGCCGCAAGTGCGTCCGGTGTTGGAGGAGTTCGAGGCGCAGCATCCGGAGATCTTCGACTCGGTGATGCGCTCACCCGTGCGCCGGCCCTCGGACTACTCGCTGCCCAGTTCGCTGAACCAGTACTACGCCTTCGCTCGCGGACGGGCGGTCACCGGCCGGATCCGCTACGAGTACCTCGACTTGGGGGTGGCCCGGCCTCAGGACGTCCTGGCGGTGTGGCTGAACCGGCGGCGGATCAGCACCTTGTGCATCAACGATTCCGGCGAGGACAGCGCGGCGGAGCGGCGGCCGAAGGAGGTCGCGCTGCGCGCCTTCTTCGAGGAGTACTTCCCGCTGCCGAGCCGCTGGGAGCGTGGGGACGGTTCCGAAACTCGTAACACCGCCCGCTGACAAGGGGTGGTACGAAATGGAACCGTCCCCATTTCGTACCGAGGGACGGAACCGAGACCGTCCCCGCGAGTTGGGCTGACCAGGGTGGACGGTAATGGAACCGTCCCCTTTCCTCCGAGTTGAGCTGACCAGGGCGGACGGTAATGGAACCGTCCCCGGGTCAGCGGGGCTGCCAGACCTTGATCCAGTCGACGTCGAGGTGGGCGGGCAGCTGGTCGGGCTTGAGTCGGTCGGTCTCGTAGTCGGAGCTGAGCAGGCTGAGCACCAGGAAGTGCGGCTTCTTCGACAACGCCTTGGACGTCCGGAAGGTCTCCACACCGTCGATCCGGAAGACGTAGCCGGTCCGGCTCCACTCCACCGACACCGTGTGGTACTGATCCCACCAATCCCGATCCTTCAGGCCGGGCACATTGTCGGGATAGTGGCCCACGTCCAGCCGGTTACCGGAGGAGCCCTTGGGGTGCAGCATGTTCTGGATGCCCCACTTGCTCTGGTAGCCGAACGACTCGATGAAGTCGATCTCGATGTCGGAGCCGTCCGCGGTCTGCAGCCAGGCGCCGGCGTGCATGCCGCGCTGATAGGGGAACTTCATCCGGACCGCGACGGTGCCGTAGGTGATCGCATAGCGACCCTCGGTGCTGACCATGCCATTGGCGTAGACACCGTGCGGGCAGGCCTTCGCCACCGACACCTTGGTGGCCTTGGCCGCATTGGCCCGCGCCTTGGCCGCGGTGGCCGCGCTCACTTTCGCCACCCCGAGCCGCAGCTTCCCGTCGACCAGACGGACCTGGCCGGGGCTCACCGCCGAGCACCAGCGGCTGGCGTAGTACAGCCCGGGGAAACGGATCGCCCACGGCGCCTTCAGGGACGAGCCGTCGAAGCCGTCGGAGTGGACCAACCGCCACTGATTCTTGGCGCTGGCCGCCGGGGTGGCGGCCGCGGCCAAAGCCAGGCCGTCGGCGTCGTAGTCCAGGGCCACGGCCCGGTAGCTGGTCTCCGCCGTCCGCGGCAGGAACTCGACCCGACCCTGGTCGTCCAAAGTGCCGGTGGCAACCTCGGTCCAGCCACTGTCGGTCTTGCTCTGCAGCGACACCGGACGGCCCTCGATCACGTCACCGAACTGGGCGACCACCACCGAGGTGCCGTCGTAGGACACCGGACTGACCTCCATGGTGGCCAACGGATCAGTGGCCACCTTCCCCAGCGGCGCGCTGGGGGTCGGGGTCTGCGACGGCGCGGACGGGCTCGCGGAGGTGGTGGTCACGCTCGGGCTCACCGACGGCGGAACCGGCGGCGTCACCGCGCAGCCGACCAGAAGGCTGGCACCTAGCCCTATCGCAAGCACACCGGCGAGTGCTCGGTGCCGCAGCTGATTCATCGCGATCAGGCCTGGGTCCAGGTCCGCACCCAGTTTACCGTCGTCGACATCGGCAGCTTTGCCTTCTTCTTGTTTCCGCTGACGGGCTTGGTCAGTCGTCCCAGTTCGTAGTCGGAGCTGAGCATGCTCATTACCAGCGAGTACTCCGCATCCGGCATGGCGCGCTTGTCGGTCCGGGTGACCACGCCGTCGATTCGGTAGATCACCTGGGTGCCGGTGAACTCTACCGAGAACACGTGCGACTTGCCCCACCAACTGGACTTCCCGACGGTCTTCTTCGCAACCCACTTCTTCGACTCGGTGGTCTCACACTTGCGGTCGTCGGTCGAGGAGCAGGTGGTGCCCCAGTGCAGCACCGACTGGATCCCCTTCTTCCAGCCAAAAGCCTCCACGATGTCGATCTCGTCGAAGCGACCCGAGGAGTTGTTGGCGGTGCGCAGCCAGATGCCTCCGTGGCCGCCCTGGTAGATCGGGAAGGTCATCTCCGCGGCGACGATTCCGGTCTTGATCGTCCTTCCCGTGAACTCATTGCTGAGCCGGGCGTTGGTGTAGACGCCATTCGGGCAGCCGACGACCTTCTTGCTTGCCGCCTTCTGCAGGCCCCGGGCTGCAGCGGTCACCCAGCTCTTGGTCGTGTCATCGGCCCGACGCATAGTGAGCACGACCTTGCCGTCAGAGACCGTGACGTTGGCGTCCTTGGGGACCGAGCACCAGCGATTCCCCGCCCGGTACTCGTCCTCAAGGGTTGGCTTCCACTTGCTCGGATCGAGCGCACCAGAGTTGAACTCGTCGCTGAAGTCAGGGTTGACCGTCCACTGCCCAGCCAGGGTTGCGGGCGACGTCTCGGCGAGTGGCGCCGTCCGCTTCTTGCCCTTCACCTTGTAGGTGTACGTGCCTGCAACCGCTTTGTAGGAGTACCTCGCATCCGGGGTGACCTTGAATACGGCCTTGCCGGACGAACTCAGCTTCACCTTCGAGCCGACGCGCACCCAGGTCAGCCCGGCGTCCGTGCTCTGGTAGAGGTACACCGGACGGTTCTTCACCCTGGCGGCTCCAGTGAAGGCGGCGGTGATCGAGCCGCTTCGGGCATTGGCCACGGGATTGAGGTCGAGGGTGCCAGCGTAGGGAGTCAGCTCTGCCGGTAGCACCAATCCCGAAACGACAGGCGTTGCCGCTGCGGGAACCGCCGCCTCGGCCAGCGGCGTCAGCCCGCCGGTGGCCAGTGCCAGCGGGACCAGTACCCCCACGAGGCCGATCGCCAGCAATCGGGTCTTGCGCACTAGAAAACTCCCGCCAGTCGTCGTCTCGTTCGCACCCGCTCCCCATTCGGGTGACAGGAGCCTACCAATCGCGCTCTGGGCACGTCCGACCCGTGAGCGGATCGGGCACCCAGCAGAAGTCGGCAGTTCGCCACGTTGCCCGGCGATGCGGGTCGGCCACGGACCCGGCAGGATAGGGACCAGCAGGTTCGGACGAGGCAGGAGAACCCATGACCGCGGTGTCGGTGATCGTCCCCGTGCGCAATGCCGAGACGCACCTGCGCGAAGCCCTCACTGGCATCAGCCAGCAGAACCTGACCGATCTCGACATCATCATCGTGGACGACGGCTCCACCGATGCCAGCCCCGCGATCATCGCCGAGTTCGCCGCAGCCGACCCCCGAGTGAGGGTGATCGCCGGCCCGGCCATCGGCAGCGCCGGCGCCGCCCGCAATGCCGGGCTCGAGATCGCCCGGGGCGATTTCCTCGCCTTCCTGGACGCCGACGACCGATTCTCACCGCTGCTGCTGACCAAGCTGTACGGCAAAGCGATCGCCGACAACGCCGACGTCGTGGTGAACCGGTTCCGGGTGTTCGACGAATACGGCGCCGAGCCGGTCACCATGGACTGGGGGCTGCGCACCGACCACGTGCCGGCCCGCACCCCGTTCACCCCGGACGCCGCCGGTGACGCCCTGTTCTACGCCTTCGGCCCGGTCGCCTGGAACAAGCTGTTCCGCGCCGAACTGATCCAGTCCCACGGGTTGCGATTCCAGGAGCTGCCCCGCTCCAATGATCTGTTCTTCAGCTTCGCCGCGCTGGCCTGCGCAGAGCGAATCAGCTACGTCGCTCGTCCGCTGATCGACTACCGGGTCGGCAATACCGGCAGCCTCCAAGGCAGCGCCGATCGTTCTCCGCTGGACTTCGCCGAGGCGCTGCGGGCGCTCAAGGGTTGGCTGAACGCCAGCGGGCTGGACGACCGCTTCGGCGGTGCTCTGGCCAACGAAGCCGTCGAGGTCTGCCTGTCGGCCCTGGATCGGGCACCGAGTTGGACGGCCTTCTGTCAGATCGACACTGCGCTGCGCGGCGGGCTGCTAGCCGAATTAGGAGTGCTGGGACGCGAACCGTCCGGCTTCGTCTCGGCCGGCCTGTTCCGTCGGCTGGCCGAATATCTGGCCTGCGACAAGGAGCAATACCTCTTCGACCGGGCCGCGCGCCTCGACCGGAAGGTGCGAGCAGCGCGGGCCGAGGCCAGGGCAGCCGCGCGATCGGTGGCCGCCCAGCCGGTGCCGCGACCCGAGCCGACACCACCGGCCAACGCTACCGCAGAGTCCGCTTCCGCAACCGATGAGACCCCGGACGTATCGGTGATCATCCCCGTGCACAACACCGCCGCCTGGCTGGGCGAGTGCCTGGCCGGAGTGCGGCGGCAAAGCGGCGTCCGGCTCGAAGTGATCTGCGTCGACGACGGCTCCACCGACGCGTCCGCTGAGCTGCTGGCACGGGCGGCAGTCGCTGACCCCCGGATTCGGGTAATCAGTCAAGACAATGGCGGGCTGTCTGCGGCGCGCAATCGCGGTCTGGCCGCGGCCACCGGACGCTACGTGTGCTTCCTGGACAGCGACGACTTCTGGGGGCTGGACGCCCTGGCCGGCCTCGTCGCCGCGGCCGATGCCAGCCGGGCCGAGCTGCTGATGTTCGACGCCGACGTCCTCGCCGAGCCCGGCGTGGACGCACGCACACTGACTCGCTACCACGACCGCTACTACCACCGCACTCGCGAGTACCTCGAGGTCAGCACCGGCGCGGAGCTGATGACGCGGCTGAAGGCGGCCGGTGAGTACCGAGTGCAGGCCTGTCTGTACTTGATCCAGCGCGATTTCTTGCGGCGCAACGGGCTGAGTTTCCGCCCCGGCCTGCCGCGCGAGGACAACCTGTTCACCTTCGAGCTGCTGCTGGCAGCGCAGCGAGCCGGGCATCGGCCCGTCCCGCTGTACACCCGACGGCTGCGGCCCGGATCGCTGATCACCGCCAGCGGCCGCGCGGCGGCGGCCCGCGGCTACTACCTCAGCTTCGTCGAGATGCTGCGAGCCACCCAGGGGCACAGCTTCGACGCCGACACTGGCCCCGGGGTCGGCGCCACCGCGTTCAAGGCCTACAAGCAGGCACACGAGCATTTCGTCCGCCTGGAACCCGAGGTCGGGGACGCGTTGGGCAGCCTCGATCTGGAGCCGGATGCCCAAGCGTTCTTCCGGATCCTGCAGCTTGCCCGCGAGGACACTCGCCGGGCGCGAGGAGTCCAGCCCGCACCCAAGCCGAAGGACGCGCCGAAGCCGCCGCCGGCTTCACCCCATCCACTGCGTCGACTGCGCCGGTTCGCCGGGCGCAACTATCGCCGGCTCCGGGGTTGGCTGCGGCACTGACGACCCGCCCCTGAACGTCCGCTTCGCGGGCTGGCTTCGACAAGCTCAGCCAACGGGGAGCCGCTCAGCCAACGAAACGGCCCGGTCGGAGACCACAGCCTTAGCGCCCCTGAAGACCGCTATCCCGCTGGCGATACACCTCGATGGCCGCGGCCAGCAGTTGCTCGGCGCGTCGGTCGAAACTGTGCTCGGCACGCACCCGCTGGGCGGTGGCCAGCCGCTGCTCGCGATCGGGCCAGTGCGCGTCCGGGTCGGCCAGCAGCCGGGCGAACTCGTCGGAGTCGGCGTAGCAGGCCACGCTGCCCGCGAACAGCTCCTCGACGTCTTCCACCTGGTCGCAGAGCACTCGGGCACCGCAGGCCACCGCGTCGAAGAGTCGGTTCGCCGGGAAGCCGGCCGCCTTCATGGCTGCCGAATGGTCACTCAAGACCACGCCGGCCTCGGCATAGAGCCGGCCAAGTTCGGCATTCGGCACCAGCTCGGCGACCCGGTGACCGGCGGCAGCCGTGTGCTCCCAGCCGGTGCCGTACAGGCTCAGCGGGACGCCGGCGGCCAGCGCATCATCGACCACCGGGCGACTGGCCCCGTCCCGGGTATTGCCGACGAACAGCACCTGCCCGCCCTCCCGCTCGGCGCGTCCGGGGTGGAACAACTCGGCGTCGGTGCACTGGAGCAGCGGACGGATCGGCAGCCCCCACTCGGCGGATCGCTCCTCAGCCCAGCGCCGGCCGGCGGCGAACACCCGGTCGTAGCCGGACACCTCGGCCGCCGTCACCTCGTCGGGGTGCGAGATCACCCACAGCAGATTGATCGGCCCCGGCTGCGGACGCACCTGGTCGACCCCGCGCAGCACCAGGACCACATCGTCCAGAGCCCGGGTCTCCCGGTCGCGCACCTCGCGATGGTCGATGGCAACCTGCTGACCGAGTCGGCGCAGCGCGGCGGCCAGCGAGGCCGCGAAGTAGCGATCGCCCCAGCGCTCACCCCACCAGGTGGCGGTGGCGGCGATGTCGATCGCCCACCGGAAGCTCGGCAGCGGCCCGTCCAGCGAGCGAGTCGGCACCAGTCGCGGCGCGGCCACGAACTGTGGCTCGATCGCCGAACCGGTCAGTGGACGCGGATCGTGGCCGGCCACCGCGAAACCCGCGTCGGCCAGCACGTCCGCCGACCCGGCCGGCGGGTTCGTCCAGCGCTGCCGCAGCAGCGCGGCCGAGGCGGCCAGGTCGTGGCCGAAACCGGCCTTGGCCCGGGACCGGGCCGTGATCCGGGCCGCGTTCACCAGCCGGACGCCACCCAGCCCGGCCCGGACGGCCCGCAGGCTCAGGTCGACCTCGGCCAAGGAGTTCCCGAAGGCCGGGTCGAAGCCACGCAGACTCCAGAAGTCGCCACGCCGCAGCGCCACCACCGCCGAGTAGGCGGCCGGCAGGCGGTGATCGCCGAGCCGCTCGGCGTCGGGCAGCGGATGGCCGGCCAGCAGCTCGACCGGCACCACCTGGCCGGGCGCGAAGTAGGCACCTGCGCTAGCCACCGTCAGATGCAGCCGCTGATTCAGCGGCTGAGCCACGGCCACCGAGGGGTCGCTCAGGGCGTCGGTGAGCGCCGGCACCGCTGCCGTGGTCATCACCGCACCGGGTCCGACGAAGACCAACACCTCACCGGTGCTGGCCTGCGCGCCCAGGTCGGCCAGCAGCGCCCAGCTATCGGCAGCACTACGAACCACCCGCACCCGACGATCCGCAGCGAAAGCGGTCAGTTCGGCGGCATCCTTGTCGCCGGCCAGGCCGACGACCACCAGCTCCGCCTCGGGCAGCTCGTCCAATCGGCCGATCAGGTCGCGCGCCCCGGCCAGATCGCTGCGCACCGGGACGATCAGGCTGACCCGTCCAGGCACCGCTGCCGTGGGCTGATCCCAGCGCAACTCGCGCCGGGCCAGGATCCGGGCTCGGGCACCGGGCGGCAGCGCGGCCAGGGCCCGGTCGTCGGCCCCGGGCAGCCGGGTGAGGAAGTCGGCCACCGCACCGACGCCGAGATCGAGGTCGACGCCCAGCTCCTGACCGAGCGCCACGGGCAGCAGCGTCTGGCCAAGGCTGTCCCCGACCCAGCCCGACCCGCCGGCGCTGCGGAGCCCGGCCAGTTGGGTGGCCAGCCGACCGACCGGCCAGAGCTCCTCGGCGAAGCCGATCAACCCGGGACGAGCGTGCGCCAGCACCAGCGCCAGGGCGTCCCCAGCCTGGTCGGCGTGGCCGACCAGCCGCACTCGCGGGTCGAAGTGCCGCAGCCCCTCGACCACGGACGGGGCGTCCGGATCGGCGGCCACCACGAGCACCTCCAGCTCCGGATAGCTCTGAGCCAGCACCGACTCCACCCGCTGCCGGGCGCTGGCACCGTCGGACCAGAGGACCGCCACGCTGACCAGCGGCCGCTCCGGGAGGGTGGCCGCGCTGCCCGGGATCAGCCGTGCCGACCCAGCCGCGGTCTGGCCGGGGCCTTTCGGACGCGGACGGGTGAGCCGGCCAACCGCGCGGCGGAACAATCCGGTCATCGGTACCTCACCAGGGGTTGGACGGGAGCCAGCAGCCGACGCGGCCGCCGCAGCCGCTCGTCCGGCCGAGGCGGATAGTGCGCGGCGGTGCGTGCCAGATAGGCGGGCACCTCGGCGAACGCTTCCGGGAATCGCCGGCCTCCGCTGCGCAGCAGCCGGGCCGCGTCCAGGCCGTAGGGGTCGAGTCGTAGCGTGTCCAACTTCACCACCGGCAGCCGCCCGTCCGTCCAAGCCGCATCGGCCAGTGCGTAGGTCGGGTTCCACGGCTCTCGGCTACGGGCGATCAGCTCCCGGAGCCGGCGCGGGGCGTCGGAGCGTCGGGAGATCCACCAGGCCGTCCGGATCCGGGCCCGGCGCTGCTCGGCCACGGTCGGCTGGAAGTAGCTGCCCATCCGAAAACCGGCTGCACGCAGAGTCACACTCAGCCCGATCTCGTAGCGGCGGATCACTTCGCGGCGCTCCGAGATCGGCGTCAGCGCTGCCCAGAACCGGCGGAACGACGGCGCGCTCACCACCCAGGGCCGGAACACCAGGAAGTAGCTCTGCAGGTGCGGCTCGATCCGCTGGCTGGCGGTGATCCCCCAGAAGTCGACCGGCCGCTCGGCCATCTCGGCGAAGATCCGGGAGTAGGGACGCAGTGGCCCGATCACGCTGTCGTTGCACAGCACCACCTCGTCGTAGCGACCCAGGTCACCGGCCACGTTCAGGCCGACCCGATAGCTGAGGAAGTCATAGCCGACGTTGTCGCGCTCGATGAGTTCGGCCCGCTCGCTGATCCACTGCCGGGCCGACGGCTGCAGCTGGCCGGCCGAGACCACCATCAGTCGCGACGTCTGTCCTTGCCAGGCCATGATCTGCTGCCGCAACTGCGGGGCCAGCTCACCATCGGGATCGTAGGCGGCCAGCACGACCAGACGGTTCGGCACCGCGTCGGCAGTCACATCGCTCACCTTAGCGGCCGAGCCGATCCACGATCCGGCGTCTGCACCGGCGAAATCGGCTTGTGGCGGTCGCTCCGGTTCGCCATTGTTGGACAGTGACCACCCCCACAGACGTCACCGTCGTCGTCCCGGCCTGCAACGTCGGGCGCTACCTGGCGCCCTGCCTGGATTCGGTGCTCACCCAAAGCTGCTGGCCGGACTGCCGGGTGCTGGTCATCGATGACGGCAGCTCCGACCACACCGGCGCCATCGCCGACGGCTATGCCACCCGCTCGCCGCAGATCACGGTGATCCACCAGGACAACGCCGGCCCCGGTGCCGGTGCCGCCCGCAATCACGGCCTCGACCTTGTCGAAACCGAGTTCGTGCTGTTCCTCGACGGCGACGACGAACTGGCCCCCGGCGCCATCGAGCACCTGCGGGCTCCGCTGCTGAGCGGTGAGCTGGATCTGGCGGTCGGGGCCACCGAGCAGTTCCCCGAGCCGCGCAGCTGGCTGTGGTCGGACTACTTCCGGCCCGGACGCAGCCAGCCGGTGGCCATTGAGGACGTCCCGCTGCTGGTCCACGATGCGCGCACCTGCAACAAGCTGTACCGGACCTCGTGGCTGCGCTCGCTGGGGCTGCGCTTCGCCGAAGGGATCCACCATCAAGACACGGTGGTGAATGTGCCGGCCATGCTGGCCGCGCCGACGTTCGCGCTGGTCGGCGAGGTCGTCCATCGCTACCGCAAACGCGCCGAAGGCGATTCGGTGATGGACTCCCACTACACCCGGCTGGCCAACTACTTCGACCATCTGCAGGTGATCGAAGAGCTCAACGAGCTGCGTCCGTCCTTGTCGCCGAGTCGGGAGCGGCTGCTGCAGGCGTTCATCGCGCGCAGCTTCCAGGGCTTCAGCTGGCGGGCGCCGCGGGTGCTGGCGGCCGAGCAGCTGCCCGAGTTCTATGAGCGGGCCCGGCCGGTGATCGCCAGCCTCGATCCGGCGGTGATCATCGAGGCCACTCGGGATCCGTCCGAACGGGCCGGCTACCTGACCATGTTCACCGACGACTACGACTCGTTCACTCAGCTGCCGGAGCTGAGCAGCCGGATCGCGCTGCGTGGTGGGCACCTCTACCTCGATCTGCCCACCGACGAGCGGTATCAGGAGCTGATCCGGCTGAGTGCCACCCGGGCGCTGGCCACCGAACTCGCCGCTGGGCCGAACGGGGTGAGTCTGGCCGTCCGGCTGCGGATGCGCGGCGCCGTCCAGCCGGGTCAGGCCCTAGACCAGACCACTCTGCTCGGGATCACCGGCAATGACGTGGCCTTCACCGCGCCGGTGCACTGGGTCGGCGTCGACGGAACCGAAAGCCTCGGCGAGGTGGTGATCGGCTGGCCGAAGCTGGACGCCGGCCAGTACCTGCTGCGGCTGCGGTTCCAGTCCGGGATCGAGGTGGCCGAGCGGTGGCTGCGGCGTCCGACGGGTCAGGACGGGCACTGGCTGGCCGGCGAGACCGTCCGGGATCGGCTGGCCCGGCTCAGCCTGGACGCCGACGAGGACGGCAAAGCCGTGTTGCAGGTCGTCCCCGGCTCACGGTTCCGCTGGAAGCGCCGGGGACGCACCCGCTGAGCGCGGCTGTGTCGCGCCGGTAGCCTTGCCCCATGTCCGCACAGCGCCCCGAGGACCCGTCCGAGCAGGCGGAGTCTCCGCGCGCGAGCACGCCGCGCCGGGTGCAGCGGCGCCGGCGACGCTGGCCGTGGATCGTGCTGGCCCTCGTGGTGGTGCTGGTCGGCGTGATCGGTTGGCTGGGCAGTCGGGTGCTGATCGTGAAGTCCGAACTGGAAGCCGCCCAGTCGGCGCTGAGCAGTGTCCAGTCCGGCGGCGGCTCCGCCGCCATCGACACCATCGCCACCCACTCCCAGGCCGCGGTCGCCGCGGCGTCCGACCCGGTGTGGCGGGCCGCGGAAGTGACGCCGTGGCTGGGTGACAATCTGCGCGCCGTCCGACTCGGCGCCGAAAGCCTGGACGTGCTGAGCGGTCAGCTGGCACGTCCGGCCTTGGCCGCTTTCGCCAGCCACGACGGCCAGCCGGCTCTGGTGAAGCTGGTGCCGATCCTGACCTCGGCCGCGCCGCGAGTGAGCCAGCTGCAGACCGAGGTGGCCGCCGTGAAGCGCTCGGACGCACTGCTGCCGCCGGTCCGTTCGGCGATCGACCAGCTGGCACCGGTGCTTTCGCTGGCCCGGACCGGGGTGCGGTTCGGCCCCGAGCTGCTGGGCGCGGACGGCCCGAAGAATTACCTGGTGGTGGCCCAGAACAATGCCGAATGGGTGGGCCTCGGCGGCAGCGCGGCCGCGCAGACCCTGGTCGGCGTCGACGCCGGCCGGATCACCCTGAAGGGCCAGGCCGACAGCGGCGACTACCGCAATCTGGCAGTGCCGGTGGACGTCCCGGAGAACGTGGTGCGGCTGTACCACGACGTGATCCTGCGCCGGATCAACGCCACCCCCAGCCGTCCGGACTTTCCGACGGCGGCGCAACTGATGGCGGCGTTCTGGCAGCGGGACGTCCACAACGACACGATCGACGGGGTGCTGTCGATCGACCCGATCGCGCTGGCCCAGGTGCTGAAAGCGACCGGTGGGGTCACCATCGGGGACGGCGAGACGGTCACCTCGGGTAACGCCGTGAAGAAGCTGCTCAGTGACGTCTACGCCCGAAACGATCCTGACTACGGCGATCAGTACTTCAAGCAGGTCGCCTCGGCGATCTTCACCACGGTGGCTCGCGGCGAGTTCGACCCGGCGCAGATGCTCACTGCCGTCCAGACCGGGGTGCGCGGCGGCAACCTGCTGTTCTGGAGCGCCGATCCGGCGCTGCAGACCACGCTGGCCAAGTCGCGGATCGGCGGGGTGCTACCCACCCGAAACACGCAGCAGACGGCCGTGGCTGTGATGCTGCGGGAGGCCTCGAACGGCACCAAGATCGACTACTACATGAAGCCGTCGGTCGCCGTGGTGGCCCGCTGCGCCGCGTCCGGACGCACCGAGTTCGCCATGTCGACCACGCTGAAGCTCGACCTCGACCAGGCCACCGCCAAAGCCTTGCCGGACTACGTGAGTACCGGACGCTGGGGTGCCACCAAGTTCCGCACCGAGGTGTTCATCTACGGCCCCCGCGGCACCACGCTGGACGGCGCCGACTTACCGAGCGGAACCGCAAAGCTGCGCAAGGGCGTGATCGTGGACCTGCATCGTCCGGTGGCCTCGTACACGATCGACCTGAAGCCCGGCCAATCGCGGACCATCACCGCCACCTTCAGCGGCACCGGCACCTACGGCCCGCTGCGAATGTGGGCCACCCCCTCGGTGAAGGGGACCGACGTGAAGCTGTCCGGCAGCTTCTGCTCCAGCTCGTCCGCCTCGTCCGCTTCGCCCCGCTGAGCTCCTCCGGGACAGAAGGGGACGGTTCCATTTCCGTCCACGGCGGGTAAGCGGGGACGGTTCCATTACCGTCCACGGCGGGTAAGCGGGGACGGTTCCATTTCCGTCCACGGTCGCAGAACGCCCTCACTTCGTCGGCGCCTTACGCCACCCAATCAGGCGCGGGGTTGCCCGGCTTGGTGACCACCAGGTAGCACTCGACGTCAAAGACCGAGCCGGCGTGAAGGGTGACGGCTCCCCTCGCCGCAGCCCAGGCGTCCACAACGTCGGCGACCGCAGCGCCGGAGTGGGCTCGGGCACCCACCCGCGCCCCGGCCAGACCCACACCTAGTCGGTCGAAGGCAGCGGCCAGGCTGGGGCCGAACGCCCGCCCAGCACGCAGATCCGCCCGCAGGGCCGTTCCCAGAGTGGCGCCGGAAGCCGGCCAGACCACGGCGAGCAGGCCGGCGGGAGCCAACAATCGCCATGCCTCGTCGAGCACCGCGACCGGCTCAGCGGCCAGATGCAGCAGGTTGCTGACCAGGACCAGGTCCGCGCGACCCGATGGCAGCCCGGTGGTCGCCGCATCTCGGCACAGGGCAGTGGTGATCCGGCCGTGCTCGACGGCCTGATCGAGCATCGCCGGACTCTGATCGATGCCGGTCACCGACCAGCCGAGTCGCCGCAGCGGCCCGGAACTCAAGCCGGTCCCGCAACCGAGATCGACGGCCTGTCCGGCGGCAGGCAGGTTCGTCCACAGCCGCCGGTTGACGGCATCGGTGAGCGGCGAATCCCAGATCCGGTCATAGACCCGGGCATAGCGCTCCCAGAACCGGGCGCCGGCAACGCCGCTCGGCGCGCCTACAGCGAACTCAGTAGATGAACAGTCGCCATCCACCGGTTACCAACCCGGAAAGAATCCAGACGCCGTAGGCCAGCGCGATCAGGCCGGCGAACAGCGTCTTGCCACCCGCCGCAATGCCAATCACGCCGCCGAAGGTCGCCACGCCCCCGACGATGACGCACTTGACCATGTAGAGGCCGTTGTGGATCTTGTCGAACGTGCCGAGCCCGGATTTGGTGGCCACTGCCGGGGTCGGCGCCGGGGTCGGCGCCGGCACGGCGTAGGGGTCAGCGGCCGGCCGCTGCGCGGCGTTCACCGCAAGCGGCGGAGCGGGCGGAGCCGGAACAGGTGGCACGCTGACGGCTGGCTGGGCGGGAGGCAGCGGGACTGCGGGAGGCAGCGGGACTGCGGGCGACAGCGCTGCCGGCCCGGCGGGACCGGCCGATCGCATCACCGCACTCACCGGCGAGGGCGCTTCGGGCTGGGTCACCCGATGAAGGGAGGTCTTGTCAGTGACCGGCGGCGTGGGTGGATAGGCGACGGCGGGAACGACCGGCGTGCCACACCGCGGGCATGAGGACGTCCGCTGGAACTGGTGACTGCAGCGCACGCACGTCACCGGCGCACCGGAGCCCACCTTCGCTATTCCATCGAGGCCGCTCACGACGCCCCGTCCTTTCCGAACCCCATCGGCAACTGGTGAGGTAAGGATAAGCGGAGCGCACCCGGCGGCGAGCCGATTCTCGAAGCACTCCTTCGCTTGAGTGCGGTGGGCGCCAAAGGGGCTCACCCAGGGTGCGGCGCTCGCTCGCCACTACCCGGCTTCAGTGCGTGGTTACGACCTCGATGCCGCGGAGCTGGTAGCCCTCGATCAGGTGATCCCAGGTAATCGTCGGCTCGCTCAACAGTCGTGGACGCAGCCGCAGCAGCCGGGTCAGCAGGACGTCGGTCTCATACATGGCCAGCGGCTGGCCCGGACAGCGATGACTGCCGTCGCCGAAGCTGAGCCCGGTCGGGTTCACCCCGGTGGGAAGCTCGCGGCCGGGGCAGGCGGCCAGTGGGTCCGGGCCGACGGCTTCGGGGTCGGCATTGGCCTGCCGGACGCAGACATCGACCAGTTCGCCGGCTGGGATCGTCCACTCCTGATCGCCATCGCGGACCGACACCTCGGTCTGGGTGCGCCGATACAGGTGACCGACCACCGGCTCGAGGCGGATCAGTTCGTGCAGGATCGCCAGTCGCTCGTCGATCCCCGCCACCTGGTAGCGATCGGCCAAGGCCGGGTTGGTCAGCAGGTGCCAACCGGCCATGGCGATGAACTCCCTTGTCGTGACCATGCCGGCGGTGCCGTAGGTGACACACTCGACCAGGATGTCGGCCTGGGAGTAGCCCTGCTCGATCAGGTGGCTGATCACGTCGTCGGCCGGCTGTCGGCGCCGGGCCCGGATCGCCGGACGGACGTCGGCGGCATAGAAGGCGATGATCGGCACCAGCCCGTTCCAGGCGGCCTGAGCCCATTGCCGCGGAGTGCGCCCGAGATCAGGCCGGGAGCGATCCAGCGGCGGCTGGTTGAAGAACCGGACGAGTCGGCGCGACATCGCCGGCACCGGGGCGTGGGTGAGCCCGACCACCCCGGCGGTCACCTCGACGGCATAGTGCAGCGCGAGCTCGTCCAGTTGCACCCGCCCGGACGCCGTGGCCTCGGCCAGCAGCCGGTCGGCGCACTCCTCCATCGCGCTCAGATACTGCTGGGAGACCACGTCGGGGGCGAAGAAGCGTCCGACCTTGCGGCGCTGCTCGTCGTGCAGCGGGCCGTCGGAGATCAGGATCGGGTGGTGCCGGAAGTGGCCCTTCGGGATGCTTTCGGCGGTGAAGCCGGCCTGGGTGGTCTGGCCACGCGCCCGCAGCAGCTGCCGGGCCGCCGACAGCGATCGGATCCGCCAGATGCCGCCCTCCTTGGCCACCCGGGGGACGTCGACCTCATCGGCCACCACGGCCCGCCGGACGGACGCGTCCGCCGGGCTCACCGCGACGACCCGGCCAACAGCCCGCCCAGCGGCGGCGACCACAACTCGTGCCCCGGACGTCCGAACCGTGCAAGGAGCGCGTTGGCGGCCTGCCAGCCGGTGGTGGCGGCCCGCTCCATCAAGGCGATCGGCCAGTCGCAGCGGACCAGATCGCCGGCCAGCATCACTCGGGGATCCGGCGTGACCACGGTCGGACGATTCCGCCACGGGCTGGTGTCGACCAGCGGGCAGTCGTCGCGAACCAGCCATTCTTCGGCCAGCACCGGCGCGGTGGCCAGCTCAGGGTGCAGTCGCGCCGCCTGGCGCCACAACTCCTCCCGGGCGGCCTCGGAGGTGTCAGCCAGCGCGTAGCCGTGCACCTCGACGACGGTGCCGCCGGTGCGGGCCGCCCATTTCGCGGCGCCGGCCTCCAGCGCGTCCACTCGGCTGAGGTTGTCCAGCGGCCCGTAGCCGCTGGTGCCCAAGAAGGGCTCGATCTGGGGGAACCGGCCGGCCAGCCAGCGCCGTCCGACGCCGAACGGCGGGGCCACTCGCAGCGCAGCGATCCGTTCCCGCCACCCCGGATCGCCGATCCCTGGACTGGCCGCCACGACCTGCTGCAGGCTGCGGGTGTCCAGGGCCAGGACAACCGCATCGGCATCCACCTCGCCGGCGTCGGTGCTCACCCTCAGCCCGGACGCACCGTCGCCGATCGTCTGCACCCGGGTGCCGAGCCGGAACGTCACCCCTTCCCGGGCCAGGTAATCCTGGAGCGGGCCCCACAACGCGCTCTGGTAGTCGTCGGTGGGGACGTCGAAGAGCAGCCCCTCGGCCGAGCCGACGAAGTAGGTGTGGAACATGGCCACCAGTTCACCGGCCGAGAACTCGTTCGGGTCGGCGAAGAAGCTGCGCGCGAAGACCTCCAGCGCCAGGTGACGAGCCTGTTCGGGGAACCTCAGCCGATCCAGGAACTCGGCGGCGCTCACCCCATCCAACTCGGTGTAGGTATCCGGGAACCGCACCCGGAGCAGATCCAGAGCGCGGCCGACGTCCACCTTGGTCAGGTCGGCGAGCCCGAAGGACGGGCTCTGCGCCACGAAGCCGACCAGATTCCACGGTGGCGTCCGCGGAATCTTGGCGAACGAGTCGCGCACTGGCTCGGACGACCCGGACGGAGCCAGTTCCAGCGGGTAGTCGGCCACCGGCTTCAGCCGAGACAGCGACGGATCGGCTCGGCGCAGCAGGGCGCGCAGGTTGTAGTACTGCCGGAAGAACGCATGGAAGCCGCGGCTCATCGTGGTCCGGCTGCCGGGCCCGGACGGCCAGGCGCGGAGCCGTCCACCCAGCGACGGCTCAGCCTCGATCACCTCGACGACGACGCCGCGCTCGGCCAGCCCGCAGGCCGCGGCCAGGCCGGCGATGCCGCCACCGACCACGATCACCTTCGGTGCCTCAGCGCGGGGCGCCGACCCCCCTGCCGGAGTGGACGGTAATGGAACCGTCCCCGGGGTCGGCGCGCTGACAAGGCTGGACGGTAATGGAACCGTCCCCGGGTGACGGACGGCGTTGCGGTCACGTCCGGGACGCCAGGTGCTCACTGCTGCTGCTCCCTTCGTGAGGCCAGCTCCCAGCCGACGATCACCGCGGTGACCAGGGCGAAGCCGAAGCCGAAGTCTTCGATCGGAATGTCGAAGGGGAACCGGATCCCCAGGAACTGGCTGGGCGCGTAGTTGACGATCGCGTCCGGCAAGCGAGTCAGCCAGCCGTCCACCCAGACCTGAAAGAACCAGACGATCGCCGTAGCCAGCCAGAACTTGGCGGTGGCGAAGACGCCGGTGCGGGCCCAGAGGAGTTCGGCAGCGACCACCACCACGACCGCGACCGCGGTGGCCAGGGTGTACTCAAGCATCGCGGGCCTCCCGTGCGCGCGCTTCGACGGGCTCATCGGCTTCGACAAGCTCAGCCAGCGGGCGGGGGGGCTCAGCCAACGGCGTGCCCGGCTCGGCGGCCGGATCTGCAACCTCGGTGCGCCAGCTCCGTCGCCGCGCAAGGACCGAGCCGACGGCCTCGTAGGTGAGCAGCCCACACAGCGGGATCACCAGGAAGAACAGCGCCTCCTCCAGCGGGACGCCGCCGGGAAGGACGACGCCGCTGGTCCGGGCCGGATTGAACCACCAATGGCCGCGGGCGATGGCGACCAGATCCCAGACGTAGAACACCGCGGCAACCGGCAGCACCACCGCCGCCAGCCGTGCCGGACGCCGGTACACCCGGGCTCCGAGGATGAACTCCAGCGGCAGGGTGACCACCACGCAGGCGGCCAACACGATCAGGTACTCGTAGGCCATCACGCCTCCACTCGTCCGGGACGCAGGGCGACGGCCGCAGGCGTCGGCCGGACCACGACCTTTGCTCCACCGACCAGCACGGCCACCGCGGTCAGCGCCTTGCGCCACGTCGGGACGCGGGCCCGTCCGCTGAACACGTCGTAGTCGCGGGCTTCGATCCGCTCCAGGATCTGCGAGTACAGCGCCAAGGCGGTGGCCACGCAGCGGGCCGAAGCCGGCGGCAGCATCGCCACCCCGGTCCGGGCGGTGTCGTACAGCTCGCGGTTGGCAGCGATCAGGGACCGCATCGCGGCTCGCCACGGGTCGTCCACCGTGCGCTGCCACGGGTCGGCGCCGGCACCGGCCAGCACGTCGCGGGGCAGATAGACCCGACCGCGGTCGAGATCCTCGCCGACGTCGCGCAGGAAGTTGGTCAGCTGGAAGGCGAAGCCCAGCGCGCGGGCCGGCTCTTTGGCAGCCGGAGTGAGCGGCTGCAGCACCGGCAGCATCATCTCCCCGATCACTGCGGCCGACCCCTCCATGTAGCCGAACAGGTCGGCCATGGTGTCGTAGTGGTCGACGCTCAGATCCATTCGCATGGCGCCGAAGAAGCGGTCGAAGCACTCGGTGTCGATGCCGCATTCGGTCACGCTGGCGGCGATCGCGGCCATGGTGTCGTCGTCCGGACGTCCGGCCAGCGCGTCGTGGAACCGCGCCTCAAAGCCGTCCAGTGCGGCTTCGGTGACCGCGACGTGGTCTGTGGTGGCGCCGGCGGCATCGACGATGTCGTCGGCCAGCCGGCACAGCGCATAGATCGCGTACACGTGCCGGCGCCGCTCCCGGGGCAGCAGCAGCGCACCCCAGTAGTAGGTGGTGCCGTACTCGCGGGTGAGTCGGGCGCATTCGGCGTAGCCAGCAGCCAGATTGATGCTCATCGGTCAGCCCCCAGATAGTCGCGGACGCGGCTGGCGGCCAACTCGCCGCTGATCAGCACCATCGGCACGCCCACCCCGGGCGTGGTGCCGCTGCCGGCGAAGAACAGCCCCGGCACCCGCGGCTCCCGATTGGCCGGACGGAACGGCCCGGTCTGGAAGAAGCTGTGCGCCAGGCTGAACGGTGTCCCCATGGCCAGACCTTGAGCCTTCCAGTCGTCCGGGGTGACCAGACGCTCGGTGACGATGTCGTCGGGGTAGCCGTTCGCGGCCAGGAAGGCGTGCAGCCGCTCCCGGATCGGACCGCGCTCGCGGCTCCAGTTCACCCGTCCACCCAGATGCGGCACCGGCTCCAGCACGTACAGCACGCTGTGCCCGTCCGGGGCCATCGACGGCGCGTCCAAGCTGGGAATCGTGACCAGCCGGGACGGATCAGCCATCAGCTCTTTTCGGTCGATCAGCTGGACGAACGACTCATCCCAGGCCGCGCCGAAGTGGATGTTGTGATGGGCCAGACCCGGCTTGGGCAGTCCACGCACTCCGACATGCCAGACCACGGCCGAGGGCGAGTAGCGGGCCCGGCGCAGCACCGACGGCGGGGCCAGGTCGGGCAGCAGCTCGGTGTAGGCGGTCGGCAGATCGGTGGTCACCACCACGGCATCGGCGGCGATCAGCTCTCCACCGGCCCGGACGCCGGCCACCCGGCCGCGTCCGTCGCGCAGGATCTCGGTGACCGGGCTGGAGTAAGCCAGCTCGGCACCGGCATCGGTCAGCGCGCCGGCAAGGGCTCGCGGCACGGCGTGCATGCCACCCTCAGGGAAGTAGACCCCGGCGATCGAATCCATGTAGGTGATCACCGCATAGATCGCCAGCGCATCGGACGGCGCCAGCCCGGCATACATCGCCTGGAAGCTGAACAGCCGACTCAATCGCTCGTCGGAGAACCGGCGGCCGACCGCGCGTCCGAGCCGTCCGAAGCCGCCGAGGGCGACCAGCTTGGCGGCGGCAATCGGACGGGTGACCAGGTCCAACACCGAGTCGAAGTTCCGCTCGATGAAGTGCGGCATCTCGACGTCGTAGAGCTTCTGGACCCAGTCGGCGAAGCCCACGAAAGCCTCGGCATCACGGTCGGACACCGAGCGGCGCAACTCAGCCAGCTGATCATCCCGGTCGGCCCGGACCAGGATCTGGGAGCCGTCGGCGTACTGGGCGCGGTAGGCCGGATCCAGCCGCCTCAACTGCACGTGATCGTCCATCCGCTGCCCGAGCCGGGCGAAGGCGCGCTCCAGCAGGTGCGGCATCGTGAAGACGGTCGGCCCGGCGTCGAAGGTGAAGCCGGCATCGGCCAGCGTGCCGGAGCGTCCGCCCGGTTCGTCGGCTCGCTCGGCGATGATCACCTGATGGCCGTCACCGACCAGCTGGGCGGCGGCGGCCAGCCCGGCCAGGCCGGCCCCGACCACGACAACCCGACTCATGCAGACCGCCAGGCCACCCGGTGCGCGAGCCGCAGCAGACCCTCACGAGCGGACGGGTGCACCGCCGGGCTGTCCAAGGCGGCGGACGCCTGCTGCACAGCGGCGGAAATCATCGACTCAACCTCGTCGATCACTCCGGCGTTGATCAGCTCCTGGCGCAGCCCCTCGACCTCTTCAGAGCTCAGCTCGCCGCTGCCGGTGCGGGCCAGCAGCCGCTGCCACTTCGCCGAGAACCGCTGGGTGGCCAGGGCGAGCAGCACCGTCGGCTTGCCGGCGATCAGGTCGTCGCCGACCGGCTTGCCGGTGGCGCGCTCATCGCCGATCACTCCCAGAATGTCATCGCGCAGCGCGAACGCCTCCCCGACGGCGATGCCGTAGGTCTCCAGGGCGTCGAACAGCTCGGAACTCGCCCCGCCGGCGGCTGCACCCAGCTGCAGCGGACGCCAGACGGTGTACGCGCCGGACTTGGCTCGGGCCACCTGCCGGGCATGCTCGAGGTCGCGGCGCCCATTCGCCGCCCCGACCAGATCCCGGCCTTGGCCGATCATCAGTTCGACGCTGAGGGTGCGCCAGAGCGTCCGCAGATGCGCGGGCAGCTCGGCAGCGATCATCGACGCCTCACTGTGGGCGAGGTCGCCGGCCAGGATCGCGATGTTCTCCCCGTAGCGCTGCGGGTCACCGAAGCTGCCCCAGCGGACGTGCTGCTCGCGGGCCTGGGCGTGCACCGACGGGTAGCCGCGACGGGTCTCCGAGCCGTCCATCACGTCGTCATGGATCAGCGCGAAGCCGTGCAGCAGCTCCAGCGCCGCCCCGATCCGCGGCACGTGATGGTAGCTGGCCGGATCGTTCCCCCCGGTGGCGGCCAGCCAGCCCCAATGCACCATCCGTGGACGGAACCGCTTGCCGCCGGTGGCCAACAGCCCCGACAGCAGCTCCAGCACCGAGTCGGTGTGCAGGACGTCGGGTCGCGGCACCACGGCGGCCGACAATGCAGCCCAGTCGGCGCGCAGTCGGCTCAGAGTGTCGGCGATCAGCCGGTCGACGGCGGCCACCGTCTGGTCGTCCGAGATCGAGGCCAGGCCGTGATGGCCGTGCCGATCAGTGCCCAAGAGGGTCATGCCACTCCCACCTCTCCGAGTTGTTGCGCCAGTTGCGGGATCTGCTCGGCACTCCACGGGCTGAGCAGCCCCGGAGCTCCGGCTGCGAGCTCAACCACCGTTACCCAATCCACCCAGTCGGCCTCCATCACCTCGTCCGGATCGGGCTGAATCAGCCCGTCGACGGTGCCGACCCAGACCGGGCACAGCTCGTTCTCGACGATTCCGGAGGCGTCAACGGCCTGGTAGCGGAACTCCGGCAGCACCAGCCGCAGCTCGCGGACGGCCACGCCGAGTTCATCGGCCACCCGGCGGCTGACCGCCTGGGCCGGGGCCTCGCCCGGGCGGGGGTGGCCACAGCAAGAGTTCGTCCATACCCCCGGCCAGGAGCGCTTCGACAGCGCTCTGCGGGTCAGCAATAGCCGTCCGGCTTCGTCGAACAGGTAGCAGGAGAAGGCCAGATGCAGCGGGGTGTCGGTGCCGTGGACGGCCTCCCGCGGGGCCTGCCCGATTGGTCGTCCGGCGTCGTCGAGCAGGACGACCAGATCCTCAGCGCCCGACATGAACCGGCACCAATCGATGCGCTCGCAGCCGGACCAGCACCGCCGCGGCCAGGACCACCAGCGCCGCAGCGGCAGCCACCGCCCCAACCAGCGCCGACTCGGGCTCGACGGCCAGGCGTCCGACGGCGATCCAGGACAGCCCCCAGGCCATCGCAGCCGCCAGTGCGAGGCGTCCGCCGTAGACCACCGCGAGCCCCACCCCGATGGCTGCGGCAACGATGATGACAACGACCCCGAGCACGTCAGCGACGATGCCGCCCGGGTTCACCCCGGACGCGACCAGCGTGGCGGTGATGTTGGCGGCGGTGGCCACCGACGACCAGCCCAGGTAGAGCCCGAAGGTGCCGTCCACGACCATCTTCTCGGTGACCGACGTGGCCGGCTCGGCGGCGAGGCGCCGCATCAGTTCACCCAGGCTCGCCACCAGGGCCACGATGACCCCGACGCTGGCCCACAGCCATCCGGCCTGGGTGACCAGCAGCCATCCGCCGTTGAGCACCATGGAGATCGCCGCCAGCCAGCCGATCCGGCGGTCCCGGGATGAGCTGGTGTTCATCGGAAGCCACTGCCAGATCACGTAGCCGATCAGCCCGGCGTAGATCACCGACCAGATCGAGAAGGCCGGCACGGCCGGCGCCAGCAGCGTCGCCGTGGCAGACAGGCTGCCCCCTGAGCTCTCCTCGACGCGGGTTCCGATCAGGCCGATCCCGAAGAGAGTGCCCACCACCATGAAGATGGCAGCCGCGGTCACCACCACCTGTCGAATTCGGTCCGACATCATCCACTCCTGTCTTTCGCTTGGTACAGAGTGAAGCCCAGCCCGCATGTCCTGAACAAGGTTTGACGGCACATCCTTAGACATTCTGCGTATCTTCGATCACTTTCGTACAAGGTTTGTCTAGGCTGACCACTGTGAACCTGACCATCGGAGAAGCAGCCCGCGCCACCGGGGTGCCCGAGCACACCCTGCGCGCCTGGGAGCGTCGCTACCAGCTGTTCACCCCAGTCAGGGCCGCCTCCGGCTACCGGCTCTACGACGAAGCCGCCCTCGCCTCGATCCGGGCCATGCAGGCTCTGGTTGCCGGCGGATGGGCACCCAGTGCCGCCGCGGACGAACTGAGCCGCCGGCCGCGGGCCGTCCCCAGTCTTGCCTTGGCGGCCGGAGCTGCACCGGACCCGTTCGCTCCACTCGTCCAGGCCGCTGCGGAGTTCGACGCGGCCGCGGTCTCCCGGATCATCGACGAGCAGTTCGCCCTGGCCGACTACGAGTCCGTGGTGGACGGCTGGCTGATGCCGGCCCTGGTCCGGCTCGGCAAGGAGTGGGCAGCCGGCCGGCTCACCATCGCCGAAGAGCACTTGGTCAGCAACATCGTGCTGCGCCGGCTCTCGGCCGCCTATGACGCGGCCGGACGGCTACAGTCCGGCTCACCGATCCTTGTCGGAGCGGTGTCCGGGGTTGAACACGAGCTGGGCCTGATGGCTTTCGCCGTCGCCGCCCGGCGGGCCGGGATCCCAACGGTCTACCTGGGCACCCAGGTGCCGCCGGCCGACTGGTGCCGGGCCGCAGCCAAAGCGGGCGCGCATCACTCGGTGACCGCCGCCCATCGCAAGCGGGACGCCCACCTGGCCGTGGGGCTGGCCGAGGCGCTCGGGCCGAGCAGCACAGTCTGGGTCGGCGGCTCGATGCAGCAGGCCACCGCGCCCGCCTGCCGTCCGATGGGCCACTCGATCGGGGCAGCCGCCCAAGCATTGGCCGCCGAACTCAACCCCGGCCGCCAGGCCTCCTAACCCCGGGGACGGTTCCAATACCGTCCACCCTTCTCAGCCCAACTGCCGGGGACGGTTCCATTACCGTCCAGCCTTGCTATCCGCATTGATCGACGGCCCTCGCACCGCCCCCGCAGCCGGGTGCTAGTCACCGAGGAACTGACCGCAACGGGAAGGCCCTATCCGAGACGTCGAGAGAGTCGGACGGTAATGGAACCGTCCCCACCGAACCTGCCCAGAAGGTCGGGTTGGGCGGACCGTTCGAAGAACCTATCCCTTGGACCCCATTCCCCCACCCAGCCTCCGGCCAACCGACCAAGCTGTGGAGACAAGTTCGAGAATGGTCCGCCCAGCCCGGCCCAGACTCAGGCGCGGTGGGGAGATCGCGTTCTCGGACTGACCACAGCTGGGTTAGTGCGCACGTTACGCAGAGTGCCAATTGCGGGTTTCAAAGGATGCGGCCCTCGTTCGCGATCTCCCCACCACGCCACCAGCACACCAGCCAAGGTTCCGTGAGCTTGGCCTGGCCCCGGGCTTGTCGAGGGGTCGAAGGGTCCGCCTACTCGGCGGGTTCGGCGGCGGCCCGGGCTTCGCGAATGCGATGGACGGCCAGAGCCACCAGTCCGCGCAGGCGTCCGACCGGGTCGGACAGCCGGAAGCCGAGCACCGACTCGATCCGGGTCTGGCGCTGCTGCACGGTTGAGTGGTGCAGGCCGAGCAGCCCGGCTGCCCCGCGGACGGTGTCGGTGATAGTCAGCGCCTCGATGGTGTCGAGCAGTTGGGGCTCGTCAGCCAGCGCCGCGATCCGTTCCACATCGGGATGCCGGGACGGGCTGCTCAGCGCCAAGTCGGCCAGCAGCCCCCACTCGTCCCAGGTCACCACCGGGTTGATCCGTGAGCTGACCGCCAATGCGGCCACCGCCTGCTGGGTGGTCCGGAATGCGTCCAACACGTTCACCTGCGGTCCAAGGCCGACCGGCCCGGACGGCGCATCGTGCCCGTCCTCGACGATGCCGACCCGGATCGGACCCAGCACACTGGCCAGGGCGGCCGAGCGCTGCGGCGCCGGATCGGACGCCCGGAAAGCGGCCAACCGCACCATGGCGGATTCGCTCAGCCGCAGCCGCTTCACTGCCTTACGGCGGGCGGTCAGCGAGGAGGCCGACGCGATGATCTCGATGGCCGCGGCGTCGTCGGTGATCGCGGCCGGGCTGACCCGCTCGATGGTCAGGTGGATGCCCGCCGCCAGCCGCTCCAGGATCAGGGTGTCGCTGGCCCCGGTCTGATCGGAGGGACGCTCCAGCCAGACGACGCCGTCCGAGCCGTCCTCGAGGTACTGGTGCGGCCAGGCCTGGATCGCGGACGGATCCGCAGGCGGCTTCATCGAGCGGCCCTGGGCGTCCACCCGGGCGTAGATGCTGTGCTGCGGAAGATGCAGCCCGCACGGCCAACCCGACAGCACGGCCGCGCCACGGACCAAGGCGGTCATTCCGGCGCCCTGGGCCAGGAGTGCGTCGAAGTGCGCGACCATCTTCATTGCCGAGGCCGCGTCATCATCGAGCGCACTGAGGCGTTGGATCAGTTCACGCATTGCACGCCTTGTCCATCAGAAGCCGCCATCGTACTGGGGCGTCGAAACCCGAACCCTTCGTCGAGGCCTCAATGCACGACGACGTTCTCCGGCACTCCGAACAGCCGCTGAAGCCAGTTGCTGCGGGCGTGCACAGCCGACTGCGCCAGCAGCGTGTGGCTGAGCACCTCGAAGCCATGAAAGCCGCCCGCCCAGACGTGCAGCTCGGCCCGTCCTCCGGCCGCCCAGATCCGGCTGGCGAAGTCGACGGTGTCGTCGCGGAAGATATCGGCGGTGCCCACCTCGATGAAGGCATTGGGCAGGTCGCTGAGGTCGGCGCAGCGTCCCGGGACCACCCAATCCGGCAGGTCGTCGAGGTGATCGGCAGCCTCACCCAACAGCGAGTTCCAGCCGAGAGTGTTCTCCTCGACCGACCACATCCCGTCCGCGTACTGCTGGGCCGAGATGGTGTCGTCCCGGTTGTCCAGCATCGGCGCAATCAGCATCAGCCCAGCCAGCTTCGGGCCGCCGCGCTCGCGCGCCATCAGCGCCACGGACGCCGCCAGGCCGCCGCCCGCGCTGATCCCGACCATCATTCCGGAGCCGATCTTCAGGCCCAGCCGCTGCTCGTTGTCGGCGATCCACTTCAGCCCGGCGTAGCAATCCTCCTGCGGCAAGGGGTATTGCGCCTCAGGGGCCAGCCGGTACTCCACACTGGCCACCACGGCATTGAATCGATGGATCCAGTCCTCGACCACGTCGATCCCGCTCCAGCGATTGCCGAGCATCATTCCGCCGCCGTGGACGTAGTACACCAGCGGGCTGGTCGCGCTGCGGTTGGGGCCGCTGAGCAGGTCCAGTCGGACGGTCTGACCGTCGATCGTGGGGATGTCGAACTCTTCCACGCGGACGCCGCGGCTGACCACGCCACGGCGCGCCTCGTGCGATGCCTCCCAGTCCTGGGCGCGCTTGGACGGGATGTCGGCCAAGGTGATCGGTGAGGGTGAGCCCTCGAGGGCCACCTCCAGCGCGGCCGCCAACTCGGGGTCGACGTTCGGAATGGCCAAGCGGCTGTTCATTTCGGGTCCTTCACGGTTGTGCAGACGCGGACGGCCACAGCGAGCCCCCGCGAGAGAAAGCGACGGTGCATCAGCGGATCAGCCCTTCATCGAGCCCTGCAGCAGGGCGGCCACGAACTGACGCTGGAAGATGAAGAAGACCAGCAAGGTGGGGGTCATGATCAGCAGCGCCCCCGCGCACAGCAGCGGGATGTCGGTGCCCCACTGGCCTTGGAAGGCGCCCAGGGCACCGGCAGCGGTCCGCTTCAGCGGGTCGTTGACCAGCACCACGGTGAGCAGGAACTGGTTCCAGGTCCACAAGAACAGCAGGATGCCCAGCGATGACAAGGCCGGACGCGCCAGCGGCACATGCACCCGCCAGAAGATCTGCCAGCGATTGGCTCCGTCCACCGCTGCGGCCTCGGACAGTTCGGCCGGCATGTTCACGAAGTGCGCCCGCATCCAGTACACCGAGAACGGCATGAACAACCCGATCAGCGGCAGGATGATGGCCCACCGGGTGTTCAGCAGGCCGAAGTCGCGAATCTGGTAGTACAGCGGGGTGATGATGCCCTCGAAGGGCAGGGTCAGCCCGAACACGAACAGCAGCAGCAACAGCCGATGTCCCGGGACGCGCAGGTGGCCGATCGCGTAGCCGGCCATGGTGGCGATCACCAGGGAGACCGGCACCACGCCGAGGACGATCTGGAGGCTCGACCAGACCAGCGCTCCCATCTGCGCACTCTGGAAGGCCAGAGCGAAGTTGCCCCACTGCGGGTCGGCGGGCCATTCGACGCCGGCCGGGTAGCTGCCGGACTTGTGCAATGCCGTGACGAAGAGGCTGACGAAAGGCATCAGCGTCCACAGCATCAGCAGGATCAGCAGGATCCGTCCGACCAGGTTCTCGCGCTTGGAGGTGATCACGCCTTCTCCTCCTTCGTGAGCAGCTGGATCGGCAGGACGACGGCCAGCACCAGCACCATCAAGGTGACGGCCAGGGCCGAGGCCAGGCCCACTCGGTTCTCGGAGAAGGCCAGGTAGAAGATCTGTAGGCCGGGCACCAGGGTCGCGTTGCCCGGGCCGCCTTGGGTGGAGATGTAGATGATGTCGAAGCTGGACAGTGCGGCGATCACGGTGACCGTGACGCAGACGACGATCTCCTGGCGCAGGCTCGGCAGCGTGATCGAGAAGAACTCGCGCAGCGGCCCGGCGCCGTCCAACCGTGCGGCCTCATACAGCGAGGCGTCGATCTTGGACATGCCGGCCAGCAGCAGCAGCGTGCACAGGCCGAGCTGGACCCAGGCCCCGATCATGCCGACCGCTGGCAGGGCGGTCCCAAAATCGCCGAGCCAGGCTTTGGTGATGCCGCCCAGGCCGATGGCACTGAGCAGCTGGTTCACCAGACCGTTGGACGCCAGCAGCCAACTCCAGATGATGCCGGCGGCCACCAGCGGAATCACCTGCGGGATGAACACGATGGTGCGCGCCAGTCCGGCCAGCCTGGACTCGGCGATCCGGCGCACCGTGGCGGCGGTGACCAGACCGAGGACGATCGGGATGAAGCTGAAAAAGATGATCAACTCGAAGGCGTTGAGCACCGGCCCGTACAGGGTCGGGTCGGCGAAGACCTTCAGGTAGTTGTTGAAGCCGACCCAGGTCGCCTTGGTGACGCCGTTCCAGTCGTACATCGAGTACTGGAAGGTCAGCAGGATCGGCCGGATCACGAACAGCAGGTAGAACGCGAGCGCAGGGAGGACGAACAGGTAGCCGAGCCAGCGCCCCCGGCGAAGCGACGTCCGATGGACGCCGCCCCGCCGGGCGCTGACCGCCCGCGAGCCGAAGTGAGGAGACGGCCGATCCGCGCTCGGGTGGGATCGTGCAGGCGGTTGATTCATGGCAGGTCAGCCCTTGATCTGGCTCTCGTAGTCGGTCTGGACGGACTTCAGCAGAGCGTCCGGCTCCACCTCACCGGCGACCAGCTTCTGCAAGTTGGGCGTCCAGCTCTTCGGGTAGATCGACGAGGTGGCATTGGCGATGAAGTCCATGCCGCCGTTGTCGACGCCGATCTTGGTGCCTGCGGCCAGGGTCTGACCGGTGACCGTGTTGGCGTCCACCTCCGGCATATACGCATCCTGTGCGCCCATCGGGTGCGAGCCGCCGACCTCGACGGTGATCTTGCGAGCCGACTCGTTGGTGGCAACCCAGTTCAGGAAGAACGCCGCACAGGCCGGGTGGGCCGCCTTGGCGCTGACCCCGAAGGTGAGCGGAGCCGACATGGCTGCCTGCTTGCCGCCGGCCTCGAGCGGAGGCATCAGGAAGAAGCCGACCTTGCCGGCCATCGTCTTGTCGAAGTTGCCCGACTCCCAGTCACCGTTGAAGATGAACAGGCTCTTGCCGCCGGTGAACCGGGACATCATGGCTGCGTAGTCCAGCGAGTTGACGTCGTCGGCGAAGTAGCCGGCCTTGATCCACTGCTGCAGGTGCTGCACAGCCTTCAGGTTGGAATCGGTGTTGATGGTCGCGCCCGGCTTCTGGAAGATCCAGTCGTTGATCGGAGCGGTCTCACCGTAAGCAGCCATCAGAGCCTGCAGCGGGAAGGCCAGACCACCGGTGGCACCACCGTTGAACTGGGCGATGCCGGTGATGCCGGCCGCCTTGGCCTTGGCCAGGGCGTCGTCCAGCTCGGCGAGGGTCTTGGGAGCCTCGGTCATGCCGATCTTGGCGGCCAGCTCCTTGTTGTAGAAGATGCCGGTCAGGCTGTAGTTCAAGCCCTGGGCGTACAGCGAGCCGTCGCCGCGCGCACCGGCGGAGTTCACCCGCAGCTGCTCCAGCTGGGAGGCCGGCCACTTGTCCCAGCCGTAGGCGGTGGCGTACTCGTCCAGGTTCAGCAGGACGCCGGCCTTGGCCGCCTGCTGGATGGACGGGAGCCGCATCAGGTCCGGCGGATCGTCGGCGAGCACCCGCAGCGCGTTCTGGGTGATCACGGCGAACTGGTCCTCGCGGACATCCCAGGTCACGTTGGGGTACTGCTTGGTGAACTCGTCGGTGAGCGCCTTCGGGAGCGGGAACCCGGTCTCGAAGTAGCCCTTCATGGTGATGTTGTCGGTGCCACAGGTCATCTGCACCGAAGAGGACGTCTGAGTCGAAGCTTGCGGAGTGCTCTCGGTGGTGGTGCCAGGAGCACTGCAGGCATTGACCAGGAAAGCCCCGGACGCAGCCAGCGCCACCAATGCGGTGCGCTTGCGTGCCAAGTTGTGGGTCACTCTCGCCTCCTTTGGCGATACCCCAGGACGTCGCCTGGGACTCGTAGCGGACACCAGCCCAGCGGGCCGATGTGTTCGGCAGCCCTTGGCGGGGCTCCGACGTTGCCCGACAATCCTGACCGGCCAGGTGATGCCGAGGTAACCGCCAGGGCGACCCGGTTCGCCGGGCCGGGACCGCCATGCGGCGGGGAGTCGAACGAATGGTAACGGTTTGGACACGGCCAATCCGCCAGCGGGCGGGTAGGAGTGCCTAGTCGTCCGCCAGCCGCTCAGACAAGGCAGGACGGGCGAAACGACAACGCCCGGCCCTGAACGAGTCAGGACCGGGCGTCAGGTCAGGCACGGCGATCAGTCGATCACCGGTCAATCACTCAGCGGCAGTCTTGCCGACCAGAGCCTCGCCGGTGGCGGCCTTGGCGTGACGGAATCCGAGGATGCTCAGCACCGCGAAGACGACCGCGGCCACGTAGGCGGCGATCGCGGCGATGCCCGCGATCAGGGCCATGGTGCCGAAGGCGTAGGCGTTCAGCAGCATGCCGCGCAGGGTGGCACCCATGAACATGGTCTGGCGAAGGTCACCGAGCTCCTTGAGCTTGGCCTGGTCGGCGTTGGCGTCCTTGCTGAGCTTGATGAACTCGCCGCTGACCTCTTCGTAGGTCTTGCCGCCAGACATGGCGTCGATGTGAGCCTGGATGTAGTGATCGGCGAAGGCCTCGGCCTGCGCGCCGGTGGTCATCTCCTGGCCGGCGTACGGCGCGAGAGCGGCCTGGTGCTCGGGAGCGAGGGTGCTGTAGGCGGCCTCGACCGGCATGGTGATCTTCTGGGCGGACAGCTGAGTGGCCACCTGGCTGTTGATGAACGAGCTGGCCACGGTGAGCAGGACACCGGCGACGAGCAGGACGGCCGCAAGGACCAGACCGACCCAGGAGACCAGACGGTCAAGAGCACTGCGCTTCATTTCTACCTCTTTCTTCGCGGGGAGGTTTTTGCTGAATCGTCAATGATTCAGGTGTCAATAGTAGAAGATGTGAGCACTCTTGCGCACCTCGGTCAGTACTCGTCCGCCCTTGCCGCCGCGAAATGAGCGGGGATCTACGCAATATTGAGTATGCCTGCCGGGGTAGCAGAGGGACCGTGACGCGGCGCTGCCGGGCGAAGAGCACCCCGCCTCCGGCCCACCTCCAACAGTCGCAAGATGGACATTCCCTCGCGCAGACGCCGCAGAGATGTCCACCTTGCGTTGGTTGATCGGGACCAGCGCGACGGGTCAGTCGACGGCGACCTCGGCCAGAGTCGGGTAGTCGGTGTAGCCGTGCTCGCCACCGGCGTAGAAGGTGGCCGGATCGGGCACGTTGAACTCCGCGTCGCGGCGCAGCCGCTCGACGACATCCGGGTTCGCCAGTGCCCAGCGGCCCAGCGGCAGGACGTCGGCAAGACCGGCCTCGATGTCGTCGCCGAGCTGCTCGCGGGTGCGGCCCAGCCGGACCAGCAGCAACGCGGTCGGCCACAGCGCGCGGAGCTTTCGCAGCAGTTCGTCGTCGCCGCCGTGGTGGACGTGCAGGTAGGCGAGCTCGAGCTTTGCCAGCTCGGCGACCAGGTACTCGTACTGGGCGTGGATGTCCTCGCGCGAGCCCTCGTCGATGCCGCCGGCCTTCAGCCCGGGCGAGATCCGAATGCCGGTCCGATCGGCGCCGATCTCCTCGGCGATGGCGGCGGCCACCTCGATCACGAACCGGGCCCTGTTCTCGACGCTGCCGCCGTAGGAGTCAGTGCGCTGGTTGGCATTCGGGGACAGGAACTGGGTCAGCAGATAGCCGTTCGCAGCATGGATCTCGACCCCGTCCGCACCGGCCGCGATCGCGCTGGCCGCGGCATGTCGGAAGTCGGCGACCGTGGCTGCGATCTCCTCGACGCTCAGTTCACGCGGCACCGGGACCTCCTTCTCACCGCTCGGAGTGAAGATCTTCGTGCCGGATGCGATCGCCGACGGAGCGACCCCCTGCCGGTGATGTGGGGTGTTGTCGGGGTGCGAAATCCGGCCGACGTGCATCAGTTGGATGAAGAGCACGCCGTCCTCGGCGTGGACGGCGTCTGCGACCTCACGCCAGCCGTCGATATGGGCCTGGGTGTAGATGCCCGGCGTCGTCAGGTAGCCCTGCCCGTCCGCGGACGGCTGGGTGCCCTCGGTGATCAGTAGGCCCAACGAGGCGCGCTGCCGGTAGTACAGCGCGGCCTGCGCCCCGGGCGTGCCGTCGACATTGGCCCGACTGCGGGTCATCGGCGCGAGCGCCAGGCGATGTTTCAGCTGGATCCTGCCGAGCTCGAACGGTTCCCACAAAATCGGCTTGTCAGCCACGTCAATAGACCTCTCGTCTGGGTGCTTGTCGATAGAACGCACCTGGGCCGCTCGATATGCCCGCTTCCCCAGCGAACCCCTTCGGCCCAGGGCGAACACGCCGGGTAGCGGCCATCGAGGGCCCCGCTCGCTCCTGCGCACGGCTCGTCCGCTGGACGGCGCTGCGGCAGACTGCAGCTATGACCCGTCCGGACGCCCGCCCGTGGCCGAGCACGGCTGAAGCCCTGATGCGCTCCCGGTTCGAAGCCTTCCGGGACGCCGACGCCGACTGGCTGTTGACGTCGTGGCATCCATCGACCCGTCCCCGACGCCTGGATCTGCGCGACAACCCGCGCTGGCGCGGACTGCAGATCCTCGAGGTCGTCGACGGCGGTGAGACCGACGACACCGGCATCGTGGAGTTCCGGGCGACCTACCTGACTCCCGCCGGAGTCGAGTTCCTCCAGGAGCGGTCTCGCTTCGTCCGCGAGGGCGGACGTTGGTTCTACCTGGACGCCGTCAGCACACCCGGGACGGACCGCTGACCGGCCACGGCTGACCCGGCCACCCCCACGCGCCGACTGGGTGGAGCCCCTCCACGCACACACCCCCGAATCTGCGCCGACGCCCCCGAATTCCCTTTCCGCCCGCGAATCTTCGCGGGCGTCCGTGAGAGTCGCGGGCGCGAACGTGGGGTGCAGTTGACGATGGGGGCCCGCTGAGACCACACTGAACTGGTACGTACCAGTGCGAACCAGTTTGGAGTCAGATGACCGCGGCGACTCCCCTTGCCGAGGGCCCGCAGCCCAAGCACCAGCAGTTGCGCGAGCTGCTGATCGGGATCGCCGTGCCCGGACAGCCGATCCCCTCCGAGCGGGAGCTGATGGGCCGCTATCAGGTGTCGCGCGCCACCGTCCGCAAGGCCATCGACGGGCTGGTGGCCGACGGGCTCCTGCAGCGCACCCAGGGCCTGGGCACCTTCGCGGTCCGTCCGCGGCTGGAGACCAACCTGCACCTGGCCTCGTTCAGCCAGGACATGCGCCGGCGCGGCCTCAGCCCAGCCACTCGAATCGTCTCGATCGGCCTGGAGCAGCCGCCGGCCCCGGCCATCGATTGGCTCGGCCTGGCCGATCACGAACCCGCCTGGCGGCTGGTTCGGGTCCGGCTGGCCGACGGCGTCCCGATCGCCCACGAGGACGGCTGGTACCCGTCCGCCCTACTGCCCGACCTGGATCGCCGCCCGTTGGCCGACGCCTCGCTGTACCAACTCCTCGGCCAGGACTACGGCTTATGGATCGACAACGCCGAGCAGACCGTGTGGACGGAGCCGGCCACCCCTGAGTTGGCCACCCGGCTGGCCGCCGATGCGGGCAGTCCGCTGCTGGTTTTCCAGCGGCTGTCCAGCGCGTCCGGAGTGCCGGTGGAGTACGTCGTCTCGCACTACCGCGGCGACCGCTACCAGGTGCACATGACCTTGACCCACGAGCACACCAACGCTCGCACCGAATATTCGAAGTGAGGAACTGAGAGTGGAAGTCATCATCTGCCCCGACGCCGAGCGCGTCGGACGAGTCGCCGCCGCCAAGGCCGCCAATCTCGCCGCCGCCGCCGGACCGCGAGTGGTCCTCGGCGTGGCCACCGGCTCCTCGCCTGTGCAGACCTTCGCCGAGCTGGCTCGGCTGGCCCGATCCGGAGAGCTCGATCTGTCCCAGGCGTCCGCCTTCGCCCTGGACGAGTACGTCGGCATCACCCCCGGACACCCGGAGAGCTATCACGAGATCATCCGCAAGACCGTCACCGAGCCGATGGGCCTGGACCCGGAACGGGTGCACGTCCCCAACGGCTTCGCCGACGACCTGGCCGCGGCCTGCCTCGAGTATGAGGCTGCGATCGTCGCGGCCGGCGGCGTGGACATCCAGTTCCTCGGTGTCGGCACCAACGGCCACATCGGCTTCAACGAACCGACCTCCTCGCTGACCTCGCGAACCCGGATCAAGACCCTGGCCGAGCGGACCCGTCAGGACAACGCCCGGTTCTTCGCGTCCATCGACGAGGTGCCGCGGCACTGCCTGACCCAAGGCCTGGGCACGATCATGGACGCCCACAACGTGATCCTGGTTGCCACCGGCGCCACCAAGGCGCACGCCATCGCCCAGATCGTCGAGGGGCCGGTGACCGCGATGTTCCCGGGCTCCGTGCTGCAGCTGCACCAGCACGCCACGATCGTGGTGGACGAGGCCGCCGCAGCCGAGCTGCAGCTGGCCGACTACTTCCGGCAGACCTACGCCAACCTTCCCGACTGGCAGCGAGTGGAGCTGTGATGCTGCTCGCCGGCGACCGGATCCTGTTCCCCGACACGGACGCCCCGCAGCCGGGCTGGCTGGAACTCGACGGCGACCGGATCGTCGCCACCGGTGTGGGCGCCGCTCCTCGGCCGGCTGAGGAGCACCTGGACGGCCTGGTCGTGCCGGGCTACGTGGACGTCCACTCGCACGGCGGTGGCGGTGCCTCCTTCGTCACCACCGACCCCGACGAGGCCCGCACCGCCCTGGCCGCCCACCGCCGACGTGGCACCACCACGATGGTCACCTCGCTGGTCACCGGCGCCACCGCCGACCTGGAAGCTCAGGTCCGCTGCCTTGCCGAGCTGTACCGCGGTGGTGAGATCGCCGGCATCCACCTGGAAGGCCCCTGGCTGGCGCCGGAGTTCCACGGCGCCCACCCGATCCCACTGCTCACCGAGCCGCTGGTCGGCCGAGTCGCCGAACTTCTGGAAGCCGGCGAAGGCGCGGTGAAGATGGTCACCATCGCCCCCGAGCGGGACGGCGCCATCGCCTCCATCGAGCTGATGGCAGCGCAGGGCGTGGTGGCGGCGATCGGGCATACCAATGCCACCTTCGAGCAGGCCCGGGCCGCGATCGCGGCCGGTGCCACCGGCTCCACGCACCTGTTCAATGCCATGGCTCCGCTGCGGCACCGGGAGCCGGGCCCGATCCTGGCCCTCCTCGAGGACCCGCGGGTGTACCTGGAACTGATCGTCGACGGCGTCCATCTGCGTCCGGAGTTGGCCGCCTTCATCGCGTCCATCGCACCCGGACGGGTGGTCTTCGTCACCGATGCCATGGCCGCTGCGGCCGGCCCGGACGGGGATTACCTGCTCGGCGAGCTGCCGGTCGAGGTGCGCGACGGCGTCGCCCTGGTCGCCGGGACGAATACCATCGCCGGTTCCACACTCACCCTGGACCGGGCGGTCCGGGTTGCGGTCGGCGCCGGGGTCCCGCTACCGGTGGCGGTTCGGGCTGCCACCCAACAGGCCGCCGACTACCTCTCCCTCGCCGACGTCGGACGACTGGCTCCAGGCAAGCGCGCCGACCTGCTCGTCCTCGACGACGAGCTGCAGGTCACCCGGGTCCTGTTCCGCGGCGCCTGGCTGGACTCCTAGCCCGATCCATCACCGAGGGCTCGCTTTCGCGTCCAGCGCTCGCCCCAGGGAGCGAGCCCTCGGCAGCAAGGCGAGCCCTCGGTGTCTTCGGGGACCCGCGAGGCGAGTCCGGTGCGGCTGTGATCAGACTGTAACTGGAAAGACTCTTTCCGATTACCTTTTTTCCAGTAACGTGTCGCCATGGCATCCAACGACGGGTGCTTCCACCGACCGAGGAGGAACTGCAGGATGAAACGCAGGGCCATTGCCACCATTGCCACCGGGGTGATTGCCCTGGCCACCGCACTGACCGCGTGCAGCGCACCGATCACCGACGCGCCGCAGGCCACCACCAGCGGCTCGCAGTCGGGGACGGCCAGCGCACCGGCTCGCGCGCTGCGGGTCTGGGCCGGCAGCACGACACCGATCTCAGTCGACTTCAACCCGTTCCACGTCGACACCGCGCTCTACGGCACCTATGGCCCGATCTACGAGCCGCTGTTCTTCTTCAACCAGCTGTCCGCCGACGCTCCCAAACCGCTGCTGGGCGACTCCTACGAGTACAGCGCCGACGGCAAGACCATCACAATCAAGCTGAAGCCGAATCTGAAGTGGAGCGACGGCCAGCCGCTCACCGCCGACGACGTGATCTTCACCTTCGGCTACGGGCCCAACAAGACCGACCAGCTCACGTCCGCGACCGCGCCGGACGCCACCACGGTCGTGCTCAAGTACAGCAAGCCGCAGTTCACCGCGGCCTCGCAGCTGCTCGGCGCGACGATGATCGTCCCCAAGCACGTGTGGTCGAAGATCAGCAACTACCAGGGCCAGACCAACGCCAAGCCGATCGGTTCAGGCCCGTACACGGTCAAGACCACCTCGGACGCGTCCTACACCTTCACCTTCAACACCAACTTCCGGGATCCGGCCCCGGCCGTCACCGAGGTCCAGTGGATCGGCCTGGACTCCAACCAGTCCGGCCAGGACATGCTCAGCACGGGCCAGATCGACTGGACCGGCATGTTCATCGCGAACCCCGACTCGGTCACCGGCACCGGCGCGATCAGCACCATGAACCAGCAGCAGGACCCGACGGTCGTAGTGACCTGCGCCAACGCAGCCAAGGGCTGCAAGGGTGCCCAGACCGATCCCGCGGTCCGGCAGGCGCTGAACCTGGCCATCGACCGTCCGGCACTGGCTGAGAAGGCGTGGGCCGGCCTGGTCGGACAGGCCAACCCGGCCTTTGTCCTACTGCCCCGCGACCAGCAGTGGCTGACCGACCAGAGCCTGGCCGCCAGCCCGCAGGCAGCCAACATCGCCCAGGCCGAGCAGATCCTGCAGGCGGCCGGCTACACCAAGGACGCGAAGGGCTTCTACGGCAAGGACGGCAAGCAGATCGATCTCGACCTGTTCTCCCCCGATGGCTGGACCGACTACAACGATGCGGCCAAGCTGATCGCAGAGGAGGCCGGCAAGGCCGGCATCAAGGTCACCGCGCGGACGGTCTCCGAAGCCGAGTACTGGACCCCGGTCACCAACGGCGACTTCCAGCTGGCCATGTACGGCCTGACCCAGTCGATCGTGGCCGACCCGTACAGCAACTACGAGCAGTACTTCTCGGGCAAGTCCACCGCGGACGTCGGGGACGCCCCCGGACACGGCCAGAACTACTCCCGCTACGCCAACCCGGACGTCGACGCGGCGATCCAAGCTGCAGCGGCAACCAACGATCCGGCCATCAAGAAGACCGAGTACGCCAAGATCCAGGCCCAGATCGCGACCGACCTGCCCTACATTCCGGTGGTGCTGAATGCCTCCCAGGCCTTCTACAACACCAAGGACTTCACCGGCTGGCCGACCGACGCCAACCTGTACGCCGATCCGCTGCCCTACATCTCGGTAGCGCCGGAGCTGATCCTGCTCAACCTCAAGCCGGCCGGCTAACCCCCGGCCGCAGGGAGTCGACTGATGAGGTTCTATCTGCGGCGGGTCGCCTTCTACATCGTCACCTTCTGGGCAGCGATTTCGTTGAACTTCCTGCTGCCCCGAATGATGCCGGGCGATCCCGCCGCGATCATGATCGGCAAGTTGCGCCGCGCCAGCGGCGGACGCCAGCTGTCGGACGAGACGATCAAGGGCATCTACGCCCTGCTCGGTGCGGACAAGAACACCTCGCTGTGGGATCAGTACCTGGCCTACTGGGTGCGCCTGCTGCACGGTGACTTGGGCATCTCGTCCACCCGCTACCCGTACCCGGTGGCGACCCTGATCGGCAATGCGCTGCCGTGGACGCTGTTCATGGTCGGCCTGGCCACGGTGATCTCGTTCGCCCTGGGCATCGGGATCGGCGCCTGGGTCGGTTGGCGTCGCGGGACCTGGGTGGATCAGCTGGTCCCGGCCACCTCGCTGCTGCAGTCGATTCCCTACTTCTGGTTGGCCTTGGTGCTGGTGGCGATCTTCTCTGTGCAGCTGCACTGGCTGCCGATCGTCGGAGCCTACGATCCGTTCACCTACCCCTCAGGGCCACAAGCCAGTTGGGCGTTCGCGGCCGACACGATCGTCCATGCCTTCCTTCCGGCACTGACCATCGTGATCTCGTCGGTGGGCGGCTGGCTGCTCGGGATGCGCAACATGATGGTCTCCACGATGAGCGAAGACTATGTGCTCACCGCCGAGGCCAAGGGCCTGACCCCGCGCCGGATCCGGGATCGCTACGCGGCCCGCAACGCCGCCATCCCGAGCCTGGCCGGGTTCAGCATCGCGTTGGCCTTCGTGGTGGCCGGCTCGATCGTCACCGAGCAGGTGTTCAGCTATCCCGGCATCGGCAAGCTGATGATCCAGTCGGTGCAGGGCCTGGACTACGCGCTGATGCAGGGCGTCTTCCTGGTGATCACCCTGACCGTGCTGGCCGCCAACTTCTTGATGGACTTGTTCTATGGGCTGATCGATCCGAGGGTGCGTACCAATGGCTGACCGTCTCGCAGGCATTCGCTACCTGCTCCCCCGCTGGTCGGGCAAGCTCGGCACCGGGCTGATCATGGTCGGCGTGATCATCGCATTCGGCCTTGTCGCACCGCTGTTCGCCGCCGACCCCAGAGACTCAAGCAACAAGGGCCTACTGCCGCCGTCGGGCAGCCATCTGCTCGGCACCACCAAGCTCGGCTACGACGTGTTCTCCCAGCTGGCCACCGGCACCCGCGGATCGCTGTACGTCGGGCTGCTGGGCGGCATCTCGGCGATGCTTCTGGCCATCCTGTTCGGAATCCTGGCCGGCTACTTCGGCGGCTGGCTGGACGAGATTCTGATGCTGATCACCAACATCATGTTGGTCATCCCCGGCCTGCCGCTGGTGATGGTGATCGCCGCCTACGTCCAAAACACCGAGGGTCTGGGCGAGTTCGCCCGCAGCTCGACCCTGGTCGCACTGATCCTGGGGGTGACGGGTTGGGCCGGATCAGCCGTCGTGCTGCGCGCCCAGGCCCGCTCGCTACGCACCCGGGAGTATGTGGCCGCCGCCCGGGTCGCCGGCGAGCACGGATTGCGGATCATCTTCGTCGAGATCCTGCCGAACCTGGTCCCGCTGATCGCAGCCCAGCTGATCTTCGGCGTGATGGCTGCCGTCCTGGGCGAGGCCGGGCTGAGCTACCTCGGCCTGGGCCCGACCAACTCGATCACGCTGGGCACTATGTTGAACGACGCTCAGACCGGGCAGGCCGTTGGCTCCCGGGCATGGTGGTGGTTCGTCCCGCCGGGCGCGGTGATCGCCCTGCTCGGCACCGGATTGGCGCTGGTCAACTTCGCCATCGACGAGATCGTCAACCCCAAGCTCCGGCTGGCCCCACAGGCCGCCCGTCGGCAGCGCCGGGCCACCAAGGCCGGACGCGGCGTGGCCGGAGGAGGTGCGTTCGCATGAGCGGCACTCCACTTCGACAAGCTCAGGGCGGGCTCCTTCGACAGGCTCAGGGCGGGCCCCTTCGACAGGCTCGGGGCGAGGCCGTCCTGACCGCGACCGACGTCTCGATCACTTATGCCGTCGACCCGCCGGTCGATGCCGTCCGCGACGTCAGCCTGACCCTGCATCGCGGCGAGATCCTCGGCCTGGCCGGCGAATCCGGCTGCGGCAAGACCACCTTCGCCTACGGGGTGAACCGGCTGCTCAAGGCGCCGGCCGTGATGACGTCAGGCCGGGTGGTCTTCCACGACCTCGACGGCACCGACATCGACGTGACCGGGCTCAGCGGCGAACAGCTGCGGCGGTTCCGCTGGGACAAGGTGTCGATGGTCTTCCAGGGGTCGATGAACTCACTGAACCCGGTGATGAACGTCCGCAAGCAGTTGCACGACGTGTTCACCACCCATCGGCCGCAGATGAGCCGTGGCGAGCGCGAACAGCGCAGCCGCGACCTGCTCGCACTGGTCGGAGTGGACCCCGGACGGCTGTCCGCATTCCCGCACGAGCTGTCCGGCGGCATGCGGCAGCGGGTGATGATCGCCATGGCGCTGGCCCTGAACCCGCAGGTGATGATCATGGACGAGCCGACCACCGCCCTGGACGTCCTGGTCCAGCGCGGCATCATCCGCGAGCTGATGCGACTGCGCGAGCGGCTCGGTTTCGCGGTGATCTTCATCACTCACGACCTGCCGCTGCTGATCGAGATCAGCGACCGGATCGCCATCATGCGCGACGGCCGGATCATCGAACAGGGCACGGCCGACGAGATCTACCACAACCCCAGCCAGCCCTACACCAAGCAACTGCTGTCCAGCTTCCCCAGCCTGACCGGGGCGCGCGGCGGCTTCGTCCGCGGAGGTGCCCGGTGAGCAACAGCCTCGAGGTCCGTCACCTCTGCAAGGACTTCCGGCTGCGTCGCGGGGTGCACTTCGACACCCTGCACGCGGTGGCCGACGCCAACTTCGTCCTCGAACCCGGACGTACCGTCGCCCTGGTCGGGGAGAGCGGCTCGGGCAAGTCGACGATCGCCCGGATCATCGCCAAGTTGGAGACCGCCACCAGCGGTGAGGTTCTGCTGGACGGTGCTGCCACCAACTTCTCCGGCGCCAAACTGGCCGGCTACCGCCGCCAGGTGCAGATGGTCTTCCAGGACCCGTTCGCGTCGCTGAACCCTTTCCACAGCATCGCCCACCACATCGAGCGGCCACTGCGGATCCACCACCCCGGACTCAGCCAGGCTGAGGTGCGCCGGCGGGCCGCCGAACTGCTGGAGAAGGTGCAACTGGGGGCGGCCTACCTCGAGCGACGTCCGCACGAACTGTCCGGCGGGCAACGGCAGCGGGTCGCCATCGCGCGGGCGCTGGCCCCGGGGGCCCGCTTCATCATCGCCGATGAGCCGGTCTCCATGCTGGACGTGTCGATCCGGGTCGGAGTACTGAATCTGCTGGCCGACCTGCAGCGCTCGGAAGCCCTGGGGGTGCTGTACATCACCCACGACCTGGCCACGGCCCGGCACTTCTCCGACGAGATTCTGGTGATGCATCGCGGCGTGATTGTCGAGCGGGGACCGGCCGATGACGTCATCCTGAATCCGCAACACGAATACACCAAGGCACTGCGCGAAGCGGCCGCCGATCCGGACCGGCTCGGACGGCTCCGCGACGAAGTTCGCGCCGAGCAGCCAGGAGGCACCCATGAAGACTGACCCGGGCACCCAATCCTGGCTGCGCGCCCACAACGATCGGGCCGCGCTGCGGCTGCTGCTGGACCACGGCCCGCTGAGCCGAGCTCAGCTCGGCGAACTGTCCGGGATGTCCAAGCCGACCGCCCGGCAGATGGTGGCCCGACTGGAGCGGATCGGACTGATCGCCCCGGTCGGCCAGGTCACCGGCCAACGCGGACCGAATGCGGTGGCCTACGGCGTCCGTCCCGACTCGATCACCGGGGTGGCGATCAGCATGCTGGCCGACGGCATCCAGGCCGTCCTGGTCGATCCCACCGGCACCGAGCACGAGGTGGTCGAGATCTCCACGGCCGGACGGCACCGCTCGCCGGCCGCGGACGTCACTGCCGCCGTCGGCGCAGCCTGCGCGGCCGCAGCCGTGCGTCACGACAGCGTCTCTGTGGTGGCGATCGGCGTCCAGGCCGCGGTGGACGAGGCCGCCGACTCCTTGTCGCTGACCGACACCCTGCCCGGCTGGCCGGCCCAAGGTGCGCGGGCCCAGATCGAGGCCGCGACCGGACTCACCGTGATCCTGGAGAACGACGTGAACCTGGCCACCATGGCCGAGCGGGTGATGGGAGTGGCCGGCAGCGCCGCGGCCTTCACCTACCTGTGGGTCGGCCACGGCATCGGGCTCGGCATCGACCTGGGCGGGGTCGTGCACCGGGGTGCCACCGGGAGCGCCGGCGAGATCGGCTACCTGGAGACGCCCGGTTCGGCAACTCGGCTCGACCCGGACGCCGACGACTTCACCGATCTGCTCGGTGGGCCGAGCATGCTCGCTGTGCTCGGTCGCGAGCAGGACAGCCTCGAGCACGCCCTGCCGCTGCTGGCTGAGCGCCCGAACCTGATCGCCGGCCTGGCCGATCGGATCGCGCTGGCCCTGCAGCCGACCTGCGCCGTGCTGGACCCCGGACTGGTCGTCCTGGGCGGCCCGACCTGTGTGGCCGCGGGCGCGTCCCTTGCTTCCCAGGTGGCTGAGCGAATGGCCGCCACCTACCCCGGGCTACGGGTGGAACTGAGCGGAGTCGGCGATCAGCCGGTGCTGCTCGGTGCCCGCGGCCTGCTGATCACGACCCTGCGCGAACAGCTCGAGGCGCGAATCAGCCAGTCGATCGAGATGGAAAACGAAGGAGAATCATGAAGCTCGCCATTGTCGGCGGCGGCTCGACCTACACCCCCGAACTGATCGACGGATTTGCGCGCTATCACGCCGTGCTGCCGCTGACCGAGATCCACCTGGTCGACCCCGACCAGCATCGGCTGGAACTGGTCGCCGGGATGGGTCGCCGGATGCTGGCCCGGGCCGGCTGCCCGATCAGGATCGTGGCGACCTCCGACCTGGTCGCCGGGGTGGACGGCGCGGACGTGGTGCTGATCCAGCTGCGGATCGGTGGGCAGGATGCTCGCCAGCAGGACGAGACCTGGCCGCATGAGGTGCACTGCATCGGCCAGGAGACCACCGGGCCCGGCGGCTTCGCCAAGGCGCTGCGCACCGTGCCGGTGATGCTGGGCATCGCCGAGACCATCCGCACCCACGCCAAGCCGGACGCCTGGATCATCGACTTCACCAACCCGGTCGGCATCGTCACTCGGGCGCTGCTGCAGGCCGGCCATCGCGCGGTGGGTCTGTGCAACGTGGCCATCGGCTTCCAGCGCCGCTTCGCCGGACTGCTCGGCGTCGGGCACGAGGACGTCCAGCTCGGCCACGTCGGGCTGAACCACCTGACCTGGGAGCGCAGCATCACCGTCAACGGCACGGATCTGTTGCCTCAGCTGCTTGCCGAGCGCCTCGGTGAGCTGGCCGAAGAGGTGGAGGCTGCCCCGGACGTGCTGGCCCAACTGGGCATGGTGCCGTCCTACTACCTGCACTACTACTACGACCACGACCAGGTGCTGGCCGAGCAGCTGCACGAGCCGACCCGGGCCGAGGCCGTCCGGGAGGTCGAGCACGAGCTGCTCGGGCTGTACGCCGACCCGAGCGTGGACACCAAGCCCGAGGCGCTGGAGCGGCGCGGCGGCGCGTTCTACTCCGAGTCCGCGGTCGAGCTGATGGCGTCCATGCAGGGCGCCGACACCCCACCGCGAGTGGTGAACATGCGCAACGACGGCCTGCTGCCGTTCCTGCCCGACGACCATGTGGTCGAGGTGCCGGCCCGGTTCGTCGATGGCCGATTCGTGGCCGAACCGGTCGCACCGCTGCCCGACGACATCAGCGGCCTCATCGGGGCGGTGGCCGCCTACGAGCGGCTGGCCCTGGACGCGGCCGTCAACGGCGGCCGGGATCGGGTGGTCCGGGCCCTGCGGGCGCACCCGCTGGTGCTCCAGCATGAGCGCGCCGACAAGCTGGCCGACCTGCTGCTGGCCGCCAACCGAGGGTTCCTGCCATGGGCCTGAGTCCGGTGGTGATCGCCGTCGACGGCGGCGGCACCAAGACCGATGTGGTCGCGTTGCGGTCCGACGGCGAGCTCGTCGGACGCGTCCGCGGCGGCGGCTCGAACCCGCAGGTGATCGGCCTGGACACCTCGGTGGCGCTGCTCGACGACCTGGTCGCCGAGGCGTCCGGCGGTGCCCCGGTGCAGGCGGCCGGGTTGTACCTGTCCGGGCTGGATCTTCCACGCGAGCTGGACGCGATGAGTGCCGCCATCCAGGGCCACTCGTGGGCGGCCAACGCGGTGATCGACAACGACCTGTTCGCGCTGCTGCGCACCGGGACCGCCGAGCCGGATGCGGTCGCCGTGATCTGCGGCACCGGCATCAATGCCGTCGGGGTGCGCGCCGACGGGGCGAAGATCCGCTTCCCGGCACTGGGCCACATCTCCGGAGACTGGGGTGGCGGCTCCGGCCTGGGCGGTGAGGTGCTCTGGCATGTGGCGCGGGCCGGCGATGGACGCGGGCCGCAGACGGCGCTGACCGATGCCGTCAAAGCTCAGTTCGGGCTGGCCACGGTCGATGAGCTGATCGCCCAACTGCACTTCGGTGAGCGTGACTACGAGGAGCTCAATGCCCTCGCCCCGGCGGTCTTCGCCCTGGCCGACACCGACCAGGTTGCTGCCGGGCTGGTCGATCGCCAAGCCAGCGAGATCGTGGCCATGGCCACCTCCTGCCTGCGTCGGCTCGACCTCATGGATCATTCGGTTCCGGTGGTGCTGGGCGGCGGGATCCTCGCGGCCGGCTACCGCCGGCTGATGGACGGGGTGCGCGCCGGGCTGGCGGCGTCCGCCCCGCAGGCCCGTCCAGTGGTGGTGCCGGGCCTGCCGGTGATCGGTGCGGCCCTGCTCACTCTGAGTCGGGTGCAGGCCACCCAGGCGGCCCTCGACACCGCACAACAGGCCTTGTCACAGCTGTAACAACGGCCGGGTCGGCCCGGCAGGAGAGAAGCAGAATGAAGAGCGAAGCCACCGCATTGGCCGCTGTTCTCACCTGTGTGCTGGCGCTGGCCGCCTGCACCGCCGGACCGGGTGCCTCGGCCCCGACCAGTGGTGGGTCGTCGGGTTCGCCCGCGGCCACCACAGCCTCGGATGCCTCCGCGAGCGCAACCCCGTCCACTGCACCCGGTCTGGACGATCCGGCCAAGAAGGAGATCGCCATGGAGCTGGTCTCCAGCGCGGAGAACTCCACCTTGGACTGGAAGGCCCAGTACGCCTACCTCGAAGACATCAAGGACGGACGCGGCTACACCGGTGGCATCATCGGTTTCTGCTCCGGAACCGGCGACATGCTCGAACTGGTGCAGGCCTACCAGGCAGCAGCAGGGCCGGACGATGCCACGGCCGCTGCACTGGCGGCCTACCTGCCGGCCCTGAAGAAGGTGAACGGCTCGGCCTCGCACGCCGGGCTGGGGGCCGGCTTCGAGAAGGCCTGGAAGGCGGCTGCGGCCGATCCGATCTTCCAGCAGGCCCAGGACGCCGAACGGGACCGGGTCTACTTCGATCCGGCCGTTGCCCAAGCCAAAGCGGACGGGCTGGGCACGCTGGGCCAGTTCGTCTACTACGACGCCATGGTCATGCACGGCCCCGGCGACGATGCGGCCAGCTTCGGTGGCATTCGCACTGCGGCCATGAAGAAGGCGCTGCCACCGAGCCAGGGCGGGGACGAGAAGACGTACCTGCTGGCCTTCTTCACCGCCCGGATCGCGGTGATGAAGACCGAGGAGGCGCACGCCGATACGTCCCGGATCGACGACGCCCAGCGGGTGTTCCTGGCCGCCGGCAACCTGAATCTCGATCCGCCGCTGGTCTGGAAGACCTACGGCGACACCTACCACATCCCCTGATCTTCCACGCCACCGCCACCGCCACCGCCGGCGCCGGCCCCGGTCAGCGAAGGTAGAGCGCGCGGGCCGGGCAGAGCTTGACGGCCAGCCTGGCCTCGTCGGGGTCGGCCTGGTCGTCGGTGACGATCGGGTAGCCCCATTCGTCCAGGGTGATCGAGTCGGGCAGGGTCTGCGCGCAGATCCCGTGACCGGTGCAGCGGACCCGGTCGACGGCGATCGTGGCGACATCCAGCGAGCTAGCCACGGGTGGCTCCTTCCAGGTAGCGGCGGCCGACCGCGCGTCCGGTGAGTTCGGGTTCGAGGACGCGCAGCGCCGAGGTGGCGAAGCGAGCCACCCCCATCGGATGGGCGCACGCGCCGCGGCCGTTGAGCAGTGCCACCCGGTCGGTGAGCCGGCGAGCCGAGGTGCCGCTCGGCAGGTCGACATATCGACGCCAGTCCTCGGCCAGCGCCGGCAGCCCGAACATGCACGGCCCGCACTGTCCGGCCGACTCGGCCGCACCGTAGTTGAGCATCCGATTGACGGTGTCCACCGGATCTTCGGCCGGGTTCCAGATGGTGATGATGCCCGGACCGATCGAGCCGCCGTAGACCTTCATCCCCGGGGTGTCCCAGATCGCATAGCGGGCCTCGGCCGCGGTCATCACGATCCCGCCCAGGCCGCCGATCCCCAGATGGCGGACGTCCTGAGTCATGCCGCCGGCAAGGGCAATCACGTCGGCCAGCGGCGTCCCCGCTGCCGATTCGTAGACGTCCGGACGAGCCACGTAGCCGCCCACGGCCACCAACCGCGGGCCGGGCTCGGCCTGAGTGCCGAACGAGCGGAACCAGTCCGGGCCATGCTGATTGATCTGGCTGATCCGCCACAGGGTTTCGGCGTTCAGCACCACGGTCGGCTTCACCCGGCGTCCCTGCGGGTCGCGTCCGCCGTAGACGAACGGGGTCCGCTTGGTCATCGGCCGGGCCTGCCAGCCGTGCGCCAGCGAGATCAGTGAGGTCTCCTCCGATGAGACGTACCGGTCGGGAGTCTCGAGCACCGGCAGCCCGGCCGCAGCCAGCCGGGCCGCGGTCGCCGAGCCGCGATGGGCGGCGAACCGGGTGTGCGGGCTGATCCCGGCGACCAGCCGGACCCCATCGAGCAGTTCATCGAGGTGATGCTCGACGATCCAGCCGTCCTTGGCCGCACCCAGTTCGCCGTCGCAGACGTTGACGATCAGCCGGGCCCGCTTCTCAATGGCGGCCCGGATCTTGATCACGGTCGGGAAGGCCGCCCCACCGCGTCCGGTCAGACCGGCGTCTTCCAGCAGTTGGGCAAGTTCGGTCATGACCACTCCTGAGCGTTGATCAGTTCCCGGCGATCCCGGTCGGCGTGAGAGACGATCGTCCGCCACACCACTACGGCGCCACCGATCACTCCGCAGGCCAGCGTCGTCAGCCGCAGCCCCGGCTGGTCAGCGGTGCCCATCATGAAGCCGTGCACCAGCGCCACCACCCACATGGCGTAGGAGACCCAGTGCAGGCCGCGCCAATAGCGCTCGGGGATCCGGTGGCGCAGGTAGCTGGTCACCATCACCACGATCAGCAGATCGACGGCCAGCGAGCCGAAGCCGATCAGCACCGGCTGGTAGTCCGAGACGAATGGCACCACAACCGCCCGCCAACCGATCGATACGTTGCCGTCGATGATCGCGGTGACGATGTGGACGGCCAGAAACACCAGCATTCCCACCGACAGCCACCGGTGGACACCCATCACCACCGTGGCCGCGTGCCCTTGCGGACGGCGCCGGCCGGCAGTGATGACGCCCAGGCAGAACACCACGGTGAACAGGACGACCGTCACCACTCCGGTGGCGCGGGACAGGTACCACAAGGCAGATCCAGCAAGCATCACTTCACCTCCGAACTGGCGGGTTCGGGCCAGCCGGTGGTGTAGGCCACCGAGCCGTCCGGACGTTCCAGGCGTGCGGCCACGCCGTTGTCGCTCAGCCAGCCAACGGCATCCTCGCCGAGGACGATGGCTGCGGTGGAGGCCGTGTTCGCTTCCAGGGCGGTCACGGCCACGCAGGTCACCTGACCCCAGGCCGGCACTGCCGTCCGGCCGGTTCGTGGGTCGATGATGTGATGGGCTCGTCCGGTGTCGGTAGCCCAGGTGCGCAACTGCGTGGACGAGGTGGCCACCGCCTGATTCGTGATCGAGATCACCTGACGGATTGAGCCGTCGGCGGCTTCGACGCCGACCCGCCAGCCGCCGTCCGGGGTGGGCCCAGAGGTGGCCAGGTCGCCACCGAGGTTCACCAGGAAACTGCCGGGCAGTTGCAGGGCCAGCAGCCGCGCGATCATGTCGGCGGCGTGCGCCTTGGCGGTGGCCCCGAAGTCGAGGACGACTCCGGCCGGCGTGGTGATCCGACTCCCGGCCACCTCGACGCTCTGCCAGCCGGCGACCACACCAGGGACGCTCTGCCGGAACTCAGTGCGGGCCCGGACCTCGTCCAGGTCGGCGTCGTAGCCGGAGCTGATCACGGCAGAGCCGACGGTGAAGTCGACCAGGCCGCCGCTGATCCGCGCGGCGAAGCGGGCGGCCTCGAGGTAGTCGACCAGCATCGGCGAACCGAGGAAGGAGGCGGGCTCGGTCGCGGCAGCGGCGGCCAGCCGACTCACCTCCGAGTCGGGTCGAAACCGGGAGCAGGCTCGATCGAGGGCGTCCAGATGGCCTTTGGCGATGCCGACGGCGTCGTCCAGCACATCGGCCCGGGTGGCCAGGATGTGATGGGTGGTGCCGATCGCGGCGAAGCTGGCGGCGGACGGCTCGGCGGCGGTCGGAGCCCACACCGTCGCGGCGGTCTGCAGAGTCAGCATGATCAGGAGCCTCTGGTCTTGGTGTGCACCGGCGCGCTGGTCTTTTGCGGCGTGGGCGTGGCGGTGAAGGACGAACGCGGCTTGCTGGTCGCGGCCGGGCTGGTCCGAGCTCCGGAGTCCTGGGCCCGCTGGTTCCCGGCCGTCGTGGGGTCACTCGGCTGCGGGTCGGTCAGCTGATCGCTCGCGGCAGCTGCGGAGTCGTCCTCTTTGGCTGCGGCGGCATTCGCCAAGGTCACGAAGAGGCCAGCGGTTGCTGCTGTGCCGGTGGCCAGCAGGGCGCTGAGACTCAGGGCGGTCTTGCCTAGTGCCGTGGTACGCATGCGTAGGTCCTTGTCTCGCGGCGGTTCGGGCTTGTACTGACAAGGTTCACAGCGTTGTCTGTGCGAAAACTGTCGACCGCGCTATGCCAGGCTCAGGTCAACCTCAAACCTTCCTCAAATGAGGTCCGTGCCTAGGAACCGTGGGTGCTGGTCTGGCTGGAACCACCACTCGAGCTGGCCGTGGAGGTCTGGGTGAAGCCGCCGGTGGTGGTCGAGGTTGCCGAGTTGGCATCGCTGGACGAGTCGGACTGGGTCGCGGCGGCGATCATGAAACCGGAGGTGACGGCGCCAGTGGCGACCGCGGCACCGGCCAGGATGCCGGCAACCGTCCGCCGGGCCTTACTCATTGCTGTGGTCTTCGACATCCTGGATTCCTTCTGCTTCGTTGATGACACAACCACCATGGAGCCAAAGACTGTTGGCTTTCTGTGTGACCTCTGTGGGCCACCCCATGGATTTCCCGCTGACTCCCCGGCCGGCGAAAGCCGCAAAGCGGACATGTCTGCGCCCAGACGGCGAAGGAGAGTCCACTTTGCGACTCTCAGAGGGGCCGCAGCCCGCTCAGCCCGGACAGTGCCGCAACCGGGCCGGACGGAGTCGCGGCCAACAGCCGGGCCATGGCCGCGAGTCGACGGCCAACACGGTGACCGACCGATCAACACCGGACCCGAGGAGTTGCGCATTCGAGATGGTCACGGCTGTGGCCACGTTCAGCCCGTCGGTGCCGTCCAGGGCACTGACCGCCGCCGGCATTCCGGCCGTCGCCGTGGTGAGCGCGGACGCGTCCGCACCCACCGCGTCCCAGGAAGCCCCGACTCGGCCCTCGGCCACCGTGGCAGCGGCGTTCGCCGAGATGGCCGCGACCACGGCGGCCACCACCAAGGCGGTCATGGCCACCGCCCCACGACGCACCCGGGACGCCGCCAACTGCGGTACCACGCCACGCCGTCGGGCGGCGAGCGCCATGGCCGTCCTTTTCCTGCTCGAATCACCGATCGAGACGATCACCTCGGTGGCACTCCCGATCCTGGTGATCACGGTGGTGGCGCCCGGCCTGATCGGCGTCGACCGGGCTCGGCGCCTGCTGACAGCCTGGGACGACCGGATCTTCCGCCCCGGCGTCGACGACTTGGACGAGCAGAGCCAGCGCGAGCGTCAGTCCGTCGCCGCCCAGCCGAGGATCGCCACGCTCACCAAGCGGCGGCGCTACCTGCGCGGGACCATCCTGATCGCGGTGCTGATCTTCGGCGGCCTTGAGCTGCTGGCCCGCTCGACCAGCCCCGGCTATGCCCAGAAGAGCCCGTGGCTGATGCTCGGGATCGGCGGGGTCTGGTTCGTGATCTTGGTGGTCCCGGCCATCGTGGTCGAGATCCGGCTGCATCGCCCACACCGACAGATCACCTACCGCTAGCCCCTCAGCAGTCCTCCGCAGCAAAGGGGACAGTCCCGTTTTCCGCGGGTCGGCAGGGCCGTCCGTCCAGAGCTACAGCCGCTCATCCCCACGGTTCACCGGCTTGTGCGCGAGGTCACCGTCGGGTAGCGCTGCGAGCTACGTCCTCCTCCAGCATCTGATCCAGGTGGGCAAGCAGGCTGATCGCCGCATCAACGACGTCGGGGTCGTCCAGATAGGGGCGGACGGCGCGGTCCCAGGATGCACGCTTGGCCGCCAGGTGGTCCCGGGCCGCGTCGGTGGGGAACACCTTGACGGCGCGAGCATCACCCTCGTCAGCGCGGCGCCGGATGAGGCCCTTGGCTTCCAGTTCGCGGATGGTCGTGCTCGCGTTGCTGCTCTTCAAGCCGAGGTGCGCGGCCAGCCGGGACGGGCTGATCCCCGGGGAGGCGTCGACCTTGCGCATCACCATCGCCTCCAACGGACTGAGCCCGATCACTCCGGGCTCTGGGTGAGTCAGCACGGTCAAGTGTCGCGAAACGCTCAGGACCAGTTCGGCCAGCATCGCCGGTGGCGTGGCGTCGTGGGTCGTCATCAGCATCTCCATTTTTAGCTATGTTACTATAGCTATCTTTCCATTGATGAGGTGCCATGACTACCTCGCCTGCCCCTGCTCCACAGCAGGCCCGTCCCACGATCACCGGCGGACTCCTGATCGCTCTGGCGCTGCTCGCCGCGACGGCGCCACTGGCGACCGACTTCTACCTGCCGACCTTACCCGCCATGGCCGAGGACTTGGTCACCTCCGCTACTGGCGTGCAACTCTCCCTGACCGCCTTCCTGATCGGCGCCGGCGTAGGTCAGGTGCTGTTCGGGCCGCTGTCGGACCGGATCGGACGGTTGCGTCCACTGCTGGTAGGGATGGCCGTCTACCTGATCGCCAGCGCGGCCGCCGCACTGGCACCAACCGTCGCCCTCCTGGTTGTCGCCCGGCTCCTTCAGGGAGCCAGCGGCGCCTCCGGAATGGTGATCGGGCGCGCGATCGTCTCCGATCTCGCCCACGGCCGCCAGGCCGCCAGCGCGTTCAGCCTGATGATGCTGATCTCCGGGATCGCGCCGGTAGCCGCTCCGATTCTCGGCAGTCTGCTCGCCGAGCCGCTAGGCTGGCGCGGCCTGCTCTGGATCGTTGCCGCGATGGGAGCGATCGCGCTGGTGGCGAGCCTGATCGTGGTGCGGGAGAGCCTCCCCGCCGAGGTCCGAGCCCAACGGCGAGCCTCGACGGACCGTCCGCGAATCAGCAGCCTGTTCCGGCGCCGATTCTCCGGCAACGCGCTGGCCTTCGCCTTCGCGTTCGCCACGATGATGGCCTACATCTCCGCGTCACCCTTCGTCTACCAGGACCTGATCGGGATGAGCCAGTGGCAGTACGGTCTCGCCTTCGGACTGAACGCCCTTGCCCTGGCCGTGACCGGCGGAATCTCGGCTCGGCTGACCCGGCGCCGCAATCCCGTCGGGATCGCCCGAGCCGGGCTGCTGACCAACCTGGCGGCCACGCTGACGATCATTCTGATCGTGGTCACGAGAGTGCCGTCAGTCTGGCTGCTCGCGCCGATCCTGGTTGCCGTTGCCGCGCTGGGCTTCGTCCTAGGGAACACCACGGCGCTGGCGCTGAGTGATGTCACCAAGGCCGCGGGCTTGGGTTCGGCAGCCTTGGGACTGCTCCAGTTCACCCTCTCGGGCGCAGTCGCGCCACTGGTGAGCCTCGACGGGAACACCACCGCCATGCCGCTCGCGGTGACGATGCTGAGCTGCTCGCTGATTGCCAATCTGGCCTTCCTCGCCGCCGGCGGGGTGCGGCGGGCCGACCGCCAGTCTGACGAGGAACTCCCCGAGCCCTACCCGGCCGAGCTGGGCTAGGTGCCGGTCGGCTCTCAGCCTTCGCGGTAGCGAACGCCGAAGCCACCGCGGGGGTAGTGCCACTCCAGAGACCCCGGCGGGGCGGCAGCTAGGCAGGTGCCACACTCCAGGCAGGCCGCCCACTCGGCCTGAAGGCTGCCGTCAGGGGCAAGGGAGTAGACCTTGGCCGGGCAGACCGCGATCAGGATCTTCGCGGCTCCGGTGGCGGCAGCCACGTCCTGGATCACCCGGAGGTGGCTCAACCCCTCGTCGGTGTCGAAGGCGGTCGAGCCGAGGCGGTCGGGCACGTTGGACGGGACCGGTCCGATGACGGTCTGGCTCATAGCGACCTCCAGGCAGCGAATCCATCCCCGACCAACTCGCGAAGCTTCACCTTCGAGCCTCTGACGGCAGTCGTAGCCACCGTGCGCAGCGGCCGCCGTGGCGTTGGCGAGACGTCGAACTCGTCGTGCAGTACCTGCGCGACCAGCGGGCCGTACTCGGTGTAGGTGCGCGGACGCTCAAGAAAGGCCGGTGCCTTGGCGTAGGTACGCAGGTCCTGGCCGACGAAGCCGGCATCCAGCAGAGTGCGGTACCCCGCAAGCGCCTGATCGGACGTATCTGAGCTGGCCAGCGCCTTGTCGACGGCTTCGGCGGCGGCCAGTCCCGAGCCGATGGCCAGATCCATGCCACGGACGGTCAGGCCGGTGTTCAGGGTCAACCCCGCGGCATCACCGACGACCACCAGGCCATCGGTGTGCAGCCGTCCGACCGCCGCGAGACCACCCTCGTTGACCAGATGTGCGCCGTACTCCAGCAGCTCTCCCCCGCGCACGAGGTCGGCGACGTAGGGGTGAGCGAGCAGGTGATCCAGGACCGCAGCCGAGTCAGCGCCCTTCGCGATCAGGTCGTCCAGGCGCAACACGACGCCGACCGACACCGACTCCAGGTTGGTGTAGCAGAAGGCGCCACCGGCCACCCCGCCGGTCGCCTCGCCGACCAGCGCATGCGCGACTCCGTCTCGGCCGCGGACGCCGAAGCGCTCCTCAAGGGTGGCTCGGGGAAGACCGATCACCGTCTTGACGCCGACAGCCAGGTCTTGATGCCGTGGCGCCGCACGCAGGCCGACGCTGCGGGCCAGGAAGGAGTTCACTCCGTCCGCTGCAACCACCACATGGCAGCGCAGTTCGTCCTCACCGGAGCCGACTCCGACGACCTTGGCCGTCGCGCCGTCCCCCTCGGTGAGTAATCGGTCCACCAGAACGCCGGGCATCAGCATCGCGCCGGCCGATTCAGCCTGTTCGCTCAGCCACGGATCGAACCGGGCCCGCAGGACGCTGACTGCACCCGAGTCTTCGCCGAGCCTGCGATCGCGGTAGTCCAGGCCGACCGAGCCATCCTCGGTCAGGATGGAGACCACATTGCGCGAGATGGTGCGTTCGACCGGTGCGGCGTCCAGCCAGCCGGGCAGTACGCCGTCGAGCACCTTGCCATAGATCACCCCACCGGACAGGTTCTTCGATCCGGGGACCCCACCGCGCTCGATCAGCACCACCTGATGCCCGGCCCGGGCCAGCTGCAACGCAGTGATCGCACCGGCCGGCCCGGCACCGACGACGGCGACGTCGAAGTCGACTTCGGCCATCAGCTTCTCGCCCGCAATGCCTCAGCCAACGCCGGCACCACCTGGTACAGGTCGCCAACGATCGTCCAGTCGGCCTGGGCGACGATCGGCGCATGCGGATCGGAGTTCACCGCGACGATGGTGTGGGCGTCCCGGACGCCGATCATGTGCTGGCCTTGGCCGGAGATGCCGACGGCTAGGTACAGCTCCGGAGCGATCCGCTGTCCGGAGATGCCCAGATAGCTGCTGGCGGGCAACCAGCCCATTCCTTCGGCGATCGGACGACTGCAGGCCAGTTCAGCACCGAGGCTGTCAGCCAACTCCGTGACCAGAGCGAGATCGGCGGCCTGCTTCAGGCCGCGGCCGATACCAACCACACGAGTGGCGACACTGAGGTCTCCGCCGCCGGCCGCGGCAGTCTCGGTGGAGACCCGGGCCAGGGTGGCTTCTGCGGCGGCCGGCGTGATCGTCCCCGCCCTCGCACCCGGTTCGGGAGCTATCCGCCCATCGGCGATCAGCACCACCGGGCCGGTGACGCTCACCTGCTCGGTGGCCAGGCCACCGAGCAGCAGGTGACTGACCAGCAGCCCGGCACCGCTGTCGGAGACTGCGGTCACATCAGCCAGCACCTCGGCTCCGGTGGCCGCGGCGACCGCGCCGGCCAGAGTCCGGGAGTCGGCGCCCATCCCGGCAACGACCACCCCCGGGTCGGCGGCCAGGGCGGCGGCCACGGTGGATGCGATGCCTGCAGCAGGCACCGACGAGGTGTCGTGCCAGACCACCGCGTCCACCCAGCCGGCCACTTGTTCGGCCAACTCACGAGAACCGGCCACCACCGCGCTCAGTGGGGCCGGCAGTGCGTCCGCCAGCTCGAGCAGCCCGGCCACTTTCGCATCGTCGGCGACGATCATCCATGTGGTCACAGCACACCTGCCTGGGAGAGTTCACGGAGAAGCTGTTCGGCTGCCTGTGCCGCAGTGTCGGCTTCGATCAGCCGTCCGCCGCGCGAGGGTGCGCTGATCGGAGCCACCGAGACCGTGGCGAGGGTGGCCCCGATCGGCCGGGCCGGAGGCTCGACCACCTGAAGCGGCTTCTTGGCTGCGGCCAGGATGTCGCGCATTCCGGGCACCCGGGGCGTGACCGCATCCGGTGCGACCGAGATCACCAACGGGCTCCCCGAGACCTGGAGGGTCTGAGTGCCTCCGGCGAACTTGGACACCACGGCTGCCGGATCGCCGAGACTCACGCTGCGAACGTCGGCCAACAGCGGACGTCCGAGCAACCCGGCGACCAGCGCCGGAACCATCCGGGTGCCGTGATCGGCCGACGCATCACCCAGGACGATCGCCACCAGCTCATCGGCAGCCATGGCCTGGGCGGCCAAGGCATGGGCCACCGAAGTCGTGGTGGGCGTGGCATCGGTGACCACCACCACTTCGTCCGGGCCCCGAGAGGCGACAGCCTTCACTGCCAGACCGGAGCTGACCGCCTCCGAACCGACCCCGATCGCAACCAACCGGGCGCCGGCTGCATCGGCAAGCCCACGTGCGAACTCGATCGCCACCTGGTCGGATTCGGACAGTCCGGCCGACGCCCGGGAGACGTCGATCCGACCGTCCGGGGTGACCACGGTGTCCTGAGCCGAGGGGGCCCACTGGTAGCTGACCAGCACTGTGCCTGGCATGTGTTACTCCTTGTGAATCCGGCCTCAGTGGCCGAGGTACTCCGGCGCGCGCTGCTGGGCGGCAGCGACGTTGGTCTCCCGGAAGTCGGCAGAAAGGGCCCCGAGGCAGAGGTAGTCGCCCTCAACCTGGAAGTAGGTGTCCAGCGTGTAGTCGTGCAGCCGATTGGAGATCTGCTTCACGTGCCCGACCCCGACCGGGCTCTTGGCTGCGATCTTGTCGGCCAGCTCCTTCGCCCGGGCCAGGGTCTGGTCCGGCTCAACGACCTCGAGCACCATGCCGTAGTCGAGCGCGGTAGCGGCGTCGATCGGCTCGCCGAGCAGCGAGAGGTACTTGGCCTTCATCGGGCCGACCAGCCGCTGCAGCGCCCACAACCCGCCGGTGTCCGGAGACAGCGCATAGTTGACGAACAACTCGTGGAAGCTGGCCGCTGAAGATGCAATCACGAGATCACTGGAGAGCAGCAGGTTCGCTCCGCCACCCAGGCAGGCGCCGTCCGCGATCCCGATGATCGGGACGGGGATCGTGTACATCTTCTTGATCAGGGCGGCGATCTCAAACATCACCTGGCGCCCGGTGGGCAGATCCTTGGCCAACTTGGCGGCGATGATCGACAGGTCACCGGGCCCGAACGACACCGGGCCGGTGCCGCGCAGGATCGCGACCCGAATCTCCGGATCCCAATGCACCTGGTCGAGAGCGGCGCCCAGCTCGTCGATCAGCTGCTCACCGAGCCGGTTCAGGTTCTCCGGCGAATCCAGCGTGATGGTGGCGACATGGCCGTCCACCTCGACGCTGACCACGTGGTCGTACTTCTTCTCGTAGGGGTACATCGAGGTCTCCTAGCGCTTGACGAGGGCCGGGTGGGCGCCGGCCAGCAGGGACGCAACACGTCCGCCGATGGCCGGGTTGTAGGCCGGATGAGTGAGGATCACGAACTGGTTGGTCTCAACGCCATCGATGATGATCTCGACGGCATCGGCGACCGGAAGGCCGTAGGGCAAGGAACCCTTCACAACGGCCCAGCGCTGCTGGTAGTCCGGGGTGGCGTAATACGGGTCGGACGGGTCGTACTCGTCGGGGCGCCGGTAGGAGTTGCACTGGTCGAGGTCGGTCTGGACGACGGCAGGGCAGACCGCGTGGGCGACCAGCTTCGCGCCGACCTGCTGCAGCTGCAGGTCGAGCACCTCGGTCAGCGACAGCGCGGCGAACTTGCTGGCCACGTAGGCCGGCGAGTTCTCCACCACCAGCAGCCCGGCGATGGAGGCGGTATCGACGATGTGGCACTCCTTGTCCTGGGCGATCATCCGGGGGACGAAGGAGCGGATACCGTTCAGGAGCCCGAACAGATTCACGTCGATCGTCCAGCGGAAGTCGGCCAACGGCGCCTCCCAGACGGTGCCGGCGCTGATCACGCCGGCGTTGTTGAAGAACAGATCGACGCCACCGTGGGCCTGGAAAGTCTGGGCAGCGAATCCGTCCAGGGCTGCGGCGTCGCGGACGTCCAGCTCGACCGAGGTCACCTTCGTGCCGGTGGCGACCAGTTCCTCGGCGAGCGCGGCCAGCGTGGCTCCGTCCACGTCGGCCAGGGCGAGCTCGGCTCCGGCAGCGGCGAACCGGCGTGCCAGTTCCGCTCCGATGCCGTGGGCGGCTCCGGTGATCGCGACAACCTTGCCTGTGTAATCCTGCATTTTCGGTTCTCCTTCGCTTCGTTGCGTCAGGCGCGTCCGGCCTTGATCAGGCCGGCCACTACATCGATGAGTGCTTCCACGCTGGCTCCGCCGATCGCCATCACCTTGGCGTCGCGCCAGTAGCGCTCCACCCCGGTATCGACGATCGTGCCGACGCCACCGAAGAGCTGAATGGCCTCGCGAGCCACGTACTCAGAGACCTCAGCGCCCTTGATCTTCATCAGCCGGGCCTTGGCGAGTTCGAGCTGGCCGGCATCGCGCTGGGCGTAGGTGGAGTAGACGAGGGCGCGCAGGCTCTCGATCTCGCCCCACATCCTGGCCAGCTTGTGCCGAGTGACCTGGAATCGGTCGAACATGCACTTGCCCTGCTGAGTGCGGGTCATCGAGTAGTCCAGCGCCATCGCGTAGGCGCCTTCTGCGATGCCGAGACTGACCGGGCCACACGACAGGAACTCCGCCGAGGCGGACACGAACATCGCCTGCAGGCAGCCTCCTTCGGCACCCAGCAGCGCCTCCGCGGGCAGGTGGACGTCGTCGAAGTAGACCGAGCCGGTCGCCGAGCCGTGCCAACCCAGCTTGTGTTCGGCTTCACCGACGGTCAGGCCGGCCGTGCCGGCTGGGACGATGAAGGCCGACAGTCCGGCCTTGGTCAGCGGGTCAACGGTGTCGGCGGTGACCGCGATGACGACATAGGCATCGGCGACGCCGGTATTGCAGATCAGGCACTTGGCTCCGTTGAGCACCCAGCCGTCACCCTCGCGCACCGCACGGGTGGTGAACTCCACCTGGTTGTCGCCGCCGACCGGCTCGGTGGACGCGCAGGCCAGGATGATCTCGCCGGTCGCTGCCGGGGCCAGCCAGGTCCGCTTCTGCTCGTCGCTGCCGAGCATTTGGATCAGTCCGCCGGCCAGCAGCGCGTGGGCGCCCATGGCGATGGTCAGCACGGGCATGGTCTTGGCGATCTCCTCCAGTACCAGTGCGCTGGCGGTCTGGTCGATGCCGGTGCCGCCGTACTCGGCGGGGATGGTCAGGCCGATCAGACCAAGTTCACCGGCCCGCTTGAACAGGTCGTGAGGGAAGGCGCTGGTCTTCTCGATCTCGGCCACCTGGGGCGCGACCTCGGTGCGGACGAACTCCTTGGTTGCGTCCAGGACGAGTTGCCGTTCGTCGGTGAGGTACCACATGCGGGGCTCCTTTGCTCTGCGATACCTCGATCATTGGTCGCAGCACCCGCCTCCGTGGTGGCGAAAATGGTCAGTCGGGGACGGCTTGTGGTCCCGGATGGACATGCAGCGGATGGGCGAGCGCGTGGCGTGGGCGATCGGGTGCCTCGCTACTCGGCGGCGCGGTAGCTGCCGGGAGAGGAGCCGACCATCCGGGCGAAGAAGCGGCCGAAATTGGCCGGGTCGTCGAATCCGACCCGGCGCCCGATCGCCTGCACCGACAGATCGGTGTGGGCAAGCAGGTCGCGGGCCACTCGAGCGCGGTAGGCGTCCAGGAACTCCTTGGGGGTCTGGCCGAAGGCATCGATGCAGGCCCGCGAGAGCGTCCGCGCCGAGCAGTGCAAACCCGCGACGTAGTCATCAATGCTGCATGACTCGGCGAAGTGCAACTGGACCTGGGCGGCGTACTGCTCGGCCAGCCGATTCCACCGCACACCCCGCTTCCGGTCCGGACGAATCTGGCCCAGTCGAAGCAGCAGCGCCTGGACCAGGTGGGAGAGCAGCTCCTCGCCGCGGGCCAGGCCTGGGCCGGTATCGGCGAAGGCATAGCGGCGGTATTGGCGCTGGAGCAGGTTGCAGCAGTCCTGGATCTCGGTCAGCTCGGAACCGCTGAGTTGCCAGCGCTGGCCATGAACGAGCTCCGCCGCCGAGCCGCCGACGTCGTCGAGGAAGCAGACGGCCACCCCGGTCACGCTAGGGAACGGCGTGTGGACCTGCCCCGGACGCAGCCAGATCAGTGTCCCCGGACCGACCTGGTGCAGCTCGTCCTCGATGACGACCGTACCCTCGCCGTCAGCGCACAGGATCACCTCATGGAACCCGCAGCGCAGAGCCTCCAGCCCGCGCGAGCGGGCGCGACAGCCGTCCGGGCGGTCCAGCGGAGAGACGCACAGCCGAAGGGCATGCCGATCGGGGTTCACCGGCTCGAGCCGGGCAGCGGTCAACACTGACATCGCATAGCTCCTCGTCAACACGGGATCCACGGGCGAGCTCATCCACGTTATTCCCACCGAGACTCCCGCACGCGCCGTAGGCAATTCTAGGCACAGCTGCCTGTGCAGCCGACGGGTGGGGAGCCAGGAGAAAATGTGCCGGCTGCCGATCGGACGGGGCGCGAATGCTCGCAAGCCGATACCAGCCGGAGCCTGGCCCGCGCCATCGCTCGGCTCGGGATCCCGGGGTAGCCTCGGTGAATGGGACGCACCCTCTCCCTCATTGTGGCCATGATGCTGCTGGCCGGCTGCTCAGCGCCGGTCTCATCGCCAAGCCCGTCCGATTCGACGGCGGGGACGACGGCTTCAGTGACGACTGCGTCTCCGTCCACGACTCCCACGATCACGAAATCCGCGCCGCCGGGTCGCCCCTTCGCCATCGACGCGCTGGGCCGCTTCGACGAACCGTGGGCAATGACCTTCCTGCCCAGCGGCGAGTTGCTGATCACCGAGCGCGGCGGCTCACTGAAGCTGCGCGCGCCCGACGGGACGACGCTCAGCGTCCGCGGGGTGCCGAAGGTCGTCCACGACGGGCAGGGCGGGCTCGGCGACGTCGTCCCCTCCCCCAGCTTCGCGATGGATCGGCTCGTTTACCTCAGTTGGGTCGAGCGCGGCGAGACCGGAATCGGAGCGGTCGTCGGACGGGCCGAGCTCGCCGGCACCCCGGACGCACCGGCCCTCACCGGACTGAAGGTGATCTGGCGACAGCAGCCCAAGACCAGCGGCTCGGGCCACTTCGGGCATCGGCTCGCGTTCAGCCCGGACGGGGCATACCTGTTCATCAGCTCCGGCGAGCGACAGAAGTTCGACCCGGCGCAGGATCTGGGCACCAACCTGGGCAAGATCGTCCGGCTCACCCCCGACGGGAAGCCGGCACCTGGCAACCCGTGGGCTGACCAGGGCGGGGTCACCACCCAGCTGTGGAGCTACGGCCACCGCAACCCGCTCGGACTGGCTTTCGACGCGTCCGGCAACCTGTGGTCGACCGAGATGGGTCCGCGTGGCGGCGACGAGCTCAACCTGATCGAGCCCGGCAAGAACTACGGCTGGCCGAAGGCGTCCAACGGCTCCCACTACGACGGACGCGACATTCCCGACCATCGCGCCGGGGACGGGTTCGCAGCCCCGGCGGTCTTCTGGAACCCCAGCATCTCGCCGAGCAGCCTGATGATCTACTCCGGTTCGGCCTTCCCGCAGTGGCAGGGCGACGCCTTCATCGGAGCCCTCTCCGGCGAGGCTCTGATCCGCGTCGACCTCGACGGCACGACCGCCAGACTCGCCGACACCTGGGAGCTCGGCCAGCGAATCCGCGAGGTCGAGCAGGCTCCGGACGGCACCATCTGGCTTCTCGAGGACGCCGCCAGCGGACGGCTACTGCGACTGAGCCCACCCGGCTGATCTGCTCGCGGCGGGAACCCTAGGCCGATGTCGGCGGACGAGTGCCCGCCCCCAGGCCGCTGACACATCGCGAGAGCAGGGCACGCAGGTGATCCTGCTCGTCGAGGCTGAGCCCGGAGATCATCTGCAGCTCAACCGCCCGCACTGCGGCGCTGGCTGCCTCCAGTTGCCGCCGACCGTGCGCGGTCAGCGCGGTGGGCAGCGCCCGTCCCGATGCCGGCTGCGCGGGCCGAGTCACCACGCCGTCCTCCTCGAGGGCTTGCAGCAGGACGTTCATCGACTGGCGGGTGACGAAGGTGCCGCGCGCGAGTTCGGAGTTGGAGAGGCCTGGACGTTGCGCAAGCAGTTCCAGACACGCGTAGTGGGTGACGGTCATTCCGAGCGGACGTAGCACTGCCTCCATTGACGTTCGCAGCGCGGCCGATGCCTCCTTCAGCAGGTAGCCCAGCGAGGTGGGCAGATCGACGCGAGATTCTTGACGCATGTCAGTATTCTGACATATTCTGATTGTCAGATAACTGACATCCCTAAGGAACACCATGCCTGTCTCTGGTCCCGATTTCATCTCACTCCAGGTCCGCGATCTCGAGGCGTCCGCCGTCTTCTACGCCAAGTACCTAGGCCTCACGAGGCAGGACGGCCCGCCGCACGCCGTCGTCTTCGACACCGCACCGACAACCCTCGCCGTCCGCGAGCGCGTCCCCGGGAACAACCTGGACGCCGGGTCGCTCGGCGCCGGCATCGGGTTATGGCTGCATGCCACAGACGCCCAACAGATCCACGACGCCATGCTGGCCGACGGGGTAACGATCGCGTCCGACCCGATCGATGGACCCTTCGGACGTACCTTCACCTTCGTCGACCCCGACGGCTACCAGCTCACCTTGCACTCCCGCGCCTGACCCGGATCTCCGCCTGCGGCCGTCGCGGCCGGGCACACTCGTCGTCGACGACCTCGGCTCAAGCAGGCCCACAGACACCAGCGGTTAGCCTGGAGAGGTGTTCCTCTTCGACGCCGACTGCGGCTTCTGCGTCCGGTGCGCCCGGCTGCTGACCCGCGCGTCCGCGAGGGGGTTCTACGAAGTTGTCGCATGGCAGGACGCGGATCTGAAGGCCGTCAGCCTGAGTGCGCAGCAGTGCCAGGAGGCGTCCTGGTTCGTGTCGAAGGACGGGTCTCTGCATCGGGGAAGCGACGGGATCGGCCGGGCGTTGCGCGAGGGCGCGATCAGGCTGCGTCCCCTTGGCGTGCTGCTGACGCTGCCCGGGGTGCGAGTGCTGGCCCGGATCGTCTACCGGTGGGTGGCCGCGAACCGGCACCTGATGCCGGGTGCGAGCGATCAGTGCCGCATGCCCGAGGGTGGTCGCTAGCGCCGCCCGACCACGGACGAATGTGTCGCGCAGACGTCGCTGACACCCCGACTCCGGCAGGGGTGGGAGACTGACCCCATGCGGCAAGTCGGATTCAACCTGGACACCACTTCTCGGGACGCGGTCCTGCAGATCGGTGCGCGAGGACGACTGGTCCTGGTGCATCCGATGGCCAACCGCGGCACCGCCTTCACCCTCGACGAGCGGGAGCAACTGGGCTTGTCAGGGCTGCTGCCGAGCCGCGTGACCACGATCGAGGAACAGCTGCGCCGGACGTATGCGCAGTACAGCCGCTCACCCTCCCCGCTGGCCAAGTTCATCCAGCTCACCCAGCTGCGCGACCGCAACGAGGTGCTGTTCTACCGGCTGCTCAGCGAGCACCTGGAGGAGATGCTGCCGATCATCTACACCCCGACCATCGGCGAGGCGATCGAGCGGTTCAGCCATGAGTACACCGGCGCCCGGGCGGTGTTCCTCTCCATCGACCACCCCGAGCTTGTCGAGCAGTCGCTGCGCGACTTCGAGCTGGACGCCGAGGACGTCGACCTGGTCGTGGTCACCGATTCGGAGGGCATTCTGGGCATCGGCGATCAGGGGATCGGCGGCGTCCAGATCGCCCTGGGCAAGCTCGGCGTCTACACCGCGGCGGCCGGCATTCACCCGCGCCGGGCGATCCCGATCGTGCTGGACGTGGGCACCGACAACCTGGGCCTGCTGAACAGCGACCTGTACCTTGGCGAGCGCCATGCCCGGGTCCGCGGCGAGCGCTACGACCAGTTCATCGACCTGTTCGTCCAGACCGTGACCCGGCTGTTCCCCAACGCGATGCTGCACTGGGAGGACTTCGGGGCCGGCAACGCGCATCGGATCCTGAACCGCTACACCGACCAGATCTGCACCTTCAACGACGACATTCAGGGGACGGCGGCCGTGGTGCTGGCCGCAGTGCTGGCGGCCGTCCGGCTGACCGGGATGCCGCTGGCCGAGCACCGGGTGATGATCTACGGGGCCGGCACCGCCGGGGTCGGAGTGGCCGACCTGATCCGCGAGGCCGTCCGCCGGGCCGGAGTGTCGGACGAAGACTCCTACCGCCAGTTCTGGGCGTTCAACAGCCGCGGACTGATCATCGAGGACGGCAAGGGAGTGCGCGACTTCCAGCGTCCGTACGCCCGGGCCCGCGCCGACGTGGCCGGGTGGACGGTGGCCGACCCGGCCCGAATCAGCCTGGCCGAGGCCGTCCGCGAGGTGAAGCCGACGATCCTGATCGGGACGTCCGCGCAGCACGGCGCCTTCACTGAGGATGTGGTGCGGGCGATGGCCGAGCACTGCGAGAAGCCGATCATCATGCCGCTGTCGAACCCGACAAGCCACAGCGAGGCACACCCGGCCGACCTGCTCGAATGGACGGGCGGTCAGGCGCTGATCGCCACCGGCAGCCCGTTCGGCACGATCCGGCACGGCGAGATCTACCACACGATCGCACAGGCCAATAACGCCCTGATCTTCCCCGGCCTGGGCCTGGGTGTCTCGGTGGTCCGCGCCGAACGGGTCACCGCCGAAATGATCTACGCGGCAGCGGACGCCCTTGCCGGACTGATGAACGAGTACCGTCCGGGCGCCTCGCTGCTGCCCTCGATGAGCGACCTGCGCCTGGTCGCGGCCACGGTCGCCAAGGCCGTCGCCGAGACCGCCGAAGCTCAAGGCCTGGCCCGGCGTCCGCTCACCAACCCGATCGCCGACATCTACCAGCGGATGTGGAAGCCGGAGTACCCGCGACTGGAGATCCTGCCGACCGACGCCGAGAGCTGAACGCAGCGCCGGGCTGAGCCCCGGCGGCAGGGCCTAGCTGTGCTCGCGGGCCAGCACCACATGCCCGGTTGGGAGAAGGATCCGGTCGAGTTCGACGGGCGTCTTCGCGTCGGTGAGGTTCACCCAGCCGTGCGGGGAGTACTCCTCGCTCAGGGTCACGGTCACCACCGTCGGCTCGCCCCAGTTCACCAGATGCAGGTACAGCGCCGACCCCGAGCCGGTGATCGCACCCAGGCAATCTCCGGTGGTGGTCGCCACCTGCACCGGCGGACGCAGCTTGCCGGCCGCGACCAACTCGGCGACGCCGACGTCCGCAGTGAGCCGGCATACCTGCCAGCCGGCCGCAGCCAAGGCGGCATCGTCGGTGCTGCTGTCGGCTGGGACGAGCAGCACCGCACCGTCCCGCGGAGCCGGTTGCGGTGTGGTGGTGTCCACCAGGTCGTAGGGGACGCCGGCGCGCAGGAGCTCGAGTGCCGCGTCCGCCCATGAGTCGTAGCCGCGCCGCGCTCGCGGATCGGTGTGCACCGGGTCTCCTCCGCGGGCAGTCCCGGTGACACACCAGGCTGCCGCCGCGTCGGCCGGGTGCCAGGCCAGCGACGCCGCCGCGATGGGGGTGGCGCGCAGCACGTCGGTGTGCTCGGCGAGCATCGCCACCAGACGGTGCGCCGCGTCAGCGAAGCCCTCCGCTGACGGGTCGTCCCCGATCGGCGCGTACTGCCAGTTTTCCCGGTCGGCCAGCATGTAGAGGTTGAACCCCTGGTAACCAAGGGCAAGGGCGGCACCCCACCAGGCAGCCTGTTCAGCAGGCGTCGGGTCGGGATAGGCCACCTGCTCCCCCGGCGAACGCCAGATGCCCGCCATGAGTTCGGGCGCCCAGACCAGTGGTTCGCCCGCCAGTCGAGCGAAGGCTGCGGTCTTGGCGAGCCGGTCGATGTCGGTGAGATCGAGGGGCGGAAGGTAGTAGTGATCGACGCCGGTGGACGCGCCGGTGACCGCGCGGACGACGCCATGCGACAGCGGCGTCTCGAACACCGGCGGATTGATGATGTTGACCGTCGGCAGCAGCATCCCCGCCCCGAGCTCGGCGTGCGTGCGCCGCAGGAACTGCAGATGCTCGGCGATGGCGGCACCGCAGAACTCGGCCCAGTCGGCCAGCCGCTGATCGAGAGTTCCCGCGGCGGCCAGGACGCCGACAGCGTCGTCGGGCCGCGGCGGTTCGGCGGTCTCGAGCGCACTGGCCACCTGCCAGGACGTACTCAGCGCCTCGTCGTCGTGATACCGATCGGTCAGCCATTCACGGAAGGCAGCTATCGCCAACGGGTGGTAGTCGGCGTAGTAGAGGGCATGCGAGAAGCAGTGGGACGGTTCGTTGTCGAGTTGAACCGCGATGATCGGACCGTCGGGGTAGCACAGGTCGCCCAGCTGATCCCAGACCGCGGCGAACCAGGATCGCGCAGCCGTCCGATAACCCGGGTGCTGGTAGCAGGGCACCGGATGCAGGAAGGGTGGGTTGTAGCCGACGATCGGCCGGCCCCACGCGTCCCGTCCGACCAGGTCGTCGTGGGCGAGCAACCAGTCGGGATAGCCACCGCCCGGCTCCTCCGCACAGATCCATGGCCCCGGCTTCAGATGGACGGCCAAGCCCACCTCCGCGCACGCCCGGACGAACGCCCGCGCGTCCAGTCGCGGATCGCCGCTGCCCCATTCGAAGGCTCCCGGCGCGGGCTCGTGGCGTCGCCACGACAGGTAGGTGGCGACCATGGTGAAGCCGTCCCGCTTGGCAGCCTCCAGAGCCGGACGCCATTGGCTCGGATCCATCCGCCAGAACTGAATCTCGCCGCTGAGAAGCGGCATCGCCTCGTCGCCGACGTGCACAGCGCCGTCGGCGACATGAACCGGAGTGGTCACCCCTTCACTCCGCCGGCGATCGAGCCGGCGACCAGCCACCGCTGGATCAGCGAGAACAAGATGATCGACGGAATCGCCACCATGATCGACATCGCAGCCATGTTGTTCCAGGCGACCTCATAGGCCGACGACAGCTGGGCCAGCCCGACGGGCAACGTCCGCCGCTGATCGGTGGAGGTGAAGGTCAGAGCGAAGGTGAACTCCTCCCAGGAGCCGATGAACAAGAAGATGCCGGCCGCCACGATGCCCGGACGAGCCGCGGGGAACGCACCGCGGAACATGGCTCCGACCGGGCCACAGCCGTCGATCAGCGCCGCCTCGTCGATCTCCTTGGGGACCTGATCGAAGGCGGTCTTCATCAGCCACACACCCAGCGGGGCAGCCGACGACACCTGCGCCAGGATCAGGGCCCACGGGGTGTCCAGCAGCTGCATGCCGGAGATCATCTGGAACAGCGGGATGATCAGCAGCACCGACGGGAACATCTGGGTGGCCAGCAGGCCGATCAGGAGCACCATCCGTCCGCGGAACCGGAAGCGGGACAATGCGTAGCCGCCGAACATGCCGATGACCACGCCGGTGCCGACCGCACCCACAGCGATCAACGACGAGTTGAGGAACCAGTACGGGAACGCACCGCGGCTGAGCACGTAGCCGAAGTTGTCCAGGGTGGGGTTCGCGGGGAACACAGTGGGCGGAACTCGGTACACCTCGGCGGTGGTCTTGAATGCGGCCGACACAATGCCGACGACCGGGAGCAGTGCGAACGCACAGAACACCAACGCCCCTAGCCACAGAAGAATCTGGGACCAGCGCACCCGGCGGCGTCGCCGTCCCACCGCCGCCGGTGAGGTCACAGAAATTGCGGTCACTGGAGTGCCTCCTGCCCGAAGGCGCGAATGTAGATCGCCGAGCCGAGCGCCACGATGGCGAACAGCACCATCGACAGAGCCGAGGCGTAGCCGAAGTTGAACGACTGGAACGCCTGCTTGTAGACGAAGGTGGTCAGGATGTCGGTGGCACCGGCCGGGCCGCCGCCGGTCATCACGTAGATGTTGGAGAAGGAGTTGAACGTCCAGATCAGGGCCATCAGCGTCGAGGTCAAGATCACCGGCTTCAGCAGCGGCAGCGTGATCGACCAGAAGCTGCGCGCCCAGCTGGCGCCGTCGACGGCGGACGCCTCGTAGAGCTCCTCGGGGATCGAGACCATTCCCGAGATCAGCAGCACCATGATGAACGGGAACCCACGCCAGACGTTGGCGATGATCACCGACCACAGCGCGGTGTCCGGGTCGGCGAGCCAGGCGTGAGCCAACGACCCCAGACCGAGGCCTTGCAGCACCTGATTGAACAGGCCGTTCTCCTGGTAGATCAGCTTCCAGGCCAGGGCGCCGACCACCACCGGGGTGGCCCACGGAAGGACGAAGACCGCGCGCAGCCAGCGGCCACCGATCAGGTTCTGCAGCAGCAGCGCGCCGATCATCGCCACCACGAACTGCAGACCCACGCTGCCGACCGTCCACAGCAGTGAACGACCCAGCACCGACCAGACCTCGGCATCGCCGAAGGCCCGGACGTAGTTGTCGAACCCGACGAAGCGGGCGCCCGCGTGCTTGGTCGGACGAATGTCGAAGAAGGACTGCGCCGCCACCCGGATGATCGGATACAGCACCATGACGCCGACGGCGATGACTGCCGGAGCCAGGAACGCATAGGCGATGCGCGCCGATGTGTGGTGCCTGCGGCGAGGGCCGGGCCTGACGGCCCGACCCTCGCTGACCACCCGGGTGGCAGAACTCACTTCAGCGCCCCGTCCGCCTTGGCGACGGCGGCGTCCAGCGCGTCCTTCGGGGACTTGGTGCCGGCCAGAGCCGCCTGGACGGCCTCACCGAGAGCGGCGTCGACATCACCGGAGGCCGCAATCGTCGGACGCGACTTGGCCTGCTCGAGGACGGCCTTGAAGCTGGCGACGTTCGGATCATCGGCAAAGGCCTTGTCGCTGTACAGCGAGGACTTCGCGGGCAGCCCGCCGATCGCCGTGTAGTACTCCTTGACGTTGGCGTCGGTCATCAGCCAGGACAAGAAGGTCTTGGCCTGGTCGGCGTGCTGGGAGTTCTTCAGCACCAGCAGATCCATGCCGCCCAGCACGGAGGCCGACTGCTTGCCGCTCGGCAGCGGGGCGATGGCCCACTTGCCGTCGATGCCGGCCTTCTTCAACGACGGGATCAGCCACGGGCCGGAGGTGAGCATTGCCAGGTTCCCGGACACGAACGGACCCTTCAGGTCGTCCTCGGTCGCCGTGGCCATGCCGGCCGGCATGACGGACTTCTGCAGGTCCACCCAGTACTGCAGGGCGGCAACGGCCTCCGGCGAGTTGAAGGTGGCCTTGGTGCCGTCCGCGTTCAGCATCTGGGCGCCGGCCTGCCACAGCCAGGGGTAGAACTCGAAGGCTCCCCAGCCGCCGAACAGCCCAATGCCGTGGTTGCCCTTCTTGGTCAGCTTGGTGGCCGCGTCGGTCAGCTCGTCCCAAGTGGCCGGGGCCTTGTCGTAGCCGACACTGGACAGCATGTCCGTGCGGTAGAACAGGGCCAGTGCCTCGACGTCCAGCGGGACGCCGTAGAGCTGGCCGTCCTTGGTGACCGGCTCGAGGGTGGACGGGATGTAGGCCGACGCATCGGTGATCACGTCACTGACCGGAAGCGCCCAACCGGCGGCGATGTACTGCGGCGCCTTGACCGGCTCGACCCGAGCGATGTCGGGTCCGGCTCCGCCGGTGATCTGGGTGACCAGCTTGTCGTAGTAGGAAGAGTCGTTGTCGCGCAGCAGTTGCACCTTGATCTCGGGGTGAGCGGCCTCGAACTTCTTGACCAGCGCAGTGATCGCCTCGGACTGGGCGTCGTTGAACTGGTTCTGGAAAGTGATCGTCACCGGTTCAGCCGGGGCGGACGACGACGCCTGACCGGACGAGCTGGGGGGCGCGGACGTCGTGGGCGCCGAACACCCCACGAGACCGGCAAACAGGGCGACAGCCAGTACTCCGACCGTCACCTTTGAACGCTGGAACATGGCACTTCCTTTCGTGGGTCTAGCTCACCACAGACTGTGACTGAGCAGTTGGTTGGACGGGCGAGCCCGGCCATGGAATCGAAAGCTTCGTGGTGGCGACGTCGGCGCCGATCGCGAGGGTCAGCGGCTGCGCGCTGGCAGCCCAATGCCCGTCGACGTAGTGGCGGGCGTAGCGGGCGGGGATGTCGATCGACACCTGCATCTGAACGCCGCGATCCGCCGTGGCGGCGGCGAATCCGGCGAGCCGCCGAGTTTCCCCGGGCTCGTCGAGGTACACCTGCACGATCTGGGTCGACCGGCGCGGACCGAGATTGGTGACCGTGGCCTGGACGGTCACGTCGCCGTCGGGGTGCAGGTGGGCGTCGGCGGTGTCGAAGCTCCACGTGCTCCAGCCGAGCCCGAAGCCGAAGGGTCGGGCCGGGACGCGTCCGAGCCGCTGCCACCCGCGATAGCCGACGTCGACGCCTTCGCGGTAGGTGACGACGCCGTCGTGTGGGATCGCGTTCGGCACCGGGACGTCCTCCGCGCGAGCCGGAAGCGTCCACGGCAGCCGTCCGGACGGCTCGAGCTGGCCGGTGAGGACGGCCGCGAGCGCGGCACCCATCTGCTGGCCCGGGAGCCAGCACCACAGCACCTGTTCGGGACCTTCGTCGAGCCACGGCAAGAGCACCGGGGCGCCAGCGTTCACGATGACGATCGTGCGCGGGTTCACTGCGGCTACGGCCCTGACCAGGTCGTTTTGGCGTCCGGGCAGGTCGAGGTCGGCCCGGTCCCAGCCTTCGGATTCCTCGGTGGCGGTGGTGCCGACCATGACGATCGCGACGTCGGCTGCCTGCGCGGCCGCCACAGCCTCGGCCAGTTCGGCCTCGGCGCTGATGTGCGGCGGCTGGTGGCGGATCGCCGCCCGGGCGAAGCGTCCGTAGCCGGGCGCGTCGATCACCTGCACTGTCGCGACGAGTCGGAAGGTGACCGGGCTGACCACCTCGACGTCGAGGCTCACGTCGGCCGGATTGTTCACCGAAGAGTTCAGGATCACTTCCGCGCCGGCCCGATGGACGCCCTGATCGACGACTGAGCCGTCGAAGGCGATCTGGTACTCACCGACCGCGCCCACACCGAGCTGGTGGGTTCCGGGAGCGGTGAGGTGCAGGTCGGCGGAGATCTCCAGGGTGTGGCCGCGCGGGTCGCGGTCGTCCAGGCCGGGGCGTCCGTCCCAGCCGTCCAGCACGGGCCAGGAGTCGAGTTCGGCTCCGGCCTGGTCGAGGAGCCGCAGGCGCAGCCCGGGGTTGCCGCTCAGCGGGTCGGTGGCGATGGCTGCGAGGTCCAGTTCGGGGGCGAAGGCGGCAGCCCGTCCGCCGCGATGGACGCTCAGGCTGACCTCGGCCGGCAGGACGGCGCGCAGGGCGTCGGCCGGCAGGCTCACCGCGTCCGGGACGATGAAGGCGCTGCCGCCACCCTGGATCAGCGGCTCGACGGCGGCCGGACCGATCAGGGCCACCGACCGAAGCCGGTCGGGGCTGATCGGTGCCCAGTGACCCTCGTCCCCACCCTTGAGGACGACGCAGGCGCGGGCGGCCACCTCGGTCAGGAGTTCGATGCCGCCGGGTGCGGAGGCCGGATGCGCGGGTGCTGCCGTCGGCTTCGGCCAGGCGCCGACGCGGGCGGCGAGGTCGAGGAGGTGTCGCACCTTGTCGTCGATGACCGACTCGGGGACACGTCCGGCCAGCACCGCGTCCTCAAGGCCTTCGGCCCACGGCCCGGTCGGGCCGGGCATGACCAGGTCGAGGCCGGCCAGTGCGCTCGGCTCGGTGGTCTTGGTGGCCAGCCAGTCGGAGATGACGGCACCGTCGAAGCCGAGTTCGCCGCGCAGCACGTCCTGCAGCAGGTGGCCGTGCTCGGTTGCGGACGCGCTGACTCCGTCGACATCGATGCCGTTGTAGGCGGCCATGACGCACCACGGGTCGGCTTCGTCGATGACCCGGGCGAAGGGCTCGAGGTACACCTCGCGCAGCGTCCGCCCGTCCACCTCACTGAGATAGGTGGTCCGCTCGGTCTCGGACTCGTTGCAGATGAAGTGCTTCAGGCAGGTGCCGATCCCCTCGCGCTGAATCGCACGCACCTGCGCCGCGGCGATGCTGCCGGTGAGCACCGGATCCTCCGAGTAGGACTCGAAGTGGCGTCCGGCGACCGGGGCTCGCTGCAGGTTCAGCAGAGGTGCCAGCACCACGTCCGCCCCTTTGGAGCGGGCTTCGCCGGCATGGAGGGCGCCAAGCCGCTCGACCAGTGAAAGATCCCAAGTGGCCGCGACCGCGGAAGGGTTCGGGAACGCCAACCCGGTTTCACCAGGGATTTCACCGGTGCCACGGACGCCGATCGGCCCGTCGGAGAAGGTGATCGCACCGAGCTCGATCGCTGGCAGCTCCTGGGTGCGCCAGGTGGATGCGCCGGTCACCAGAAGGATCTTCTCGTGGAGGCTGAGCCGCGCAATGGCTGCTTCCCGCGCGTCGACGGGCGGACGGTCACCCCGACTGGATGTCGAACTGCTGGTGAGGTCCACGCCGCCCATTCCTGTCCTCCTTGACGATGGCTGCCGCTGTGACCCGGCAGGCACCAAGGTACATGAGTTACTAACATGTTTGTTACTGATACCGTAACGATTGCACAACGACGCCGCGGGTCACGATGATTGGGGAACGATGGAGAAGCACGAGCGCCAGCAAACCGATCCCGGCTCGACTCCGGGCCGCCGGGGCGTCTCCGAGCGCACCGAGGGAACCCGTGCGGCGAAGGCCAAGCGTCCCTACCCGCGCACCCAGCGACGCCGCGAAGAGATCGTCAAAGCCGCGTCGCAGATCTTCGCCACTCGCGGTTACCGCGGCAGCTCGCTGGTCGAGATCGCCGATGCCGTTGGCATGACGCACGCCGGGGTCTTGCACCACTTCGGCTCCAAGGACCAGCTACTGATCGAGGTCCTGGCCGATCGCGACAAGTCCGACGTCGACCAGCTGGAAGGACACCGCGCGCCGGCCGGCAAGGAGTTCCTCCGCCACCTGATCAAGACCGCCCAACTCAATGCCACCCGACCGGGCATCGTCCAGGCCTACACCGCGCTGTCCGGCGAGTGCGTGACCGAGGATCACCCGGCGCGATCCTGGTTCGAGTCTCGCTATGACGGACTTCGCGCGATGCTGCACTCCGCGCTCCTGGAGTCGCTGGGCGAGTCGGCGATGCCGCCCGCGGAGGAGCTGGACGCGGCCGCGGCGGCGATCATCGCGGCGATGGACGGTCTGCAGCTCCAGTGGCTGCTCAACCCGGACGCGATCGACATGACCACCTCGGTGCGCCTGGTCATCGAGTCGATCCTCGGGCGTTGGGGGCTCAGCCTCGGCGAGGACGACTCCGCCCACTGAGCACTCGCGGCGACGGGGCCGGCTTTCGTCCATTGCCGCAGAGGTCTAGCCTTTTCACGGACCACGCGGTCATGCGCCGTGGCGCTCGGATGAAGGAGGTGAGGCGGATGTCACCTGGCAGTCCCCTGATACCCGTCCCGCCGACCTCCCGCAGCACCTTCGTGAGCTGACTGCGTCAGTCTGCTGCGGGCTCCACCTGAAGGAGCAACGCATGAACTCCAACACCCCGATCTACCCACGCCTGGGCCTGCCGACTGGTTTGCGCCCCATGGTCGCCCGGAGGCGGGCGACCCCCGTCCGCCTGATCGAACCCGAACTGGTCGCCGCGCGCCCGGCGAGTGACCCCTTGCTCGCCGCGGTCGACTGGGCCCACTACGTCGACGGCGAGCGGCAGCCCGGCGCGGAGTTCCCGGCGGCCTGCCGCGCGGCGGCAGCCGGGAACGGCTTCGTCTGGCTGGGCCTGTTCGAGCCGACCCCCGAACAGCTGGACGCCCTGCGTCAGGTGTTCGACCTGCACCCGCTGGCGGTGGAGGACGCGGGCAACTCGCGGCAGCGGCCCAAGCTCGAGCGCCACGACGACGGCACCACGTTCCTCTCGATGCGCACGCTGGGCTACATCGACAGCGACGTCCGCAGCGAGGGCGGCGAGATCGTCCAGACCGGAACGGCGACCGTCCTGGTGGGCTCGTGGTACGCGCTGTCGGTGCGACACGGGCAGCTCGCGCCGTTGGGTCAGGTGCGCCGAACCCTCGAGTCTCGCCCCGAACAGCTCCGCCTCGGCCCGATTGCGGTGTTGCACGGCGTGATCGACAGCGTCGTGGACAACTATCTGCGCGTCGCGGACGAGGTGGGCGAGGACGTCGACGAGATCGAGAGCCACGTGTTCGCCCCCGGCGGCACGCCGCAGGTCGAGCGCATCTACCAGCTCAAGCGAGACCTGGTCGAGATGAAGCGGACGGTCGGTCCGCTCGGTGGTCCGCTGCGCAAGCTCGCCGACCAGCAGGGCGACCGCGACTTGCGGCAGTACTTCCTGGACGTGCACGACCACCTCGAACAAGTCCGTGAGCAAGTCGGTGGCTACGACGAAGTGATGTCGTCGATCCTGCAGGCCGCCGTCGCCCGACTCTCGGTCTCGGAGAACGAGGACATGCGCAAGATCTCGGCCTGGGTGGCCATCGCGGCCGTCCCGACGATGATCGCCGGCATCTACGGCATGAACTTCCAGTACATGCCCGAGCTGGCCAGCCCGTGGGGCTATCCGGCCGTGCTCATCGGGATGGCGACCGTCTGCCTGCTTCTGTACCGCACCTTCCGGCGCCAGGGATGGCTCTAGGGTCTCGCGTCCCTGATCAGCCGGCCGCGCGCAGGGCGCTGAATCGTCCAGGGGCGAGGCGCCGTGGCCGCCCGCACTGACCCGCGATGGCGAAGCGCCGCCCGCCTGTACTGGATCGTGGTCCTACCTGCGTCCTTGGCCACCCTGGCCGCGAGCGCGACATCAAGCGTCGCCCAGCTCGGACGGTTCTCGCTCTTCGTCGTCCAACTTGTGTGGATGGCTGCCCTCGCGTTTCGGTCGCTCAACTTGACGCGCAAAGGGAGCGCGGCGGCGCCCAGCGGATGCGGCAGATCGCGACCATGCTGGCGCGGAACCCCCGGATCGGTGTGGCACGCCCAGGTCAACCTGACCGGTGCGCGAGACCCGAACAAGCCCGTCACGTCCGAGGGCCTGCGACGCTCGACTTTCGCCATGTTCCCGAAGGAGATCCTCGCCCGCCTCGAACAGGCCGGCAGGGACGTCGACACGGTGGCGAGGCCGTACTGAGGCTTCGTGGCCGAGGCCTGCGCGGACGCGTGGGACGGCGACGCCGGCACGGTCGAAGAGGATGAGTTCGGAAACACGGTCCAGGTCCGCAAGGAGTACCGGATCAAGGAACTGGCTGGGGCCACCTCCTCGGCCCGGCTCGGCAAAGACATCCTGGCTTCCGCGCTCGAGCGGAAGAACTTCGAGCAGCGCATGCGGTCGCTCACGTTCAAGCTCGCCTATGTCGACTGGGAGAAGCGCAAAGGGCACCCCGTGGATGGAGTCGCAGGCCGGCTTCGCTGGTAAGGCCGACCTCTCCAGGTGCTCTACAAGTGGGTATACCTCGGTTTGAATCCCGAGGACTGATGCAGGCGCCGAGCGAGGGTCTCACTCATCCGGAGGGGGCCCTCGCCGTGCGTACCGGGGCATTCAACGGCGGAGCCAATTCCTTCCATAGGGCAGGTGTCGCGTCGCTACAGTTTTGCCATGTCCGTGGCAGAACATGAGATCAAAGTCGACCAGCGGCACTTCGACACGGCTTGGGATCAGCGCGAACGCATGCGACAGTCGTTCGCGCATCTTGGAGAAACAGCAGCCGGACCACGGGCCGCGGCCGCCGAAGTCCGCACGCGCGGCAAGGAGATCGCGGCCAGCATCGCACCGGCTGAGGAGGCGGTCGCGTTTGGTCGATTCGACGACGACGACGAGTCCATCTACGTCGGGCGAAATCTGATCATGTCGCAGGACAGGGATGTCCTGGTCGTCAACTGGCAGGCGCCCGCCGCAGCTCCGTACTACCGCGCCACCGTGGCTGACCCCATCGGAATCCGGCGGCGACGCGTCTTCACGACCCAACGGAATCGGATCACCAGGTTCGAGGACACGGTCTTCGCGGAACTCGCGCGGCGGGTCGAGGAGTTGACCGAGCGCCAGAAGGTCGACATCAACGACGCCTTGCTGGCGGACCTGGAACGCGTTCGCACGAGCGAGATGCAGGACATCGTTCAGACGATTCACCACTCGCAGTACGACCTGGTTCAACTCCCTCTCGGGTTGCTGCTCATCATCCAGGGAGGGCCTGGGACCGGCAAGACGGCGGTCGTGCTACATCGGGTTTCGTGGCTCCTGTTCAACGAGCATGACTTGGTGCCGGAGGACATCCTCGTCGTCGGTCCGAACGCCGCTTTCACGCAGTACATCAAGAGCGTGCTGCCGGCGCTCGGAGACGCGTCCGTCGCGCACATTCCCCTCACCCATCTGGGTCCCGTGCGTAGCACTGGTCGCGTCGAGCCCTACGAGACCCTGGAGCTGAAGGGCCAGGCCAGAATGACTGGGCTGCTGGCGAGGGCGCTCAGCAACCGAGTGCGACCCCCATCCGAGCCGATCGAAGTCGATACAACCGCCGGCAGACGAATCCTGAACCCCCAAGGCATCGCCGAAGGCGTCCGACGACTCGTTCCCGCCGGAGGTACCACGTTCGAACCGTCGTCCTACTCGTCCGGTCGGAGCGCCCTGAGGCAACTGATCGAGAGCGCCGTACTCGCGCTGCCCAACCGTCCTAGCGCCGTCGCGCGCTCCGTGGACGCCGCACTCGACAGGATCTGGCCCGCCCTGACTCCGGCACGGTTCCTCCAGGAGTTGCTCGCGTCTCGCAACAGCTTGATACAGGCCGGCGGCGACGACTTCACCGCCCGCGACATAGACCGGCTCTACCGTCAGGCTGCTTCGAATCTCGGCGCGGAGAGCTGGTCAGACGCTGACGTCGCTCTACTCGATGAGGCCGATTGGCTCATCAACCGACCCCTCCCCAGCTACTCCCACATCGTCGTCGACGAGGCACAAGACCTCTCCTCGATGCAGCTACGGTCGTTGGTTCACAGATCGACAAACGGCTCGTTCACGCTCTCCGGCGACATCGCTCAATCGACCGGACCGTGGGCACGAGACAGCTGGACTGACGTCCTTGGGGCACTGCAGACGAATGACGTGAACTCGGCTGTTCGCAACCTCGAGTACGGATACCGAGTTCCCAAGGAGGTGTACGCCGTAGCGCAGCCACTGCTGGGCCTCATCGCACCCGAACTGGAACCGCCGATCGTCGTCCGCAACGCACCACGCGCGCCAGAGCTGCGATGGACCGAAACGGAAGACGTCCTAGCGAGCGCCCTCCAAGAAGCCCAGGCCTACGCCGGCAAGGGCTTCTTCGTTGGCATGATCTGCTCCGACGACACCATCGGACCGTTGGCCGAGGCCGTCGAGGAAGCAGGGGTCAGCGCCCGACTGGTCAACTCGGGGCAACTTGGTCAGTCCATCAATCTGATGACCGCGAGCGAATCGAAGGGTCTTGAGTTTGATGCGATCGTCGTAATCGAACCCGCAGCGATCGCATCAGATGGCTCGCACGGACTTCGTAACCTCTATATCGCGCTCACGCGCACCACGAAGCACTTATCGGTCGTGTACAGCAAGGCGCTCCCCGAAATCGGGCTCCAGCCTGGCCGCGACGAACTCGTGACTCTCGCGGAGCCTGTCAGCCTCGCGGACGACGCGCCACAATCCTCATCTTCAGCGTCGGAACCGCGCCCGGGGAACCCCCTTCCTCCACGCCTCCAGAAGGCTGTTGACACCTATGCCGAGGGCCTTGCCGAGGAGATCGGGATCTCATTCCAGCCCTCGGCCTATGACGCGCTGCTTCGATCCCTCGCAGCGCTGCTGGGGGTCCAACCAACCGCCGACCCGCCATGGGCCGCTCCGACCACAGACGAGAACGCGGCCAAGGAGGCCACGGGCCGATGACGGACGCCATCAGCGCACCTCGGTCGGTCGGGCACGCGCCCTATCGGACGTTTCTCACCGCGCTCGGCGATCAGCCGTTGTTCCTCGACATCCTTGAGCAACAGCTATCTGGCTGGCTGCTCGAGAAACGAATCGACGCCGAGGTGCGTGGCAATGCCCGTTGGGTCGACTCGAGCCGCGAGTACGAAGTGCACCACGTCCGCCGCAGGGATGTGAGGTACCTGCAAGCAACGTTAATCGAACACGACAAGAACAACGGCGACTGGATCACGGAGATACTCGCCTCCTCCGAGGGCTGGGTCGATCTGAAGGTTGCCAACGCACACAACAACTGGGTTGCGGTCCCGCGGCTCGCGAAGTACCTGATGCAGGTCCTCGAGCTAGGGGATGGCGCGCTCGCCTACATCGACGACGTGCGCGAAATCGACGTCCCAGGCGTCGATGCCCTCATGAAGGCGCTCACGGACGAGGAACGCCACGGCCCGATCTTCGTCGCCGGCTCGGCGCTTGACTCCAATGGTGACCTTCTCGCAGCCTATGCCCAACAAATGCCGCAGTGGGCCAAGCAGACCTACGGTTTGGCGGGCTTCGCCCGAATGACGCCTGACGCGACGTCACTCTTCGCTGAACTCGCCGGCACCCATGCCGTCGCACCTTGGACAATCCGGACGTTCTACCCCAACCCAGTCATCGGCGATTCCATTGATGCCCGGCGGCACCGCTACCTGACAACCCGTTCACTGGCTGACATGCACACCAACGGGGTCGCGACCCTGCTCGGCAGCATCGCCCGAACCCAAGCGATCCGACGTGGCGATCTCCCCCAGGTTACGACGGCGCGCCGTGCGATGGAGCGATTCCAGCATGAGCAACTGATCGCCGAGCTGCACACCGCCGAGCCGCAGGCGGAGGCGCCCTTCGTCCGGGCCACGACCGAGGAGACCACAGAGGCAAGTTCTGGCGAGATCAATGAGGTGACGCCCTCGGCGGAGAGCTCGTCGGTAGTGCCGGATACCGCCCAAGTGACGGCAACACTTCCTACCGTCGCGGAGGCCGCGGAAGAGTACCTGCAGCTAGTCGCATTGTTGCGAGACGTGCTCGGGATCGAACAGCCCACCGAGAGCAGCCTGCGACGAATGGCCGAACAGCTCGGCAGGCAGTCCGTGTCCCAGGCCACTCTCGAACGGGTGACGATCGAACTGCAGAAGCAGAACGACAGGATCGACCACCTACTTGACGAGCAGCGCGAACTTCAAGGGCTCCTTGATGACGACCAACTCGCCATAGCCGAACAGCAAGAGGACCTCGACTCGAAGGAGGCCGAAGTCCGCTGGCTCCGCAAAGAACTGGCGGCCCGGGGGCAGTATGAGATTGCTCACGCAACTCCACTTCCCGAAGATCCCGCTGGCCCGGATTCGTTCGCGGAACTGCTCGACCGACTGCCGACCGTTGCTGGAGGCCGCGTTGTCTTCACGGGCAACCGCGGCACCGCCATCGAGCTTGCCGAGCACGACACGCTTGAGTCGGCCGTTCGCGGGGCGTGGGAGTGCGTTCTCGTGCTCGCCGATTATCTACGCGCCAGGGACGAGGGGTTGCACGAGTCCGGAGTGACCCAGTATCTGGAGAGAACCCCTGACGGTTGCCGAAGGATGAGCCCGAAGCGTCACGCACCCACTGAAACGGCCGCGACGATGGAGCGGTTCGGCAAGGACAGGATCTTCCCAGTGCCCGCATCCGTCGCCGCAGGTGGCGTGATCGAGATGGTGAGCCACTTCAAGCTCGCGCGGATCGGGCTGGTAAGCCCACGCCTGTACTACTTCGACAACTACACCAACGATCGCTCGGTGTACATCGGCTACCTCGGCCCGCACTTGCGGAACACCCAGACCAACTAGGGAGGCCGGGGAGACCCAAGTCGGGCGAGACTTAGGGGTGTGCGTGGTCTTGCCTGTGCTAAGCCCCCGTCTGCCAGGATGCCCAACCTACGCTTCCACGACCTACGTCACACCGGAGCCACGATGGCCGCCCAATCGGGCGCGACCCTCAAGGAACTCATGGACCGCCTCGGCCACACCACGCCTAAGGCCGCATTGGTCTACCAGCACACCGCCGCCGACCGCGATCAGTTCATCGCAGAACGACTGTCGGCGCGGATGTCAGGAGTGACTGCACAGCGGGAGTAGTTGAACCTACCAGCGCGCGCCCGCGAACATGGCTTTCACTAGGCATTATGTACCGTTTGCTCGCTGGCTCGTATGGCCCGTGGGGCAGATGTGGGGCAGGATCGGGGCTGGCTCTCCACGGATGGGCTGCCCCCGGAGGACTGGTCGAGCCGTGCCGGCACGCCCCGCTCGGCGGCGATCCAGTCCCGACCCGACGCCTTAGCAGGCCACGACGAGGTGACCGGCGCCACGAACGCCTAGGACTCCCCCGGCGTCGATGAACAAGGCGTCTCCGCGTTCGACCGATACCGCTGAGTGGCCAGCATCGATGACGAAGCGACCGGACAGGCACAGCGCTATCGCAGGCAGACCGGGGACGTGATCGGTGTCACCGCTGACCGACAGGAGCTGGAACCCGACGTCGGCACCCGAGGAACGGCTGGCAGGCCGGTAGGTCCGGGCGTGGGGGCCGAACCCTTCCGGCGCGAGAAGCGGCGAGCCGATCGGCGTGAAGTCGAGCACATTCTCGAGTTCGGCGACGTCCACATGCTTGTGGGTTAGCCCGCCACGCAGAACGTTGTCGCTGGGGCCCATCAACTCGACACCATAGCCCCGGAGGTAGGCATGGATGTTGCCGGCCGGCAGCCACAGCGCCTCGCCAGCGGCGAGCGTCACATGGTTCATCAACAGGGACACGAGCAGGCCCGGGTCGCCGGGGTACTCGTCGCAGAGTGTGCGCGCCAGCGGCAGCCGGCCAGGGTGGGCTTGGGCGAGCAGGGTCAGGCCTTCCACGAGCGAGCGGACCTGCGGATGCCCGGACAGCAGCCAGGTGAACGTGGCCCGCAATGGATCCGGGCCGAGGAGCACTCGCCGCAGACCGTCCAGCCCCCCGAGTCCGAGGTCGGCGAGTGCGTCCAGTTCCCACAGGATGTGGTCGGGCTCCCGGAATCCGCACAGCGCCTCGAAGCCGTCCTCGACGGCAACGATGAGCTCTGGCTTGGCGTAGGGATCGCGGTAGTTTCGCTTCGGGTCGTCGACCGGAATCCCCAGTGCGTTCTCTCGCTCGAACCCGTCCCGCGCCTGCTCGGCGGACGGGTGAGCCTGCAGGGAGAGGGGCGTCGCTGCCGTGAGCAGTTTGAGCAGGAACGGCAGCCGGTACCCGGTCTGCTCCTCCCATTCGTGGAGATCCGCCCAGCCTGCGGCCGGGTCGACAGCGACGCTCGGCGATCCCGGATGGGCGCCGAGCCACAACTCAGCCTCGGGTCTCGCGACGGGCGGCCGGCCGAGCAGTCGCGAGATCCCGCCGCGGACGCCCCAGGCGTAGTCGCGCGGCGTATTTGTGATTCGCACCAGTTGGGCCATCGTTCTCCTCATGGAATCCCGTGGTGGACGGCCGGCGGCGCCGTCCACCACGGAGCGGACTCAGGAAACGGTCAGCCGGTCGATGGCGAAGTCACCGCTGCTGACGTAGATCAATACGTCGTGCACCTCGGTCAGCCCGGACGCGTCGCACCCGAAGGTGTCCAGCGGCACGGTCATAGCTTCGGAGGTGCCGGCCGGCACCCACGTCCACGACGACTGGCACCAGGTCCAGTCCGACCCGTTGCGGACGGCCACCGACACCGACGTCCCCACGTCCGCCGTGGTGATGTCGAACGCGAATGAGGTGCGCGCGCTCAGGTCGAGCAGCGGATCCTGCGTGGGTGAGCCGAACCAGGCGCCCTTGGATGCGATCTGTAGCGCGGACGATCCGGCGGTCGCTCCGGTCGAGCCCGTGGACAGTGTGCCCGGGTCGCTCTGCCAGTTGGCGGGCGACCAGCCGTCCACGCCGTCCTCCCACGAGTACAGCACGACAGGGTCGCCGGGCTGGGGCCGCACCGTGACCACAAGGTCGGCGGTCGCCGTGGTGACCCCGTTTCCGACGGTGTACGGGAACGTGACCTTGCCAGTGAAGTCCGCATCGCCGGTGAAGGTCACCGTGCCATCCTTGGCGGCGGTGATCGTGCCGCCAGCCAGTGTTCGGGTCGTCTGCCGCCCTCGGGTGGACGGGTCGAGGTCCAGCGTCGAGGGACGCACCGGCAGGCTGAGCGAGATGTCGTTGGCAAGGACGTTCACGGTTCCGGACTCACCTCGCTGGACGGCGAGTGTGTCGTTGTCCGCGATCGTCTCCAGCAGCGTGCGCGCCGATGCGCTCCACGCCGGTACGAGCCTGGCCTGGGCGGTGATCAGCGAGCACACCGGGCTCGGGCAGTAGACCGTGTAGCCGTCGTAGTCGGAGTACGGGGTGGTGCCGTCGTCCAGCGTCGAGGCGAGCATCCAGTACAGGGCCCCGTCCACGCCGGTCTGCCGGATGGTGCGCAGCCAGGTGTTGTAGACCGGCAACCGGGTGGCCTTGTCGGTGATCCCGAATTCCCCGAGGTAGACCGGCTTGCCGATCCGCGCGGCGGCCGCGGCGTGCTCCTTGATCCATCCGGTGCCCCAGTTGGTGGTGACCTTCCAGTTGTCTGGATACAGGTGCATCGACATCAGGTCGATGTCCGGAAGGGAGGCGAGCGCGACCGTGTCGATGCCGTCCTTGCAGTCTTCGCCGAAGCCGGCGCCGTAGCCCGACGCGCCGTACTTCTTCGTCAATGTCCACTTCGACTCCGGACGGCAGAAGAAGCCCTCATCGCCGGCGGCCAGCAGGTGGTTGTGGTCGATCGTCTTGACGTAGGCGCTCATCTCCTTCGCCCAGCCGGTGATCGTGGACGTGTCGCACGTGCCGTCGGGGTAGACGCCGGCGCTGGTGCATCGCGGCTCGTTGGCCAGTTCCCACGACAGGATCGTCGGGTCGTCGGAGTACTTCACGCCGGTGAGGCTGTTTGTCCGGTTGAGTAGAGTGGCGATCCAGTTCTTGTACCAGCCACGGATCTTGGCGCTGGTGTAGAAGTCGGTGTGTGTGCTGAGCCCGGCCCAGCGGACGTACTGGTCCATGCCGCCGAACGCGTTCCAGTTGTTGGTGAACGGGATGACCAGCTTGATGCCCCGCTCGGCTGCTGCCGCGATGGCGTAGTCGAGACGCTGCAGTCCGTCGGCGCCTGCGTTCACGACCGGCTTGCCGGCGTCCGCGTCCCAGGCCTGGTACCAGACGCCCTCGAAGTTCTGCTGGACCGAGCCCGAGCCGTCGGGATTCTGGAAGTCCTGGAAGCCCCACGTTCGGATGGCGTCGAACCCTGCCGCCTTGGCGTCGTCGAGGACGGCGTCCACCATCGCCTTCGACTTGTAGCCGAGGTAGTAGTTGTTGGTCCCAGCGAACTCGTAAGGTTTGCCTACCAGCGTCAGCCGTCCGCCCTGTGCGGTGACGAACTGTCGGGACGGGGACGCGGAAGCCGGGCTGGTGCCGGCGATCAGGCTGCCGGCCACCAGGCCGGCCGCAGCGAGGACGGCCGCCAGGCGGGCCGTCGGGATGTGGGACTTCATTCGATACCTCCTCATTGAGTGTTTCCCGGGCGGGTCGCGGCCGGGACGCGGGGAGTGACGAACCGACGGACTACTTGACCGCCCCGGCGACCAGGCCGCGGTAGATCCAGCGCTGCAGTGCGAGGAAGGCGATCAGGGTGGGCAGGATGACCAGGATCGTGCCGGCCGAGATCACCTCCCATTGCGCCCCGAACGGGCCTTTGAATCGGAACAGGGAGGTGGAGATCATCCCTTCCGACGGCAGGTACAGGAACGGCAGGTAGAACTCGTTGTAGATCGCGATGCCTTTGATGATCACCACGGTTGCGATGGCCGGCTTGAGTAGCGGCAGGATCACCCGCCAGTAGATCGTCCACCTGTTGGCGCCGTCGAGCATCGCGGCCTCGTCCAGGGACACCGGGATCGAGGCCATGAACTGCAGGAAGATGTAGATGGCGATGATGTCAGTGCCCAGGAAGAGCAGGATCAGCGCGGCCTTGGTGTTGAACAGGCCCAGGCCGCTGATGATCTGGAAGGTCGCGACCTGGCTGGTCACGCTCGGAATGAGGGTGGCCACCAGGAACAGGCCCATGATCAGCTTGCGGCCGCGGAACTGGAAGCGGTCGATGGCGTATGCCGCCATCGTGCCGATCAGGATGGTGCCGGCCAGCGAGACGATGAGCACGAAGGTGGTGTTGACGAAGCCCTCCACCATGGCGCCTTGATGGAACGCCGTGGCGAAGTTGTCGAAGTTCAGCCAGTTCTGCGGCGGTGTCAACGGACCGGTCGCGGCGTACTCCGCGTGGGTCTTCAGGCTGGCGAAGAGCACGACGGAGAGCGGCAGCAGGACAAGGATCACCGCCAGCACGAGCGAGGCGTACTTGCCGGTGCCGGTCAAGGCGCGCACAAAGCGGTTCATGTCAGGTCGACCTTCTCGTCGGGGAAGAGCTTGCGCTGGACGGCCGTGACGATCAGGACGATCGCGAGCAGCACGACGGCCATCGCGGATCCGAGCCCGACCTGTCGGTAGTTGAACGCGGTCTGCAGCGTCTGGATCACGAACGTCGAGGTCCCATTGGCGCCGCCGGTCATGATGTAGGGGATCTCGAACACCGACAGTGCCCCCGCGATCGCCAGAATGAACGACAACCCGACGATCCGGCGGATGCCGGGAACGATGATGTTCCAGAACTGCTGCCAACGACTGGCGCCGTCCACTTCGGCGGCTTCGTACAACTCGCCGGGAATGGACTGGATCGCACCGAGGAACAGGACGAAGTTGAGCCCGGTGTAGCGCCACACCGACGTCGCGGCGAGTGAGTAGTTCGCGATCGCCGCATCGCCGAGCCACTGTGGCGGGTCGGCCAGGCCGAACCAGGACAGGACGGTGTCGAGCGTCCCTCCTGGCTGGAACAGGTAGAGGAAGACGAAGCCGATGGCCACCCCGTTGATCAGGTACGGGAAGAAGATCACACCCCGGAAGAAGTTGGTGAACCGGGTGCTGAAGCTGAGCAGCGTTGCCAAATAGAGCGCGATGCCGATCTGGACGAACGAGCCTACGAAGTAAAAGATGCTCACGCCGAAGACTTGGAAGATCCGCGGGTTGGTGAACACCTCGACGTAGTTGTCGAGACCGACGAACTTCTTCAGCGGGCCGAGGCCCTTCCAGTCGTAGAAGCTGTAGAGCACCATGTTCGCCGCCGGCAGATAGGTCAGCAGCAGAAGCAGCCCGACCGCTCCGGCGACGAACAGGTAGGGGGTAAACCGGGCCAGCAGCCCGCGCCCGGCGGGCCCCTGTCCCGCCGAGCGCCGCCGGTGCCCGCCCTTGCGTAGGCGGGCACCGGCATCGTGCGCCGAGCCGGAGGTCCTGATCGCATCAGGGCCAGCGGTGTGGACGGACATGATCACTCCTCACGGGCCTCGGCCCGGGCACTGGATTGGATGGGCAAAGGGCGTCGGTCAGCCGGCGAGCTTGGTGACGGCCTCGCCCCACTGCTGGTTGAGCTGGGCAAAGTAGGAGTCCTTGTCGCCCTTGGCCTGACCGCGCGCGATGTCGATCAGCTTCTGCCGGTAGAGATTGCCCCAGACATCCACCTGGGACTTGTCGGCGATGTTGTTGAACAACGACTCCTCACCGCTCGGAGCGGCGGCCAGTTCGATCAGCTCGACACCGTTGTCCGACAACCCCTTGAGGTTCGACGGCAACGACGCCGCCTTGACTGCGGAGATCATGCCCTGGGTGTCGGTGAAGCCCGACTTGTCCAGCAGCCAGTTCATCCAGGCGTGCGCAGCAGCCGAGTTGGCGGTGTTCTTGTTGATGCCGAGGAAGTAGTCGCCCGCCATGGTCGCGTACTGCTTGCCACTGACACTCGCCGGGAACGGCATGAACCCAACGCTGTCGGACGAGGCCCCAGCGGTCTTGGCGGCCGCCTGGAACTGTGCGATGGCCCACGAGCCGAGCACCATGGTCGCGATCTTGCCCTTGGCGAAGTCGGACTTCGACTGCTCCCAGTTGGTTGTCAGTGGGTCGGCCTCGGTCAGGCCCTGATGCACGCTGTCATAGAGCAGAGAATCGATCGCATAGATGTCGGTCCCCTGCGTCCACGGTGCCTTGTTGTGGGCCATCAGCGTCTGCGCCTTCGGGTCACCGGTGACGCCGCCGATCAGGTTGGTCCACTGTCCTCCCAGAGGCCAGCCGTCCTTGTAGTTGGTGTAGAGCGGGGTCGCCTTGGTCTTGTCCTTGATCGCCTGCAGGTCGGTCAGGAAGTCTGCCTCGGTGGTGGGCCAGGACGTGATCCCCGCAGCTTTCCACACCTCGGTGTTGTAGAGAATGCCGTTGGCGTTGCCGCCCAGTGCCAGACCGTACTGCTCGCCTTCCACTGTCTTGGGGGCAAGGAAGCGGTAGGTGGCTTCTAGGTCGGACGCCTTGCCCAGCGACTCGAAGTAGTCGGCGTACTCGTCAGGCGCCACGCCGTTGGGGATCAGCAGGACGTCGCCGTAGCCGTTCGGCGTGGCCATCCGGGTCTTGACGTCATCCTCGTAGTTGGTGATTGCCTCGATCTTCACGGTGACATCGGGGTAGACGGCTTGGAAGGCCGTCACGTACTTGTCCCAGGTGCCGTCGGTCTTCAGATCCGTCCGGTTAGTGAGGAAGGTGATGTCACCCTTCACAGCGGCGGCACTCGTCGCGGTGGGTGCCGGGGTGGCCACGGCACCGCCGCAGCCAGTGAGCGCAAGCGTCGCGGCGGCAATGCCCGCGATCGCTCCAACAAGCGTCTTCTTCACAGGTACTTCTCTCCTTGGGTTGTTGGGCGACCGACGCCATCCCAGCGCGGGTCGAGAGGGCTGATCGACACTGCCATCTGCAGAACACCGTCCGTTCCGGGTCGACAGTGATGGTGAGTGGTTCTCCGGATGACCACGCTGCCTCCGATCGATCTCTCCTCATTGAGTCCGGGACGCACTTCCCGGTCTGGTCGAGCCGCTTCCAGAGCGCTTCACCAGCTCGATGCTCGTACCTTACTTAAGCGCTTTACTTCTGGCAAGAGTATCGGCATGATTCTCTTGTCGAGAGGTTCCTGGAGGCTCAGGCACCCACCTTCGACACCACACACGTTGCGGTTCCGCCGCGGACACGGGAGTCACCTGACGATGTCGCAGACCACGATCCTGACCGAAGCCCTCCCCCACCTGCCGTGGCAGGAACGCCCCGAGGGTTGCACTGACGTCCTGTGGCGGTACTCGGGAAACCCGGTGATCGGGTGGAACCCGACCCCGTCTGCTGCACGGATCTACAACAGCGCCGTGGTGTCCTTCGGCGAAGGTTTCGCCGGGGTGTTCCGGGCCGACCACCGGACCGGCACGTCCGCCCTGCACGTGGGGTTCAGCCCGGACGGGCTGCACTGGACCGTGTCTGACGAGCCCATCCGGTGGGTGGACGAAGCCGGGACGGAGTACCAGCCGCGCTACGCCTACGACCCCAGGGTGACCAGAATCGGGGACCGCTACTACGTGTGCTGGTGCGTGGACTTCGGCGGCGCAGCGCTCGGCCTGGGTTACACCGACGACTTCCAGACCTTCGTGCGACTGGAGAACCCGGTCACCCCGTTCAACCGCAACGGGGTGCTGTTCCCGCGGACAATCGGCGGCACTTACCGCCTGCTCACCCGTCCGAGCGATTCGGGGCACACGCCGTTCGGCGACATCTTCGTCTCCGAGAGCCCCGACCTGACCTTCTGGGGACGTCACCGCCGGGTGATGACGCCGGACAAGGAGCACTGGTGGCAGTCGGTGAAGATCGGTGCCGGCCCGATCCCGATCGAGACGTCGGAGGGCTGGTTGCTCTTCTACCACGGCGTCTCCGGGACGGCGAACGGGCTGGTCTACTCGATCGGCGCGGCCCTGCTCGACCTCGACGACCCGGCAAGAGTGCTGCACCGCACCCGCAGCTACCTGCTCACACCCGAAGCCGGCTACGAGACCACCGGTTTCGTACCCAACGTGTGCTTCCCATGCGCGGCCCTCTGTGATGGGGCAACCGGCCGGATCGCGTTGTACTACGGCGCAGCGGACACCTTCTCCGCGATCGCGTTCGGCACGGTGGACGAGATCATCGCCCGGATCAAGGCCGACTCGAGGGTGCTGCCCTCCGACGCCGAATCCTTCCGTGGCTGACTCGGAGCCGGTCGGGGAGATCGGCGTCCTCGCGCTCGACCGTAAGGACTTCGGCCGCCGCGTCCACGCGGAACTAACCGGCAACGTGCTGCCGTTTTGGGCGAACGTCGCCTTCGACCACGAGCGCGGCGGCCTGCACGGACGGGTGAACGACGACTTGGTCGTGGACGACTCCACTCCCCGCACCGCGATCCTCTGCGCCCGGGCACTGTGGGCGTTCGCGGCCTCAGCCCGCGGCCTCGGCGACCCTGGCTACCTGGACACCGCGACCCTCGCCTACGACGCCCTGCTCGACCACTTCGTCGATCCCGTCCACGGCGGCGTCTTCTGGTCGGTGGACGCCGACGGCGCAGTGGTGGACGACCGCAAGCAGGTCTACGCCCAGGCATTCGCGGTGTACGCCCTCGCCGAGTACGCCCGCGCCATCGGGAGCGCCCCACCGCTGGCGTTGGCCCGGGAACTGGTCGAGGTGATCGAGCGACACGGCGCCGACCCCGTCCACGGCGGCTACATCGAAGCGTGCACGAGGGACTGGCGCGAGATCGACGACATGCGCCTCTCGCCCAAGGACCTGAACGCGCCGAAGAGTATGAACACCCTCCTGCACGTGATGGAGGCCTACACCACCTTCGTCCAGGTCACCGGGGACGCGACCGTCCGCGAGCGCCTGGCCGAACTGGTCGAGGTGATCCTCGACCACGTCGTGGACGCGGCGGCGGGCCGATTCCGGCTCTTTTTCGACCGTGCCTGGCGGCCGCTGTCGGCCACGGTTTCGTTCGGGCACGACATCGAAGGCGCGTGGCTGCTGGCCGCCGCCGCCGCAGCCACCGGGCGTGCCGATCTGCGGGCGCGCGCCGAGCGGGCCGCCGTGGTGATGGCCGACGCCGTCTACCGAGAGGGCAGGGACGCCGAGGGTGCGGTGCTCTACGAGCTGGAGCCCGACACCGACGACCACCCGGCACACCTCGATACCGACAGCCACTGGTGGGCTCAGGCCGAAGGGGCGGTCGGCTTCCTCGACGCCTACCGAATCAGCGGGGAGCCGCGGTTCGCCGAAGCCAGCCGGGCCTGCTGGGAGTTCATCGAGCGGCACCACGTCGACCCGGTCTTCGGCGACTGGTTCAAGGTGCTCGACGGCGAGCGTCATCCCCGTCCGGAATACCCGAAGGTGGGTCCGTGGGAGTGCCCTTACCACCACGTCCGCGCCTGCCTGGAATTGATCCGGCGCCTGAACGAAGAACCGAAGGAGAACCGATGAGATCCGTCGCTGTCGACGAGCTGCGCGCGGGGCAGGAGGCGCTGCTCGCCCGTCCCAACGACGAGGACCAGCGCTGGTACAACGGCGTGTTCGCCCGCTGGACGAACCCTGTGGTGACCGCGGCGCACGTCCCGCTGGAGTGGCGCTACGACCTCGACCCTGCGACCAACCCGCTCCTGCTGGAGCGGCTCGGCGTCAACGCCGTGTTGAACCCGGGCGCGATCGAGCTGGATGGCAAGATCGCGCTCGTCTGCCGGGTGGAAGGGACCGACCGGAAGAGTTTCTTCGCCGTCGCGGAGAGCCACACCGGCGTGGACGGATTCCGATTCTGGGACGAGCCGGTCGTGATGCCGGAGACTGACGTGCCGGACACGAACGTGTACGACATGCGGCTGGTGCGCCACGAGGACGGCTGGATCTACGGGCTGTTCTGCTCCGAACGCAAGGATGTCGACTCGCCCACTCTGTCCGCCGCCGTCGCGCAGGCCGGGTTGGCGCGCACCCGCGACCTGCGCACCTGGGAGCGGCTACCAGACTTGGTGACAAGTTCGCCGCAGCAGCGCAACGTCGTCCTGCACCCGGAGTTCGTGAACGGAAAGTACGCCTTCTATACCCGCCCCCAGGACGACTTCATCACCGCCGGATCGGGCGGTGGCATTGGCTGGGGGCTGGCGGATTCGATGGATCCGGCCGTCATCGAGTCCGAGACGGTGATCGAGCCCCGGGAGTATCACACCATCACCGAGGAGAAGAACGGAGAAGGGCCGGCACCGATCCGGACCGAGGCGGGCTGGCTGCACCTGGCCCACGGCGTCCGGAACACCGCCGCCGGGCTGCGCTACGTCCTCTACCTGTATCTGACCGCACTGGACGAACCCTGGCGGGTGATCGCCAAGCCGGGGGGCTACTTCCTGGCTCCGCAGTTCGACGAGCGGATCGGCGACGTCTCCAACGTGGTCTTTGCGAACGGCTGGATCGTCCGCGAGGACGGGTCGGTGTTCATCTACTACGCGTCCTCCGACACCCGCGTCCACGTCGCGACGAGCACCGTCGAGCGTCTGCTCGACTACGTGCTGAACACCCCGCCGGACGGTCTTCGCTCCGCGTCCAGCGTCCAGCAACGACTCAATCTCATTGCGAAGAACCGGAGGGCCGGCCGATGATCACCCGCGATCTCGATGCCGTCATCAAGGCCTACGACGTCCGCGGGGTGTATCCCGACCAGCTGGACGCCGAACTCGCCGAACGGATCGGCGGCGCCTTCGTCCAGGTCGTCGGGGCAGCCGTCGAGGCCGGTGGTGCCGGAGCGGTCGTGATCGGCAGGGACATGCGTACGTCCGGCCCAGAACTGGTCGAGGCGTTCAGCCGCGGTGTCACCGCGCAGGGCGTGGACGTGGTCGACATCGGCCTGGCCAGCACCGACATGCTCTACTTCGCGGCCGGCCGGCTGGGACTGCCCGGCGCGATGTTCACCGCCAGCCACAACCCGGCCCGCTACAACGGCATCAAGCTGTGCCGGGCCGGCGCCGTCCCGGTCGGCCAGGACACCGGCCTGGCGACCATCCGACAGCGGGTGGCTGGGCCGATCGCGCCCGCAGACGTCCCTTCGGGGCGGGTTGTCAGCCGGGACATGCTCGCTGACTACGCCGAACACCTGCATTCGCTGGTGGCACTGGGGGGCATCCGTCCGCTGAAGGTGGTCGTCGATGCAGGCAACGGTATGGGCGGTCACACCGTCCCGACCGTCCTCGACCAGCCCGCCCTGACCGTGGTGCCGATGTACTTCGAGCTCGACGGGACGTTCCCGAATCACGAGGCGAACCCTCTCGACCCGGCGAACCTGGTCGACCTCAGAGCCCGGGTCGTCGCCGAGGGAGCTGACCTCGGCCTGGCCTTCGACGGGGACGCCGACCGCTGTTTCGTCGTCGACGAACGGGGCGAGCCGGTCAGCCCGTCCGCACTCACCGGGCTGATCGCCGAAAGAGAACTCGCCCGGCATCCAGGCGCCACGATTCTGCACAACCTGATCACCTCGCGGGCAGTCCCCGAGCTTGTCGAACGACTCGGCGGGACGCCGTTCCGCACGCAGGTCGGGCACTCGTTCATCAAGGCGCACATGGCCGCCACTGGCGCGGTGTTCGGCGGAGAGCATTCCGGGCACTTCTACTTCGCCGACTTCTGGAATGCAGACTCCGGCATGCTCGCGGCGCTGCACACTCTCGCCGCCCTCGGTGGCTCGCCCGCCGGGACCACGCTGTCCCAACTTGCGTCTCGCTACGAGGTCTACGTGGCCAGCGGTGAGATCAACTCGATGGTGACCGATCAGGCGGCCGCGACCCGGCGAGTGCGCGAGGCGTTCGAACATCGGGACGACGTCTCGCTCGACTATCTCGACGGGATGACGGTGAGCGCACCCACGTGGTGGTTCAACGTCCGTCCGTCCAACACCGAGCCTCTCCTGCGGCTCAACGCGGAGGCGGAGACCGCGGAGCGACTGGCGGAGATCCGTGATCAGGTGCTCGCCCTGATCAGGGAGACCTGACCCGAGGCCGGACGCGGGTGGGTCCGTTCGAGCTAGGCCGGCGCCGGACCGGTCGACTCGCGCTGGACGACCCGCGGTGTGGAGTCCAGATGCGCAGCGGGCTTGGCCCCGTCGATGACCTCGAGGAGTCGACGCCCCGCGTGCGCACCGAAGGCGATGACGTCGTGACTGAGCACGGTCAGGCGCGGATAGGTGTGCTCGCAGAGCACCGAGTCGTCCCAGGCGACGATCGACACGTCATCGGGCACTCTCAGCCCGAGTTCGATCGCGACCGAGAGGCCGGCGACCGCCATGACGTCGTTGTCGTAGACCAGCGCGGTCGGGACGTTCGCGCCGGTGAGTACCTGCCGAGTCGCCTCGGCACCCGAAGCGGGGGTGTAGTCGGTTCCGACCACCACGGCTTCCAGACCGAGGGCAGCCATCGCGTGGCGATACGAGTCATCTCGGATCCGGGTGTGGGCAAGGCTGGCTACCCCAGAGATCCGCGCGATCCGTCGGTGGCCGAGGCCTACCAGGTGGTCGACAGCCTCCCGCATCGAGGTGGCGTCGTCCGTCCAGACGCTCGCCAGCGGCCCGGCCACGCTCGGATCGCCGACAACGACCGCCTTGGGTGAGCCCGGACGAGACAGCATCTCGATTCTCGGGTCGTCGATCTCGACGTCGACGACCAGCAGGCCGTTGACCGCCCGGCTGCGGGACCACTTCTGGATCGTCGCGAGTTGCGCGTCCTTGGTCGGCACCATCTGCAACAGGAGGCCGTAACCTCGAGGCGAGAGTTCGCTCTCCAGCCCGGCCAGGAACTGCATGTAGAAGGACTCCACGCCCAACGTGTTGGGGTCACGCGCGAGCACCAGCCCCACCGTGTCAGAACTCGCCTCGGCCAACGCGCGCGCAGCATTCGAGGGGGCCCAGCCCATCTCATCGGCAACTTCCAGAACCCGGGCCCTGGTCTCCTCAGACACCCCCGGGCGACCATTCAGCGCGAAGGACACCGCACCGATCGACACACCCGCACGGTCCGCGATGTCACTGATCGTCACACGACCCAACCGACGTCGCTTCACTGGCACCGAAGAAGCTTAGCCCGGCAGGCCTGTGCCGTCGGCGACGACCAGCCACATGGCCTCCCCCAAGCCAGACGGTGGGCAGATGGGTCACGTCCATCCCCGAGGTGGGTCATGCCAGTGAACTTGCGGAGCGGAACGACATCACGACAGACACCCACTTGCCAGTGCCTAGGGCTGTGTCGGAGCGACCGCCCAATCACGAGATCCGACCGCCCCGGGAGATCACCAGTCACTGGATCCGCGCGGCACCCCAAGATCATCATCTATCAGGAAACTCTCGCGATCGCGCAGGATCACAGCTTCCCGCACCCCCTCGGCGCGAAGGGAATCGGCGACACTTCGTGCTACTTTGATACCGGCGTCGTTAAGAAGCCCATCATGTACTCCAATGACAGTATCTGGAGTGCATTCCCGCACATACCGAATGAGGTCGGTGGCCCGCAGCCACGGCGCGTCAATCGGGGTGACGAGTGTGTTGACATGTCTTGGTGGACGCGGATGTTCATCACCCGTGATGAGTACTCTGTCTTCGACCAAGTAAGCTCGATTCTCCGGACCGGGAATGGTCGGATGAACCTCAGCGTGACGATCGCCGCACACCTCGACCTGCACGGATCCGACCGTGAACCTCGCACCTCGAACTGCTTCACGCAACAGTTCGCCGCCGGCCGCGCCCCGAAAGTCAGCGATCAGATCACCCGGCACCCATACCGGAATCTCATGACTCAACGCATCCCGGAGGACCGCGTGGTCCGCGTGGTCAAAGTGCCCGTGGGTGATAAGCACAGCGCTCACGCCGCCGAGTGAGGGCGGGGCCCTCAGCCCGCCCGGAGCGCCCACTCCTTCCAGCGGCGCGCCGGACCTGCCAGGTCGTCACTCGTCCGGGTCTCGACGGCCCGGTTAGCGTTGCTGGGCCGCCCTCCAACCGTCCGGGGTGGTGATCAGGAGTCGGGCTCGCGTGGTCGCCGGACCGGAGATGATGTCGAGCAGGGCAGCGGCGGCGTTGTCCATCGGGAGCGTGGGCAGTCCGGGGACCGTACCAACCTCGGCAAGTGGTTTGATCGCCGCGGGCAGGGCCGGGGCGTCCTTGAGGTTGACGGGGTACGCGATCGTCCAGTCCAGGTCGGTGGCCTGGAGGACGCGGTCTGCGGCCGCCTTGTCGGCGAGGAACCCGGCCAGCACCGTCCGGTAGATGAGGCGGGCGAAGCCGGACGCTTTCGCCGCAGTGTCACCGGCGCCGATACTGACACCAGCAGGACCCGCTTCACGCCGGCCCTCTCGACCGCCGAGATGATGGCGGGCAGGGTGCGCTGCATGAACGATGCGTCCCGGGTCGAGCCGGTGATGGACACCAGCACAGCGTCGGCGCCTTCGGCGGCGTCGGCGAGCCGGTCGACGTCCTCGGCGGCACCTTCAGCGATCGTGATCCCGGGGCCGGCCGGGACGGCGCGCGTACGCGACGACCTGGTGACCGGCGGCCGAGGCCAGCCGGGTGAACCGGGAGCCGACGTGGCCGGTTGCCCCGAGGACGACGATCTTCATGCTGGTTCTCCCTGGTCAGGACTGATTGGTGAGGTGCGCGGCCCGTCGGGTGGATCGAGGGGGTCTAGCCGTTGGCCGAGGGCACCCTCGAGCGCCGCGACGCACAGGTCGACCACACCTTCGCGTGGGACGTCGGGGGAGTCGACGCTCTGGCGGGCGACGAATTCGACGAACGCCAGCCAGCCACCAATCGCAGAGCCGGGCCTGGGTGGTGTCCGGCAGGCCGGTCTGCTCGAGCAGCCATTGCATGTGGATGAGGTGGTTGGCGCGCGCGAGTTCGCGCACAGTCGGCACGGCAGAGGCCGGAGTGTACAGCTCACGGAGAGCGCCGCGGCTGGCGGCGAAGGCATCCAAGTAGGCGGTGAGTGCCCGGCGCAGATTGGCTCCCACTTCGAGGGCCGGATCCGGCTCGGTGGCCGCGAGCAACTGGTCGGCCTCCCTGTGCAGCACCGCAGCCAGCAGGGCCTCACGACCGGGGAAGTAGTGATACACCAGCGCACGGGTGACCCCCGCGTCCCGTGCGATCGCGATCGTCGACGCCCCGGCGACGCCGTCGCGCGCGAAGTGCTGGGCCGCCACCTCTACGATCTGGGCCGCCCGGACGTCGGGCGCCAACCGCTCACGGCCCTTACTGGACATATGTCAAATATGGGTTGGCGCTCCGGACGGGCGCAAATCGACCGGGGGGCCCCACGCCTCAGGACCCGGCGGGCTCGCCTGCGAGGTGGCCGGACGCGATGAAGCTGACGGCCTGCCGGATCGTGTCGGGAGCCCACAGCACCCGGAAGTGGTCAAGCCCGCGGGTGGTGAGCGTCGTGGCGCCCCGCCAGACCGCGGCCAGACGACTGGCCGAGTCCGGTGGGGCCTGGGCGTCGTCCGCGTCCTGGACAAACAGAGCATCAGGGAGCGGGATGCCCGACTCCAGCAGCCGCTGCGGGACGTCGTAGTCTTCCATGTCGAGCCCGAACCGTCGCCGGACGAATCGCTGGACCAGCCGAACCGTCCGCGGCCCCCAGCCCAGGCGTTCGGTCAGATAGTCGACCTGATCCCCGCCACTCACCGACGGCGAGATCAACACGACGCGCTCCGGGGACAACCCCTCGATGAGGCCCATGCAGGCCGCCATCGCGCCGGCGGAGTGCGCAACCACGCCGTACACCTCACCGACAGCGGCACTCACAGCTCGCACGCCGTCCACCAGATCCGCGATCGAGGACGCGTGGGAACCGTACCGTCCCGGCGCCGAATCTCCGTGGGACGGCGCATCCCACGCCACCACCCGCATTCCCGCGGCCACCAGCGGCTCCACATAGACACTCAACTGCTGCCACCACCCCGACCAGCCGTGAATCAGCAGGACGACCGGCCCGGATCCCCACGACAAGACGTTCAACGACCGGCCGGCGATGTCGACGCGGATCGGCTCACCCGGCGAAACCCCCCGGTCACGGCGCTGCGGCGACGGCGCTGGCGGGACCCGAAACCACACCTTCTGGGCCGCCACCGCCGCCACATGTGGCGCGACCCACTCCGCGACCCGGAACCCCACCCGGACTCCGGTGGGTGAACCGCCCAGGGCAGATACTCGCTGGCGTGCGGGACGCGCCTCAGCGGCCGCGTCCCCCGGTTCGGCCGCCGGCGCCATCCCGCGAGGCATCGCGCTCACATCGACTCCCACGAGCGTCCTTCCCCCAAGCCCGCCACAGGAGGCGCCTGGCGCCCCTATATTGTACATATGCGGCTCTTCGCAGTTGAGGGTGTAACGACCGCGAGACGACGTCGCGCGAGGGAGCGCCGTTGCGCATTGTCGCCTCAGGTCACGTGGGCGGGAAAGAGTCGCCGAACTGCGGCTTCGATGGCTTGGCGTCGCGACGCCAGGAATGCGTCACGGTCGACGCCGGGTGGCACGAGGTCGCCTTGTCCTGCCCATGAGGTGGCCAGCTGACTCACAAACATCAAGACGTCGGTGGCCTCCCACTGCCGTTCAAGGACGCCAGCATCCTGGGCGCCCTGAAGTTGCTCGATCTTGCCTTCGACGATTCGCTGGAACGGGTCGTCGTCCGCACTGGCCGTCATCTCGAGTTGGCCCCACTGCATGAGACGCAGTCGTTGAGGATGTTTGATCGCGTAGTCGTGAAGCCGCACGGCGTAACCAGGCAGGTCGGACGGGTCTAGCGGCACCGCGGTGGCCATCGCTTCGAGCTCGCGGGCTGCGACAAACCGGTACAGCTCCTCCTTGCCACGGAAGTGGGCGTAGACCCGCTCCTTGCTCGTGCGAGCCGTCTTCGCGATGCGCTCGACGCGTGCGCCGGCGATGCCGTGCTCGGCGAACTCGGCTGTAGCGGCCGCGATGATCCGGTCCCGGGTCGAGTCGCTGTCCATGCTCAAAGGATACGAACCAAACCGTCTGGTTTGGGAATGCACGCAGCGGGGCGTAGGTTCATACAGCGCCGAACCGAACGGTTCGGTATGGACTCGAAGGAGCAGACATGAAGCTACGCACGCTAGGACGGGAAGGCTTGACGGTCAGCGCGATCGGCTACGGCGCGATGGGCACCGCCACCGGTTACGGCCCGAGTGACGACACGGAGTCGATCGCCGCGATCCGTCGCGCCTTCGAGCTCGGCACCACCCACTTCGACACCGCCCGCATGTACGGCTGGGGCGAAGGCGAGAAGCTCCTCGGCGCCGCGGTCGCGCCGTTCCGCGACGAGATCACCATCGCCACCAAGTTCGGCATCGAGTCCGACCCGGCGCGCGGCTTCGTGCCCGACTCCCGTCCCGGGCACATCCGCAAAGTCGTCGACGACAGTCTGCGCAACCTCAACGTCGACTCGATCGATCTGCTCTACCAGCACTTGCACGACCCGAGCGTGCCGGTTGAGGAGGTCGTCGGCGTGATGAAGGAGTACGTCGATGCCGGCAAGGTCAGGTACCTCGGTCTGTCCAACACGAACGCCGACAGCATCCGCAAGGCCCATGCCGTGCATCCGATCTCAGTCCTGCAGACCGAGTACTCGATCTTCGCGCGCGAGTCCGAGGCACTGCTCCCGGTGATCGAGGAGCTCGGTATCGGCCTGGTCGCCTACTCCCCGCTGGCGCGCGGCTTCCTGAGCGGCGCGGTCCAGCCGCGCAGCGCCTACAGCGCCGACGACTTCCGGCAGTTCATCGGGTGGTGGGCGCCGGAGAACTACGACGCCAACGTCCACATCGCCGAGGAACTCACCGACATCGCCGCGGCCAAGGACGCGACGCTGTCGCAGCTTGCCCTGGCTTGGCTGCTCGCCCAGAAGGACTACATCGTTCCGATTCCGGGCTCGCGCAACCCGAGTCGGGTAGCGCAGAACATCGCCGCCGCAGAGCTCGTCCTGACTGACACGGACCTGGCCCGCATCACCGAGCTCGTACCTAACGGTGGCGTCGGTAGCCGCGCCTGAGCACCCGAGGGGACCCGCAACGCAGCCAGCTTCGGGCTTCGGCCCGCCCGATCTGGCTGCGTTCACGCGTTTGGACGAACTCGGCCTGGAAGTCACCGGCCAACGTCTCGAATCTGACCGAGCAATCCTCGCGTGTCGAGTCATCGAGCCCGACCAGTGGTGCCATCGCTGTGGCTGTGGAGGAAACCCGCGAGACACCGTGGTGCGTCGCCTTGCCCACGACCCGCTCGGCTGGCGCCCCACGACGCTCGAAGTCGTCGTGCGGCGCTACCGATGCCCTGCCTGCGGGCACGTGTGGCGACAAGACACGTCGAAGGCCGCCGAGCCACGGGCGAAGCTGACTCGTACCGCACTGCGGTGGGCCCTGGAAGCGATCGTGGTCCAACACCTCACCGTGGCACGGGTCGCTGAAGGGCTCGGGGTCGCATGGAACACCGCCAACGACGCCGTCCTGGCCGAAGGCAGACGGGTCCTGATCGACGACGAGCAGCGTTTCGATGGAGTCGCCGTGATCGGGGTCGACGAGCACGTGTCGCGCCACACCAGCCGCGGCGACAAGTACGTCACCGTGATCATCGACCTCACCCCAGTCCGCGACGGCATTGGGCCCGCCCGCCTGCTCGACATGATCGAGGGCCGCTCCAAGCAGGCGTTCAAGACCTGGCTCACCGAACGCCCCGACGCTTGGCGTGACGGCGTCGAGGCCGTCGCGATGGACGGCTTCACCGGGTTCAAGACCGCTGCCGCCGAAGAAGTCCCCGAGGCGATCGCGGTCATGGACCCCTTCCACGTCGTACGGCTCGCCGGCGACGCACTCGATCAGTGCCGACGTAGGGTCCAGCTCGCGATCCACGGACACCGCGGCTACCGGGACGACCCGCTCTACAAGTCGCGGCGCACGCTGCACACCGGCAGCGGTCTGCTCACCGACCGACAGATCGACCGGCTCAATCGGCTCTTCGCCGACGAGGTACATGTCGAGGTCGAAGCAACCTGGGGCATCTACCAGCGGATGATCGCCGCCTACCGCACCGAAGACCGCGCCCACGGACGCAGGTTGATGATCAAGCTCATCGCTGATCTCAGTGCCGGCGTGCCCAAGGCCCTGACCGAGGTTGCGAAGCTCGGCAGGACGTTGAAGAAGCGGGCCGCCGACGTACTTGCCTACTTCGACCGACCGGGAACAAGCAACGGGCCGACCGAGGCCATCAATGGCCGGCTCGAACACCTCCGCGGTAGCGCGCTCGGGTTCCGCAACCTGACCAACTACATCGCCCGCAGCCTCCTCGAGACCGGCGGATTCAGGCCCCAACTCCTACACCGTCAACTGTGATGAGCCTCTAATGCAGGTCTGCGTGAGTTCTAGGTGTCGTTGATCGTACGGGGAGCCTTCTGGGTTCCGCTTCCTGACTGGGATCGACTTGCGCTCGCTCCAAATCTTCGCGTTAAATGCTTATTGTCTGCATTTGATAGGAGCTTTTCGGATGGGTTCACGGCCGGTGGCGCATGGTGTTGCGGGGTTGTATCTCGCGTCTGGCGTGTCGTTCCTGCGTGCTGAGGAGTCCGTGTTCGAGGCGATGGTGACGGGCTGGCGGGCGCAGCAGTTGGGCGGGCGCGGGCTGGGCGAGGACTACGTGACCGGGACGGTGCGCGCGGTGCGGCAGTTCCATGCGCACGCGGGGTCGTGGCCGTGGTTGTGGTCGGCGGGATTGTTCGATGAGTGGATGCTGGATCTGGTGTCGGTGCGGCAGTTGGCGCCGTCGACGATCCGCGGCTACCAGCTGGCGGTGCGGCAGTTCTGCGACTATCTGACGTCGGAGCACTACGGGTGGGTGGCGGAGTGCGAGCAGCGTTTCGGCACGCATCCGGTGCAGGTCTGCCACGACTGGAACACGAACCGGCACCTTCAGGACTACGACGGCCGGCCGGGGCGGCGTCCGTTGACGCGAGACGAACTGCAGGCGTTGTTCGATCGTGCCGACGAGGAGATCCAGCGCCGTTTGAAGAATGGCCGAAAGGGCGCGCTGCCGGCGTATCGGGATGCGGTGCTGCTGCGGGTGGCGTATGCGTGGGGGTTGCGGGCGAACGAGGCAGTCCACCTGGACGTGACCGACTTCTACCGCAATGCGCACGCCCCAGAGTTCGGCGACTACGGGATGCTGCACGTCCGGTACGGCAAGGCCTCCCGCGGCGGACCGCCCAAGCGCCGATCGGTGGCGACGTTGCGGGACTGGGCGGTCGAGGCCGTCGAGGACTATGTGAAGAACGTCTGGCCGCTGATGCGGCCCGACGGTCAGCGGGCTCTGTGGTTGTCGGAGCGCGGCACACGACTGCGCACGAGGGAGCTGTCTGACCGGTTCGCCGAGTACCGCGACGATCTTGGGCTCGACCCGGTGCTGTCGCCGCACGCGCTGCGGCACAGCTACGTGACGCACCTGATCGAGGAGGGTGTGGACCCGGTTTTCGTGCAACGCCAGGTCGGGCACCAGCACCAGTCGACGACGTCGATCTACACCGGGATCAGCGGCGACTTCGCGAACAAGATGATGCGGGATGCGTTGGAGCGGCTGCGGCCGCGGGAGGAAGGATCGAGCTGATGAGGGTGATCGGGTATGAGTGGCGGCTACGTGAGGTGATGGCGGCGTCGGGAATCTTCGCGACCTCGAAGCTGGTGCCGCTGCTGCGCGAGCGCGGCATCGAGCTGTCGGCGAGCCAGATCTACCGGCTGGCGACGGAGAAGCCGGAGCGACTGAACATGCACGTGCTCGTCGCGCTGATGGATATCTTCGAGTGCAGCGCGGACGACCTGGTCCGCAAGGTCGACCTGGGAGCGTCGGCGGCCGCGACCGGCACGGACGGCGAGGACCGGTCCGCGAGCGGCACCGCGACACTGCGGGAGAAGGGCCTGCGCCCACCGCGGGCGCGCGTGCTTCCCGCAGATGGCTGAGGTTCGCGACGCCCTGGTCGCGACGATCGCCGCGGTCGAGACGACGGTCGCGCCTGGGGTGATCGGCGGGATCGTGGACCGCGAGGTCGTGCAAGAGGCGGGAAGACGCCGGCTGCTCGCGCAACTGCGTGAGGACCCGGGGATGCTGGTCGCGGGATCGACGCGGATTCCGCTGGTGCTGGACCGGATCCTGCTCGAGCTCGCTGCCGCCGGTGGCAGCACGGTCCGCCCGCCGGGGTGCGCGCGCTGCGGCCGAGTCGTGCTGTTGAACTGCCGCGACGGTGAGGACCGGATTTGCGCGGCGTGCGGGCGGGCGCGTCTGGACGTGCTGATCGACTGCGTCGAATGCGAGCGGAGTGAGCAGTTGCGGCACGCGCAGGTGGGTGACCACGCTTACTGCCGCTCGTGCTGGCGGGCATTGCAGGACGTGACTGACAAGCGGTTGGATCGCTTCGTCGCCTCGCACATCCCCGGCGGGACCATGCACATGATGCTCACGGCGACCGAGGGCCTGAAAGCGGACCGGCTGTTGCGGTTGGCGTTGGAGTGCGAACTGTTCGGGCCAGGCTGGCTCGCCGACCCTCCCGCCTCGTCGACGCTGTTTGCGGCCTTCTACACGCGGCTGCGTGAGCTCGGTGCCCGGCTGCCGGCCCTGACCTGCGGACATTGCGGTCGCTCCGGACGGCTCCCGGACCGGCTCGGGGGAAGGATCTGCTGCAGCTCCTGCTACAAGGCGGCGCACCAGGCGGTCTGCGACGGCTGTGGAAACACCGCGCACCTCGAGCTACGGCTCGCCAACGGTGACCGGCTCTGCCAGGCCTGCACAAACCAGCTCCCGGAATCCTGGGCTAGCTGCGTCAGCTGCGGCAATCACCGGCTGATCGCGGTGCGCACCTCGGACGGGCCGATGTGTTCCGCCTGCCGGACCGCGCCCGGCGCTGATGTCTGCACGGTCTGCGGCGCCCAGGGTCGGTGCCGGTTCCCCGGCACCGAGAAAGCGATCTGCCTGAGCTGCTACGCCGCTACCAGAGTTGATGTCTGTCACCAGTGCGGTCAGGAGCGGGAGTGCCGGTTCGCGGGAACAGTGAAGGCGATCTGCCTCCCCTGCGCACGCCCCCGCAGGCTGGTCTCCCCGGAGGCCGAGCCGGCGCTGGTGGCGGCCGCGGCCCAGCCCCGGACGGGGAGCCCCTCTGCTGGTACTGCGCCCCGCACGTCGTCGAGACCTGCATCAGCTGCGGCCGCGACACGCGAGTCAGCGCCCGCACCGATCAAGGTCCGCTCTGCCAACGTTGCGCACGGAACAGCCCGCTGATGTTCCGCGACTGCCGTCGCTGCGGGGCGCACGGTCGCCTGCACCACCGCCGATGGTGTGATCGCTGCTACGCCGACGACAAGATCCGCGAGCTGCTGCCCGACAGCGTCGTCGCAGCGGATCCGACGCTCGCCGCAATGCGGGAACGATTCCTCGCCGCGGACGAGCGACGCACCTTGGACGCCTTCCGCCGCAACACTACGGTCGCGATCCTGCGAGAGGCACTGACGAGCACAGAGCCGCTGAGCCACGAATTGCTGGATCGACTCGGCACGCCAGGGTCGACAGGCCCCGTGAGGGCACTGCTAGCCGAGCATGGCCTGCTGCCCGCACGGGACGAGCAACTGATCCGATTCGAGACCTGGTGCCAAGACCGGTCGGCCCAGATCGCCAACCCGGATCATCGCCGCCTGTTCGACCGGTTCGTCCGTTGGCGTCATCTGCGGCAGCTACGCGAACAGGCCCGCCCGGTCGGGCGACGGCAATCGGACGGGCGGCGGCAGGAGCTGCAGCAAGTTCTCGACCTGATGAGCTGGCTTACCATCCGCTCGGAGTCTCTGGCGATGCTCGATCAGGGACGACTCGAGCTCTGGCTCGTTGACGGCCCCCCGGTTCGTCGACGCGTCACGGCATTCCTGGAGTGGGCGGCCAGCAACAAGGTCTGCCCTCGCCTGCGCGTCCCTCCCCTCCGCCGAAGCGCGAACACCCCCACGGGCGCCAGCGCCGACGAACGTTGGGAGCTGCTCGGCGACGTGCTCAGCGCCGAGGACGAGGATCCTCGGACCAGGCTTGCCGGGGCGTTGCTCCTGCTGTTCGGGATCCCGGTCGCCCGGTTGCATCTGCTGCGCGTGACCGACATCACCGGCACGGAGCGGGTGACGATCCGACTCGGGCCAGACCCGTTGGAGCTACCCGAGGCGATCGGTCAGCTCGCGATCGCCGCGCGCGAGCACCGCGACGCGCCGCGTCTGCTCACCGACGCCGGCGAATCGGACTGGCTGTTTCCGGGGCAGAATCACGGCGCTCCGCTCTCCCGCGACTCCCTCACTGACAGGCTGGCGAAATTCTCCATCCGGGCCCGTCACGCTCGCGCCGGCGCTCTGGCCTCTCTCGCCCAGGAGCTCCCGGCCCCCGTGATCGCCCGCTTGACCGGCCTGCACATCGTCGCGGCGACCCGCTGGGTGGATGCCGTCGTGGCCAGCAACGCCCGCTACAGCGCACTCACGCGATGATCGACACATGCACAGGAGCGCGCGAAGCGAGATCACCCGCGTCTCGCAAGGCAACCTCCAACTGCTCCTGAGTAGGTGCTCCGGCGAACCCGCTTCCCGTCGCGTAGACGCGGCACGCCAGCGACTGAACCGGTGCCGTCGGGAACAGGTCGACGCCATCGACGAGGATCGTGGGCGAGCCTCCGAACGCAGAGCTCGCCGCTTCAGCTTCGGTCTGGATCGTCACCAACTCAACGGGCACGTCGGTGAACCCGAGCGTGTCCAGCGCGGCGCGCGCGTGCGCTTCTGCGATGGCGGTGTTTGGGCAGTCGACGATGTGTAGCAGCTCTACCTTCATGAAGGGCTGTCCGTTCGTTCGCTGTCCGCTGTCGTGCGAGGGGTAGATCTGAAGAGGTTCAGGCAGACCAGGCCGACACCGAGCACGACGACGACGTCGGCGACGTTCCCGACGAACAGGTCGCCGTAGGCGAGGAAGTCGGTGACCTGCCCGCGTCCGAACGCGGGCGGGTTCAGCAGCCGGTCGATGAGGTTGCCGACGGCCCCGCCGAGGACCAGCCCCAGTACGAGGCCCCACCGGGCACCGCTCAGCCGCACTGCGAAGATGACCACCGCGACGGCGGCGAGGACGCCGAGGAGGGTGATGATCCAGGTGGCCCCGGAGCCGAGTGAGAACGCGGCTCCGGGGTTGTAGACCAGGGACAGGCCGAACAGGTCGCCGACCAGCGGGACCCGTTCACCGGGGGTCAGCTGTGCCACGGCGAGGGCCTTCGAGCCCTGGTCGAGCACCACAGCGAGCAAGGCCACAATCAGGGCGACGCCGAGGGCTCTCCTCGCCTGCGGCCGTGGGCCCGCATCGTCTTCGTCGATCGTCGCGGCGATGTCCTGCGCGGTCACGCGCCGGTCTTCCGTGTGCGGGCGGCGCGCAGGCCGTTGAGGATCACAACCACCTCGGCGATCTCGTGCACGAGCACCACGGCTGCAAGTCCCAGGACGCCGAAGAGGGCGAGCGGGAGCAGGGCGGTGATGATCAGCAGCGACAGGACGATGTTCTGGTTGATGATGTGGCGTCCGCGACGGGCGTGGTCGAACGCTCGCGGGAGCAGGCGCAGGTCGTGGCCGGTGAAGGCGACGTCGGCGGATTCGATCGCGGCATCCGAGCCGGTCGCGCCCATCGCGATGCCGATGTCGGCAGCGGCGAGGGCGGGAGCGTCGTTGATGCCGTCGCCGATCATCGCCACCGACCCGTGCTGACCGAGCTCCGCGATCGCGGCGGCCTTGTCCTCCGGGCGCAGCTCGGCACGCACGTCACCGATCCCGGCTTGGGCGGCGAGGGCGCGGGCGGTGCGGGCGTTATCGCCGGTGAGCATGGTGACCCCGACGCCCTGTGCGGCGAGGGTGCGGACGACCTCGGGGACCTCGGGGCGCAGTTCGTCGCGGACGCCAATCGCGGCGACCGGCGTGCTGTCGCGGTGGACGATGACGACCGTCATGCCCTGCTCCTCCAGGCCCGCGACCCGGTCGCCGAGGGTCCCGGCGTCGAGCCAGCGGGGACTGCCGACCGTGATCCGCGCGCCATCGAGCTCACCTTCGATGCCGTGGCCGGCCTGCTCGGTCACGCCCTCCGCCGCAGGAGCGCCCGGCGCGGCAGCGGTGATCGCGGCGGCGAGGGGGTGGGTGCTGTGCTGCTCCAGCGCGGCCGCCCACGCCAGCGCCTGCTCCTCGGTGATGCCGTCGGCGGTGAGGACTGCGGTGACGGCGGGCTCGTTGCGGGTCAGGGTGCCGGTCTTGTCGACAGCGACGTGGCGGATCACGCCGAACCGTTCGAACGCCGCACCGGACTTGATGATCACACCGAACTTGCTCGCCGACCCGATCGCAGCCACCACCGTCAACGGCACCGAGATCGCCAGCGCGCACGGCGACGCCGCCACCAGCACGACCAGGGCGCGGGTGATCCACAGCTCCGGGTCGCCGAACAACGACCCGATGATCGCGACGAGCGCAGCGAGGATCAGTACGCCGGGCACGAGCGGGCGGGCGATACGGTCGGCGAGGCGGGCGCGGTCGCCCTTCTCTGCCTGCGCCTTCTCCACCAGGTCGACGATCGTGGTCAGCGAGTTGTCGGTGCCCGCTGCGGTCGTCTCGACCTCCAGCGCACCAGCGGTGTTGATCGCGCCGGCAGATACGGCGTCGCCGGGCTCGACCTCGACCGGGATCGACTCCCCCGTGATCGCTGAGGTGTCGAGGCTGGAGCGGCCAGTGCGGACAATGCCGTCGGTCGCGATCCGCTCGCCCGGTCGCACCAGCATGAGCTGCCCGACAGCCAGGTCCTTCGCGGCGACCTCAACAGAGGCCCCGCCGCGGCGGACGGTCGCGGTCTCGGGGACGAGCTTGAGCAGTGCCCGCAGTCCGCCGCGGGCACGGTCCATGGCCTTGTCTTCCAGCGCCTCGGCGATCGAGTACAGGAACGCCAGGGCGGCGGCCTCTTCGACGTAGCCGAGGATCACCGCACCGACGGCGCTGATCGTCATCAGCAGCCCGATGCCGAGCTTGCCCTTGAACAGCTTCCGGATCGCGCCGGGAGTGAACGTGGATGCACCCAGCAGCAGGCCGGCCCAGAACAACACCAGCGCCGGGATCTCCATCCCGGACCACTCCAGGATCAGGCCGGTGAGGAAAGCGACACCGGAGAAGACCGGGACCATGATTCCGCGATCGGTCCACCAGGGACCGTCATGGTCATCGTCATCGTCATCCTCGAGCTCGACGCCCTCCACCTGGGGCTTCGTCACCTCACTCATGCGCCCGCTCCGATTCCGCAGCAACCCGGCACCGTGCACGAGGCGTCCAGGCAAGGGGCGTTCTCATCGACCGCGAGCGTCACGTCGACCAGTGACTTGAGCGCCGCCGCAAGATGCGGATCCGCGATCTCGTAGCGCGTCTGACGGCCCTCGGGCTCAGCGACCACGATCCCGCAATCACGAAGACACGTCAGATGGTTCGAGACATTCGACCGGCCCAGCTCAAGCGAACGGGACAGCACAGCCGGATAGCTCGGACCGTCCAGAAGGGCCATCAGGATACGAGAACGCGTCGGATCGGCCATGGCCCGGCCGAGCCGGTTCATGACGTCGAGGCGTGAAGCAATAGTCAGCACCCCATGACTATACAGCAGTTGGTGACCTATCCCAGGTGGTCGATCAGACCAATAGCGCCAGTTTCGACTCCGCGGCATCCCAATCGGGTGGGAACAGTAAGGCGCTGAAGACCGTCGACTGTCTCTACACCAGCGTCCAGGGCGAGTGTCACCTTCTGCGCGTCGGCCTCCTCTATCTGACCGCGTAGCCAAAGCTCAACCGGGAAGACCGAGTCGGCACTGAGTTCGTACATCGTGAGGACCGGCACCTTCTCCACGATGTGATGCGCTTGACCTTTCCAGTCGTCCACCACGACCTCGACCCAGCCTGGAAAGTCATCACTTGTCCATTTCAGCGCCGTTGCCCGGACTAGTAGGTCTGTCACGAGAGCAAGGCTATTGCGGGGCCTGCTCACTCGCGCGCTTCTGCCGCGCGTGGACGGTAACTGCCTGGCCATACTTCTGGCCCCGGAGTGGGCGCGCGGCTCAGGTCATCCGGTAGCCGAGTTCTCCTTGTGCGATCTGGTTGGCGATAGCGTGCAGGGTGGGTTCGGCGAGTGGTCTGGAGAAGTCGGGGGCGACCGGGAGGCTGGTCCGGGCGGGGTTCCACAGTGCCACGTTGGTGCCACCGGTCATCGTCGACGGCGCCCACAGGCCGTCGAGGTCGGGCCAGGTGGCCCGGATCTGTGTGGCCCATGCCCTGCAGGTGCTCTTCGGGGCGGTCGCGAGGGCGAACGCGGCACCGTTGCGCAGCGCCCAACTGCCGGTCAGGTCGAGGAGTCGCAGGTCGCGGGTGGGTGTCCACGCGCTCACCTGGGGTCCGAAGCTGCGGGAGTCGACAATCCGGGTGACCTGGAACGTTTCGGCAAGCGCGGTGGCCAGGGTGGTGGCGGTGTACAGCACCCCTTCCATCGACAGCCCGGCAGGTTCGGGTTGCGGGTCGTAACGCATTGTCGGGATCGGGCCGAACGTGCGCAGCTGATTCCAGGCAAGGACGTGTGAGCCCTGGGTGCGGTGGATCCTCCACAACAACGGCCGGACAATCAGGATGTCGCCCAGCTCGTGAACCAGCTCCGCGGGCGGAGTGCGCGGCACTTTGGACCGGGACGGGTTCACCACAGGCCGAGGCTGGCGACCAGCTCAGCGACCGGCCCGGGATCACCACCGCCAGCCAGGTGCGCGGCAGGGGTACGCCCTTCGAGTTCGGGCTGCGGGGTGTCCATGAACCCGGCCACCGATTCGGGCGACAGTTCAGTCGGGATCGCCGCGACGAGCACGCCGAGGCCGGGAAGGCTGCGCCCGTCCGGGGTGAACTGCCAGCGTGGCAGGCGCCGGCTACGGCCGAGCCGGAAGCTCCACAAGTTGCCGGCCGACAGCCGCTGGGAGACCCGGCTACGGTCCACGCCCAACAACAGCGCAGCCTCGGCAATGCCCACACTGCCGGCCACCAGGTCCGTCATCCGGGTCACCTCGGCACGACGAGCGTCCCGAACCAGAACCGCAGGGTCGGCGTCGAGCACCTCACCGGCAGCCGGGCCCGCATGCTCGCGCAGGAACACCACCTCGGTGGCGCTCAGCGGCGCCGCAGCAGGGTCAGCGACACGCGACAGGTCGGCGTCGAGTTCAGCGAGGAACTCCGCACCACTGATTCCGACGTTGTGTCGGGCCAGCACCTCGTCCAGGCTCACCTCAACACTCATGCTCATACACTATCACCCCCGTTAGCTGTAGTGAGTCACTGTGGCTGGAGGCGATCCCGGGCCTCCCATCGCCCCGTCCGGCAGAGAGGTCCGGCTCAGATGCTCGGGCCGACGGCATGGATGCCCTGTTCCAGCGGGATCGGCCTGCGGGCCTCCTGCTGAGCCCCAGGGCTCGCAGTGGGCGTGAAGGTCTCCCACACCACGGCCTCCGGCCTCGCCGTTGTCAGCTTGGGCGCCACACCGGCAGTGACGCCGAGGTCTTGGGCGACGGCGTCGATCAGTCTGGTCTCGAGATCAGCGGGTTTGGTGTGGGTGAGGATCCTGTCCGCAGTAGCGATCACCCGGGCACCGGTCTCGGCGACGACCGCCTCGATGCCGTGCTCCGGGGTGGCGGCCTGCGCGGCCCAGCCGGCGACGTAGTTGAACGTGTACTGGCTCGTGTCCAGGTGGTGCGCGGCCGCAACAACGAAGGCCACCGACTCGGCCTCGACCTCCCGGCGGCCGCGGCAGGCGCCGGCGTACGGCTCGCCCGGCTCGGGCCGGATCAGCACATGCGCCACCTCGTGGGCGAGAGTCTTCACAGCCTGGGCGTCGTCCACGCCGTCCCGCACCCGAACCTCACGACCCGCATAGTCGGTCAACCCATTGGCCCCGCCGCAATCGCCCCGGACCAACCGGAAACCCTCCGCCTCCACCAGTTCGGCCAGCGAGTCCCACAGCCCCGGCGGCGCCTGACCACGCAACAGCGACGGCTCCGGCGGCGTCTCGACCGGAGGATCGACCTGACTCGCGTCGAACACACTCACCGGTCGCACCCCGACCATCTGCCGGACGTACTGCGCCCGGCCATCGTTGTCGCGAACCGGCTCCCCCGTCACCCGGTCGACCAGTTCAATCTTGCGGGTCACCGGGCCAAGGATCTTGATCGCCTTCTCCCCACGGCGCACCTGGTGGCCCATAGCCTGCCAAGCCCGATAGCCAGCGATCATCGTCGCGTCCGGCCTCTGCAGCATCGTCAACACCACATTGTTGAAGCTGTACCTGTGCAGCCTCGAGGCGATGTCCAGCCAGCGCCGCCACGCGTCCTTGTCATCCAGGTTCGCAATGCCCTCCGCCAACTGCTCGTGCAGTTGGTCAACGGTCTCGCGCCGGGCCCGGTCGGCGGCCTCCCGCTCGGCCTCGGTCAGGTTCCGACCGGCCATCAGAGCTCAGCCCGAAGTTGCCGGTACTCCTCGGCCAACTGCTCAACCTGAACCGGATCAGCCCCGACAGCCTGGAACCAGGCGATCTGCTCCAGCAGGTCGTACAGCACCAGCGGCCGGTCGCGGATCGGCGCTCCGGTCGTCGTCTCCTCCTCGGTCACGACGCGCGCCGCCGAGGCCGCGTGTACACCGAGGGGACCGGACGGAACACCCGCCTCAGGTCCTCCAGTCGAACCCGGATCAGCCGCCGGCCAGCGTGCACAGCCGGCAACTCCCCGGCCGCGATGCGCTGACGCAGCAGGTCAACGCTCACGCTGTACAGCGCGGCCGCCTCCTGTAGGGAGACGAACTCCGGCCTCACGCCGGCGGCACTCATGGTCATGCTGGGCTCCTCGATCGGCATCGCCAGCGACTCGACTGGCTACCCCCTTAAGCCGACGAAACCGCCGATCCGGACAGACGATCTTGTCGGCGGATGATGGGCGGTGTGCGAGGGTGAAGGCCGTGGATCTACCGCAGATGCACGACGAGGCCAATCGACGTGCCATCGCCCCCATGGGCCGCGGACTGCGCCGAACGGGCACTGCCTTCGATCGCCTGCGCCCTCTGGAAGTCCGCTTGCTAAGGACCCGCTAAGGACCCAACCCACAAACAGAACCGGCCCTGACAGGCCATAAAGCCTAGTCAGAGCCGGTTTTGCGTGGCGGAGGATACGAGATTCGAACTCGTGAGGGCGTGAACCCAACCCGCTTTCCAAGCGAGCGCCATAGGCCTCTAGGCGAATCCTCCGTCGGCGATGATACCGGCTGAGAGGCCGCGAACTCCAACCGAGCGACGTCCCTTGTCAGGGAGGCAACCGGAGGCCTAGTCGAGGCCGAAGTAGCCCGGGTCGTCCAGGAACCGCCGATAGAGGGCGACGGTGAGCAGCTCACGCCAGCGCCGCGGACGAAAGCCCGTCTCGTCCAGCTCGATCAGTTGGGCCTCAGGGATCGCGGCAAGGATCGGGGAGTGGGTGGCCATCAGCACCTGGACGCCGTCGCTGCGCAGGTCGCGCAGCTGGTGGGCCAGCGCGATCTGGGAGAGCAGCGACAGGCCGGCCTCGGGCTCGTCCAACACCAGAAAGCCGCCGCGTCCGGCCATGTGGCCGAGCTTGGTGGTCAGCAACTCGCGGAATGCTTGGCCGTGGGAGTACTCGTGGTACGGACGCTCCGGGTCGGCCGGCGAGGGATGTTCCTCCAGATAGGTGAGCAGCCCGTGCATGGTCTCGGCCCGCAGGAAGTAGCCCCACTTCGAGCGGGCCAGGCCGCGAGTGAGCTGCAGGTGCTCGTGTAGCCCCGACTCGCTGGGCCGCGAGCTGTGCTGAAAGTTGGTGCTGCCGCCCTCGGCGTTCAGCCCGTAGGCCATGGCGATCGCCTCGACGATCGTCGACTTCCCGACCCCGTTCTCCCCCACCAGGATCGTCAGCTCCGACAGCTCCAGCCCGTCGGCGGCCAACTGGGCCACCGGGCCGAGCGTGAACGGCCAGCCGACCTGCTCCACGTCCGGACGCAGCCGCACCTCACGCACCGGGAGCGAACTGAACGCCGTCACCCCACCGAGGCTAGGCGGCGCCACCGACAGCGCTGAGTGGATGGCCGAGCCCTCGGCTATCCCTTGTCAGTGACCTTCTTGCCGTTGGCATCGGTGAAGGTGATGGACGTAATCAGCGGGACCGAGTTGTCCGAAGCGGTCGCCGTGGCGACGACCAACACCCGTCCACCCAGGGTCTCGATGTCAATTTGGGCGCCATTGACCCCGGCATGAACCTCGGGCTTCGACGCGCCGGCTGGCAGCAGCGCGACTGCGACAGCCTTCACGTCCTTCGAGCTGTCCGCCGGGCTCAGCACAGACGCATGGCCGCTCCGCTCCTCGACGCTGGTGAAGTTCCCGCCTCGGATCATCCCGAAGATCCCGAGCCGTTCGGAGAGATACAGCGTCGCACCGTTGTAGGTGTCGCTGGGTAGCAGGGCGCCGTCCCCGTCGTAGTAGCGGCCGTCGTCACCACGCCACAGGTAGCCGCGCAGCCCTGCGTAGTCGCCGGACGCCCCGGCGGCGACCCGATAGACAACCGTGGCGTCGAACTGGGCGAAAGCCCTGAAATCCATGCTGAAGCTGCTGAAGAACGGTTGGCCCACTTCCTTGTCGCTGTACTGAATCCAGTTCAGCCGGTGCGGGACGAAGCCGACCACCACCTTCGAGGTCAGCTGGAACCAGGTGATCGAATGCCCGTCGTTGGTGGCCGCGCGCGTGAGGTCCAGGCGGTTGCCGCGCTGGAGCTCTGCCTGCACCATGTAACGGCCATCGTCGAGCAGCGTCGCGTTCATCTGCACCTGGGCGGCCATCAGTTCGTCGACCAGGGGTCCGCTCGTGATCACGACCCGATCGGTCGTGCCCGGCGCGACGAGGGCCGGCTTCGTGGACGTCCCCGGCGCCGACGTCCTCGACAGCGACGGTGCCGGCGACGGTGTGGCGACCACCGAGACCCGTCCGCCGTTGGCGAGCAGGCCCGAACCCAGCACCACGCCCACTCCGGACGCCACGACCAGTACCGCCGCCGCTCCGCCGGCGATCCCGGCGATTCGACGCCGCCGGCGCAACTCCCGTCCGCGAGCGACGACCTGATCCAGCTCGGGCACCTCGACCATCGGCTCGGCCAGCTGGGTCAAGCCGGTGTGCATGCGGGTTTCGAGTTCGTCCATCACCGCTCCCCTTCCGTCGCTGCGGCCGTCGTCCGGCGCAGGCTGGCCAGCCCCCGCGAGCAGGCCGCTTTCACCGTGCCCGCGCTCACCCCGAGGCTGCGGGCCACCTCGGCCTCACTGAGATCCTCGAAGTAGCGCAGCACGATCACCTGACGCTGCTGCGGCGAGAGCGTCCGCAACAGCCGGGCCACCTCGTCCCGGTCGTCGACGCTCGCCTCGGCCGACCCGGACGCCGCGAGGTCGGTCAGCTCGACGGCCTGCGGTCCGCGCTGCCGCCAGCGATCGACGTTCAGGTTCACCAGCACCCGTCGGGCGTAGCCACGGGCATCTTCAGGACGCACCCGCCACCACACGGCGTAGGTGCGGGCCAGCGCCTCCTGGGTGAGCTCGACGGCCGCCTCGGCGTCGCCGCACAGCAGGTAGGCCGTCCGGGTCAGGTACCCCGAGGACGCCCGGACGAAGTCGGTGAACTCCGCGTCCCGACGACTCGTCCGCTCCGTAGCCACTAGGCCCTCCTCAACGATCAACCTTGCCCTACGTGATCGCGGACGGTTTGGTTGACGCCGAAGTGGGTGGATGTTGTCAGGCCAAGGGGAACCGCACAGACGCCCGGCAGCGCCCCGCGGGGTGGCCGGGGCGCTGCCGGTGAAACGGAACCGCTACTTGCTCAGATGCACTGCCTTGCCGGAGGCGTCCACGTAGTCGGCCGACATCACGACCTGACTTTGCTTATCGCCGCTGTGCATCACCGCGACCACCATCACAGAGCCATCCGACAGCGTCACCGACGTCCAGCCCGACGAGGTGGCGGCCGGGTTCAGGGTGAGTTGAACATCGGTCGAGCCCGCCGGCAGCGCGACCAGCTTGGTCCACACGCACTCCCCGGCCGGCACCTCAGGGCAGTGGCCAAAGCCGCCATCAATCAGACTGGACGGCGTGGAGTCCTTGATCGCGTAGCTGGTGCCGCCGAGCGTCCCCCGACCCCACAGGCCGAGCTCCCCGATCTCCTCCGACCGGTAGACCCGCGCCGTCTCCCCCGCGACGCTCACTTCCGCGCTGGGCACCTCAGCACCCGAGGTGGAGTACAGCGATCCGTCCACGGTCTGCCAGATGACACCGGCACCTTTTGTGGGCTCGGCCACGCCCCGCTCGAAGACCGTGACCAGTGCGGAGAGTCCTGTTCCCGGGACGACCTTGGTGTCGGATGCCCGGCCGCCCACGTTCAGGTCGGTGAACAGACTGGCGTTGGCGGCCGTCCCCGGCACCAGCGTCACCACCGCTCGCTTGCCCAGGCCGACGAAGGTGGCCGAGGTCCGTCCGGCTTCGACCTGCGCGGTGGCCTTCTGATCGGCGTGCCCCAGCTTGCTGCCGGTAATGGCGATCGCCAGCGTCCCGGTGCTGGTCGGCTCGGCCGCGACGACCAGCTGGTCGAAGGGCGAGTCGGCCTTGTTCATCCCGAAGCCGGTCAGATCGAAGGTCGCCTTCCCGGCAGTCGCGGTCGTGATGGTCGGGCTGTCCGTCGTGCTCGGCGTCACCGACGGCGTCACCGACGGGACCGGCGACGGTGTGGCCAGTACCGGCGCCTGGGATCCGCGACCCACCGCGGTGGCCACCACCAGCCCCAACCCGGCCGCTGTGACCAGCACGGCGGTGATCCCGGCGCCGACCCGCATCGTCCGGGAGCGCCGAACCCGATGTCCGGCCTCGACCAGCTCGTCGGCGTCCAGGTCAGATTCGATCGGCTCGGCCGCCCGGGCCAGATCGGTGCGCAGCAGTTCCTCAAGATCGTTCATCGCAGGCCTCCTTCATCGGCCATCTGGTAGTGCTCGCGCAGCGCGGCCAGGCCCCGCGAGGAGGCCGACTTCACCGCGCCGATGCTGATGCCGAGGAGTTCGGCGGTGGCCGCCTCGGACAAGTCGTCGAAGTAGCGCAGGACGATCACGCGTCGCTGCTGGGTGGGCAGTCCGGCCAGCAGCCGGACGATCTGATCCCGGTCATCCACCTGAGCTGGGCCCGGGTCGGTGACGGGCCGTTCGGTGAGCTCGGTCGGCACCGGCGGACGGCGCCGCCAGCGGTCGATGTTCAGGTTCACCAGAACCCGTCGGGCGTAGCGGGAGGCCTGGTCGTGGCGAACACGACGCCAGGCCAAGTAGGTCTTGAGAAGGGCTTCTTGGACCAGGTCGTCGGCCAAGGTGCGGTCTCCGCACAGCAGATAGGCGGTGCGGGTCAGGCTCCGCGAGGACGTCCGGACGAACTCGGCGAACGCGGCGTCCCGGGTGAGGGTGGGTGATCCGAACATCTGACCTCTCTTCGTGCTTCACCCTGTCCTACGCAGCCGCTGCCCGCGAGGTTGCCTGCCGCGGGTCGGCAATTTCGAGACTGTGGGGGTTCGCGGCGAGCGTGGGCGTGTCAGGCTGGGGGCATGCGCGTCGCCTTGGCCCAAGTCCGCTCCGGCAGCGATCCGTCCGCGAACCTCGAGCTGATCACCGATCACCTCGATCGTGCCGCCGGACGGGCCGAACTGATCGTGTTTCCCGAAGCCACGATGAGTTCGTTCGCCGGGGCCGCGCATCGCGCCGCGCAGCCGTTGGACGGGCCGTGGGCCAGCCGGGTGCGTGAGCTGGCCGCCGAGGCCGGCCTGACCGTGGTGGCCGGCATGTTCACCCCCGGCGCCGGACGGGCTCGAAACACCTTGCTGGTCACCGGTGCCGCCGAAACCCACTACGACAAGCTGCATCTGTTCGACGCGTTCGGCCAGGTGGAGTCGGACGACATCGAGCCGGGCGCCGCGCTGGCGTCCTTCTCGCTGGGGACGCATCAGGTCGGCCTGGCCACCTGCTACGACGTCCGGTTCCCCTCGCTGTTCACGTCGCTGGCTCGGGGCGGTGCCGAGGTGATCGTGCTGCCGGCCTCCTGGGCCTCGGGACCGGGCAAGCTGCACCAGTGGCGCACCCTGGTCACCGCCCGCGCGATGGATTCGACGAGCTTCGTGGTCGCCGTCGATCAGGCCGCCGGGGCTTCGACAGGCTCAACCACTGGGGCAGGGTCAGCCCGCGGCGCCGTGGCTTCGACAGGCTCAACCACCGGGGCAGGGTCAGCCCGCGAGAACACGAGTTCGGCAGGTCCGGCGGAAAGCGGTGTCTCGACAAGCTCAGCCACCGAAGGGCACTCAGCCGGGGCGGCAACGCGGCACGGCCCCGCTACCGGAATCGGGCACTCGATGGTGGTCGGCCCGAGCGGCGAGGTGCTTCTCGAACTCGGTGACGGTCCCGAGTTGGCCTTCATCGACCTCGACCTGTCCGAGGTCCCAGCCACCCGGCTGCGCCTCCCCGTCCTGGCTCACACCCGTCCGCTCCCATAGCCGGGGACGGTTCCATTACCGTCCACCCTGATCAGCCCAATTGACGGGGACGGTTCCATTACCGTCCACCCTGATCAGCCCAAATCGCGGGGACGGTTCCATTACCGTCCACCAGCACCGGGACGGACAAACCGGGACATAAGGGGACGGTTCCGGTTACGTCCCAGCGTCCGGTTCGCTGCCTCAGGACGGACCCGCTCAGCCCTGCGGCGTTGGTTCGTCCTTGGTCCAGATGATCGCCTGCGCGAGATAGCCGGACGTCCCGGTCCACGTGATCGACGGGCTGCCATACAGCTCGTAGCCAAGGTCGAGGGCCGCGCTGACCCGCTTGCAGAACTCGGCGTCATCCACCCCGGTGAGCACCCGATAGCGAGGCAAGTTGTTCGCATCCACGAAGCCATCCTCGCACCCGGCGGGAAGGCGAACACCAGTCGGCGGACGCCTCGCCGGAGCGGCCCGCGAGTGGACGGTATTGGAACCGTCCCCACGAACCCGAGGGACGAGGCCGGACGGTAATGGAACCGTCCCCAAGGGTCGGCTGGACGGTAATGGAACCGTCCCCCTGGATCGCGGCTGCCGGCAACAGCAGAGCCGACGACCCCCGGCCGCCGGCTCTGCGCCAGCCCTGAAGGGCCGGACCATGGGGGCTCCACCGAGCCCGGAACTGCTCACCAACTCCTCGCCGCGGGACGAAGCAGGAACCGCCCCTTATGTCCCGGGAGCCAGGCTGGGACGTAACAGGAACCGTCCCCTTATGTCCCGGGAGCCAGTCTGGGACGTAACAGGAACCGTCCCCTTTCGTCCCACCGTGGACCGAAATGGAACCGTCCCCACCGATCCCCCAGGGACAAGGGTGGACGGTAATGGAACCGTCCCCGTTTGTGGGGCTAGCTGGGGGTTGAGCTGGGCTGGGGCGAGGCTGGGGCCGAGGACGTCGGCTCGGCCGAGGCCGTGGACGACGGCGGGGTGATTCCGCACTGCTTGAGCTCCTGATCCACCTGCTTGGTCAGCCGCGACTTGCCGGCCGCCACCGCCTGGGCGACAGTGCCGGTGTAGATCTGGTTGTCCTTGGACTGCAGGTTCACCGCGGACGCCTTCTCACACAGGTGATAGACCTCGCCGGACTTGGTCCAGAAGACCTCGTCCTTTCCGGTGAGCTGGACGACCTGGTTGCTGTTGGCGACCACGTCCTCGGTGGACACCGGCTTGGGCTCCACTCCGACGATGATGGCGACGATGGCCAGCACCCCGGCCAGCCCACCGGCGATGGCCTTCTGCTGCCCGTTCATGTTCTTGTTGGTGAGCACCATCACGATCAGCGGCAGGAACGCCAGCACCGCGATGAACGCGCCCAGCTGGTTCTGCACGAAGAAGCGGACGGTGTCCTTCTTCGACGCCGGATCCAGCCGGTTGGCCTTCTTCCACAGCAGCGAGCCGGTCACCGACAGCGCGCCGATCACCACGATCACCACGCACAGCCAGACCAGCAGAGTCGTGGTGAACGGATCCTGCTTGAGCATCCAGAAGATCGCGAACGCCTCCAGCCCGATCGCCACCACCCAGGCCACCATCGCGATGATCCGGAAAGTGGTCGCCTGGCTCTTGGCTTCGGGAGTCGGCTTCCAGTTGGCCACCTGCTCCTCGAATGCCTTGTTCGAGGCGTCCTCGGGCAAGTCAGCTGCCCGGACCAACTTCTTTGCCATATTTCCTCCTTCGACCTGGCGAAAGCATAGGCAAACAAGCTCGTCCGCACAGCCACCACGCCCAGATTCACCTCCCGGTGAACCGGCGGACGCCCAAGGCCCGGCTCGCCCTGGAGCGTCCGGGCCAGGTAGAGTAGGGGACGGTTCCCCGCGCGGCGGTACCTCGCCCAACTCCCCCAGGGTCGGAAGACAGCAAGGGTAAGTGAGCTCTATCGGGTGCGCGGGGGCCTCTTCAATTTCCGGGCCGACGAATGTGGGCTGCAACCCGTAAGGTGCACGTCGTGGACGAAAGCGACGAGGAGTTCTCCGAAGACGCACTCGAGTTGTTCGAGCAGGACGGACCCGACCTGTTCGGCTCAGCCTCCCCTGCCCTCGAAGAGCTCCCCGACGATGCGGACGTCCAGTCGCCGGAGGTGACCGCGGCCCTGATGGACGCGGTGGACGCCCGTCGGCTGCCGACCAACAACACCACTCGTCCGGACACTCCGCTGGCGCTGTATCGGCGCTACCGTCCCGATACATTTGCCGAAGTCATCGGGCAAGAACACGTCACAGAACCGCTGCAGCGAGCCCTGGCCAACAACCGGGTGAACCACGCCTATCTGTTCTCCGGCCCGCGCGGCTGTGGCAAGACCACTTCGGCGCGCATTCTGGCCCGCTGCCTGAACTGCGAGCAGGGCCCGACCACCACCCCATGCGGGGTCTGCCAGTCCTGCCGCGATCTGGCCCGAGGCGGAGCGGGCAGCATCGACGTCATCGAGATCGACGCGGCCTCCCACGGCGGCGTGGACGATGCCCGTGACCTGCGCGAACGAGCGTTCTTCGCGCCCGTCCACAGCCGCTACAAGATCTACATCATCGACGAGGCGCACATGGTGACCCCGCAGGGCTTCAATGCCTTGCTGAAGGTCGTCGAAGAGCCGCCGCCACACGTCCGCTTCATCTTCGCCACCACCGAGCCGGACAAGGTGCTGGGGACGATCCGCTCCCGCACCCACCACTACCCGTTCCGGCTGGTCCCGCCGAAGACGCTGTCGGCCTACCTGGCCACGCTGTGCGAGGCCGAGGGGATCGCGGTCGAGCCGGCCGTGCTGCCGCTCGTGGTGCGCGCGGGCGCCGGCTCGGTGCGTGATTCGCTGTCGGTGCTCGACCAGCTGCTCGGCGGCGCCTCCGAGAACGGCGTGAGCTACGCCCAGGCCACCGCCCTGCTCGGCTACACCCCCGACGCCCTGCTCGACGAGATCGTGGACGCCTTTGCGGCCGGCGACGCCCAGGGCGTCTTCGCCGCGGTCGACAAGGTGATCGAGGTCGGCCAGGATCCGCGCCGGTTCGCCGAGGATCTGCTGCGCCGGCTGCGCGATCTGATCATCGTGGCGGCCGTCCCTGAGGCGCTCAGCAATGGCCTGGTGGACGTGGCCGGCGATCAGGCCGAGCGGCTGGCCGCCCAAGCCAGCGCACTGGGTGCCGGCGAACTCACCCGGGCCGCCGAGGTGATCGCCGTCGGCCTCACCGAGATGCGCGGCACTACCGCGCCCCGGCTACACCTGGAGCTGATGTGCGCCCGGGTGCTGCTGCCCGGAGCCGATGTGGACGGACGTGGCCTGCATGCCCGGCTCGACCGGCTGGAGCGCCGCGTCGGGATCGACGGAGAGCCGACGCGGACGTCCCCGGTGGCACAGCCCGCCCCGGTGGCTGAGCCTGTCGAAGCCCCGGCGGAAGCGCCGCTGGCGACCGGTTCCGGCTCCCGGCGCAAGGCCGCCATGGCCGAGGCTGCCGCGGCAGCGAAGGCTCAGTCGGCCGAAGCCCCGCGCCCGGTGGCTGAGCCCGCGACGGCCCCCGAGAAGGCCCCTCGACAAGCTCAGGGACCGGCGGCTGAGCCCGCCCCGGCAGCCAAGCCCGCCCCGGTGGCTGAGCCCGTCGAAGCCCCGGCGTCCGCCCCGAGCGGACGGCTCTCCGGGGCCGACCTGCGCCGGTTGTGGCCCGAGATCCTCGAGAACGTCAAGCATCGGCGTCGGTTCACCTGGATCCTGCTCAGCCAGAACGCCCAGGTCGTCGACGTCCGCAACGACGTGCTGACCCTCGGCCTGGCCAATACCGGCGCAAAGGAGAGCTTCGCCCGCGGCGGCAACTCCGAAGTGCTGCGGGAAGCCATCCTCGAAGTGATCGGGGCCGCCTTCCACATCGAGCTGATCCTCGACGCCACTGCGGACGCTCCGAAACCGGCCGCCGCCGCACCGGCGCCGGCACCGGCCTCGCCGGCCAGTCCGGAGCGGGCCGCCATGATTGAGGAGGCCCGGGCCAACATCCGTCCGACCCGGTCGGCTCCCTCGCCGTCCGAGCCGCCGGAAGAGGAGGTCGAACCCGACCGCGACGACGAGGTGGTCGACACCGGCGACGCCTCCGGCGAAGAGCTGTTGATGAAGCATCTCGGCGCCGAACTGCTCGGCGACGAGAGCTGAGCCGGCCCGGACGTCCGGCGCGGCTAGCATGACAAGCACCCGATAGGAGCACCATGTTCGATCCCAGTTCGCTCGACCTGAACGCCCTGCTCGCCCAGGCGCAGGCCATGCAGAGCCAGCTCGAGGCGGCCCAGGCCGACCTGGCCAACCAGACGGTGACCGGCAGCGCCGGCGGCGGACTCGTCGAGGCCACCCTGACCGGCACCGGCGAGCTGGTCGGGCTGAAGATCTCCCCCGAGGCGTGCGACCCGACCGACACCGAGACCCTGGCCGACCTGGTGGTGGCCGCGGTCCGCGACGCCAACCATCAGGCGATGGCACTGGCTCAGGCCACCATGCCGCCGATCCCCGAACTGGGACTGTGACCCGGCTCGTCCGGCGCTGAAGGAGCAGGTTTGTACGAGGGTCCGATTCAGGATCTGATCGATGAGTTGGGGCGGCTGCCCGGCATCGGTCCCAAAGGCGCGCAGCGAATCGCCTTCTACATCCTGGCCGCCGACAAGGCGGACGTGGAGCGGCTGGCCGCAACGCTGCGTGAGGTGACCGAGAAGGTCCGCTTCTGCGAGGTGTGCTTCAACATTTCCGAAGAGGAGCGCTGCCGGGTCTGCCGCGACCCACGCCGCGATCGCAGCGCGATCTGCGTGGTCGAGGAGTCCAAGGACGTGATGGCCATCGAACGCACCCATGAGTTCCGCGGCCTCTACCACGTGCTCGGTGGCGCGATCAGCCCGATCGACAACGTCGGGCCGGCCGATCTGCACATTCGCGAACTGCTGACCCGGCTGCAGGATTCGACGATCACCGAAGTCATCCTGGCCACCGACCCGAACCTCGAGGGTGAGGCCACGGCCACCTACATCGCCCGGCTGCTCGGCGGGACGGGGGTCACCGTCTCCCGGCTGGCCAGCGGGCTGCCGGTCGGCGGCGACTTGGAGTATGCCGACGAAGTCACCTTGGGCCGGGCCTTCTCCGGTCGGCGGCGGCTCAACGAGGGGGCAGCGCAGTCTTGAGGAATCACCGGATCCGGCTGATAGCATCAGACCTGGACGGCACTCTGCTGCGCGATGACAAGACGGTCAGCGCGCGCACGTCCACTGCCATTGCGGCGGCGCGGGAGGCCGGGATCTTCGTCCTGGCCGCCACCGGACGCCAGGTCACCCAGGTGCCGGCGGAGGTGGAGGCCGCCGGAATCAGCCACATCGTCGGCAGCAATGGCGCGATCGCCATCGAGCTGCCGAGTCGGCAGGTGCTGTTCGAGGAGTTGCTGGAGCCGCCCGCCATGGCGTCCATCGTCGACTTTCTGAGCGCCGAGTTGCCCGAAGCCCGGGTCTCCGCGGTCCGCGATCACGGGGCCCGGCATGCGGCCGCCCCGGGTTACGTCGATCTGCTCACCCAGATGGAGCGCGATCGGGGCTGGTGGCACATCGACACCGAGCCACTCAAAGACGTCATCGGCGAACCGACGCTGAAGCTGACCGTCCGGCACCCGAGCCTGAGCGCCGAGCGGCTGTGGACGCTGCTGGCTGACTCCGGCCTGAGCGGCTTCCACGCCACGACGTCCGGGGCGCCGTTCCTTGAGGTGGGCGCGGCCGGAGTGACCAAGGCCACCGGGGTGGCCCAGCTCTGCGAACTGCTCGAGGTGGAACCGTCGGACGTGCTTGCCGCCGGCGACGCCCGCAACGATCTGGAGCTGATCAGTTGGGCCGGCGTCGGGGTCGCCGTCGGCAATGCCGACCCGATTACCGTGGCCGCGGCAGACTGGGTGACGGCCAGCAACGAGCAAGACGGTGTGGCGCTGGCCATCGAGACCGCCCTTGCCCAGGAGAATCGCCATGAACGTGTCCGGTGACCCGGTACTGACCCGTTGGGCGGCCGACTGCGCCGAGCACCTGCTGGCCCAGTTCGCCGACTTCGCCGACCACAGTGCGTCCACGGCCATCGCGGCCGCTCGTGCCTGGGCGGACGGCACCGGCAGCGTCGACGACTGCCGGGACGCCGCCTACGCAGCTCATCTGTCGGCCCGCGAGCTGTCCGAGGCCGGCTACCGGGCGGTGGCCACCTGCGTGCGCACTGCGGCCAATGCCGCCGCCAGCTGCGACGATCCCACTCTCGCCGAGACCGCGGCCGAGTACGCCATTGAGGCGCTCAGCCTGAACAGCGCGCCGTGTGAGCTGACCAGTTCCGTCCAGGCCGAACGCCGCTGGCAGTGGACGCAACTGCCCGAACCTCAGCGCAGCACCCTCTTCGACGTCGCGCCGCCCGAGCCGTCCGCCCCCTCCTGCGCCATCTGACCCCGATTCCCGGGGACGGTTCCATTACCGTCCACCCTTACCAACCCCAACTCCCGGGGACGGTTCCAATACCGTCCACCCCTGCCAACCCCAACTCCCGGGGACGGTTCCATTACCGTCCACCCTTGTCTCCGCAAACTCCCCGGCGGACCGAAACGGAACCGTCCCCACCTGACGGCGGACCGAAATGGAACCGTCCCCGTTCTTCACAGGTGGGGCACAGCGTGGGTGTGCATGCTGGGGTGACTCAGCAGTAAGGGAGGTACGGCATGCGACGGTTCCCCAACACGGACTATTTCTCGGGCTGGCACATGGTGGCTGGCATCGCGGGGTTCCTCGGCGCCCTGGTGTTGATCACGCTGATCACTCTGCTGGTGATCTTCCTTGTCAGGCGGGGAAAGACCGCCCCGGCTCCGACGGTCTTCCGGCCCTCACTGCCACCGGCACTGCAACTGCTGGACGAGCGGCTGGCCCGCGGCGAGATTGAGATCGACGACTATCTCAACCGCAAAGCGGCCATGCTGGGAACACCCACCACAGCCGCCGAACCGACGGCTTGGCCCGAGCCGGGGCAGGACCCGACCCGGGCGACTTCGGTCCCGACGGACGCAGCCGAATAGGCCAACTCCGTCCCGACCGAGCCAGGACGCCGCCGGGTCCCAACGCCCGTAGGGGCTCGGCGCGTCCAGCTCGGGTTTCAGCAGGGGTTGCCCACAGCCCTAGAATGTGGGGGTCCGCACGGCATTGATGGGGCCATCACCCCGGAGCTGCCGGAAGAACGGAGCGTCAGCTCTCACTAGAACCGGCCGCGGCGAGCAAGAGCGGGGTGCGCGTGCGCACCCAAGAAGGGTGGTACCGCGGGGTTCGCCTCGTCCCTTCGTCCGCACCACCGACGAAGGGCACCCGATGACCACCGACTCCCAACCGCGTCCGCTGTATCGCGCCGTCCCGGCGATGCTCGACCTGCCGGCCATGGAGCACGAGATCCTCGACTTCTGGGCGGCCAACGACACCTTCGCGGCCAGCCTCGAGCGCACCGAAGGCGGCGCGCCGTGGACGTTCTATGAGGGCCCGCCCACCGCCAACGGCATGCCCGGCACCCACCACATCGAGGCCCGGGTCTTCAAGGACGTGTTCCCGCGGTTCAAGACCATGCAGGGCTTCCACGTCGAGCGCCGGGCCGGCTGGGACTGCCACGGTCTGCCCGTCGAACTGGCCGTTGAGAAGGAGCTGGGCTTCAACGGCAAGCCCGACATCGAGGCCTACGGCGTCGAGGCGTTCAACGCCAAGTGCCGCGAGTCGGTCAGCCGGCACGTGGACGCGTTCACCGAGCTCACCACACGGATGGGCTACTGGGTGAACCTCGACGAGGCCTACTGGACGATGAGCCCGAGCTTCGTCGAGTCGGTCTGGTGGGCGCTGAAGCAGATCCACGACAAGGGGCTGCTGGTCGAGGACTACCGGGTCGCGCCGTACTGTCCGCGGTGCGGCACCACGCTGTCCGACCACGAGCTCGCCCAGGGCTACGAGGACGTCACCGACCCCAGCGTGTACGTCCGGTTCCCGCTGACCTCGGGCCCGCTGGCCGGCAAGGCGTCCCTGCTGGTGTGGACGACCACGCCGTGGACCCTGGTCTCGAACACCGCCGCCGCCGTGCACCCCGATGTCACCTATGTCGTCGCCACCAAGGACGAGCCGGACGGTGAGTCGCTGGTCGTCGCCGAGGCGCTGGCCGAGAAGGTGCTCGGCGATGGCTGGCTGCTCGGCCGAACCTTCCAGGGCAAGGAGCTGGAGTACTGGAAGTACAGCCGTCCGCTGGATCTTGTCGAGTTCCCCGACGTGGTCGGCGGCACTCACTACGTCCTGCTGGCCGACTACGTGACCACCGAGGACGGCACCGGCCTGGTCCACGAGGCCCCGGCCTTCGGCGAGGTCGACATGGAGGCCTGCCGCGCCTATGGGCTACCGCTGGTGAACCCGGTGCGTCCCGACGGCACCTTCGAAGAGGGCCTTGACCTGGTCGGCGGCCTGTTCTTCAAGGACGCGGACGCCGTCGTCATCGACGACCTGACCACGCGCGGCCTGATGTTCGCCGTCGAGCACCACATGCACTCCTACCCGCACTGCTGGCGCTGCCACACCCCGCTGCTCTACTACGCCCAGCCGTCGTGGTACATCCGCACCACGGCGATCAAGGACGCCCTGCTGCGCGAGAACGCCAACACCAACTGGTACCCCGAGCACATCAAGTGGGGACGCTACGGCGACTGGCTGAATAACAACATCGACTGGGCGCTGTCCCGGTCGCGCTACTGGGGCACACCGCTGCCGATCTGGCGCTGCGAGGACAAGCACCAGACCTGCGTCGGCTCCCGGGCCGAGTTGTCCGAGCTGACCGGCGTCGACCTGTCCGAGCTCGACCCGCACCGTCCGTTCGTCGACGATGTGACCTTCGGCTGCCCGCAGTGCGGCAAGACCGCGCACCGGGTGCCCGAGGTGATCGACGCCTGGTTCGACTCCGGCGCCATGCCCTTCGGCCAGCTCGGCTACCCGTGGGTGGACGGCTCCAAGGAAGCCTTCGCGGCCGCTTACCCGGCCGACTTCATCTGTGAGGCCATCGACCAGACCCGTGGCTGGTTCTACTCGCTGATGGCGATCGGCACCCTGGTGTTCGACGAGTCGAGCTACAAGAACGTGCTCTGCCTGGGCCACATCCTGGCCGAGGACGGCCGCAAGATGAGCAAGCACCTGGGCAACATCCTGGAGCCGATCCCGCTGATGGATAAGCACGGCGCGGACGCGGTGCGCTGGTTCATGGCTGCCGGCGGCTCGCCGTGGATGGCTCGCCGGGTTGGTCACCAGACCATCCAGGAGACCGTCCGCAAGGTGCTGATGACCTACCTGAACACGGTCGCCTTCCAGAGCCTGTACGCCCGGGCGAACTCCTGGTCGCCGGTTGATACGCCGTCCGGCGAGCCCACGCACGTGCTGGATCGCTGGCTGGCCAGCGCCCGCAATGTGCTCGTCCGCGAGGTCACCGCCGCGTTGGAGGACTTCGACACCCAGCGGGCCGGCTCGCTGCTCGCCGACTTCGTCGACAACCTGTCCAACTGGTACGTCCGTCGCTCGCGACGCCGCTTTTGGGAGGGCAGCGACGGCGCTCTGCGCACCCTGCACGAGACGCTGGACGTTGTCACCCGGCTGATGGCACCGCTGGCCCCGTTCCTCACCGAGCGGGTCTGGCAGGATCTCGTGGTCACCACCGACGCCGCAGCGCCGGCTTCGGTGCACCTGGCCACCTGGCCTGCCGTGGACGAGGCCGCGATCGATGATCGGCTGGACGAGGCCATGCAGCTGACCCGCCGGATCGTCGAACTGGGCCGCTCGGCCCGTTCGGAGGCGAAGGTGAAGACCCGTCAGCCGCTGCGCCGGGCGCTGGTTCCGTCCGCAGCGTTCGGGCTGCTGGACGCCGAGCTGATCGCCGAGATCGAGGCCGAGCTGAACGTGGAGTCGGTGGAGTCCTTCGCCTCGGCCGGCGACCTGGTCGACCACTCGGCCAAGGGCAACTTCCGCGCGCTGGGCAAGCGGTTCGGCAAGCAGACCCCGCTGGTCGCCAACGCGATCGCCGCCGCCGACGCTGCCGCCCTGGCCGCCTCGCTGGCCGCTTCGGGGGCGGCCACCGTCGAGGTGCCCGAGCTGGGGACTATCGAGGTGAGCGCCGAGGAGGTGCTGATCTCCGAGCGTCCGCGCGAGGGCTGGTCGGTGGTCAACGAGCAGGGCGAGACCGTGGCCCTGGATCTGGAGCTGACTCCCGAGCTGATCCGGGCCGGGCTGGCCCGCGAGTTCGTCCGCGCCATCCAGGAGGCCCGCAAGTCGTCGGGCTTCGAGGTGTCGGACCGGATCGCGCTGCGCTGGGCGGCCACCGGTGAGACCGCGGACGCGATCCGCGCCCACGCCGGGCTGATCGCCGACGAGGTTCTGGCCACCGACGTGGCCGAGGCTCCGGCCGGCGAAGGCTGGTTCGCCGACGAGGAGCTCGGCTTCACCTTCAGCGTCAGCAAGCTGTGATGAACGGACGTCCGACGCCGGTGGTGCTGCTGCACTCGGCCGGCCAGACGCCACAGATGTGGCAGCCGCAGGTCGAGGCGATCGGCGCGGACGTCCGAGTCATCGCACCCTGGCTGGCCGGGCTGCGTCCCGGCAAGCCGGGTGACATCTCACTGGTCTCGACGGCCGCGGACGTGATCAGCCAGCTCGATCGCTACGGGATCGAGAAGGCCTGGCTGGTCGGCCACCAACTCAGCGCGATGACCGCGCTGCAGGTGGCCACCACCGAGCCGAGCATGGTCGCCGGGCTGGTGCTGTCCGGGGCGATGCTCACCCCGGGACGCCTCGCACTGGGCGTGCAGAAGACGCTGATCCGGATGCTGCCCAACCAGGCGCTGGCCGACAGCGGGGCCACCAAGGCCGACCTGCTGCGCGCGCTGGACGTGATCGCCGGTGCCGACTTCGGCGCCAAGATCGGCTCGGTCGAGGTGCCGGCGCTGGTGCTGGCCGGGGCGTCCGACCCGTCCCGGGCTGCGGCCAAGCAGCTGGCCGAAGCCCTCCCACAAGGCCTCTACGTGGAAGTGGACGGAGCCGGCGCGATGCCCAGCCTGGAAGCGTCCGCTCAGTACAACCAACTGCTGGTCGACTTCCTCGGCCTGCGCTGAGCCGGGCCCGCCCCTCGGGCAGCGGCCGGTGACTGACCGCCGGCTCGCATAGGGTGTGCGGGTGCCAGAACGTCCCCAGCCGAAGCTCGACTCCCGCGGGCTGCTGCTGGCCTTCGGCGCCTACCTGCTGTGGGGCGCGTTCCCGTTCTACTTCAAGCTGCTGTCCGCGGCCGACCCGTTCGAGATCATCGGCCACCGGGTGCTGTGGACGTTCGTCTTCTGCCTGCTCGGGTTGCTGGTCATGCGGCAGCTGGGTGGACTGGTCGAGGCTCTGCGCAAGCCGAAGCTGTTCTGGGGGCTGACCGGGGCCGGGCTGTTGGTCACCGCGAACTGGTCGATCTACGTCTGGGGCGTGCTGAACAACCACATCGTCGACGCCGCGCTGGGTTACTTCATCAACCCGCTGGTGACGGTGTCGTTGGCCGTGCTCGTGCTCGGGGAGCGGCTGCGCCGGGCGCAGGTGATCGCGCTCGGCGTCGGGGCGCTGGCGGTGATCGTGATCACGATCGGCTACGGACAGGTGCCGTGGGTGGCGCTGTCGCTGGCGTTCAGCTTCGGCTTCTACGGGCTGGTCAAGAAGCAGCTCGGCAGCCAGGTGTCGCCCCTTGTCGGGCTGACGATCGAGACCGCGCTGCTGACCCCGGTCGCGCTGGGCTTCCTGGTCTGGCTACAGGTGAGTGGACGCAGCCACTTCCTCAGCGAGGGTCCCGGGCTCACCGTCGGCCTGGCCCTGGCCGGGGCGGTCACCGCGATCCCGCTGCTGATGTTCGCCGCCGCCACTCAGCGGATCCCGCTGTCGATGATCGGCCTGATTCAATACCTCACCCCGCTGATTCAGTTCAGCATCGGCGTCCTGTTCAACCATGAGGTGATGCCGCTGCCTCGCTGGATCGGCTTCGGTCTGGTCTGGGTAGCCCTGGTCGTCCTCACCGTCGACAGCTTGCGGGCCGCCCGCGGCTCCGACCTGGTGATCGAACCCGAGATCATGGACTAGGGGACGGTTCCAATACCGTCCACCCCAGCCAGCCCAACTCCCGGGGACGGTTCCATTACCGTCCACCCTTGCCAGCTCAACTCCCGGGGACGGTTCCATTACCGTCCACCCTTGCCAGCGCCGAGCATCTGGCTCCGGGGCGCCTCTCATCGAGGGCTCGCCCTCGCGTCGAGGGCTCGTGCCTGGGTACAAGCTCTCGGCCGGAACGCAAGCCTTCGACGCGAGTCGGCCGATAGCGTGGCCGCGATGACCAGACCGCTGGAGCAGCTCGGCGCCCTGCTGTTCGACTCCGAGCCCGGCCAGGCGCGCTGCCGTCACTACCGGCGGCCGGTGCGATCCTGGGTGTGCCCGGCCGACGCCTCGTCCGCGGACGTCCGACGCACGATTGACGAGCTGGACGCGGCCGCTCGTGCCGGCGCGGAGATCGTCCTGTCGTTGTCGTACGAGGCCTACCGGGTCTTCTCGGTGGCAGACGGCCTGGCTCCGCTCGCCAACCCGGGCCGGACGCCGCTGCTCCAGGCCGTCGAGTTCGCCGAGGGTGAGCTGCTGACCGCCGAGCAGGCGTTGGCCTGGCTGGACGAGTTCGCTACGGGCACCGAGGGCCAGTTCGCACCGCTGGAACCGTCGATCTCTGAGGCTGCGTTCAGTCGGGCCGTCGGACAGGTGCGCGACCACATCGCCGCCGGCCGGACCTACCAGGCCAACCTGACCTTCACCGCCGACACCCGGCTGCTCGGCTGGACTCCACCGTCGCCCTCGTCCGGAGATCGGCTGCTGGCGTCCGGCTTTGCTCGACTGGCTGCCGAGACCGAGGTCGGCTACGGCGCGTTCCTGCTGCTTCCGGAGAGCTCCCTGCTGTCGCTCTCGCCGGAGCTGTTCTTCGCCCTCGACGGACGGAGGCTGACCACCCGTCCGATGAAGGGGACGGCCCCGATCGGGACGACGCCGCAGGAGACGTCCGCGAACGCAGCGACGCTGGCCGCCGACCCCAAGAACCGGGCCGAGAATCTGATGATCGTCGACCTGCTGCGCAACGATCTGGCTCGGCTCCCGCAGACCCGGCAGGTGGCGGTGAGCGAGCCGTTTGCGGTTGCGCGGCACGGCTCGGTTCTGCAGATGACAACGACAATCACCGCCGATCTGCGGGCACAGCCGAGCCTGTGGGAGCTGCTGGACGCACTGTTCCCATGCGGCTCGGTGACCGGCGCCCCGAAGCGGGAGACGATCCGGATCCTGAGCGGGCTGGAGGCTGGACCGCGCGGCGGGTACTGCGGTGCCATCGGCTACCTCTCTCCGAGGCCGGACGGGCTCGCGGTCACCATGAGCGTCCCGATCCGCACTCTGGAGGCTCCCGCTATGCCGACCACCACGCCGATCGGGCTGGTCAGTTGGCCGCTGCGGCTCGGGCTCGGCGCGGGCATCACCTACCCATCGATTGCGGCGGACGAGTGGGCGGAATGTCTTCTCAAGGGGCGGTTCGTCGATCAGGCCTCGCGACGGTTCGAGTTGATCGAGACCATTCGGCTGGAGCGGACCGACCTCGGCTGGGTAGCGCCGGCAGCCGATGCGCATGGCGAACGTCTGGCCTCCAGCGCTGCCGAGTTGGGGCTGCTGCATCCGTCCGGCTTCGCGGAGGCGCTGGCCGACGGGATCGCCCAGGCGTCCGACTTTGCTGAACCCGCAGAGAAAGCGCTCGGACTGCGCCTCGGTCTCGGCGAAGACGGCACGATCAGCGTGACCCTGCGACACCTGGAACCGGTCGCGACTGCCCGCTTCGCGGTGCATTCGCAGCCCCGACACAGCGCGGACCCGACCCTGCGTCACAAGACCACCCTGCGGGCCGGCTACGACCACGCATTGATGCAGGCCCGCCAGGAAGGCCTGTTTGACTACGTCTTCTGCAACGAGCGCGGCGAGCTCACCGAGGGCGCCCGCAGCTGCCTGCTCGTCCGGCTGGACGGGGTTTGGCACACCCCGCCACTGGCCTGCGGAGTGCTGCCCAGCCTGACCCGGGCCGCGGCGCTGGCTGACCCCCAGTTGGGCGTCATCGAGTCGGTGCTGGCTCCGTCCGACCTGCTGCGGGCGGAGACGATCCTGCTCGGCAACGCCCTCTACGGCCTGTTGCCCGCCGAGTTGCTCCGCCCCTGATTCATAACGGGGACGGTTCCTGTTACGTCCCACGGTTCACCTCGCAGCGAGGTTGGGACGTAACAGGAACCGTCCCCTTATGTCCCGCGGGACGCGATCGGGGCAACCCCTCGCTGACGTGGGTGGACGGTAATGGAACCGTCCCCAAGAGACTCGCGTCCCCAAGGAACGGTAATGGAACCGTCCCCAAGAGACTCGCTGGCAAACGTGGACGGTAATGGAACCGTCCCCGGGGTTGCGGTCAGGAGAGGCCGCGGCGGGCGAGCAGGTGGGCGAGATCCGGGTCGGCGCCTCGGTAGTCGCGGAAGGCGTCCATCGAGTCGATCGAGCCGCCGCGAGCCAGCAGCCGACGACGGTAGCGCTCACCGTTCTCCCTGGTCAGGCCGCCATTGGCGGTGATGAAGGCGACCGTGTCGGCGTCCATCACCTCGCTCCAGAGGTAGGCGTAGTAGCCGGCGTCGTAGCCGCCCTCGAAGCTGTGCCGGAAGTAGGTCGAGCGGTAGCGCGGCGGCACCAGCGGGTAGTCCAGGCCCACCTTGGCCAACGCCGCCTGCTCGAAGGCCTCCACCTCGTCCGGCCCGGACGGCAACTCGGCCAGCGGCGTCGAGTGCCACACCTGGTCCAGCAGCGCGGCGCCGAGGTACTCGGTGGTCTTGTAGCCCTGCCCGTAGCGATTCGAGCTCACCAGCGTCTCCACCCAGGCAGCCGGCAACGGCTCGCCGGTCGCGTAATGCACCGCGTACTTGCGCAGCAGGGACGGCTCGAGCGCCCACATCTCGTTCACCTGGGACGGGTATTCGACGAAGTCACGCGGGGTTTCGGTGCCCGACTGCGAGCGGTACTTGGTGTCCGACAGCAGCCCGTGCAGAGCGTGCCCGAACTCGTGGAACAGCGTGATCACGTCGTCCCAGGTCATCAGCGTCGGCTCGCCGGCCGGTGGCTTGACCAAGTTGGCGTTGTTGGTGACGATCGGCAGCTGGCGCAGCAGGTGGTTCTGGTCGCGGATGTTGTTCATCCAGGCCCCGCCCTGCTTGCCGCCGCGGGTGTAGAAGTCGGCCAGGAAGAGCCCGATCGGAGTGCCTTCGGCCTCGTCCACCTCGAAGACCCGAACCTCGTCGTTGTAGCCGCGCAGGTCCGTCCGCTCGGTGAAGGTGATCCCGAACAGCCCGTTGGCTGCGGCGAACACCCCCTCGTGCAGCACCCGCTCGAGCTCCAGGTACGGACGCAGCCGGCCGGCGTCGAGGGCGAACTTCTTGGTGCTCAGCCGCTCGCTGACGAACTGCCAATCCCAGGCCTCGAAGCTCTCCCCCGGCGCGAGCTCTGCCCACAGCTCGGCCAGTTCGGCCGCTTCGGCGCGCGCGTTGCCGACCGCGGCCGGGGCCAGCTTGGTGAACAGCTCCCAGACCGCGGCGGCCGAGCCGGCGCAGCCGTCCGAGGCGGCGTAGTCGGCGTGGCTGGCGAACCCCAGCAAGGTGGCCCGCTCGGCCCGCAGCCGAGCCAGTTCAGCGACGATGGCCCGGGTGTCGTGGGCACCGGACAGGCCACGTCCGATCGCAGCGCGATGGACGCGCTCGCGCAGCCCGCGATTCGTGAGGACGTCCAGGCAGCGCTGACCGGTGGTGTTCTCGACCTCGATCAGCCAGCCATCCAGGCCGCGCGCGGCAGCCAGTTCGGCGGCCGCTGCCACCTCGGCTTCGCTCAGCCCGTCCAGCTCAGACACGTCGCTGACAAGGACGGCAGCCTCGTTCATACCGGCCAGGCTCTCCCGGCCGAAGGCCGACTGCAGCTCGGCGATCCGGGCGTTCAGCCGCTGCAGGGTGGCCCGTGGCTCGCCGTCCAGGTTCACTCCGGCGCGGACGAAATCGGCCAACTTGCGCTTCAACCAGTAGGCCGATTGCTCGTCGAGAGTGACCTCGCCGGCCCGGACCCGCTCGTCCAGCGCGGCGACCCGCTCGTAGAGGGCGCGGTTGAGGTAGATCGCGTCGTGGTGGGCCGCCCACGCGGTGGCGATGGCCGCTTCGGCGGCGTCCAGGACGTCGTTGGTGTCGGCCGGCTGCTTGGTGTAGAACGCGTTGGCCGAGCGGGTCAGCAGCTCGCCACTGCGCTCCCACGCCTCGATCACGTTGGCCAGATCGGCCGGCTCGGGGTTGGCCGCGATGGCGTCCAGCTCGGCCAGCTGCTCGGCCATTCCCGCCTCGATCGCCGGCTGGTAGTCGGTGTCGGCGATGGCGGCGAAGTCGGGCAGGCCGAACGGCAGGACGGACGGGCTCGCGAAGGGGTTGGCTGCATCGAGAGGCATATCGCCATCATTGCCGTCCGCCTTGCCCTTGGCCAACCCCGGACCACGGGGACGGTTCCATTCCCGTCCACCGAAGCCAGCCCAACTCCCGGGGACGGTTCCATTACCGTCCACTCGCTGACCCCTCCTCATCGGCCCGGAGGGCGATCGCCGCCGACAAGGCCGGGCGAAAATGGAACCGTCCCCATCAACCCCACCGACAAGGCCGGACGGAAATGGAACCGTCCCCATCAACCCCACCGACAAGGCCGGACGGAAAAGGAACCGTCCCCACCAACCCCACCGACAAGGCCGGACGAAAAAGGAACCGTCCCCACC
>JAFADF010000013.1:0-92776 GCA_023425145.1 Actinomycetes bacterium | reverse complement strand
TCCCCAGTTCGCGCTACCGACTGCAACGCTTGCTGCCGAAACTTCGGTAGCGAACGTTGCAGTCGGTAGCGCGAACGGTGGGGGTGGGGCCGGATCGAGCGCTGGGGCCGCGTCGGCAGCGGCGCAGGATCAGCAGAATGGCTCCTCGTTTGCATGAGTGAGTGCTCACTCATTACTCTGAATGGGTGAGCAGAGCTACCCCGCTAAGTCCGGACGAACGCCGCCAGGCGATCATCGAGGCAACCTTGCCGTTGCTGATCGCCAACGGCCCCGACCTCAGCACCAAGGAGATCGCTCAGGCGGCCGGAATCGCCGAAGGGACGATCTTCCGGGTCTTCGAAACCAAAGCCGACCTCGTTCACGCCACCCTGGACGCCGCCCTGACCCCGACCGAGGCGATGGCGGCTCTCGACGCGCTCCCTGAAGACCAGACCCTGATCCAGCGGCTGGCCGCCATCATCCAGATCGTCGCCGATGAGATGGTCCGAACCCGCGCGCTGTTCGTCACAGTGTTCGGCAAACCACCGCACGGCCAGCCGCCCAAGCCGCCGGACCATCGGCCGCACGTGAAGCGGCTCGAGCTGTTCCGCACCGGAATCGCCACCGCCCTGGATCCGTACTCAGACCAACTCAGCGTGCCGATCGAGAAGGTCGGCCAGCTCATCACGGCGGTGTCAGTCGCCGGCCGTATGTTCAGCCCGAACCAGCAGTTCGATGACCCGATCGAGTGGGCCGAGCTCATCGCTCACGGAATCGCCAAAGGAAACCAATGATCAGACTTCTCGGACGCTACCTGCGCCCCTACACCCCACTACTCATCGGCGTGGTGGTGCTGCAGCTTGTGCAGGCACTGGCCGCGCTCTACCTGCCCAGCCTCAACGCGTCCATCATCGACAACGGTGTGGCCAAGAACGACATCGGCTACATCTGGCAGCTGGGCGCGGTGATGCTGGTCGTCTCGCTGGTCCAGATCGCCGCCCAGATCGGAGCCACCTGGTTCGGCTCCCGCTCGGCGATGAGCGTCGGACGTGACCTCCGCCAAGACATCTTCGACAAGGCGATCAGCTTCTCCTCCCGAGAAATGAACACCTTCGGTGCGCCGACCCTGATCACCCGGAACACCAATGACGTCCAGCAGGTGCAGATGCTGGTGCTGATGACGGCCACCATGATCATCGGCGCTCCGCTGATGATGGTCGGCGGCATCGTGATGGCGCTGCGCGAGGACGTCGGGTTGAGCTGGTTGATCGTGGTCGCCGTGGTCGTCCTGGCCGCCATCATCGGCGCGATCATGGTCCAAGTGATGCCGCTGTTCAAGGTCATGCAGACCCGAGTCGACACGCTGAACCGGGTGCTCCGCGAGCAGATCTCCGGTCTGCGAGTGGTCCGCGCGTTCGTCCGCGAATCCACCGAGGCGGCTCGCTTCGACCGTGCCAATGCCGATCTGGCCGAGACCGCCACTGCGGTCGGACGCCGGATGATGACGCTGTTCCCGGCCGTGTTCGCGGTGATGAACTTCTCCTCGATCGCGGTGGTCTGGTTCGCCGGCGCCCGGATCGAGCACGGCTACCTGCAGGTCGGTCAGCTCACCGCTTATCTGGCCTACCTGGCTCAAATCCTGATGAGTGTGATGATGTCGACGATGATGCTGATGATCGCCCCTCGCGCGGCGGTGTCGGCCGGACGGATCAGCGAGGTGCTGTCCTCGGAGTCGTCCGTCGTGCCGCCGGTGAACCCGGTGACCACCCTCAGCCGGCACGGCGAAATCACCTTCGACAAGGTCAGCTTCAGCTACCCGGGCGCGGAGTCGCCGGTGCTGTCCGACATCAGCTTCGTCGTCCGCCCCGGCCAGACCACGGCCGTCATCGGCTCGACCGGCTCAGGCAAGACCACCCTGGTGAACCTGATTCCCCGGCTGTTCGATGCGACCGAGGGCAGCGTGGCCGTGGACGGAGTGGACGTTCGCGACCTCGAACCGGATCTGTTGTGGAGCCGGATCGGCCTGGTGCCACAGCGTCCGTACCTGTTCAGCGGCACGGTGGCGTCCAACCTGCGGCTGGGCAATCCGGACGCCGATGACGCCGAGCTGTGGCGGGCTCTGGAGATCGCTCAGGCTGCGGACTTCGTCCGGGCCATGCCCGATCAGCTGGAGTCCCCGATCGCCCAAGGCGGCACCAACGTCTCCGGCGGCCAGCGACAGCGGCTGGCCATCGCCCGAGCCCTGGTCCGGCGTCCCGAGGTCTACGTCTTCGACGACTCGTTCAGCGCTCTGGACGTGGCCACCGACGCCGCCCTACGCGCCGCCCTGGCTGAGGAAACCGGCCAGGCCGCCGTGGTGGTGGTCGCCCAGCGGGTCTCGACGATCCGCAACGCCGACCAGATCGTCGTCCTGGACGACGGACGGATCGTCGGCATCGGCACCCACGACGAACTGCTGGTCGATTGCCCGACCTACGCCGAGATCGTCGAATCCCAGTTCCGCAGCGAGGAGGCGGCATGAGCCAGCAGAACAGCCCCAAGCCGGTCGCAAACGAGCGCCCGAAGTACGGCCCGCCCACCCGCGGCGGCGGACCGATGCACCAGGGCGGGAGCGGCGAGAAGGCCGTCAACTTCGTCCCGTCGCTGAAGCGGCTGGCCGGTCAGCTCGGCCCCGAGTTGCGCTGGATCGCCCTGGTCGTCTTGATGATCATCGTCGGCACGATCGCCAACTCGGTGGGCCCGGCGATCCTGGGCAATGCCACCGACCTGATCTACAACGCCAAGGTCGTCAACAACCAGCCGATCGACTTCGCGGCCGTCGGACGGGTGTTGCTCGGTGCCGCAGCGGTGTACCTGGTCTACTTCCTGCTGTCCTGGTCGTCGGCCTGGATGATCAACGGCATCGTCCAACGCTCGATCTACCGGATCCGTCAGCTGGTCTCCGACAAGCTGGCCCGGCTCCCGCTGAAGTACTTCGACGGGCAGCCCCGCGGTGAGTTGCTCAGCCGGGTCACCAACGACGTCGACAACATCTCGCAGACCATGCAGCAGACGCTGTCGCAGATCCTGACCAACCTGTTCACCCTGATCGGGGTGCTGGTGATGATGTTCTACGTCTCCTGGGTGCTGGCCCTGGTGGCGCTGATCTCGATCCCGATCGCCATGGTCGTGACGATGGTGATCGGCAAGCGGTCCCAGAAGCTGTTCGCCAAGACCTGGAAGTCCACCGGCGAGCTGAACTCGCAGATCGAGGAGGCCTACACCGGCCACGACCTGGTCAAGGTGTTCGGACGCCGCCGCGAGATCGCCGAGCAGTTCCGGGTGAAGAACGAGGAGCTGTACACCGCAGCCTTCGGCGCCCAGTTCGTCTCGGGCATCATCATGCCGGTGATGTTCTTCGTGGGGAACCTGAACTACGTCGTGATTGCCGTTGTCGGCGGCTTGTTGGTGGCCGGAGGTGGGCTGGGCATCGGCTCGGTGCAGGCCTTCATCCAGTACAGCCGGATGTTCACCCAGCCGATCACGTCGCTGGCTTCGATGGCCAACCTGCTGCAGTCCGGCGTCGCCTCGGCCGAGCGGGTCTTCGAGGTGCTCGACGCCGAGGAGGAGCCGGCCGATGCGTCCGGTTCGCTGCCGGAGCCGGTGCAGGGCCGGGTCGCCTTCGAAGATGTCTCCTTCAGCTACAGCCCGGAGCGTCCGCTGATCTCGGATCTGAACCTGGTTGCCGAGCCGGGCTCCACAGTGGCGATCGTCGGCCCGACCGGGGCCGGCAAGACCACCTTGGTGAACCTGGTGCTGCGCTTCTACGACCTGGATGCCGGCCGGATCACCCTGGACGGGGTCGACATCAGCTCGGTGCCACGCAAGGCCCTGCGCGGGGAGATCGGCATGGTGCTGCAGGACGCCTGGCTGTTCGGCGGGACGATCCGCGACAACATCGCCTACGGGCGCGAGGACGCCACCGAAGAGGAGATCATCGCGGCAGCCAAGGCGACCTACGTGGATCGCTTCGTCCGCTCGTTGCCGCTGGGCTACGACACGGTGATCAACGACGAGGCGTCCAACCTGTCGGCCGGTGAGAAGCAGCTGATCACGATCGCCCGTGCCTTCCTCTCCGATCCGTCGATCCTGATCCTGGACGAGGCGACCAGCTCGGTCGACACCCGCACCGAGCTGCTGGTGCAGCGAGCCATGGCGAAGCTGCGCAGTGACCGGACGTCCTTCGTGATCGCTCACCGGTTGTCGACCATCCGCGATGCCGACGTGATCTTGGTGATGGAGGACGGCGCCATCGTCGAGCAGGGTAACCACGAGCAGCTGCTGGCCGCTCGCGGCGCCTACCACCGCCTGTACCAGGCCCAGTTCGCCGCGGCAGCCGCGGAGGACGCTGCCTGACCCATTGCGTGCACTGCTGCCGACTGCGGGGGCGTCGGCAGCAGTGCCGTCAGTCCGGTCTGAACGCCCGCCGCGCTACCCGTCCATGCGCCGCGCTACCCGTACACGGGTAGCTTCGCGAGGAACCGGTAGCTTCGCGGAGATCCGGCGGCACTGCGGGGACCCGGTAGCGCCGCAGCCTGAACGTGGTGGCTACGCTGAGGCAATGGCAGGCGGCTGGCGGATCGGCGAGGTCTCAGAGCGCACCGGGCTGACCCGGCGGACGCTGCGCCACTACGACGAGCTGGGTCTGCTGGTGCCGTCCGAACGCAGCTGGGGCAACTACCGGCTGTACTCCAGCGAAGACCTGTTGCGTCTGCTGCAGATCCAGAACCTCAAGGCGCTCGGGCTGAGCCTGGCCGAGATTGCGGACGCGCTGGCCGACCCCAGCCTGGACGCAGCCGCCGCCTTGGCCGGCCACCTGGCTCACCTGGAGGCCCGGATCGCCGCCGAGCAGCGGCTGGCGGCCCGGCTGCGGCGCCTGGCCGAGGCCGACGAGCCCAGCTGGGACGACGTCATCGAGGCGATCGCGCTGAGCCGGCTGCAAACCCACGGCGACCCGATGATCCGGCTGCGAGCCGCACTGACCCCGTCCGCCCACTCCTCCGGTGAGCTGGTGGACGCCCTGCTCGCCGAGACCGATCCGGCCGTACAGGAGACGCTGGTCTGGGCCCTGGCTCAACGCCCGGACGCAGCCGCCTCCGCGCTCGCTGCGCTCGAGTCCGCCGGCGCCGGCCAACGCGCGCTGCTGCTCCGCACCCTGGCCAAGAGCGGCTCACCGGAAGCAGGCCCGGCCCTGGTGGCGGCTCTCACCGACCCCGAGGCCGCCGTCCGCCGCGCCACCGCGGACGCCCTGGGCCGGCTCGGCCATCTCCCGGCCGCGGCACCCCTGGCCGCACAGCTCGGCCTCGGCCGGATCCCCGACGATGTCCTGCTGGATGCTCTGGTCGGCCTCGGCGAGAGCGCAGCCGCCCCACTGGTCGAGGCACTCAGCTCGGCTCCCGACGGAGGCCGGGCCACGGCGGCGGAAGCCCTGGCCCGCCTCGCCAACCAGTTCGGAACAGCGGCGACTGCGTCCGCGGTCTCGGCATTGCGGACGGCCATCATCACCGAAGACCCCGACTTGCGCCTGGCTGCGGCGATGGCGCTGGCCGAGTTCGGCACCCCTGGCCGAACCGTCCTGGCCGAGCTCGCCTCATCCCTGTCGCTGGCCGATCCCCAATTGGCGATCCTGCTGCGGCGCCTGCTCGTCGCGCCCTGATCGCCGGCGGCAAGGAATCACTGCAATTCCCATCCAGCCACCCACCGACTCTCCGGCATCTCCCGTGCACGCCACGCTTTGGCGGCCGAGCGAGGTTTTCTCGGAATACCCGAGAAAATGCGTCCTATACTTATCGAGTAATGCGCATCTCCCGCTGAGTCACAGCTCCTCCGGATGCCGGTCAGCGAGGGTCACCCCCCGGTGCTACGTAGCGGAGACGATCAGCCTACGCAATTCTTCTACTGCAGCGTCGAGGTCTTCTCTGGTGACAGCGCGCGCACCCGGATTCAGGTCGATCAGGATTTCCCCCTCGGGCTCCAGGGTCGCCTGTGCAACCTCGTCCGCTCCGGCCGACCCCTGGCGCCGCAGAGCGATCGACAGCTCACTGCGACTGACCCCCATCCGGCGCAGCGCGGCCTCGTCGACCTGGCCGTCGCGGATCAGCTCGGTCGGCTCTCCGATGAACAGCCGCCGACTCCAGCCCGAGCCCTCGATCAGACGGTCTACCACGGCGTTGAACCCGACCAGGACCACCGCCCCGATCAGCCCGCCCAGGACGGAGTTGTCCGGCCCGATGATGGCGTTCTGCACCACATTGGACAGCAGCAGCACCACGACCAAGTCGAGTGAGTTCATCTGGGCAAGCAGCCTCTTGCCGGCCACCCGGAGCAGGAGAGCGATCACCAGGTACACCACCACCGTCCGCAAAACCTTCTCCCACAAGGAGATATCGATGCTGACGAAGGGCAGAAGCCATTCCGGAAGAGTCATGGTTCAACGCTAGTCAGAGCCAACCGGGCCCGGACGAGGCTCGCCCGGAGTCAGGTGCCGGCATTCTCGGCCGGACGGTTCCCCAACCGGGCCAGCAGCATTCGGCGTTCGGATTCGGCGAGCGGCTCCATCAGAGCAATGACCCGGTTCACCACCTCGTCCACTCGGCTGCGCGCCGGCCGATATAGCCAGGCCCGACCCTCCAGCGACCGCAGCACATTGCCCTTCTTGGCCAGCCGGTCCAAGACGGTGAGGACGGTGGTGTAGGCCAGCGTCCGATCGTCCGCCAACCGCTCGTGGACTTCGCGCACCGACAGCGGAGCCGTGCGGGACCACAAGATCTCCATCACCGCTTGCTCCAACTCGCCAGATGTGGCCATGTCGCACATGCTAAAGCCCTGATTGCGGACTACGACAGTGGGTAGTAGATTGCCCGGCATGAGCGCGGAAACCCTTGCCAGATGGCAATTCGGTATCACCACCGTGTACCACTTCTTCTTTGTACCGATCACCATTGCACTGTCGCTGTTGGTGGCCGTGATGCAGACGATCTGGGTACGCACCGGTGCCGAAAAAATGCTGCAACTGACCAAGTTCTTCGGGAAGCTATTCCTGATCAACTTCGCCATGGGCGTGGTCACCGGAATCGTCCAAGAATTCCAGTTCGGCATGAACTGGAGCGAGTACTCGCGGTTCGTCGGCGACATCTTCGGAGCCCCGTTGGCACTGGAGGCCCTGCTGGCCTTCTTCCTTGAGTCCGTCTTCCTGGGCATCTGGATCTTCGGCTGGGACCGCCTGCCCAAGAAGGTGCACCTGACGACCATCTGGATGGCGGCGATCGGCACCATGGTGTCGGCAGTCTTCATCCTGGCCGCCAACTCCTGGATGCAGAACCCGGTGGGCGCCAAGTTCAACGCCCAGACCGACCGCGCCGAGATGGTGAACCTGCTGACGGTTCTGACCAACCCGGTGAACCTGATCACCCTGCCGCACGTCCTGTCGGCGGCCTACCTGACTGCGGGCGGCCTGATCCTGGGCGTGTCCGGCTGGCACCTGGCCAAGCTCGGACGCTCCGGCGAACTCACCGGCGCGCAGCTCGGCCAGAGCGAGGCGTGGCGCTGGGCGACCAAGTTCGGCGCATGGGTGATGATCGTCGCCGGCGTCTTCTCCGTTGTCACCGGCGATATTCAGGGCAAGATCGTCACTGCGGAGCAGCCGATCAAGATGGCTGCCGCTGAGGGTCTGTGTGACAGCACCCAGAGTGCCGGCTTCTCGATCGTCGCGTTCGGCATCGACTGCAGCAACCCGGATGCGGGCTTCGCGGTCACCGTCCCGGGCGTGTTCTCCTACCTCGGCAAGGGCGACTTCAACGCCACCATGGAGGGCATCAACGACCTGAACAAGAAGTACGCCACCGAGGGCTTCACCACCAACGATCTGCAGCTCCAGGCCAAGGATCGGCTGACGGCGGCCGGGGTCACCGACTTCGCACCGTCCATCCCGGTCACCTTCTGGTCCTTCCGGATGATGATCGCGCTGGGCATGATCGGCATCCTGATCGGCCTGTGGGCCCTGCTGGCCATCCGCAAGGGACGCCTGCCCAAGGGCGGCAAGCTGTGGACGGCTGCGATGATCGCCGCCCCGCTGGCACCGCTGTTCGCCAACTCCTTCGGCTGGATCATGGCCGAGATGGGGCGTCAGCCGTTCATCGTCTACGGAGTGCTTCCGGTCTCGGCCGCATGGTCGCCGGGCGTCTCCGCCTTCGAGGTCGGTGCCACCATGGTGCTGTACACCCTGATCTACGGCGCCCTCGCGGTCGTCGAAGTCGGGCTGCTGCTCCACTACATCAAGCTCGGACTGCCGGACGTCGAGGAGCCCAAGGTGCTCACCGACGACGACGCTCCCCTGTCCTTCGCGTACTGAGAGGTCTGAGAAATGGTTGATGCAACAGTCCTGCAGACGCTCTGGTTCATCCTGATCGCCGTCTTGTGGATCGGCTACCTGGTCCTGGAAGGCTTCGACTACGGAGTCGCCATGCTGATTCCGTTCCTTGGCAAGAACGACAAGGAACGTCGGGTCATGGTCAACACCGTGGGTCCGGTCTGGGACGGTAACGAGGTGTGGCTGCTCACCGCTGGTGGTGCCACCTTCGCCGCCTTCCCGGCCTGGTACGCCACCTTGTTCTCCGGCCTCTACCTGCCGCTGTTCCTGGTGCTGGTCGGCCTGATCATCCGCGGTGTGTCCTTCGAGTACCGCAGCAAGCACCCCGATTCGAAGTGGCGCAACGCCTTCGATCGGATGGCAGCCACCGGTTCGTTCATCGTCAGCCTGGTCTTCGGAGTCGGCTTCGCCAACTTCATCCTGGGCCTGCCTGTCGCTGCCGATCCCAAGCTGACCAGCCTGTTCGTGCTCGAGCCGCGGCCGTACTTCTGGCAGCTGTTCAGCCCGTTCGGCCTGCTCGGCGGCGTGGTGCTGGTGGTGCTGTTCTTGTTCCACGGCTCGCTGTACCTGTCCTTGAAGACCAAGGGCGAGTTGCACGACCGGGCCAAGAGCTTCGCCTCGAAGGTTGGCCTGGTGGCCATCGTCGGCGGTGCGGTGTTCCTGATCTGGCAGCAGTTCGTCCACCCGACCGGCCTGATCGGCTGGGGCCTGCTGGTGCTGGCCGCCCTCGGTCTGGTCTCGGCCTGGTGGTTCAACAACGCCGGACGCGACGGCATCGCCTTCGTCTCCACTGCGGCGACCATCCTGTTCGTCGCTGTCGGGATCTTCGCGACGATGTGGCCGGGTCTGGGCTTCCGGGATGCCGCCGGGGCAGCGGTCTCTCCGCTGAACGTGGCGACGGCGTCGTCCACTCCGTACACCCTCACCTTGATGACGGTCGCTGCGGTGATCTTCGTCCCGATCGTCCTGGCCTACACGACCTGGACGTACTGGGTGTTCCGGCGTCGACTCAGCATCGAGAACATCCCCGATGAGGTCGCAGCCGCTGCCTGATGGCAGGACCTATCGACCCGCGCCTACTGCGCAGAGCCTCGGCGACCAGGGGATACCTGGTCGCCGGGGTCGCAGTTGGCTCCGTAACAGCCATCCTGACCTTGGTTCAGGCATGGCTGTTGTCGTCTTCGATCGGGACGATCTTCGCCACCGGTCACGATGATGGATTGTGGTGGGCCACCCTCGCGTTGGCCGCCGTTTTCGCCGGACGGGCCGGCCTGGCCTGGCTGCATCAGTGGCTGGCGCACCGGACGTCCGCGGCCGTGAAGTCGCAGCTGCGCCGCGACATCATCGGTGCCCGGCTGGCCCACCCGATCGACTCGCCGGCCTCGACCGGCGGACTGATCACCCTGGTCACCCAGGGCCTGGACGCCTTGGACGGCTACTTCAGCAAGTACCTGCCGCAGTTGATGCTGGCGGTCACGGTGCCGGTCATCATCGGGGTCGCGATCCTGACCTCCGACCTGCTCTCGGCGGTGATCGTGGCGGTCACCGTGCCGCTGATCCCGATCTTCATGGCCCTGGTCGGCTGGACGACCGAGGCCCGCACCCAGCGGCGCTGGGCGATCCAGACTCGGCTGGCTCACCACTTCGCCGACCTGGTCACCGGCCTGCCCACCCTGCAGGTGTTCGGACGGGCCAAGGCCCAGGCCGAGGGCCTGAAGCGGACCGAGGCCGCGCACGTCCGCGAGACCATGGGCACGCTGCGGATCTCGTTCCTGTCCGCCATGGTGCTGGAGCTGCTGGCCACCCTGAGTGTGGCCGTGATCGCCGTGGTGATCGGCTTTCGGGTTGTCTACGGCCAGCTCGACCTGACCACCGCTCTGTTCGTCCTGATCCTGGCACCGGAGGCCTACCTGCCGATTCGTCAGGTTGGCGTCCACTACCACGACTCCGCCGACGGGGTGGCGGCCGCCGAGGCCGCCTTCGGCCTGATCGACGCCCACACCGTCCCCGGCGAAAAGGGGACAGTCCCCTCTGCTGCGGTGGGCGCCGAGGCTGAGCCCAGCCCGTCCGCGCTGCTGAGCGTCCGCGGACTCACCCACACCTACCCCAGAGCGAGTGCGCCGGCCCTGCTGCCGACCAGCTTCGACATCGAGCCCGGCGAGTTGGTGGCACTGTCCGGCAGTAGCGGCGGCGGCAAGACCACGCTGCTGAATGCGGTGCTCGGCTTTCTGACTCCCAGCGCAGGGGCGCTCTACAGCGGCGGACGTCCGCTGGCCGAAGTCGCCGACTGGCGCTCCCGGGTCGCCTATGTCGGCCAGTTCCCCGGGCTGATCGTCGGTTCGGTGGCCGAGAACGTCCGGCTCGGCGACCCGTCGGCCGACGATGACGCGGTGAGGGACGCCCTGGCTCGCGCCGGGGCCGCAGACCTGCCGCTGGACCAGACCATCGGTGACCGCGCCGAGGGGGTGTCGGCCGGCGAACGGCGCCGGATCGCCACCGCGCGGGCGCTGCTGCGGATCGACGCGACCGGCACCGCCAGTGGCCGACTGCTGGTCCTCGACGAGCCCACCGCCGGCCTGGATGCCGACGCCGAGGCCGTCTTGCTGACCAGCTTGCGCCAGGCGGGCGTGGGCGTGCTGGTGGTCAGCCACCGGCCCGCGGTCCTGGCTTCGGCCGACCGCGTCATCGAGCTGCAAGTCGCCGCTGCGGCCACTCCAGCCGCCGAGCCGACGTCGGCCGGTGAGTCGTCCGCCCGTCCGTCCGCGTCGACAGGGACGCCGAGCCCCGCAGTCGCCAATCCGGACGACGTCGCCGCGCTGCCGGTCGACGATCGTCCCCTGTTGCGCCGCCTCCTTGATGCCGTCCCTGGCTCTCGCAAGTGGTTGGCCCTGGCCGTGTTCCTGGCCTTCTGCGCCAGCGCCGCCTCGGTGGCACTGATGTCGGTGTCGGCCTGGCTGCTCACCTTCGCGGCACTGCTGGTGCCGGTGCTGTTCCTGGAGGCGCCGTCGGTGGCGGTGCGCTTCTTCGGCATCTCCCGCGGTGTGCTGCGTTACGTCGAGCGACTCACTGGCCACAACATCGCTCTTCGGCTGCAGTCGGCGCTGCGGCTGGAGACCTACTCCCGGCTAGCTCGCACCACCTTGCTCGGACGGCGCCGCGGCGATCTGCTGACCACGGTGATTGCCGATGTGGAGGCCATTCAGGACTTGATCGTCCGGGTGTGGATCCCGTTCGTCGCCTCCTCACTCGTTATCGCGATCTCCGCCTTCGCGATGGGTGTCATCTCACCTGGGTCGGGCCTCGTCCTGCTTGCCAGCGCGGCCGTCGCCGGTTTGCTGGTCCCCTGGCTTGCCCAGAAGCTCTCGGCTCGGGCCGACGTGGCGATGGTCCGGCTGCGCGGTGAGCTGGCCGACGACGTGCAGGAGATCACCGAGGCTGCCGCCGATCTGGTCGCCTACAACGCCGCCGAGGCATACACCGAGAAGCTGCTCGCCGTTGATGAGCAGTTGCGCCGGGCGGAGGCCCGCAGCACCTGGGTGCGCGGTCTGGCCGTCGCGGGCCAGTTGCTCGCCGCCGGTGCCGCGGTGATCGGCGCCCTGCTGATCGGCGCGGACGCCGTGGCCGCCAACACCCTGGCGCCGGGGGTGGTCGGCTGGATGCGCGACGTCGTCTTCATTCGGATCCCCGATCCGCCGGCAGCCGCCCTGCAGACAACGCTGCTGGCGGTGCTGGTGCTGACTCCGCTAGCCCTGCATGAGGCTTTGTCGACGCTGGTCCAGTCGGCCCAGACCTACACCCGGGCGAAGGTGGCCCTGGGCCGGGTGGACGAACTGCTGGCCGCCGATCCGGTCGGAGCCGGCGACCTGCCGGCCGCGGCGGCACCGGTGGCCGAGCCTGGCCTGGTGGTTGCCGAGCTCTCGGCCGGCTGGCCGGGCCACCACCCGGTGGTGACCGGGCTGAGTCTGGACGTGGAGCGCGGCCAGAAGGTGGCCCTGGTCGGGCCGTCCGGGGTCGGCAAGACCACCGTTGCTGCGACGGTCTTGGGTCTGATTCCGGCGATGGGCGGACGCGTGGACGTCCGCGGACGGGTCGGCTACCTGGCCCAGGACGCCCACATCTTCTCCACCTCGATCGCCGAGAACGTCCGGATCGGCAACCGCGACGCCACCCCCGAGCAGGTGAGCGCCGCGCTGACTAGGGCCGGGCTGTCGCTCTCCCCCGATCGGCTGGTCGGCGAGACCGGCACCCAGCTCTCCGGCGGTGAGGCCCGCCGGGTGGCGCTGGCCCGGCTGCTGGTCGGTGAGTACCAGGTGCTGGTGCTCGACGAGCCCACCGAGCACCTGGACGTCGAGACGGCCACCCACCTGATGGACGACATCTGGTCGGGCACCTCCGACTCCGCCGTCCTGGTGATCACCCACGACCCCGCCGTGGTCGCCCGCTGCGACCGCGTCGTCCCCCTCTAGCCCGCAACCCCGGGGACGGTTCCGTTACCGTCCACCCTTACCAGCCCAACTCGCGGGGACGGTTCCATTACCGTCCACCTTGTCCGCCCAAACCGCGGGGACGGTTCCAATACCGTCCACCCTTGCCAGGCCAACTCGCGGGGACGGTTCCAATACCGTCCACCACCGGCCAACGGTCAGCCCAGAACCTCGGACGTCCAGCCTCAGTCCTCGGCGAGGACGATCACCCGGTCGGCCTTGCTGAAGCTGATCAGGTCCCCCTTGGCCGGATTCACTCGGACGCCGTATGCCTCCGCGCCGGAGTGCGCGTACTCGGCTAACCGATAGCCGATCGCCGTCTCCCCACGGCGACGAGCGGCTTCCAGCACTGTGTAGAAGTTCACCTCGGCACCGGGTGCCACATAGAGCTCAGCCGGACGCAGGTAGACCTCACTGCCCTCGGACTTGAACAAGGTGGTGAACACATCGGCCAGGCCCTTGTTCTCCGAGATCTGGGAGAGCATCAGCGCGACCAGCTTGTCGCTGACGATCAGGTCGTCGGCCCGAGCCACTTCGGCCAGTTCGCGATTGCGGTCATCGATCATCTCGCTGACGATATTCAGGTTCACTTCCGCCCGCTCGGCGATATCGCGTAGGTGGAGCAGGGTGACCAGAGTCCGCCCGTCCGCCCGTTCAGCGCCGTAGCTGTCGACATCAGCCAGCAGGATGATGTGGTCGAACTCGGCGACCCGCAAAGTGTCCAGGACGGCCCGCTTCGTCGGGTCGCCGGAGACCTGACGGACGGCGAGATTCTGCAGCTCGGGAAGTGGCGGCATCGGGCCGGGAGCGACCAGCACCACCTCAGAACCCGGCGCGACGTACTCGTCCAGCTCGCGGATCATCACCGGGAGCACCGGATTCACGCTGAGCACCAGGGTGCGCTCAGGCCCGGCCGGGCCGGCGGCGGTGGCCACCACTGCGGACGCGTCCACCGACTCCGGAGCAACGCCGAGCTCGATCTCGGAGTCATCCGCAGCCACCAGGATGATCTGATCATCAGCACCGATGACTGTGTCGTCGGCAGGGTTGAGCACTGGCTTCGAATCCCTGACCAGGCCCATCACCGCGCACTTCGGGAACGACAGCTGCGCATCGAAGTAGGTCTTTCCGACCAGGCTCGGCTGCTGCGTGAAGTAGATCTCGTCGCCGTCGAAATCCAGGAACTCCTGATAGACCACGGAGAGCCCCGACTGCCGACAGCTCTGCACGGTGATCCGTCCGATCACCTCCTGACCTACCACCCAGTGCACCTCGTCACGACCGGCCAGCCGAGCCACGTCTAGATTGTCTGGGTCGCTGAGCTCGGCAACCACGTGCAGCCTGTCGTCGGCGCGCTCGGGGTTGTTGGTCAGCGCCAATGCAGTCTTGATCACCTCAGTGTCGGGGTCTGGAGAACCCTCCGGAGCCAGCACGATGATGCTCCGCGCCCACCATGGGCTGCCCAGCCGCAGGTCGGCCAGGCTCTTCGGGTCGCCACTGCGGCAGATCACCTTGGTGCCACCGAGGTTCGGACAGGCCTCCTTGATCTGATCGTCCATCTCGACCTTGTCCCGGTCGGCGAGGATCACCACGCGGGCTCGTCCGCGCGATTCGTTGGCCACGGCCAGCTCATTGACGATCGAGGGGACCTTGCTGCTCCAGCCAAGGATCAGGGTGTGGTCGCGCTCGAGGACCCGGGAGCGGCCCTTGCGGAGTTCGGCGATCTTGTCGTCGAAGGCGCCCGAGACGATGCCGATCAAGCTGGCCACGATCACCAGACCACCAATCGTGATGGCGAGCATGAAGAAGCGGAATGCCCAGCCCGAGTCGCCGCCCATGGTGCCCGGGTCGAGGGTACGCATCAAGCCGCCCCAGAGCAGATCGAGCAGGTCACCGTCGGCGGCATCGTCCGGGAAGGCGCGGAAGAGGAAGGCTAGGCCGCCGACGACCACCACCAGCAGAACCGTGGCCATCCCGAGCAGGCCCATCAAGGCGATGGTGCCCCGCGACATCCAGTTGTCGAACCAGTAGCGAAGGCGCTCTCCGGCCGCCGGTTTGCCCATTGAAGGATCCTCTCCGCAGCGAATTCCGAGCGAAGCGTATCTACGGCATGAGCATGCGAGCGGCCTGATCGCCAGATTGTCATATTCGGCGACAAGCACATCTTCGCCGACGCCGATCCCGGGGACGGCTCCATTACCGTCCAACCCAGTCAGCGCGACTTAGTGGGGACGGTTCCATTACCGTCCAACCCAGTCAGCGCGACTTGGTGGGGACGGTTCCATTGCCGTCTAGACGACCACCGGGTCAGGCGGCACCCTCCCGAAGATCCGAGCCGCCCGCCTGGAGCCGAATCACCATCGCCCGGCTGAGCCCGGTCGCCGCGCTGATCTGCTCGTAGGGGACCGAGCGGGTGCGCAACTCGCGGATTGCCCCCTGCTGACGACGCCTATCGAGCCGAGCGAAATCCGAGGAGTCCTCAGCCCCGCACACCACTCGCACCAGTTCGAGCACCTCGGCGCCGGTGTACCTCGGACGCCGTCCCGGACGAGCCGCTGCACGCGCGTCCAAGTCCAATGGCGCGGCGCGAGCAACATCGTCAAGGAAGCTGTCGGGAAGGATCGCCATCAGTGCGTCCCAGTCGATCAGCGACGACCGGCTACCCACCAGCCGCCTACTGCTCCAGCGGTACTCGTCCGGCGTTCGCGACAGGCCGGCCTCGACCGGGTTGTCCCAGACGTAGCGCAGCAGAGTGATGAGGTAAGCATCCGATTCGACTGCCTTGCTGCGGAAACGGTCCTGGAAGAGGTGCCCCACACGTCCGTACTTCTGGTTGAACCACCAGACGTATCGGACGCCCAGTCGCTTGACTACGGCACCGATCGGCTCGTCGGAAGTGCGAAGCATCAAGTGGACGTGGTTTGGCATCAGGCAATAGGCGAGGACCTTGCAGCCGGACGCGGCCTTCACTGTGTCGAGCGAAGAAAGGAAGTGCTCGTAGTCCTCATCCTCGAGGAACACCGCATCGCGGTTCACGCCCCTGAGCATCACGTGATAGATCGACGATGCGGCGTACTGCCGCCGTTGACGAGCCATGTTCGCCCCCTAAGAACCTCACGAATGTGAGCGACGGTAGGCCACCTTGCGGTTCAGGAGGAGGGTGCCTTGGGCACGTTGTGGATAACTCAGGTCGTCCGCGGCTCCCTGTGGACGACCGGTGGACGGTAATGGAACCGTCCCCGGCAATCGCGCCGACGAGAGTGGACGGTAATGGAACCGTCCCCGGCAATCGCGGGGACCAGAGTGGACGGTAATGGAACCGTCCCCGGTAATCGCGGGGACCAGAGTGGACGGTAATGGAACCGTCCCCGGTAAACGGGGCTGACTTGGGGTGATGCGGGGGCTGAGCGGGAGGTGATGCGGGGGGAGTAGAGGGGCGGCTCGGGGCTCAAAGAATTCCTCAGTCGGCCATACCTTGACGGGTATATTTCGACACTCGAATGTTGCGCAAATGCCCTTGTCAACACGGGTCTGTCAGCGGGAGTAGGGTGCTGTTCGAGCGCATAGTTTGACAACGAAGGGGTGCACTGTGGCCCGCGATATCACCGAACTTCCCGACCTCGCCGATGCCAGTGGACGGGTGGCTCCAGTCCGAACCCGAATGCCGATCTATCTGGATCGACTACCACCGTGCAACAGCGCGTGTCCGGCCGGGGAGAACATCCAGGAGTGGCTGCGGCTGGCCAAGGCCGGCCAGGACGAGGCCGCCTGGCGCGAGCTGGTGAAGAACAACCCCTTCCCCGCCATCCACGGACGGGTCTGCTACCACCCCTGCGAAGGCGCCTGCAACCGCGTCGAGCTGGACGGTTCGGTCTCCATCCACTCCGTCGAGCGCTACCTCGGCGACCTGGCTATCGAGAAGGGCTGGCAGTTCGACAAGCCGCGCTTCTCCTCGGGCCGCAAGGTGCTCGTGGTCGGTGCCGGCCCGTCCGGGCTGAGCGCGGCCTACCAGCTGGCCAAGATGGGCCACGAGGTCGAAATCCGCGATTCCTCGCCGAAGCCCGGCGGCATGATGCGCTACGGCATCCCCGAGTACCGGCTGCCGCGCGCCGTCCTGGACGCCGAGATCGAGCGGCTGTATGCCCTGGGCGTGAAGATCACCACCGACTACACGGTCAAGGATCTGCTCGCCGACCAGGCCGAAGGCGGCTTCGAGGCGGTCTTCGTCGCGATCGGCGCCCACCTGTCCAAGCGGATCGACATCCCCAACCGGGACGCGTCCAAGATCGTGGACGCGGTCAGCTTCCTGCGTGATGTCGCCTCCGGCGAGCGTCCGATGATCGGACGCAAGGTGGCCATCTACGGCGGCGGCAACACTGCCATGGACGCGGCCCGCGTCGCCCGCCGACTGGGTGCCGAGGAGTCGATCATCGTCTATCGGCGCACCGAGGAGCAGATGCCGGCCCACGCCGAGGAGAAGGAAGGCGCCGAGCGCGAGGGCGTCAAGATGAACTGGCTGCGCACCATCTCCAGCGTCGACGAGTCCGACCTGACCGTCGAGATCATGGAGCTGGACGAGAACGGCAAGGCCCGCGGCACCGGACGCTTCGAGAAGCTCGAGGCCGACACCGTGATCCTGGCCCTGGGCCAGGAGGCCGACTCCAACTTCCTGCGCCGGATCCCGGGCATGCACTTCGACCACGACGTCGTCCAGGTGAACCCGCGCACGCTGATGACCGACGTGCCCGGCATCTTCGCCGGCGGCGACGCCGTGCCCTCGGACCGCACGGTGACCATCGGCGTCGGCCACGGCAAGCGGGCCGCCAAGCAGATCGACGCCTACCTGGCCGGACGCGAGTCCGTCGATCGCCCCAAGCACGATCTGGCCAGCTTCGAGAAGCTGAACCTGTGGTACTTCGGCGATGCCCGCCGCAACACCCAGCCCGAGCTCGAGCCGTCCGAGCGAGTGACCGACTTCGACGAGATCGTCGGCGGCCTCACCGACGAGCAGGCGCACACCGAAGCCGGCCGCTGCCTGTCCTGCGGCAACTGCTTCGAGTGCGACGGCTGCCTGGGCTCCTGCCCCGAGGACGCGGTGATCAAGCTCGGTAAGGGCAACCGCTACCGCTACGACTACGACAAATGCACTGGCTGCGCGACCTGCTTCGAGCAGTGCCCGGTCGGTGCCATCGCGATGATCGAGGAGAACTGAGCATGGCCCGGGTAATCATTGACGGGAACGAGGCCGCCGCCTCGGCGTCCTACCGACTCAACGAGCTGTGCAGCATCTACCCGATCACCCCCAGCTCGACGATGGCCGAGCTGGCTGACGAGTGGTCGGCCCGCGGACGCAAGAACGTCTACGGCTCGATCCCCACCGTCATCGAGATGCAGTCCGAGGGCGGCGCGGCCGGCGCTCTGCACGGTGCCCTGCAGGGTGGCGCGTTGAGCACCACCTTCACCGCCAGCCAGGGCCTGCTGCTGATGATCCCGAACATGTACAAGATCGCCGGCGAGCTCACCTCGATGGTCCTGAACGTGGCCGCCCGATCGCTGGCCGCCCAGGGTCTGAGCATCTACGGCGACCACCAGGACGTGATGGCGGTTCGGCAGACCGGCTTCGCGATGCTGAACTCGTCCTCGGTGCAGGAAGCCCACGACATGGCCGCCATCGCGCAGCTCGCCACGCTGCGTTCGCGAGTGCCGTTCGTCCACTTCTTCGACGGCTTCCGGACCAGCCACGAGGAGAACAGCTGTGAGCTGCTCACCGACGAGCAGCTGCTGGCCTTCGTCCCCGAAGACCTGGTTCGCGCCCACCGGCGCCGGGCGCTGTCGCCGGAGCACCCCTACATTCGCGGCACCGCGCAAAACCCGGACACCTACTTCCAGGGACGCGAAGCCGCCAACCCGTTCTACGAAGCCGTCCCCGGCATCGTCAGCCAGGCGATGGACCAGTTCGCCGCCCTGGCCGGACGCCACTACCACCTGGTCGACTACTACGGCGCCCCGGACGCCGAGCGGGTGATCGTGATCATGGGCTCGGGCGCGCACACCGTCCGCTCGACCGTGGAGCACCTGGTCGCCAAGGGCGAGAAGGTCGGCGTCGTCCAGCTCCGGCTGTACCGTCCGTTCCCGACCGAAGAGGTGCTGGCCGCGATTCCGGCCACCGCCAAGGCGGTTGCGGTGCTCGATCGCACCAAGGAGCCCGGGGCCGGCGGCGAGCCGCTGTTCCTGGATCTGGCCGCAGCCCTCGGCGAGGCCCACGCGGCCGGACGCCGGGAGCACCTGCCGCACCTGTCGGGCGGACGTTATGGCTTGTCCAGCAAGGAATTCACGCCGGCCATGGTGGTCGGAATCTACGACGAGCTGGCCCTGCCCAGCCCTCGTCCGCGGTTCACGATCGGCATCAACGATGACGTGACCATGCTCAGCCTGCCCTACGACCCGTCCATCGATCTGGAGGATCCGGCCACCCTGCGCGCGGTCTTCTACGGCCTCGGCTCGGACGGCACCGTGGGTGCCAACAAGAACTCGGTGAAGATCCTCGGCGGGATCGAGGGCACCTACGCCCAGGGCTACTACGTCTACGACTCCAAGAAGTCGGGTTCGCGGACGGTCTCGCACCTGCGCTTCGGGCCCAAGCCGATCGAGGCGCCGTACCTGGTCAGCCAGGCCGGCTTCATCGGCTGCCACCACTGGTCGATCCTGGAGCGGGTGGACGTCCTGGAGTTCGCCGCGCCGGGCACCGTCCTGCTGATCAACGCCCCGTTCGGCCCCGACGAGGTCTTCGGCCAGCTGCCGGTGCCGATGCAGGCCAAGATCATTGCGCTGGGCATCGAGCTGTGGACGATCGACGCCAACCTGGTGGCCCGCAAGGCCGGCATGGGCCGGCGGACCAACACCGTCCTGCAGACCTGCTTCTTCGCCATCTCCAAGGTGATGCCGCGGGCCGAGGCGATCGAGGCGGTCAAGGCCACGATCCGCAAGACGTATGCCAAGAAGGGTGCCGACGTCGTTGCCAAGAACGAGGCCGCCGTGGACGCCTCGGTGGATTCGCTGTTCCGGGTGGAGGTTCCCGCCGCACCGGTCGGTGAGCACCAGATGATCCCGCCGGTTCCGTCCAGTGCGCCCGAGTTCGTCCGCAGTGTCACCGGCTCGATGCTGGCCGGCACCGGCGACTCGCTGCCGGTTTCGGCACTTCCGGTGGACGGCACCTACCCGTCCGGCACCACCCGGTACGAGAAGCGCAATATCTCCGACGTGATCGCCCAGTGGGATCCCGAAGCCTGCATTCAGTGCGGCAACTGCGCCTTCGTCTGCCCGCACGCCGTGCTGCGCGCCAAGTACTACAACGGCTCGGCCCTGGACGGCGCCCCGGAGGGCTTCGAGTCGGCTCCGCTGAACGCGGCCGGCTTCCCCGGCTCCCGCTACACCCTGCAGGTGTACGCCGAGGACTGCACCGGCTGCGGCCTGTGCACCGAGGCCTGCCCGGTGAAGCCGCTGGGCGCCACCTCGAACCGGCGGGCGATCAACCTGGCTCCGGTGCTGGAGCGGGACAAGGAGATCGCCAATGTCGCGTTCTTCGAGAAGATCCCGGTCAACCGTCGCTCTCGGGTCGACTTCGCGAACGTCCGCGGCACCCAGTTCCTGGAGCCGCTGTTCGAGTTCTCCGGGGCCTGCTCCGGCTGTGGCGAGACCCCGTACCTGAAGCTGCTCACCCAGCTGTTCGGTGGCCGGGCCACGGTGGCCAACGCCACCGGCTGTTCGTCCATCTACGGCGGCAACCTGCCGACCACGCCCTGGTCGTCCAACAAGTACGGGCGCGGCCCGGCCTGGTCGAACTCGCTGTTCGAGGACAACGCCGAGTTCGGGCTAGGCCTGCGGCTGGCCGCCGACCTGCACACCGCCACCGCCCGCAAGCGGCTGGAGGAGTTGCGCGACGAGCTCGGCGCCGAGACCGTGGACGCCATCCTGGACGCCCCGCAGCAGTACGAGTCGGAGCTGTCCCAGCAGCGGGCCCGGGTGGACGCACTGAAGAGCCGGCTGGATTCGATGACCGGGGCCAAGGTCGAGGACCTGCGTTCGGTGGCCGACCACCTGCTGCGTCGCAGCGTGTGGATCGTCGGTGGTGACGGCTGGGCCTACGACATCGGCTCGGCCGGCGTTGATCACGTCCTGGCGTCCGGGCGCAACGTGAACATCCTGGTGCTGGATACCGAGGTGTACTCCAACACCGGCGGCCAGGCGTCCAAGTCGACCCCGCTGGGTGCGGTCGCCAAGTTCGCCGCCGGCGGCAAGGTGACCACCAAGAAGGACATGGCTCTGCAGGCCACTGCCTACGGCAACGTGTACGTGGCCCGGGTGGCGATGGGCGCCGATCCGCAGCAGACGCTGAAGGCGTTCCGCGAGGCTGAGGCCTACGACGGGCCCAGCCTGATCCTGGCCTACAGCCACTGCATCGCCCACGGCATCGACATGCGCAAGGGCCTGGATCAGCAGTACGCCGCGGTGGCGTCCGGGCACTGGCCGCTGATGCGCTACAACCCGGTGCTGCGGGCGGCCGGACGTAACCCGTTCCTGCTGGATTCGCCGCGTCCGCGCTTGCCGCTGCGGGATTATCACTCCAAGGAGCTGCGGTTCCGGATGCTGATGAACTCCGATCCGGAAGCCGCCGAGCGACTCCTGGAGCTGGGTCAGGAGCAAGTGACCCGGCGTTGGGCAGAATACGAGGAGATGGCCACTCGGGGCGCCGAGCGGTTCGCCGAGGTAGCGAGGAGCTAAGCGATGAACACCACCACCAGCTATCTAGGTCTCACCTTGCGGCATCCGCTGGTGGCCTCGGCCGGCCCGCTGTCGCAGAGCGTCGACCAGGTGAAGGCTCTGGCCGACACCGGGTTGGGCGCAGTGGTGCTCTACTCGCTGTTCGCCGAGCAGGTGCAGCGCCAGGCCGAGCGCGATCTGGCGCTGGAGGAGGACTACGCGGAGTCGTTCGCCGAGGCGACCAGCTACTTCCCGTCCGTGGACGAGCTGGCCAACCCGGCAGCCGGCTACCTGAGCCTGATCGAGCGATCGGCTGCGGCCGTGGACGTGCCGATCATCGCCAGCCTCAATGCGTCCGCGCTCGGTTCGTGGACGTCGTTCGCCCAGCAACTTGTCGATGCCGGTGCGTCCGCTTTGGAATGCAACATCTACCTGGTGCCCGGCGATCTGAGCGTGACCGGTGCCGAGGTGGAGGCCCAGCACCTGGAGATCGTGGCTGCGGTGAAGCAGGCTGTGGACGTCCCGGTGGCGGTGAAGCTGTCGCCCTACTTCTCCAGCCCGGGCAACTTCGCCCTGCAGGTGATCGAGGCGGGCGCGGACGGCCTGGTGCTGTTCAACCGCTTCCTGCAGCCCGGCGTGGACGTCGAGCAGCTGGCGGTGGTGTCGGGGGTGCATCTGTCGTCGCCGGCCGACGCCCGGGTGCCGCGCACCTGGATCGCCGCGCTCCGTCGCCAGACGAAGGCCTCGCTGGCCGCCAGCTCGGGCGTGGAATCCTCAGCCGATGCGATCGCGCATCTGCTGGCCGGCGCCGATGTGGTGATGACCACGTCCGCCCTGGTCCGGCACGGGGCCGGCTACGCCGCCAAGCTGATCGCCGGCATGGACGACTGGGCCCAATCCAAGGGCTACACCAGCGTGGACGAGTTCCGTGGCCTGCTCGCGGTGCCGTCCGATGCCGACCCGCTGGGCTACCACCGCTCCGGCTACCTGGCCGCCCTGGAGAAGGCCAAGTCGATGTACGGCTCGCTGCGCCACTGAGACACAAGCCTGCAGAAAAAGGGGACAGTCCCCTTTCCTGCGGCGGACGCAAGCGGGACTCGACCGGTACAGTCGGGACGTGGCACATCGCAAGGGTTCAGCGCCGATCCCCGCGCCCGGCACCTCCGTCCCGCCCGCTCGGGTCGGCACCGACAAACACGCCGCCGAGCGCACCCGATCGACGATCACCGGCGGCGGCCACCGTCCGCTGACCATCGCCGAGTTCACTGACAACTACGGCCCGGCCGAGTCCGGACTGCTCTACTCGGTGCAGTCCCTGGAAGGCCAGGTGCTCGACCACGGGCACAAGGTGATCCTGGTGGCCCCGGTCGCCGACGGGCCCAACCCGCACGCCGGACGGCCCGGACGCCGTGAGATCCGACTGCCCAGCGTGCAGATCCCCGGCACCCAGATCCGGCTGTCGATGGGCCAGGACTTCGACTACCGGCTGGCCCAGCTCGTGGCCAACCCGCCGGACGTGATCCACGTCCACGGCCTCGGCCCGATCGCCCTGCTCGGTCTGTGGGCCGCCGAACGCACCGGACGTCCGCTGGTGATCACCTGGCAGACCGACCTGGAGGCCTACGCCGAGCACTACTGGCACGTGCTGCCGTTCCTGAACGCCGCCTACAAGGTCTACGAGCTGCACATGGCCTCTTCGACCTGGGAGCAGATCAAGAAGCTGAAGCTGAAAGCCCCGCGGCGCGGCGGCGCGCAGGTGGAGCTGCTCGAACTGGCCGCCAAGATGCTCACCGACGCCGACCTGGTGACCACCCCGTCGGTGAAGACCGCCGAACGCGTGCTCGAGGTGGCGCCGGCGGCCGCGGTCCGGGTGGTGCCCAATGGCGTCGATCCGCTCCCGGCGCTGCCGCCGATCGGCAAGTCCCGCGGGCCGCGGCTGATCTACGTCGGCCGCATCTCGCAGGAGAAGGGCATCGATCTTCTCCTGGACGCCTTCGAGCTCGTCCGCGACCAGGTGCCGCATGTCGAGCTGATGCTGATCGGCGACTGGCGCAGCGCGCCGACCGGGCTGCGCCGCCGGCTGGTCCGAGCCTCCCGCTTCGGCCGGGTCCGGCTGGTCGGGCCGGTGCCCAAGGCCAAGCTCGGCGCCTACTACGCCTCAGCCGATGCCTTCGTCTTCCCGTCGCTGACCGACACTCAGGGGATCGCCCTGCATGAGGCCGCGCACGCCGGGCTGCCGTTCGTGATGGTGGATCACGAGTTGCAGCTGGTCACCGAGCCGGGCGTCAACACCGTCCTGGCCAGGCCGAATGCGGTCTCGCTGGCCGGTGCCATGGTCAGCCTGTTGGACGCACTGAAGGACCCGATCTATCGCAGCCAGGCCGCCGAACGCTCCCGCGAGCTGGCGGCACGGTGGACGCTGAACGGCCAGTGCTCCGAAATGGTCGGCATCTACGAGGATCTGGCCGCCGGACGTCCGGTGCCCACCACCGAGAATCTCGCCCCTGACTACGGGCGTCGCGTCTTCCCCGGACGGACGGTCACCGCCCGCTTCGATCGGCCCGACTGAGCCGGTATTTCGGCCAGGTGAAAGCTCGGTGACGAACTTTCGTTCGGGGCTTCATCGCGGCCGAGCGCGTCCTATCGTGGCTGCACGATCGCTGCGATAGGAGGTGGACGGGTGCTCTCCGCCACTGGTGCTGACGCGCCCTCCGATAATCCCGGTTGGCGGATGCCCGCCGAAACCGAGCCGCACGAGCGCACCTGGATGGCCTGGCCGGCCGGCGGCTACACACTGGGTTCGAGCTGGGGCGAGGCCGAGACCGCGCGGCGAGCCTGGGCGTCCGTCGCCAATGCCATCGTCGACATCGAGCCGGTCTCGATGATCGTCCCGCCGACCGCCGCGGCCGAAGCGACTCGGCTGCTGAGCTCGGCGGTGGACTTGTACTTCCGTCCGCTCGACGACGCCTGGTATCGCGATATCGGACCCACCTTCGTCCTCGGCCCAGACGGACGCCTGGGCGCAGTCGACTGGCTGTTCAACGGCTGGGGAGCGCAGAGTTGGGCCCGTTGGGAGCTGGACGCCGGCGCCGCCGAGGTGGCCATCACCGCAGCCGGCGCCACCGCGATCCGTTCGGCGCTGACCACCGAAGGAGGCGGGATCCACACCGACGGGCAGGGGACGTTCCTGCTCACCGAGACCGTCCAGCTGGATCCGAACCGCAACCCGGGCTGGGTGAAGGCCGACGTCGAAGCCGAACTCTCCCGGGCCGTCGGGGCGAAGAAGGCGATCTGGCTGCCCCGCGGGTTGACCCGCGATTCCCAGACCTACGGCACCCGCGGCCACGTCGATCTGCTGGCCACCTTCGCCAGCCCCGGCCGGCTGCTGGTGCACTCCCAGCCCAACCCGGAACACCCCGATCACCTGGTCAGCGCCCAATTGCGGGACGCACTGGCCGGCCAGACCGATGCCAACGGGCAGCCCCTGGAGATCATCGACCTGCCGGCGCCGACGGTGCTGCGCGACGCCGAGGGCTGGGTCGACTACAGCTACGTCAACCACTACGTGCTCAACGGCGCGGTGCTGTTCGGCAGCTTCGCCGACCCGTCCGATGAGCCTGCTGCCGAGATCCTCGCCGCCGCCTATCCCGGCCGTGAGGTGCTCGGCGTCGACGCGCGTCCGCTGTTCGCCCGCGGCGGCGGCGTCCACTGCATCACCCAGCAACAACCGCGTTCCGCAGAAGGAGTCCTGTGATGAGAACCGTGGTGGCCACCCCCCTGGACTCACCCGCCCGGGTCCAGCCGTCCACACGTCCGCCGCTGGTGGTGGGTCTGGTGCAGACCCACTGGCACCCCGATCCGACCACCCACCGGGCGGTATTGGACGACGGGATCGGCTCGGCCGCAGCCGAGGGTGCCGAGGTGGTGTTCCTGCCCGAGCTGACCCTGCAGCGCTACCCGGCCGACACCCTGCCCGCCGGGCGTGCTGCCGATCTGGCCGAGGACCTGGCCGACGGGCCGACCTACCGCTTCGCCGCCGAGTCGGCCGGACGCCACCAGGTGCTGGTGCACGCCTCGCTCTACGAGCGCGCCGACGGCCCGGACGGACGCGGCTACAACACCGCCATCCTGGTGGCCCCGGACGGCACCCTGCTGGCCAAGACCCGCAAGCTGCACATTCCGGTGACCGCCGGCTACCACGAGGATCACTACTTCCGTCCGGGCCCGGCCGAGGACGCCTACCCGGTGACCACCCTGCCGCTGCCCTCGTCCGCCCGGGTCGGCCTGCCGACCTGCTGGGACGAGTGGTTCCCCGAGGTGTCCCGGACCTACTCGCTGGCCGGAGCCGAAGTGCTGGCCTACCCCAGCGCGATCGGCTCCGAGCCCGATCATCCGGCCTTCGACACCGAGCCACTGTGGCGCCAGGTGATCTCGGCGAATGCCGTGACCGCAGGCACCTTCATGGTGGTCCCGAACCGGTGGGGCACCGAGGGCAAGATCGCCTTCTACGGCTCGTCCTTCATCGCCGACCCCTACGGACGGGTGCTGGCCCAGGCCCCGCGCTCGGCCGATCTGGTGCTGGTGGCATCGCTGGATCTGGATCAGTGCCGCGATTGGCGTGAGCTGTTCCCGTTCACGTCGACCCGACGTCCGGACACCTACGCCGGCCTGCTGACCCCCACCGAGAAGGCCAGCTGAGCCCTCGGCGCACCGCACGGCGCCCTGAACGAAGTGCGCTCGTCAGGCCGCGCCGCCGCCTTCGGCCAGCCATCGGCCGTCTCCGGCACCGTCCACCTCTGCGGGCTGCAAGGGGGACGGTTCCAACACCGTCCACCCAAACCCGCCCAACTCCCGGGGACGGTTCCATTACCGTCCACCCACGTCAGCGAGATTCGCTGGAAGGCGGCGTTGCTGGCGAATGTAGGCTCGCCACGTACTGCCGCGGTCCGAAGGAGATACCGGGTGCGAATCAGATCGCGTCTGCTTGTCACAACGACGACGATGGCTTGCCTGTTGAGTCTGGCCGCCTGCGCCGGCGACCCGGTGACGATGGGCTCCCGTCCCCACGCAGGGACGCACTACGCCGAGCCGACCGTGACCGATCCCGAGCCGGTGACCCCGAGCACCTTGCCCGGCTTCGTGGCCCCGACAACGGCAGCGAACGGCTGGTACACCAAGCCGCTGCTGGGCAGTAAGGGCTCGGTCAGCTGGCAGGTCTTCGACGCGGCCAGTCAGCCACTGCCCTCAACCGAGAGCCAACAGAGAGTGGTCTGGGGCTCGGGTGACACCTACACCGAGGTGCCCGGCGTCCTGGTCTGGCGCGGCAACAACTCCCGCACCGCTCCCACCTACGGCACCGCCGACATCACCGAGAAGAAGCTGCAGATCGTCTGGACCCACGACATCGGTGCGGTCAGTGCCGACGGCAGCTACTTCCCCGGTGCGGGATGGACGGGTCAGCCGCTGCTGGTGAACTGGCCGAAGGCCACCAAGCAGGCGATGAGCCTCAAGGCGTCCTATGTGAACGATCCGAACTTCGTCGAGGTCGTCTATCCGGTCTTCGACGGCCACATCTACCGCCTCGATCTGGCCACCGGCGCGGCCACCAAGCCGGCCATCGATTCGGGCTGGGGCTTCAAGGGCACCGGGTCGATCGATCCGCGCGGCTATCCGCTGCTGTACACCGGCCAGGGCCTCAACGAGAAGGGCGACCAGAAGGGCCCGTGGGAGTACCGCATCTTCGACCTGATCAAGAACAAGCAGGTCTCCCAGATCAGTGGCACCGACGAGGTCTCGTTGCGCCAGGACCCGGTCGGCTGGGGTGCCTTCGACTCCTCGGCACTGGTCAACAAGGACGCCGACACTCTGATCGAGCCCGGCGAGAACGGCGTCATCTACAAGGCCAAGCTGAACACGTCCTTCGACCCGAAGGCGAAGAAGGTCTCGGTGAACCCGCAGATCACCAAGATGGTCTACAACACCTCGCAGAGCAATCAGCGCGGCATCGAGAGCTCGGCTGTGGCCTGGCGCAACCTGATGTGGGCCACCGACAACGACGGCAACCTGGTCTGTTGGGACGCCAACACCATGAACATCGTGTGGACGCACTATCTGGTGGACAACACCGACTCCACGCCGGTGTTGGACGCCTCGTCCGGCATTCCCTTCCTCTACACCGGCAACTCGGTGGGCTGGCGCGGATCGGAGCGCAAGGATCAGGTGACCAACCTGCGCAAGGTTAACGGACTGACCGGCGAGGTGGTCTGGCAGTACAACCTGCCCAGCTACTACTACTTCCCGGTCAAGGGCGGCCTGTTGTCGACCCCGCTGCTCGGCAAGGGCGAGGACTCCGACTTGGTGATCTTCAACGTGGCCAAGACCACCGCGCCGTCCGAAGGCACTCTGATCGCGCTGGACCGCGAGACCGGGCAGGTCGTCTGGTCACGAAGCCTGGCGCACTACTCGTGGAGTTCACCGGTGATGATCACCGGAACCGACGGCCACGAGTACGGCGTCTTCGGTGACTCCGCGGGGCTGCTGCACCTGTTCGACCCGGCCACCGGAAACGACTACTCGACGGTGTCGCTGGGCAAGAACGTCGAAGCTTCGGTGGCGGCGTACAACAACATGCTGGTGGTCGCCTCGTACGACCAGAAGATCTTCGGGATCAAGGTGAGCTGAGGCAACTGATGGCAACGATCATCGCCGCCCTGGTGGCGCTCGGGATCAGCGGCGCGGCCGCCTTCCTGCTCCCGACAATGACTCAACTCCCGGCCGCGTTGGCCCGGTTCGGACGAGGCCTGCCGGTGCTGCTCGGCGTCCTGGCCGGCTTCGTGGTGCTCACCCTCGCCGGCGGTGCCCTCACCCTGATCACCATCCTGCTGCTCACCGCGCTGATCGTGGCCATTGTCGACGCGGGGTTGGCCAGCCTGGGTGCGCATCGACTGTGGCGGGTGCTGGGCCAGGCCGTCGTCTTCGCCGCGGCCATGGCCCTGGAGTGGAAGCGCGGGGACGTCTTCCTCAGCAACGCCGCCGCCGCGGTGATCGCCGGCGTCGTCGTCATGGGCGTGATCACTCTGGCAACCGAGGCCGCGACCAGCTCGTCCGCTGCTCGGCTTCCGGCACAGCTGGGCGTCCTCAGCACGATCTATCTCGCCGTGATCGCCTTCGGCCTGCCGAACCCGGGCCTGCTGGCTGCGGTGGCACTGGTCGGTGCCGCGATCCTGCCGGGCGCGGTGCTCGCCCCGAATGGCCGCCAGCCGGAGTTGCTGCTCGGCCCGCTCCTTGGCGGCTTGGGCTGGGCGCTGGGTATGTACGCCTGGCTGGCGAATGCCTCCCCGGCCATGGTGATTGCCCCGGTGGCGATCATCGGCGTCGATGTCTGCTGGACGCTGGTCCGACGCCTCACCACCACCGATGGACGGGCCTGGCTGGCCGCCGCCGGCAGCTGGTGGCGCATCCTCGACCGGTGGCCGCAGACCGGCGACGATCTGCTCACCCAGCGGGTCGCTGCCGCGTCCTCGCCGCGGATCGCGTCCGGCTGGCTGCTCGGCGGCACGGTGACCTGCCTGGCGCTGGGCTTGGCGGAATGGCAGCTGGAGATCCGCTGGCTTCTGGCCGCGGCGATGCTGCTGCTAGCCGGCGTCGGCTGGGTGCTGCTTCAGCAGGCCATCATCGGCTTGCCGCGCGCCGATCTGTTCTCGTGGCTGGCGGGCGTGACCGTCCTGGCTGTCGTGATCGCCCTGGGTGCCAGAGGGATCGACGGACGTTCGATGGTGACCGTACTGCCGTTGGCTGTTGCTGCGGCGATCTGGGTGGCGGCCTGGGTGTGGATCGCCGCGTCCCGCAGGCCGAAGGGCTCGATCATCGAGGCCTGAACGGACTTCCTCGCTTCACCGGTTGGGGTGCGCCCGAGCTATCCCGAGCGCACCCTCACCGACAGCTAGCTGATCGGACGGAAAGCCCGTAGCCGCAGGCTGTTCAGCACCACGAAGACGCTGGAGAAGGCCATGGCCGCCCCGGCGATCATCGGGTTGAGGAAGCCGAGCGCAGCCAGCGGGATGGCGGCCACGTTGTAGGCGAACGCCCAGAACAGGTTGCCGCGGATCCGGCCCAGGGTGGCCCGGGAGAGCCGGATGGCATCCACAGCCACCAGCAGATCCGAACGCATCAGGGTCAGGTCGGCAGCCTCGATGGCGGCGTCCGAGCCGGACGCCAGGGCGATCCCCACATCGGCCTGGGCCAGGGCGGCCGAGTCGTTGACCCCGTCACCGACCATGGCCACCGTTGCTCCGGCGGCCTGCAGCGCCTGGATCTGGCCGACCTTCTGCTCGGGCAGCACCTCGGCGATCACCTCGGTGATACCGACCTCAGCAGCGATCGCCTCGGCGGCGGCCTGCCGGTCGCCGGTGAGCAGCACGGGACGCAGACCGAGCTTGACGAAGGCGGCCACCGCCGCAGCCGACGTGGGCTTCACCTGGTCGGCGACCCAGATCGTGCCCCGGTAGCTGCCGTCCCAGGCGATCGAAACCGCGCTGGCCGGGCCCGGCTCGACGAGTTCGGGGACGTCCACCCAGGCGGCCAGCCAGGTCGGCCGGCCGACCAGCAACGTCCGTCCGTCCACTCGGGCGGTGATGCCCAGGCCCGGTGAGTTGGTCAGCTCGGTGACGCTCAGATCGGAGCCGGCGTAGTCGGCGATGGCCTTGGCGATCGGATGTTCCGAGCCGGCCTCGGCCGCCCCGGCGTAGCGGAGCAGCTCGGCCTCATCCGTCCCCGCGGCCGGCTGGACGGCCAGCACGCTGAGCGCCCCGGTGGTCACCGTGCCGGTCTTGTCCAAGACGATGGTGTCGATGCCGCGGGCCCGCTCGAGCGCCTCGGCGCCCTTGATCACGATGCCCAGCTTGGCTCCGCGCCCGGTGCCGACCAGCAGAGCCGTCGGCGTAGCCAGGCCCAGTGCACACGGGCAGGCGATGATCAGCACGGCCACCGCAGCTCCAGCCGCGTCGGCCACCATGGCTCCGCTCAGCAGCCAGGCCAGCAGGGTGACCGCGGAGATGCCAATCACCACCGGGACGAACACCGCCGAGATCCGATCGGCAAGGTCCTGGATGGCAGCCTTGCCGGCCTGAGCCTCGGTGACCAGCCGGGCGATCTGGGCCAGCTGAGTATCGGCCCCGACCCGAGTGGCCCGGACGACCAGGCGTCCGGTGGTGTTCAGCGTGGCCCCGATCACGGCATCGCCGGGGACGACGTCCACCGGCACCGATTCGCCGGTGACCAGGGAGTTGTCCACCGCGGAGGTCCCCGAGACGATCTGGCCGTCGGTGGCGATCTTGTCGCCGGGCCGGACCACGAACTCGTCCCCGACCCCCAGTGCGCCGACCGGAACCCGGGTCTCGACGCCGTCGATCAGGACGATGGCGTCGGTGGCACCCAGCTGCAGCAACGAGCGGACGGCCTCGCCGGCGCTCGCCTTGGCCTTGGCCTCGATCCAGCGGCCCAGCAGCAGGAAGCCGATGATGCCGGCCACCGCTTCGAAATACAGCCCGGCCTCGCCATGGGCGGTGCCTAGTCGCAGCTCGAAGGCGTGGGTGTAGCCGATTCGTCCGGCGCCGGCGAAGAGCAGCGCATAGATCGACCAGCCCAGGGCGGCCGTGGTGCCCAGACTGATCAGGGTGTCCATGGTGGTCGCACCGTGGCGGGCGTTCACCAGCGTCGAGCGGTGGAACGGCCAGCCGGCCCACAGATACAGCGGCAGGGTCAGCGCCAGGCTAACCCACTGCCAGCCGGCGAACTGCCAGGCCGGGACCATGGCCAGTGCGATCACCGGGATGGCCAGGATGATCGCGCCGATCAGCCGTCCGCGCAGCTGGGCGGCGTGGTCGACCGGCGGCTCGTCCGGCTTGGGTAGGGCGGCACCGTAGCCGGTCTGTTCGACGACCTGGATCAGGTGGGTGAAGTCGAGTTCAGGCGGAATCAGGACGGTGGCCTTCTCGGTGGCATAGTTCACCCGAGCCTGGACACCGTCCAGCTTGTTGAGCTTGCGCTCGATCCGGGCCGCGCACGACGCGCAGGTCATCCCGGTGATGTCGAGCTCGACCGCCTCCCGTGTTGGGGCAGTCATCGGCTCACGACACCGAGTAGTGCTCGCCGGCTTCGGCCACGGCTTCGACGATCCGGTCGAAGTCGACCGGGGCGGACGAGGTGATCTCGAGCTTCCCGGTCTCCAGGGCCAGCGCGACGTCGGTCACGCCGGGGATGGCCGAGACCTCCTGCTTGACGGCGTGCACGCAGTGGCCGCAGGTCATTCCGGTGACGGTGTAAGTGGCGTTCATGAGTTCTTCCTTACCGTGGGTGGTGGACAGATTCCGGGCGGGACGTGCGGCCTGATGCGGAGGCTGTCGGTCGGCGACGGTGGTCGATGGGGAGAGGGTCAGCTCGCGCACCGGCCCTCGGCGGGCGCCGCCGGACGAGGCCAGGCGGTCGGTGTTGAGCTGGAGTGGTTCGGGCATGGTGTGGGCCTTCTGGTCAGGAGCGGACGAGCCGGGCGATGGCCGCGGAGGCCTCGGTGATCTTGGCCTCGGCTTCGTCCCCGCCGGCCACGGTGGCCCGGGCCACGCAGTGCCGCAGATGGTCTTCGAGCATGGCCAAGGCGAAGGACTCCAGGGCGCGGGTGACCGCGGAGACCTGGGTCAGGATGTCGATGCAGTACTGGTCGGACTCGACCATCCGCTGCAGACCTCGGGCCTGACCTTCGATCCGCTTCAGTCGGCGGACGTAGTCGGCTCGTCCATCGACGTAGCCGTGCCCGGCATGACCGGCGGCGTCATGCCCGGCCTCGTCGTCGGCACCATGGCCGGCGTGCTGATGTTCCAGGGACTCCTGTGACAGCTGTGACGGTTGTTCCACTGCCCACCTCCTGATTCGACGCCAACTATACCCCCACAGGGTATGGAGGTACACCCTCAGGGGTGTGGATTCTGTGTGCATAACCAGTCGCGGAGACGGCCTATACACCAGGCGACAGAGGCGCTGTCAAATCCAGGGCCACCGCCGAAAATTGGTCGCGATCCGCCTTGCGTCCACACCCACCCCTGAGCGTTACACCTAGTCAGAGACGAAATGTGGAGCTTGTTGCGGCTGCGTCCACAGGATTGACCCTGGTCTGTACACAGGTCCAGGACAAGACACGCTGGGTTGTCCCCAGAAGATCCACAGGGGCTGTGGATATCCCCGTTGATGAAGGACCCGACGGGGGTCTAGCTTGGGCTGGTCGATCCCCGCGGCCAGACTGTCAGCACCGCCAAATAACCTGCTGACTTGGAGAGCCACGACCACCCCGGACGCGCCCTTGGAGGAACTATGTCACTTGCTGAAGTGATGCCCTATGGCGCTGACGACGTGGCCGGATCCGACCGCACCCCGCCACAAGATGTCTTGGCCGAGCAGAGCGTGCTCGGGGCGATGCTGCTCAGCAAGGACGCCATCGGTGATGTTGCCGAGGTGGTCAAGGGGCGCGACTTCTACCGGCCGGCGCACGAGATCATCTACGAGGCGATCCTCAACCTGTACGGACGAGGCGAGCCCGCCGATGCGATCACCGTCGCTGATGAGCTGACCAAACGTGGTGAGCTCGGACGCGTCGGGGGCCACATCTACCTGCACGAACTGCTGTCGCAGGTATCGATCGCCTCCAACGCGTCCTACTACGCCGAGATCGTCAAAGAGAAGGCGATCCTGCGCCGGCTGGTAGAAGCGTCGTTGAAGATCTCCCAGCTGGGTTACTCCGGCCAGGGCGATGTGGCCGGCATCGTCGATGCCGCCCAGCAGGCGATCTACGAGGTCGCCGAAGGCAAGGCCAGCGAGGATTATCAGCCCTTGTCGGAACTGATGGAATCGACGCTGGACGAGATCGAGGCGCTCGACGCCCATGGCACCATGGCCGGGGTTCCGACCGGGTTCATCGACCTGGACGAGCTGACCAATGGTCTGCATCCGGGGCAGATGGTGATCATCGCCGCCCGTCCTGGTGTCGGTAAGTCGACATTGGGCCTGGATTTCGCCAGGGCCGCATCCATCGGGCACGGGTTGTGCTCGGCCTTCTTCAGCCTGGAAATGACCAAGACCGAGATCGTGATGCGTCTGATCTCGGCCGAGGCCCAGGTGGCGCTGAACGAGATCCGCAAGGGCCACATGAGCGATGAGAACTGGCGCCGGATCGCCCGCAAGACCGCCGAGATCTCCACCGCCCCGCTCTACATCGACGACTCGCCGAACCTGACCATGATGGAGATCCGGGCCAAGGCCCGTCGGCTCAAGCAGCGCAATGATCTGAAGCTGGTCATCGTCGACTACATGCAGCTGATGAGTTCGGGCAAGCGGGTCGAATCCCGTCAGCTGGAGGTCTCGGAGTTCTCTCGGCAGATGAAGCTGCTGGCCAAGGAGCTCGAGGTGCCGGTGGTGGCGCTCTCCCAGCTCAACCGTGGCCCCGAGCAGCGCACCGACAAGAAGCCGATGCTGTCCGACCTTCGTGAATCCGGCTCGCTGGAGCAGGACGCCGACATGGTGATCCTTCTGCACCGCGACGACATGTACAACAACTCCTCCGACCGCACCGGTGAGGCCGACCTGATCGTCGCCAAGCACCGAAACGGCCAGACCAAGACCGTCACCGTCGCCTTCCAGGGTCACTACAGCCGCTTCGTCGACATGCAGCACTGAGCGGCCCGCCCATGGTCTCCCGGACTGCTTCTGTTTGGTGATTGCGCCACAATCTGCCGGGCGAGCTGCAGGCTTTTGTAGCTAGTAGGCGGCTGCTAGTCGAGAGGGACGCTGCGCCGCTAGATAACAAGATAAAGCCGAAGTGTCGGCGCGTGGTGGTCGAATAGCCTCCATCAACACCCTAAACGGGAGGGAGCCAGAAATGAATGGAGCCGAGCCCTCTGCTCAAGCCGGGGTGAGAGTTACTCCGAGGGTCCCACCATCCCCCAACGGACCTTTGCCGGAATCGGCGTCACTGGCAGCCCGAACCCCAGCTCCTGAGCTCACAAGCCTCGCACCTGAATACCGGGAGGAGTGGCACGGCGCTTATTTCGCGATCCTGAAGCGCGCAATCAAGGATCAGCCCGAGGTCCGGAACATCGCACTTTCTGGTGCTTATGGTCTCGGGAAGACCAGCGTCTTGGACAAGCTCGCCGTCGAGTTCGCGGGGCGGGTCATCAAGCTTTCACTGCTCACCCTGGGTGCGGAGCCCGAACCGGCCGAGCAGGGCGCAGACCTCAACCCCGCAGCGACGACCAAGACGAACCGCATCCAGAAGGAGCTCGTCAAGCAGCTGCTCTACCAAGTGGACCCGGCCAGCTCGCCGCAATCTCGGTTTCACCGAATTCGCAAAGGCGGCTGGAAGACTGAGCTTGTCCCAGCCGGGATCGCGGCAGTCATCGGCGCCGTCCTGGGCTTGATGCTCGATCTGTCTGGCATCACGAACTTCGGCATCGTCGCAAGTCTTGAGCTTCCTTGGCTTCACTTTGCGGTAGGGGCACTCGCGGCTGGCATCGCGACGGCTGGTGCGACCATCGTCGCGCGAATGCTCCTTCGCGGGCAGGTCACACTGGACAAGATCACCGCTGGGCCCGCGACACTCACCCTCCCACCGCGCTCAGCGACCTACTTTGACGAGTATCTCGACGAGATCATCTATCTCTTTCAGGTCAAACCAGAGATTGACATCGTCATCCTGGAGGATCTCGACCGATTCGACGACCCCGGGATTTTCGAGTCCCTCCGGTCGCTCAACTCAACACTGAACACAGCGGCTCAACTAGGCAAGCGCAACATCAGGTTCATCTACGCGATGCGTGACAGCATTTTCGAGAACCTGGGGCACGACCTGCCCGCGCCCGACCCCGACACGGCTTGTTCTGAACTCGTTCGCGCCAATCGAACCAAGTTTTTCGAGCTCGTGGTCCCCATGGTGCCGTTCATCACCCACAAGAACGCCCGCGAACTCCTTGATCGACTGCTGCGCGAACGTGGGCTCGGGATCTCCAAGGATCTCATCGACATCGCGGCACGCCACGTCGCGGATATGCGACTCCTTCACAACATCGTCAACGAGTACGCGGTCTTCAGGCACCAGCTAATGGATGTAACAACCCCCGTGCCCGACCTCCACGCGGAGAACCTCTTCGCAATGGTGCTCTACAAGAACGTGCACCTAAGAGATTTCGAGCAGATCCGGCTCGGAAGCAGCGCCCTCGACACCTTGTACAGCCGGTGGCGCACGCTAGTCGCGGAGAATATCGTTCGGCTGCGTGCTTCCAACCGCAAGCTACGCAAGAGAATCGAACTGGAGTCGGCAGCAGAGGAACATGCTGCCCATTTGGCGGGTCGGCTTCGCTCAGTACTCGATACGCTGCAGAACGCACCGGGGTCACTTTTCCCGCCCGAAAGCTTCCCGTACACAGACGATGACCTACGCGCACCGGACTTCTGGAGACGTCTCGCCAGCGGCGGCGAAATAGCCACCACGCCTCGGCGGAGCAGCTACGGGGGATCCGTCCAGATGCACCTCGACACGGCCGCGATCGAGTCGCTCATACACGAGAAGATCGACCCGCGCGATTGGATAGCCCGCTCTGTGCGTACCGGCGCGAAGAGGATTGCAGCTAACGATGAGACTCTCGAGTTTCTGCGGCATCACACGTGGAAGGAGTTGTGTGAGCATCCAGAACTGAAGAGCCGCTCAGCTGAAGGCTCGCCGATGAGCTTCATCGAATGGGTGCGACACCTCACGGCATCAGAGCTTGCAGCTGACCTTGTTATCCATGGATACGTGACGTCCTACTACCCGCTCCACGTCGCCACGTTCTACGGCGAGATGATCCGCCCGGCGGCCATGAGCTACATCATCCACAACATCGACCACGGGAGGCCTGACGCCGACTACCAACTCGACAGCGAGGATGTCGAAGCGATTCTGCGGGACCAAGGGCGATCGATCCTCACTGAGCGAAGCATGTACAACATCTCCCTCGTCGATCATCTACTGGCTGCCGACCTGGCCGGCGCAGACATAGTGCTGGCCAACCTGGCATCTGTCGGCCCCGACGAAAGGGATTTCATCGACGCCTATCTGACTGCGGGCAAGAACGCCGTCTCCTTCGTCGAACGACTAGCTCCGCTCTGGCCTGGCATCTTCAGCTACCTAGTCGCGAACCCGCCAGGTGATGTCGAGTCCCAAGCCAGGTTGGTCGAGGCGGCAATCAGACGCAGACGCGACCACACAAGCTACGAAGTCAGCGACGGCGTACGCAGCTTCGTCGAATGCAACTACCTGCACTTTGCGGCCCTGACCGATCCAGGACGCTCGCACGAAGCCGGGAGTGTCGTCGACTTCCTCCAAGAGGCGAGCGTCCGCATCCGCAGCGTCAAGAGCCTCTCGAGTGCCGCACTGGAGCACCTTCGCGATACTCGGGCGTACCTCATCAACGCGGAGAACCTTGAGGCTTTGTGGGGGTTGACCAATATCTCCCTCGACCAGCTGCACGACGCACTTCCGGACGACGCTTACGAGTACGTCCTAACGAGGCCTAGCGACTACCTCGATGCGGTTGAGACGTCAGACGGCACGGACTACACCATCGACGCACCTGATCTGCTCGTCGACATACTCGACCGATGCCAGAGGTGGCCGCTTGATTCCATCAAGCGGTTGGTGGCTGACTCCAGCGCCGATTGCGTCGTCGGCAACCTTGGCGATGTTCCGGAATCGGTGCGGGAGGCGCTTGTCGCGGAGCAGCGTGTCTCTGTCACGCTCGAGAACCTACTCGTGTACTTCGATGCCAAAGGACGCATCGACGAAGCCCTGTCCAGACTCCTTTCGCAACGGGATGCGATCACTGCGGCCCCTGACTCTGGTCGAGATGACAGAGCGAGGCTGGCGGTCGCCATCGTCAACGCCGGTGCCGCGAGTGGAGATGCGAAACACCGAGTTGAACTGGCGCGATCTCTGGACCCTGGAGAGCTTCCCCCGGAAGAAATCTCGCCCGAGCCCGGAGAGATTGTCGGCCGGCTGATCGCCACTGGCCTGCTGGCTGATGACGAGAGTGCCTTCGCTTCTCGCCTTCTCCCAGACTGGCCAAGCTACGAGTTCGCTATTCGGAGCTCAACCAACTACATGGACTTCGTCGGCGCGGAGACCCTTCCAGGCAGGTTTCTCGAGAAGCTCATGTCGAGTGATTCAGTTCGCAATGACGTGAAGAAGGCCGTTCTAGGGATCATCGACGAGTTGGAGGGGATCACCAGGGCCGGATTCCAGTCTGTTGCCGACTGGGCAATCCGGACGAAGACCAAGCTGCGGGCGCCCGAGATTGATGCGATCTGCGAGGGCGGTGCCTACAAGACCACGGTCTTCGAGCTCCTCAGCCAGGCCGGCGAACTCATCGATCTCGAGGACCTCAGGGCTACCCTTCGAAAGCTTGGCGAGCCTTACTCGACGATCGCAGATCCAGGCTTCAAGCGGCCCGTCCTCTCGAGGGACTGTGCGCCCGAGGGGATCCTTCAACGACTGAAGGACGCAGGGATTGTCTCCGACTTCAAGCCTGCGAACCCGCACCATGTCAGGGTCTCGCTCAGGCAGGCTTGAATGCACACGCGGAGGGGCGGCTCATGAACTCAGATCTTCTGGCTCTACTCGGCGTTGTCGTCGGTGCCATCCTCGGTGGCGGCGCACAACTCCTTGCCACAAGCCTGCAAGACCGGCGTAGACACCGGCAATGGCTCAGAGAACACCGTGCGGAGATCTACCACGCCTTTCTAGCCGAGGCTGAGAAGTACCTCAGCGTCCTGGACGAGTACTACATGTTCGAGTTCGACCGGGGCCCGGAGCCCGCAGAAGACCTCCTAGAACCACTGTTCGCGAGATCCGAGGACCTCGGCCTCTTTGGCACAAGCCAGGCGTACGAGCTCGCCACTGCCACGACCAAATCCCTTGTGTTCCTTCAGAACGCGCCGTCCGGCGAGGTCCAGGCCCGCACAGATGCGGCATCAGCCGCAATCAAGGCACTAAGAGCACAAGTACGAAAGGACCTTGTGGCGTACAGCTAGGCTGGCTGTCCGCGACTATCGAGCTCAACGCTGCACGGCAGACCTCTCCCGGCGCACAATGAAGTCGTGCGCACCCCCCGCCTGCTGATCACCGCTGCAGCCGCACTGGCCTTGCTGGCTACCGGCGCTGCAGCCGAACCGTCCACTGCTGCCGCCCAGCCACCAGCCGCGCAACCCGTCGCCGCGCCGAGCGTGGCCTCGTCCGCCTCGGCCACACTGACTGCGAGAGTCGCTCCGACCCGCGTGGTGGCCGCGAAGAAGGTCTCCCGGGTGAACCTGAAGATCGACGCGAAAGCCGGACGGCACCCGATCAGCCGGCTGATCTACGGGGTCAACTTCGCCGGCCAGACCGCCGGGCTCAGCTCGGCGTTCCGGGTTCCGGTGGATCGGTGGGGCGGCAACTCGACGTCGCGCTACAACTACCGCAACGACACCTACAACACCGGTCAGGACTGGTACTACGAGAACATCGTGGCCGACCCGTCCGACACCTTGACCGCGTTCGTCGACAAGGATCGGACGACCGGGACGGCCAGCCTGGTCACCGTGCCGATGATCGGCTGGGTGGCCAAGGACTCCCCCGCCGACCACCCGTTCACCTGCTCGTTCCCGCGGACGAGCTTCGCCAGCCAGAACGACTTCGACCCGTGGGACTCCAACTGCGGCAACGGGATGAGCGGCAGCACCCAGCTGTCCGCGGACCCGTCCACCACGTCGATCAGCGTCGGCGCCGACTTCGACCATGACCTGGTCGCCTCCCTGGTCAGCCGCTACGGCACCGCAGCCCAGGGTGGAGTGAAGTTCTATGCCCTCGACAACGAGCCGGTGCTGTGGAACAGCACCCACCGCGACGTCCACCCCGACCCGCTGACCAGCGACGAGCTGTGGACCAAGTCGCAGGCGACAGCCCAGGCCGTGAAATCGGCGGACGGCACCGCGTCCGTCCTCGGCCCCAGCGACTGGGGCTGGTGCGCCTACTACTTCTCCGCAGCCGACGAGTGCGGCCAATCCAGCGCCGATCGGGACGCCCACGGCGGGCTGCCGCTGGGCGCCTGGTACCTGCAGCAGTTCGCCACTGCCGAGCGCAGCGGTGGCGTCCGGCTCCTCGACTACTTCGACGAGCACTTCTATCCCCAAGCCGCCAATGTGGCGCTGAGCAGCAAAGGGAGTGCGGCGACCCAGGCGCTGCGGCTGCGTTCGACTCGGGCTCTGTGGGATCCGAGCTATGTCGACGAGTCGTGGATCAGCGACGCGAACGGCCGCAAGCCGTTGCAGTGGATCCGGACGATGAAGGCGTGGGTGAACCAGTACTACCCCGGCACGAAGACCGCGATCACCGAGTACAACTGGGGCGGCCTGGAGTCGATGAACGGCGCCCTGGCTCAGGCGGACGTGCTGGGCATCTTCGGCCGCCAGGGCCTCGACCTGGCCACGTTGTGGGGGCCGACCAAGGCCAGCGACCCGTGGGCGTACGCGTTCCGGATGTACCTGAACTACGACGGTCGGCACCATGGTTTCGGCACCACGTCGGTGCAGGCCACCAGCGGCAATCAGGGACGACTGGCCGTCTACGCCGCGGTGCGCGGGAGCGATGGGGCCCTGACCGTGATGGTGATCAACAAGACGGGTTCGACGATCCCGTCCACACTGTCGCTGGCCGGGTTCGCCGGAGCGTCCAAGGCCGCCGTCTACCGGTACTCCTCGGCACACCCGAAATCGATCGTGAAGTTGGCTTCGGTGAAGCGCCACGGCTCGAAGATCACCACCCGCTTTCCCGGATCGTCGATCACCTTGCTGGTCCTGCCCAAGCGCTGATGCGTTGCGCGGCCGTGTCACACTGAGGGCTCCGACAACGAGGGAACTGCCCCTCACCAGGGAGGACGCATGCCCGACTTCATCACCCGTCCGGATGGAATGCCGCCGACCAATGGCTACAGCCATGTGGCGATCGCCCGTGGCGAAGTCGTGTTCATCTCCGGCCAGGTGCCGGTGGGTGCCGATGGTGAGGTGGTGTCGGCGGACCCGTCCGCGCAGGTCGAACAGGTGTTCACCAACCTCGGGACGGCCTTAGCGGCGGCCGGCCTGGACTTCAGTCATGTGGTGAAGCTCACCTACTACCTGGTGGATCTGGCCGACCTGGCTGTGGTCCGCGAGGTACGGGATCGCTTCATCGACCCGGCCAACCCGCCGGCCAGCTCGCTGATTCAGGTCGCCGGCCTGGTCAGCCCGGCCTTCCGGATCGAGATCGACGCGGTCGCGTCCCGCAGCTGATTCATACCGAGGACGGTTCGTCCCGGGCCGCGGGGTTCTAGCAGGCGAAGATGACAGCCGTGAGGCGGAACCAGCATCCGAGGAGCCTTTCCGGGCAGGTCGTCGGGATCTAGCGTTGGGCGTAGTCGTCCAGCGCAAACAAGGATCACCGATGACCACGAATGGGCAGATCTCCTTCTGGTGGCAGCAGCTCGGCGTGCCCGAGCCCCGTCCGGCGTTGCCCGGCTCGATCGAGGCGGACGTCGCCATCGTCGGCGGCGGCTTCACCGGGTTGTGGACCGCCTACTACCTGAAGAAGGCCCAGCCGGACGCCCGGGTGGTGGTGCTCGAGCAGCGCTTCGCCGGCTTCGGGGCTTCGGGACGCAACGGCGGCTGGTGCGTGAACTCGATCACCGGCACCCGCGAGCAGTACCTGGATAGCCACGGCCGCGATGCCGTGATCGGCTTCCAGCAGGCGATGAACGACACCGTCGATGAGGTGATCGCAGTCGCCGCGGCCGAGGGGATCGACGCCGACATCATCAAGGGCGGCGAGTTCAACGTGGCCCGCACCCCGTCCCAGGTCGGACGGATGAAGGCCTTCTACGAGGCCGAAGCGGCCTGGCCGGTGACCGACATCGAGCTGCTCGATGCGTCCGAGGCGAAGGCCCGGATCAACATCGACAAGGCGCTGGGCGCGACCTGGCAGCCGCACTGCGCGAAGGTGAACCCGGCCAAGCTGGCCCGCGGTCTGGCTCTGGCCTGTGAGCGGGTCGGGGTCGTGATCTACGAGAACACCGAAGTCAGCGAGATTTCGTCGGGGCTCGTCCGGACCGACCACGGGGACGTCCGGGCGCCGGCCATCGTCCGGGCCACCGAGGGCTTCACTGCAAACCTGCGCGGCGAACACCGCACCTGGCTGCCGATGAACTCCTCGATGATCGTCACCGAGCCGCTGCCCGACGCGGTCTGGGAGCAGATCGGCTGGACCTCCGGCCAGGCGCTGGGCGACTACGCCAACGTCTACATGTACGCCCAGCGGACCGCCGACGGACGGATCGCCTTCGGCGGCCGCGGCGTCCCCTACCGCTACGGCTCGCGGGTGGACACCGACGGGGTGACCCAGGAGCGGACGATCGAGGCCCTGACCAGCCTGCTGCGCAGCTTCTTCCCGGCCGCATCCGGAGTCGGCATCGAGCACGCCTGGGCCGGCGTGCTGGGCGTCCCGCGCGACTGGGCGGCGACGATCGGCTTCGATCACGGCACCGGGATGGGCTGGGCCGGCGGCTACGTCGGCACCGGCGTGGCCACCACCAACCTGGCCGGACGGACGCTGACCGACCTGATCCTGCGCCGCGACACCGAGCTGGTCCGCCTACCGTGGGTCGGCCGGAAGGTGCGCAAGTGGGAGCCCGAGCCGCTGCGCTGGCTGGGCGTCCAGGCGATGTATGCCGCCTACCGGATGGCTGATCGCCAAGAGCTGGACGGACGCGCCACCACCTCGCCGATCGCCAAGTTCGCCGACCTGATCTCGGGCCACTAGCCGCCGACTCGGTGGCGCGGCCCCGCGCCCCCGAACCCCGGGGACGGTTCCATTACCGTCCACCCTTGTCAGGCGCGAACTGCCGAAGACCGGCCAGAACACCCTCGACGGACACTCTCCTCCGTGGACGGTAATGGAACCGTCCCCAGTACTGGCCACCGGCTTCGGTGGACGGTAATGGAACCGTCCCCAGAAGTGGGGCTTGCGACGCTCGACGGCCACTCTCCTCCGTGGACGGTAATGGAACCGTCCCCAGTGCTGGCCACTGGCTTCGGCGGACGGTAATGGAACCGTCCCCAGGAGTGGGGATTGCGAGGGCCGAGGCGCGCATGTCCGGGTGGCACGGGCGGGTCATAGCCACAGACAGCACACAGCAAAGCCCAAGGGTGTGGACGGTTTGGTCGGGAATTCTCATCACGTCGAATGATGGGAGTGAGCGTGGCCGTGGAGATCCAGCAGGCACCGACGAGTCGCACCAGGCCGAGCCTGGTCGCCGATCGCCGGGTGCTGGTGCCGTCCTGGTGGCGGGACGCAGTGGGCCTGTCGGTCTGGGCCAGCATGCTCATCGTCACCGCCTTGTGGGTCAGCGGGGGCGGCCTACAAGCGCTGACCACCCCGGCCGGCGCTTTCACGACGCTGGGCCGGCTGACCGGCCTGATCTCGTCCGACCTGCTGCTGATCCAAGTGCTGCTGATGGCCCGGCTGCCGGTGGTCGAACGCGTCTACGGCCAGGACGAGTTGGCCCGGCGGCACCGCCTGGTCGGCTTCTGGTCGTTCTCGCTGATGCTGGTCCACCTCGTTCTGATCACGATTGGCTACGCGCTCAGCGCCCACCTGAACGTGTTCGTCCAGTTCTGGGAGCTGGTCGTCGACTACCCAGGCATGCTGCTGGCCACCGCCGGCACTGCGCTGGTCGTTGCGGTCGCGATGACCAGCATTCGGGTGGCCCGGCGCAAGCTCCGCTACGAGTCCTGGCATCTGCTTCATCTCTATGCCTACCTCGGCGTCGGCTTGGCGCTGCCGCACCAGCTGTGGACCGGCCAGGAGTTCCTGAACAACGCCTGGGCCACCATCTATTGGTGGGGGCTGTGGATCGCCGCGGTGGTGGCGATCGTCGGCTGGCGACTGCTCGTCCCGCTGTATCGCAGCCTGCGCCACGACCTGCGGGTGGTCGGCGTCCGCCGGGAAAGCGCGGACGTGATCAGCGTGCTCATCTCCGGACGCGACCTCGATCAGCTGCCGGCCGCAGCCGGCCAGTTCTTCAACTGGCGCTTCCTCGGCCGCCCCGGCTGGACCCGGTCCCATCCCTACTCGCTGTCGGCGGCCCCGAACGGACGCAGTCTGCGGATCACCGTCAAAGATCTCGGCGACGGCAGCCACGAGCTGGCCACGGTCAAACCGGGTAGTCGGGTGCTGGTCGAAGGGCCGTACGGACGGCTGCACGCCGGCGTCCGTACCCAGCGAAAGGTGCTGCTGCTGGGGGCCGGGATCGGGATCACCCCGCTGCGCGCCCTGCTGGAGGAACTGCCGCAGGCTCCCGGCGACGTCACTCTCATCTACCGAGCCGGCAGCGAGGACGAGTTGGTGCTGTCCGACGAGATCGAGAAGCTGGCCGCCGCCCGTGGGGCGCGGGTGTTCTTCGTGGCCGGCCATCGCCGCCGGGAGCGCAACTCCTGGCTGCCGACCAGCGCCGGCACCCTCAGTGACACCGACGGCCTGCGCCAACTGGTGCCCGACATCGCCGAGCACGACGTCTACCTGTGCGGTGCGGACGCCTGGATGGACGCCGCCGCCAAGGCCGCCCGCGCCTGCGGAGTGCCGTCCGACCGCATCCATTCCGAACGCTTCAGCTGGTAACCCAGGAGTCCTCATGCGCAAGATCGTCATCGCCATCGCCAGCACCGTGAGTGCACTGGTGCTGCTGTTCAGCTACCACACGTCCACGAACTCCACCGCGGCCAAGGAGTCCACCACCGACACCAGCGGCGGCACCGGCAACTCCGGCTCGACAACGCCGAACTCCGGAAGCTCGGGCTCTTCGAACTCGTCGGGAAGCTCTTCGAGTTCGTCAAATGGCTCCTCCTCGTCGGGCACGTCCAACTCCGGAAGCTCGAGTGCCGCCGACGGCACCTACACCGGCGATCCGGCGGCGACCCGCTACGGGAACGTCCAGGTGCAGATCACCGTCTCCGGCGGCCAGATCACCGCGGCCGAGGCGATCGACTACCCGAACAACGACCGGCACGACCAGCAGATCAACGCCTACGCGATCCCGATCCTGAACGCTGAAGTGGTCGAGGCGCAAAGCGCAAGCATCGATGCGGTCTCGGGCGCGACCGTCACCAGTGACGGCTACATCACGTCGTTGCAGTCGGCGATCGACGCCGCCCACCTGGGATGAGCACGACGATGAGTCCGGCGGTCACCACCGAGCTGCCGCGGCGGGCCTGGGTCGCCCAGGTGATGAGCCTGCCGATCAGCATTCATCTGCGTGGGCCGGCCGCCGAGTCCGGGGAGGCGTCCGACCTTGTCGCAGAGGCTTTCGACGATCTGCGGGCCGATGAGGACCTGTTCAGCATCTGGCGCCCGGACAGCCCGGCCAGCCGCGTCCGCGATGGACGCGACCAGCTCACCGACGCCCCACCGCGGCTGCGCCAGGTGGCTGCCCTGTGCGAGCTGGCCGGCCAGCGCACCGGCGGCGCCTTCTCGGCCTGGCTGCCGGACGCGTCCGGCGTGCTGCGGTTCAACCCGACCGGCCTGGTCAAAGGCTGGGCCGTGCAGCAGGCCTTCGAGCGGTTGGCGGCGCGGCTGCGTCGCTTCGGCGCCCACGACCTGATGATCAATGCCGGCGGCGATATCGCCGTGGCCTGCACCCGCACCGACACCCCCGACTGGGTGATCGCCATCGAGGACCCGCGCGATCGCAGCCGGATGCTCCGATCGCTGCACCTGCGCACCGGAGCGGTGGCCACGTCGGGGACGGCGGCCCGTGGCGCGCACATCGTCGACCCGGCCACCGGACGTCCGGCCGAGGCGCTGCTGTCGGCCACCGTGATCGGTCCCGAGCTGACCTGGGCCGACGTCTATGCGACCGCCACCTTCGTGAAGGGTCCGTCCGCCGTCGGCTGGCTGGCAACCCTGGATCAGCATGCGGCCCTCCTTGTCGAGCCGGACGGACGCCTGGTCACCGTCGGCGCGCCCGAACACTAGGTCCCTGAGCCCGTCGAAGGGACCCACCCACAGGCTCCCGTCGTGAGGGCGAGGGAGAGTCTGCTGATTCCGTCCGTCGGTACTGCGTCCTAGGCTGGGCCACCACACCGGTGGGGATTGGCACCGCCCGGCGACGACAGGGGGACCGATGGCAGCAGCGGCGCGGCATCCGGCCGATTCCCATGACCTGATTCGGGTGCGCGGAGCTCGGGTGAACAACCTTCGCGGGGTCGATCTCGACCTGCCCAAGCGGCGGTTGACGGTGTTCACCGGGGTGTCCGGCTCAGGCAAGAGCTCACTGGTCTTCGGGACGATCGCCGCCGAATCGCAGCGGCTGATCAACGAGACCTATCCGGCCTTCGTCCAAGGCTTCATGCCGAGCATGACCCGTCCGGACGTGGACGTCCTGGACGGCCTGAGCACGGCGATCATCGTCGACCAAGAGCGGATCGGGGCCAATCCGCGCTCGACAGTCGGCACGGTCACCGACGCACTGGCCATGCTGCGGATCCTGTTCAGCCGGCTGGCCACCCCGCAGATCGGCTCGGCACAAGCCTTCTCGTTCAACATCGCCACCGTCTCCGGCAAGGGCGCCATCGAGATCGAGAAGGGTCAGGGCAAGGTCGTCGAACGCAAGTCGTTCACCGTCCAGGGCGGCATGTGCCCGCGCTGCGAAGGCCTGGGCAACGTCAACGACTTCGACCTGTCCGCGCTCTACGACGATTCGTTGTCGCTGAACCAGGGGGCTTTGACCGTCCCCGGCTACAGCATGGACGGCTGGTACGGACGGATCTACCGCGGCTGCGGCTGGTTCGACCCGGACAAGCCGATCCGCGACTTCAGCCCCAAGGAACTGGCCGATCTGCTCTACAAGCAGGCCACCAAGGTGAAGATCGACGGGATCAACGTCACCTATCTCGGCCTGATTCCGCAGATCCAGAAGACCTACCTGAGCAAGGATGTTGAGGCGATGCAGCCGCACGTCCGGGCCTTCGTCGAGCGCGCGATCACCTTCACCACCTGCCCCGATTGCGCCGGCACCCGGCTCAACGAGCTGGCCCGCTCGGCCAAGATCAAGGGCGTCAGCATCGCCGACGCCTGCGCGATGCAGCTCTCGGACCTGGCCGAGTGGGTGCGCGGGCTGCACGACCCGTCCGTGGCCCCGCTGCTGGCCAAGCTGCGCCACATTCTGGATTCGTTCACCGAGATCGGGCTGGGCTACCTGAGCCTGGCCCGGTCGTCGGGCACCTTGTCCGGCGGGGAGGCGCAGCGGATCAAGATGATCCGGCACCTCGGCTCGTCGCTGACCGACGTCACCTACATCTTCGACGAGCCGACCATCGGACTGCACCCGCACGACATCGCCCGGATGAACGGCCTGCTGCAGCGGCTGCGCGATGCCGGCAACACGGTGCTGGTGGTCGAACACAAGCCCGAGGTGATGGCCATCGCCGACCACGTGGTCGATCTCGGGCCTGGTGCGGGCACGGCCGGCGGGACGATCACCTACACCGGTGATCTGGATGGGCTGCGGACGTCCGGGACGCTCACCGGACGGCATCTGGACGACCGGGCTCGACTCAAGGCGTCCGTCCGGGCCGCGACCGGGAGCCTGCCGATTCGCGGGGCGAACGCCAACAACCTGCACGACGTGGACGTGGACGTCCCGCTCGGCGTGCTGGTGGTGCTGACCGGGGTTGCCGGCTCCGGCAAGAGCTCGCTTGTCGACTCCGGGCTGGTCGGACGTCCGGGCGTGGTGGCCATCGATCAGGGCGCGATCAAGGGTTCCCGGCGCTCGAACCCGGCCACCTACACCGGGCTGCTGGAGCCGATTCGCAAGGCCTTCGCGAAGGCCAATGGGGTCAAGCCGGCCCTGTTCAGCGCCAACTCCGAGGGGGCTTGCCTGGCCTGCAACGGTGCCGGGGTGATCTACCTGGATCTGGCCGTGATGGCCGGGGTGCCGGTGACCTGCGAGGAGTGCGAGGGCAAGGGCTTCCAGCCGTCGGTGCTGGAATACCACCTAGCCGGAAAGGACATCGCCGAGGTGCTGGCGTTGCCGGTGGCCGACGCCTTGGAGTTCTTCTCCGCCGGCGAAGCGAAGCTGCCGGCCGCCTCAGCGATTCTGAACCGGCTGGCCGATGTCGGGCTGGGCTATCTGCGCCTGGGCCAGCCGCTGACCACCTTGTCCGGCGGCGAACGGCAGCGGCTCAAGCTGGCCAACGAACTGGCCGGGGTCGGCAGCATCTACGTCCTGGACGAGCCGACCACCGGCCTGCACCTGGCCGACGTCGAGCAACTGCTCGGCCTGCTGGATCGGCTGGTCGAGGCCGGCAAGTCGGTGATCGTGATCGAACATCACCAGGCCGTGATGGCTCACGCCGACTGGATCATCGACCTGGGTCCGGGCGCCGGCCACGACGGCGGACGGGTGGTCTTCGAAGGCACCCCCGCCGACCTGGTCGCCTCCGCCTCGACCATCACCGGCCAGCACTTGGCTGAGTACGTCCGCCACTAACGGGGACGGTTCCATTACCGTCCACCCCAGCCAGCGCAACTCCCGGGGACCGTTCCAATACCATCCACTCTGGTCAGCCCAACTCGTGGGGACGGTTCCAATACCGTCCAGCGCGGTGGTGAGCCGGCGTCAGGCCGCCTAGGCTGCGGCCCATGACCGATGGCCTGCGCTTCTCCAACCGCACCGAAGACATCGATCGGGCCCTGGTCCACTACTGGATCAGCGAGCTCAGCTACTGGGCCCAGGGACGATCCCGCCAGACTCAGGACACCGCGATCGACGGCTCCCGGAACTACAGCGTCCATGACCTGGCCACCGGCGCGCAGTTCGGCTACGCCCGAGTGGTCACCGACGGGGCCACCTTCGCCTGGCTCTGCGATGTGATCGTCGCCCCGCATGCCCGCGGACGCGGCGTCGGCAAGCGCCTCATCGCCGGCATCACCGACGACCTGGAGCCACTCGGACTACGCCGGATCCTGCTGGCCACCGCCGACGCCCACGGCCTGTACGCCCAGTACGGCTTCGAGCCGCTGGCCCAGCCCGAGCGCTGGATGGTGCACCTGTAGGCCGCACCGCGGCGCCACCGCCACGCCCCGTTCGCGCTACCGAATGGAACTCCCGCTACCGGTATTTCGGCAGCAAGGGTTCCTTTCGGTAGCGAACCGCGGCTGTGCGGGCGGGCGAGGGTGAAGCGGGATGGGAACGGAGCAGGACGGAAGCAGGACGGAAGCGGAGCAGGACGGAGGCAGGACGGGAACGGCAGCCCAGCCGGAAGACCGGACGAGCTCAGCTGTCAGCGAGCGGCGTCCAGGCGTCCGCCTTGGCGATGTCGGCGTCCAGCGCGTCCACTCCGGAGCCGGAGATCCGCAGATTCGAGCTGTACTGCCAGATCGACCACTCGGCCCACGGCCCGGTCAGCGGCTGGCTATCCGGAATCCGGCCGTTGTCCTTGCCCCAGGAGGCCACCCAGAGCCGGGCCAGCGGCGCCACCGGCGCCCAGACGTACTCGCCGGCCTCGATCACGTTGGCCGCGTTGGCGCCCATGTAGACGTACAGATTGGCCGGGTAGCCAGCGGCCGCCAGCTTCGCCTTGATCGCCACCAGGAACTCCGACACCTCGTCGGCGTTCCAGGCCCGCAGCGAGAGCTTGTACTTCTTGCCGGACGCACTGGCGGTCCAGGCGCGTCCCTTCTCGACGTCGAGGACGATCGGATCGGTGTCGGTCTTGGTGAGGTTGCCACCCTTGACCAGCCAGGCGAAGAACTGGTTGGCGGTCGCGGTCGGGGTGTAACCGGCCGAGAACACATTGCCCGGCGTGGTGTCGATGGTGTCGATCCAGCCGTTGAACCAGTAGTGGCCCAGGCCGAGCTTGGCCGAGGTCACCTGGTCGGCCAAGGTGGCGTAGGCACAGTCCTTGTCGACCGGCTTGCTCCCGGTCTTGGCCTTCTTACCGGTGCAGGCGTTCACGTAGGACTGGTTGATCGGCTTGGCGCCGGACGCCGCCCGCAACACGACGAAGCCCTTCGAGCCGACCCACGACTTCACCGCGGCCAGCTTCACCTTCTTCTTCGGCGCCCATTGGTAGGCCGACAGATCGACGCCCTGACGCAGGCCACTCAGCCCGAACGCCTTCTGCGCATCGGCGGCCGGAGTCTTGGACGGGAAGCGCACGGTCAAGGTGGCTGCGGCGGAGGTGACCTTGCCCCGCTTGCCGGTGACGATCACCCGGAACTTCGTCCCACTAGGCCACTTGCTGCCCTTCGCGGTGTAGGACGCAGACTTGGCGCCCTTGATGGACGTCCATTTCTTGGCCTTCGGCGTCCGGGACTGCCACTGATAGCTGAGCTTGGTGCCGGTCGCCGTGACCGTGAACTTGGTGCTGGTGGAGACCCCGTACCGGTTGGTGGTGCTGTTGCCGGGCTGGCTGAGGATCGCCGTGGACGTGGTGGCCGCCGGCTGAACGGCGGGCGCCGGGCGGGACGCGGGCAGGGGCAGCGGCATGGCCTGAGCCGGGGTAGCGCTGAGCGTCCCCGCGAGCAGTGCGGACGCAATGAGCACCGTCCAGGCACCTGACTTACCGGAGACCATCGCTGCTCCTTCCTCTTCGGTTGCGGCCGGAGCGGACCGCGGGACGATCGGGAGCCGTCCCCTTCGGGTCGGTGGACGCGGACCGAAATGGAACCGTCCCCACTACACCGGCCGACCAGCGTGGACGGAAATGGAACCGTCCCCTGGGCTCGCCGCCGATGTGGCCATGGTAAGCCGAGATGCTGTCGACGGCGGGGAGATTGAGCCGGGCACGAAGCGGAGGGCCCGCAGAAAAGGGGACTGTCCCCTTTCTTGCGGCGGGACGGGCAGACCGGTTCAGCCCCGCGGCAGCTCGCGGCCCGAGGCGGCCGCAGCCCTGGATCAGCGCGGACGACGACCGCACCATGGTGATCGGCGCCCATTCGGGTAAGGATGGACGCATGGAGCCCACCGGTAAGATCGCCCGCTTCGACACGCTGATGACCCGGCTGGAGCGGCGCTACTTCCCGCACACCCGGCGCTGGATCTGCTCGCGGGCCAGCGGAAAGACCCTCGAAGTTGCCGTGGGCACCGGCCTGAACCTGGCCCACTATCCTCCCGGCCTCGACCTGCACGGCGTCGATCGGGAACCGGACGCCCTGGCTCTGGCCGCGAAGCGCTCCGACGAGCGCAAGCTCGGAATGATCCTCAAGACCGGCGATGCCCAGCGTCTTCCCTACTCAGATGCCAGTTTCGACACCGTGGTGTGCACCTTCGCGCTGTGCGAGGTGCCCCGAGTCGAGCCGGTGCTGCGCGAGTTCGCCCGAGTGCTGCGTCCTGAGGGCCAACTGCTGCTCGCCGACCATGTGGTCTCCACCGACACCTGGGTGCGACTGGCCCAACACGTCCTGGAGGCGCTGACCATCCCGCTGGGCGGCGAGCACTACACCCGGCGGCCCTCCCAACAGCTGGCCGCGGCCGGGTTCACCATCGTCGAGTCCGAGCGGCTGGCCCGCGGGGCCATCGAACAATTGCGAGCGGTGCCTGTCGGCGCCGGTGCCTAGTCTGAGCACAGAGAGGAGAACCGATGAGCCGCTTTCCCGACCGTCCGAACAGCGCCGTGCTGGTGGTCGACTTCCAGGTCGGCGTGGTCGCCGACACCTACCGACGCGAAGACGTCCAGAGCAACCTGAAGGAGCTCGTCGGCAAGGCCCGCACGGCCGGCGTCCCGGTGATCTGGGTGCAGGACGTCGCCGAGGGCCGCGAGGTCGACTCCGAGCCGTGGCAGATCGTCGCCGAACTCGGCCCGCTGCCCGATGAGCCGCGGGTGCAGAAGCGCTACGGCGACTCCTTCGAGGACACCGAGCTGGCCGACCTGCTCGAGGCCGGACGGATCGGACGGCTGTACGTGGCCGGCGCCCAGACCGACGCCTGCATCCGCTCGACCATCCACGGCGCCTTCACCCGCGGCTACGACACGATCCTGGTCGGCGACGCGCACACCACCGAAGACCTCAGCGAGTGGGGCAGCCCGTCCCCGGCGGACGTCATCGCCCACACCAATCTGTACTGGACCTACCATGAGGGCCCCGGACGGGTGGCCGGCGTGGTCAACACCGCCGACCTACAGCTCTAGCGCCACCACACCACCACGCCGACACCGAGCGGACCGAGTCGAGCCGGGGCGTCCGGCTGGCTAGGTTTACCTCTGTGAGCAGTGACAGGTCCTTCGACGAGCACGAGCACGAGGACGCGCTGGAGCCGCGGCACCTGATCCGGCGATCGGACGTTGTGCTGCGGGCCGGGATCATGATGCTCGGCGCCGGGACGTCCGGGCTGCGGGTGCGCGAGGTGATGCGCGCCGTGGCCGGCACGGTCGGCCTGCGTCAGCTGCACGCTCAGATCACCTACACCGACATCACCTTGACCGTCCGCCGACGCAGCACCTTCCGGACCCAGGTCGGCGAGGTCGCCGCACCCGGAGTGAATGCGCACCGGATCGCCATGCTGAAAGAGTTCGGCGAACACCTGCCGCAGCGGGCCACCGTCGCCGAGGTCGACGCAGAACTCGACCGGATCGAGCGGACGCCCAAGCTGTATCCGGCCTGGGTACTGATTCCCCTGGTCGCGATCGCCTGCGCCTCGATCACCGTGCTCGGCCATGGCAGTTGGCGCGAAGTGCTGGCGGTACTGCCGGCTTCGGCACTCGCCTACTGGCTGCACCGGTTGATGACCGGCCGTCAGCTGAACCACCTGGCCGTCGTGCTGACCTCGGCCGCGGTCGCCACCGGCGCCTATGTCGGCTTCAGCAAGCTGCTCGACCTGGCCATGGGTGAGGCCAGCCCACGATTCGCGGCCGGCCTGATCTGTGCGGCCATCTTCCTGATCCCCGGCTTCCCGCTGGTCACCGCGGGCCTCGACCTGGCCCGGATCGACCTGCTGGCCGGCCTGCCCCGGCTCACCTATGCCGCATTGGTGCTGCTGGCCATCACCATCGGCGTCTGGCTGGTGGCCAGCCTGTCCGGGGCCGCCCCCGAGCCGGTGCCACCGATCGTCGGGCATCCCGTGGTGCTGTGGTTGGCCGTGGTGGCGGCCAGCTTCTTTGCGGTCTTCGGCTGGGCCATGATGTTCAACACCCCGTTCTGGATGGCGGTCGCCTCCGGCGTGATCGCCATGCTCGGCAACGTCCCCCGGATGATCATGATCGGCCTCGGGGTGAAGGAGTACGTGGCCACCTTCATCGGCTGCTTCCTGATGGGCCTGCTGTGTGCGCTGGCCGGGAAGCTGTTCGGCATGGAGAAGATCATCATGACCGTGCCGACCCTGCTGGTCTCGATCCCCGGTGCGGCCGCGCTGCGGACGCTGCTCTACTTCGACCAGTCGAATGTGGTCCTGGCTATGCAGAACGGAGTTGCCACCGTGCTGGCCGCGATCGCCATGGTGGCCGGCCTGGCCGGCGCCCGGATGCTCACCGATCCGGAATGGGCCTTCACCGGAGCCACCCCGCCGGACGCCCCGCTGGGCCCGATCAGCCGCCTGTTCGTGCGCTGAGGACACGCACCGCCCCGCTGCCCGCCGGCCTCGGACGTAGGCTGGAACCGAACAGGAGGTTCGGTGATGAGCGTGCGCTACCGCGGGGTTGCGGCCCTGGCCGCGGCAACGCTGCTCGTCGCCGGGTGCGCCAGCCAAGGAGTCCCGATGGACACACCGTCCGCTCGTCCGCCGTTCCAGACCACCAGCCCGCTGCCGACGACCAGTCCGAGCGCCTCCGCGTCGGTCTCCCCGGAACGTTGGCAGGCCATCCTGGACGATCTGGCCGGACGCAAGGTGGCCACCGACGCCGTCGAGCTGATCAGCGCCGAGTCGGTCACCTTCAACGACGGCTCCCTCGGCTGCCCGGAGCCCGGCAAGATGTACACCCAGGCCCTGGTCCAGGGCATGCGGGTGCAGGTGAAGGCCGCCGGAACCAGCTACGACTACCGCTTCGGCAGCACCAACACCCCCAAGCTCTGCGAGCGCCGCTGACCCGCGGCGCCCGGCCGGCTGCTCAGCGAGTGCTGAGCAGCGCGGCCTCGCTGGCGCCGGACTTGTTGTCCAGCGACACCACCATCAGGCCCTTGGGCTTCTGCGCCGCATAGGCGGCCTGGTTGGCCACCACGGTCAGCTGGGCGGTCTTGTTGCGTCCGACCATCGCCTGGTCGGAGTCCTCGAACGCCTTGTGGAACGGGTCGTAGTTGGCCCAGTCGGAGAAGCTGTCCTCACCCAGACCGAGCTGCGTGTAGGCCGACACCGTGTACCGGAAGGCGCCGGACGACGCGGTCAGGCCGAGCGTGGACGCGTCCACCGGCAGCAGGATCGTGCTCGAATCGGTCGGCGCCTGCGCCAGGTAGCCGGACGGGGCGAGATCGCCGGTCTTGGTGTCCAGCACGAACACCTCGGTCAGCCCGTTGTACTCGCCGTTGCGGATGTAGCCGGAGTCGTAACCGATCACCACATAGTCGGACTGGCCGTCCCTGTCGGTGTCGACGTCCACGTCGAACTCGACACTGGCCGCATTCGACCAGCGGTCGTAGGTGTTCACCGCGAAGACCACCAGCGGGTTGTCCGCGTCCCCGAAGGACTGGACGCCGGCAGCCCGCAGGTCATAGCCGGAAGCGACCGATCCCTTGGGCAGGTCCTTGGCCTTGTCGGACAGGCCCCAGGTGTACACATCGGCCAGCGCCGGCAGCGCCCCACCGATGTTGGACAGCCGCAGGTTGAGGTTGTACGCCGGCAGCGCCACGGTCGGCTTCTGCCCCTTCTTGGGCACCGAGTTGGCCAATTTGAACAGGCCGAACTGCTTGTCGGAGGCCAGGTGGGCGTCGACTCGGGCCTGGGCTCGCGGAACCAGCAGGTAGGGCACCCTGAGCACCTCGGAGCCGGAGCTGATCAACACCGAGCCGGACACCTGGGCGAAGCTGAACTGGTCGTCACCGGCCAGTGAGGTGCCGATGCTGGAGGCGGGGACGGTCAGCAGCACTGGAATGCTCACCTGACTGCGCGCCTTCACGGTGACCTTCTTGGTTCCGAGCACCACCTTGGCCGGGCGCGACTGCGGCCCGGCCTGAGTGCTCAGCCGATAGGTGACCGGCTGATTGCTCAGGTTGTTGATGGTGATCTTCTTCACCCCGGCGTAAGCCACGGACGGCTCGGCGAAGCCGAAGCTGAGCGTCGCCTCCTGGATCTTGCCCGACGAGGTGCGGTAGCTGTCGCCGGTGACGACGGTCTGGGTGGTGATCGCCTGCTGGGCGTCCACCAGCCCAGTGCCGGACTGGACCACCTGATAGCCCGAGACCGCGTCGGCGTCGGCGGTGCCGACCACCGCCGCGGCCACCTGCGACGCCGTCCAGTTCGGGTGGGCCTGGACGGCCAGGGCGGCCACGCCCGCGACGTGCGGAGCGGCCATCGACGTGCCCGACTCCACCTGACCCTCGGTGCCGGTGCCGACCGCAGCGGACAGGATCGAGACGCCCGGGGCGGCCACGTTCGGGCTCAGTCCGGACTCCGACGTGCTCGGTCCGGCCGAGGAGAAGTCCGCCACGGCCCGGTACGCCGGGTTCGTCACGGTGGTCGCAGTGAAGCTGATGTTGGCACCCTCAGCGGAGGCGAGCGCGTCACCATCGGTGCTGGGCACTCCGAAGAACGGGATCGTGACCCGGAACGGTGTGCCGTCGTCGGGGTTGCTGGTGATCAGTCCTTCGAAGGGCGGGAAGCCCGAGTCGGTGTTCACCATGACCACCGCGGCCGCACCGGCCTGCTGACCGAAGATCGCCTTGGCCGCCCGAGCGCAATTGCCCCTGCTGACCACCGCGATCTGATTGCCACCAGGGGTGATGCCGGCCTTGGTGAACGAATCCACCGAGCAGCCCAGCGACTCGTTCACGTCGGACGTGTCCGGCTGGTCGGGAACGTTGACCACCTTCAGGCTGTGTGCGGGCAGTGGTCCGTCATTGGCGTCGATCGCCTCGATGGTGCTCGCACCCAGATCCAGCTTGGCGCCAGGGAAGGTCTTCGAGCTGTCCACGGCAGCGACGCCGATGACGCCCTGCCCCACGGCCGGCGAGCCGACCAGGTAGGGGTTGCCGCCCTCGTTGCCGGCCGAGGCCACCACGACCACACCGGCGGCCACCGCGTTGGCGGCCGCGACTGCGTCCGGATCGTCCGCCTGGCCGAACGGGGCACCCAGCGACAGGTTGATCACGTCCATCTGATGGTCGACGGCCCAGTCGATGGCCTGCACCGACAGATCGGTGGAGCCGGTGCAGCCGAAGACCTTCAGCGCGTACAGATCGACCTGCGGGGCGACCCCGGGGCCGACCTTGAAGCTCTTGCTCGGAGTGGACGCGTCGTACGGGCCGGTGTAGGCCGCGCCGGACGCGGTGACGCCACCGCCACCGGTGGTGCCGGCCACGTGCGTCCCGTGCCCGTCGCAGTCCAGCGGATTAGCGTCCGGTGTCGGCGTGGCTGAGCCGGTGGCACCTTCGGCGTCGTAGTCGTCGCCGGCGAAGTCGTAGCCGCCCTTGACCCGCGGCGCGGCCGGTCCGAACAGCGTGCTGTCGGCCGGCAGGGTGCTGGCCGAGTTGGCGTGAGCTGCAGCGTAGGCGGCCTCCGTGCCCGGACCGCCGAAGTCGGCGTGGGTGTAGTCGATGCCGGTGTCGATGATGGCGACCTTGACCCCCTTGCCGGTCTTGCCGGTGGACTGCCAGGCCTTCGGGACGCCCAGGAAGGGCACCGAGACGGTGTTGTCCAGAGTCTTGGGTGTCAATGCGTGCACCGCGGTGACCCCGGGCAGTGCGGCCAGCGAGGACGCCTTGTTGGCGGCGATCCGGACCCGGATCCCGTTGTAGGCGCTCTGCATGGTGGCCACGACCTTGCCGCCCTTGGCCGAGATGCCGCCGGACAGGGCGTCCTGTGCCTTGCGGAGCTTGGTCTTGACGGCGGTGCGCTGGCTGGCGGTCAGCGGGCTGCCGGCCTTGGCCTGGACCACCGCGACCGGATCACCGGGGAGCTCGACCATCACGTCGACCTTCTTGGTGCCGTCCAGGCTCTGCGGGGTGAAGGGAGTGCCGATCGGTCCGGTGGTGGACGTGCGGATGAACCGATCCGTCTCGGTGCGGGTCTCAGCGTGCGCAGGGGCGGCCGTGACGGCCAGGGCGAGCGCGGTAGCGGTTGCGATCAGAGCGGGGAGTTTTGGCTGCACGGCCATCGCCTTTCTGGCAGGGAGTCCCGGGGGTGCGACTCACCTAGAAGGAGGCTATTTGGCGAGGCAAAGGAGGGTCAAGGATCAGTGGACGAAATTCCACACTCGACCGCAATTTCAGGCACCCAGGGCCAGCGCCCTCGGATCGGAGCGCAGCAGCTGGGCGTAGTCGGCACCATGCAGCAGCCGCAGCACGGGCCCTTCGCCGGCCAGCCATCCGGCCAGTCGCTCGGGGATCCACACCGGCATCGGCTCGAACAGCTCGGTCACCTGCACCGGAAGCAGCGCATCGGCCGGGTCGATCGGCCCGACCACGAGCGCTCGTCCACACAGCCCTTCGGCGGTGAGCAGCAGCACTTCGTCCAGCTGGGCGAGCTCGCAGCGCGGTCCGCCGACCTCCAGTCCGGCGGCCACGTCCGGGGTCCGCGCGATCAGGTCGGCCAGGGCCAGCCGCTGGCCTTCGGAGAGCCGCAGCGTCCAGCGGTTGCGGGGTTGCTGCGTGTTACGGATCGTCCGGATCACCGACTCCACATCCAGCTGGCGTGCGGCACGCCAGCGCTGCAGCACGCGGCGAAGGTTGCGTCGGGCCGCAGCGTCGTGGCCGCGACGGTCGGACCACCATTCCAGGACGCTGCCGGCATAGTCGATGGCCGCGACCGGGCGGGCCGTCCGGATCGCCTCCAGGGCCGGACGCAGCCCCATCCCGCTGTCCAGAAGGATCGCCAATGCCGCCGACGGCGCCCGATTCACTCCCATATGACAATGCACCAGAACCGTGGCATTCGGGTCGGCCAGTGCACCTTGCGCCCATTCCACGAGAGTGTCGAACCATGCCTTCGGAATCTTCTGTCCGTCGTCGGCGATCGGGTGGTGCAGGTACTGGATTGATGGCTCCCAGCGCCGCACCAGCAGCTCGTCGCTCCATTCGTTGCGGACGTCGATGATGTGGGTGATTCCAGCCGCGTGCAACTCTTCGAGCTGGCCTCGCGCCAGGTCGAAGTTCGCCGACAGATCTCCGCCAACGGCTATTCGACGTGTGACGAAATCGGCGTTCGCAAGCGCGAACCCGGGGGGCAGTTCGGGGCGGAATGCAGTCCGACCGGTGGCGGAATCGGTCATGAGTTGAATACTGCAACAATCCGAGAAGCTCGCCAAGACCGAACCCTACTCGCTTAGAGGAATCTCAGGAAATGCACGGAATCACCGAGTATCCCCCGTACGGGTGACCGGGATCGGTACCCATTCGGATATCACAGATATCCATTCGTAGGGATTGACCATTAGCTGCGATCTAGGGCAGAGTTTGCCAGGTACGAGAGGGGAACCCATCGCCCGACCAGCGATGGACAACTCGATATAAGGGATGTACCGCCATGCTGACCTTGCGTACCGTGTGTTTGCGTTCGCTTGCCGCGTTCGCCACGGCCATCGCCTTGATGCCTCAGTTGCAGACCGCTGAGGCAGCCCCTGTCGTACCCAACTCCACCCTGAAGCCGGCCGTTGCGAAGGTGTCCTCACTCTCCGCGACCGCCGGCGTCGAGCCGGGCATCGTGACCACGGTGACCAAGGCGTCCATCACGGGAAAGAACCTAGCCACAGCCAGTTCGGTGCGGTTCGGTGATGCGGACGCCAAGATCGTCTCGGTCAGCAAGACCAAGGTGACCTTCGAGCTGCCGATCCTCCCGGCCGGCAGCTATCGCGTGTCGGTGACCACGGCCGCCGGAACCGTCGTCGGGCCCAAGTACACGGTCCGCACAATGGAGAGCGAAGTGCTCCGGCTGACCAATATCGCCCGCTCGAAAGCGCGCAAGTGCGGCACCGTGAAGTACCCGGCCGCACCCGCGCTGCGCGGCGATGCCACGCTCAGCAAGGTGGCCCTGGCCCACAGCCGCGATATGGCCGACCAGAGCTACTTCAGCCATACGTCCCTGTCGGGAAAGAGCCCGTTCGATCGAATGCGCGATGCGAACTACACCTATCGGGCGGCCGGCGAGAACATCGGTGCCGGCTTCACCACCCCGAAGGCCGTTGTCGACGCCTGGCTGGCCAGCCCCGGCCATTGCCGGATTCTGATGAGCCGCTCCTACACCGAGCTCGGTGTCGGCTATGCCACCGGCGGCTACTACGGCACCTACTGGACTCAGGACTACGGCAAGCCGCGGAACTAGTCCCCCACAGACCCTCGGTGGGGCGATGCGCCAATCGCCCCACCGAGACCCCAAAGTCAGTCAGTCGCCCGGACAACGCCCCCCGTTTGACCACCGGGCAGACAGCGGGGAACGCTCAGCCCGCCGTACCCCCGAACCGACGGGCTGAGTCATGTCACGACCCTCAGCCGGCCGTGCTCTCCCGCACCACAAGGCTCACCCGCAACCGCTGGCTCAGCGGCGCCTCGGCGGACGGGTCGGCGCGACGAGCCAGCTCGGCCAGCAACGCACGGACGGCGGCTCGCCCCTTCAGATCGACGTCCTGGCGGACGGTGGTCAGCGCCGGACGGGTGCGCTCGGCCAGCGGATGGTCATCGAAGCCGACCACGGCCAGGTCACCCGGCACCGTCAGCCCGTGATCGGAGGCCGCCGCGATCAGCGCCTGGGCCAACACATCGGTCAGACACAGGGCGGCTGAGGGACGATCCGCCTGGGCCAGCAGCGCGTCCAGTCCGTGCGGGGCGTAAGGATCCGGCTGGTTGGCCACCTGCGGGGTGATGCCGGCCGCCTGCAGGGCGTCCATCCAGCCGGCCCAGCGCTGGGCCAGCACCCGTTGCCGCAGCGCGGCCGCCGGCGGCAGCCCGGTCACCAGACCCGGCTCCGGGCCGAAGCCCGTTGTCACCACGAGAATCCGCCGGTGTCCCAGGGCCAGCAGGTGCTCGGCGGCCGCCTTGGCACCGCCGTAGTCGTCGATGGTGATGGCCGGACGTTTGGCCGGAGCGTCCGCATCGACGTAGACCAGCGGCAGACCGCGACGGGCCAGCAGGTCGACCGCGGGCAGCTGCGGATCGCAGGAGTAGATGATGGCGCCGTCGAGGGCCACGTCGCGGGCCGGGACCACGGCGGCCTCGGTCGTGGCCGGCAGCAGGGTGAGCGCCAGCCCGGCCTGGTTCAGCTCGTCGGCGACCGCGCCGATGAACCGGGCCGACATCTCATCGGCCAACGCAGTGCTGAGCAGCTTCGTCCACAGCAGCCCGACCGTCCCGGCCGTCCCGGTGGCCAGGGAGCGAGCCGACGGATCCGGGCCGAGGTAGCCCAGCGCCGCGGCCTCGTCCAGGATCTTCCGGCGCAGTTCGGCGGACAGCTGGTCGGGCCGGGAGAAGGCATTGGAGACCGTCATCCGGCTGACCCCGAGCCGATCGGCGATCGACTGCAAGGTGACCTTGCCCATCCGTCCACCTCCCCAGGTTGCCCAGTGTCGCCACTGAGTCTATCTTTACCGCTACAGACTTTATCGGTAAAGGAGCTGTCGATGAGCGCGTTCTCTGCCCGCGAAGGAGCAGACGAGCCGTGGTGGCGGCACGCTGTGGTCTACCAGCTCTACCCGCGCAGCTTCGCGGACGCCAACGGTGACGGCGTCGGCGACCTGGCCGGCATCCGCGCCCATCTGGACTACCTGGCCGGCCTGGGCGTCGATGCCGTCTGGATCAACCCCTGGTACCCCTCGCCCATGGCCGACTCCGGCTACGACGTCTCCGACTACCGCGCCATCGAGCCCAGCTTCGGCACCCTGGACGACGCCGAAGCGCTGATCGCCGAGGCACACGCGGCCGGCCTGCGGGTGCTGCTGGACATCGTCCCCAACCACACCTCCGACCGGCACGCCTGGTTCGTCGAGGCCCTCGCCGCCGCTCCCGGCTCGGCCGCCCGCGAGCGCTACCTGTTCCGTGACGGACGCGGCCCAGGCGGCACCGAGCCACCGAACGACTGGAAGAGCGAGTTCGGCGGCCCGGCCTGGACCCGGGTCACCGAGGCCGACGGACGCCCCGGCCAGTGGTATCTGCACCTGTTCACCTCGGCGCAGCCGGACCTGAACTGGGCCAACCCCGACGTTCGAGCCGAGTTTGAGGACATCCTGCGGTTCTGGTTCGACCGCGGCGTCGACGGCTTCCGGATCGACGTGGCGCACGGCTTGGTGAAGGATCCCGGCCTGGCCGACCTGGCCGGGATGACCTTCCCGCTGCCCGGCGACGCCCCGGACGGCCTGGAACACCCCCACTGGGATCAGCCCGGAGTGCACGACATCTTCCGCGGCTGGCGCGTGGTCGCCGACTCCTACTCGCCACCCAAGGCCTTCTGCGGCGAGATCTGGGTGGGCCGAGATCATCGGCTGGCCGCCTACCTGCGTCCGGACGAGCTGCACACCGCGTTCAACTTCAACTTCCTGGTCTCGCCCTGGCTGCCCGATCAGCTGCGCCACCGGATCAGCAGCACCCTGGCCGCGCATGCCGCCGTGGGGGCCCCGCCCACCTGGGTGCTCGGCAACCACGATGTCTGCCGCCCCTCGTCCCGCTACGCCCGCGAGCAGCGGGTGAAGGTCTTCGAGGACCGCACGCTGAGCCACTACCTGGATCGTCCGGCCGATCGCGAACTCGGTCTGCGCCGGGCCCGGGCGGCCGCACTGCTCAGCCTGGCTCTGCCCGGCAGCGCCTACATCTACAACGGCGAGGAGCTCGGCCTGCCCGAGGTCGAGGATCTGCCGCTGGAGGCACTGCAGGATCCGGTGGTCCGCGGCACCGACTTCGCCGATCGAGGACGGGACGGCTGCCGGGTGCCGCTGCCCTGGAGCGTGGACGGCACCAACTACGGCTTCTCCCCCGACGGCGGCTCGGCACCGTGGCTGCCACAGCCGTCCGGCTGGGGCGCCTTCAGCGTCCAGTCCCAGGATGGACGTCCGGGCTCGACCCTCGAGCTCTATCGGACGGCCCTGCGGCTGCGCCGGGAGCTCGGACTGGGCGTCGGCGACCTGCACTGGGTCGACGCCGGCCCGCAGGCGGTCGCCTTTGCCCGCGAGCACGGCGTCGAGTGCTGGGTGAACCTCGGTGAGCAGCCGCTGGAGTTGCCGGCCTCGGCCGAACTGCTGTTGGCCAGCAGCGAGCTGGTCAACGGGCAATTGGCGTCGGACGCGGCCGCCTGGCTGCGTCGCTGAGCGCTACTCCGTCTCGATTAGCACCGGGGCTCCCTTCGCTGCGACCAGGCGCAATGCCCAGCCGATCAGGACGGTCACGACGCCCACCCCGATGGCGAACAGGGCCACCCCGAAGGCGATCACCGATGTGAACAGCGAGGCGCGCAGGAAGGATGCGTTCATTGCGGTGGCCCGCAGCGGATCCTCCCGGTCCAGTTCGGCGTAGGTCTTGCCGCCAGTGGCCTCCAGTGCGTGCTTGCTGATCACGTCGGCCTGGACGAAGGCCTCCAGCGGGCCGACCACTTTGGCTCCCTGAAGTGCATACGCGTCGGGCGAGACGGTGATATTTTCGGCGGCCAGTTTGGTGCTGACCATTCCCCAGGTCACCCCACCGGCGACGATGAAGATCACTCCGATCACGGCGGTGATCAAGCCGAGGAATCGAACCCTCTTGCGTCTCACTTCGGAAAGAGCAGCCACTTTGATCCTCCTTCACAGAAAGCTGGACGAGTGTTCCTCCAGTGAGGTAAGGCTAACCTTCTCTGTCGTTTCAGAACAGCCCACCACAGACTTTGATGAATTCACCATCGCTCGGGCAGGTGCCGGCGATCGGCCGTCGCTGAGTCGCTACTCGGACAACTTGCCAGGATTTCTTCCACTGACGAGCGAGCCCGGCTAGCCTCATGGCCGGGGACGGACGCGGCCGTCCGACCAGAAACAGGAGTCAACGAAGATGAGCAAGTTCGAGCTGTACGCCGACGCCAAGGGCGAGTACCGCTGGCGCCTGAAGGCCAGCAACGGTCAGGTCATCGCCACCGGTGGCGAGGGCTACTCGAGCAAGTCCGCTGCCAAGGACGGCATCGAGTCGGTGAAGAAGAACGCGCCGATCGCCGAGATCGAAGAGGTCTAGTTTCGTCCGTCCGGCCGCTGGTCGTGGAGTTCGCTCCAGGGCCGGCGGCCGTCGGCTGTTCAGGCCAGCTCTTTGACCAGGTGCACCAGCACCACTCCGCCTGGGACTTCGGTCCGTCCGGTCTCGTGATAGCCGCGGCTGGTGTACAGCTGCAGGTTCGAGGCACTGCGATCACCGGTGAACAGCACCGCCCGCCGACCGGGCAGCGCCTTCTCGGCAGCCAGCAGTAGCTCTGCGCCCAGTCCGCGCCCATGAAGGTCGGGGGCCACGCTGAGCCGTCCGATGTGCAGCTCGTCCCCGTCGGCCCGGACCCGGATCGAGCCGACGATCCGTCCCTCGATGGACGACACCAAGCCCACGCAGGTCTGCAGGTCGGCCAGGATGTCGTCGACCGTCTCGACCAGCGGCGGCAGCTGCGGATCGGAATAGCGCTGCGCCTCAACGACGAAGGCGGCACGCTGGACGGTGTACACCTCACCGACATCGGCGGCCGTCATTGGCCGGATCGTCGCCCCGCTCGACACCATCACTCCTTCTCAACGTGTCATCGGAGGGTACTCCTCGGCGCGGCATCGGGAGCAGGTCCGCTCGAAGGCTGGAGAAATGGGGTCGCCAGCATTAGGTAGTTCTACCTCGACCGCGCCCGTTCACATGGACCCCGCTGGTCACTATGGTGAATTCCCAGCGACAGGGAGGCTACGACCTGTACTGACGAAAACCGGGACGAACGCAGATGAGGGGGATCTGCGGGACGAGGTCCGGCGGCGGACATCGATCCGGCCGGAGCAGAGGGCTCAACGCGTGTGGCTCCGGACGGTGTCCCTTCTCTCAGTGCGATCGCGGCGGCCCGGTGGCCACGACCACAACTGAAGATCGAACTCGCAAAAGACCTGGTGAGATGGTGAGCGCTGGATCGGCATGCCGAGCAGCGCAGCATCGAACGGACCCGAGCGATGATCTGACTGGTGTCGGGGGGCCCAGGCAGAATCATCCCGGTCCAGATGCCCACGCTGCGGACGCAGCCCATCGACTCACGTGAGGGGGGAATGCCTGAAGTCGCCGCACGCGCGGCGGAAGGCGACGAGTATCGATTCTCTGTTGTGGAGCCATGAGGGCCGACTCGATGAATTTCGGGTCGGCCCTCAATGGCGTCGCGACTAGGCTGCCTCCGTGGCGACTCCCGAGTTCATCCTGGCCCTGCGCGAACAGATCGGAACTGCCCGACTGTGGCTGTCCGGGGCCACCGCCGTGGTGATCCGGACCACCGCCTCAGCGGAGGAGGTGCTGCTGGTCCGCCGCAGCGATAACGGCGAATGGACGCCGGTGTCGGGAATCATCGATCCCGGCGAGCAGCCGCACCTGGCCGCGCTGCGCGAGGTGGCTGAAGAGGCCGGCGTTCAGGCCGAGGTGGAGAACCTGGTCCTGCTGACCGTGACCGACGTGATCACCTACGCCAATGGCGATCAGACCCAGTACATCGACCACGTGTTCCGGTGCCGCTGGGTCTCCGGTGAGCCGTATCCAGCCGACGGCGAGGCCACCGAGGCCGCCTTCTTCCGCACCGACGCACTGCCCCCGATGAGCCCGGATCACGCCCGTCGGGTGGAGATCGGGTTGGCCAACCCCGTCCATACCGTGCTCGGCTGAACCGAGATCAACGGCTTGTCAGTAACCCATTGCGGATTCCCGCACAGGTACTAGATTGGCAAATGCCCAATTCGGTGTGGGTTGCTCGCACCGACAGTGGCTGGCACCTGGCGAAGCATCACCCCCCAGCGGTCGGCCCGGCCGGGAGCACAGCGCGGTGTTCCCGGTCGGCCCGGCCACTGGGGGCCCAATTACTCGGTTCGGCCTCGCTGCCCTCAGCCAAAGAGGATGATGGTCCTCATGGCCCGGGTCACTGGAGATGCCCTCACGCTTTGCGGCGTGTGCAACCGCCGGCACACCAACCTGACTCGCCTGCTGGGTGCGTCCGCCCCGGACGCCTGGCTGGCGGTGAGTGAAGGTGAACGGCTGGAAGCCGAGCTGACTCCGGACGTCTGCATCCTCCCCGACAACGGTGTGATCAGGCATTTCATCCGTGGCCACCTGCAGCTTCCGGTGGACGATCCGGCCATCACGCCGTTCGTCTGGTCGATCTGGGTCGAGGTCGACGAGGAGTCGATGCGGCTGATCGCCCGGCATTGGAGCGACCCGAACCGGGCAGCCACTCGTCCATTGGACGGGCAGCTGTCCAACGAGTTGCCCTACCCGGAGCCGACCAAGGGACTGGCCGTTGAGGTGCACACCCGCGACATGGGCCAAGCACCGCTGATCATGCTCGCTCGTGGTAGCCAGCATGCGCTGGCCGTCGAACAGCGAGAAGGAATCACCGCCCACAGGGTTGCCGAACTCGGCGAGCTGTTGCAGCGTTGATCCCGCTATGAGTTTCTTCGAGATATTCAATCCCGGCGAACGTTTCCAGCGCGAGCAGAAAGACCTGGAGAAGTCGCTGGTGCTCACCGACGCCCAGGGCGGGGACGGCCCGAAGCCGCTCGACCTGGATTCGGGGTCGGTGGTGCTGCGGGTGCCGGGCGGCCAGCCCGGCGCAGAGCCGGTGGCGCCGCCGCCGGACGACAAGGACTGGACGTTCGTCCTGGACACCCCGTGCGCCGAGTGCGGCTACCTCGGCTCGGCCGTGCCGCTTGACGAGCTTCCGGATCGCATTCGGGCGGCCACCGCGCCCTGGCCGGCCATCTTGTCCCGTCCGGACGTGGCCGTCCGCCCGGCCGAGACCGTCTGGTCGGCGCTGGAGTATGGCTGCCACGTCCGCGATGTGTTGCGGATCTTCACTCATCGGCTGGAGCTGATGCGCGCCCAGGACAATCCGCTCTTCGAGAACTGGGATCAGGACGCCACCGCCCTCGAGCAGCGCTACTGGGAGCAGGACCCGGCCGTGGTCAGCGGCGAGCTGATGATGGCCGCCGCCGAGAATGTGGTCGGCTGGTCGAGCGTCCGCGCCGAGGAGTGGGATCGCCCCGGGCGCCGCAGCAACGGCTCGGTCTTCACCGTGGCCACCCTGGGCCAGTACTTCCTGCACGACCTGGTGCACCACCTGCACGACGTCGGCTGACCTACCGTCCGTCCGTCACCCGCCGGGCGCTGCCCCAGGTCCCAACCCCTCCTCCGGGACACAAGGGGACGGTTCCATTACCGTCCATCCGAACCCCGGGCCACGAAGACCCGGCCGCAGAAGGAGGGGACTGTCCCCCTTTTCTGCGGGATCACTCCAGGGCGGCCACCTCGACGGGTGCCGCTCGATCTTCGGGAAATGCCTCGTCGAGAGCCTCTTCGGTGAGCTTGCGGCCCAGCGCGATCAGCTCCGTGGCCCGATGGAAGTCCATGGTCTTGGCCGAGTCGCCGGGGACGGTCACCAGCACGTCCGGCGGCATGGCAGCCATCCGGTAGCGGGTGATCAGCGAGCCCATAGTGTCCAGCGCCATCGAGGCCACATCGGTGAGGCCGACCCCGGGCGGCGGCGGGTCGAAGGTCCCGCGCACCGGATGCTTGTGGACGTCCTCAATCGCCTTGTGATCCTCGGGTTCGTCGCCCTGGCCGCGGCCGAACCGAGCCAGGATCGAGGCGATGAAGTCGTTCTCCCACACTCCGGCCGCACTCTTCAGGAACCGGTCCAGCCACTCGTTGGGCGGACGCTGGGCCGAGGTCTCCTTGGTAGGGCTGGAGGTGAAACTGCGTCCGCTGTCGCCGGAGAGCTCGATGGCCAAGGTGAAGTCGGCCCCCGAACCGATCACCGGCTCGACCGGGACGGGGTTCAGCACGCCCCCGTCGACCAGTAGCCGTCCGTTGACCATGATCGGGGTGATCGCGCCCGGGATGGCGATGGACGCCCGGATCGCCACGTCCACCGGGCCCGAGGTGAACCACACCTCACGACGGGCGCCGATGTCGGTGGCCACAGCCGTGTAGGGGATCGGCAGGTCCTCGATCTGGGCGCCGTCGAGGATCTCGCTCATCCGCGCCAGCACGCGCTCCAGCTTGAATGCCCCCGGGCCGCCGATGCTCGGGTCGAGCAGCCTCAGCACGTCCCGTTGGGTCAGCGGGGTGACCCATTCCACGTACTCGTCCAGCTTGCCCGCTGCATAGAGGCCACCGATCAGGGCGCCCATAGACGTCCCGGCGATCGCCACAACCTGATGTCCGCGCTGCTGGAGCACCTGCAACGCCCCGATGTGGGCGTAGCCGCGAGCTCCCCCGGAGCCCAGCACCAAAGCCACCGTCTTCCCGCTCATGAGCCCATTATCCGCGGGCGGCGGACCGCGCGCGGCCCGACCGAGGCTCTCGGGGCCCGAGTAGGGTTTCAGCCATGACGACCCCGCAGCCACCGGTTGCCTACGCCTGCTACCGCCACCCCGATCGCGGCACCTACATCCGCTGCCAGCGCTGCGGGCGTCCGATCTGCGGCGACTGCATGATCAGCGCCGCCGTCGGCTTCCAGTGCCCTGAGTGCGTCCGCGCGGGGGCGAAGGAGACTCGGCAGGACGAGTTGCGGTTCGGCGGACGGCGCGGCGGCAATGCCAGCGTGACCACGCTGGTGCTGATCGCGATCAACGCCGCGGTCTGGGCGCTGCTGAACTACGGCCGGCTGAGTGACACCGCCTACCTCAACTTCTTGTTGGTTCCCGGCCTGGTCGGCCAGGGGTTTTGGCTGGAGCCGCTGACCTCGGCGTTCTCGCACCAGCAGATCCTCCATCTGGGCATGAACATGATCTCGCTGTGGTTCCTCGGCCCGCCGCTGGAGCAGGCTCTGGGCCGAGCCCGATTCCTGGCCATCTATCTGATCTCCGCGCTGACCGGCTCGCTCGCGGTGATGTGGCTGTCCGCCCCCGCCACCGCGACGCTGGGTGCCTCCGGTGCAATCTTCGGCCTGATCGGCGCACTGTTGGTCGTGGCATTGCGCGCCCGCGGGAACGTCCAGAACGTGCTGTTCTGGCTGGTGCTCAATCTGGGCTTCACGTTCACCAACTCCGACATCTCCTGGCAGGGTCACATCGGTGGGCTGATTGGCGGACTGATCACTACCGCACTGGTGGTCTACGCCCCGCGCCAGGACCGCTCGCTGATTCAGTGGGCCGGGCTGGCCGGCATCGCCGTCCTGACCGTGGCCGGCATCATCGTCCGCGCCCTGGCCCTGGCCTGACCTGGACGGGCGAGTCTCGCCGTTCATGGTGTGCGTCGGACGCCCGGTCGCACCCCCGGAGCGCCTCGAACCCGGTTTTGGTACCCGATCCTGAGCGGTGGTGCAGCATCGGTGAGGTCGAACCCGATTTCTGTCCCCAATGCGCCCCGCCTGGGACCCCGGATCGGGACCAAAATCGGGTTTCAGCCGAGAGTTCGTCCCCGACCCTTCCAGATCGGGACACAAATCGGGTTTCACACTCCGGGCGAGCAGTCCGGCCGACTCCGGCGACTGCGGGCGTCCGGCCTCCGCGGCCGCCAGGACAGCTGCCGTCCGCCGGTTCGCGATCAGGCTGGTGGTGATCACGATGGCCAGGATGGCCACGATCACCCCTAGTGATGCGAGGGTCGGCACCGTCGGAACCCAGGTCCAGATGCCGTGCGCCCAGTGCAGGACGAGCTTTGCGCCAATGAAGGCGAGGATCGCGGCCAGACCGTAACCCAGATGGACGAGTGCGCCCAGCGCCCCTTCGAGCACGAAGTAGAGCGCCCGCAGGCCGAGGAGCGCGAAGGCATTGGTGGCGAAGACCAGGTAGGGGTCGCCGGTGATGCCGTAGACGGCCGGAACCGAGTCGACGGCGAAGACCACGTCGGTGGCCAGGATCGCCAGGGTGGCCAGGGCCAGCGGGGTTAGGGCACGACGTCCGGCCTCGCGGACGCTCATTCGCGGGCCGCGGTAGCCGTCCGTGATCGGGAAGAACCGGCGGGCCAGCCGGACGATGGCCAGGCTGCCCGGGTCGACCTCGTGATCGGCCGGGCTCAGCGCGTCCCGCAGCACCTTCACGGCGGTGAGAAGCAGAATCACACCGAACAGCAGGAACGTCCAGGCGAAGCTGTTGAGCATGGCCGCGCCGAGTGCGATGAACACGCCACGCAGGACGAGCGCGCCGGCCACCCCGATCAGCAGGACGCGCTGCTGCAACTCGCGGGGCACCGCGAACGAACTGAGCAGCAGCATGAAGACGAACAGGTTGTCCACGCTCAGCGACTTCTCGACCAGGTAGCCGGCGTAGTACTCCAGCCCGATCTGCGAGCCGAAGGTCGCCCACACCCAGCCGCCGAAGGCCACCGGGAGCGCGATGTAGAACGCCGACCAGCCGATCGCCTCCCTCATCGAGACCTCGTGCGGGCGGTGGGTGATGATGAAGTCGAGCACGAACATGGCCAGCACGGCGGCGATGGTGATCCCCCACAGCAGCGGGGTGCCGACGCCGAGAGCGAGCGGGATGATGGTCACGGGTGTCCTCTCACAGTTCTCCTGTGAGGTCTCCTTCACCGGCTTGGCCGGTGCGTCCACGAGAGCCGGTGGCTCGTATTGACCGCGGACGACTTGGGAAGTACTCCCCTCGCGCAGAAGGTTATCCGGACGTCCCCAGCCCCGGCAATCGGCGGCAGCAATCCTGCTGCCGGTACAAAACGGGGACGGTTCCTGTTACGTCCCAACCGGCAACCCAGCGGATGCGTCGGGCGGTCGGGCGCGCCGAGCAGTGGCTGGGAGTACTCGCCGTCCGAGGATGGGACGTAACAGGAACCGTCCCCTTTCGTCCCGGATCGGCGGAGGCTCCGACAACCAGTAGGCAGAGCCGGGTCGGGGAGACCGTTCGAAGAACCTAGAGGAAGACCCGAACCCCGCCCAGCCGCACCCAACCGCCGACTCAACCACCATGTTCGAGAACGGTCTCTCCGTCCCGGCGAGACCAGGTCTGGACGGTAATGGAACCGTCCCCACCAATCGGTGACAGGGCTGGACGGTAATGGAACCGTCCCCGAGGACCAGGCGACCCGGACGCATCACGAGCCGGGTCGGATGGACCGTTCGAAGAACCTCAAGGAACACCCGAGCCCCACCCAGCCGCACCCAACCGCCAAACCCAGCCACGGAGTTCGAGAATGGTCCATCCGTCCCGGCGAAGGCACTGGGCCACCGGGAGGAGGAGCAGCCGGGTCAGGCGCAAAAGGCCGGGTCAGGGAGACCGTTCGAAGAACCTAAAGGGAAACCCAAACCGCACCCGACCGCGCCCAACCGCCGACTCAACCACCAAGTTCGAGAACGGTCTCCCCGACCCGGCGACAACACTCCCGCCACCGAACACCCCCACCAACCAGGGCAGGTCAGTCGGCGAGAGCCTGCGCCCAGGTACAGGCTCTCGGCGAACGCCTCCGTTTCGGTCGCGGACGGCAATGGAACCGTCCCCGAGGACCAGGCGACCCGGACGCATCACGAGCCGGGTCGGATGGACCGTTCGAAGAACCTAAAGGAAGACCCGAACCCCGCCCATCCGCACCCAACCGCTGACTGAACCACCATGTTCGAGAATGGTCTCCCCGACCCGGCGAGACCAGGTCTGGACGGAAATGGAACCGTCCCCGGGAATCAGGCGACGGAGCGGGCGAGCGGGGACGAGCCGGCCGCGGCCTGAAGGAGGCGGCGGTGGAACAGCGGTTCGCCGGTGAGTTCGGGGTGGAAAGCGATGCCGGTGATCGGCCCCTGCCGGACGCCGACAATCGCCTGGTCGCGCAGCGCGATCACCTCAACCTCGGGGCCGGTGGACACAACCTGTGGCGCCCGGATGAACGCGACGTTCACCGGCCCGTCGACGGTATCCAAGTCGAGTTCGGCCGAATCCACCTGCGAGCCGAAGGCGTTGCGGCGCACGGTCACGTCCAGTACGCCCAGCGACTGCTGACCCGGTGCCGGGTCGAGCACCTCGCGAGCCAGCAGGATCAGCCCAGCGCAGGTGCCCAGGGTGGGCAGACCACCGGCGACGGCATCGCGCAGCGGCTCGAACAGCCCGAAGATCCGCAGCAGCCGATCGATGGTGGAGGACTCCCCACCGGGCAGCACCAGGGCGTCCACCCGCAGCCCGTCCGGCCCGACCAGGTCGGACGGGGTCCTCAGCGGCACCGTCCGGGCGTCCAACTCCTCCAGCAGCCGGACGTGCTCGCGTACCCCGCCTTGCAGGGCCAGCACTCCGACGGTCGCTGCGCTCATCTCGTCCTCACTCCCACCCGACTCTCACGCCACTCGCCCATCGAGGGCTCGCCTTCGCGTCGAGGGCCTGCCCCAGGGGACGAGCCCTCGCCGGTAGGGCGAGCTCTCGGCGATCACCAGCCGCGCTCGGCCAGCCGGTGCGGGGCCGGCAGGTCGGCGACGTTGATGCCGACCATGGCCTCGCCCAGGCCCCGGGAGGCTTCGGCGATCGCAGCCGGGTCGTTGTACAGCGCGGTTGCCTTGACGATGGCCGCGGCGCGGGCCGCCGGATCGCCGGACTTGAAGATGCCCGAACCGACGAACACGCCATCGGCGCCCAGCTGCATCATCAGCGCGGCGTCGGCAGGGGTGGCCACGCCACCGGCGGTGAACAGCACCACCGGCAGCGCGCCGGTCTCGGCCACCTCGCGGACCAGGTCGTAGGGAGCCGACAGCTCCTTGGCCGCGGCGTACAGCTCGTCCGGGTTGGCCTGGAAGGTGGCGTGCAGTCGGGCGATTTCGGCCCGGATCGTCCGGATGTGCTTGGTGGCCTCGGAGACGTCGCCGGTGCCGGCCTCACCCTTGGAGCGGATCATGGCCGCGCCCTCTGCGATTCGGCGTAGCGCCTCACCGAGGTTGGTGGCGCCGCAGACGAAGGGGACGGTGAAGGCCTGCTTGTCGATGTGATGGACGTAGTCAGCAGGCGAAAGCACCTCGGACTCGTCGATGTAGTCGACCTTGAGGTGCTGCAGCACCTGGGCCTCCACGAAGTGTCCGATCCGGGCCTTGGCCATCACCGGGATCGACACCGTTTCGATGATGGCGCTGATCAGATCGGGGTCGCTCATCCGGGCCACGCCGCCTTGGGCGCGAATGTCGGCCGGCACCCGCTCGAGCGCCATCACGGCCACGGCGCCGGCGTCCTCGGCGATGCGGGCCTGTTCGGGGGTGACCACGTCCATGATCACGCCGCCCTTGAGCATGTCGGCCAAGCCGCGCTTGACCAGCGGAGAACCAGTTGTCATGAGCAGCATCGTGGCCGCCTAACTGGACTGTTCCAAGAGCCAGAACTATCCGACTGTTCCTAGACCAGTATTGTGGACGCGTGCGCCGCACCCCGGAGATCACCCTGCCTGTCCGGCTGGACGGGGACGGTCCGCTGCCCGGACGACTGGCCACCGGGCTGCGGGAGCTGATCATCTCCGCCGTGCTGGCCCCCGGCGATGCGCTGCCCTCAACCCGGGCCCTCGCCGAGCACCTCGGCGTCTCCCGGGGGACGGTGGTGGCCGGCTACGACCAGCTGCTGGCCGAGGGCTACCTGAGTGCAGCTCCGGGACGATCCACCCTAGTCAACCCGCAATTGCGGAGGGTGCATCCGCGGCCAACTCCGGCACCGGCCCCGGTCGCGGCGGCGGCACCGGCCACCCTCGATCTGCGGCCCGGACGTCCCTGGACCGACGAGGTGGTCGGCGCGGCCTGGAAGGCCGCCTGGCGCCGGGCGTCCATCGAGCCGGTGAACGAAGAGGTGCCCTCCCTCGGCCTGCTCCAGCTGCGCCGGGCCTGGGCCGAGCACCTGCGTCGGATGCGCGCGGTGGTCTGGAGCCCCGAGCAGGTAGCGGTGACCGCCGGTGGACGCGAGGGTTTCGGGCTGCTGCTGGCCGCCCTGTCCGAGCACGGCAGCGAACGCGGGGAACGCCCGCTGCGGGTTGGGGTCGAGGAGCCGGGCTACCCGTCGCTGCGTCGAGTGCCGTCCCACTACGGCGCCCAGGTGCTGCCGCTGCGCACTGACGACCACGGCCTGGCCGTCGCCGACCTGCCCACCGGGAGCGAGGCTCCCGACGTCGTCCTGGTCACGCCGAGCCATCAGTACCCGCTCGGCGGCAGCCTGCCGGTCGATCGGCGCCAGGGGCTGCTGGAGTGGGCTCGCGCGCACCGGGTGGTGATCGTCGAGGACGACTACGACTCAGAGCTGCGCTACACGTCCCAGCCGTTGCCGGCCCTGGCTTCCCTGGACGATCCGGCCGACGGACGAGTGGTGCTGCTCGGCACGCTGTCCAAGACGCTGACCCCGGCGCTGGCGCTGGGATTCCTGGCCCTGCCGGATTGGCTGGTCGAGCCGATCCGGGCCGTCCGCGCCGACCTGGGTCAGCCGGTCGGGCTGGTCCCGCAACGAGCCGTGGCCGACTATCTGGACGCCGGCGCGCTGCGGCTGCACACCCAGCGGATGCGGCAGCGCTACCGGCGCCGCCGGGCCCAGGTGATGGACGCGCTGGCCGAGCGTCCGGGGCTGCGGGTGCAGCCGATGGACGGCGGCCTGCACGCCGTGGTCGAGACCGTCCGTCCCGAGGCCGAGGTGGTCGCCGGGCTGGCCGCGGCCGGAGTGCAGGTGAGTTCGCTGTCGAGCTACTGGTCCGGCGCGGACGGACGCGGCGGCATCGTCTTCGGCTTCGGCGCCGTGGACGACACCGAGCTGGCCAGGGGTTTGGCGCTGATCGCCGCGATCGCAGGCAAGATGGACGAGTGAGGTGCTGATCAGCCGACCGAGGACCGGGCCGCCACGAACGCGTCCACGCAGGTTCGGACGTCCGCCTCGGAGTGAGCGGCCGACAGCTGCACTCGGATCCGGGCCTTGCCGCGCGGCACCACCGGGAAGCTGAACGCGATCACGTAGACGCCCAAACCGAGCATCGCGTCGGCGATCGCGGCCGCCTGCCGGGCACCGTCCTCTCCGGGGAACATCACCGGGACGATCGGGTGCTCCCCCGGCAGCAACTCAAAGCCGGCCGCGGTCATCAGCTCGCGGAACAACACGGCATTGGCGTTCAGTCGGGTCCGGGAATCGCCGGAGGAGGCGGCCAGGTCGAGAGCGGCCAGCGAACCGGCCACCACGCTGGGCGCGACCGCATTCGAGAACAGGTAGGGACGGGCCCGCTGCCGCAGCAGCGCGATCACCTCGGCCGGGCCACTCACGTAGCCGCCGGACGCGCCGCCGAGCGCCTTGCCCAAGGTGCCGGTGATCAGGTCGACCCGGTCAGCCACCCCGAACTTCTCCGGGGTGCCCCGGCCGCCGTCGCCAATGAAACCGACCGCATGCGAATCGTCCACCAGGACCAGCGCACCGTAGCGCTCGGCCAGGTCACAGATGCCGGGCAGCGGGGCGAAGTAGCCGTCCATGCTGAAGACGCCGTCGGTGACGATCACCGTCCGCCGGGCCCCGGAGGCGGCATTGAGCTGAGTCTCCAGGTCGTCCAGGTCGGCGTTGCGGTAGCGGTAGCGGGCGGCCTTGGAGAGCCGGATTCCGTCGATCAGGGACGCGTGGTTCAACTCGTCGGAGATGATCGCGTCCTGCTCGTCGAAGAGCACCTCGAAGACCCCGCCGTTGGCGTCGAAGCAGGACGAGAACAAGATGGTGTCTTCGGTGCCGAGGAACTCCGAGAGCCGCGCCTCGAGCCGAGTGTGCAGAGTCTGAGTGCCGCAGATGAAGCGGACGGACGCCATCCCGAAGCCCCATTCGTCCAGGGCGTCCTTGGCCGCGGCGATCACCGCCGGGTGGTCGGCCAGCCCTAGGTAGTTGTTCGCGCAGAAGTTCAGCACCGGCCCGGACGCCGTGGCCACCCGGGCTGACTGCGGCGTCGTCAGTTGACGTTCCCGCTTGTAGAGACCGGCTTCGGTGATCTCGGCCAGGGTTGACGAAAGCTCAGCGCGCAGGTCGTACATGGCCGCAGCCTACGCCCGGACGGGGCTTGGGAACTGTCAGGACTACCCGCCACAATGGGTCCGGTGAGCAGCGAAGAGAGTGTGACCACCGTCGAAGAGCGTCCCGGTTGGCGCCGCGACATCACGCTGTTCCTGTCCGGACAGACGGTGTCGCTGTTCGGCTCGATGCTGGTCCAGTACGCGGTGATGTGGTACCTGACCTTGACCACCAAGGACGGCACGGTGCTGGCCCTGTCCACGGTGTTCGGTTTCTTGCCGCAGGCGATCATCTCGATCTTCGGCGGGGTCTGGGCCGACCGGCACAACCGCAAGCTGCTGATCATCGGCGCGGACGCGTCCATTGCGCTGGCCACCGCCGCCTTGGCGATCCTGATGTTCCTCGGCAACCGCGATCTGTGGCTGATCTACGTCGCGCTCGCCGTCCGCTCGGCTGGCGCCGGCATCCAGACCCCTGCGGTCGGGGCGCTGTTGCCGCAGATCGTCCCGGCCGACCGGCTGCTGTCCATCAACGGAATCAACCAGTCGATCCAGGCCGGCATGATGCTGATCGCCCCGGCAATCGCCGCGGTGCTGTACGCGACCCTGCCGCTGTACGCGATTCTCGGGGTGGACGTGGTGACCGCCGCCATCGGGATCGGCTTGATGACCCTGATTCCGGTCGCCAAGGTCATCCGCTCCGAAGCGACCCCGACCGGCTACTTCTCCGACCTGAGCGCCGGGTTCCGCTACGTGGTCACCCATCCGCTGATCCGCTGGCTGCTCGGGCTGTACGCGGTGGTGATGGTGCTGGCCGCAGCGCCGTCCTTCCTGACCCCGCTGATGGTGGCCCGCAGCTTCGGCGACGAGGTGTGGAAGCTCACCGTCTTGGAGTTGTCGTTCTCGATCGGGATGATGCTGGCCGGCGCCACCATCGGCGCGTGGGGCAAGCGGTTCAGCCGGATCGGACTGATCGTCGGTGCGTCCATCGGGTTCGGCGTGCTGTCCATCGGGATGGGCCTGTCCAGCAACCTGTGGGTCTTCTTCGGGTTCATGTTCCTGACCGGAGTCACGGTGCCGGTGTTCTCCACCCCGTCCATGACGGTGCTGCAGGAAACCGTCGAGCCGGAGCGTCAGGGACGAGTCTTCGGCTTCTTCGGGATCGTCTCGGCCACCGCCATGCCGGTCGGAATGGCCGTCTTCGGCCCGCTGGCCAACCTGCGCTCGGTGGAGTTCGTGCTGATCATGTCCGGCCTGACCACCCTTGTCGTTGCGGCCATCGCCCTGCTGCTGCCGTCCGGACGCCGGGCCATGCGGGCGGCCCGGGATCACACCGACCCGCTGTCCCACGGCCAGGTGGACGCAGCCGAGGCGGGGCCGGCGTAGCCGTCCGGCGAACGGACGGACGTCGCTCAGCTCCAGTCGAGGATCACCTTTCCGCACTCGCCACTGCGTGCGGTGGCGAAGGCCTGGGCCCAATCCTGCGCGGCGAACCGGTGGGTGATCACCGAGCGAATGGCATCGGCAAGGACGGACGAGCTGGCCAGCATCGAGCTCATCAGGTACCAGGTCTCGAACATCTCCCGTCCGTAGATGCCCTTGATCGTGATCATGTGGGTGATCACTCGTCCCCAGTCGATCGGGTAAGGGTCCTTCGGCAGGCCCAGCATTGCCACCTTGGCGCCGTGGTTGAGGTTGGCCAGCATCTCGGTGACCGCGGACGATGCCCCGGACATCTCCAGGCCGATGTCGAACCCTTCCCGCATGCCCAGATCGCGCTGGGCATCGGCGATCCGGGTCTTGCCGACGTTCACGCACAGGTCGGCGCCGGCCGCCTTGGCCAGGCCGAGCCGATAGTCGCTCAGGTCGGAGACCACCACATGCTTGGCCCCGGCGTGGCGGACGATCGCGGCAGCCATCACCCCGATCGGCCCGGCCCCGGTGACCAGGACGTCCTCGCCGACCACCGGCCACTGCAGCGCGGTGTGGGTGGCGTTGCCCAGCGGATCGAAGATGGCGCCCAGCTCAGGGTCGATGAAGTCGGGCTGGCGCCACAGGTTGGTGGCCGGGATCACCACATAGTCGGCGAAAGCGCCGTTGGTGTTCACCCCGAGCCCGACGGTGTTGATGCACACGTGGCGGCGTCCGGCACGGCAGTTGCGGCAGTTGCCACACACGATGTGCCCCTCACCGGAGGCCCGGTCACCGATGCTGACTCCGGTGACGTCCGCACCGATCTCGACGACCTCGCCGTAGAACTCGTGGCCAATCGTCAACGGCGCACGGACGGTGCTGGCCGCCCAGTCGTCCCACGACTCCAGATGCAGGTCGGTGCCGCACAGCCCGGCGCGCAGCACCCGCAGCTTCACCTGACCCGGCCCACAGTTCGGCTCCGGAACGTCGATCAGTTCCAGCCCCGGCCCGGGGGCCGTCTTCACTAGTGCCCGCATGGTTCTCCTTCGGCCCCACGCTATCGCCTCCGCCGCCGGTCCCTGAGCCCCGCCTGCCCCGAGCTTGTCGAGGGGTCGAAGGGCCCCCGCTTTGGGGTGTGCTCCGGGCAGGCGTAAAGGACGCGTAAAGGTTCACCGGGTCGGCGCAAAGGTTGCGTCAAGGATGCGCATCGGCGCGCGCGACCAGGAGTTCGCTGGTCTGGTGACTATTGGATTCCGGGCCCCGAAGCGGCTGCTGGTCGGCAACCCGATGCGGTCTGCGCAGATGCACGAGACCTTGCTGCCCAAGCGGCTGGCCCTGCCCGTTTACTGCTCCGACCCGATCTCCTCCAACGCGTACGCCACCCAGGAGATCCTGTTGGTGCTGGCCCTCGGCGGCGCCACGGCGGTGCTGGCGACTCCGTGGATCGCCATCGTCGTGGTCGGCCTGCTCGGGCTGGTGACGCTGTCCTACCGGCAGACCTGCTACGCCTACCCCGACGGCGGCGGCGCCTACGCGGTCAGCAAGGCGAACCTGGGCCGGACGGCCTCACTGGTCGCCGCGGCCGCGCTGATGGTCGACTACGTGATGACCGTCGCGGTGTCGATCGCCGCCAGCGTGGAGAACCTCGTCTCGGCCTTCCCCGAACTCCACGCGTACACCGTGGCGTTGTGCATCGGCTTCATCGCGGTGCTGATGCTGATGAACCTGCGCGGCGTCCGGGAGTCGGGGACGGCGTTCGCCATCCCCACCTATGGCTTCATCCTCAGCGTCTTCGTGATGCTGGGGGCCGGCTTCTGGCAGATGCTCCAGGGCCACGCCCCGGTCGCGGAGTCGGCCTCCTTCGGGTTCACCGGCTTGAGCCCGTCCGGCGCCGCCTTGGTGATCCTGCTGCTGCGCGCCTTCGCCTCTGGGTGTACTTCGCTGACCGGCGTCGAAGCGGTCTCCAACGGCGTCCCGACCTTCCGGACCCCGAAGAGCCACAACGCCGCCCTCACCTTGATCGCGATGGCGATCCTGAGCATCACGATGATGGTGGGACTGTCGTTCCTGGCCACCAGCGCGGGCGTGCACATCGCCGACAGCCTCCATGACCTCACCGGAGTGCCGGACGGCTACGTCCAGCGGACGGTGCTGGCTCAGCTCGCCGCGGCCATCTTCGGCAACAACAGCTTCGGCTTCTTCGCCGTCCAGGGCTTCACCACCCTGATCCTGGCTCTGGCCGCCAACACCGCCTTCAACGGCTTCCCGATTCTCGGCTCGATCCTGGCCGAGGACCGCTACCTGCCCAAGCAGCTGACCCGCCGTGGCGACCGGCTGGTGTTCAGCAATGGCATCGTGATCCTCGCCGCGACCGCCGCGACCCTGATCGTCGTCTTCGGCGGGTCGGTCACCAAGCTGATCCAGCTGTACATCCTCGGCGTATTCGTGTCGTTCACCCTGAGCCAGCTGGGCATGGTCATCTACTGGCGTCGCCAGGCTCGCGAACACGGCTGGACGCCCAACCACATCGCCTCGGCCATCATCAACGCGATCGGGGCCCTGGCCACCGCGGTGGTCCTGGTGATCGTCCTGATCACCAAGTTCACCCATGGCGCCTACCTGGTGGTGATCGCCATGCCGCTGCTGGTGTTCGTGATGTTCCGGATTCATCGGCACTACGAACGGGTCTCGCACCAGCTGCAGCCCAAGGCGGCCGGCATCATCCTGCCGAGCCGGATCCACGCCGTGGTGCTGATCAGCCAGCTGAACGAGCCGTCGCTGAAGGCGCTCGCCTTCGCCCGGGCCATTCACCCGTCCACGATCACCGCGCTGCGGGTGGACACCAATGCGGCCCGCACGGCCAAGCTGATCGAGGACTGGGCGACCCGCGACATTCCGGTGCCGCTGAGCATCGTGTCCTCGGAGTACCGCGATCTGGTCGAGCCGGTGCTCAGCTACCTGGATCGGATCCACATCGGCCCACGCGATGTCGTCCAGGTGTTCATTCCCGAATACGTGGTAGGTCGTTGGTGGGAGGCGATCCTGCACAACCAGAGCGCCCTGCGGCTGAAGACCCGGCTGCTCTTCATGCCCGGCGTGATGGTCACCAGCGTGCCCTACCAGCTCACCTCGGCCGAGCCTTATCGGCTGAGGCGACCGGGGGCCGGTGCCGAGCCGCCGGCACGTCCGCCCCAATCGGACGCGCCGTCGTCGGCTCGGCCCGTGCCCTCGGTTGGTGAACCGTCGACCGGCGCCGCTCAGGGCGCCCGCGAGGAGAATCTGGCAAGCTCTGTGAGGTGAGCCAGCAGCTGGGGGAGGCTGGCGCCGCCGGAGGTCGACTGTCCGGGCGGCGTCGACTCTATGGGCTCGCGGTCGCCGCGATCGGTGCACCGCTGCTGACCGCGTGCTTGATCGGCATGCGCAACGACCTGCGCCTGGACACCGTCCTGCTGCTGTTCATCCTGGTGGCGGTCGCAGCCTCTGCCGTCGGTGGGGTGATCCCCGCCGTCGCCGCCTCGCTGCTCAGCCTGGGCCTGGCGAACTTCTTCTTCACCCCGCCGTACGGCTCGCTGTGGGTGCAGAACCCCAGCGAGATCGTCGACCTCGCGGTCTTCGCCGCGGTCGCGGTCGGGGTCGGGATCGGCACCGAGGCGTCCGCCCGAGCCACCGGACGGGCCGAGCGCGGCCGGATCGAGGCGGCCTGGCTGACCGGCCTGGCCAACCGGGCCACTCGTCCGGATTCGGTGGAACGCGCCTTGTCGGAAGCTCGTGATGTGTACGGCGCCAACCAGGCCGCACTGCTCGAAGGTGACCAGGTGCTGGCGGCGTCCGGGGAGCCCGGTCCCGACGATCACCTGCTCAGTGTGGACGCCGGTGGCGGCCGTCGGCTGGAGCTCAGCGGCCCCGAACGGCTCGGCCAGGACCGGAGCCTGCTGGACGCTCTGGCCCAGACCACCGGACGCCTGTGGCAGGCGCAACGGCTGGCCGAGCAGGCCCGCCGGGCCGAGGAGCTGGCCAAGATCGACGAGCTGCGGGCCAGTCTGCTGGCGGCGGTCGGGCACGACCTACGCAACCCGCTGGCGGCGATCACCGCGGCCGCGTCCACCCTCGAGCAGACCGACATCGAGTTGTCCGACACCGATCGGGCCGAGCTGCTGGCCGCCATCTCCGAGCATGCCGGACGCCTGAACGCGATCATCTCCAACCTGCTCGACGCCAGCCGGCTGCAGGCCGGTGCCGTGTCGGTGCATCCGGCCCCGACCGACCTGCTGGACGTCCTGGCCGGCGTCCTGGCCCCTGGCCAGAGCTGGATCAGTCTGGAGCTCCCCGATGATCTGCCGCTGCTGCGCGCCGACGCCGGGCTGCTGGAGCGGGTCCTGGCCAATCTGATCGACAACGCCACCCGGCATGGCCATGAGGCACCGGTGGAAGTCACCGCAGCCGTCGAGAACGGCCGCGGTGTGATCCGGGTGATCGACCACGGCCCGGGGGTGTCCGCACGGCGGCTGACCGAGATGTTCGCCCCGTTCCAGCATTTCGGCGACCGGGTGACCAACGGTGTCGGCCTAGGCCTGGCCATCGCCAAGGGGTTCACCGAGGCGATGGGTGGCACCCTGGTGGCGTCGCCGACCCGCGGCGGCGGACTGACCATGACCGTGACTCTCGAGGTGGCCTGATGCCGCGACTGCTGATCGTCGAGGACGAGCCGGCGCTGCGCCGGGCGCTGACCATCAACCTGACCGCCCGGCACTACCAGGTCGAGGCGGTCCCGGACGGCACCACGGCGCTGCGCGCGGCGGCCGCCGCCCCGCCGGATCTGGCCATCGTCGATCTCGGCCTTCCCGACCTGGACGGGGTGGACGTGATCAGCGGCCTGCGCGGCTGGACCCAGATCCCGATCATCGTGCTGTCGGCCCGCGACGCCCAGGCGGAGAAGGTGCGCGCGCTGGATGCCGGCGCCGACGACTACGTCACCAAGCCGTTCGGCATGGACGAACTGGTGGCCCGGATCCGGGCCACCTTGCGCCGCACCGACGGCGGCGAGGCGGCCGCGGCGATCGTTCGTACGGAGAGCTTCGAGATCGACCTGGCAGCGAAGCGGGCCACTCGCAACGGGAGCCCGGTGCGACTCACTCCCACCGAATGGCATCTGGTGGAGATTCTGGTCCGTCGGCCGGGCACCCTGGTGCCCGGCAGCCAGCTTCTGGCCGAGGTGTGGGGTCCCGGATATGCCAAGGAGACGAATTATCTGCGGGTCTACTTCGCCGGACTACGCCGCAAACTCGAGGCTGATCCGGCCCATCCGGTGCATTTCATCACCGAGCCCGGCGTGGGTTACCGGTTCGAATCCTGAGCAGAAAGCCCGACGGGCGCCCGGACACGTCCGGACGCCCGCCTGCGAACAAGCTCTGTTTGGGGAGCCGAGCTCAGTTCGCAACTCAGGACCCGATGACGTCGCAAGCCGCCACTCGCAACTGCCACCATCAGCCCTGAGAGCCATATGTTCAAAGCCAGTCCCCCTAGTAGCGGCAACCGGCTTTGTCCCCCCTAAGCAAAAGTGAACACCACATCCTCAGATACTGACAACTGCCACTCAGCATCCGAGCGCAAGTTGTCCGCAACCTGTCAGGTTCAGACCCTAGAAAGCCCCGCTCGTAACGCGCAACGCCGGATCGGCCAGGGCCAACCGAGGTCGGCGTTCCTATCGATCCGGCGTTGCTGACGCGGTCTCCCGGTATCTGGGACTCCCCTGCCCGGTACCGGGGTGATCACGATTACCCCGCTAGGTACAGCCATCACCGTGCCAGATCGGGTCGCGCAGCGGCCATTGCCGAGCTAACCTTTGTCAAGACTCAGGCATCAACCGTTGACCCTGATCAATGGGGAATCCCCTACCCCGGCGGTCGGCGATCAGCACGGATTTTCCAAAGACGGAGCAGATGATAACCGAGAACGCCGCCAGTGCCCACGCCATGCGGAGCCTGCGGCTATTACTTGAGGCCTACGCCGGTGGTGAATTGCCGCAATGGGACTTGTTCGCCAGCAACGTCCGCCTCTTCCGGTTGGACCCGGGCGCAACGCTGTTCTCGGCCGGCGAGGTGCACCCCTACCTGTACTTCGTCCAGAGCGGCCTGTTCAAGGCTCAGCTCCGCCTCCCGGACGGTCGGCTGACCACCGTCTTCTTCCCTGAGGAGGGGGACGTGGTGGCGCCGCTGAGCGCGATGGGGGCCGAGGGGATCCGGCGTGTGGTCAGCCGCGGCCTGCACCCCCGCTCGGAGACTCTGCGCTCGGTGATCGACCAGCAGAGCCTGCACACCCTGGTGGCCATCGAGTCGAGCTTCGTGCTGCGGGTCTCGTTCCGGGTCGTCGAACACCTGACCGTCCAACACCTGCAGTGGTCACGGCTGCTGGGCATGCTGGCCTTGATGCACGCCACCACCTTGCAGGTGGATATCGGCTGGCTTCGCAGCACGCCCGAGCAGCGTTATCGCTCCCTGCTGGCCGACCAGCCCGGGCTGGTGCAGCGCGTCACCCAGCGCGACCTGGCCAGCTTCCTGGGCGTGACCGATGTGGCACTGAGCCGGATCGCGAAGCGAGTTCGCGCCGAGGATCACGCCGCCGAGTCACCCCACAGCCCGGCGACTCCCTGAGCCTCAGCGCTGCCGGTAGAGCTTCCCGGGACGGGTGTGGCCCAGAAGATCGTCCAAAGAGACGAAGACGTAGCCCTTGGCTCGAAGCTGGGTGATGATCGGCCCGATGGCCTTGCGGGTGGTCGGGTAGAGGTCGTGGCTGAGGATGATCGCGCCGGGCCGGGCCGCGGCGACCACCCGCTTGACCACCACCTTGGTGTTGCGGTCCTTCCAGTCCTGCGGGTCGATGCTCCAGTCGACGATGGCCAGGCCACGGCTCTTGGCGGCCTTTCGGACGGCGCCGTTGACGTTTCCGTAGGGCGGACGCAGGTAGTGCGGCTCAACGCCGGTGAGCTTGCGAATCGCGGCGTCGGTCTTGTCCAGCTCGGTGCGCATCGCGGACGGGCTCAACTTCCAGAACCACGGGTGGCTCCACGAGTGGTTGCCGATGGTGTGGCCGTCGGCCACCATTCGGCGCAACTCTTTGGCGTAGTGGGCGGTCTGTCGTCCGACCACGAAGAAGGTGGCCGGCGCCTTCAGGGTGGCCAGCTCGTCCAGGATCAGGTGGGTCTGCGGGCTCGGCCCGTCGTCCAGGGTGAGGGCGATGCACTTGTGCCGGCGGCAGTCCACCGAGCCCCGGGACGAACCGCCACCGCCACCAGCGGAGGGCGGGTTGGTGCTCGGCGGCTGCGGGGCCGCATCGACCGGCGGAGTCGGCTGGTCGAAGCCGTCGGGCACCAGGTGTGCGCGCATCGTGCTTCGACTGGTCAGCGGGGTGGCGATCGGGGCGGACTGCCCTGGTGCAGCGGCGTCGGCGGACGCCCGTGAAGCCACCGCCGGTTGCGTTCCGATCGCTATCACACTCACCAGACTGGCAACCAGCAGACCTATCCTCACTCAGCCCACCATAGGCGCTGATCCGCAGAGCTCAACCGCCACCGCGGCGCGCCGCCGAACCGGGCCTACGCAGTTGGGCTGCTCCCCGGGTCCGCGGTGGCCGGCAAAGTCGGCGTGGATTCGGTGGGGGTGCTGGTCGGAGTCGCGGACGGGCTCGGCCCGGTGGGCGTGGCGCTCGGCGTGGCCGTCTCGGTCGGGCTTTGGGTCGGGGTCGCGGTCGGCTCCGAGGTCCCGCTGTGCGTCGGTGTCGGTGTCGGCGTCGAGGTCGGGACGGACGGGCTGGCCGCCGGCGGCCGAACCACCTGGCCCACCGTGGTGCCGCTGCCGCCGTCCAGGGCCCGGCCAAGGCCCAGCTCGAGCAGGCTGATCGCGGCCAGGGCCAGGACGAAGATCGCCACCGTGCTGATCGCCACCATCACCCACAATCGCGTCCTGCGCTTCGGGGTGCCGGACGGCTCCGGCTCGCCCGGCACCGGCGGCAGATCGATCAGGGTGTCGTCCGGGCGTTCGGACGGCTGCCCGGCAGCCTCCGCGGATGGCAGCAGCAAGGTCTGATCCTCGGCGGCCACGTCCGGTTGCAGGAGGATCGCGCGCCTCTTGGAGATCGCGGTACTCACCGTCCGGTGGGTGCGGTCCAGGCCGGCGCTGTACAAGGTTCCAGCGATGCCGCCGACCAGACTGGCCACGGCCGCCCCGACAATGGTTCCGGCGACGCCGAGCTGGGCTCCGATCGCCGCCGCTGTCGCCGCAGCCAACGCGCCACCGGCCAGCTGCGGCAGCGAAAACGTCAGCTCGATCGGGGCACGGCGTGGCTTACCGTCGGTCTGGCCTTCGGTCTTTGTCTCGTCCAACTGATTCATCCTCCAGCCTTCGAGGTTAGCCCGCACCCGCAGCCCTCAGTCGAGGATGCCCACCTGGTCGGCGATCAGCCGGGCGATCTCGCGGGCGGCCTGTGGCCGAGCGGCCTTGGCGCTGGCCTGCGAAGCGGCGGCTCGGGCCGCCGGATCGTCCACCCAGGTGCGCAATGCCTCGACGACCTCACGCGGGTGCGGCGCCCAGACGCCGGCCTGCAGCTCCTCGACATAGGTGACGTTGCCGTCCTCTTGGCCGGGCAGCCGGGCGTAGAGCACCAGCGGCAGCTTGGAGATGAAGGCTTCGCTGATCGTGCCTGGGCCGGCCTTGGTGACCAGCATGTCGGCGGCCGCCATGAACTGAGGCATCTCGGTGGTGAAGCCGTACAGGTGCGCCGGGATCTTCCAGTCGACGGCCTCCAAGTCGGCCTTGAGCTCGGCATTGCGGCCGCAGACCACCACCAGGGACGCATGGAGTTCGGCGTCGTTGATGGCCTTGGCCACTCGCTTCAGCGGGCCCATCCCGTCCCCGCCGCCGACCAGCAGGATCACCGGACGTTCATTGCCCCAGCCGCGTTCGGTGCGCCAGCCGGCCCGGTCGGCCAGCGGCTGGTTGAACCGGTCGGCGACCGGCAACCCGATCACGCGCAGGTTCCCTTCGGGAATGCCGTAGCTGATCGCCTTGGCCTTGGCCTGGTCGGTACCGACCACCACCAGGTCGGCCCGACGATCGAACCAGAATGCATGGGTCGAAACCAGGTCGGTGACCACGGTGATGTAGGGCCGCGGGGAGTCCTTCATTGCCCGCGCCAAAGTGGTGTTGACCAGGGGATGCACCGACACGATCAGGTCGGCCGGGTTCTCCCGGACCAGCCGCTGGGCAGCTCGACGGACGTAGGGGTAGGCGATCTGGTTCACCGCATCGGAGCGGGCCCGTCCGTCCGAGGCCTTGAAGGAGAAACCCCAGGCCTGCGGCAGCCGGGAGATCGGCGGGTAGATCTCGGGCGCATAGCTCAGCGGACGCGGGTAGTAGTCGCGGAAGAAGTCGACCATCTTCGACTCGAAGCGTCCGGGGAACTCCAAGTCGAGTGCCTCGATCATCGCCTCGGTGGCCGAACGGTGCCCGCCGCCGGTGTCAGAGAACAGGAAGAGGATCCGCTTCTTCGCCTCACCGGCCTGCGCGGCCTCGTCGGGCTCGACCATGGACCCTCCCTTCGCTGCCAAGAGCATGGCATACCGGGACGCAGCTGCGCCCCGGTATGGATGGGATCGGCATCAGCCCTTGAAGCGCACGTTCGCGTTCAGGTTGGGCAGCTCGATGAAGGTGCGGCCCGGAGCCATCTTCAGCGGGGTTCCGTCCTCGAGGGTGAACTGGAACACCTCGTTGACTGCGCCCTTCGTCCAGGTGCCCTGGACGTACTTGCCGTCGGCCGCGTAGTAGAAGGTGCCGGTGGCGTTGATGATCTCGTGGATCGGCTCGAGGTGGCCGGTGAACCAGATCTTGCCGGAGGTGTTGATCTTGCCGAAGACCTGCTTGGCCCGGATCACCAGGACGTTGTCGCACCAGACCCGCTCACCGTCCTCCAGGATGTGCTTGCCCCACGGCATGCTGCGCAGGTAGCGCTTGTCCTTGGCGCTCCAGGAGTAGCTCATCGAGTAGGTGTCGCCCTTCTTCCAGGGCACGGTGATGGTGGTGGCCGGTTTGCCGTTGTTGGTGCTCACCTCGTCATCGGAGGCTGCCCAGGGCAGGTAGTTCTGCTGCGGGCCGTCGGTGAACTTGGTGGCCAGCTTGGCCAGCTTGGCCGGGTGGCAGGCGACTGCCCGGTCGTAGAACTTGCGGCCGTTCAGGGTGCGCACCCGCTTGGGATCGATCGAAAAGGCGCCGGTGCCCTTGGTGGTCATGTACTGCTTGGTGCTGATCAGGTAGTCCTTGAACGCGGCAAGGTACTTCAGCACCCAGGTGTAGGCACCGGTGCTGCCGATGATCGCGGTCATCGGGCTGAGCATCGGGGCGTCCACCGGACGCATCGAGCGAACCGGGGCCACCTTCTCGGCGTAGGTGGTGTGGAAGACCGGGACGAGCCGGGTGCTGGTCTTGCCGACGATGGCCGGGTAGCCGTCCATCTGCACGTAGACGATGTCGGCCTCATTGAGTCCGGCCTGCGGGTGTTCGCCCTTGTTGTCGGGGACCTTGACCACCACGACGACCTTCTTGGCGTCGTCCGGGTTGTCCAGCGGCTTGCCGGTCAGCGGCCAGCGCGGGGTGGTGTCGACCGGGGCGGTCGGGGTGGCGCTGGGCTGCGTGGTTCCGGGAGCGGCGCCGGTGCCGGCTGCGGTCGGCGACGTGCTCTGCTGCGGCTTGTCCACCGCGCATCCGACCACGACTGCTCCGACGACTCCAGCGGTGCCCACCAGGGCGGCGCGACGGCTAACCGGTTCCATACATCCTCCAGATCAGAACGGGCCCGCCGGTCACGCCGTGCGGTGCACTCGCCCAATGGTAGAACCGCCGCTGGCAAGGCACGGCCAAGGTCTGGCTGTCGAGTCCCCGTGAATGACCGTGAACTGGCCGTTCCGCCGCCGTCGGTTGCCCAAAAACCCTCGTCCTGGGGCACAAGGGGACGGTTCGGCGTTACGTCCCAACCCGCCGAGTGGGACATAAGGGGACGGTTCCTGTTACGTCCCAGCCCGCTGAATACCCCCACCGCGGCGGAGGCTCTCGCGACAGGTCGGCGCTAAACCTCGTAGTCGACGCAGGCGCGCTCGGTGCGCACCTTCGCGATGAACCCGGCAACCGCCTGGTGATCAGGATGGACGGCGTAGGCCTTCAGCGCCTCCACCGAGTCGAACTCGGAGTAGAGGACCAGGTCGTAGTCGTGCTCGAGGGCGTCCGGAATCACCGGCTCGAGCTTCCGCAGCCCGGGCACCAGGCCATCGAGTGCGGCTAGCCGGTCGCGGACGATCTGCAGGTTCGTCGCCTTGTCGGCGCCTTCGGCCTGGTCGGCGAAGCGCCACATCACGATGTGCTTGATCACGCCCGGAAGCCTACCGACCCATCGCCCGCCTCTCCGTCGCGGCGAACGCCCCGCGGGACGAAAGGGGACGGTTCCTGTTACGTCCCAACTCGTCGAACACGTCCATTCCCGGCAACTCGGCCCGATCACGCTCGCACCCATCTCGCACCCCGGTGAGGTTCCCGGAAGCTCAGGGACGCGGCACCTCGCGCAGCCAGCCGGAGGTGACCACCGGTTCCCGCTGACCGCCGACGTGAATCACCTGATCAGCGACACGCGTCAGTTGGGTGCGATAGCCGTCCAGAGCAGCGCGGACGGCGTCCAGCCGCTGCGGATAGTCATAGCCGGACGCGCCGTCGGGGGCCGGCCCGGTGCCGAACTCGGCGCAACGCAGACCGACCAGCGCAGCAGCGCGCCCCGCAATGACGTGGCAGGCGACATGGTCGGGGTGGCCGTAGCCGCCGTCAGCGGCGTAGCTGAGCACCAGGTCGGCTCGCCAGCCGGCCAGCAGCGCGGCCAGGTCGTCCGCGGGTTCGTCCGCCCCGGCCAGGGCCAGGCTCGATGGCTCAGCATCGGCAGCCGGACCGGCCAGACCCGGACGGATCCAGGTCATCCCGGAGTCGCGATACGCCCGCGGTGGGCGTCCGGGCGTCCGGGCCGGCGGACTGCCGAGGAAGCAGTGCTCGCGCACCCCGAGCGCCGCCAGCGCCGCGGCCAGCTCAGCTTGTCGGACGCTGGTCAGCCGCTCCGGCGAGGTGGCGACGGGGAGCACCCCGGGCACGATCTCGCCCCGCTCGCCGCGGGTCGCCGTGACGACCAGCGCCGGGTTGGTGGCAACCAGCTCGGCGATCAGCGCGCCGGTGGCCAGGGTTTCGTCATCGGGATGGGCGTGCAGGAACACCACCCGCAGACCCGGCGCGATTCGCACGATCAGCCCCTCAACGATCCAGCAGCTCGGCGTAGAGCGCCGCCAGCCGGTGGCCGGCCCAGCGCCACTCGAAGCGCCGTGCGTGCACGCGGGCCACGGTCCCCATCCGCTCTCGCAGGCCGGGCTCGGTGAGCAGCCGGTGCAGCGCCCGTCCCCAATCCTCGGGCTCGCGGGAATCCATCAGCTGACCGGTCTCTCCGTGAGCGACCGCCTCGCGCAATCCGCCGGCCGCTGCGGCGATCACCGGGGTGCCGCTGGCCGCGGCCTCCAGGGCGACCAAGCCGAAGGTCTCCGAATGGGACGGCACCAGCACCACCAACGCCGAGCGCATCAGCTCGGCCAGGGCCGGACGCGGTTGCGGCCCGACGAAGTGGACGAGCTCGGACAGACCGAGCCGGGAGACCAGGGAATGCAGTTCGGCGTCGTAGCTGGCGAAGTCGGGCGAGGTGTCGCCGGCCACCAGCAGGTGAGGACGCAGGTCCGCCTCCAGCTCGGCGAGCGCCCGAATTGCCAGGTCAGGACCCTTCAGCGGCTGGAACCGCGCGGCGAACAGCAGGTAGCCGCGCCGCTCGACGTCGGCTGCGCCATCGGGACGCCAGCGCCTCTCGCCGGGAGCCAGCGGACGGAACAACTCCTGATCGACGCCCGGCGAGACGATGTGGACCCGGTCAGGCTCGGCCCCGCAGCGCTCGATCACCGTCCGAGCTTCGGCCGCGGAGATGGCCACGACGGCGTCCGATTCGGCTGCGACAAGGGCTTCACCGGGCACTCGACGCGGCGACTCGGGGGGCTCGCCTGCGGCTAGCGCCGAGCCGGGCAGCGCGGCCACCGAGTGGTAGCTCTGCACGTGCGGGACGCCCCAGGCCCGGGCCACCGGGAGTGCGGCCACCCCGGACATCCAGTGGTGGGAGTGAATGATCGAAGCCGGCGCCAGCCGGGCCAGGTTGGCCGAGAACTCGTCCAGGTGGTCGTCGATCTGGCTCTTCGGCAGCACTGCAGCCGGCCCGGCGTCCAGGTGATGCAGGGTGACGCCGGGGGCCAGCTCGAGCTGGTCCGGGTCGTCCGGGGCTGCACGTCGGGTGACCAGGCGCACCCGATGCCCCAGCTCCGCCAGAGCGACGGCCTGGGCGCGCTCGACGACGTTCATACCGCCGGCATCCCCGGAGCCAGGCAGGTTCGCCGGCGAGGTGTGCATGGACACGAAGCAGATGTCGAGGGGTGACGTCATCCGCCGAGCATATTCCGCTGGCTGGTTCACAAGGGGACGGCCGGCGCGGGCAGACCGTTCGAAGAACCTAAAGGAACACCCACGCCCCACCCGACCGCACCAACCCAGCAACCCGACCACCACGTTCGAGGATGGTCTGCCCGCGCCGGCCCGCAGGTCAGCCCCAGCAGCACCACCCAGCAGGCCATCACACAGCCACGACAGAGCACGGCAACAGCCGGCTCGGGCAGACCGTTCGAAGAACCTCAAGGAACACCCACGCCCCACCCGACCGCACCAACCCAGCAACCCGACCACCACGTTCGAGGATGGTCTGCCCGCGCCGGCCCGCCGCGATCGGCCCCGCAAGTCAGCCTCCGCAGGCCGTCGCACACAGATGGTGGTGGTCCGCCACGACCGCCGAGCGGTGAGAGAATGACGTGATGTCCACTGCGCAGCCGAGTCCGAAACTGACAACGCTCACCGGCCCGAAGTGGATCTTCCTCACACTTCTCGGCGGCCTGGGCATGATCGGGCCGTTCTCGGTCGACACGATCTTCCCCGCGTTCTCCGCCCTCGAGGCCGAGTGGGGCGCCTCAGAGTTCGCGCTGCAGCAGATCATCAGCATCTACCTGCTCTCCTACGCCCTGATGAGCCTGCTGCACGGCCCGCTGTCGGACGCCCTGGGCCGCAAGCCGGTGATCGTGGTCGGCATGGTGGTCTACGTGCTGGCCGCGGTCGGCTCGGCGCTGGCCCCCGGGCTCGGGGTGTTGCTGTTCTTCCGAGTGATCCAGGGGTTCAGTGCGGGGGCCGGTCAGATCGTCAGCCGGGCCATGGTTCGCGACGTGTTCGCCGACGCTCAGGCCCAGCGGACGATGAGTCAGATCGCCATGATCTTCGCGCTGGCCCCGGCGCTCGCCCCGGTGATCGGCGGTCTGCTGCTCGGCGTCGGCAACTGGCGGCTGATCTTCTGGTTCCTGGCCGGCTTCGGCCTGGTGATCCTGGCGCTGGTGCTGTTCGCCATGCCGGAGACCCATCCGCGGGAGCGCCGCTCGCCGTTCAACGCGCCCGCCCTGCTGGCCGGACTGGCCGGGGTCTGGCGCAATCGGGACGGCCGCCGGCTGGCCTTCGGCGGCATGGCCAACTTCGCCGGCCAGTTCCTCTACATCTCGGCGGCCCAACTGTTCGTGGTCAAGCTTCTCGGCCTGGGCGCTCAGGACTTCTGGATCCTGTTCGTCCCGCTGATCGGCGGCATGATGGTCGGCTCCTGGCTGAATGGACGGCTGGCCGGACGGGTCACCGGAGCGCAGATCGCCCGGATCGGCTACCTGACCAGCACCGGGGCCGGCGTGCTGAACCTGACCCTGGCGCTGATTCCCGCGACCCAGGGCCTGCCCTGGGCGATCCTGCCGCTGCCGCTGTACACCTTCGGGGTGGCGCTGACCTTCCCGATCATCACCTTGGCGATGCTCGACCTGTTCCCGGCGTCCCGCGGTTCGGCCTCGTCGGTGCAGTCCTTCGTCTCCCTGCTGGCCAATGCCGTGATCGCCGGCGTCCTGGCCCCGCTGCTCGGCTTCTCGCTGTGGTCGCTTGCCGCAAGCGCCCTGGCCTTCACCCTGTTGGCCTGGTGGCTGTGGCGCGGACACGTCCGCGGTGCCGCCATCGAACCGCACGGCTCGGCCGATGCGGCGGCTTTCGAGCCAACCGACGAGCTGTGAACGATCTGGGGGCCGTCTCGGCGTAGCGTTGCGGCCATGATCCCCGCTGATGCCCCGATCCTGCTCGCCAACGACGCCGTTCGGCTTGAGCTCCTGCCCGTTGGTGCCACCGTCCGCCGCTTTGAGGTGGCCGTCGACGATGGCTGGCGCAACATCCTGCTCGGCCACCCGGAACTGGCCGACTACGCCAACAATCCGGGCTATCTCGGCGCGACGGTGGGACGCTTCGCCAACCGGCTCGCGAAGGCCCGGTTCAGCCTGGACGGAGTCGACTACGAACTGGCCGCCAACGAGGGCGTCAACCAGCTGCACGGCGGCCCGGACGGCTTCGGCACCCGACTGTGGGACGTCGCCGACCGCGGTGAGGACTTCGTCGAGTTCCGGCTGACCAGCGTCGATGGCGATCAGGGCTACCCCGGGACGGCAGTGATCAGCGCCCGCTACGAGCTGATTCCCGGCGGCGCACAGGTCACCTACCGGGCCACCACGGACGCCCCCACTGTGATCAACCTGACCACCCACCCCTACTTCAACCTCGACGGCGAGGGCGGCCACGACACCAACGAGCATCGCCTGTTCGTCTATGCCAGCGCCTACACCCCCAACCACGACGACGGGATCCCCACCGGCGAGATCCGCGAGGTGGCCGGCTCTGCGGCCGACTTCCGGTCCGGTCCGCTGTTCGGTGCCGCCCGCGAGCAGGCCGAGGCGGAGAGCATCACCCGCAACGGCGGCTTCGATCACAACTTCGTGGTGGACGGCGCCGGCATGCGCGAGCACTGCCGTCTGGTCGGCAGCGACGGTCTGACCCTGACCATCTGCAGCGATCAGGTGGCGATCCAGGTCTACGGCGGCGAGCATTTCGCCGGTGAGCCGGGGACGTCCGGGCAGCCGTACCCGCGCCGGGCAGGCATCGCCCTGGAGACCCAGGGCTTCCCGGACGCGCCGAACCATCCGAACTTCCCCAGCACCGTGCTCCGCCCCGGTGAGGAGTACCTGGCCACCACTCAGTGGCTGATCGGCTGAGTCGAAAGCCCTTTTGTCTCTTTTGTCACTCGACATGCCGATGACACGCCGAGGTCGGCGAAATTGGTGGAATTCGTTCCGGAATTCCTCTTGCACAGTGGTGGACGGCGGACTAGAAATGCTCCTACCAAACCACCTCGGTGGGGCGGGGATCGGAAGCAGGAAGTCA